>CAVVES010000037.1:0-56230 GCA_963747225.1 uncultured beta proteobacterium | reverse complement strand
CGCAATTCATTCGCTCCAACAATGGTGACGAGTTCACGCCGCGGCGGTGACGCGCTGGCCGTGTGATCAGCAGGTTGGGCCCACCTTCATTCCAGCGGGCGAGCCCCAGCATAATGACACTTTCTAGAGAGCTTCTACCGCAAGTTGCATCGCGAGTGTTTGAACCGCGAATGGCCACAAGAAGGCCGACCCAAGCACCCCGCGGTCTTGCGCGCCGTCAACATCCCGCGGGCCCGCCTTGGCCTTGCCGATGCACAGTGCCAAACGGCCGTACAGCGCTCCAAGTGCCGCATTGGTTCGGCCGACCGTTACTTCAATCAATCGCAGATGCGCCGCAAACCGATTGTTGGTTCGACGCGTGCGGGAGGGTAGAACCTCGGCCGCCACCGATTCCGCACCCGGAGAGCAGGCGCAGCGGCAAGTAGGGCCTGATTCCGTTGATCTGCGTGAGATCCGGTGATCTGGCTCTTGACCTGAGCCAACTTCAGTTCCCACAAAGGCGCCGCATCACAATGTGGCCAAAAATTAGATGAATATCCTCGGACAACTGCATATCGTTAACATTTGCACATATACTATGTTGGGCGAGTTCCTTTAACTTTCCGCCACTGTAACCACATATCCCCAATGTAACCGCATCATGTATGTTGGCATAGCCGATCGCGCGCAATACATTCTCGGAGTTTCCGCTACCTGAAATACCAATAACCAAGTCACCTGCAAGCAAAACGTTCTTCAGCTGCTCGACAAAGACATCCTCATATGAGATGTCATTACTATATGCCATTACCAACCCAATGTTGTCACAGAGGCTGCGGCCCCGAAAGGCGACCCCTGTTGCTAAGTACACGCTTTTGTTCCAGTCATTGATGTAGTGCAGCGCAGTGAGGGCGCTCCCTCCATTACCGAGAGATATTACTTGGCGCCCATTTTTCCAAGCGTGCTCGACTAATCCGACGGCGCTGTCAATCTCGGACGTATCGAGGTTCGCTATTACATTGGAAAGGCGCCCTAGGTACTCGTCAGCTCCTAACGTTCTTGCGTTCATCATAGACTAACTGTCCTGTAAGGTCCCGCCCCGAGGCGATCGACATCTCCCCCATGGGCCTACTGATAAAAAATAATCTTACTGCCCGCGTTCTCGAATCTCAAGTCAACCGGCCGCAAGCCTGCCAATGCATCAATCACCGTTTTCCTCTTCTTCGGAGGCACAAAAAACGCCAAGAATCCGCCTGCCCCAGCACCGAGTACCTTACCCCCTGTTGCCCCAGCGGTCATGGCTTGATCGTACCATCTATCGATCGAAGAGCTACTGATCTCTCCCAAGATGCTCTTCTTTAGTAGCCAATTCTCATGCAGGATCTCACCGAAGGCATCGATATTATCTTTCTGGAGTTCCGCCTGTAATGTATACGCAAGTTGCACCATCTTCCTTACGGTTTGTTGCTTCCCCGCATCACTCTCGACAATGTTCGTTTGTTCCTTAAGTAGTTTCGAGGCGCTGCGCGTTATCCCCGTATAAAAGAATAGTAGGTTTCTTTGGAGGCGCTTTAGTGTCTCCGAGTGACATATGATCGGTTCGACGTTCACTGTCTCATCTTTGTTGAACTGGATGAGGTTCAAGCCCCCATAGGCTGCCGCATATTGATCCTGTTTACCGATCGGTTCGGAACACTTGTTTATCTCCACATCACAGCTTTCCTGGGCCAGTCTTTCCGAAGAAACGTACTTTCCTTTGAAGGCGTGCAAAGCGTGGAGTAACCCAACTGTGAATGCGCTCGAAGTACCCATCCCCGTTCCCCTTGACGGGATATCTGAGATAGATGTTATTTCGACACCACCGACGATTTTAAGCTTAGCCAGAACTTCCCGCACCAGACCATGTTGAATCTCCTCGACATGCCGAACTTCTTCTGTGCGGGAGTAGCTTACCCGTATCTCGTTGTCAAATTTTGGATTGACCGCTATATAGACATACTTATTAATCGACGTACTCACAACGGCGCCGCCGAATTCGCGGTAAAAGGCTGGCAGATCACTTCCGCCACCGACGAAACTCACTCTCATTGGCGTGCGACTAATGATCATTGCTTAGGCCCCTCTAAAACCATGGTCGCGCGTGATCGGGTAGCGAGCACCTCCTGTGTCTCGTTGTCTTCGCGCTCCTCATAAAGCCTCTCAATCTCCATCTCCTCTAAAGCGCGTGTGCGATACTCGGCGAAAAAGGTCTTTCTTCTTACCGAAGTTGGGCAGTCAACGTAAATCTTCTTCCTCGCCATTCGCATCAAATAGTCGCTCAGCAGACCAACTACGCCATCGAAGACAAGGACCCGCTCTTTGTCAACCCTGACACATTCACCTGTCGTCCGCTGCAGCCGTCCTGCTCGGTCATAAAAAGGCATGATGCATTCTCGATCGCCCGGTCCGCGAGCAAGGACTCTGGCAAATGCCTCAATGGCAGACATGTCGTAACGATCCAAGATACCGCGAGCCCCACGGTTCTCAGCGCTTTTCAGCCAGTTATCCAAAGGAATGACAAGTGCCCTTACCCCTCGCGCCTCCAAAGCGTAACGCAGAACGGATGCCCAAGTGCTCTTCCCAGCTCGCGCTAGACCGCCGACAACGATCCAGTCTCCCGCTCGAATATCCTCGGTTACGTGTTCGGCGCGAGCGAGAAGATCTGGGTAGCGATCTAGTATGAAATTGACCGCTGACTCCAGATCAAAAAACTCGAAATCAGCTCTGACTGGGAATTGGTTATCCAATCCCCCGTGCCCAGTTCGTACCACAATAGATTTCATACCCGCATTCCGCGCCGTCATCACATCGACGGTGGCATCACCGATTAACCAAGAGTCTTTCGTACTAATATTCATCTCAGCAACAGCTTTGTCGATTAGCCCTGTTGCAGGCTTCCTGCATGAACAGGTAATCTTCAACTCCTTCCTCTCACCTCGAAACCCACTATGGGGATGATGGGGACAATAATAGATAGCATCTACGTACGCTCCCTCCCGCCCAAGTAATGTTTCGAGCTTGTTGTGGATTCTATTGAGTTCCTCCTCGTTGCAGTCACCTCTAGCAACAACTGGCTGGTTCGTAATCACCGCGGTTCTGTAGCCAGACCGGTTCAACCGTTTCAGGGCTCTTGAAACTCCCTCGAGCAATTCTAGGGCTTCAGCCGAACAAACACGGTTAACCTCAACATTTAGCGTTCCGTCCCTGTCGAGGAACACACCGGGAGATGCTTGTACCAACGAACTTCTGCCAATAAGCCCGGTGTGAAAGTCAGCTTCGACCTTGTCTATTCGTTCTGGCGTACCCACGTCCTTGATGTACTCCGGACTCTTGTACCCACAGAGATCCCTTCCATCTTTCAATATAAGTGGAAACAAATGTTTACCAAAATCGATCATCCCATACAGCGTCTTGTATGGGTGCAATAATGACCGCTCGACAACATACAGGCCCGCATTGACGAGATTTGCGTAATATCGACGTTCGTCGTGAGGATACGGATGAAAACCGCGAATGCGATTCGTCTCATCCATCTCGACCAGATCGGAATCGCAAGGATGATCGTTCGGATGAACAAATAGGGTGGCTCCTGCACGCCGTTGCGCATGAAATTTCCAAAACTTGGCCAAATCCACATTCAACATCGTATCGCCATACATTACGATAAATCGTTCAGAGAACTGGTCTAGGGCATCGAGGACGGCCCCGGCAGTACCGCGCGGAACCGCCTCTTGCAGATACGTAATGTCCACATTCCAACTGCTTCCGTCACCACAGAAGGCACCGTATCGCGTCAGAACGGTACGCGACGAGCAATACAATGCTTTTGAAGCCAAAGGATCTTGCGAGCAGAATCTGATGCTCTAGCAGAGGCTTCCCTGATACTTGCAGCATAGGTTTGGGCAATCCCCCTAAACGCTCCTTCAACCGCGTACCTTTCCCTCCGGCAAGAATCACAACCTCTGCTGTCACTGGCGATTGCTCCCTATTCTTCCAACTGTTCTCTTACCGAACGCAGAACAGCCTCCTCCGAGGAGATACGGGGCACCCATCCTAACTTCGCGAGTTTCTCGATTGAATATCTAAAGCTGGGCACATCTCCGACCCACCCTTTTGTGCCTCCCTTGTAGCGGATTTCGGCACTAGGCGCGACGGCGCTTACGACGGAAGTTGCTATAAAGCGGACAGTAGCTCCGGTGTCGCTGTTTCCTACGTTAAAGTAGTTCAATTTGTCCTCTGATCTCTTGATGGCGTAAAACATGGCATCCAAGAGCTCAACTACGTGGAGATAGGCTTTTTGTTGCCCACCATCGCCTAGTACTTCCAGATAACTGGGATCATTGTTCAGCTTACGAATGAAATCGTAGATAACGCCGTGCGTGGCACGCCGGCCAATTACATTTGGAAACCGAAATATCCACGCGTTTGCCAAGAATGTTTCCACCGCAGCACTAATAATTGCTTCGGAAGCAAGTTTCATCGCACCATAGTTTGAAATTGGAAACAAAGGCCCCATGTCCTCCGTTAGGATGCCCGGATGAACCCCGTATATGGCCGAGCTCGAAGCGAATGCTATTTGCCGTATATCTAACTTCCTCATAATTGACAGCACGTTAAATGTTGTCATGAAGGTGTTTCTAAGATCGACATCGGGATCTTGTATTCCAGCGCTTATATCCGAGTTAGCAGCCATGTGCCAAACGAAATTCACAGGACTCCGCTCACATGAGAGGGTGATTGCACGGTGTGCGGCCGCGTAATCCGATAGGTCAACCTCCAGGAGTGTAAATTTGTTGTTGCCTATTGCTTCTCGAATATTTTCCCTGCGACCGAGCACGAAATTATCAATGCCAACAACGCACATGCCCTGTGCCAATAGCCGATCGACGATGTAACTCCCGATAAAGCCAGCGGCTCCCGTTACGATTACGCTTGAAGAACTCATATGTCACCGTTCATTGACCACGAAGGGTAAAGCCCTCCAACGATATCAATTTCTAAAAGACCTGACCATCTTCTGCAGTCAACTACCGCGTAAGCTCATACCATTCGGCCGCAAGCTGCGAGGCCACACCCTGAGCGATCGAGCCAAAGCCAGCGCGTGCCGCCTGTCACAGCGGTCCGAGCTGCCAGAGCTGCGACCAGTGAGCTGTTCGCGCATCAGCTGCACCACCACCCTTTGTTTCAGTGCGAATCCCTGCACCCGAAGCGAGGTTCGGACCCTGCGGTGACCTTCCCCGATAAACAGGCTTTCGGCGAGGACACTCCGGATCTCGGCGATCGGCCTCAGGTCGCCGCCGCTGTTTTTCGCCGCCGTCGCCGGTTTTTGCCTGGGCTTTGATGCGCTGCGCATACAGCATCGAGCGGGCAATGCTCAACTCCTCGCACGACGCTCAGCTCGCGGCGGGTCCTGTTTGCGGCGAGACACGCCTCTACTAGCCCAAGGGATCACACCCCCCCCTCCTTCTTGCACAGCGCCTCGCGCGCAATTTCTAGCCCCTCAGTGAGATTGCCGACCCCACCATCGCCTTCAGACCCTCGACCTACTCGTCTGTCGCATCGGGTTCGCGCGCCTTCGGCCGGGTATCAGGACTCTTAAAACCTTAGCGGGCGTCATCGGGCATAGGAAGGTGCATACGCGCTACACCGAAGCAATCTTCACGGACCTCCAGCAGCGGAAACTGCTCTTTCCACTGTCGGATACAGAATTTTCCATGGTCAAGGTTCGTATCGTCCAAGAATATCCTGTTGTCTGCGGCGAGATAGGGGGCCACCTCCGGAAGCGCCCCATTTCTCCCGACAAGCGTTTTCATCGGACCGTCAATGAACACGAGATCAAATTTTGTCCGAGCTTCCGCCAGGTCTGCGCCGTACCAGCGGTAGGGCTGGCCATCCGAATACCGTCTGCGCACAAAGCTGCACAGCTGAAGATTCGCTGCCATGTTCCCCCTCGCCTTACTGAACAGATGTTGCACGTAGCTCACCGATCCCTTGAAATTCTCAATCGAAAATACGGGAAAGCCGTATCTTGCTCCAAGGGCGGAAAACAGGAGAGTACTCAGTCCAGCGCCTATCTCGAGTACAGCCCGGGGAGGTCGCTTCATAATCTCGCCCACTACGTACTCCGCCCGGTACGGCAAGAAAGTCATCGGTCCCCAGCTCAAAGACTGTGGATCGATTCCCAGTTCTCGAAGCTCGCTCAGGAACTCCGCGCTCGGCGGATCTCTCTGCGGATTTCTCAGCGTATCTACCCACTGGACGACGGTTCCCTGCATTAACACAACAAATCGACTGAATGCCTGGTCGCCAATGGTTCCCCTGATATTGGATTCGGATACGTGCAAAGCCATTTCTATCCCTTCGCCTTTACCCTAAGAGTGGCTCTCGCTGGCTAGCGGCTTGGAGGGTTGAAGAGTGTCGGTGCTGACAGTGGGGTGCATGACTCTATCGTAGGTTTGGGCCACCTCACGGGCTATGATTTCGTAGCTTCGCCGAGCCAGCACGTAGCCCGGTCCCCGCGCCGCCATTCTGGCGGCCTCCGCGGGATTCGCCAGCAAATGCAGAATGGCGTCGGCAAAGGCGTCAACCGAATAAGGCACGCACAGTCCGGCACCGCTTTCTTTGATGACTTGTGCTTGGTCCGGTTGATCATTGCAGACGGCTGGAACAGCCAACGCCAAGTACTCGACGGCCTTCGTCGGAGAGCCCCGATTCAATTCGAAGCTCGGTGCGATGGGAGACAATGCGACTTTGCTCGCGCGAACAAAGCTCCACCCTTCATGCTTGGGTAACCATCCAGTCCAGACTACCTCATTTGCCACGCCGATCTCTCTTGCCCGACGCTCCAGCCACTCTCGGTCCGAGGGTTCGTTTCCGTCGCCTGCAAGAACGAGCACCGCGTTGGGCAGCCGTTGCTTTACCCTGGCCAAGACCTCGAATAAGAAGTCCATTTTCCTGACCCGGGCAAGGGTTCCCAGATAGGTCATTACCAGTCGTCCATCCAGCCGCACATCTCGCGCGGGTGCGATGTCGGATACGTTCATTTCTTCAAGATCGGCTCCCATCGGGACCGCCGTCATACTGGTCGCAGGGATCCCCTCGGCTACTACCTCTTCAAGCATCCTCCGACTTTGCACGAATATGTGCCTGCTCGCCGGGAGAACCCACTGATAGAGTAGCCACTTCCCGAAATAACCCCTGATCGCATCACCCGTATATCTCAGCAACCCCATCGACAGGCCGCGCGACTTCACCCGCTCAATGCGGGACTCGTAGATTGGATAAGACATCCAATAGAAAAATGGAATTCCTTCTCGCCGGGCCACCCAAAGTCCCACCAGCGCGGGTAACACGGCGTCGCGAACTTGCACTCCATCGTAGCGCTCTTTCCGACACTTCAGAAGATGCTTTACCGCGAACATCGACACCGTAATCTGCGTTCTGACCCTTCCTGGTGCAGTCGGGCAAAGGAAGGTTTGTCCTCCACCCCAGGCAGGAACTTCAGTTCCTGTTTGGGCAGGAGTTGGCGCAATGAGGTCGGTCAGGATGCCGTGGCGCGGGAGGTACTTTCCAAACAAGGCTGCAACGTCGGCGCGAAATGTTGGGTAACCGTCCGGCGCAAACATGAGTAGTCGCAAGGTCGGCTGTTGTGTCTGTTCAGCCATGGCGTTCCACGCTGGAGCGTCCTTTCACTATTCTTCCCGCAGCATTGAGAAACTCTGGCTCTATGTGCTCCCAAAGATACTTTTGACCGCTCGCGATGGCATTTCTCTTCAGCGCGGGAAGCTCGGCGCGCCGGGCAGCGAGTTCGCGAATCGCTTCTGCGAACGAGACCGCGGAATATTGAAATATCCGACCGTTAACCCAGTTGCTGATGTATCGGGTATGTGTGCGGATGTCGCTGGCAAGAACCGGCAATCCAGCAACCAAGTACTCAAACAACTTGGTCGGCGGGTTGAAGCGCCAGTGAATCCGGTCCTCCCAGATGCAAACTCCCAGGTCTGCATCTGCAAGGAGCGACGGAACGACGTCACCCGCGACTCTTGGCATTACCTCGATCTGTTCCGCTATGCCGAACTCCTCGGCCCGTTTTCGGCAGTAGGACACCTGCTCGAGCGACGCGCCAATAATCGTCAAGTGCGCGAGAACCGCCTCTCTGTTCGCGAGCGATATGCCCTCGAGCATGACATCGCGTCCTCTGTCGTGCGCGACGCTTCCCGTGTAGACCAATCGCAGGGGCTTGGATTCCTCGCACGCTCTCCTGCAGGATTGCTGCGTGGGCCGCTGAAACATCTTGTCGACCCCCATGTACAACAAAAGCAGGCAATCATGGGGCGTGCCGCGCGCTAACAGATCTTCAAGATGCGCTTCGCCAATCGGCATTACGAGCTCTGACTTTCTTGCTCCCAGATACGTGAGTTCCCTCAGAACTAGGTTTGTGAGCGCCTTCAATGGATGTCGTATCCACGGCAATGGCGGCAAATAGTGCGACGGGTGCTCATTCCAATAAACGGCACTGCGTTGGTCTGAGGTTAGCAGAGCAGTTGAGGCTGTTTGTGAACCCAGGTAGATGACAAGTTGTGGTCGCAATCGCTGAACGAGGCGCGCGACGCGAAAAACATAGCTGACCAGGGAGCGCTTGGAAGTATCTCCTGCATTTAGGACCAGATACTCTGCGCCCGCTACTAACAGTTCTCGCTGAGTCAGCGGTGCCCTCGAAACGATTGTCAGGTCGAATTGACTCGACAACGCACGAATGCGATAGGAGAAGTCGAGGTACCCCACCTGAAAGGCGGAGAACCATGTAACAACAACGCAGCTAGCCCGTTTCGAATTGGTCCGCGGAAATGCACCGACGATTTCGCTTTCCGTGTGCATGAGGTTGTTGCGATCTTGACCCAGCGGCTCGGAGTCTGCAGGTCCAATGCTGTTGCCGGGCAGCCTTTCCTGCTGGCGTTTTGCTCTGATTACTGAGGAAGCCATCAGCGAACCCGCGCCGACTGTTCATTCACCAGAGCGTGCTTTCGAACATCAATATGACTGGTTATTGTCGAACGTTGTAACGCCCATTCTTTACTATCGTTCATGAGGCCTAACTGCACTAGTTGCTCTGGGCTTTCGAGCCGCGTCGAGCCTACGTACATGAAATTCAGTTCCGGATCAGACTTAATTTTCTCACAGTACCTTCTGTATTCCGCAGCCCCGTCGAAATACTCTGCACGGGAAACTTCTAGAATTGCTTTCTCATGGAAGTCCTGAAGGAACTTAAAGTGCAAGAGTACTCCTGTCTCGGGTGCCACGATCTTCGGCGTCATGGAGTGGTTAACGTCAAGGTATTTGGATTGGCGATCCCAGCGCACCAAGGGTATCTTCGTTAAGTTCGGCGATATTTTTGGTCGAAACTTTCTAAGGAGACCGGAGTTTCGCAAAAACGGGACCCGATAGGGAAGCCAAGTGCAAAACGCGAAGCGCAACAGCCACCATAGAGACTTTTCTCTTGCCTCGGGATAGAAAATCCGCCCCCTTACGCCCCCGAAGATACCGTAACCCGGGGAACGCCCCTGCGTCGGCTTGGTACGCTCGTATGGTCCGATGTCGAAATAGGGAGCCGCATCGATCAAATCCTCGTTGGGAGCATAGGTGCAGTTCTTCAACGGTTCACCGGGATAGAGATCCAGCAGAAGGCAAGCGAATGCTTCATAACCTTTCGCATCCAGATAGCTCGTAAAGCTGCGCAGATTCGAGTTTTCGCTTCCCGGAAACCAAAGTAACTCATCAACGTCGACTGTGACACACCATACTCCCATACCGAACTCAGCCAGCAGAGCGTTGAGCCAGTCGGTCCCCCCCCTGGCCTCACGAAAGCGGCCATCTGTGCGAAACAAATGTACGTCTGGTTGAGCTTGAAGGTACTCTGTCGATCCGTCCGTGGAGCCATTATCGACCATAAAGAACCTGTCGACTCCCAACGTTCGGTAATGGCGAAGGAAGGCCGGTAATCGTAGCTTTTCGTCCCTTAGCTTGGAAAATAGGCGGATCTCGTGGGCCTTGGTCGATCTAGGCGAATCTGGATTTCGCTCAAGTAGAACGTGACACACGCAGCTAGTTTGCGTCAAAGACGACACTCCAAGTGTTCAGCCAGGACCCGCCAGCCGTAATTAAATCGTCCCTCCAACTTGCTGCGGAGTTTTCGCTCCCAGTGGTCGGAGGATGTCAGTTTGTCTTTGGAGAGTCACGTGTCTCAGAGGCTTGGTCGCGGAGACAACTACCGGGATCCAACGACTCGGACTTCGCGATTCTCGCCCAGTGTCGGAGTATCCACTCGGGATTTCGAGGCGTTTTCGCGCGAATGCCAATACATAACCTGCGCCAAGGCAATGAGAAACAACATCTGAAGAGGCGGTGTAATCAACATGTCATTGTTGTAGGGAAGTCCCACTCCCACCATTGCGAACAATGCCGCACTCGACTCCAGGGTGCTACGGTGAAAAGCTGGGATGTGCGCGGAGTTGGACAGCTTGAGGGCTTCGAAGAACGCGATAACGATCACCGCGCTGAAAGACGCAAAACCCAGCACACCCAGATCCCAGAGCATGCCAGCTGCCGTGGTGGTATTGGTCCGTAGAGGATAGTAACGGGCCTGTACGTCTCCTCGGTTCTGGGAACTGTCTTGGCTGGCCGCCGGACCATATCCCACAAGAAAATTCTGAGGCGTCCTACGCCCATCTCGGTACCAGAGACTAAGTGCGGCGCCTCGACCGACCGCGCCTGTTTTGAAATCGACGTTGTTCGGATCCAGCACGTAGTTAAACGCCGCCTCAACATGCTCTGTGACCGTGCGCTGTGGGCCCGATCGAACCTCCATCGCGTCTCGATACAGCGAAAAGATTCCGCCCAAAAGAACAAGCATCGCGACTCCCATGCCCACAAACTGAAGCGGTCGTTCGATCATTTCGCGACGTTGCAGCACCATGAACGCCAAGGGTAGAAACACGATAATTACCTTGACTTCGCCCAAACACATGGAGGCGACGGCCGCAAGGATTACGACGACGGTCGCTTGCCCACTCAGAAGTCGGTTGCGCCAGAGCGATATCGATAAAACCATCGAAAAAACCAGGAACATGGCAAACGCTCCACTCGCGCCACCATTTGGCGTGCCGGGAAAAGTACCCACGACCGCATCTAGCGCCGTTCCGCCCATGGCGTAATTTCTTCTTGGGACCTCCACAAGTCTTTGGAAGAGGGCGAAAGGCACCTGAAGAATCGCTATCAGAAGAAACCCTCTCCACAGCCGTTTAAGCGATTCTGGGGAGATCGACGATACCACCAAGAGAAAGAACACCCCCCACGCGAATACATACAACTTGGCTGCGATGAGCCCCTGCAGAGGCGGTGGATGATTGACCAAAAGAGACACCACCATCACCGTAAAGTACGCTATGAGAGCCCACGTCAGCGGCGATGGATGTCTGCTCCCACTGAGAGGTAGATCTTGGACGATGGAAGTCTGCAAGCGCTCCATGGGTACACGAATCAATAAAACCGTTGAAATCATGTATGGCGCCCACAATGCCTGCTGAAGATCAGCGAGTGAGGTCAGAGGGCCGACCACCAGAAACGTCAAAATAACAAACAAACCGAGAACCAGATGGAGCGGAATGAACATCATCACCAGTCCACCTGCAGCTCCAAACGCAAAGATGGTGGCTATCTTGCTTCCAAGAGCCGTCAATGCACCGAAAGCGATCGCAAGGGCGAGCGCGGGAAAATACCACGCGGCCGATGGACTCAAATTACCCTCGCGCACCTGGCTTCACCCACAAAGCGATCCACTCTTCGAGATTGCCTCTGTACGAATTCCCGCCTTTCCACGGAAATCTACAATTCGTTAAGAAGCGCACCGAGAACGTCGACCCCTACCCCACGAAAATCGGCCGTCATGCGCTGGATAACTCCGAGGTGCGTCTCGTTCTTGCGGGCAACGATGAGGGTGCCGCGTGCACGGTACGCGATTGACTGCGCATCGTTCCCCAAACTCATCGCTGGCGTGTCGACGATCACGACATCGTATGCCTTGATCGCCTGCTCGATTTGCGATGAGAAAGGAACACGCGCTACCAAATCCCCCGGGTTGGGTGGGATGGGTCCGGCGGGAAGCAGGGAAAGATCGACGAGGTCGCGTACCTTTACAATTGCTTCAGTCCCTGCGCGCCCCGCGAGTACTGACGAAAGTCCCGCTGCATTACTCACGCCAAACAGGAGGTGTTGTCCTGGGTGGCGCATATCTCCATCTATAAGGAGTGTGCGTTCGCCTAGTTGCGAGAAGACAACGGCGAGGTTCGCAGCAACATAGCTTCGTCCGTCGCCCCGGACCGGGCTAACAATCGCGAGTGCTCCACGATCCCCTTGTTTGCCGAACCACCGGAGCAGGAGTTGGGTACGTGCCGCACGAAAGACTTCTATTTCAGCGCTGAAGGGGTTGTAAGCTGCGATGACCTCCCTGTGAATTTTGCTCTGCCCAGGGACTAAATATGGGTACTCGAACTGTTGCGCCAATGCCTGCTCGACGTCCCAAGCGCGAACGAAACCAAGCCGTATCGCCTCGTCGCCGAACAATAGTCCACTGTCCTTCTGGCTACGCAGAACCTGATCCACTTGCGCAGGGGTGATCTTTCCTGCAGCTACAAGTAGGGTACCGATCGCGTTCGCGTGGCTCTGCTCTGCCGGTGTGGCCACGCTCAACGGAACCTTGTCGGGCAATTTCATGGGATTCCTTCTCCTTCTAAGCCCCGGAACCCCGCAGGATCGCCAAGGGATTGAAACCTCGTTTTGTCCCCGTACTGCGCTTCAAGTTGGACGTATTGCGGAGCACACCTAGCAAGGCGAGGCCGGGTACCTGCTCGAGATCTTCGGGAGCACGGATTCTCCGGTCGGCGTGCTCCATCATGAATGCGAGAGTTACGCCCAGCATGGACCCCAGTACAAATGACAGCACGAGGTTCACCAACCAATCCGGGAACGATGGCTTCAGCGGAGGTACGGCAGGAGTCAGGATTGCGACGTTGGTCTGGCTGATCCGACTTTCCAACCGCACCTCGCTAAAGCGTTGAGAGGCTGTGTCGTAGGCCTTTTGCGCACTTTCCACCTCTCTTACCAGAACCGCCATGTCGTCTCGTCCTTTCTCTTTATTGAGTTCTAGGACACGCGTTTTCTGAGCTGCGACGGCGGCACGCAGGTCGGCTTCCTTGGCCTGTGCCACGCGAGCGCTGTTGGCAATGCTGGTTGCGAGTGTCTCAAGCTCCAC
This sequence comes from uncultured beta proteobacterium, assembly GCA_963747225.1. Taxonomy (GTDB): domain Bacteria; phylum Pseudomonadota; class Gammaproteobacteria; order Burkholderiales; family JAEUMW01; genus JAEUMW01. The sequence goes on along the minus strand of CAVVES010000037.1, from coordinate 42,906 downwards.
GCTCAGCTGTCTTTTGATTTGTTCAACCTCAGCCGACGCACGCTGGTACTCTGGGTGATTCTTGCCCAGTTGCCCGGCGAGCTGAGTAAGCTTCGCCTCAGCGCCGCTCAATTGTTGCTTCAGAGAATTGATCAGAGCATTACCGACCGCATCCGGCAATGCTTCCGCATTGCGCCCTTCCTTGAAATACTGATCAAGTTGCCGCTTTCGAGAAACAGCGTCAATAGCGCTCGATTGCGCGAGGGACAACTGAGCACTCAGCTCCGAAAGCCTGTTCGTCTCAACATCGACCTTGTCATCAGGGCTGATGATTCCCTTTGCCCGTTGGTATTCAGTAAATTTTGCCTGGGCTTTCTCAAGGTTTCCCTTGAGATCTGAAATCTGCGCGCCGAACCACTCCGACGCCTCCTTGGCTGGCGCCACCCGTAAATCGAGATTGGTACGAACGTATGCTTGAGCGAAGGCGTTTGCCAGCGTAGCTGCTCGCTTTGGATCGGTGCTCGTATAAGTTAGCGTGATTATGCTGTTCTGCTTTCCGACCTCGGCCTTGAGATGCTTCAGGAGCCCTAGCGCAAGCCAATGTTCTATTGAACCTTGGCCGTTCGTATCTTCCAGCCAGAACTTTTCCGCCCCTGGATCATCTGCGAGGTTCAGATTCTGCACCACCTTGAGCGCCACCGCCTGGCTCTGAATGACTTCCAACTGCGTATTGAGATAGTCGCCGGCAATCATAGCTGGGAGCGACGTGCCGGTCACGGGGTCGATGCGGCTTGAATCGACTACCAAGGTTACGGTGGCCGTATATCTTGGCGTGATGATGAGACTCACCACGGTGGTTGCGCCCATCGTGATCAAGATCACAGCGAGCAGCGGCACTATGCGAGCTCTCAGAATTGCTAATGCGCGATGAATTCCCATGGGGTTGGTTCGCAGAATATTGGTTAAAAAATGCTTTCTCTGACGTAGATCACATCGTTCTTCTGCACCGGATCACCTATGTTGACATCAATAGTCTTGATAGTTCCACTGGGCTCCGTCCGGTTTATACGGACACGTTTGTCGCTTCCTCTTAGGCTCACGCCACCGCCCGCCGAGATCGCTTGCATCACAGTGGTTCCGCGCTCCAGACGATACACGCCAGGTTTGTTTACCTCGCCGTATATGTAAAACACGGGCGCCCGGGGGACATAGAGCGTATCGTCGTTCTCGAGCTCGACATTCGGTACGAGATTTCCGGCAGTGAGTCCGGCATCCAAGTCAACCGCCATCCTCTCTTCCTGGTCACCTTTTTTCCGGATGACAATTACTTCGTCACCGCCGCTTGGAAGCACGCCGCCTGCAGTAGCGAGCATGTCGGCAATGGTTGCCGAGCGCTCTTCAATCGGATATCGCCCGGGTTTGCCGACTTGCCCGAGCACCGAAACCATCCGGCTCCGAAACTGAGAAACCACCATATTGACCTGGGGATTCAATACAAATCCTCCAGAGTTAAGGCGGCCTGCAATCCGCGCCTCTGCCGCGGCGGGCGTCACCCCCCCGATTTCCACCTGCCCTATGAGCGGAAACGTGATTTTACCTTCTTCGGAAATCCTTGCTTCCGTAGTCATGTCAGGATTCTGAAACACAGTGATCTTGACGACGTCTCCAGCGCCTAGAACGTAGCCCCTGCCCTGTTGCGCCATCGCGCTGTAGGGAGAGGCTAAGAGAGCCAACCATATTCCTGTAAGCAGCAAGAGCTTTTTCATGAGTGCTGAGATGATTACGGATAAATTGCCAGGAGAATGCATAGCTTGGATTCAAGTTTTTGGGACTTACAGGACATTGCTCCCGCTAACCTGACATATGGACAAGTCTTGGGGTTGACGCAAAGTGCACGTTTCGCGCCAGATACAGAAACCCGCTGTTTCGAAGTAACGTCTTTTATTGAAGCTATAAATCTTCTCGCTACAGCCGCGTGGCTGCTTTGAAACTTCTGACCGGAATCGCATCACGCTAAATTGGCATTCAATCTCCGACAATTAATACTGATGGACGGCCGCGTGTATCCGGCGCGCCAACATCGCAGAACCCTAATAGTATACGCGGAAAGTGCAACAACTCCCGACAACCCCCACATGTAAGGTCAGGTTGCTGGACCGATCAAACGGGGCTGAGATGCCAAAGTCTCGGGAGGCGGGGGTCGGAATCGAACCGGCGTACACGGCTTTGCAGGCCGCTGCATGACCACTCTGCCACCCCGCCTTAGAAAACACCGTACGAACACTGATGAAAAAAGGGAAAGCGTTGCGCTTTCCCCAAAATTCCATGGAGCGGGAAACGAGTCTCGAACTCGCGACCTCAACCTTGGCAAGGTTGCGCTCTACCAACTGAGCTATTCCCGCGAAGACCCTGAATTATATGGCCGAAGCGCTCGATGTCAAGGCAGCACCCGGCTTCCTCCCCAAGCGTGTGGCAAGGCAAGGCGCAGGTAATAAAACATGGACCACATCGTCAGCACTGCCGCAACGTAGATCAATGCGGTCCCGATCGTCAGCGTATCAATCCTCCCGAGTATCGGCGCTGCGTATAACAGCAGAATAATGGCGATCATCTGACACACTGTCTTAATTTTGCCAAGCAACGAAACCGCGACGCTCTTGCTTTTGCCGATTTTCGCCATCCATTCCCTCAGCGCAGAGATCGTGATCTCCCGTCCAATGATGATAAACGCGATAAAGGCCTCAACGCGCCCGAGTTGAACCAGCACAGTTAACGCCGCAGCCACCATGAGCTTGTCCGCCACCGGATCGAGGAATGCCCCGAAGGCAGAGGTCTGGTTCAGGCTTCGGGCGAGATATCCGTCGAGCCAGTCGGTCACGGCTGCAACCGCAAAGATGATTGTCGCGGCGAGGTTCTTCTCTTGCGGCGCGAGCCAGTCCTGCGGGACGTAAAAAATGGCCACTATCAGCGGAATGAGCGAGATCCGAAACCAGGTGATCAGATTGGGTACGTTGAGCGGCATGGCTCCCCTAGCGTCAATGTAGTTCGCGGTAGATACGCTCGGCAAGCTGCCGTCCGATGCCTTTCAGCTGGCTGATGTCGTCTACGCTTGCCGCGATCAACCCCTTCAGCCCGCCGAATCGGGTGAGCAGCTGTCGGCGGCGGGTGCCGCCGATCCCGCTGATTCCTTCGAGCGTCGAATGTGTGCGCGCCCTTTCTCTGCGTCCCCGATGCCCCTCGATCGCAAAGCGATGGGCCTCGTCGCGGATCTGCTGGATCAGGTGCAACCCCTCGTGATCCTTACCGAGGTAAATTGGCGGGTGTCCATTGGCGGGGATCAACGCTTCCAGGCCCGGCCTGCGCTCTTCGCCTTTCGCCACCCCGACCAGTGGGATTTCCCCCAGGCCAAGCTCTTCCAGCACTTGTTTGGCGACTCCGACTTGCCCTTTACTGCCGTCGACGAGAATCAAATCCGGGAGTTGTCCTTCGCCGGCGATCACTTTTCGATAGCGCCGATCTAACACCTGCCGGAGTGCGGCATAGTCGTCGCCCGGAGCAACGCCGGAGACATTGAAGCGACGGTAATCGCTCTTCACCATGCGGTGTGCATCGTATACAACGCATGAGGCTACGGTTGCCTCGCCCATCGTATGACTGACATCGAAGCACTCGATGCGCCCCACGGTTTCCGAGAGCCCCAGCGCGTGCTGGAGCGCGCTCATGCGGGCTTCCTGGCTCGTTTGTGCCGCTTGTCGCTGGGAGAGCGCCAAGCGTGCATTCTGGAGAGCCATGTCAAGCCAGATTCGTCGCTCGCCGATCGTGTTCGATACGATCTCGACCTTCCGTCCCGTCTGCTCTGAAAGCAACTTCTCCAGCGCGCTCACAGGAACTTCCGCATTCACGAGGATGAGCGGTGGCGCTGCGCGATCAAGATAATGCTGTGCGAGAAATGCTTCCAGCGCTCCTGCAACGTCATCGGGGTCGGCATTGTTGGGAAAGAATGTCTTGTCGCCAACGTGCATCCCAGCGCGGACCACGACCAGATTCACGCATAGCTCACCGTGGGCCGTCGCGCACGCGACCACATCAACGTCCCGGCGCGAGTCGCTGGATACGAACTGCTTTTCTCGCACTCGGCGCAAGGCGCGCACCTGATCGCGGAAGATCGCTGCCTGCTCGTAGCGTTCAGTAGCAGCCGCGGCATCCATCCGCGCGATGAGACGTGAGATGACCTCATCTTCTTTTCCCTCCAGGAAAAGCTCGGCGTTCCGCACGTCTTCGGCATAAACCGCATCCTCCACCAGTCCGACGCAGGGCGCCGTGCAGCGGTGGATCTGGTGCAGTAGGCACGGTCGTGAGCGGTTCGCGAATACCGAGTCTTCGCAGGTCCGAAGTCGAAACACCTTCTGCAGTAGCTGGATGCTTGCACGCACTCCTCCAGCATTGGGAAATGGACCAAAGTAGCGATGCTTTTTGTCCAGCCCTCCGCGGTGGAAAGCGAGGCGCGGGAACCGATCTCCGGTTATGACCAGGTAGGGATAGGACTTGTCGTCCCGAAAAAGGATGTTGTACCTGGGATTGAGAGCCTTGATGAGATTGTTTTCGAGCAGGAGCGCCTCCGATTCGGATCGTGTGACGGTTGTTTCGACGGTAGCAACCTGCGACACCATCAGCTCGATTCGCGGCGAAACGCCAAACTGCTTGGTGAAATACGAGGCCACGCGCTTGCGTAGATCGAGCGCTTTGCCGACGTAAATCACGGCCCCAGCCTCATTCAACATGCGGTAAACGCCGGGCAGGTGAGGCAGCCGTGCTGCGAGCTCGGCGCGTGATGGCAAAATCGTGGTGGACATTAAGCCGTTACCGATCCGGTCCCGGGCGCAAGGTCAACTCGCACTCTCAACTCGGTTGCGACCCGGCCCAGAACATCCTCGAACATGGCGTCGGTGAGCCGCTTCGTCTGGGTATTATACCGACTACAGTGGTAGCTATCGTGCAGCGTCAGGCTGCCCGGCAAGGCGTGACGGGCGCCGTGCGCGAACCGAAGACCCCTTGGTCGGACGTCCACAGCGCGTAGCACCGATTCGTGGGCAATGGCCCCGAGGGCAAGGATGATGCTGCCCGGCTCGAGGTCCGCGAGTTCGGAGCGAAGGTAGGCATTGCAGGTTGCCACTTCGGCGGGTGTCGGTTTGTTTGCCGGTGGCCAGCACTTCACGGCATTGGTGATCCGGCAGCCGATCAACCGGAGTCCGTCCTCAGCGCTCACCGATTCCGGGTGGCTTGCGAAACCGAATCGATGGAGCGTCCGGTAAAGCAGCAACCCGGCGTGATCACCGGTAAAGGGTCGACCGGTGCGGTTGGCACCGTGCAACCCGGGTGCAAGCCCGACGATGAGGAGCCTCGCCATCTCATCGCCGAACGGCGCTACTGGCCGCCCGTGGTAGTCGCAGTGCGCTTTCCGCACCTCCGCCAGCGCGTCTGCGAGTCGAGGACACCGCGTGCATACTGGATTGAAAGTGGCAACCCTGCCGCCGGAATGGTCCATTCGGGTAGAATACCGCCCTTTTGCACGGCATCCCAATCATGGCCAAAGTCAACGCAACCGAAATCCGCGCCGGTAATCTGCTCGAATGGGACAAGCGCGTCTGGCGCGTCCTCAGGAGCTATCACGTCCACGTAGGCGGGCGCGGCGGCGCGTACATGCAGGTAGAGATGAAGGACATCGAAGCCGGAACGAAGGTGAATCAGCGTTTCCGCACCGACGAGAAGATCGAACGTGCTTACGTTGAGGCGCGGGACATGGAATACCTGTACAACGACGGCGACCACTATATCTTCATGGACAAGGAAAGCTTCGAGCAGCTTCAGCTTTCGGCAGACTTTCTCGAAGGACAGAAGGAATATCTGCTCCCCAACACCGACGTGCAGGTCAACTTCCACAACGACCGACCTATCGGCCTGCAACTTCCCGGGAACGTGGTGCTTACCATCGTCGAAACGGAACCGACCTTGAAGGGCGCCACCGCGACTGGCAGTTACAAGCCCGCAAAGATGGAAACCGGTCTCACGGTGATGGTTCCACCCTTCGTTGGCGAAGGCGAGAAGATCAAGGTCAACACGGATTCCGGAGAGTACGTCGAGCGCGTCTGACGGGTATTCGTTAGGCTGGTGCGGTTCCACCGCTCTGGGCACAACTGCCGGTCAGGGCGAGTTCACTTGTGTCAACCGGAACACTCCCGATGTCGTGTACCGCACGCGCATATTCCTGTTCTTCGCGCAGCTGCGTGAGAGTCCGATGCGGGCCACGGCCGTGCATGCGCGCAAACCGCGTGAGGGAAACGGGGGACGGTGGCCAGTGCAGGCTGGCGAGCAGTTCGTCCGCCTTGTCTGGCGCGTTGCAGACGAGGGCCATGTCGCAGCCCGCTTCGAGCGCGGCCACGGTTCGGTCGACGATGCCTCCTGCCACAGTCGCGCCTTCCATACTGAGATCGTCACTGAAGATCACGCCTTCGAAGCCAAGCCGCCCCCGCAACACATCCTTGAGCCACACGGAAGAAAATCCGGCTGGACGCGGATCGACCCTCGGATACATGACATGAGCGGGCATGATTGCTCCGAGGCCGCTCTCGACAAGGCGTGCAAACGGACGGAGATCACACGCTTCAATCTCCGCAAAGCTGCGCTCATCGACAGGGATTTCGAGGTGAGAGTCCGCGGCGATGTATCCGTGCCCGGGAAAGTGCTTTCCCACCGCCGCTACCCCTGCGCGGTTGAGTCCACGTACAAGTGAGCGGGCCAATGCGGCGACCGCGTCGGGGTCGCGGTGGAATGCTCGATTTCCGATCACGGCGCTCGGCCCATGATCGATGTCGAGCACCGGCGTGAAGCTGAAATCCACGCCGCAGGCGCGCAGCTCCTGGCCGATCACGTAACCAACGCCCTCGGTAATGCGCAGCGCCCGATCCGGATGGGCGTCGAACAGACGACCGAGTGCGCGCATCGGCGGAATCGGCGTGAAGCCATCGCGAAACCGCTGCACTCGGCCCCCTTCGTGATCGGCCGCAACGAGCAACGCAGGGCTGCGCAGACCGCGGATCTCGCTCGACAGCTCGGCGAGTTGTTGCGGCGACTGATAGTTGCGCGCGAACAGGATTACCCCTCCGCACAACGGGTGGCGAAGCCGCGCGCGGTCGACATTGCTCAGCGAGCATCCCGCCACATCGAGCATGAGCGGACCCAAGGCCTGCGTTTCGGGATGAAAGGTCGTCACGGCTCGAAAGACGCTATCGGCATCAGCGCGCTCCGGAATCACTGCCACGGTGCGCCGTCACCATCAGCGACTTCATCTCGCGCACGGCTTCGCGCATGCCGATGAACACGGCGCGGCTGACGATTGCGTGACCGATGTGCAACTCGCGCACGCCGGGCAGCTGCGCAACCGGTTCGACATTGAAGTAGGTAAGCGCGTGTCCCGCATTGAAACGCATTCCGAGAGACCGTATCGCGGCTCCCGCGGCTCGCAGCTTGTTCAACTCGGCCACGACGCCTGGACTTTCTGCATCGCGCCCCTGGGAATGGAAGACATGGGCGTAGGGGCCTGTGTGCACCTCGCAGACTGCGGCACCGATGCGCTGTGCCGCTTCGACTTGGGCAAGCTCGGCGTCGATGAATACGCTGACCACGATTCCCGCGTTCCTAAGTTGCTCCACCGCGATCCTCAGGCGGGATTCCTGGGAAACGATGTCGAGGCCGCCCTCGGTGGTGATCTCGTGCCGACCTTCCGGCACCAGCATCGCCATTTCGGGGCGGATACGGCGTGCGATCCCGATCATCTCGTCGGTCGCGGCCATTTCGAGATTGAGCTTGATGTGAGTCAGCTCACGCAAGCGACGCACGTCCTCGTCCTGGATGTGCCGTCGGTCTTCGCGCAGGTGTACGGTGATGCCGCCAGCGCCGCCCAGATGCGCTTCCACCGCTGCCCAGACGGGATCCGGCTCGTAGGTGCGTCGCGCCTCGCGCAGGGTCGCGACATGATCGATGTTCACGCCGAGCTCGATCATAGCTGCTGTAGATCGCGCAGAAGCTGGCGGCTATAGAGAGGGCGATCACCAAGATAGTGTGCGATCAGCATGCGCATGAGGAGCTTGCTCTCCTGCAGGGTGAAGACATCTGAGTAATCGTCGGCTTCCATGTCGAGCAGCGTTTTCCCGCGCAATTCTAGCGGGTTTTCTCCGACCTCGACGGCGTGGGCGAGCACGGGCCCGCGCTCGATGACGTAGTGATAGCGAGTCGCGGGATCGACCGGCGTATCAGTTTCGGCATCGAGGGCGAGGGGCAGCGCGTAACCCAACTCCTGCAGCAAGAACTTCTCGATGCGACGCAAGGTGGGCTCTGCCTGGGCGTCCTCCGCTAGGCGGCGGAGCGTTGCCTCATAGGCGTCGAACAGGCTTTCGTGCGGGTCGTCCCGCGGGAGCAGACGCAGGATCAGCTCGTTCACGTAAAAGCCGCACATGAGCGCCGCGCCTTCGAGAAATGGAAATCCCCCTACCCTCTCGACGCTGCGCAGGGTACGCAACTCCGCGGTACCGAACCAGGAAAGATCAAGCGGCTCGAAGGCGCGCAGAATTCCGCGAAACGCGCTGGCAGGCCGCCGCGCTCCCCGCGCAACGAGACCTATCCGTCCAGAGCGTCGCGTGAAGGCTTCCAGCACGAGACTCGTTTCCTTCCAGGGATACTGGTGCAGGATAAACCCGGCCTCGCCGTCGTGCTGTCTTGCGTCGCACCCGCTCATGCATAACCCAGGAGCCGGAGCTGGTGCTCGTCATCCGCCCAGCCGCCCCGCACCTTGACCCAGACCTCGAGAAACACCTTTGCATCGAACAGATCTTCCATGTCCTTGCGAGCGCTCGAAGCGATGGCCTTCAGCTTGTCACCACCGCGCCCGATCAGGATCGCCTTGTGACCGGGGCGGTCGACGATGATGGACGCGTAGATCCGTCGCAGCCTTCCCTCCTCCTCGAACTTGTCGATCGCGACGCTTGCGCCGTAGGGAATCTCCTCTCCGACGAGACGGAACACTTTCTCCCGGATCAGTTCGCAGGCGAGAAACCGCTCGGTGCGATCGGTGATTTCATCCGCGTCGAAAAGCGGTGCCGCCTCCGGCAGTTGACGCGCGACAGCGTCGATGAGAGGCGTGATCTGCGTCCCCTGCTCCGCGCTGACCGGAACGATCTCCGCGAAGGAGCGCAGATTCGCAGCCTGCTTCATGAATGGCAGCAATACGCGCTTGTCGGCGAGTCGGTCGATCTTGTTGACCACAAGCAGCGTCGGCGACGCGACGGGAATCAGGGCCAGCACTTCGCGATCGCGCTCGTCGAAGCGACCGGCTTCGACCACCAGCAGCACGACGTCGACTTCCGCGAGACTAGAGGTCACCGCGCGGTTCATCGCGCGGTTGAGAGCGCTGGAATGCCGCATCTGAAATCCCGGAGTATCGACAAAAGCGATCTGGTCTTGGCTGCGTGTAAGAATGCCGGTGATGCGATGGCGCGTCGTCTGCGCCTTGCTCGATGTGATGCTGATCCTGCATCCTACGAGCCGGTTGAGAAGCGTGGACTTGCCCACATTGGGCCGTCCGATGATGGCCGCAAATCCTGCGCGGTAAACTCCGATTCCGCTCATCTGCGCTGCGTGGCGAGGCGATACGCAGCGCTCGCCGCCTCCTGCTCCGCCGCCCGCCGGCTGGTGCCTTCGCCCTGACAGCGGATATCGAGATCGGGTAAGGCGCACTCTACTTCGAAGTGTTGCGCGTGCGCTTCGCCGCGGGTGGCAATCACGGTGTAGAGGGGCAGCGGGAGGCGCCTGCCCTGCAGATATTCCTGCAGCAGGGTCTTGGAATCCTTAGCTTCGGCGCTTGGATCGAGGACAGCGATGATCGATTCGAACAGCGTCGTTACGACGCCCCGCGCAGCATCGAACCCGCCGTCGAGAAACACCGCACCCAGCAACGCCTCCAGGGCATCTGCCAGAATCGAAGGACGACGGAAACCACCGCTCTTGAGTTCGCCTTCTCCGAGAAGTAACGCCTCCCCCAGCCTGAGTGCTTCGGCTATCTTGAAGAGACTCTGCTGGTTGACGAGGTTCGCGCGGGCTCGCGAAAGATCACCCTCGGAAAGTTGCGGAAAGCGATCGAAGAGTGCGCAGGCGACGAGGCAGTTGAGCAGTCCGTCCCCCAGAAATTCGAGACGCTCGTTGTGGCGCGGACCGTGACTGCGATGGGTGAGGGCCTGACGCAGAAGCTCCGGATTGCGGAAACGATAGCCGATCCGGTTTTCGACTGTGGAAAGGTTCATGCACCGCCGCGATGCGGCTACTTGCCTCCGCTGCTTGTGGAACTCGACGCAGCGAAGTCGATGCACGCGCTCACGTTCTGGAAGAGCGGGATCTGCTGCGAGTAGTTGGCGGATACCGTGAACCCGTCGGCTTCTTTCTCGATCTCGAGGTCCTTGCCCTGGATGACCTTGATGTCGTTCACCATCGCGCGCTTGTCGAATGCGCTGCGAATCTCCGTCGCGTTTGCACTGCGCAGCTCCGGGTTGTGGGTGATTTCGTTGAGCGCGCCTTTCACCGTGAAGTACTGGATGTATGCGGGCAGCACCTTGAATCCGATGAGCACGATCGCCCCCAGCGTGATGACGATGAACGCAAGACTCAAAAATCCGATGCCCCTTTGACGTCGCCGAGTGCGCATTCTTCCTCCCTAATTGATGCTGCGACCGATGCGCGAGAGATCGTCGAAGTTCCACCAGATCATGAACGCCTTGCCCACGATGTTGCGCTCCGGCACGAAGCCCCAGTAGCGGCTGTCGCTGCTGGAGTCGCGATTGTCCCCCATCATGAAGTAATGGCCGGCGGGGACCTTGCAGCGAAAGCCCTCGTCATTGTAGACGCAACTGTCCCGGTAGGGGAATTGGCGCACTCCGCCGATCTGCACGGGCGGCGTCTGGGGATTCACGATGACGGTATGATCGTGGCTGCCGAGATTCTCGAGGTAGCGATCGGCCGTCACCAGAGACAGACTTCCCTCGACGTAAGGATAGAGACCATCCGGTTTGAGCGGCACGGGTGTGCCGTTGATGACGAGCTGCTTGTTGTGGTAGACGATATCGTCGCCGGGCAATCCAATCACGCGCTTGATGTAGTCGAGGGAGGGATCTTCGGGATAGCGGAACACCATCACCTCTCCGCGCTGCGGATCATTCACCGGCAGTACCTTGAGATTTGCCACCGGGAGACGGATACCGTAGGTGAATTTGTTGACGAGGATGAAGTCGCCCACCAGCAGGGTCGGAATCATCGATCCCGATGGAATCTTGAACGGCTCGACGAGGAAGGACCGCACGAGAAAGACGATCAGGATCACCGGAAAAAAGCTCTTCGAGTACTCGACCCACCACGGGTCCTTCGCGCGCTGCGCGCGCTTCGCCCGCACGAAGAGCGAATCGAGCAGCCAGACGCCCCCCGTCACGAGGAGCAGGATCAGCATTACGAGAGCGAAGTTCATCGGGATTCCGTTTCGCCTGGGTTGCGGCTTGGCATGCGTTACTTGCCTTCGACGCGCAGGATCGCGAGGAAGGCTTCCTGCGGGATCTCCACGCTGCCGACCTGCTTCATGCGCTTCTTGCCGGCCTTCTGCTTCTCCAGCAGCTTTCTCTTGCGCGTAATATCGCCGCCATAGCATTTGGCAAGCACGTTCTTGCGCAATGCCTTGACGTTCTCGCGCGCGATGATGTGCGACCCCACCGCCGCCTGCACTGCCACGTCGAACATCTGCCGCGGAATCAGCTCCCGCATCTTCGCCACCAGCTCGCGCCCGCGATACTGTGAGCTGGAGCGGTGTACGATCAGCGAGAGCGCGTCGACCTTTTCGCCGTTGATGAGGATATCGAGTTTGACGAGATCCGAGGCCCGGTATTCCTTGAAATCGTAGTCGAGGGATGCGTAGCCGCGCGAGTGCGATTTCAGCTTGTCGAAGAAATCCATCACGACTTCGTTCAGGGGCAGCTCGTAGGTCAGCACCACCTGGCGGCCGATGTAGTGAAGATCCTTCTGTACGCCGCGCTTCTGATTGCACAGCGTGATGACCGGTCCTACGTAGTCCTGGGGCACGATGATAGAAGTCGTGATGATTGGCTCGCGGATCTCCTCGATCTTGGCCGGGTCAGGCATCTTCGACGGGTTCTCGATCGCCTGCACGATCCCATCGCGCAGCGCCACCTCATAGACGACCGTTGGCGCCGTCGTGATGAGATCCATGTCGTACTCGCGCTCGAGTCGCTCCTGCACGATCTCCATGTGGAGCAGTCCGAGGAAGCCGCAGCGGAAGCCGAAACCCAGCGCCTGGCTCGTTTCGGGTTCGTAGCGCAGCGATGCGTCGTTCAGATGCAGTTTCTCGAGCGCATCGCGCAGCGCTTCGTACTGATTCGACTCCACCGGATAGAGGCCCGCGAAGACCTGTGGCTTGATTTCCTTGAAGCCCGGGAGCGGTACGCTGGCCGGCCCTTCAGCGAGGGTGACCGTATCGCCCACCTGCGCGGCCGCGAGTTCCTTGATACCGGCGATGATGAAACCCACTTCGCCCGCGGACAGACCCTCGCGCACCTGAGCCTTCGGCGTGAACACGCCGACCTCTTCGCACAGATAAGTGGTGCCGCCCGACATGAGCAGAATGCGGTCCTTGGGGTGCAGCCCGCCGTCGACGACCCGCACGAGCATGACTACGCCGACGTAGTTGTCGAACCACGAATCGATGATGAGGGCCTTGAGCGGTGCGTCCGTCCTTCCCCGGGGCGGTGGAATGCGCGCGATGACCGCCTCGAGAATGTCGGGTATACCCTCCCCGGTCTTGGCGCTGCAACGCACGGCATCGGTGGCAGGGATGCCGATGATGTCCTCGATCTCGGCGATCACACGGTCGGGTTCGGCCGCGGGAAGATCGATCTTGTTCAGGACGGGAAGCACCTCGACGCCCTGTTCGATGGCGGTATAGCAGTTCGCCACGGTCTGGGCCTCGACGCCCTGCGAAGCGTCAACCACGAGCAGCGCGCCTTCGCAGGCCGCAAGGGACCGCGACACCTCGTAGGAGAAGTCCACGTGACCCGGCGTGTCGATGAGGTTCAGCTGGTAGTCCTGCCCGTCACGCGCACGGTAGCGCAACGCGGCGGTCTGGGCCTTGATCGTAATGCCGCGCTCCCGCTCGAGGTCCATCGAGTCGAGCACCTGCGCCTCCATTTCGCGGTCCGTCAATCCTCCGCAGAGCTGAATGAAGCGATCAGCCAGGGTGGATTTCCCGTGGTCGATGTGGGCGATGATGGAGAAGTTGCGGATATGCTGCATGAGGCGACGGGCGCCGGCCAAAAAAAGGGGCACGCGCGAGTGCCCCCTGATGCGAAGGCGGCGATTCTAGCCGAATTTGGCCAACCAGGCATTAACCCGAGCCGCGTCCAGCCGACCCTGCGAGAGTTCCACGTCACCAGCGAGCAGCACTGGGATGCGCGCGCCATAGCGACGCACAAGCTCCGGATCCTCGTCGATATCCTTCGCCTCGAGGGTGAACGGCTGCCGCGGCTGGAGCGCCCGCAGGGCGTCCATCATCTCATCGCACAGGTGGCAACCGTCGCGAGACAGGACCACGAGCCGTGGAACCTCAACCGCCATTTAGCTTGAGCGTGATGAAGATCTGGGAGTCGCCGCGGCGGATAAGCAGTGCGACGGTCTTGCCCTTCTCGTACTGGCCGAGAATCTGATTGAACTGCTCTACCGACTTCACCTCCTGGCTGCCGACCGACAGAATGACGTCGCCTTGGCGAATCCCTGCCTTCGTGGCGGCGCCTTGGGCGTCTTCGACGAAGACTCCGCCGGTTGCCCCCAGTTCCTTGCGCTGGTCCGCAGTGAGGTCGGACAGACTCATGCCGTGGCGCTTGGAAACCTCGGGCGTCGCTTTCTTCCCGGGCTTTTGCGCGAGCTTTTCCTCCTGCAGCTCCGCGACGGTCACGGTCAGATCCTTCAGTTGCCCCTTGCGCCAGACCTGAAGGGGCACCTTGGATCCGGGGCGGGTGGCGCCCACCAGCCGCGGCAGATCCCCGGAACTTGTAACCGGCTTGCCGTCGAACTTGAGGATGACATCGGAAGGCTCGACGCCGGCCTTGTCCGCCGGCCCGCCTTTCTCCACCGAGTTGACGAGGGCTCCCTGGGCTTTGGCGAGGCCAAAGGAGTCGGCAAGGTCTTTCGTCACTTCCTGGATAACGACGCCAATGCGTCCGCGGGTCACCTTGCCGGTGGTCTTGAGCTGGTTCGCGATATCCATCGCCACGTCGATGGGAATCGAGAACGACAGTCCCATGAAGCCGCCGGTCCGGCTGTAGATCTGGGAGTTGATGCCGACCACTTCACCCCTGAGGTTGAAGAGAGGCCCACCGGAATTACCGGGATTGATGGCCACATCGGTCTGAATGAAGGGCACGAAGTTCTCCTGAGGCAGTGAGCGTCCCTTTGCGCTTACGATTCCCGCGGTGACGGAATTTTCGAAACCGAACGGCGAACCGATAGCGACGACCCATTCCCCGACCCGGAGTTTGTTGGGATCCCCCATGTTGACCTTCGTCAGGTTCTGGGCGTCGACCTTGATGATGGCCACGTCAGTGCGCTTGTCGGCGCCGATCACCTTCGCCTTGAATTCCCGCTTGTCCGTGAGCTTGACCGTGATCTCCTCTGCCCCGTCGACAACATGCGAATTGGTCATGATGTAGCCGTCGCTGCTGATGATGAAACCGGATCCCTGGGAACGGGATTGCTGCTCCCGGGGCGGCTGGTTGGGTGGCATGAATCTGCGGAAGAACTCGAACATCGGATCGTCTTCCGGAATGTTCGGCATTCCGGCGATCCCCTTCACCGTTTGACTCGTGCTGACGTTCACCACCGCCTGGCCCTGCTTCTCGACCAAATCGGTGAAATCCGGAAGCTGCGCCGCGGCGATTGCCGGGATCAGCGTGACGAGAACAGCGAGCAACCTGATCATGATTCCCCTAACGAGCTAAAGAGTATGAGTTGCCAAGACTTCCGGGACTGCCGCGGCTCTCGTTGTCCGATCGGCGACGCCCGACCACAGGCGCGGATGATAGGGCTTTTGTGCGGCAATGTGGACCGGCATTTTCCGGAAGCGATTGCCCATGATGCGGAAAAAGCGGAGCGAGACGCGCTATTTCTTGGGGGCAACCGATTTGCCGATCTGCATGACTGTTTCGCCGGGCGCTTCGCCCAGCACCGTCACCATGTTGCCGGACACCAGCCCGTTATAAATGTTGATAGCTCCCTGGTGTGATATCCCGGTCACCGGAACCCGGTTCTCCTCCAGAGGCTCGATGAAGATTGAAATCGCCGCAAGGCCGTCGGAGTAGACGATGTGGGAGACCGGAGAAGGCCGTCCCGGCAGGTTCCGTTTGGATTCCATTATCTTTCTGAAGCCTACGGGGTAGTTCGTGACGACCCATCCGGTATTGGCAGCTGCAGGCTCGGCCAGATCCGACGAGTTCCAGCCGGACACCCGCGGATTGTATTTCGGCTTCAGCGCTTCCTTGTCCATGGCGCCGGCGATGGTGAGCTGGGTGAAGACGAATTGCTCCACCATCTCCTTGCGCTCGTTCGTCATCCGCGCCTTCAGAAGGAGTCCCGTATCCACATCGGCCCAGAACTTGTGTCCGTAGCGCAAGGCGTCCCTGGGCTCGAGGCTGACCGACTGGGCTTCGTATCCGGCGATCCGCTCCCGCTCCCCGAGGCGGATGGTGTAGGACTCCGTGATACCCGTGAGCTGCTCGGGCAGCAGTGCAGGAAAGGATCGCGCTCGACGCTTTTGAATCCTTACCGTCTTGCTGTCCGGGTAATAACAGAGCACCTCGTCGTTGGTACGAATGACTTCCCGCGCCGGACCGTCCAGTGTTTCCAGCTTTTCGAACTGCTGCGAATCTTCGACGTAGTGGAAGATTCGCGAGGTCTCGACCTGGTTGCCGTACTGGTAGACGAACGTGCCCGTGTAGTTGAGCGCGCGGGCGGCCGACGAAATCTTCTGCAGCCATTCCATGCCCGCTGCCGAGGGGGACTGCGGTTCGGCAAAGACGGACGCCGAAGCGAGAACGAGGCTTAGGGCGAAAGCCGGTGCTGCGAGTTTCATCGCGCCCCGTCCGCCGGCGCATCGGCCACCGTCCGGACGTAAGGCGCAACACCCTGGATCTGGGTCGTCGGCGAGTATTCCTGGTGCGCGAGAAGGTAGGAGCGAACGTTCTTGTCCATCGATGCGAGCTGAATCCCGGACGAAGGGGAAACCGTGCTTCCCGGTTGGCTGCCTGATGTTGATGCGTTCGACGCGAGATTCACCGGAGAGAGCGGACCGCTCGACCAGGCCAGCCAGCCTACCACGGCAATCGCCGCAACCGATGCCGCCATCGACAGCACGTGTCGCCTGATCTGCTGGGACAAACCGCTGCGGGGCCTGGGGGCCAGCACTGTCGGCTCTGCCGCCAATCGCACCGACACGCGCTCCGTCACATCGATCGACAGCAGGTATTGATCGCGGAGCGCATCACCGATCAGGTGATAGTTCAACCATTCGGAGCGCACCTCCGGTTCCTTCAACAGCCGCGCCAACGTCGTCTGTGCCTCCTGGCCGCCGAGCTCGCCGTCCATCAGTGCCGAGATCCTTTCCATCTTTACCACCGTTTGTCTTTGTTGGTCCCGAGCAGGGGACGAAGTTTCTCCGCTATTGCTTCGCGTGCCCGAAAGATACGGGAACGCACCGTCCCGATCGGGCAGTTCATGAACTCGGCGATATCCTCGTAGCTGAGGCCCTCGATCTCACGAAGCGTGATGGCGACTCTCAGCTCTTCAGGCAACTGCTCCATGGTATCGTTCACTGTCTGAGCGATTTCCTTGCTCAGAAGTTCAGCCTCGGGAGTGTTCACGTCCCGGAGCTGATCCCCGTCCTCAAACGTCTCCGCATCCTCGCTGTCGAACTCCGTGGAGGTCGGGGCGCGCCGACCCATCGCCACGAGATAATTCTTGGCGGTGTTAATGCCGATCCGGTACAGCCAGGTGTAAAAGGCGCTGTCGCCGCGAAACGACGGCAATGCCCGGTACGCCTTGATGAAGGCTTCCTGGGTCACGTCCTCGATTTCGCCCGCATCGCGGATGAAGCGAGAGAGCAGCCGTGCGAGCTTGCGCTGGTACTTGACCACGAGCAGCTCGAAAGCCTTCTTGTCACCCCGCTGAGCGCGTTCGACCAGTTGCTGGTCGATCTCGCGGTCACCCATCAAGTCCATCCCTGAACGCTTCTGCTTGTGGAATTGCGCGGTCGAAGCCGCGCAAAAGCGGTCAAGTATAGCCTTCGGGGGTGGATTCTCAAAAACCACACACCGGCGGAGACATGGCAGAGACCGCCCGGCGCGCTGCGAGTTCAAGCCGAAAATGCAGTGGATGCCCGCCTCTTGATCCCGGTCAACCAGGGGTTTCCGACAGAAAAAATCGGGTATGATCCGGCGCCATGAGCCTTTCCTCCAGCGACCGCCAGTTCGATGCGCTGATCATCGGGAGCGGGCTTGCCGGTCTCACCGTCGCGCTGCATCTGGCGGACCACATGTCGGTCGGCATCGTCACCAAGGGTCAGCTGCGGGAAGGCGCGAGCAACTGGGCGCAAGGCGGCATTGCCGCCGTGCTTGCGAAGGAGGATTCGCCCGAGGCCCACATTCGCGACACGCTGGTGGCAGGGGCGGGGCTCTGCGACGAGGCGGTAACCCGGTTCGTGGTCGAGCACGCCCGCGAGTCGATCGAATGGCTCATCGCCCAGGGTGTGCCCTTTACCCGGGACGAGGCGAGCGACAGCGGCTTTCATCTGACCCGGGAAGGGGGTCACAGCTACCGGCGCGTCATCCATGCGGACGATGCGACCGGACAGGCGGTACAGACTACCCTCGAGGGCAAGGTGAAGGCCCACCCCAACGTCACCGTCCTCGAGCGCCACACCGCCATCGATCTCGTCACGTCCCGCAGACTAGGGCTGCCGGAGCCGCGCTGCCACGGACTCTACGTGCTCGACCGGGAGGCGGATCACGTCGTCACCATCGCAGCCGTGCACACCGTGCTCGCAACCGGCGGCGCCGGCAAGGTGTATCTATACACCACCAATCCCGACACCGCGTCCGGCGACGGCATCGCCATTGGCTGGCGCGCAGGCTGCCGCATCGCCAACATGGAGTTCATCCAGTTCCATCCCACCTGCCTCTACCATCCCCATGCGAAGTCGTTTCTCATCTCCGAGGCGGTGCGTGGAGAAGGCGGCGTGCTCAGACTTCCCGACGGAATGCGCTTCATGCCCGAGTACGATTCGCGCGCCGAGTTGGCACCGCGCGACGTGGTCGCCCGTGCGATCGATTTCGAGATGAAGAAACGCGGCCTCGATTGCGTCCATCTCGACATCAGTCACAAGCCAGCGGACTTCCTGAAGCACCACTTCCCGAACATCTATGCCCGGTGTCTCGCCCTTGGCATCGACATCACGAAACAGCCGATCCCCGTGGTCCCCGCTGCTCACTACACCTGCGGCGGCATCCTGAGCGACACCTGCGGGCGGACGGATGTGCCCGGTCTGTACGCGGTGGGTGAAACCGCCTGTACCGGACTGCACGGAGCCAACCGGCTCGCCAGCAACAGCCTGCTCGAATGCCTGGTATTCGGCCGGGCGACAGCCGAACACCTTCGCACCCAGGCTCGGCCCGTGGGAGTGGATCTGCCGCACTGGGACGAAAGCCGGGTCACCGATCCTGACGAGGAGGTGATCATCGCGCACAACTGGGATGAGCTGCGGCGCTTCATGTGGGACTACGTCGGGATCGTGCGCACCAGCAAGCGGCTGGAGCGGGCGCTCCACCGCATCCGCCTGTTGCAGGAGGAAATACACGAGTATTACGCCAACTTTCGCGTGAGCAACGATCTGCTCGAATTGCGCAACCTGGTGCAAACCGCCGACCTCATCGTCCGTTCTGCATTCGCCCGCAAGGAAAGCCGGGGCCTGCATTACAGCCGTGATTATCCGAAGCTGCTCCCGGTGGCTTGCAACACGGTGTTACAGCCCGAGGAACTCCGGCCCGGGCTCGGACCCGAAGCGGGCTAGGGTTCCGCCGTAACCCGCGCCGGCCGCCGCCAGCGCAGCCACACCCGCAGCTCGCGAAAGCTCTTGCCGGTCGTCGCATCCGGCAGCACAACGACCGTCCGCGCGAAGCGACTCTCACGAGGCCGCATGTTGATCACTACGAGCCATGGTGCAACAAACGTCGTGCCGAGCACTTTCCCGAATGACCTTCGTCCCGACCGGTCTGCAATCTCGCACTCGAGCACATCCGACAGGGCGACCTCCACGATCGAACGCGAATCGGTGAGCAGCGCGTGCCGCCGCAGAGTGAAGATCAAACTGGCGCCAGTGACTGTGAGAATTGCCGCCGTGGCGAAGGGGTCGACTCCGCTTGCGACGACGCCGATCGCGGGCAAGAGATGCGCGAGCGCCAGCGCAGTGGCGAGGCGACGCGACCGGCCGAGGCAAAGCCGCAGGGGCGGGCTCGGATAGCGATTCACGGCGTTCGGCGCTGGCGCGAGAGGAAAGGAGTCCTGTGGTCCATGGTCTGGAATCTAGCAGAAGCCACGGCGACACGGTTTACTCCAGCGGCCGGGCGGTTTCGGTCAAGGAGCGATCCCATCCACGGCCCCGCGGCTTTGTCGCTAGAATCCGGGCTATGAATACAATCGTTACCGAACAAAAAGGCTGGACGAATCAGCTGGCAGGCTTTGGCGCGCGCCTCGATGGCGATCGCGTCGTCCACTTCGGCGATCCACCGGGGGAACTGGCTGCCGCAAAAAGCGGCACGGTGCTCTGCGACCTCTCCCATCTCGGACTCATCGGCGCATCCGGCGCGGACACTGACACGTTTCTTCAGGGGCAGCTCTCCAGCGACGTGCGCCAGCTGACCGCAACCCGCGCGCAGCCGAGCAGCTACAACACGCCCAAGGGTCGGGTGCTTGCGACCCCGCTGCTCTTCCGGAACGCCGACGGGACTTTCCTTCAGCTTGCCTGTGAGCTCGCTGCCCCCATCCGGAAACGGCTGTCGATGTTCGTCCTGCGCGCGAGGGTCGAGCTGGTGGACGCGACCGATCGTTGGGTACGCATTGGCGTCGCGGGCGTCGACGCAGCGAGTCTGGTCGCGTCGAACCTCGGGGTGCAGCCAGCGACAACGCTCGACGTGGCCCACGGCGATGCGGCAACGGTCATCCGCCTGCCCGGAGATCGCTTCGAGATCGTGGTGGCCCCTGCCCTTGCCGGCGCCCTGTGGAACCGGCTCCGTCAAGGTGCAGTCCCCGTCGGTGCGACCGTGTGGGATTGGCTGGAAATCCGCGCCGGCATTGCGACGATCACGCCGGCGAGCCAGGACGAGTTCGTTCCCCAGATGCTGAACCTGGACCTTACCGGCGGCGTGAGCTTCCAGAAGGGTTGCTATCCCGGACAGGAGATCGTGGCGCGCACGCAATACCTGGGCAAGCTCAAGCGGCGTCTCTACCTTGCGCACGTTGCGGCCGGTGCCGCGCCTACGCCGGGCGTCCCGCTATACAGCGCCGATCTCGAAGGTCAGCCAAGTGGCACGGTGGTGAACGCGGCGCCGGCGCCAGATGGGGGCTTCGATCTGCTCGCAGTCATCCAGATTTCGAGCGCGGCAACGCAGGCGATCCACCTTGGTTCCCTCGAGGGCCCGGCCCTCGAGCTGCTGCCGCTTCCCTACCCGCGTCTGCCCGCGTCCTGATCCACCACCGTGCGACGGCTTGCCTATTACATCTACTACCGCGTCTCCGCCGCCCAAAGCGCTCGGGCGTTTCAGGCGGTGCGACAGGCACAGACCGAAGTCGTGGCGGCGACCGGCGCGCAAGCCAGATTGCTCGAAAAGCGCGACGAACTCGATCTCTGGATGGAAGTGTACGAAGGCATTACCGACGCCGACATCTTCGAGCGGGAACTGACCGCAGCGGTGGGCCGCCACGGACTCACCGGGCTTCTGCACGCAGGCGCGAGCCGCAAGACGGAAATCTTCGTTGAGGCGCCATGTGCTTGATCGCCTTTGCGTGGCAGGCACACCCCAACTTCCCGCTGGTGCTCGGGGCGAACCGCGACGAGTTCCTCGAGCGCCCCACGGCACCGGCCGCATTCTGGCCGGAAAACGGAGAGCTGCTCGCCGGACGCGACCTGCGCAAAGGCGGCACGTGGCTAGGCATTACCCGCTCGGGCCGGTTCGCGGCGGTCACCAACTACCGGCAGGGAGGCTCGATCTCAAGAGCGGTGCGCTCGCGGGGTGAGCTGGTTGCCGATTTTCTCACTGGCGACCTTTCGCCCGCGGCGTACACCGCTTCCTTGTCCACCCAGGACGCGTTCGACGGCTTCAATCTCCTCACCGGAGACATGAATAACATCTTTTATTTATCTAATAAAAATAGAGATTCTCAGAGAGTTGAGGCGGGGGTTCACGGACTGAGCAACGCCCTCTTGGATACACCCTGGCCCAAAGTCCAGCAGGCGAAGGCGGCGCTTTCGGTATTGCTCGAGGCGGACCGGGACACGCTCGTTGCAGGGGTTTTTTCGTTCCTCGCGAATGACCGTCGGTCGCCCGACCACGAGCTCCCCAGCACCGGAGTCAGTCTCGACCGGGAGCGCCTCCTCTCCCCCGCTTTCATCGCCTCTCCGGACTATGGCACCCGCTCGTCCACGGTGCTCCTCGTCGATCGGCGCGAAGAGGTTACGTTCGTGGAACGCAGTTTCGACGACAGAGAGGCCACTGGCGCGGACCGCGCCTACCGCTTTGTGCTGTCGTCGTTTTCCGGAGCGGGGTCATGAATGCGCGGCAGCCGCTGCCGCATGAGGACGTGGGGAATGTCCGCCTCGAGGAATTCGCCGCTGACTATCTCGAACCCCATCCGCTGGTAGAACGAAACCGCATGGGTCTGGGCGTGCAGCCAGACCGCATCCATGCCACGGCACTTCGCCGAGCGGAGCGCGGTGTCCAGGATCGCCGTTCCGACGCCGCGGCGACGCCACGGTGCGAGGACCGCCATGCGGCCGATCTGGCCATCCGCCAGCAGCCTCGCGGTGCCGATCGGCTGACCGTCTTCACCCTCCGCGAGGAAGTGCGCTGCGCTCTCGTCGAGCCCGTCCCACTCCAGCTCTTCCGGGACGCTCTGTTCCCTGATGAACACGATCGTGCGCACTGCGGACAAGGCATCATGCGCCTCGCTCCAGCGAACGATCCGAATCGAGTTGAAAGGCTTCAAGGAGGGGATGAGCGGGCGCCGAGGGTGAGATTATAATTTTGGCGCTCTGACTGGGGAACGCGCGTGCGCAGCCGCTGGAACGCCGAGGAGGCCGATCACTGTACCGATCCGCTCGCATTGCGCGCCTACACCTCGCGTCTGCTGGGGGCCGATCCTGCGCTGGTTTTGCACGGCGGTGGCAACACCTCCATCAAGCTTCGAGATACCGTGAGCGGCGAAGATGTCCTGTTCGTGAAAGGCAGCGGGAGTGATCTTTCAACGGTCCGGCCCCCTGACTTCACGCCCCTCAGACTGCGCGAAGTTACCGCACTTCTCGAACGCGAGAGCTTGGATTCGAACGGGATGTACACGTTGCTCGAAGGGATGGCCATTCGGCATCCGTCTCCCCGGCCGTCGGTGGAAACGCTGCTGCACGCCGCCCTGCCCGCTTCGCACGTGGAGCATACCCATGCCGATGCGGTGCTCGCGGTTGCCAACACGGAAAATGGCGAAGGGATCCTGGCGGAGCTTTATGGTGACCTCGCGCCGACGGTGCCATATAGGCATTCGGGATTCGAGCTGGCGAAAGCCTGCGCCGGGACAGTCCGCGCTCAGGGGACCGGGCGGACCATCGGCCTCATTCTGCGCTTTCACGGCGCCGTGGCGTTCGCCGACGATGTGCGCACGTCCTACGACAACATGATCCGGCTTGTCGCGATAGCGGAGGACTATCTCGCCTCACGCAATGCCTGGGCGCTTCCGATCTCCGATGGCGCGGCGCCGCTTCCGGATTGCCTAGCACTCGCACAACTTCGTAGCTCGATCTGTCGCACTGCCGGGTTTCCCATGGTGATGCAGGTGATGCGCGATCCGTTCGCACGCGCCTTCGCAGCGCGCGCCGACGTGGTTGAGTTGTGCCGCCACGGACCCGCGACGCCCCAGCATGCGATCTTCGCGCGCCGAATTCCTCTCGTGGGGACCGCGCTGGATGAATATGTATCCGCGTACCGCGACTACCTCGGCGCTGCCCTGCCGGCCATGGAAGCCGGGCGCCTCGATCCGACCCCCCGGATCGTGGTGCTTCCCGATACGGGGGTCTGCGCGCTCGGGGTGGATGCGAAGCATGCGCGGATCGCCGCCGAGATATTTCGGCACGACATGGAAGTCATGGTTCGCGCCCAGGCCCACGACCGCTATCGCTCGGCACCCGCCCCGTTGATCGCCCGTGCGGAGCTGGAGTACGGCGGATTCGAAACGCACGAGCGAGCGCGCGCCGCAAGGGAGAAGCCCTTGCTCGGACAGGTCGCGGTCGTGACTGCTTCCGCGGCGGATCGAGAGCCCGCGCGCGTGCAGAACCTGATCGCGAGGGGCGCTGCCGTTGCGATTGTCGGCGCGCCGAAAAACCCGATCGGGCGGCTAGCTGACGTGCTCGAGCTGTTTCCTCTCGAGGGCGATACCGACTCTGCCTGGAAGCTCGCGCTCAATGAAATCACGCTCGCCTTCGGCGGCATCGATGTTCTGGTGTGCGCACCGGACGAGTCTCGAATCGTCGACCGCTGCGCGCCTTTCCTCGCGCTTTCGCCGGTCGGCAGACACGCGCTGGATTGAACCGATGCGGACGAAAGTTGAAACCCTCCGCTGGCGCGACGGTGCACTCGAACTGATCGATCAGCGCTTGCTGCCATCCCGATTCGAATACGTCCGCTGTGCCTCTGCCAGCGAAACTGCAGAAGCGATCCGCAGCATGGTCGTTCGCGGTGCGCCGGCGATCGGCTGCGCGGCAGCCTACGGAATGGCAGTCGAGGCGAAGGCTGCGCGCGAGTTGCAACCTGACGATTTCCAGGATCGGCTCGAACAGGCCTTTGCGCGGCTCGCCGCAGCTCGCCCAACGGCGGTGAATCTCCGATGGGCGCTCGAGCGCATGCGCCGGTGCCTGGAGGGCGCAGCCGCGCTTACACCTGATGCGATCGGCGACGCGCTGCTCGCTGAAGCGCACCAGATCCGCGACGAGGATATTGCGGCGAATCGAGCGCTCGGCTGCCACGGAGCGGCGCTGCTACCTGACCCCGTGACCGTGCTGACCCACTGCAACACCGGTGCCCTCGCGACTGCGGGTCACGGCACTGCACTCGGGATCATTCGTTCCGCTGTAGAAGCGGGCAAGCGCGTGAAGGTGTTTGTCGATGAGACCCGACCCTTTCTGCAGGGAGCCCGCCTCACCGCGTGGGAGCTCGCCGAGGAACGGATTGCGGTGACGCTGGTCGCCGATGTGGCGGCGGGGTATCTCATGAGCCGCGGCGAAGTCGGTGCGGTCATCGTCGGCGCGGATCGCGTCGCGGCCAACGGCGACGTAGCGAACAAGATTGGCACCTATCCTCTCGCCGTCCTCGCGCAGCGGCATGGCATTCCGTTTTACGTCGCCTGTCCGATCTCGACCTTCGATCTTTGTGTGGCCTCCGGAGCGGAGATCCCGATCGAGGAGCGGCCCGGGTCCGAGGTCGTCGGTTTTGCCGATCAGCGTTGGGCGCCGGAAGGAATAGCAGTGCGCAACCCGGCGTTCGACGTGACCCCCGCGGAACTCGTGACGGCGCTCGTCACGGAGCGCGGCGTTCTGCATGCGCCAAACCGGCGGAGCATCCACGTCCTGCTCTCGTGAAAACCAAACGGGCCGGTCATGTACCGGCCCGTTTGCATAGTTGCTTGCTGCAGTGGCGTGCGCTGCGAGAGCTGGGTTAAAGCACCACTCCGCCGGTCACCTCGATGGCGGCGCCGTTGATATACGACGCTTCGTCCGAAGCCAGGAACGCGAACACGTTCGCGATCTCGTCCGGTTCGCCGAGACGGCGCATGGGAATGGTGCTCGCGATCTTCTTGATCACGTCCTCCGGCATGGCTTTCACCATTTCGGTGCCGATGAAGCCGGGGCAGACGCAGTTCGCGCGGATGTTGTTCTTGCCGAGCTCCTTGCACCAGGTCTTCGTCATGCCGATGACGCCCCACTTGGTCGCAGCGTAGTTGGTCTGGCCGAAGTTCCCGAAGAGGCCAACCACCGACGAGGTGGTGAGGATCACGCCCGAATTCTGGGCGAGCATGATGTCCACGACCGCCTTCGTGCAGTTGAACACTCCGGTCAGGTTGATAGCGATCACGCGGTCCCACTGCTCGACCGTCATCTTCTTCATCGTCGAGTCCATGGTGATGCCGGCGTTGTTGATGAGGGTATCGACGCGTCCCCACGCCTTCATAACCAAATCCACTGCCGTCTTGACCTGGTCCGCGTTGGTCACGTTCACCACGGCGCCCATGGCCTGGCCGCCCGCGCCCTTGATCTCGTTCACGACTGCGTCGATCTGATCCTGCTTGAGGTCGCACACGACAACCTTCGCCCCTTCTTTGGCGAACTTAAGTGCGGTAGCCTTGCCGATTCCGTTTGCAGCACCGGTGATGATCGAAACCTTGTCCTTAAGCCTCATTTTCCGCCTCACGTTTTTTGAGTGTTGAAGAAAGCCGGCAGCCGTCCTGGGTACGAGCCGTGCGGATGATCATGCCGGTAGAACCACTTGACTGCGCGAAGACGGTGCTGCTGTCTTCGTCCTGCTTACTCCTCCCTTGCCACGAGCAGACTCAGGCGCCGGTGGGCACGGCGGTGCCGACCCCACGCGTCGACGCTTCTGGTGCGACGATCTCGACCGGGGTGCCGACGGCCACTCGATCGAACAGGTTGATAATGTCGGCATTACGCATTCGCACGCAGCCTTTCGACCCCGGCGAACCGAGTGCAACGTCGTCGGGCGTGCCGTGAATATAGATGAAGCGGCGCATGGTATCCACATCTCCGAGCCGGTTGAACCCCGGTTCGCACCCGGAAAGCCACAGGATTCGGGTCAGAATCCAGTCGCGGCCCGGATAACGGCGCGCGAGTTCGGTGCCGTACACTTCCCCGGTGGGACGGCGTTGCACGAAGACGGAGCCGGCGGGCTGGCCGCCGCCAATCTTCGCCCGGATCACGTGCCGGCCCCGCGGCGTGCAGTAACTTCCGTCCTTTTCGCCCACGCCCCGGGCGCCGGTGGATATGGGGTAGCGGCACAACCGCCGCCCGGCCTCGTCTAGCAGATCGAGGGATTGGGAAGCCACGTCGATACGAATCGCCAGCATGTTATCGGTTTATTGCCTTCAGGCTGCTGCAGTGCGCCGCGCCGCGAAAAACCGGCGGAGCATAGTCCCGCAATCGTCCTCGAGAATTCCACCGGCGACCACCGTGTGATGATTGAGCCGGCCGTCGGCGAAGAGGTTCAGCACGCTTCCGCATGCTCCCGTCTTCGGATCCCTCGCCCCGTAGATGAGCCGGGCAATCCGAGCGTGGAGAATGGCCCCCGCACACATGGCGCACGGTTCGAGGGTCACGTAAAGGGAACAGTCGGCGAGGCGGTAATTGCCGAGCTTCGATGCCGCCTCGCGCAGCGCCCTGACTTCGGCGTGGGCAGTGGGATCGGACGAGCTGATGGGCGCGTTGAACGCGCGGCTGACGATCGTTCTATCCTTCACCACCACGGCACCCACCGGCACTTCTCCGTGTGCTTCCCCTTCGGCGGCGAGCGCGAGGGCCTCGCGCATGCGGGATTCGTCGATTTCAACGGACTTCGTCACGGCAACTCGCAGTTAGAGAGGCGCCCACCGCCGGATCGGCCCAGGCTCGTATCCTTTCGGGTTTGCCGCCATTTTAACCGCGTTCCGTTCGTTCGCCACCCGCGAGCGTGCAAATCACCAGCGCGGCGGAACGAGAGCAAATCGTCCTTGCCCGGTCGACGCGCAAGCAATCGCGGCCGCCGCGCAACAAACCGCAAAAGTTGCGGCCTGATAATGTTCAGGGCCGCCACCATCTGTGGCGGCGAAGTCAGATTGTGGAAAGGAACCCTCTCATGAGTGAACCCGGAACCCCACCTCAAAATCCGCTCAGTGACGATGAACTGCATCTCATCGACTCCTGGTGGCGCGCGTGCAACTACCTCTCCGTCGGCATGATCCATCTCCAGGACAATCCGCTGCTGAAGGAGCCCTTGCGGCCGGAGCACGTCAAGCACCGCCTGCTCGGTCACTGGGGTACAAGTCCGGCACTCTCCTTCGTCTGGGCTCATCTGAATCGGGTCATCAGGCGCGACGACCTCAACGTGATTTTCATTGCCGGTCCGGGCCACGGCGCCCCGGGCGTGCTGGGGCCGACTTATCTCGAAGGCACCTATTCGGAGATCTACCCGGACAAGAGCGAGGACGCGGAAGGTCTGCAGAAGTTCTTCAAGCAGTTCTCGTTTCCCGGTCATATCGGCTCCCACGTCACCCCCGAGACGCCGGGATCGATCCACGAGGGGGGCGAGCTTGGGTACAGCCTGTCCCATGCCTATGGTGCGGCGCTGGACAACCCGGATCTCATCGTTGCCTGCGTGGTGGGCGACGGGGAAGCGGAGACAGGACCCCTCGCGACGGCGTGGCACTCCAACAAGTTCGTGAATCCCCTGCGCGACGGTGCAGTGCTGCCGATCCTCAATCTCAACGGCTACAAGATTGCCAACCCCACCATTCTCGCCCGCATCAGCCACGAGGAGTTGGAAGCGCTCTTCGTGGGCTATGGCTACCAGCCGTATTTCGTGGAAGGCTCGGACCCGCCGGAAATGCACCAGAAGATGGCCGCGACCTTCGATGCGGTCACGGCGGAGATCCGTGCCATCTGGAGAACGGCCCGCGACGCGAACACCGCCGAGCGCCCGCGCTGGCCGATGATCGTTCTGCGCACGCCGAAAGGATGGACCGGTCCGAAGGAGATCGTAGGCCACAAGGTCGAAGGTTCGTGGCGCTCGCATCAGGTGCCGATCGCAGACGTGCGCACAAATCCCACGAGCCTCAAGCTGCTCGAGGACTGGATGCGAAGCTACCAGCCGGCCGAGTTGTTCGACACCGAGGGCCGACTGCTGCCGGCGTTGCGGGCGGTCGCCCCCGCAGGGCAACGGCGTATGAGCGCCAACCCCCACGCCAACGGTGGATTGTTGCGCAAGAGTCTGCGGCTACCGGATTTCCGCCGTTACGCGGTAACGGTCGCGGAAGCCGGCAGGGTGCTGCACGAGAACACGAGACCGCTGGGCGAATTTCTGCGAGACGTCTTGCGCGACAACATGACCCGCTTCCGGGTCTTCGGGCCGGACGAAACGGCCTCCAACCGCCTGCAGGCCATCTACGAGGCGAGCAAGAAGGTCTGGATGGCGGACCTCTTGCCCGAGGACGCGGACGGCGGGGAACTCGCGCGCGACGGCCGTGTGATGGAAATGCTCTCCGAGCACACCCTGATCGGTTGGCTCGAAGGCTATCTGCTCACGGGCCGCCACGGGTTCTTTCACACCTACGAAGCGTTCGCCCACGTGGTCGATTCGATGTTCAACCAGTACGCCAAGTGGCTGGACATCTGCAAGAACCACGTGCCCTGGCGCGCATCCGTGTCGTCCCAGACCATCCTGCTGTCTTCCACCGTGTGGCGGCAGGATCACAACGGCTTCTCGCACCAGGATCCGGGTTTCATCGATCTCGTCACCAACAAGAGCCCGAGCGTGACCCGCATCTACCTGCCGCCCGATGCGAACACGCTGCTTGTTGTCGCGGATCAGTGCCTGCGCTCGACCGACTGCATCAACGTCATCGTCGCCGACAAGCAGAAGCACCTGCAGTTCACGACCATCGACGAGGCGATCGTGCACTGCGCGAAGGGCATCGGCATCTGGCGTCGCGCGAGCAGCGACGAGGGCGAGGAGCCGGACGTGGTCATCGCGTCCTGCGGCAACGTCGCGACCCAGGAGGCGCTTGGTGCCGCCGCCATCCTCCGCGAGCATCTGCCGTATCTCAAGGTCCGCTTCGTGAACGTAGTGGACCTATTCAGGCTGCAGCCCGCGTCCGAACACCCCCACGGCTCGACCGAGCGCGAGTTCGACAGTCTGTTCACGGTCGACAAGCCGATCATTTTCAACTTCCACGGTTACCCGTGGCTGATCCACAAGCTCGCCTATCGCTTCCGCAACCACGACAACCTGCACGTGCGGGGCTACAAGGAGAAGGGCAACATCAACACGCCGCTCGAACTCGCCATCCTCAACCAGGTCGATCGCTTCAATCTGGTGATCAACGTCATCGACCGGGTGCCGCGTCTGCAGAACCGGGCCGCCCATCTCAAGGAAAGCATGAAGAACGAGATCATCCATAACCTCGCATACGCGCGGGAGCACGGCACCGACCGGCCCGAGATCGCAGACTGGGTCTGGCCGTATTGAGACATCTCAAGGGTGTCCACTCAGGCCGTACCGTTGTCGGTTCAGCGATAGCGGGCAATATCGGGAAATTCACCTATTGCCGAATGCATTCATCGCAAACTAGCATCGCAAGGTTTGACGATGGGTCTTTGAAACCTCGCTCCGGTTTGCCGTCTTGGAAACTACCGTTATTCCGGGAGTGACGCTGCTCATGCAGCGCATTCATGCCGACGCGCGCGGCGATCTCGTCGCGCTCGAGCACTGTGAGAACCTTCCGTTCGAACCCAAGCGCGTCTTCTTCATCAAAGTCAATGACCAGGGCAAAGCGCGCGGCGGTCACGCCAATTCCTGCGACGAGTTCATCGTCGCGCTCAGCGGCTCGGTGCTGGTCGAGGTGGACAACGGCTTCGAGCGGGCCCGTGTGCGCCTCAACACCTGCGATCGCGGCCTATGGGTCAGAGCTGGAATACTCATCCATCTCCGTGAGTTCCAGCCCGGCACTATCCTTCTGGTTTGCGCGCCGGAGCTGTATCGCGACACGCAGCACTTCGACGAAGCCCAGCCGCATCTGATCCTGGCGGATTGCGCGGCGTGACGTTGCCGGCGGTGCTGCGATGACGAGTGTGATCCTCTTCGCGGTCGGCTCACCGATTGTGGTCGACTTCGAAGAGAGCCTGCATCGGGCAGGGTTCGGGATCGCCGCAGGCATCCAAAACCGGGATGGACCGAGCTACCTTTGGGAAACGGAACGCGTACTGGCTCCGGGTGAGATGGAGCCAGACCTCCTGCGTGTGCCCTATCTCGTGCCCCTCTTCACACCCGCGCATCGCCAGATCGCGGCGCGGGAAGCGGTGCAATGCGGTCTCACCGATCCGTTCATCCTGATCGATCCTACGGCCACGGTCCCGCGACGGCTCGATCTCGGTCCGGGCACCTATATCAATGCAGGCTGCTGTCTCGGGGGCGCGAGCCGCTTTGGAGCGTTCGCCTTCGTCAACCGGAGCGCGAGCATCGGTCATCACTGCGTGTTCGGGGACTTCGTGTCGATCGGACCCCGAGCCGTCGTCGCCGGACACGTGTCGATTGGCACGGGCAGCCTCGTCGGCACGGGGGCGACGATCCTCCCCGAGATCTCCGTCGGTGCCAACGCCGTGGTCGGCGCTGGAGCCGTGGTAACCCGGGACGTGCCGGCGGGCTGTCTCGTGACCGGAAATCCCGCACGCATCGTCCGCGAAGACATCGGCGGCTACAAGGCGCTGGCGGTGTCATGAAGCGCCCGGTCGTTCATCTCTACACGGTGTGCTGGGACGAGGCCGACATGCTCGGGTTCTTCTTTCGCCACTACGATCCCTGGGTCGACCGCTACGTGGTCTACGATGACGGCTCAACGGATGGATCGCGTGAGATCCTCCGTGCGCATCCGAAGGTTGATCTGCGCGACTTCGCCCGCGTGCATTCCGAGTCCTTCGTGCTTTCCCACAAGGCGATGCAGGACCACGCCTGGAAGGAGAGCCGTGGCCGCGCCCACTGGATCGTCGTCACCGCAATCGACGAGCATCTCTATGTTCGCGGCCGTGCCATGGCGGAGTACCTCGCGGAACAGACCGAGCGCGGGGTGACCCTGATCCCGGCTCTCGGCTTCGACATGAATCACGCAACCATGCCGGAAGACCGCGGACTTCTGAAGGATGTCGTGACGCGGGGCCGGCCGCGCATCGCCTTCAACAAGCTCAGCATCTTCAAGCCCGAGGCCGTGCGTGAGACCGGCTTCACCGCGGGCCGCCACGCGGCCGAGCCTGTGGGTGACCTGCGATTGCCTGCGCGCGACGAAGTGATGCTCTGGCATTGCAAGCATCTCGGCTTCGAGCGCAACGCAGCGCGCGAAGCGGCACAGGCACTCCGCCTCGGTAGCGTGGACCGTGAGCACGGCTACGCCGGGCAATACGACTGGCCGCGCGAGCAGTTGCGCGCGTTCTGGGACGAGATGGAGCGGGAGTCCTTGGACCTCGCGGCGAACGACTTCGTCCCTGACCGGCGCGGCGTCCGGCCGCTGTGGTGGGAAGAACGCGCGGGTCTTGTGCGCGTCGACGCAGGGCCGCTTCCTCCCATCCTGCCTGTGACGCCGGACGTGACCCCGACCGTTTCCGTGCTGATCAAGAGCTATCAGCACGCGCGCTACGTGCGAAAGACGATCGAGAGCGTGCTCGACCAGTCCTTCCAGGATTTCGAGATCGTCGTCACCGATGACGGCTCCACCGACGACACGCTCGCCATCGTCCGCAGCTTTGCCGATCCGCGCATCCGCGTCGAAGCCCTGCCCGTGAACCACGGCATCTCGACCGCCATGAACGCCACTATCGCGCGGGCACGCGGGCGCTACGTCGCGATCCTGAACTCCGACGATTGGGCGCTGCCGGGGCGGCTGCGCAAACAGGTCGCCTTCCTGGACGCGAATCCCGACGTTTCACTCGTCTTCGGGCTCCCGCGTGCCGTCGACGAGGAGGGCTTGCCGACCGCGGCCTTCAACGACTTCCGCGTGCCGCTGACTTTCCCGGATTTCACCCGGCGCGCCTGGCTGAGGCAATTTTTCTTCCACGGAAACTGTCTTTGCGCGCCGACCGCCATGATCCGCCGCGAGGCCTACACGGCTGCGGGGACGTACGATCCGCGGCTCACCAACGTGCAGGACCTGGACATGTGGATTCGAATGCTGATGGCGGGACACCGCATCCACGTTCTGCCCGAACCGCTCACGGCATTCCGGATTCGGGACGATAACGCCAACGCGAGCGCCCCCAGCCTCGAGACGCGCCTGCGCTCGGTTTATGAATCCTCCAGGATCCTCGAGCGCTTCGCGGACTTCACGGAGGAGCTCTACGGCGAGGTTTTCGATGAGGAATCACTGTCACCAGAAGGCCGCGACATGCCGGTTCCAATTCGTATTGCGGATCTCTCGCGGCGCATCGACCGGATCGAGCACCGGCACTTCGCGCTCGATCTGATGTACCGAATGGCCGAAAGCCCGGAGGATCTTGCGAGGCTGCGTGAATGGGGCGGCACCATCGATGCTCTCAATCTTCGCGCGCTCGAGGAAAGCCATCGCAGCGTCGTAGATCTTCACCGAGCTGTCGCGCAACGCGATGAGATGGTCGCAAGTCTCGCCGGGACCGTAGCCGTGAAAGACCGTCAGATCTCGCAAGCCGCAGAGGCGGCGTTGCAGCACGCGGAGCAGATCACTCGCCTGGAGAACGACAGAATAATACGAGAAGCAGAGATCGCGCGTCTGGACGGCGCACTACGGGGTCACGAGGCGGCCCTCCGGAACCTGAACCGCGATCTGACCACGGCCCTCGAATCCCGGGAACAGATGAGGATGTCGCGGTCCTGGCGGGCGACTGCGCTCCTTCGACACGTGAGCGAAAGCGGCCGAACTCTGCGTGGACGGATGTTGCCCTGGGTGAGGCGCAAAGCCTAGGCGTTCGCTATCGGCGGCTTGCGGAACGTCGCGGGAGTCAGGCTTTCGGTGAGGATTTCTCGCCGTGATCGTAGATTGCCAGCACCTCGTCGAGGGTTCCGAGCGCCACGATCTTCCCGTGCTCGAGCAGCATCGCCTTGTTGCAGATTTTGCGGAGCAGATCGGGAGCATGCGATGCGAGCACGAGCAACCCGGCGCGCTCGACGAATTCGTGAAGGCGCTGATCGGCCTTCTCCACGAAGAGCGCGTCGCCCACGCTGACCCACTCGTCCATGAGGATGATCTCCGCATCCACGCTCGTCGCGACGGCAAAGCCGAGGCGCAGGGCCATACCGCTCGAATAGGTCCGCAAGGGCATGTCGAGATACGCGCCGAGCTCGGTGAATTCCTCGATCTCCCAGGTCTTGCGCTCGATCTCGGCGTCGGACAGGCCGAACAGCACACTCAGCAGCTGGATATTCTCGCGCCCGGTCGCCTCAGTGTCGGTGCCGAGGCTGAGACTCAGCATCGACGCCACGCGCCCGCGCACCGTCAGCTCTCCGCTGACCGGTTCGTAGGCACCGGCGAGCACGCGCAGGAGAGTCGACTTGCCCGAGCCGTTGTGACCGATTAGGGCGACGCGGTCCCCTTCGTGAAGGTCGAAGCTGACGTGATCGAGTGCACGTACAACAATTTTCTCGCCGGCGCCGCGCACGAGATTTCCACCCGTCGCCGCGCGCATGAGCGTATTTTTGAGGGAACGACTGCGCGACCCATAGATCGGGAAGTCGACCACCAGATTTTCAGCCCTGACGAGCGACATCGTCACACCCAGTAGGCGACCCGCGAGCGGAAGCGCGCGAAGAACAGAAACGTGACGGTGAAGCCCACGATCGTGATACCAAGCACGGCAAACCAGGACTGCATGCCCGCGCTCAGACCCAGGAGCGGCTGGCGGACAACCTCAAGAAAGTGAAAGAAAGGGTTCACCTGCGCGGCCAATATGTGCCGGCCCAGCATGTCGGCCCTCCACAGAACCGGCGTCAGAAAGAACGTGACCTGCACAAGACTCGCCACGATCTGGGGAATGTCGCGAAAGCGCGCGCACAGCATGCCGAGCAGCAGGCCGATCCAGACCGCATTGACCACGATTGCCGCAAGCCCCAGCGGAACCTCGAGCAAATGCCACCCTGCTGCTGGCGCCACGAACAAGTACACGATCACGACGATGATGAAGTTGTGGGCGAAGACGATGAGGTTGCGCCAAACCACCCGCATCACGTGCACCGTCATCGGCAGCTTCACGTTGCGGATGTAGGCTTCCGCGGCGATGAAGCTCTGGCACGCATCGTTGACCAGGGAAGCAAGGAAATTCCAAAGGACGAGGCTGATCGCTAGATAGGGAAAATAGGTGGACACGTCCTGGTTCAGCAGCCGGCCGTAGAGCGGACCAACAGCGGCGACCATCGCCCCCGTACTGAGCGTCAACCAGAACGGGCCGAGGAGCGAGCGGCGATAGCGTTGACGCACTTCCTGCCATCCGAGCAGCGACCACACGCGCCAGGCGCGCACGCCCTGCGCGATGTCACGAAGCGCTGCGGATACAAAGTTTCGCGGCATTCCTGCGGTGCGCCCGGCCCGGTGGGTCTCGGTCGATGTGGAAGTCGGCTTGTGCGAACCGGGATTATACGGGCCTGCTTGGGCTAATCACGACCTCTTCAACGGTTCCTTCCAGAAGCGCCGGACATCCCCCGTGAGTTCCACCTTCATGATCCAGGGCACGCTGCGAGGCGAGCGGTCAGCTGGCCTAGGACCGCTTTCGAGAGGCGGTGCTCGCTGAACAAACCACACGCGTAGAGGCTGCGGCAGCCGCAAGGCTCGCGGCGGATACGGAGGATCGTGCCCGCAAGGCGGTAATGCAGGAGAAGGCGAATCTCTCCATGGCTTGGTCGGCGAGCGTGCCCGGTTTCTCGATCTGACAGTGCAGATGGACGACGGCCCGACGTTGTCGTCGGGATTGGCAGTGTTCGCGAAGTGTCACCACTCCACTTTCCCACTCGATCATCAACGGCTCCTGCAAGCCACTGATCTGTCGAGATGTCATTCTTCGCGCATGCTGCGTTTACCGTCGCTTTTACCGTCAGGAAACGAGGGCTTTGCCAGCTGCGGAGTATGGACTCGGTTTGCGCGGCGTCGACTCCTCCGCCTGCATTGTCTCCTGCGATCCGGCCCTGCGATATCGAGCCTCAACCGGCGATTTCGCGAAGCCTCGCACCTGCCCCCAGTCAGCATATGCACTCGTGCGCGGATCAATGCGCTTCCGCGGTCTGTTCCACCGCCTGCTTCCACGGCCTGATCTTCGCGAGCGTCTTCGCGAGCGCCGCCTTCGCAACCTCGGTGTCGTAGTCCGCCTGCAGCCGCAGCCACCAGCCGTCCGAGAGTCCGAAGAAGCGGCACAGCCGCAGATCGGTGTCCGCCGTGATGGCACGCTTGCCGGCGAGGATCTCGCCGATGCGCTGCGCGGGCACGCCGATCTCCTTCGCCAGCCGGTAGTTGCTCATGCCCAGCGGCTTCAGGAACTCCTCTGCGAGCATCTCGCCGGGCGACACGGGTTTGAGTTTCCTGCTCATGTCGATCTCCGTCAGTGATAGTCCACGATCTCGACGTCTTCGGCGTCGGCACCCGTCCAGCGAAAGCAGATGCGGAACTGATCGTTCACGCGGATGCTCCACTGGCCTGCGCGATCGCCCTTCAGCTGCTCCAGCCGGTTCGCCGGTGGTGCGCGCAGGTCCTCGATACGCCGAGCCAGGTCGAGCTGCTTCAACTTGCGCAGCGCCGGGCGCTCGATGTTGGCGAAGCGCGCCACGCGCCGCAGCCCGAACAAGGCCTCGGTGTCGGCACACTTGAACGTCCTGATCGCCACCGGTAGAATAGTAACGCGATACGTGATTAACGTCAAGCGTGATTATCGATGACCAGTCCCCCTGCCCACAAGTGGGCGTTCGCGCCACGCTTTCGCCGACACGCCTTCGGCTGGCGCTCCCAGCCTGCCGTCCAGCGGGTCAGGGAAGCCACGGCTGAAATACAGAAGGCCGCGAAGAAGGACCCCGCCCTGGCCGGCGCCGGCGCGGTCCTCTTCCTCGAAAAGGTCTCGCCCGCCCTCGAACAGGTCGACAGTTCCTCCGGTGCGATCGGCACGGCCGTCAATCACGCGATCGAGGCCTGCGCGAGCATCGTCGCCGAGGCGCAGGTCGACGACCGCACGCGCGATCAATGGCTCGACCGGCTCTGGGAAGCGCACCAGAACGACGAGATCCCCTACATCGAACGTCTGGGCGACTACTGGGGCGAGTTGTGCGCATCGCGCGAGCGCGCTTCGGCGTGGGCGGATCGGCTTGATCAGTACGGTCGAGATGGTCTGGAGCCCGAACCAAAAGCCCGGAGGCTACTTCCACGGCACGATCGCGTGCCTGAGCGCGCTGCTTCCACGCCGGACGCCACGAGGAACTGCTCGCGCTCCTCGACAAGGCGCCCTACTCGATGTGGCACTACCGGCAATGGGGCGTCAAGGCACTCGCGGCAATGGGCAGGAAGGCGGAAGCGATCCGCTACGCCGAATCGAGCCGCGGACTGAACGACAGCCCGATCGCGATTGCGCGCGCGTGCGAGGAGATCCTGCTCGCCTCGGGATTCGCCGACGAGGCGTATGCGCGCTACGCGATCGAAGCCAATCAAGGGACGACGTTTCTCGCGACCTTTCGATCGATCGCGAAGAAGTACCCGACGAAGCCGCCGGCGAAGATACTCGACGACCTGGTCGCGAGCACGCCCGGTCAGGAAGGCAAGTGGTTCGCCGCGGCGAAGGATGCAGGGCTCTACGACGAAGCCATTGCACTCGCCCAGCGAACACCCTGCGATCCGCGCACCCTGACGAGAGCGGCCCGTGACTTCGCCTCGACGAATCCTCGGTTTGCGGTCGAGGCCGGCTTTGCCGCGCTGCATTGGATCGCCGCCGGATACGGCTACGAGATCACGGGGCTCGACGTACTGTCAGCGTATTCGAGCACCATGGACGCGGCAAAGAACGCCAACACCGTCGACGAGACGATCGGTCGAATCCGGGAACTCCTTTGCACTCCGACATCTCCCTCGAAGGAGTTCGTAGCCAAGGCGCTGGAACGAGGCTTGGACGTTCGATAAAAGCAGGGAAGGCCCTTCGCATCGCGAATATGACCCGCCATCAGGGTCGCTATTTGCCTGCTCGCTTCAATTTGGCAGGCCTGCGCGACGCGTTCGACAATCTGGGCGACGGTGTTGTTGAGCTTGATCGACTTCGGATCCACGAGCGATCTGCCTCGATCCCGAGAAAGCGATTCAGATCCTCCGCGATTCCTCGCAGCTACCGGTATGCGAACAGTCGATCGATCCTGCGGCGACGGCATGCACATGCACCTTCAAACCGGTTCTCGCGTCGCCAGAACAGGGCTAGTACAGCGTCCAGTCGGGCTGGCATCTCCGCAATCGTCGACAAGCTCAAGTCGTCGCGTATCGCGATCGTCGGACTGTTAATCCGCAGGTCGTTGGTTCGAGCCCAACTCGGGGAGCCAACAATCAAGCCGTTCTCCACAAGATTCGCCAATCCATTCGACAGTTGGGGTTACGTCGGGGTTACTTTGAGCGGCTATCCACAGGCACTTCGGTAGCGTTAGGCGCGCGTGTCTCACGGACTCCCGCGTCGCGGCGCAGTATCTTGCCAACTACTTTGACCTGCAGGTTCCCTTCCCCGGTGACCTGCATACCGCCACCGTGCATTTCATCACACACGGATTTTTCGAAGGCAGGACCGATCACGCGCTGGCGTGCGGACGCACGTCGTTCCCGTTCCGCGCTGGATCGGAAGCGATAACACGAGAGGGAGTCCCGAGGCTCCCGCAAGGAGAACATCATGGCGAACATCACTGGCACATCTGGTAACAACGTCTTGAACGGCACGCCCGAGGCCGACCTCATCGTGGGCCTGGGCGGCAACGACACACTGGATGGCGGTGCCGGCAACGACTCCGTTCTGGGGGACGGGGACGACCCCTATGTGGGCGGCAACGACACGCTATTTGGAGGCATCGGCGACGACCGACTCGAAGGGTGGGGTGGCGATGACACGCTTTACGGCGGAGACGGCGATGACGACATGAACGGGGACTTCTCGTTCGAGTTCGGGGGAGGAAACGACCAGTTGTTCGGCGGTGCCGGCAATGACAGCATCGACGGCGGCCGCGGCATCGATCTCATGGTCGGGGGAACAGGCAACGACACCTACTATGTCGACGACGCCGGGGACGTGGTGCAGGAAGCGCCTGCAGAAGGCATCGACGTGGTGCGCTCGGAAGTTACTTTCACGTTGGGACCGAATATCGAGAATCTCGTCCTGGCGGAGCGCTTCGAGTTCGACACGCAGGCCATCAATGGCACCGGCAATGAATTAGACAACACGCTGACGGGTCAGGGTGGGGACAATGTACTCACCGGCCTGGGCGGCAACGACACCATCGACGGTGGCGACGGAACCGACACCACGGTATTCGGCGCGGACGTGACCAGTTACACGTTCCACAAACAGCTCAATCCGGCCATCAATGAGGACCAGATCACGGTCTCAGGACCAGATGGTGTGGATACGCTCACGCGGATCGAGCTTTCCAGCTTCACCGGCCCAGGCTTTTACAACAGGTTCGATCCCGTCAACTATCTTAACCAGAATCCGGACGTGGCCGCGGCTGGCGTGGACCCGTTACAGCATTATCTGATTGCAGGCGCGATCGAGGGGCGCGACCCGAATGCAAACGTGCACCTAGCATCGGTCGACGGGCTCGAGTACATCGCCTCCTATGGCGATCTCATCGTTGCCATTGGCGACCATGCGGCGATCGGCTTTCAGCATTTCGCTACACAGGGCGTTTTCGAAGGACGTGAACCGGATCGCTTCGACCCGGCCCAGTACCTCGCGAACTATGCCGACCTGCAGGCGGCCTTTCACGGCGATCTGCACGCGGCGACGGAGCACTTTGTCACCAACGGCTACTTTGAGGGAAGAACGGATCACTCATAAAACCCAGCAGGGGCTTACCCATGTCGTGGTGGATGAGCCGCAAGGCTTCACGAGCAGCATCCCGGCGGTCTGGGAGATCACGACGTCAAAGCTTGCGATCTTCCGGCTGCACGGGCGCAACACCGCGACTTGGGAGAAGAAGGGGCTGACCGCTTCCTCAGAGCGCTTCGACTACGAGTACCAGGAAAGCGAACTGCGGGAGTTTCTGCCCACGGTGCAGCACCTGGCGCAACGGGTGGAGCACGTGCATGTGGTGTTCAACAACAACCTGCGAGATCAGGGAATCCGAGGGGCCAGATTGTTCGGTGCATTGCTGGGTAGTAAGGCATAGTCACGCGGTCTCGCTAGTCGCGCCGCGATCGTTTCTTTACTTTGGTGGGTCCTGGGGTATCTCGTTTCCCTTCTGCGTCGCGGGTGATGTGACTCGCGGGCTTGTCGGATCTCAGTGCCACAAAGGACGGATGGCGCACATGGCCGTCAGGCGTCCATTCTGTGAAGCTGACCTCTGCCACGACCTCAGGCTTCACCCAATGCTCTGGCCCACGGTGTGCCTTCGCCCATCTTCCCGGCTTGACGGTTCGCGGGTCGACCGTGGGCACGGATACCTCGATCTGCGCCAGTCTTTGTCGAAGAGCCGCTGCCGTCGCTGCATTCCACCCGGTGCCCACGGCGCCAGCATAGGTCAAGTTGCCTTCGTCGTCATGGTAGCCAAGGAGGAGACTTCCAACCTGTGCCGTCGCGTTAGCGCGATCGCGGAAGCCGACGATCACGAACTCCAGGCGGCGTGAGCACTTGAGTTTGAGCCACGTATCAGTTCGCGCCGAGACGTAGGGCGAGTCACTGCATTTGACGATGATCCCCTCCAGCTTCATCGCGCACGCCCCTTTCAAGACCGTTGCTGCATCCCCCAAGAAATCTTCGCTGTACCGAACCCGCCCGGTCCCCTTTGCCGCCACCAATTCCCTAAGCAGCCTCTTACGTGCGTACAACGGGGCGCGGCGCAGGTCATAGCCCTCGAAATAGGGAAGGTCAAACGCGAAATATACGATCGACTCTGCGCGCGCTGTATCAAACGCATTCTGCAAGGCATTAAAGTCGAGCACGCCCTGGGGGTTCATCACAACTACCTCTCCGTTGAGCCAAGCTGAACGGACCGCGAGCGCCCCAAGATCCTGAGCGAGGGGAGCCATTCGCTGCGTCCAGTCGTTGCCGTTGCGGGTGAAGAGATGCATCTTGCCCGCATCGATGCGCGTCAGGATGCGATAGCCATCCAGCTTGATCTCGTACAATCGCCTGCAGCAGGCAATTCCTTCGATAGCCTGGCGAGTTGCTGCAGCAGCTTATCTGGCAGGGGCGCGGCGACGGCGCCCGAGACGTTCTCGACATCATAGGACGGAATCCGCGTTCGGCCTGTTGTTCCGGAGTCCGACAGATGCGCCTTCCTCTTGGCTGCGCTCTTCTTCATAACGAACTGCGCCCATTCAATATTGCCTGCCAATCGTAACAGTTCTCGGAGCGATCTTCAGGGCGTAGGGAAGGGACAGCGTGTTTACAACCGGGAGAGGCAAGGACTTGTATATCCCAACACATGTCCTCTATCCATGCGCGTCCGAGTCAGCCTCTTCGCCGTGACGGATCCCTCTGTCAGACACCAGATCGCAGAGGGGGCAGGATGGGGGTTGTTCAGGAATGGCACTGTAGGATAATTGGCCGGTGAAAAAGAGCCGCTGCCAATGAGGTGGTCACACGCTGGTGCGCTTCTGGGCTTCGGCCTCGCCGTCCTCGCCCTGCTGTTGCTGGCGATTGCGCCGGTCGGTTGGCGCGCGGGTTGGTGGCATTTCCGCTTTGCCTTCACGTGGCTGATGGGGTCCTCTGGCGTCATCGCCGGCGTGGCAGCGGTCATCTCGCTGCTCGCGTTTCTGCTCGGCTGGTCGGAGCTGGGGGCCCGCGGTGTCGCCATGGCGGCCATCGGGCTCCTCCTGGGCGCCGTCCTCGTTTATGTGCCCTGGCAATACAATAAGACGCGCAGCACGGTGCCGCGCATCCACGACATCACCACCGACACCGCGAACCCGCCCGAGTTTGCAGCCGTCCTTCCGGCGCGCGCCGCCGAGAAGGCTGCGTCCGCAGCCTACGAAGGGCCCGAGCTCGCGAAGCAGCAGAAGACCGCCTATCCCGATCTGGCACCACTCGAATTGACCTCCGCCCCCGTAACGGCCTTCGATCAGGCGCTCGACGTTGCGAGGTCGATGCCCGGCTGGATCATCGTCGCCTCCGATCCTGCCACGGGGCGCATCGAGGCCAGCCAGACGAGCCGATGGTTCGGCTTCACCGACGACATCGTCATCCGCGTAGCCGCCCACGGCACGGGTAGCCGGATCGACATGCGCTCGCTCAGCCGCCAGGGCCGCAGCGACTTCGGCGTCAACGCCGCCCGCATCCGCGCCTACATGCGCACCCTGAAACAGCGCGCCGGCTAGAGAGAAACGGGCCGTGATAGCGGCTCGGTAAGGTGCGTCTGTAGAACCTCAATCCCGATTTCTGTCAGGCGCTTGAGTAACCGAGTTAGCTGGAATGTCGAGTGAACCGTTTGCGACGATTGCGTGAATTATTGCCTTGCAAGTGCTTGAGCCGACGCGAACTTTCGTCAAACAACAAAGCGCTTGAAGCAGGCATTAACTTGGGCGAGCTTCATCATCTCAGGCTTTGCTCAGGGATTGAGAACTGTACCTAGGTTCCTGCTCGACTGGAACGCTTGGTGAGCCAAGCCGGCTACTTGCCAGCCTCAGCCGAGGGAGCAACGCTGAGACTGCCCGAGGCGTATGCACTTCCTGCCGCTTGTCCATGCAACCGGATGGCGATACCAGCAATCTTCCCCTTGCCCATCACGCCTGTATTCGATGCTACCGATCTCCGCGAGGGCGCGCAGTAGCAACCCTTTGCTCGTCCGGTGCTCAGCCGCATCCGCCTTCAGGTCACTCAGAGAACGCTCATAGTAGAAATGAGAGATCGCGGAGCCGACCAGCAAGCTCACGAGCATCAGCACCACGTCGCGCGGTATACGACGCGCCCATTACGCTTTTGGAATCGGAGTCGAAACTCCATGACTCCGATTCTCCTCTCCGCTTCACCCCTCTAGAAATTTCTCTCCCTGAGTTCTTCACACATTCCATCCAGTCCGGGAAACATGGACGCCGCTGTGATCCCCATATACCTGAGTTCGTGCATTACTTTGTCGCGCTCGTTAGCAGGCATATCTATCGCGTAGAGGTAAGCTTTTCTTTCGTGGTACCGCGCACCCAAGTCCACGATGAACGACTCTACGTCTTCAATATTTGT
Organism: uncultured beta proteobacterium; assembly: GCA_963747225.1. Classification (GTDB taxonomy): domain Bacteria; phylum Pseudomonadota; class Gammaproteobacteria; order Burkholderiales; family JAEUMW01; genus JAEUMW01. Next base: position 356 of record CAVVES010000037.1, on the reverse strand, counting down.
GAGCGTTGACGCAGCCTGTTGCGGGATCATTCTTTCATTCTCAATTGCCAGAAGATCCATCACCGTTAGATGCATGCGGTGTGTCAGCAGAGCCCAGCTTCGCGCCCAAGCGGCGTGCCACCGTTCATAGTCAAACAGCAGGATTCTCACCCTCTTCCTAAATGTGCTACCCTTCGGAACCCCCCGATACGCGAAGAAGGCCGCAACATAGGGAGAGTACGTCCAGTCTAGGAAGTGGCGTTGGATACCCGTGATGCTGCACCAAGCCGTATAGCGCGCCAGTCTCCCTCGCATTGTCAATATTAAAGATGTGCTTCGTGCGAGCGCATACTTGCTGATACAGAAGCATCACATCC
>CAVVES010000036.1:0-9700 GCA_963747225.1 uncultured beta proteobacterium | reverse complement strand
GCCGCCGCGACGTTCGCAGCCCTGCCGGCGATGGCCGAAGAGAAGAAACCGAACGTCGTGTTCATTTTGGCGGATAACGTTGGCTACGGCGATCTGGGTCCCTACGGTGGCGGTGAGCTGCGTGGTGCGCCAACACCGCACATCGACCAACTCGCTCGCGAAGGTCTGCGTCTCACGCAGTATCTGGTCGAGCCAGGCTGCACACCATCGCGTGCGGCGCTGATGACAGGCCAATACTCGATCCGCAACGGCCTGTCCCTGATCATCGTGCAAGGCAGCCCCAGCACGTTGTCGAAAGACGCGTTCACGATGGGCCAGTTGTTCAAGGGGGCAGGCTACGCGACCGCGATCTTCGGCAAGTGGCACCTTGGCGCCGAACCTCAGAGCTTGCCGACAGCGCACGGCTTCGACGAGTTCTATGGGATTCCGCCCGACATCTCGTGGGATTCGGCGACTTATGTCGACACGATCGTGCTGACGCACTCGATGAACGCGCCGCTCGATGTACTGCTGGCGAAAGGGCCGCAAATAGTGGAGGCCGTCGCGGGCGGTCCGTTGCGCACGGTCAAGCCCTACACGCGGGAAGTCCGTGCCGAGATCGACACTGAGCTGGTAGCGAAGTCGATCGAGTTCATGAAGCGGCAGAAGGCGGCCGGGAAGCCGTTCTTCCTCTACCTGCCATTCTCGATGGGGCATTTTCCGAATCTTCCGTCGAAGCAGTTCGCGGGTAAGTCGCGGATTGGCCAGTACGGTGACAAGCTGATGGAAGGCGACTACCACGTGGGCCAGATCCTCGACACGCTGAAGGAAATCGGCGTCGACGACAACACGCTGGTTGTCTTTGCCTCGGACAACGGGCCGCAAGGCGAGACTGCCCGGGAGATGGGCAATCAGGGCACGCCGGATATGGGTAACTCCGGTCCCTTCCGCGGCGAACTGGGTGAAGCCACCGAGGGCTCGATTAGGACCTTCTGTTTCGTACGCTGGCCCGGTAAGATCAAGCCGGATACCAGCTCATACGCGATGTTCTCGATCATGGACTTCATGCCGACCTTCGCCCGCATCATCGGTGGGAAAATGCCCACCGACCGGCCCATCGACGGCGTCGACCAAACCGATGTGTTGTTCGGTAAGAGCGACACCGGCAACCGCGACAGCGTTCTGACTTTCATCGGCGCAGATCTGGTGGCAGTGCGGTGGAAGCAATGGCGCATGTACTTCACCGACGTGCATCCCACCGGCATCGGGCCCCAGCGTCAGCCCGGCATGTTCTCCGCCAGCGCGCGTATGGCCGGATACCCAAAGGTCTACAACATCGAAACGGATCCGCACGAGGACCTTCAGGTCGGCGCGCTCTTCGGGTGGAGCGTCGGCCCCGCGCTGCAGGTGGTCGAAAAATATCTGGAGTCGGTCAAGAAATATCCGAATCCTCCCGCGGGCAACCTCACGAAGTTCTGAGGCGGAGCGGCACACATGGCGAGCGCGATGGCTTGGGACAAATGCTTGTACATTCAAAAGCCATGATCTGTAGTGTGTATGGATTCGCGCCGCCAGGTAATTTCAGACAATCAAAATTGCGCAGGAAAGGCAAGACGAAACAGGCAATGGAGACAAATTGATGAAACTAAGCAAACGTGTTCGGTACGGTGCGGCAGTATTCGTTACTGCTGCGGCGGCGCTGACGTGCGCCGTCCTTCCTGCGCAAGCGGCGGACAAGAAACCCAACATCCTCGTGATCTGGGGCGACGACATCGGCTACTGGAACGTGAGCGCCTACAACCAGGGCATGATGGGCTACAAGACGCCCAACATCGATCGCATCGCCAGGGAAGGCGCACTGTTCACCGACTGGTATGGGCAGCAAAGCTGCACCGCCGGACGCGCCGCGTTCATCACCGGGCAGTCACCGTTTCGCACCGGTATGCTGAAGGTTGGCCTGCCCGGAGCCAAGGAGGGGCTGCAGGCGAGGGACGTCACCATCGCTGAGCTTCTCAAGGCGCAGGGGTATGCGACGGGGCAGTTCGGCAAGAACCATCTCGGCGATCGCGACGAGCACCTTCCTACCGCGCATGGCTTTCACGAGTTCCTGGGCTCGCTCTACCACCTGAACGCCGAGGACGAGCCGGAGCACGAGGACTATTTCAAGAACCCCGAAATGCGCAAGCGGTATGGGACTCGCGGCGTAATCCACACCTGGGCGAACCCGGACGGCACGCAGAAGATCGAGAGCACCGGCGCGCTCAACAAGAAGCGGATGGAGACCATCGACGACGAGGTCACCAAGGAGGCGATCCGCTTCATGACCGACGCGAAGAAGGCCGACAAACCGTTCTTCGTCTGGTGGAACTCCACTCGCATGCACATCTGGACGCGCCTCAAGGAGTCGTCTCGCGGGAAGACCGGTCTCGGCATCTACCCCGACGGCATGGTGGAACACGACGCGCAGGTCGGCCAGATCCTGGACGCGCTCAAAGAGCTCGGCCTCGATCAGAACACCATCGTGATGTATTCCACCGACAACGGAGCCGAGAAGTTCACGTGGCCTGACGGCGGGACGTCACCCTTCCGCGGCGAGAAGAACACCAATTGGGAAGGTGGTTACCGCGTACCCACGGCCATTCGTTGGCCCGGTGTCATCAATCCCGGCACCGTGCTCAACGACGTCTTCGCGCACGAAGACATGCTCCCTACTCTGTTGGCAGCTGCCGGTGTACCCGACGTGAAGGAACAGCTCAGGAAGGGGATGAAAGTCGGCGACAAGACATTCAAGGTGCATATCGATGGCTACAACATCACCGATGCCCTCGCGGGCAAAGCGCCCAGCCCGCGCCACGAGTTCTTCTACTTTAACGACGACGGCCAGCTCGTCGGACTGCGCTACGACCAGTGGAAGATCGTCTTCGCCGAGCAGAAAGCGCACGGCGCCGCGGTCTGGCGTGAGCCTTTCACGACGCTGCGCGCCCCCAAGATCTTCAATCTGCGATCCGACCCGTTCGAGATTGGGGAACAGGAAGGCATGGACTGGAACCGGTGGTGGGTCGAGCACATCTTCTTGCTCGTACCAGCGCAGCAGTACGTCGCGCAGTTCATCGGCACGTTCCGGGAGTTTCCGCCCAGCCAGAAGGCCGGTAGTTTCTCGCTCGACAACGTGCTCAGGGCGTTGGAAACACCGGGGAAGAACGACTGACACGCCGATGATATCCGTTTTTTTTGCGCCTTGTACGTGGCGCTTTCCGGCGTCCAACACATTCGCGGACACAACGTCGGGAATAAACCTCTGGAGGAAAGGCGATGAGGAACACAATCCGTTTGGCCAACGCATTCGCAATAGTCAGCGCCCTTGCGGCCTGCGCACAGCCGCCATCAAAAGGTCCTGTCAAGAACATCACTCCACAGCAGGCGGTTGAGACCAACAGCACTGGAGATGAAGTGCGCTGGGGTGGGCCCATTCTGAGCGTAGCGCCCAAGCAAGGCGAGACGTGTTTCCGGATGCTCAGCTATTTTCTAGGATCCAAGGGAGAACCGCACCTGCAAGATCAGCCGCAAGGGCATTTCCTCGCGTGCGCGAAGGGCTACTATGACCCCGCAATCTATGCGCCCCGGCGCCTGATGACAGTCGTAGGGACAGTGGGTGCAACGCAAACGGTCAAAATCGACAAGACGGAGCATGAGGTCGCCACGGTGGAAGTACAAGCCGTCAAGCTCTGGCCAGCGCCCCCCGTTGTCGTAATCTATTCCGATCCGTGGTACGGGCCGTGCTGCGGCCCCTATATGCCCGGCTATCCCGTTTACACACCGTATCCACCGTGACGAAAGGTGCAATTCCGAGCTCTATCGCAAGACGACCCTGCCTGCGAGCCTGCGAGAGTCGGCTCGAGGGCCGCTGCGATATCAAGGTCGGTAGCACCATGGCGCTCAGATCCCCCGGATCGGCATCGGTCCAAAAAATATCTCCCGCAGTTTGTGGCCCCCGATCGCTCGCGCGAGCTCGTGCATCGTGCAGTACATCGCAATCAGCACGAGCAGGAGGATCTGTATGGCCCAATAATGCGGCCAAACGATCTCAGCGAGCAGTTTCTCGTTGCCAGCGATAAAACTGCCCGCCTCTCGCCAAAAGTCGTATAGGCGCTCAAGGTAGTGAATGATGCCTGACACGATAAAGTAGATCAGGGTTTTCCAGGCAACGTTGTATATCAGCGGTTTGTCCGGATAGCGATTGATGATCGGCAGCATGTCCGCGATCAACACCGCCTTGCCGAGGATGAGGGCCGCGACCGTCACCGAAACCGTCGTCATGGGCGCGAGCCCGGTTCCTTTGAGTGTCAGTGAGCGGATCAGCGAGACGATATGCAGAGCGACGAAGAAAAAGATCGTCGGCGGCACCATCGCCAGGAACTCCTCTTTGATCTTTGCGGTAACTGCGCTCATGGCGTTCCTCTGAAAGTAGTCGTCTCGGTTGAGGGTGAGTGCTCGACTCGCCTATTGCCCACGCGAGCACCCTGCCCGCGCTGCGCCTATGGTCATCAACCCATGCTTCAAGGTCAAGCGTGGTGGCATAAGCGTGTTGGACCAAAGTCCCATTGTGAGTCTGCTTCGCAACGTGCACAGTAAGACAGGGGCACCGCAATATGGCCACCACCCGCTCGTCATTCCGGGGCGTGCCGCGAAGCCGGAATGCAGCAGCGGATATCGAGAAATCCAACGGGAGCAGTGACGTCCCGAGGATTTCCTAGGAGACCCTGGAAGGAGAACCTCATGCGTGAGTATGCTCGCGCCGGTGCAACAGCGTGCTTCGTTGGCCTCACCCTCCTACTGCTTGGATCGTGCGCCTCGACCAGCATGGTGTCCTCGAAGAAGAACCCAGCCTACTCCGGCCCCGCGCTGAAGCGGCTCATGGTCGTCGGCGTGAGCGCGGATGCACGCGTGAGGCGCGCGTTTGAGGACACGTTCGTAGCCAAGCTCAGGGCCGCGGGTGTGGATGCGCAGCCGAGCTATCCGGTCCTCCCCGAAATCAACCCTGTCGACCCAGCTCAGTTGCGCAAAGCGGTGCAAGCCGCAGGTGTAGACGGGGTTCTGGCGGCGAAACTGGTGAAAGTCGAGCGGGATCCTAATGGGCTGCAAGAGTTCAGCTTCGAAAATCGGACCGCCGACTTCTATGAGTATTACGCCTCGGGGTCAACCGGGTCCTTCGATCCGAGTTCGGGAGGCATGTCCAATCTCATCACCATCCACTTCGACCTCTACAGCGTGGCGGGCTCGCAACTGGTATGGAGCGGTGATGCCGCTACGTATCCGTCCACCGATGTGAAAAACGTGACCGACGGTCTCGCCTATGCAGTCATCCGCACACTGAAGGACCAGAAGCTTATCTAACCCGCCCCGCCTCGCGCACCACCTCACGAGCCGCGAAGCGCTATGGGACTTTGGTCCCATTGACCAGCGGGCCTTCTGGACCCATGCTCCCGCTCCGGCCGGGAGCCCCCAGTTAGGCCAATGATTTCCCGTCTCTAATTGACGAACGAGGTACTAAATGAACGTGAGGAGAAGTCTTCTACGAATGCTGGCGGTCCCGCTCGTCGCGTTGTTCGCGATAGCGTGCCCGGCACTCGCGCAGGCCCAGAACGCAAAACAGCCCAACATCATCATGATCATGGGCGATGACATCGGCTGGTCCAATATCGGCGCATACAACCAGGGGATCATGGCGATGAGAACGCCGAACCTCGACCGCCTCGCGGCCGAGGGGATGCGCTTCACCGACTACTACGCGGAAGCTAGCTGCACGGCCGGACGCGCCAACTTCATCACTGGCGAAATTCCGCTTCGCACCGGCTTGACGACCGTGGGACAAGCCGGATCTCCCATCGGAATGCCTGAGCAAGCGCCGACCATCGCGACGGCGCTGAAGGCGATGGGCTATGCCACCGGCCAGTTCGGCAAAAATCACCTGGGGGACTTGAACAAGTTCCTGCCTACGGTGCATGGCTTCGACGAATTCTATGGCTACCTCTATCACCTGGACGCGATGGAGGATCACTGTCACCCGACCTACCCGCCGGCGCTCCAAGCCACCATAGGCGCGCGGAACATGGTGCATTCCTGGGCGACGGACGTCGACGACCCGACCGTGCATCCGCGGTGGGGCAAGATCGGCAAGCAGAAGATCGAGGACGCCGGCGAGCTTTGTCCGAAGCGGATGGAGACCGTCGACGACGAGATTCTCGATCTGTCGCTCAAATTCATCGACAAGGCGCGCAAAGACGGCAAGCCGTTCTTCGTCTGGCTCAACCCGACGCGGATGCACGTTGTCACGCACCTTTCGCCCAAATACGAGGCGATGCGCAACCCCGATAACAACTGGACCATGCAAGAGGCCGGCATGGCGCAGATCGACGATATCGTCGGTTCGGTAATGAAATACCTCAAGGACAACGGCATCGAAGGCGACACCATCATCGGCTTCACGACCGACAACGGCGCCGAGAACTTCACCTGGCCGGACGGCGGCCAGACACCGTTCGCGGGCGGCAAGGGGACGGCACTCGAGGGCGGCTTCCGTGTACCGATGATCCTGCGCTGGCCGGGCAAGGTGCCGGCGGGCAAGGTCCAGAACGCCATCGTTTCCGGGCTGGACTGGTTCCCGACGTTCGTCGCGGCGGCGGGTAACCCCAACATCGTCGGCGGAACTGCTGAAGGGCAAGCAGCTGGGCGATCGCACGTACAAGGTGCATCTGGACGGCTACAACCAGATGGACCTGATCACCGGCAAGGGCCCGTCGGCGCGCCACGAGATCTTCTACTTCACCGAAGGTACGCTCTCGGCGGTGAGGATCAATGACTTCAAGTACCGGTTCACCGATCAGCCGCAAGGCTGGCTGGGCGGAACGATCAAAGTCGACTGGCCGATTCTGACTAACCTCCGCCTCGACCCGTATGAGCGCACGGGTATGCCGAACGGTGCGAATGGGTCATTGGCGTACTACAACTGGTTCGTATTCGAGTTCTGGCGCTTCCAGTTCGTGCAGCAGGAGGTAGCCAAGGTCGCGCAAACCGCGATCGAGTTCCCGCCGATGCAGCCAGGAGCGAGCTTCAACCTCGAGGCGGTGAAAGCGCAGATCGAGAAAGCGAGGGCAGCGCACGGGCAGTAAGCGCGTCTCGCGAATACGCACCACCCGCACGCCGTCCGCCTTTCAGGTGGGCGGCGTGTTCGCTTCTGCGTCGCGTTTTCCCATTGGCGCTCCCGATTGGGCGACGGGCAACCCATCGCCGTGATCGGCTATCATGCGCCGCACATATGCCCTAGCAGCAAGAGGATCGCGAATCGGGATGGCTAGAAGCGGTCCGCACTGGGCGGTGAGTTCGATGACCAATCCAAAGATGACGCGCTGGATAAGACAGCAAACAATGCTGACGACGGCCGCCACGCCATATCGCGCACCGTTTGCAGCGGCGGTAAGCGCAGTCGTCGCGCTTGTCTGATGCTCTCGCCCTGGACCAGCACACGCGCCGACGAGGGTGGCACCAGCTTCTGGCTTCCGGGCCAGTATGCGAGCTTCGCTGCGGTATCCCCGCCGCCCGGATGGTCCATCGCGACCGAACTCTACTATTACAACGGCAGCGCACCAGACTCGGCATCCCGGCCAAGGTGCCGCAGTCGCACCCGGCACTCGATCGCAGTCCGCACAGCTTTCGCTCGCCCCTACCTACTCGCCGGAGGCGAAAGTGCTCGGCGGGCAGCTTGCGCTATTCCTGTCCTTCGGCGTTGGCTGGAATACCACGCAGGAGAGTCAGAGCGCGGCAGAGCCCTAGCGCCAAACCGTCTCCGGCCTTACAGACGTTTCCCCTGGGGCGACCGTCGGCTGGACTGACGGCACCGACTACTGGATGGTTTATCTGACCGGAAACATCCCCGTCGGCAGCTATGACAGCCAACGACTGGCCAACATTGGAATAGGCCACGCGGCGATCGACGCGGGAGGCGCCTAGACGTTTGCCAGCTCGACGTCCGGACCAAGCCTGTCGGTTGGGGGCGGCTTTACCTACAACTTCGAGAACTGGAACACAGACTACCAGAACGGGATCGACTCCCACTTGGGTTGGAGCGTGACGCAGTCTTTGGCCGCGACGTGGCGAGTGGGCCTGGCAGGATATGTCTATTACCAGCTTACCGGTGACAGCGGCAGCGGAAACACTTGCGGGCCATGCAAATCCAGGGTTGCATCGGTCGGCCCGCAGGTGAACTACACCTTCACCGTCGCTGGGCAGCAGTGGTCCGCGAACCTGCGCGGCTACTACGAGTTCTGGGCGCAGAACCGGCTCGAAGGCTATGCCGTGTTCGCGACGCTGAGCATTCCGCTCGGCCATATGAAAAAGTGAGACCGCACAGACGAATCTACTGAGGGTTGCAGGTTCGTCGTCCCGGCGAAAACCGTGAGGCGCTAGCCGCGGAGGTTTCGAGGGACGGCCAAGCCGGGACCCCGGCGCAGTTAGGCAACGGCACTGGATGGCCGTTCCTCGCAACGCTCCTATGCGGCGTTTTCCTGCTTGCGCCGGAATGACGAATTAAGGGCAGCGATACAGCAGGGGGAAGCGCCATAACAAGAAGTCCACGAACAGTCTTGGCGGGATTGCTGATAGGTGCCGCTTTCGCCGCTTCAGCAGCCGATCAAACCCCATCCGCTTCCCCGCAGGGCGACATGCTGCTCAGCGACGATCTGGGAAACGCCGTGCGCACGCCCACCGACAGCGTGGCGGAGGGCTTCCGGCCATCGTCTTCCGGCCTCGGGCTTAAGCACCAGACTCCCCACACGCACAAGGGCGTCAAGCTGAGCAGCGAGGTCCTCGAGAAGCTCGAGGCGCTATGGGCCGACCTGCCGAAGTTCCAGGCGTTCCCGCAAGTCCCGCCGCGCCTCATGTCATACCTCTACAGCAACGACGAATTCGGCAACACGGCCATCCGGCCTGGGGCGCTGATCGACGTCGCGCCGCTCGAACCCCAGGTGCAAGGAGCAAAATATCGGCTGTCTCGGTACGGCCTGCGTTACAAGCTCGAGCAGACGTTCACCTACGCCAACGTCACCGACACGGTGCAGGGAGATAACAACCTGGGCAACTACAACCTCGATCTCCCGCTGAAATGGACGGTCTTTGACGCGAGCAGTCTAGGCACGGCAGGCTGGATCAGCGCGCAGATCGACTACCAGACATCGCTGAGCGGCGACCAGGGCCAGACCGCGAAAACCAACATCGGCAGCCTCACCAATCCAACCGGCTTTTGGTCAACCCACAGCGGCTTCCGGGTTCCGGAACTAGCTTGGCAACAGTCCTTCGTGGACGGGAAGGTTGTCCTCCTCGCAGGAGTCGTGAATCAAGGCAACTACATCGACGCCAATATCTACGCGAACAGCGGCCGCGGCCAGTTCATCAACTCGGCGTTGATCAACAGCTTGGTGCTCCCGCTCCCGGCATACAACTATGGCTTGAACCTTCAGTGGCAGCCGAGCAACGACTGGTACACGATGCTCGGCTACTCGGTCGGCAATGCTACCGCGGGCGAGTCGCCATCGACGAATTTCGGCTGGGGCAGCTGGTCGCTGGAGTGGGAGGTCGGCTACGTCCCGGGCGATTTCCTCGGCCTGGGTCCGGGGGTGTACGCATCCAGCCGTTCGTGGCGCGAAACGGCGGGCCCGTCCAGGGCGGC
>CAVVES010000035.1:0-15513 GCA_963747225.1 uncultured beta proteobacterium | reverse complement strand
TGGAAACGACTTCGGTGATCCTGTGGGTCGTCAGAACATGGGCTTCCGCGTGATTGTGGAGACGCTTCCATTTGATTTTCCGGGTGTCAAATCCGCGCACGCCAGAGAGTATTGGACCTACATGGGGGTGATCGACGTGATGACGGCCGACTTGTGGCCGTTCCAGAACCGGCTGGCATATTATTTCTTTGCACTCGGCCTCTTCATCCTGATGGGCTTTTGTGTTCGACGCAAGTTGTTATGAATACGATCCGCGCGAAGGGGGACATCGGTGACCAGCGCGGGTCAGGCCGAGACTTGTCTGCGCACCGCAACTGATTCGAATAGCCGCTATAGAACACCCAAACGCCCCGAGTACGCTCAACTCTAGCTCGTTCAGCGCGAACTAGGGATAACGCAGGTCTACCCGAGATTCTTTAGTGTGTCTCGTCGGCCGCTGCTTCGCAGAAAGCTCTGCGATCAGCCGCTCGACTCTAAGCTGTGCGCGATAACGCAGCATGACGCGATGGGTCCCCATGCGACGGTCGACCAGCCGTCGGCGACCCGGAACTGCTCGGCGCGGCTTAAGCAAGGCGTCATTGCGGCACCCGGTGATCCATTGCATATGCGCCTCTAGCTGCGCGACGCGCGCTTCAAGTAGCTCGACCCGATTCTGCTCAAGCACTCGGATGTAGCTGCTGATTAACTCGTGGCTCTCGTCGATCCGGTCGCTGGCGTAACGCTGTGCCGCGCGCGTAGTGGTGCACATTGCGTGTGACGCCTCTCTTTCATGGAGTCAAGCCAGCAAAGTGAGTGCGGTTTGGTGCGGAACAGGTGCGGTTTCCTTCTCCGCACTAGTCCACATTGTTGGTGCGGATCGGTGCGGATTCTTTAGAACCCGCACTCCGCACTACGATGACGCGACAGTTCGTTAGGGCATTGTCCCGCGCTGGTGATCAGGTTCTTTGATATGGATCAACACGTCCCATTTGAATTGCCGTTAACCTCCATGTAGTGATCAGCCTGGACGGCGCCACGCGGGCTCCGGGCAGGTCGGCCAGCACGGGTTGGCCAGCATCGATTCGCGCCGCTGGTGTCCGGCGTTCCCTCGGCAGACAGAGTCGGAGTCGCAATGGAACACGCGAGAGCTCTGTAACCATGAAGTAGTCTCATGGCCGGAAGAGGGGAAAGCCAAATGCTTATGGCGCGCAGAGATTCCGTCCTTCTCTGCAGCTGCGCTGGGTGTGACGGTGGCAATGTGCGGCAGCCCAAGTTACGCAGCGCTGGTTAGCTGGACCCTCGATGGCGTCAAATTCGCCGACTCGTGGGACGGCGACTGGGTGGTTCGTGGCTGATAGTGGAAGCGTGGTTGATTGGGATATTGAAAGGAACCGTCTATGGTTACCTGGGCCAAAGCGTCACTCGCAAATTCGTCGGTCCCCCATTAGCCCCGCCTTGCTGGCCTGACGGGTTCTGTTGCCCGGATTACGGGTACAACTATCTCGTCTCAGTTACCTGTCGGCCCTTTCAGCACGTGGAGATGTTGGCTGGCGCATTCGCCTTTCTGAATGAGCATCCTCCCAGTGTTCACGCGGATGCTCTCGCTCTGGAGCCTGAGACCGTGCTCACTGACAAGGGAGGAACAGTATTGCTTGTTCCGGGAGCTATGGTCGCCACTCGTATCTTGAGGTTGACGGCGGGTTCGGGCCCATCCCTGGAGTCGTTGCTGGAGCACTGACCGGTTTCCCGATACCCGAGCCTTCAGAGTCGCTCCTCCTCGCACTGGGGTTTGCCGCGCTGCTAGGCTTTTCGGTGCAGGACAAGTTCGCAGTAGTTAGTGCGCTCTGCGAACAGAGGACTACCAAATGATCACGGCACGTGTAGCGAAAGTGTTCCTGTGTTGGGTATCGCGTTCTTGGGCGACGCCGATCTGGCAAGCGCCAAAGTCGTGAGATGGGACCTGCAGAACATGAAATTCGATGATGGCGGCACAGCGAGCGGTTTCTTCTTTCTTTTGGAACGCCGACTACCCCGGGGGCCAATTCATCACGGACTTCGACATCGGAAAGTTAGCGGCGGCAACACTGACACTTTCCTGCATTCGAATACACCCCGGCCACTGCCCCTGTTCGGTCGACGACCGGCGATCGAGGTTCAGCAGAATGGTTTTTGTACAGTCCACCGAGCCTCTAACAAAGGGAGAGCCCTTTTTGGTACGGTTAAACCGGGGCTGACCGACGCTGGTGGAACGTCCGTAGTTGGCCACCCTCCCCTGGGGGGGGGAGTTGTTTCCCCCACCTATCTATTCCCGACAGATTGTCCCCGGTGGCCAAGTCACAGCCATCCACCGGGGGTCGCGACATAGCGACATCAGCGCTCGCTTCAACGGGTTGAGATGTCAAGGTCGCGGAGCGCTTTGAATTTGTGGATTGCGGCCGGGCGGCGCCGCAAATCTGCGGCGGTGCGAATTGAAGGGATACAGCAAGACTTTCCGAGACGTATAGTAATGCTTGGATTAGCAACGGAGGCTATCGACGCCTGCCTTCCGCCAGACCATCTTCAGGCTCATTTGCACTCTAATTTTCGGAGCAGCGCTCGGTCATTCCGCCGCTGCTGTTGCCACGTTAATCCCAAGGGTAGGCGGAAACGCCGTGTACGACACGGACTTGAATGTCACCTGGGTTAGCGACGCAAATCTGTTTGCCAGCAACAGCTTCGGCGAGATGTGTTGCTTTAATTCAGTGCATGACAATGGCGCTATGTGGTACGCGGCCGTTATAGACCGGGTATTCGCCATGAACAGAGCGGAATACCTGGGCGCTTCGAATTGGCGAGTGCCAACCTTAGATGAATTCACTCATCTCTTCTACGCGGAATTGGGCGGCACTCCGGGCCACTCTCTGATGGGTAATCACGGTCCCTTCATCAACATACAAAGTCGATATTACTCAAGCACGTTTGTCGATGTCCATGATCACTGCACGTTCGGCTTCCTCTTTGGCGATGGTTTTTGCTTCGGTAGTGACTCAAGTTTCCTCTACGGCTGGCCCGTAAGAAATGGCGATCTTTCTCCAGTACCAGAACCCACTATGTGGCTATGGGGTAGTAGCAGCGCTCGTGCTAACTGTCTTGCGAGGTCGCAGCACCATCTGCTCTATTTCGAGATCAGTGCATGTATTACGCTGCACGTTGGGTCGGCGTGCTGGGGCAGCTATCTTTCCGCAATATCCTCGTTTGTCCACGGCCGAACTATAGTCTGTCGTATCGCCCGCACACGGATAGTCATGGGGTCGAGCCGAGCGTCACGCCCTCTTAGCTCAGTAGTGATCAACGGTCGGTTGGATGCCGTCAATCTGCTGCATGCCCCCGACGCATTGTTCAGCAGCTTGCCACTGCAAACCTAAACATAGATGTTCGAGCACCTCGATGGCACCTGCCCATCGAAGCCGCCGGTCGGGAAGCGCGGGACCGGTTCCTGGGCACCCTCCTCCATCCGCCGAGACGCCTAAACGAGCGCTATGCGCGCGTGATCGAATGGGGCGAATATCGCAACGGCTACCGCAAGGGAACGAAGGTGCGCGACAAGCAGCCAACCGACAGCCGTCTCCGTGTCGAACGCCCGGACCTGCGCATCGTGGACGCGAAGCTGTGGCAACAGGTGCAGGAACGGCTGCATGCGGTGCGACGCACCTACTTCCGCGACACCAACGGGTGAAGACGTGGGGCAGACCTGGGGCGGGCGTAGAGTCGCGCTACCTGCTCAGCGGGTTGAGTGAGTGCGGCTGCTGCGGGCACAACATTGCGATGCTCGGAGGGAAGAGCGGAATCCCCGGCAAGCGCAAGCCGCTCTACTACTATGGCTGCTCGTGGCACGTCACGCGCGGGCCGACAGTCTGCGCGAATTCGCTGAAGGCACGCATGCACGAAGCGGATGCGGCCGTGCTCGATAGATGCGCTCGACCGTGCTGACTCCGGCAGCGATCGACTACACCGTCGGCCGTGCGCTGGAGCTTCTGGCTGAGCGGCAGCGCGAAGACGCTGATGCACCCAAGCGGCTGGCGGATCAGATCAAGCGCGAGCAGCGGCAGCTTAACAACCTCCTGCGCGGACTCGAGGAGTCGGGGGGCGAGAAGCCGGACATTGCAGTGAACCGGATCGCAGAGCTACAGAGAAGCATCGCAGCGAATGAGCAGGAACTCGCGACGCTGGGCACTGCGCTGCCAACTGAGTTGGAGCTGGCGCGGATCAAGCGCGGATTTCGGAACCGGCTCGATCAGTTCAACGAGTTGCTGGACTCGGATGTCCCGCTCGCGCGGCAGGCGCTGCGCAAGCTGCTCGATGGGCATATCCGCTTCGAGCCTGAGCAGCGCGGCAAGCAGTACGCGTACCACTCGCGCTGGAGCATGCGGATTAAGCCATTGATGGATGAGGCTTATATAGCTGTGGCGTCCCCACGGGGATTCGAACTCTATAAAAGTGTGTTTGCCGTGCCATTCTCTGGCCGCACTAGGGAAGTTTCCGCTCTTGAAACAAACCGCAATGAGCCCTAATCACGACCAAGGTCGTGCACTAGGCAGAGATAGCCCGAATGCAATGCGCGTCTCGCGGCAAGATACGCCCCTACACACAAGCGAACACACATCCAACATACCATGGAACACACACAGAAGCACACGGGCACAGCCTAGAGCGCAGACCGTAGTATCGGGTAAGGTGACCTTCAACCAGTTCCAACTCGTCTGTGAGGAGAGTAGCGATGAATTTCGAACCGATACCAGTGGTGGATGTTGTGGGCGGCTGTTTGCGGTCTTGGACGCCGCTGACGAGGATTGCGTGGCCTATGTGTATCAGGTGGGGCGGGACGGTACCTTGCGCAAGCCTTACTCCCTCAAGTGTCCTCCGACACCTGATCTAGTGGAACATGTCCAGTGGCGCTTCGGTGCTGGCGAATACAAACTCAAGTCATCATTCGCCGGGGCCGCACCATGGTCTGTTCCGCCCAGTTTGCGATGGCAGGCCCGATCGCGCGACCATAGACTTCCTGCCAGGCTGGCATTTCAGATACATTCGATAGGCCACTCAAGATTGCAACAACAGAGGGACACCAATGGCTGCGTTCGACCCCTATGTATAGATCTCAACTATGTGTAGTTGCCGCGGGATGGACGGCGCCGGCCTCTATGGCGGTGAGTGTTCGAGACGCAGCGCGTTCTTTACATAGTTACAGCGTCTGAAAGAACCGCACGAGCGAGGCAGGCGCGGAACCGTCGCACCCTCGTGTCGGTGCTTCCAAGCGTGTGAGGGTGTCGGATGTTGCCCATAGCGGTCTCCTGAAGTGGGACCACCGCTGCACTCGGCTGCCGAAACTATGTGAAGAAGATTGCTGGTTCACCTCGCCAACAGCCGCGCTGCGCCTGCGTCAAGCGGATCCTGCCCGTACGACCTACACATAGTTGAGATCTACACATAGGGGTCGCTATAGAGAGCTTTCCATAGCGACCCACAGCGGTAGTTCACGACCGTCTGCTATCGAGCGTCTCAATTTCTGCTTGAACTCATATGGCCACGTGCGCCCCGGCTGTGGAGCAGGCGCCCAGGCCTGTCGCCCGCCGGGATAACACCACAGCGCTCGTGCCCCAGTTCGTGTTCGACGAGCGCCGAAGCTGGTAGCACAGTGCATCTTTGCCGTTGTGCTTGCCGAGCCCGCTGCCACAGGCTCGACGCCGATAGCTTTGCCGCGTTCGCCGAAAAGCCACACGCGCATCCCCGGTTATTGTGCGACATCACCGTTGGCGGCGACGCGGCACGGTTTCCAAGCGCTTTCCCACCGCAAGGAGCGGGGCGATGACCCGCAGACACGGTGATTTGAAGCCGCGGGCCTGTCAGCTCGGTGACGATGCGTTTCACCTCACATCGATGTCGACAATGCGCGCCGCATAACCTTGCCGCTGGCTCACGTGCGCGGCGCCTCGAGCAGCTTGTTTCTGGCCGCGCCTAGGATCTCGTCGCGCAGTTGTGGGGTTGCGGCCGTGCGCGCCAGCACGAGCGCCCCAACCATGGTGGCAAGAGCCTGGATGGCGTCCTCGCGGCGCGAGGCTTCGCCTTTGTGGCCGAGCCTCGCGGCGACTGCATCGATGGAACGCTCGAGTGCGTCGGAGAAGGCGGTCTTGATCGTGTTGCTCTCGCGCGGCACGTCGCCTCCCAGCGCAGCAAACGGGCAGCCGGTGGCGCGATCGCGCACGTGTTTCGGGCTCAGATAGGCCTCGATGGAGGCGCGCCAGTTCACCGTTGATTCTAGCGCCGTGCCGCTGCGGGCCGAGGCGTGCGCGATCACCTCTGCGCACAGGGCCTCCTTCGATTCGAAGTGCGTGTAGAAGGCGCCGTGAGTAAGGCCGGCGGCGGCAGCGATCTCGGCGATGCCGACCTTGTCGAAGCCGCGCTCGCGGAACAGCCGGCTTGCGGCTTTTAGCAGTTCGTCGCGGTGCTTGGCGCTGGTTTCCTTCGAGACTTTCATGCCTTTCCTCCTGCAGCGGTGCACGACCTTATATCACGGCGCGCTCGGGCTTGACAATAATCGTGATAGTCATCATGATACCACAATCGTGATGTACATCATGATTACTACACTGGACGACGTGTCGAACACTCATCCACATGGCGCGGAAGGAGCATGGCGAGTCAGATCCAGTTCTATTTCGACTTTGCGAGTCCCTACAGCTATCTCGCTGCCACCCAGCTGCCGGCGTTCAGCGCAGCCACTGGCGCCGAGATCGTCTACCGGCCGTTTCGCCTTCTCGAGCTGATGAAGATCGTGGGCAACCGGCCAACCACGATCGAATGCAAGAACAAGGGCAAGTACGCGAGCGCTGACATCGGCCGCTGGGCCGCGCGCTACAAGGTGCCGTTCCAGCGCAATCCGAACCTGCGCAGTTTCGACTTTGCCGCCTTGGGCCGCGGTGCTCTTGTGGCCATCGACCAGGGTCGCGGCGCCGACTATGTCGACGCCGTGTACCGCGCCATCTGGGCGGGGGAGCAAAACCTCGCCGACACAACCGTACTCGCGGCCCTTCTCGACCAAGCCGGCTTCAATGGCGCCTGGCTGCTACGAGAGGCGATCGGAGCGGAGTACGCCGCGCGGCTCGACCGGCAGACCTCCGAAGCTGCCGAACGCGGCGTGTTCGGCTCACCGACCTTCTTCGTTTGCGATCAGATGTTCTTCGGCAACGACCGGCTTGACTTTGTGATCGACGCCGCGAAGGCGGCAACCTGAGGAGAAATCGATGACCCAGCCCATCTGCGTCGTCACCGGTGTCGGACCCGGTACCGGCACAGCACTCGCCCGGCGCTTTGCCAACGGCGGCTACCAGGTCGCCATGCTGGCGCGCAGCGCGCAGCGGCTAGGCGAGCTGTCGCAGGCGCTGCCCGGCTCCCGTCCCTACCCCTGCGACGTGTCGGACCCGAGCCAGGTGGAGGCCACCGTCGATGCGATCGAACGCGACCTGGGCGCGCCGTCGGTGCTGATCCACAACGCCGTCGGCGGCGCCTTCGGCTCATTCCTGGACATCGATCCACAGGTGCTCAACCGCAACTTTCAGGTCAACACCATGGGCCTGCTGTATCTGGCCCGGCGCCTCGCACCGGCCATGATCAAAGCCGGCAAGGGCGCCATCATGGTGACGGGCAACACCTCCGCACTACGCGGCCGTGCCGGCTTTGCCGGCTTCGCGCCGACCAAGGCGGCGCAACGCATTCTCGCCGAGGCCATCGCGCGGGACCTGGGACCCAAGGGCATCCACGTCGCCTACCTGGTGATCGATGCCGTCATCGACGTCGCCTGGACGCGCGAGCGCTACAAGGACAAGCCGAACGACTTCTTCATCCAGCCCGCCGCGATCGCCGAAGAGATCTGGCACGTGGCGCACCAGGACCGCTGCGCCTGGTCGTTCAACGTCGAGCTGCGCCCGTACGGTGAGACCTGGTAGCCAGGCGAGCCGGCAGGTTAACGGGCCGCCTTCGGCGATCGACCCACCTCAGGGCGCCACCGCTCTGCGTAGCCACGGGAACTGAGTCCATCACGCCACCATTCACTGAAACGCATTCCCATCAAAACTACAAGGAAGGACATTATGAAGAGCAAGACAGCACCTATAAGAGGACACGCAACAGGCAAGGTCGTCGTCAAGCTGAGATAGCAATGGCCCCTGCTTTGGGGGCAACGCAGCGACAGTGCGTCATAAAACCTCACCAAATGAATCAACCAGGAGATCTAATATGAGTCGAGTAGTCCGCTTCCACCGCCTTGGCGGCCCTGAAGTCTTACAGATCGAAGAAATTCCAGACCGAGCCCTGAAAGAAGGCGAGCTGCGTGTCCGCATCGAAGCGATCGGCCTCAATCGCGCCGAGCAAATGTACAGGGCCGGAGTCTATTTGCAGACACCGGTCCTGCCGTCACTCAACGGCTGCGAGGCATCGGCAATCGTGATGGAGTTAGGCCCCGGCGTCAGCGGGTTCAGCGTCGGCGAGCCCATCAGCATCATCCCGAACTTTTCCCTAAACGACTATGGTGTCTACGCCGAAGTCGCGGTCGTGCCTGCCTACGCCGTGGTCAAACGTCCGAAGGGGTTGACTGCAGTGGAAGCAGCTGCGGTTTGGATGGCGTACGTGACGGCCTACGGCGCGCTCATCGACATCGCCAAGATCGGCAAGGGTGATGCTGTCGTCATCACGGCGGCATCGTCGAGTGTAGGGCTGGCTGCCATCCAGATCGTCAACAGTGTTGGCGCAATCTCGATTGCGACAACACGCACGAACGCCAAAGCATCCGCCTTGAAGGCAGCAGGTGCCGCACATGTTGTGGTGACCGAGGAGCAGGACTTGGTCAAGTCGATTAATACGATCACAAACGGCAAAGGCGCTCGGATTGTATTTGACCCTATCGGCGGTCAGGGCGTCGACAAACTTGCGCAAGCCACGTCGCCGGGGGGCACACTGTTCCTGTATGGCGGGTTGAGCCTGGAGCCCACAATTTTCCCAGTCGCCTCAGCCTTTATGAAAGGCCTCAGTCTAAGAGGCTATGTGCTGTTCGAGATCCTTGGCGACAAAGCTCGCCGCGAAGCAGCGATAGCCTTTATCACAAAGGGCTTGGAAGCTGGGACCTTGAAGCCGGTTATCGCCAAGACCTTCCCATTCGACAGCATTGTCGAAGCCCATCGATATCTGGAATCGAATGTCCAGGTCGGGAAGATTGTTGTCACCGTGGGCTAGAGCTAGCGCGGGTTGGAGAGCGGATGTGGAGCGCCGGTATGGCCATGCCGTTGCCAAGCAAGGTCGAGCTTCAAACCTAGCCTCTCGCACCGCCAATCCGATGGCGGTGCATTCCCAACTGATTAAGACAAAGGAGACACCATGACTAACGCGACAAATGTCGAAACCAAGCACCTGAAGGTGGGGGATGTGAGCTACGCGTACCGCGAGCTACGCCCGGCCAAGCTGGCGGATCCCACGCCCGTGGTCTTCCTGCAGCGTTTCCGCGGCACGTTGGACGATTGGGATCCTGCATTCGTCGACGAACTCGCCAAGACGCGCCACGTCATCCTGTTCAGCAACGCGGCTGTTGGCTCCTCTACTGGCACTCCGGCCAAGGACATCGACGAGAAGGCACGCAATGTCGCTTCGTTCGCTCGCAAACTAGGCTACGAGCAGATAGATGTCCTGGGGTTCTCGATGGGCGGCTTCGACTGCCAGGTTATTGCAATTCAGGAGCCCAAGCTCGTCCGCAAGGTGATTGTGATCGGCAGTGGGCCTGCGGGCAACGCTGAGACCGCGCCTCCGACCGATATCGTGTTTGGCATTGCCTTGAAGGAAACTTACGCCTTCGAAGACATTCGCTACCTGTTCTTCGCTGAGGGGCGTGAACAGGAAACGCAGGCCTACATAGACCGCATGGGCCATCCGCAAGGATCGCGAACCGGTCGTTGGGGCGCAGGTCATCGGCGCGATGGTGGAGTCGGTCTCTGGGTTCATGGAGGGCAAGACCGACCACTATTCGCGCCTGCGGCAGTTGAAGCAGCCGGTTCTCATCATTTCGGGCGACAGGGACCCCTTCTTTCCACTGAAGAACACCTGGTTGCTCTATCGAGAGCTTGCGAATGCGCAGGTAGCCGTGTATCCGCTCGCCGGCCACGCACCTCACCAACAGCACCCCACCGAGGTCGCGGCGGAGGTCGAGCGCTTTCTTTCCAGGAAGTGATCAGGTCGGCTGGGCGCACGCGCCAATCCTAAGTCCACCAGTATTTTCAAGGCAGTTTATATGAGGAGAACAACTGGGATCACCATCAGCACCCGGTTGAGGTTGCAGCTCAGATTGAATATCTTTTAGCGACGTCTTGACGTTCGCCAAGGAGATTTCGTGCCACTCATCATCTGCAATACTCGTGCAGGCATGGACTGCGCGCTGAAAGCCAAGGTGGCTTCAGCTATCACCGAGGTCGTACACGAGACGATCAAGTCAGACTATTACCACATCAGTGTGCTGTTCAACGACCTCGCGTCTGAAAGCAGCTATGTAGCCGGCAAACCCGGCAGTGACACGATCATCGTGTGCAACATCCGCGTAGGGCGATCTGACAATGCAGTCAAGACACTTTCGCAGCGCATCAGCGATACGTGGCACGAAATGACGGGTCAGAGCGAGAAAGAGATTGAGGTCGCGATCCAGGAATTTCAGGGAAAGTTTGTCGTCCGTGGGGGCAAGCCGATGCCCGACCCGCCGTATGCCTGATTCCGGGCATGGCTCGCATTTTCAGTTTCCCGAGGCGTTTGCCGAAGCGACCGCCCGCTTCTTCGCCGCTGACTGACATCCGAGCCACTGCCCGTGAGGCAACGAGATTGGAGAACAGATCATCATGAAAGCCTTCATCCTCGACAAATTCAAGAATGGCGCCCTGCGCTTCGGCGACATGCCGGAACCGGTGCTGCGGGATGACGATGTTCTGGTCGAGATCCACGCGGCCGGGCTCAATCTTCTGGATTCGAAGATCCGCAGTGGCGAGTTCAAGCCCATCCTGCCGTATCGCCCGCCCCTCATCCTGGGGCACGACCTGGCCGGGACCGTGGTCCGGGTCGGATCGAAAGTGCGGCAATTCAAGCCGGGGGACCAGATCTACGCGCGGCCACGCGATGGCCGGGTCGGCACGTTCGCGGAATTCATCGCCGTGAACGAAGCCGACGTGGCGCTGAAACCCAAGAACCTCACCATGGAGGAAGCAGCTTCGATCCCTCTGGTGGGGCTCACCGCCTGGCAGGTTCTGGTCGAGAAAGCCAGGCTAAAGAAGGGGCAGAAAGTCCTCATCCATGCCGGTTCCGGCGGCGTGGGCACTTTCGCCATCCAGCTGGCGAAGCACCTCGGCGCGACGGTCGCCACGACGACGAGCACGGCAAATGTCGAGCTGGTCAAAAGCCTCGGCGCCGATGTCGTCGTCGACTATAAAAAGCAGGACTTCGAGAAAATCCTGTCCGGCTATGACGTCGTCCTCAACAGCCTGTACAGCGACACCCTCCAAAAATCTCTGAGTGTGCTGAAGCCGGGCGGCAAGCTGATCTCGATCTCCGGTCCGCCGGACCCCGATTTCGCCAGGGACCAAGGATTGAACTGGTTCCTGCGGCAGGTTTTGCGCCTTCTGAGCCTCGGCATCCGGAGGAAGGCCAAACGCCGGCGGATCAGCTACTCGTTTCTCTTCATGCGGGCGAACGGCGCGCAGTTGAGTGAGATCACGTCGCTGATCGAAACCGGGATCATTCGCCCGGTCATGGATCGGGTCTTCCCGTTCGAAGCAACCAATGATGCCCTCGCCTACATCGAAGCCGGACGATCCAAGGGCAAGGTCGTCGTCAAGGTCAGATAGGCAAAGAGAGGAGCATGAACATGTCCCACCCGCTGCAAACCAGCTCGATAGATAAGTGGATCGACGCACCGACCAGGCGCGTCGATGCCGCGGGGGCGACGTTCGCCTACCGGAGGCTCGGCCCTGCGACCGGCGTGCCGGTGATCCTGCTGAATCACTGGGGCGCGGTGCTGGATAATTTCGATCCGCGCATCGTCGACGGCCTTGCCGCGACCAGGCCTGTAATCGCCGTCAACTATCGGGGCGTCGGTGCATCGGGCGGCAAGGCGCCGCTCACGGTGGCAGAGATGGCGGAGGACGCGATCGCCGTTATCCGTGCGCTAGGTTTCGACGAAGTCGATCTGATCGGCTTCTCGCTTGGCGGCTTCGTAGCGCAGGACATCGTCCGGAAAGAGCCGGACCTCATCCGCAAGGTAATTCTGGCGGGCACCGGCCCGGCAGGGGGCGAGGGCATCGAACAGGTAGGCCCCGTGTCCTGGCCGCTCATCATCAAGGGGATGCTGACCTTCCGGGACCCGAAGTACTATCTCTTCTTCACCTCAGCCGCGAATAGCCGCCGCGCTGCGAAAGACTTCCTGGAGCGGCTGAAGGAGCGCAAGGCGGATCGCGACAAGCCGATCACGCTGGCCGCGTTCCTGAGGCAGCTGAAGGCGATCAAGGCCTGGGGCAAACAGGCGCCACAGGATCTCAGCGTGATCCTGAAGCCTATTCTGGTGGCGAACGGTGATCAGGACATCATGGTTCCCAGCAGCAACTCGATCGATCTGGCGCGCCGCTTGCCCAATGCCGAACTCGTCCTCTATGAGGATGCCGGGCATGGGGGTATCTTCCAGTATCATGAGACCTTCGTGAAGAAGGCCCTGGCGTTCCTGGAGGCTTGACGTGATGCCACCCGTCACCTTGACGCTTCGCGCTATCGACGATGAAGTCGAACCGGGTATACGCGCACTATGACTTCGCCCTGCTATTGCCGCCTGCTGCGCACCGCGACTCGAAAGGTCGGCGCCGTCTACGTGGTGTTTCTCGCCTCGACGACATCAGCTACGTCACTGGAGTGGAGTTGTTTGGGGTGCTGCGAATGGCAGCTTTCGGCTGTCGAGTTCTGAACACGGAGTGTCGCATAGTGGCCGACTCGAGCCGGTCAGTCGCCTCGCTCAAATCGACAAAATCCGAACGAACAGTCCGGGCACGGCTGAAGCCGCGGCGAGTACCCCCGGCGCACGAGTCTCGCGGCGTCTACATCAAGCGGTAGAACTTCCCGGCGTTCTCGCAGGTGATCTTGTGCACGACGTCGGCCGTCAGGTGGCCGAACTGCTCCTCGATATACTTCGAAGACTCCGGCCACACGCCGTCGGCGTGCGGATAGTCGGAGCCCCACATGATCGACTCCACACCCATCTCGTCGATCAGCTTGCCCCCGATGCGATCGAACTGGAACGTGCCCTTGCACTGGCGCCGCCAGTAGTCGCTCGGCCTCATCTTCAGGCCGAGGTCGCGGAAACGGTCCTCCCACTCGAAGTCCATGCGCTCGAGCGCATAGGGAATCCAGCCGATGCCGCTCTCGCCGAACGAGATGCGCACTTTGGGATAGCGCTCGAGCACGCCGGCGCCGATGACGGCCGCCAGGATGTTGACCAGGTTCATCTGAAAGCCGGAGACCACGGTGAAGAACGCCGCGCGACGTGTCGGCCCGAACGCCTGGTCCAGCACGCTGGGCGGCACCGCCGGGAACGTGTGGAAGTGCAGCGGCAGGTCGACCTCGTGGATGGCCTTCCACAGCGGTTCCCACATGGGATGCCACATGGGCTCCATGTCCCACGAGCACGACAGCTCCACGCCGCGGAGCCCCAGCTTGCGCGACTCGATGGATCTCTTTCACCGCCGCGTCGATGTCACCGTAGGGCAGGCAGGCCAGTCCGATGAAGCGCGCCGGATCGTGCTTGCAGAAGTCCACGAGCCAGTCGTTGTAGATACGGAACATCTCGTTTGCTGCCGCGGGATCGTTGAGCCGCGTCGCCGCACCGAGGATGCCGAAGATCACCTCGGCCTGCACGCCGTCGCGGTCCATGTCCTTCGCGCGCAGGATCGGATCGGTCGGGTGACGGTGGCCCTTCTTGCCGTCCTCGTAGAACCCCGTCGCGGCCATGACGTCCACGCGGTGGTTCTGCCCAGGCACCAGCTTCTGTCCGGATGGCCCCACACCGTTCAGCAGCCCGAACGACCCCCCGTTCTTGCAGGTCCAGTGCGGACCGTCGGGACCGTCGGTGACGTAGGGCATCCTCTCCTTGAGGGCTGCTTGAGCGTTGGACGTGAACATATCGGGCGCGAGCATCGGCAGGTCGATGTGACAGTCGGCGGAGATCCTGGTGTAGTTCATCGCTTCTCCTTGAGTCGGAAATCCTTGAGTGGCGCTATCTAAGGATAACTCGGAACCAGGGTGGGAACCGCTCCTAGACGACCCGGTCATCCGGAATTGCGCTGGATCTGGTGCAGAAGGTCCTCGCGAGTCGGTGACCAAGCGGTAAGCCTCACACACCGGCGCGCTTCAGCACCTCGGCGATGTTCTCCGGGGCGGGCTTGTGCCGGCCGGCTTCCACGTCTCTGACCATCTCCACGGTTGCGACGGAGACCGGGGTCGGCACGCCGGCGGCCTTGCCCTGGGCCACGACGTGGCCGTTCATGTAGTCGATCTCGGTCGGGCGGCCCTTCGCCACGTCCTGGGCCATCGAGGCGCGCCAGTTGCGGCCGGTCGCGGACTTGGGCGTGAGCATCGTGTCGAGCGAGTCCCACGCCTCCCGCCGCGCGGAGTCGGCCCAGCGCTCGACGCTCTCGCCGTTGAACTTCGGCACGCGGTAGCCGAGCGCGATCCCGACCCGCGCGGACTCGCCGGCGAGATGGATCATGATGGCGCGGCCGACTTCGCTCGAGGCGGTCTCGAAGGAGCCCAGGCCGGACATGCCCGTCACCGGGTTGCCCATCGCGTTGGCGCAGAGCTTCGACCAGCGTTCGCCCCAGAGGTTGTCGGTCACCTGCGAGCCGTCGATCACCGAGAGGATCTCGGCCAGTTCCTTGGCGCGCGGCGTGATCCGGCCGTCGTGCTCGCCGACGCGGAAGACGTCGTGCCCCTGGCCCTGACCCTTCTCCAAGCCACGCTCGACCTCGCCGGGTTTCCACAGCGCCACGCCGATCTTCGACATGATGAGCCCGACGGTGCGCTGCGCGCCGGTGACGGCGGCCACGATCGGGTCGGGCCAGCAGTTCTGGGAGGATACGATGAGGCCGTCGGGCGCGGCGTGCCGCAGGGCGAGTTGCGCGGCCCAGGCCGTGTCGTAGGCCTTCATGGCGATGAAGACGATCTGGAAGTCCCGCGGCAGCCGCTGGGACTGGTGCAGGTGCATGGCCTTGGGCCATGCGGTGAAGGGATCGTGCGGACCGGTCACCGCGATGCCCTGCCGGCGGATCGCCTCCGCCTGCTCGGCCCACGCGTCGACCAGCGTCACGTCGTGCCCGGCGCGCGACAGGAACGCGCCGATGTAGCTGCCGATTGCCCCGGCTCCGACGAACAGGATCTTCTTGCTCACAGGCCCCTCCTGGGTGCAGCAGTCAGCGGCTATTATCGCGCCGTCTGCTT
>CAVVES010000034.1:0-26302 GCA_963747225.1 uncultured beta proteobacterium | reverse complement strand
TGCGCCAGCGCGTTTATCGGCGTCCGCGCTGGGCGGGATGCTCAACTACTACTACCGTGCAGCACATTGATGGCTGCGGCCCAGTTCTTGGACGTCGGGCCTAGCGGGCTACGGTGTGGACAATTGGCATGGTCGTCTTCATGCCTGGGGGCACCGACAAGTCGATCGCGGTCAAGGCGCAGGAGGCTATCGCACGCGCGCTGACGGAGCGTTCAGGGTGGTGGCGAGTTGAAAATCTGCGGCACGAGCGAGTCCGTTCATCGAGATGTCGGGTGCCGAGAAAGGCGGGTTGTGATGCGAGCTGTTGGAGTGATCGAGTTCGGCGGACCCGAGGTATTGCGGATGGTTGAGCTGCCGGAGACACACGCGAAACGCGGCGAGGTGCGTATTCGCGTGCGCGCCTCGACAGTCAACCCCACAGACACCTATCTGCGCAAAGGAATGAGAGCCGAGGCGCGCCACGTGCAGCCTCCATACGTCCCGGGAATGGACGTCGCGGGCGTCGTCGATGAAATCGGAAACGGAACCATTACCGACCTTGCCATCGGCGATGCGGTAATGGCCATGGTGGTAGACAGCGGCGACCACGGCGGATACAGCGAAAGCATCGTCCTGTCCGCCGATTCAGTCGTGCGAGCACCTGCGGGCGCCACCTTGATTGAGGCCGCCACGTTGCCGATGAATGGACTGACTGCCCGCCAGTCGCTGGATCAGCTTGCGCTGCGGCGAGGCCAGACTCTGGCTGTCACGGGCGCGGCAGGGTGCTACGGCGGTTACGTGGTACAGCTCGCGAAGGCGGACGGGCTCCATGTCATCGCTGATGCAGCGACCGCTGATGAAGAGCTCGTTCGTTCGCTGGGCGCCGATATCGTCGTTCCGCGGGGCAATGACATCGCCGCGCAGGTCCGCAGGGTCGCGCCCGGTGGCGTCGACGGCCTTGCCGACGGTTCGTTTCAGAGCGGGCTCGCCGTTGGCGCAGTACGGGACGGCGGCAGCTTCGTGTCCGTGCGTGGCTGGAGCGGCGACGAGCGCGGAATTACCTTTCACAAGACATCGGTCCGCAGCTATAACCACCGTGCGGATTTATTGGATCGGCTGCGTCAGCAGGTCCAGGATGGACTCATCACACTGCGCGTCGCGGTGACGTTCCCGGCGGAGCAGGCAGCCGAGGCGCATCGTCGCGTCGAAGCCAGAGGGACTCGCGGCCGCTTTGTGCTCGTCTGGGCGCCAAAGTCGTGAATTTTGGCTGCTACACGGCGGAGTGTTTGACGTTTTTCTTGCGACCGGCGGCGATGCGGAAATCGGGGCTCAGAACTCATCCGGCATGGTACTGAATTGCCGACGCAGTTCAGCCGCGCCTTTTCCCGACCCGCCGAGCAAAGCCCCGATCGGCCCGGCTCGTTCCGGATCCGAAGCCGAAATCCGGCGCGCCGAGCATGGAGGTGGCGCGAGCCTGCAGCGTGGCAAGCACGCGCTCGAGCACTTCCCGCTCAGCCGGCGAAAGCGCATCGAGCAGGTTGTCGTTACGGCGCCGCGCGGCAGCCGCCGATCGCCGCGTACGCCCGCTCGCCCTTGGCCGTCAACCTGAGGAGCATGCGGCGTCCATGCTCCGGGTCCGGCCAGCGCTGGACGTAGCCCGCGGCGATCAGGCGCTCGACGGAGCGCCCGACCCAGGCCTTGTCGGTGCTCAGCCATTGACTGATCTGGTTCGCGCTGATCCCGGGGCCCGCGTGCAGGGCGTCGATAACCCGCCACTCGGCAAGCCGCACGCCGAAGCGCCGCGGGTAGTAGCGGGACGCGGCGAGAGCGAGGGTGTTGGAGAGTAGCAGCACGCGGTGCGAGAGCAGGGCGCGCAGCAGCCGCGGGTCGTCGGATTGCCTCACGCGGCGATTATAGTCAGCCGCCCGCCTGCCTTGACACAATGGTGTCATGACAACTACTCTGGCGCTACGCACCGGAGATCACCTCTTGCCGCTCGCGCCCAGCAATCTGCTCGTGCTCATGTCGGACGAGCACAATCCACGCGCGCTGGGCGTCGCCGGACACCCGCTCGCGCAAACGCCGCACCTCGACCGCCTCGCGGCGCGCGGCACGCGCTTCACGAGCGCCTACACGACCTCGCCCATCTGCGTTCCCGCGCGCGCGGGCTTCGCGACCGGCAAGTACGTGCACCAGATCGGCTATTGGGACAACGCCGACCCCTATGACGGGGCCGTTCCGAGCTGGCACCACCTGCTGCGCGAGCGCGGCCACCGCGTGGTCTCGATCGGCAAGCTGCACTTCCGCGGGCTGCCCGGGGACGATCACGGCTTTTCGGAGGAGCTGCTGCCGATGCACGTGGTCGACGGCATCGGCGACGTGAAGGGACTGGTCCGCCAGGACATCCCGCGCCGCAACGGCTACGACAAGCTCGCCAAGCTCGCCGGGCCGGGCGAGTCGCCCTACACGCGATACGACCGCGACATCGCGGCGCGGGCGCAAGCCTGGCTGCGCGAGGAAGCGCCACGCCATCGCGGGCGGCCCTGGGCGTTGTTCGTGTCCTTCGTCTGTCCCCATTTCCCGCTCATCGCGCCGCCCGAGTTCTATGGCCGCTATCCCGTCGAGCGTATCCCGCTTCCGAAGCAGTACCTGGAAGGAGAGCGCCCGGACCATCCTTACCTCCGCGACTACGACGCCTGCGTGGCCTATGACGCGGGCTTCGGCGGCGATCATGGCACGGTCCGCCGCGCCGTCGCGGCCTACCTCGGGCTGGTCAGCTTCATGGACGACAACGTGGGCAAGGTGCTGCGCGCGCTCGAGGACGCGGGGCTCTCCGGCGACACGCGCGTCGTCTATACCAGCGACCATGGCGACAACCTCGGCGCGCGCGGCCTGTGGGGAAAATCCACCATGTACGAGGAGTCCGCCGGCGTGCCGCTGATCATCGCGGGTCCCGGGATTGCCGCCGACGCGCGCTGCGCGACCCCGGCAAGCCACGTCGACCTTTTTCCGTTCTTTCTCGAAGGTGCCGGCGTGAAGGCGCCTGCGACCGGCTACCACGGCGTCTCGCCGCTCGCGCTCGCCGCGGGCGAGCACCGGGACCGCGCCGTGGTGAGCGAGTACCACGCCATCGGCTCGACCGGCGGCATCACCATGCTGCGCAAGGGCCGCTGGAAGTACGTGCATTGCGTGCGCTATCGGCCGCAGCTTTTCGACCTGGAGAGCGATCCGGAGGAGCTGGTCGATCTCGCGGCCGATCCGGCGCAGCGCGCCACGCTTGCCGCCCTCGCGGCCGAGCTGCGCCGTATCTGCGATCCGGACGAAGTCGACGCGCGCGCGCGGCGCCGGCAAGCGGAGCTCCTGGCGCGCTACGGCGGGCGCGAAGCGGCGCTCGCGCGCGGCGACCTCAACTACACCCCCGCCCCCGGCCAGGCGCCGGACATCAACTGACGGAGGATCGCGATGAACCCGCGACTCGCTTGCCTGTTCGTGCAACTCCTCGCGCTGGTCTCCGTGAGCATCGACGCCGCCGCCGCGGACTATCCGGTGAGGCCGATCCGCCTGATCGTGGCCGATGCCGCGGGCGGCGCGCCGGATCAGCTTGCCCGCCTCCTCGCCCAGAAGCTCACCGACAGCCTCGGGCAGCAGGTCATCGTGGATAACCGCCCAGGCGCGGCAGGCGTGCTCGGCGCGGACATCGCGGCGAAATCGCCCGCCGACGGATACTCCCTGCTCCTGACGACGACGTCGATCTACGCGATCCTGCCCAATCTCAGGAAGAACCTGCCCTACGATCCGGTCCGGGACTTCGTTCCGATCTCGCGCCTTGCGACTGCGTCGAACGTGCTCGTGGTCAACGTGTCGCTGCCGGCGAAATCGGTCGCCGAGCTCGTGCGGCTCGCGAAGAGCAAGCCCGGCGCCATCAACTACGCATCCGCCGGCGTCGGCTCGCCGGCGCATCTCGCCGGCGAGATGCTCAACCTGCTTGCCGGCATCAAGCTGACCCACATTCCCTACAAGGGTGCCGCGCCGGCGCTGCTCGACGTCATCGCCGGCAACGCGCAGCTCATCCTCACTTCGCCCATCGCCGCGGGCGCGCACATGAACGCCGGCCGCGTGCGCGCGCTGGCGACTACCGGCACCGAGCGCAATCCGAGCCTGCCGGATCTGCCGACGATCGCCGAAGCGGTGCCCGGCTACGAGATCTCGCAATCGTGGGGCATCGTTGCGCCGGCCGGCACGCCGCGGCAGATCATCAAGCGGCTGAACGACGAGATCGTCAAGACGATGAACACTGCCCGACGTGAAGGAGCGCGTGCAGAACACAGGGGCCGTGCCGGCGGGCGATTCGGCGGCCGCGTTCGAGGCGTTCATCGCCAGGGAGCGCCAACGGCTGGGCGAGGTCATCACCAAGACCGGAATCGTGCTCACCGACTGATCGGCTGCTCGGCAAGAAAATGGTGGCCAGGGACTTCGTTACGACGGAGACATGCCAGCTCGTAGCTATTAACTCAGTCTGCGTACACCATTTCCAGGACAACTCGCGACCGTCGCGCGTTACTCTGGGCGTCCCGTGGTGGTCGGGTAGCCGGACGCGGTTGCCCGCGCCCAGCCCCCTAGGAACCGTGCATGCGCCTTTCGGAGCACACGGCTCGAGCCTCTGCTAAGGCGTCTTTCGACACCCGGTTACACAACGTAGGTTTTGGCGTGATACGAATTCCGATGGCAATTGAGATGGTGCAGTTGAAGGTTGCTGGCGGCATCCGACCCGCCTTCAGCGCGGCTCACAATGTGGCGAGCATCCCAGCGGGCGCTCTTTGTGATGGGCTGCTGACAGGTGGAGCATAGGCCATCTTGCCTTCGCCAGACGCGATATAGCTTTCGGCGACCTCTCGCCGAGTTCAGCATGTTCTTGCCCCATCGGGACTCGAAGTACTGTTCCCATTGTAGGTCGTGCGGATTGGCGTCAGCTCGAATCTTGACATGCCGTTGTATTGGCGTATCCGACGCTTTCAGCAAGATGCGCTCCCTTTTGGTTCCATCTTCTTGTGTTTCTGTAGCGGTAAATGCCCAGTTCCGAGGCCCTTTGGTTTTAAAGTATTTCTCCTTAACCCATCGGGCTCCTTTACGGGGGTGCCTTCTTACCGCCCATCGCCATAGCATTGACCAGACATTATGATCAACCCGAGCGAAGGTTTCCTTGGCGACTACATGGCTGTGGTAATTTGCCCATCCTCGTATCACAGGATTGAGCAGTCTTATTAGTACCGCCTGTTTAGCCGTCTTGTTGGCCTTGATGACGTCACGGATCTTGTCAAGATGTGCTTTGACGTTCGCTTTCGACGGCCTCATCAACAACTTGCCGCTGTACTTGCGGATGTTCCATCCGAGGAAGTCAAACCCGTCCTTGATGTGCGTTACATTGGTCTTTTCGGGCGATAGGATTAGCCCACGTTCCGCCAGAAATGCAACCACTGCGGGCTTGACCTCATTCTCCAGCCATTCTTTCGAATGGCCGGTAATGATGAAGTCATCCGCATAACGCACCATGTTCATTTTCAGACCTCTGGGCTTTGCCTTCGGGAATTTCTCCGCCAGCATTACTTCGAGGCCATCCAGTGTCATGTTGGCCGCCACCGGCGAGATAATGCCCCCCTGCGGGGTGCCGGCGTCAGTAGGGAAGAGTTCGTTTTGATGCACGAATCCCGCTTTGAGCCACTTCTTTAGAATCACCTTATCCGTGGGGATGTTGGCGATCATCCAGTCATGACTGATTTTGTCGAAACAGCTTAAGATATCGGCCTCCAGCACCCATTGCGCACTGGCCTTTTTCGCAAGAGAATTGAAGCATTGTTCCCCTGCATCAGCAGTTGAGCGTTCCGGCCTGAACCCGTAGGAATTCAGATCGGCAGTGGTTTCCGCGATAGGCTCCAATGCCAGCAAATGTAGCGCTTGCATGGCACGGCATTTCATCACGGGTATGCCGAGCGGCCTGGTCTTGCCATTCTTCTTCAGAATAAATACCCTCCGAAGCGGAAGCGGCGAATAGCCCCGCCTCTTCAACGACGCAATCGCGTTGATCTTTGCACCCGGTGTGTTCCAGGTTACCTTGTCCACGCCGGGGGTGTTCTTGCCTTTATTTTCAGTCACCCGCTTGACGGCTAATGCCTTGCCGCTGAACGAGTGGGTCAGCAGCCATTGCAGGGCTTTCGCCTTGTTATGTCTGCCGCCCTGTATTGCCTTCACAATACGCGCTTGCAGCCCTCTTACGTGGCGCTGGACACTGGACCAGTTGATGCCGTCCCACGTCACGCCGGAAGGTGCACGTGCCAGTGTTGCTGCACTCATTTGCTTTCCTCCCGTTAAGATGGTTCTACGAACTCTCTTGTGAAGAGAGACCATGAGGAAGTCTGCACGCTTTCGCGCAGGATAATGTTTCAATCCCTATCCGTCCTATTACCGGGCGGCGTTCGCTTGCTCCTCGTTCCTACTCCCGCACCGCCATAGGCAGGCCTTGCAGCCTGCTGTCCCCGAAGGGAGCAATACGGGTTTCCCACGTTCCGCTTGCAGAAGTACGTCGGGTTAGGTGTCTGCTCTCGACCGGGAGGCATATGGGTCACGAAAGCGCATTTGGAAAGCGCTGTTCCCACCTCCGTTGCCGTTTTGGCTCAAGCGTAATAGCCACTTGCGCTTGTTCCGAATTACGATCTTTATCGCAGATTCAGATGTTTTCACCATACCAACTATCTAGCACTGATCCGGCGTGTGGCTGCCAGAAGGGTACGCCTCTCGCGATTGATACCCCGCACCTTGCGATGCTTCGTTACATTGTCAGAGACGCTCTTTATTCAGCCTCCTAGATTCACCCGGTGACACGGGTGGTCCCCTCCATTAAAGTGGGAACAACTTCAATAAGCGACTTCGTGTCGCACTCCAAAATATTCGGACGACAGCTGCGGTAGACTCGACGCCGAGGGTCCGTGCCGCCGTTTCTCATGCTCTTATTGATCGTCGTGTCGGGCTGGGTTCGTCGAGAATGGGTGATCAGATTTACCCCCAGCGAAAGTCTGGTGGAGCGCGCCGACCGGAACGCTCCCATTTCCGCCGGGAAGGGTCTCCTCCGTTAAGAGCGACGAAGGAGACAAACGCGAAGGCGAGGAAGATTACGATTTCCGCGGGTCGGGTTCTGACAGATGCGCTGTCACCTCGACAGCCGCCCATCGTTCGTAATGGGTGATCAATCGCGTGACATCGTCGTTTGGGCTGCCCAGCTGGGACGCCAAGCCGTAGAGGAGCCGGGCCTTGTCGATGATCCAGGGCGTAACCCCGAGCCTGCGAGCCTCCTCACTGGCGAGCGAGAGATCGCGGTAAGCCTCCTGCAGGCGCTTACCGTAATCGAACCTCCTGGTCGCGATTTGCTCCGGGATAATGCGGGCGCTCGCCGCATTTCTGCCGGTCTCAATTCCGAGAATCTTGGTCATCGTAATCGGATCCAGGCCGGCCTTGGCCCCGGCGACGAACGATTCGCACGATACGGCGAGTAACGTCGCGAACAGCGAGCCATTGATCTGCTGCATGAGCTGTGCGGCACCGGGGGTTTCCGATACATGAAACACCCGGTTGCCGATCGCCTCCAGCAACGGCTTCGCCTGGCGAAACACGCAGTCGGGGCCGGAGGCGACGACGGCGGAGAGGCCAGCCTCGATGTCCCGCACCGTTCCTGTGAGCAAGGCATCCTGATACGTATTGCCGCGCTCGGAGAGCGCTCGCGAGAGCTCGAGAGCATCCGTCGTGGGCATGAGACACGCGTTGACGACCGTGGTCCGTGTGCCAGAGCCGGCTTGCTGCAAAGACATTAGCACGTCCGCCGGCGCTGTGCCGGCTGTCACGCCAAGAAGGGTGCAGCGTCGACCTGCATGGTCTGTCTTGCTGTCGCAATGAGGCGATGTGGTTCGTGCCTCGGTATCCGCGTCCATGCCGACAACCGTCACGTCCCAGTTCTGCTCACGCAGCCGGTGCGCGAGACTCGCGAGCGCCGGCGTTTCGCACACGATCACGTGCTCGTCGACCTCCTCTTCAGGATGCGTATCCCCATGGAGCGTTGGAACCGCGTCGACCGACGCCCGGACTTCCACGCCGGCCCATGGCTCCAGATAGGTAATGAGTGCTGTGCCATCTTTTTCGGATCCCCCTTGGGATACCGCGTATTTCCACAATTGCTGGACGGACTGCGCGATCCACATCGGAACGCCGAGTTCTTCTGCTTCCTTGACGGTGAGAGAGATGTCCTTGGCGGTGATCGCCATTCGCGCGCCAAAGTCAAAACGTCGCGTCAGAATCGACGCAGCGAACTTGTTTCGTGTCGCGCTGCTGCTTGCCTCGCCCGCGTTGATGATCTCCAGCATTGTCGTGGGATCAAGGCCGCCCTTCACACCCAGTATGAAAGCTTCGCATGAGGCCGCCATACCGGTTGCCGACAGGAGGTTGTTCAGTAGCTTCAGCCGTTGTGCTCTTCCTGTCTCGTCTCCCAGATAGAGCACGATGACACTCGCCAGGTCGCGCATGATCGGCTCGGCATGCCTGAATGCGGCTTCAGGGCCCGAGCACATGATGCCGAGCTTGCCATTCCCGGCCGTGACCACATTGCCGGTGATGGGGGAGTCGAGCATCATGATTCCGTGCTGCCGGAGGGCCCCGGCCATCTCGCGTGCAAAGTTTGCTCCGGTGGTCGAGAGGTCGACATACGTGGTGATCGTACGGCCGGCGTGAAGGCCGTCGTTGCCGAGAGCCACCTCGCGGAGAGCCTCGAGTGAGGGCAGGCAGGTGAAGACGAGTCTGGCCTCGGACGCGATCGCCTTTGCCGACGCAACCGCCCGCGCGCCACATTCGACCACCGACTGCACGGCACGGGGATTGACGTCATGAACGAGCAACCGATAGCCGAGTCTCGCGAGATGGCGAGCCATGGGAGCACCCATGGCGCCAAGGCCGATAAAGCCAATCGCGTCTGATGAGGCAGTTGAAGCAGAAGCGGAAGTTTCCATAGCTCGTCTCGCCATGTGTAGTGATTCATGAACTTCGTGTCGGTAGGATTCCGATCAGTGAAACCAATGCCTATGAACAGAACTTTAATGATATCGTTATTAGGGCTGGCAGATCCAGTGAAAATGCCTGCTACCTGAAACAGAGCCTGGGAATTGCGGGAGAGAGCCACATGAGCATTTGGAAGCAGTTCTGTCATCGGTTCAGCATCGCGTTGTTGCCGATCTTGTGCGTCCTCGCCGGCTCCGGGGCTTCGGCCCAAGCCTACCCGAGCAAGTCCATCAGGCTGATCGTCGGGGCACCGCCGGGCGGTGGGAGCGACTTTGTTGCGCGTATATTGGCGCAGCAATTGAGTTCTTCTTTCGGACAGGCGGTAGTCATAGACAACCGAGGTGGTGCAGCTGGAAATATTGCTGCAGACCTTACGGCCAAGGCACCGCCTGATGGCTACACGCTCATTATTGTGAGCAATAGTCACGCGAGCAGCGTCAACCTCTACAGCAAGCTTCCCTATGATCCAGTGAAGGACTTTGCGCCTATTACGCAATTGACCGCGAACTTCTTCTTTCTGACCGTACACCCCTCTTCACCGGCCAAGACCGTCAAGGAGTTTGTCGCGTATGCGAAATCAAGAAAGGGTGAGCTCACCTACGCGTCTGCCGGTTCGGGCCAAGGCGCACATCTGGGAATGGAGATGTTCAAGCTGCAGGCAGGCTTCGACGCTATTCACGTGCCATTCAGCGGAATCGGCCCGGCCACGACGGCCGTGCTGGGCGGGCAGGTGAATGTGGCTCTGTTGACGGCGCCATCCACTGTGCCTCTCATGAAGGTGGGCAAGTTGAGGGTGCTGGCGGTTGCAGCTCCTCGGCGTCTGGCTCAGTTTCCAGACCTGCCGACCATCGCCGAGGCGGGGTATCCCGGATTCGAAGTCAACAACTGGCAGGGATTGCTGGCGCCTTCCCGTACACCGAAAGAGGTCATCGCGAAACTCCACCAGGAAAGCGTCAGAACCTTCAAGGTTGCCGACGTGGTGGATCGCCTTGCTGTTGTGGGAACAGAACCGGTCGTCTCCACACCCCAGGAGTTCGCGGCTTTCCTCCAGGCCGAAATAGCGAAGTGGGGGAAGGTCATCAAGCAATCGGGAGCAAAAGTCGAGTAATCGAATCAGCGACACCGCCTGATTCACAGGATATCAAGTGTCCGATCCACCGGTATTCCGCGGCAACGCTCCGCGTAACCTCGATGAGCTGCACGCATGGACCAGGCAACGCACCGAAGTAGCGCTCGAACCTGGTTTGCCGATCATCGATCCGCACCACCACCTCTGGGATGACGAGAGAGGTCGCTATCTCGCCGAGGAACTGCTCGAGGAGTTTGCCGGGCACAACGTCGTCGCGACCGTCTATGCCCAGTACAGAGCGATGTATCGCGCGTATGGGCCCCTGTCAATGCGGCCGGTGGGGGAGGTTGAATTCATCAACGGCATCGCTGCAGCCAGCGCCAGCGGACGATACGGCGGGGTGAGGCTGTGCCAGGGCATTGTGGGGCACGCTGACCTGCTTCTCGCCGATGCGGCTCAGGGCGTGCTCGAGGCGCTTGTTGCCGCGGGCAACGGGCGCTTGCGCGGGATCCGCCATGGAGTTACGTGGGACGGCGGCAGTGCGTTGTCCGGTCGCACCCAGTCCGCGCCACAGGGTCCTGCTGGATCCGGCGTTTCGCCGCGGCTTTGCGCGACTTCGCCCTCTGGGGCTCTCATTTGACGCCTGGCTGTTCTACCCGCAGCTGCCCGATCTGATCGATCTGTTGCAAGCGTTTCCCGACACCCAGGTGATACTCGATCACGTGGGAGGTCTCCTCGGCGTCCCGCCGCATACAGAAAGAGAAGAGGTTTTCTCGACCTGGCGCTCATATATCCAGCGCCTGTCGCAACATCCCAATTTGAGCGTGAAGCTTGGTGGCCTGGGAATGCTGTATTGCGGCTGGGACTTTCACGTTCACGACCTGCCTCCCACATCAGAAGAGTTGGCAGCGGCATGGCGCCCGTATGTTGAAACGTGCATCGACGCCTTCGGTCCACAGCGCTGCATGTTCGAAAGCAATTTTCCGGTCGACAAGCAAACCTGTGGATACGCCACGTTGTGGAACGCGTTCAAACGTATTACGGAGAGCTATGCGGCATCCGAAAAGGCGGCCCTCTATCACGATACGGCGGCGCGAGTTTATCGGCTGGCGTGATAGATGCCAGGGCTGATATCCAAGTTGATGTGTGAAAGTCGATCGAGAAAGCGAGGCAGGCGATGACAATTGCGAGTGATCTGGCGACATTCGTGACCCAACAGCGGTACGCCGATTTGCCGCCGCGGGCGATCGAGTACGCGGAGATGCTGATCTCGAGTACGGTTGCCAGCGCGGCGCTCGGTTCCACCCTGGAGTCCTCCAGGATCATCCGGGAGCTTGAGGTTGACCGAGGCGGGAAGCCCGAAGCCACGGTCTGGTTCGGGAGCGCACAAAAGCTGCCGGTGGCCGCGGTGGCTCGAGTCAATGCACTAATGAGCGACGCGGCGGCTTCAGATGACAGCGACCTGCGCAACATCGTCCATTCTGGGACTACCGTTTGCGCGTCTGCGCTCGCGGTCGGAGAGAAAACGGGTGCCAGTGGCCAGGACATTCTCGCTGCGATCATTCTGGGCTACGAAGCGTCCGGACGCATTGGTACCGCGATGCAATTTGGTTTCAAGAAGAAGGGCTTTCATGGATGCATCATCGCCATCTTCGCTGGTGCTGTAGCAGCTGCTCGCCTGCTAAAGCTGACCGAAGCCCAAATGACGCATGCCATTGCGCTAACGGCCACTTCAATCGGGGGGCTCATGTCTGCTGCGAATACGAGTTTCGCGCGCGAGTATCACGCAGGACTCGCGGCCATGCTTGGAGTCAATGCGGCTCAGGCGGCCGCGGGGGGCTTCACGGCAGAGGAGAAGGTACTCGAGACCCGACTTGGTTACTTCGAGGCATATGGGGACAAGGCAGATGCCGCTGCAGTTACCCGGGATTTCGGAACACGCTGGAGCATCCTCACTGATCTCGGTATCAAGCTTGTGCCTGGCGGCCATCCGTATCACGCTGTGGCTGAAGCTGCTGCCAATGCCGCCAAGGCCGGCAACGTGTTGCCGCATGAAGTAGAGACGATCTCCGTCTCCCGGCCCGGCTTCCAGGAGTACGACATGCCGCAGTTTCCGACGGACCTGATCGGCATTGCACATAGTCCTACGTATTTTGCCGCTGCTGGTGTCACGGATCGGGATTACACCTGGGTTCACGCCTTCGAAGAAAAAATCGGCAACCCAACAATCCGGAGCCTGCTCGGCAAGGTCCGCATGGTTGCTCCGCCGACTGAGAATCTCGATCGCTACAAGTCCGGGGCAGTAGTCACCATCAGGACGCACGACGGGCGGACTTACTCAAACACGGTCTATGCGCCCAAAGGCGCCGCAGTTCTCGGGATCTCCTGGGCTGACGTCGATGCCAAGTATCGCACCCTCGCACCGTACGCAAAGCTGTCGGGGAACAACCTCGAAGCGAGCTTTCAGGTGATGCGCAACTTCCGCACGGTAAAGAATGCGTCGGAGTTGGTAGGACTGCTGCGCTAGGAGGGTACCCTTTATCCGGCGGGGCAGGCCGGCTATGGCGGCCCGGGGGAATAGGGACTACGACACTCTAGGTCTTGCCCTCACTTGGTTTCACTGACTGCTCCTGCATATAAATAAACAGGCGCATGCCATCCTGCTCGCGGTACCCAGCGGCAGCGGCTTCTTCATAGGTTTCGAGAACACGCGGGGCTATCCACATACGTGCGCCAATCTGGCGCGCCTCCTCCAGGAGGAGGGCATGGTCTTTCAGACCGATCGAAAGCGGTCCATTGAACTTGTAGGTTCCAGTGAGTATTGCCGCTGGCACTTTGTCCGTGGTCGTGTAGTTGCGACCAGAACTTGCATTCAGAACGTCGTTGAGCGTCTTTGGATCGATTCCCGCTTTCACTCCCATGGCGAGTCCTTCAAGAACAGCCAGACGGCCTGCAGCGGAAACATGATTGTTAATGAGCTTCACGATCTGTGACGTGCCCGGCTGCTCGCCCAGATAGAAGACTTTGGAGGCGATCTTGTCCACGGTCGATCTGGACTGTTCGAAGGTATCTTGGGCACCCGACACGAGTATCGAAAGCGTTCCAGCACGGGCACCCGGAGGGCCTCCGCTGATCGGGCCATCCAGAAATCCGATGTTGCGTGCCGTCATTTCGGAGCCGATGCGACGGATTGTGGCACTTCCGAGTGTCGAGGTCTCTACATAGACCTTCAGCTTTCGTCCATGCACGACGCCCTTCTCACCGAACGCCACTTCGATGCTCGCTTCGCGCGAGGGCATCGAAGCGAAAACGATGTCTACCTTATCGGCTAGATCCCGGGGGGTGGCAGCCACGGCTGCGCCTCGGGCGACCAAGGGGGCAAGCGCCTGGGGATTTGTGTCGCAGACGGTCAAGTTCGCGCCCAGATCCAGCAGACGTAGTGCCATTGGACCACCCATATTCCCGGCTCCAATGATTCCAACTTGATCGAGTGTCATCGAGAAACTCCTCAGTTGTTACAGATACAATCTCGTTCCTGCTTGAACTGACGTGTGACCGTCAAGACAGAGTTCTTAGCAACGCCGTAGCGTCCTCAAGGGATTCGAGATTCCTCGCCATCTCCTGCGCTGTTCTGATCTTGTCCATCGAAAGCGGCACGGCTGCAACAGAAGCGCAATCCCCGAACTTCTCGACAATGCCATTCCACGTGATCGGTGCTTCGGGACTGCCCGGCACATTGTTCCCCAGCGCGTTCGAGGGTGCGGCCGTCACGGGTGAGAATAGCTACTCGAGCTTCGGGAGACTTCGTGGTGTAGTCGACACTATTGTCTTCGACCGGCACCACCTTCTTGGCGAGGGCAAGTACCTGAGGGTCTGTCAGCCCGTTGGCGCTGAAATCGGAAATACCAACGCGACCTCGACTAGCCGCTATGGCGACGCAAAACGGCAAGCTGAACTTGGCGTCCACCGGTCGGACAGGTGCGCGGCGTTCCTCCAGCGGATGGCACATTCGTTGCTGAAATGCGCCCACCCAAACGCGGATCTCTTCGATGTCGGCTGGCTTTAACCGATGCTCTTTCATCAGTTCTATAGTGGCGTGAATGTAGGTATGTGAAATACCCACAGCTGGCCATGGCTTGTAGAGCATGGTGGCACCGGTGTACTCCGTCCCCAGGTTCTTGAGCATCCCCTCCCGCTGGTACTTGCCGCGGAAGTACACGTTGAAAATACCGGCCTTACCTTCGAAGAGATTACTGATTCCGGTTACGCCTTTCTCGGCCAGCAGCGCGGCTGTCACAGCCCCCTTTGCCGCAAAGCCGGCATACATGCCTCGTAGGTCACTCCCCACCGCAAATATCGTTTCCATGGTGCCCGAGGACTGCATGCTTGCGATGCCAAGAGCGTTTGCCGCTTGTTCGCCGCTCAGTCCGAGCACGCGCGAGCCGGCCAGAGTGGCCGAAAATACCCCCAGCACGGGGGACAGGTTCCAGTCCTGCTCCCACCCCAAATTGCAACGCAAGCGGACAAACATGTCCTGCGCCAGGGCGATGGCCAGAATCATTTCACGCCCCTGAATGCCGCCCTTGCGTTCTGCTAGAGCAAAGGCGGTGGGCACTGCGGTGCTGCCTGAGTGGGCGCCCCACGGCGTACGATCATCGAAATCCAGGCAGTGTGCCATGGCTCCATTGGCAAAGGCAGCCTCCGCTGCGGGGGCAGGTCGACCGAACCCAAGCACGGTGCTCTCGGCACGGCCTCCGGCTTCTTGAACTAAATCCACCAAGGCGCGAACCCGCGGTTCGGCACCACTAGCCGCCAGAATGACGCCCAGCGTGTCCAGGACGCTTTTCTTGGCTGCCTCTATCGCGGCGGCCGGGAGGTCCTCGTAGCGCGCGCGGGCGAGAAGGTCGGCGAAATGCGTTGGAGACGTCACTATGCTCAGACATTTTCTTGCCCATTATTACGTTACTCTTCGATCGCGCGGCGGATATCGCGCCCCATGCGCACACACATCCCGTCTAACAAGCGGAGCGAAATCACGTGAAGGTCGTGTTCCCTGGGGTCCGGACTCGCTTTCCTGCTATTATTAGTATATCCTATTATTTGATACTTTTTACAGCATCTACTTTTCATCTCCTGGATAGTCTGGCTGTCCCCGTAGGGACTGGGACAGTAATCATTGTTGAAAGAGCCTTATGCGGACGACACTTACGTTCTGCCTCGTGTGTTTTATTTGGAATGCTGGGATCACCAAAGCCGCCACGCAGCAGTATCCCGATCGACCTGTTCGCTTAGTTGTGGGATTCGGTGCCGGTGGCTCTGCCGATACTACGGCGCGCGTCGTAGCGCAGAAACTGTCTGAGCGCTGGGGCCAGCAAGTTATTGTCGACAACCGCGCGGGCGCCGCAGGCGTTATCGGGATGCAGGTCGCGGCAAAAGCACCGCGCGACGGTTACACTCTCATGATCGGCTCAGCGACGCAGTTTTCTGTGGGCCCTGCCCTGGGAGCAGGGCAGTCACAATATCCGCCCCTCTCGAGCTTCACCCCTATTGCGAAGGTAGTTGTCGCGCCGCTTGTGTTAACTGTTCATCCGTCGCTACCGGTCCGCACGCTCAAAGAGTTCATGCAGTACGCCAAGGCCCGGTCTGGACAGATTTCGTACGCATCTACGGGCGTAGGCACACCAAACGATATAGCCATGACGTTAATCGCCCGCAGCGGCGGCTTCGACATTGTTCACGTGCCCTACAAGGGCGGCGGCGAAGTCGTTGTCGCAGCGGTTTCGGGGCAAGTCCCAATAGCGTTGGGATCCCTTGTGACCGCAATGCCGCACATCAAGAGCGGCAAATTGCGTGCACTAGGCGTGACCGAGGCAAGGCGAATGTCCAGTGCTCCGAGTTTGCCGACCATCGCGGAGTCCGGTCTGCCGGGCTTCGAGGTGTCTCAATGGTTCGGTATCTTTGCTCCAGCCGACATTCCGTGGGCCATCACAGAGAAGGTTGGTACCGACCTAAGCGCGATCCTTTCATCGTCGGACGTCAAGGAGCGGCTGGACGGTCAGGGACTCGAAGTCTCGTATTCGGGGCCCGCTGACTTCACTGCATATGTGAAGACAGAACTCGTAAGGTGGACAAAGCTGATCAAAGAGCTTGGGATAAAGGACAAGGCGCAATAACTGGCCATGAAAATGGAAACGAATAACGAGCAGCACAAAGGCGCAGGGGAAGTTCATGCCTATGCCGGAACTGCGGGCCACTCTGCATGGTTCAGCGATGATCTCGGCTTAACCTGGGTCCATCCCAACAGCCATTCCGGGATGTACCTCGAAGCGCGTGTGTGGGCACTGAGCAGCCATCCCGCGACGCCGGAGTGCCTCTATGCCGGCACCGACCAAGGGGTGTTCCGCTGGAGTGAGCATTCCGCCCGTTGGGTGGCGCTGCCACACACGCCAAGCGACGTCTGGTCTGTGATTCAGGACCCACGAGATCCTTCGATCATCTATGCGGGCACCCGACCTGCGGGACTCTATCGATCGACTGATGGTGGGCGAGTATGGTCAGAGTTGAACGCGCCCGGCATAGCGAAGTTTTCTGAGATAAACATGGGGCCCACCAGAGTGACTCAGCTTCTGTTTGACCCATTCGTGGTCAATAGGCTGTGGGCCACCATAGAGATTGGAGGCATTTATCGCAGCGACGACCGTGGTTCGAGTTGGCGCCAGCTGACGGACGGCTTGATCTCGGCCGACGTTCACGGGATTGCAGTCACGCGCACGAAAACCGGGGCCCGTCGCATTCTCGCAACGACCAACCGCGGACTGCACATAAGCGATGACGATGGCGAGCACTGGCGGTTCTCGTCTCTCGATTCGCCGTGGCAATACACTCGTTCGGTGGTTACTCGGCCGGACAATCCGTCGATCGTCTTCCTTACAAATGGCAATGGTCCTCCCGGTAACGACGGCCGGTTGCTGCGTAGCATGGACGGTGGTGATTCGTGGGAGCCCCTCTTGCTGCCAGGTTCCGTGAACAGCACCGTGTGGTGCGTCGCCACTGACGTGTCGAGTCCGCTACTCCTATTTGCATGCACGAATCTTGGACAACTCTTCCGCAGTACGGATGGAGGCGACACATGGATCCGATTGCCGCATGAGTTCGGGGAAGTGCGTGCCTTGCTTTGGCGTAGATTGCCTCCCGGTACTCGACAAGCGCCGCACTCGCTGACACGCGCTGCACAGCCAAGAGCGACTGCATGATCTCTCGGTAGTCCGCGCGCACTGTCCTGCGACCGAGCGGGGCGTTCAGTCGCTGCTGAAATCAATCACGCTTTGAGAGAGCCTGCGACGTAGCGAGCCGACTCCTGTCGAGGGCGTGATTGCATGGGGTTCAGAGTTGGTGATTTAGGACGGCGGAGGGCAGCAAGCCGTCGGACAAAACGTCGTTTGTTTCGAGCATGCCAATGATCGAGGAATTGCTGGAGAGATTCGGTGTCTTTACCCTCTGAGGTCGACGTAGTTGTAGTCGGGGCGGGCGGCGCA
Organism: uncultured beta proteobacterium; assembly: GCA_963747225.1. Lineage (GTDB taxonomy): Bacteria > Pseudomonadota > Gammaproteobacteria > Burkholderiales > JAEUMW01 > JAEUMW01. The sequence goes on along the minus strand of CAVVES010000034.1, from coordinate 8,626 downwards.
GGTCTGGCGGCAGCGAGCGAGGCGGCCAGACTCGGCCGAAGTGTCCTCGTGGTCGAAAAGAATGCTAACGAAGGGGGTATGACGTCGTGGTCGGTCGGAACGCTCACCGCGACCAACACGCCACATCAGCTTCGTGCTGGTATCAGGGATACGCCCGGGGAGCATTTTGAGGATCTTGCGTTGCACGCCGGCAAGCTTGCTCCACGAGACAACCTTGGTCTTCGCCAAATCCTCGTTGATAACAGCAACGAGATGTTCAAATGGCTCGGGGAACTCGGAGTGAGGTTCATCGGCCCGATTCCAGATCCACCGCATCGCTATCCGCGTTTGCACACCGTTGTTCCAAGTGCCGAAGCATACGCCTACCACCTGAAGCGCCACTGTCGAAAACTTGGTGTCGATATTCGTCTCAATACCACGGTACAGCGCCTCCTACTGGAAGGAGGCAAGGTGACTGGTGTTGAAGCGAAGGGACCGGACGGAACGACGATTCAGTTTCGGGCTCGGGGTGCCGTGGTGATCGCCTCTGGGGATTACAGCGCCGCGTCGGATATCAAGATGACTTATGCGAGCGAGATGCTGGCAACTGCTGACCCGGTAACTCCCACAAGCACGGGCGATGGGTATCGCATGGCATTCGAGATCGGGGCCTCAATGGTGAACGGCGATATCGTGCGTGGTCCCATCATGCGCTTCGTCCCCGCACCACACGGAAACTTGATCCAGCGACTGCCGCCGGTGAGGATGTTGTCAGCAGCTATTGTATGGGCGATGGATCATCTGCCGCAGTGGGTCCTGAGGCCATTTCTGATGACGTTTGTAACAACCGTTCTGGGGCCCGCACGCGAAGTGTTCAAGCAAGGCGCAATACTGGTGAATCGGAGAGGACAGCGATTCACCGATGAGCGTGCAACGCCCGAAGTGGATCTGGTGAGCCAGCCCGACCGTTCAGGCTATATCATCTTCGATGCAGCCTTTGCTCAACGATTCAGCTCCTGGCCGCACTTCATTTCCACTGCACCGGGATTGACTCGCAACTTTCTGTCATGGCCTCATCGGGAGGCCGGGGATGCTGGTAGCGCATATGCCTATTTGCCGGATTATCGACGGACCCGACCCGATATCTATCATCAGGCACCGAGTATCGAAGCTCTTGCTGTGTCCATCGGAGTGCCTCCACAGGCCCTGCAGCAATGCATCAATGACTACAATCAGCTCGAGCGGAGCGAACGGCCACCGCTTACCGCAGGGCCTTTCTTCGCACTAGGGCCGGTCAAGAGCTATGTGCCGTTCACCGAGGGCGGCCTTCGCATTACCGACCGACTTGAGGTCCTGCGGGAGGATGGAGCACCGATTCAGGGCCTCTATGCTGCGGGAGCAGTGGGCCAGGGCGGCCTTCTCCTTGAAGGGCATGGGCACCATCTAGCGTGGGCATTTATCTCGGGCCGCATTGCGGGGCGCAACGCTGCCTTCGATGTGCCTCGGGGAAAGCCACTCACTGACGAGATCGGCCAAGTGGCACTGTGACAAGCACCCGGAAATCCAGCCGCTATTCTGCTTGTTGGTCGGTAGTAGCAACCATCCGAGTAATCGAAGAAACCACCAATTCCGCGGGGTGAAGAATGAACGTCTCGGTGCATCTGAGCTATATCCTTGGTTCATTGCCACTGAACGAACGGTTCGCTGCCGCACGGACGCTTGGTTTTCAGGCGGTAGAGTTTCCGTTCCCGTATATAGTGCCGGCACAAGAGTACGCGCGGCTGCTGACGGAGAATGGTCTTGTTCAGATCTCGATAGGTGCTCCGACGTCTGACTACAAGGCGGGAATGCCAGGTTACTCAGTTACCCCGGCACTGAAGAATGCTTTCGATGAGTCGATCACCACGGTGATCGGCTATGCCAAAACAATTGGATGTTCTCTGGTTCACGTATTTGCCGGACCCCGGGCACCAGACGTAACAGCGGACGTTGCTCTGGAGACCTACTGCCGCAATCTGCAGGAAGCCTACGACCGATTGCACGCAGAAGGGCTAAGCCTGGCCATAGAGCCGGTGAATTCGACTGACTTTCAGGGTTACTTCCTTGATCGTATCGATTTCGCCTTGGCTGCGATTGCTCGTGCGGAACGCCCTGACATCAAGATCATTCTTGATATCTATCATGCGCATGCAAATGGAGAAGACCCAATCGCCGTTCTGCATACGCATGGAGAGCGTGTCGCTCACATTCAGATCGCGGACTACCCAGGGCGACATGAGCCAGGAACGGGCACGGTCGACTTCGGTATTCTATTTCAGACCCTTCACACCACAAATTACTCAGGGTCAGTTGGTCTCGAATACATTCCAACCCGGTCCATCTTCGATGGAGTCCCGCTAGGTTCCGAGCTCAGGCGGCTGCGAGGGGCAGGTGGGGACTGATCTACTGTTAAGGTGGGCAATCGCGATCAGGAGCTAGCTTCTGTTCATCCTACCGCGCGTGCCGTGCGGTCCGTTCCGACGCTGACCACACCGATGCGCTCGTTCACCTCCTCAGCGGCAGTCTTTACCAGTTCAGAAATACGGTCCACCTCGCCACGCTTGAACTTGGATTCAGAGCCTGCAACGCCGATACTGCCTAGAATCTGGCCGGAGCGGTTGAAGATAGGAGCCGATATTCCCACCACACCCGGATTGAACTCACCTACGGTGATTACGACGCCGGCACGCCTGATCTCTGCTAGGTGTTCACGGAACGACGCCCAATCCGATCCCAGACCAGAAGTTGCGATGGTCTTGGCGTGTTTCGTGTACAAGCTGCGCAATTGGTACGGCCGCAAATAGGGCAGGATGATTTTCGACGCGGCCCCCTGAAACAGAGGGCGAGTCTGTCCGCGAGTAAAGAGGGTAGGTGGGCTGTCCGGGGTGAGCTCCTCGCGTACGCAGAGGACCGAACCGCTGAATAGCGCACAAAGCAGAGCGGAATGCCGGCTCGCGGATACCAGTCTCTTCATCGCGGGCCCGGCCGCGTTGTAAAGCGGGTCGCACTGCCGGATCTGTCGATCCAGTTCGACAATCCGTGGCCCCAAGACATAGTGACCATCAGACACTGGCGCAAGTAGGCCGACATCCGAAAGCGCTTTGATGTAGCGATATCCATTCGACCGGGACTTCCCCAGCGACTGGATTAGAGCATCCGTCGACCACGCGGGGGCGCTCGGCGTAAACAGATCGAGCACACCCAGCAGACGGACCAGGCTGTTGGATTCCTCCTTAGTGCCATGCGCCGCGCGAGGTTTCCGGGGCGATGCGGTCTTAGTCGCTCTTGTGGTGTGTCGCATCAAAGCTGTCATTGGTGACAGGTCCTATTTTGTCGGTTTTCTCCTCGCCTGAGCTCATCATCCCTTGCATACCAGTACGTGGAGCGGCTCGCTTGCGTGTTATCCTAGTATTTAGGATAATACAACAAACCACGCAAAGGTGTGTGGTCTTCAATTACTAACATCGCTGAAGTTTGGTGGTTACAGTCCGTCCTGTTGTCCCGATGAATTCTGTATCCGTACAAGGCCGACTTGATCCTTTGAAGCGAAGGAACGCGACATGGCAAGGTTGACTGGAAAGATCTCGTTTATCACCGGTGCCGGCGCCGGGATTGCAAAAGCGACCGCACTCGCTTTCGCGCGTGAGGGATGCAAGATTGGAATCGCCGAAATTAACGCCGACCTGGGTCGCCGACGGAGCGCGAAGTACGTGAGGCGGGTGGTGAAGCGCTTTTTGTTGAGACCGATGTTACCCAAGATTCCTCGGTGAAACGGGCGATAGATACAACAGTTGAACGTTTTGGCGGGCTGCATGTACTGATGAACTGTGCGGGTGGTTCATTGCAGGAGGATGTTCCAGTGCACCAGATGGATCTCGAGGTTTGGGAGCGCACGGTCGCCCTGAACCTTCGCCATCCATTCCTCTGCTGTCGCCACGGTATCCCCCATATGCTGAAGGGCACGGGCGGCTCGATCATCAACTTCGGTTCCTGGCTCGGACTTCTCGGAAGCGAAAAGCCCGCTTACGCGGCGTGCAAGGGCGGTATCGTCTCATTCACGAGAACGCTAGCGGCGGAGTACATGGGGAATGGCATACGGGCAAATGCAATAGCGCCCGGAACCATCCGCACAGAGCGCTCTATCAAGCGGTGGGAGAACAAGGACATGCTCCTATCTGAAAAGCCCTCACCGCAGGTACGTGCGCGGATTGCCACCAGACAAACCTACCCATTCTCCGTTGGTGAAGCTACGGATATTGCGGCAATTGCCGTGTTTCTGGCATCTGATGAATCACGCATGCTGACGGGCGCGGTAATTGCGGCCGACGGCGGTCGCTCGGCTTGCTTCAAGCCGATCATGTCAGACGCGTGATGACGACTTTCAAGCGCATTCATAAGCCATCAGTGTCCGGGAAAGAAAGTGATGATGGCGCTGTAGAAACGGCTAGGAGGAACATAGTGAAGCTTTTCAAACTCAGTCTTGGTTTTTCTCTTGCCACGGTAGTTGTCTCTCTCTTCGTGACGCGTGTGGCGATCGGGGCGGATGCATTTCCCACGCGTCCGCTGCGCATTCTCGTAAACACCGCGCCCGGAGGTCTAACGGATGTCACCACGCGCATCATCGCGCAGCAATTGGCCGAGAACCTGAAGCAGTCCGTCGTGGTTGAGAACCGTGGTGGTGGAGATGGACTGATCGGTATTCGTACCGTCAAGGCTGCTAACCCGGATGGCTACACGGTGCTTTCCTCGGCCGCCACTATTGCGCAGCAAATGGCGGTACAAAAGGACCCTGGCTATGACCTGCTCAAGGATTTCACCGGCATTGGGATCATGGCTAGGGCCCCATACCTGATGCTCACAGCGGCGTCACAGCCTGATCGAACGGTTGCGGATTTCGTCAAGCGCGCCAAAGCGAACCCGGGAAAGTTGACGTACGCATCCGCGGGCAACGGCACTGTTCCCCACTTCGTGGGAGAGCGCTTCCTGCGTCAGGCCGGCGGCATCAAAGTCCTACACATTCCCTACAAGGGAAACGGTCCCGCGATGGCAGACATAGTCAGCGCGCGCGTGGACATGATCTTTGGCGGGTATGGGGGAGTTGCCGGCCAACTCAAAGCAGGGCAACTGCGGGCGCTCGGTGTAACGTCGCCCAGCAGGATACCGCTACTGCCTGATGTGCCGACGTTCACGGAGCAAGGCATTCCTTTCCTCGGCTACACCTGGCTTTGCCTGGTGGTGCCTGCAGCGACCCCAAAACCGGTCGTGCAGCGGTTGTACGATGCTTTGAGGACCGCGAAGGCGAGCCCTGCCATACAGCAGCGGTACCGTGACGATGCCACGGAAGACATGGACATGTCACTGGATCAGTTCAAACAGTTTCTGCAACGCGAGGTTGTTGAGAGCCAGAAACTGGCCAAGGAGCTTGGGCTGACCAATCAATAGCCCATTCTCTGGTCAAAGACAACATCAGGCCGAGAGTGAATAAGTACTCGAGAGGGCAATGTATTGACGTCACCCCTTTGCGCACGTACCCAGCGTGCTCTCGCGATCAACCAGAAAGCAGGCCTCACATTCCCATGCATATTCATAGGCCTTTCCGGCCGGGACATGGGGGACAATCGCGTGATGCTCGAATGCGAGGATGACGTCGTATTCCGGGACGGGAATGGCGAACTGAGTTGGTCGGTGATCGGTATCCTCACTGATGCCGCTTTGGGCACTGCGACGCGTTTGAAGGCCGGCCCCAGACTACGCCCGGCCACTGTGCAACTTCAGATGCAGATGACCGGCGCGTCAACGCGCGGGCATGTTGTGACAGAGGGACAGTTCGTGGCGTTCTCCGTGCAAGACCGCGTGCAGCAGTTATTCGCCACTGCCACGATGAGATGTGGCGACACTTTGATCGGCCACGCATCGGCTGCATTTGCGCTTCTCGAGTTGCCAGAAGGAGCGACGCAGGCATGGGAGCCGTGGCTGCCGGACGCACTTAAATCGATCTCGCTCGATGCCGTTACCTTTGACTCCAAGGAACGTGAGGCGCTCAAGATTTGCGAAGGAGCAGAGACTAGGGCCAGCAAGAAGTTTCCGTTCATCGAACATTTTTGGTGCGGCATGCCAAAAGCGAAGGAAGGCAAAGCGCACTTGGATATCAAGATAACGCCTCATCTTGGCAATCGCGTTGGACACGTGCATGGAGGCCTGCTCTTCGGAACCGCGGCGCGGGTGGCAAATGCCGCCCTACCGGCAAACATGCGTCTATCCAATATATCGGCTTTATTTGTAACTCCCGGGCTGGGGCCCCGTCTCAACGCCCGGTCAACAGTGATTCAACAGAGTCGCAGCTTTGCTGTCGTGCACACTCAGATTGCGCACGCGTCGGGGAAACTGGTGATTGATGCGACAAGTCAGCACGTAGCCGTTGCAGTGTAGCGGCGGCATCAGCACGAGACATCAGGTAGCCGGTCAACCACAGTCGCGAGGTGGCCGTAAAGCGCCTCGTCTGTTCACGCACTAAGTACTGACAAACCAGGAGGAGTTAATGGGGCAAGGATCAGGAAAACGAAGCACAGTTCTTGACCAGTGCGATCTGGTCGCTATAACAGTAACCTTGGCGACGTTTGCGGTGCCGGGTTCGTTTGCGATTGCGGCAGATACATATCCGTCACGCCCTGTTCGCCTTGTGAATCCATCTGTTCCTGGCGGGACGGTCGACATCTGGTGCCGAGCCCTTGCGAATCGCCTTACCGAATGGCTGAAGCAGCCGGCTATCGTGGACAACCGTCCCGGGGCGGGGGGCACGATAGGTGGAAAAGTCGTTGCCTCAGCACCCGCAGACGGACATACCCTGCTCTGTAGTAGCTCCGAGATCACGATCACAGCAACGCTGTACCCGAAACTTCCATACAACGCGCTCAAGGACCTTACACCCGTCGTACTCGTCGCCCGAGCGCCGGTATTATTGACCGTGAATCCTTCAGTACCGGTGCGCTCGGTGCGTGATCTGCTGGACTTGGCACGAGCGAAGCCTAGCGAGTTGACCTTCGGTTCTAGCGGTACGGGCGCAACTACACACCTTTCACTAGAGCTCTTCAAGTACCTGGGGAAAGTCAATATCACCCATGTGCCGTACAAAGGGGGATCACAATCGGTGTTGGGCGTCCTTTCCGGCCAAATCCAAGGTGTTTTCAGCTCGCCGAGCTCGGTTCTGCCGCATTACAAAACCGGCAAACTGCGCGGGGTGGCGGTGAGCACCGCGAACCGCAGCGAGTTTGCGCCCGACCTGCCCACAATCGCTGAGAGTGGTCTCCCTGGCTATGAAGTCAGCGTCTGGTATGGGTTATTCGCCCAGCGAGCGGTGCCCCTTCGCATAGTTGATCGATTGAACAGCGAGGTTAACCGGATGCTTAATCTGCCGGAGACCAAAGAGTTTCTGTTTGCGAACGGTATATCTGCGATCGGTGGCACGCATCGAAGCGGATGCGTACTTTACTAGTGAGACGGCGCGCTGGGCCAAAGTGATTAGCGCAGCGAAGATCACTCTAGAACCTTAAGCGCGATCCACCTGGCAGCTACGGGCCCAGCCAACGTTGCCAGAACGGCGTTCCTCACCAGAAAGGACCATTTTCATGAACGATGCGGACGCTTCGAGTCGTCTTCATTACCCCGCTGACCGTGCCGCCACCGGTGTTTCCAGTCATGGATCCATGGTCTCAATCATCAAATCAGGATTTGGAAGGCAGATGAAAATGCATGGAAATGGACGAAGCTGGGCTGGAGCCATCCTGACTGCCTGCACCTTCGTATCGTTGCTTATTCCCAGCACTGCCACTGCCGCAGGGAAGGACTATCCAACGCGGCCAGTCCGTTTCATTGTCGGCTTCCCGGCCGGCGGGTTGGCGGATCTCATGGCACGATCTCTGGCACAGAAGCTCACCGAAGCCTGGGGTCAGCAGGTGATAGTCGACAACCGCGCGGGGGCGAGTGGCGTGCTCGCCATGCAGATTGTTGCGTCAGGGCCACGCGACGGCTATACGCTGCTCCTTGGCTCCTCGACACAGTTCTCGATCAATCCAGGCTTGCGGTCGGTACCGTATGACCCGGTCCGGGACTATACGCCGGTGATTCTTGCTGCACAGAATCCCGTCCTGGTTACCGTTCAACCTTCGTTTCCCGCAAAGTCGGTACAAGACTTGATACAGCTTGCCAGGGCAAAACCCGCGAATGTCATGAGCTACGGATCCAGCGGCTATGGCGCTGCGCCTCACATCGCTGCTGAACTTCTGAAGAAGACGGCAGGTATCGAAATGACACACGTACCGTACAAGGGTGGGAATGATGCAATTACTGCGCTGTTAGGCGGGCACATCCAGATGAACTTTGGCGCACCGTCAACGGGGCTTGGACATGTGAAGGCGGGTCGCCTGCGTGCGATCGGCGTTACGAGCACCAAGCGACTCACGGCCGCGCCTGATGTACCGACCTTTGTGGAAGCGGGGCTATCCGGCTTCAACGTGGACCAGTGGTACGGGGTATTTGCCCCGGCTGGGGCACCCTCAGCGGTGGTGCGCAAGGTGAACCAGGACCTGACACGCGCGCTGGCGATCCCAGA
>CAVVES010000033.1:0-22961 GCA_963747225.1 uncultured beta proteobacterium | reverse complement strand
CGCATAGTGGCCGACTCCGGACGGTCAGTTGCCTCGCTCAAATTCGACGAAATGCCGCATGCTTCAAATCGCGAGAAACCTCACCGATAAGCCGCCGCGAGTACCCCCGGGCGCACGAGGGCTCGCGGCGTCTACATCAAGCGGTAGAACTTCCCGGCGTTCTCGCAGGTGATCTTGTGCACGACGTCGGCCGGCAGGTGGCCGAACTGCTCCTCGATGTACTTCGACGACTCCGGCCACACGCCGTCGGCGTGCGGATAGTCGGAGCCCCACATGATCGACTCCACGCCCATCTCGTCGATCAGCTTGCCGCCGATGCGATCGAACTGGAACGTGCCCTTGCACTGGCGCCGCCAGTAGTCGCTCGGCTTCATCTTCAGGCCGAGGTCGCGGAAGCGGTCCTCCCACTCGAAGTCCATGCGGTCGAGCGCATAGGGAATCCAGCCGATGCCGCTCTCGCCGAACGAGATGCGCACGTTGGGATAGCGCTCGAGGACGGCGGCGCCGATGACGGCGGCCAGGATGTTGGCCAGGTTCATCTGGAAGCTGGAGACCACGGTGAAGAACGCTGCGCGACGGGTCGGCCCCATCGCCTTGTCCAGCAGGCTGGGCGGCACCGCCGGGAACGTGTGGAAGTGCAGCGGCAGGTCGACCTCGTGGATGGCCTTCCACAGCGGCTCCCACATCGGATGCCACATGGGCTCCATGTCCCACGAGCACGACAGCTCCACGCCGCGCAGCCCCAGCTTCGCGACCCGATGGATCTCCTTCACCGCCGCGTCGATGTCGCCGTAGGGCAGGCAGGCCAGCCCGATGAAGCGCGCCGGATCGTGCTTGCAGAAGTCCACGAGCCAGTCGTTGTAGATGCGGAACATCTCGTTCGCCGCCACGGGATCGTTCAGCCGCGTCGCCGCGCCGAGGATGCCGAAGATCACCTCGGCCTGCACGCCGTCGCGGTCCATGTCCTTCGCGCGCAGGACCGGATCGGTCGGGCGGCGGTGGCCCTTCTTGCCGTCCTCGTAGAACCCCGTCGCGGCCATGACGTCCACGCGGTGGTTCTGCCCGGGCACCAGCTTCTGTCCGGACGGCCCCACACCGTTCAGCAGCCCGAACGAGCCCCCGTTCTTGCAGGTCCAGTACGGACCGTCGGGGCCCTCGGTGACGTAGGGCATCCTCTCCTTGAGGGCCGCTTGAGCGTTGGACGTGAACATGTCGGGCGCGAGCATCGGCAGGTCGATGTGGCAGTCGGCGGAGATCCTGGTGTAGTTCATCGCTTCTCCTCGAGTCGGAGATCCTCGAACGGCGCCGTGTAAGGATAACTCGGAACCAGGGTGGGAGCGGCCTCCTCCGCCCTCAGATGCGCGCGAAAACGGCCCGGTCATCCAGGATGCGCTGGATCCGGTGCAGGAGGTCCTCGCGAGTCGGTGACCAAGCCGTAAGCCTCACACGCCGGCGCGCTTCAGCACCTCGGCGATGTTCTCCGGGGCCTGCTTGCGCCGGCCGGCTTCCACGTCTCTGACCATCTCCACGGTCGCGACGGAGACCGGGGTCGGCACGCCGACGGCCTTGCCCTGGGCCACGACGTGGCCGTTCATGTAGTCGATCTCGGTCGGGCGGCCCTTCGCCACGTCCTGGGCCATCGAGGCGCGCCAGTTGCGGCCGGTCGCGGACTTGGGCGTGAGCATCGTGTCGAGCGAGTCCCACGTCTCCCGCCGCGCGCAGTCGGCCCAGCGCTCGACGCTCTCGCCGTTGAACTTCGGCACGCGGTAGCCGAGCGCGATCCCGACCCGCGCGGACTCGCCGGCGAGATGGATCGTGATGGCGCGGCCGACTTCGCTCGAGGCGGTCTCGAAGGAGCCGAGGCCGGACATGCCCGTCACCGGGTTGCCCATCGCGTTGGCGCAGAGCTTCGACCAGCGTTCGCCCCAGAGGTTGTCGGTCACCTGCGAGCCGTCGACCACCGAGAGGATCTCGGCCAGCTCCTTGGCGCGCGGCGTGATCCGGCCGTCGTGCTCGCCGACGCGGAAGACGTCGTGACCGTGGCCCTGACCCTTCTCCAAGCCACGCTCGACCTCGCCGGGCTTCCACAGCGCCACGCCGATCTTCGACATGATGAGCCCGACGGTGCGCTGCGCGCCGGTGACGGCGGCCACGATCGGGTCGGGCCAGCAGTTCTGGGAGGACACGATGAGGCCGTCGGGTGCGGCGTGGCGCAGGGCGAGCTGCGCGGCCCAGGCCGTGTCGTAGACCTTCATGGCGATGAAGACGATCTGGAAGTCCCGCGGCAGCCGCTGGGCCTCGTGCAGGTGCACGGCCTTGGGCCGTGCGGTGAACGGATCGTGCGGACCGGTCACCGCGATGCCCTGCCGGCGGATCGTCTCCACCTGCTCGGCCCACGCGTCGACCAGCGTCACGTCGTGCCCGGCGCGCGACAGGAACGCGCCGATGTAGCTGCCGATCGCCCCGGCTCCGACGAACAGGATCTTCTTGCTCACAGGCCCCTCCTGGGTGCAGCGTCGGCGGCCATTATCGCTCCGTCTGCTTCCGCCTCACTACGCGGCCAACCCCCCACCCGAGCGCTTGTGGCCGACAAGTGCTCTATGCCAATGGCAACTGTCGACCCTGAGCTGCCTGTCGTACTCCAAGGAAGCGGACGTTCGCGGCTTTCGCTGTACGGCCAATAGTGGCCCGTCAACGGATCAGCTCATCGGCACGCACCAGAATCGTCTCGGGAATGGTTATGCCGTGGTTGCGTCGCGCCGGACGTGATGGACGCTACAGACACATCAGCTGCGCAGGCGCTCCAGAAACGCCGTCAGAGTTTCGGCGCAAGCACGGCCGTGGGACAAAGGCAGTCCGTGTCTGGAATGGGCGAAGACCTGCAGTTCGGCGCCCGGAATCGCCGCGCGCATCGACGCCATCACTTCCAGGGGAATAAACGGGCTGGATTGCGGACTGAGCAACAGCGTCGGCACGGTGATCTCGCCGAGCCGTGGCGTCAGGTCGGCGCCGAGCAGCAAATCCGCGAGTCCGAGTGTGGCATCCATCGAACAGGTTTCGTGCACCCGCAGGTACCATGCGTGCAACTCGGGATCGAGCGCGCCGGGATGAAAACGCGATTCCATCAGCCGCCTCGCCCAGCCCGACTGCCCTTCCTGCGCCACGATCTCGCGCCAGCCTTTGACATTCGCGACCAGGCCTCCGCGGGCGGCGGCATTCGAAAGCGTGAGGCTCAGCAACCGGTGCGGCGCTGACAGCGCACAGGCCAGTGCCACCGTTCCTCCGATGGATTCGCCCACCAGATGGAAGCGCTCCGCCCTCGCTGCATCGGTGACCCTCAGTAGATCTTCCACCAGTCCTGCGAAGGACCAGCGAAAATCGTGCGGAGGTTGAGCAGACTTGCCGAATCCACGCATGTCGAACCGCACCAGCCGGTAACGGGTGGCAAGCACCGGTAGCCATTCCGCCGAGATGTGCGTGTTGGCCGCGATGCCGTGATGGAACACGATGGTCTGCGGATTTTCGACCCACGCCGGAACGACATCGCACAGATCGTAGAAAAAGCGCACCGGACGCGGTCTCGATCATGGGCATGATGAAGGGCCTTTCAGTCGTAAACGGCAAGCGTCTTGCCGCGGGTTTCGGGCAGCAACGCGACCACCAGAATCACGGCTGCGAAGCCGACAATCGCCACCAGTCCGATCGCCTTTCCCAGCGTCATCGTGCTGCTGAGGTAACCGACCAACGGCGTCGAAAACGCGCTCATTCCGCGTCCGAAGTTATACGCGAAACCTTGTCCCGATCCGCGCACCCGGCTCGGATACAGTTCGGTCAGGAACGGACCGCAGCCGCTGAAATTGCCCGACACGAAAAACCCGAGCGGGAAACCGAGGAACAGCATCAAGGTGTCGTTGATCGGAATCTGCGTGTACAGAATGGCGATGAGCGCGGAACCCGCCGCGAACAGAAAGAAGGTTTTCTTGCGCCCGAGGTGATCGGATGCATAGGCTGCCGCAACGTACCCAGCAAACGAGCCGAAGATGACCACGAAGGTATACAGCCCGGTATTCAGCACCGAGAGGCCGCGCTCGGTTTTCAGGAAGGTCGGCAGCCAGAAGAACACTGCGAAATAGCCGGCCATCATGCCGGTGATCATCAAGCTGGTGAGCACCGTGGTCTTCAGCAGTCCCGGCGCAAATATTTCCAGGAAGTGGCTACCCCGTTCCTTCGTCTTCGTCCTGGTGGCGCTGTATACGTCCGGCTCCCGCACGTTGCGCCGGATGTAGAACACCAGCAGTGCCGGGAGAATGCCGGCCCAGAACAGCGCCCGCCAGGCCACATGTTCCGGAAGAATGGAAAACAGCAGCAGGAAAAGCAGATTCGCCACCCCCCAGCCGACCGCCCATCCGCTTTGCATCGTCCCCACGGCCTTGCCACGGTGTTGCGGGCGGATCATTTCCCCGATTAGCACCGAGCCGACAGCCCATTCGCCGCCGAACCCCAAGCCCTGCAGCGCGCGCATGAATAGCAACTGCTCGAAGGAATTGGTGAAACCGCAGAGAAATGTGAAGATCGCGAACCAGGCGATGGTCCACTGAAGAACACGCACGCGGCCGAATCGGTCCGCCAGCACGCCCGCCAGCCAGCCGCCGATTGCCGAACTGATGACCGTCGCGGTCGTGATCCAGCCGGCTTCGATCTTCGACATGCCCCACACCGCCATCAAGGTGGGCACGACGTAGGTGAAGACCATCACATCAACCGAATCGGTTGCCCAGCCCCCGGCGGCAGCGATCAGCGTACTGCGCTCCCGCCCGTCCAGCTCTCGCAGCCATGCGAACATCATTCGCGCTCCGTGCCGCTGTCTTCGGCGAGAGTATACGACGCGTAATCGGCCAGAGGAGCAGAGATACCGGATGAAATTACTTGCGATCCACCTGATCGTTATCCTCGCGAAACTCCTTCGCCCAGGCGGCGACCGTGTTCTCGAGAGCAGGATGCCAACTGTGTCCCAAGAAGGGGGGGCTGTTGCGGCCGGGGGGACTGATGTCCTATCGCCCCCCTCAAAGACATGTTTGCGCGCTCGGAGTGCTACATCGACCGACTGCTTAAGGGTGCAACAGTAGCCGATCTGCCCATTGAGCACGCCTCGGAGCTCAAGTCGGTCCCCAACCTGAAACCCGCCAATCGATACTGCAGCCGGCGAAATTGTCCAAGAGAAGGCCGATGGCACCGTCGAACGACCGCTCTCGACGACTTGGCTGTACAGCTACTTTTGGCCGAACTGAGACTGATATTTGATGGACTGCAGTCGATCCCAAGCCGACGGATGCGCTTTCAGAAAGCGGACCTCCAACGCTTCGCATCACCTGCCGCCGCAGTGCCGAAAGCACGGAGGGAAATCAACGCGACGCTTTGGGCAGTCAGGGGCATGGGAATGTTAGCCATGATGCTTGGATAGCATGTCGGCGATAAATGAAGACCAGACGGCGTCTGGTACCCAGACCTCTTTCATGAGGGAGAATGCTTTTTCTGATTTCCATTTCTGTTTGACAACGCGATACAACCCCAAGAACACGGTCACTCGCTTGTTGGCCGCGCAATGAACCAACATTTTCCTGTCACGGTTCGCTTCCATCGCATCAAAGAATGCGAGTAGATCTGCTTCTGTAGGGGCACCAAACTGGACTGGGATGTGAACATAGGTCAGCCCCAGTGAGTCGACGAGACCTGCCTCATCAGGAAGTGAGTAGCGCGGATCGTTATGAAGAGCGAGATTGATTACAACGTTGAAGCCTTCAGCGGCCACCGCGCGCAACTGTGCTTCCGTTGGTTGCCCAGACGTTGACAGCGACGCGTCTACCCTGCGGTAGTTGTAGATATCACTGGGCGCTGCACTGGCCATCGTAAGTGGCTAAACGGTCCGGATCAGCGCCGGCGCAGAGCGCCGTCCGCTGCACTCGTTGTTATGCTCATCGTGATTTTTCTTTCGCGTCCGCGACCTTTTCAAAGCGCAACTGTAACGCGCAAGAAGGTTGCTGGAATGGATGTGGCATCCTTGCGCTGGCTTCTGTTTTGGCTGTTGAACAGATCTTCCAGTTCCTTCTGCAGGTCAGCGGCTCGACCGTTCTTTTCCGCCGCTTCGAACGCATTCATGGTCGGTCCGTAGTATTTTCGGAATGCATCCACGAACGCCGCTGGGAGACTGGGATAGTTGAACGTAAACGTGTCTCGGACGAAGGAGATCTGCTCGGCGGGAACTCCCGCGCCGGCAAATCGTTCGATCACGTTGCTCTCGATCCCCCAGGTCATCGGGCTGACGAAGCCTTCCGGCGGTGGCGGCGTATAGGCGGAGCTGATCTTCAAGATTTGCGCCACCAACGTCGGATCATTTGGAATCCAGTTGCCCATGATGATTCGACCTCCGCGCCGGGTTACTCGCACCATCTCCTTCGCGACGTCAAACGGCTTTGGTGCGAACATGGCTCCAAAGATAGATACGACGAGATCAAAAGAATGATCCGCGAGCTCGTGCAAATTGGTCGCATCGCCTTCCTGAAACCTGCAATTCGTGAGGCCTTCCTTTTGCGCACGTTTGTTCCCGGCGTCGACTAGATTTCTCGCGATATCAACGCCCAGCACGTCCGCTCCCAGTCTTGCCGCTGGCAGAGCCGTTGTTCCGTCGCCGCATCCGAGATCCAAGACCTTGAGGCCTTTGCGGATTCCGAAAGTCTTGACAAGTGCTTCTCCGCTCTCGCGCATGCTCTCCGCAATGCGTGTGAAGTCACCTTTTTCCCAAAGTGCTTTGTTTGGATTCATGGGGTCTCCTTGTGAGATTTGATGATTTAGGCCCGCCGGCGCCGGAGGGTAGTGCGGCCGACCCCCAGTATGCCTGCTGCCGCCAGCAGCATCAGGGTGGGCGGCTCCGGGACGACGGCAAAGTTCGATGCGGTGAAAGTCGGGAGCGCGTCAGGCTGACCCGAGAGGTTGGTCATCCGAAAGAGAACCTTCAGGTCGGCGGTGTTGTCGTTCAGATCGGTCGAGAACACCAGCCGGGGCAGGTTGAGCCCGCTGTTGAAGTAGATGAAGAAGCCCGGGCCCGGGGACGTGATCTGACCGGCGATGAGGTCGGCAGCGTTACCGGCGCCGAAAGGCGTCGCCGAATTGGCATCGTTGTCGAGTGTTTCCAGAACGATGACGTTCACGCCGCCGGTCGGGAGGTTGCCGACTACGTCGTTGGCGAAGTGGACTTCATCCCCAACGCCGAAAACCGAAGATCCGAGCGCGAAGACGTCCGTTGCAGTGTCAAAGCTGATGAAGGATTCGCCCCCCACGATTTGCCGTCCCGGGGTGGTCAGGGCATTCGACCCGGCGAATGGATCGGTGTTGAAGGAGAAGGTGGTTGCACTTGCGGTTGCGCTGAGAGTGAGCAGCGCGGTCACGATAAGAAAGCAAAAGCGAGGCATCTTATTCCCCTCGGAAAGTGATTCTATGAACGTTGCCTGGTTACAGGCTGCATACGTGAGCCGCGCAGTGTATTAAGGGTGTGTTTCACGCGGATTTCGCCCCCGGCGGGACTTTTGTTTCATGTGTTTCACGCCAACGACCACTAAGGCTGCAAGCGCTGCAGCAGCTGTATGATTCGAGCTGCCGACCGCGAACTGCGGCTTTCGCCCCGCAGTAAAGGGGGCAGGCACAAAGGAGGCTCCCCCATGGCGATCATCGATTCCCAGGTCCACTCGTATGAGGCGAACACGCCGAAGCGCCCTTGGCACAATGTGCCGAATTGGCCCGATCACGTCACGGGTGACGAGATGGTGGCGGCGATGGACAGGGTCGGCGTCGACGGCGCGATCTTCATCTCTGCCTTTTCCCTGTACCGGTACGACGCCAGCTATGCGGTAGAAGTGCAACGGGCCCATCCCGGCCGGTTCGCCCTCGTCAAGCCGGTCGACCCGGATGATCCTGCGGTGGCCGACGTCATCGCTGACTGGAAGAAGACACCAGGCACGGTCGGCATCCGAATCATGATGACCAAGGAGCCAGGGCGCGACCGTGCCCCGACCGATCCGGGCCTGGACCGGATCCTGCGCGCGGCCGTCCGGCATGACTTCCCGGTCAACATATTGTGCTGGGGAAATCTCGATGCGGGCACGGCGCTGATCGACCGCCACCCCGACGTGCGATTCATCATCGACCATCTGGGCATCATGCAGCCCCACACGCCGCCCGCCCCGCCGCAGCCCTGGGCCGATCTCCCGAAGGTACTGAACCTCGCCAAGCGCCCGAACGTGGTGATCAAGGTCAGCGGCGCCTGCACGCTGTCGCGGGAACCGTATCCCTTCCCCGATATCTGGGATCCGCTCGCCCGCGTGTTCGATGCCTGGGGTTTCGATCGCTGCCTGTGGGGCACCGACTGGACCCGTGCCTTCGCGCTCGTCAACTACGAACAGGCCGTCGAGCCCTTCCGCCAGACGGAGCGTCTGAGCGACAGTGAACGGGCAATGCTGATGGGCGGTGCCTGCGCCAAAGCGTATGGTTGGTCGCCGACGAAAGACTAGCTCATTCTCGGGCGCACCGACGACGTCATCAACATGGCCGGGCATCGACTGGGGACGCGGGAGATCGAGAGCTCATTTGTGCAACGAGACGACTCCTAGCCGAGGCGAGAAATTTTTCTAGCGTCTGTTGATCAACCGGCTTTGTCAGATGGTGATCAAAACCGGCTTCGGTGGCGCGTCGCTTATCCTCCTCCTGGCCCCACCCGGTGAGTGCGATCAGCAATAGCGACTGCCCCCACGTTTCGGCCCGTATCTTCCTAGCTACTTGATAGCCGTTCAGGCCGGGCAAGCCAATGTCCAAGATTACAACATCGGGGCGAAACGCTATGCACGCCTCCGAAACGGAGTCGCCGTCGGAGACGACTTGAACTGTGTCTCCAGAAAGTTTCAGCACCTCCGCCAGCATGTCCGCCGCATCTCTGTTGTCCTCCGCAATCAGTATTCGGAGCGGTGGTCGCCGCTGCGCCTCTGCAATGCTCGTTTGCTCATCTGGTGCGGCTCTCCTATTTGACGCCACCGCGGGGAGGTGAAGGATAAACTCGCTGCCGGTTCCCAGTCCGGCGCTATGGGCCTCGACTCGCCCGCCGTGAGCTTCGACCAGTCCGCGCGCGAGCGCCAGCCCGATACCCAGCCCCCCGCCCGCCCTATCAAGAGCAGAAGTGGCCTGCGAAAACATCTCAAAAAGCTTTGGCAGGTGAGTGGGATCGATTCCGATACCGTTGTCCTTCACGGAGATCCGGACATTTTCGGCATCGCAAACTGCCGTAAGCGAGATACGTCCTCCAGGATCAGTGTACTTCGCGGCGTTGTTGAGCAAATTGGAAAGCACCTGCACAAGACGCGTCGGATCGGCATACAGTTCCAACGGCTCAGGGGGCAAGGTTACCTGTAGGTCGTGCTTCTTGGCCTCGATCAGTGGGGCACACGCCTCCAATGCCGCAGAAATCGCGGAAGACAGAGTTATTTTCTCCTTTCGCAACTCGATCCGATTTTGGGTGATGCGCGAGACGTCCATCAAATCGTCGAGCAACCTCGCCATGTGTTTGGATTGGCGGTCGATTATCTCCGACAGTTTCAGCAGTTTGGCATCGGGCGGGCCTAGACGCTGGAACACCGCCACCGCGCTCCGAATTGGGCTTAGAGGGTTGCGCAGCTCATGCGCCAGCGTAGCGAGAAACTCATTCTTCCGACTGTCAGCATCGCGGAGAGCCTGCTCAGCCTGGATCTGCTCGGTAATATCGATCGCTGTACCGGCAACATGGGGACGCCCGCCGCGAACCATACAGAACTTATGCGATAAGAGAAATCTGTGCTCGCCATTCTGGACGATCTCTTCGACGAACTGTTGAGGCTTGTTGTTTTCGAGAACAAGCCGGTCATTCGCGCTGATCGCTTCTGCCAGCTGGTAAGGATGGAGATCGAACGCCGTCTTACCGAGCCAGTCCTGGGGAGTTAGTTTCAGAGCTGTTTGAACGGCCGAACTCATGAAAACGTAGCGCCCCTCGTCGTCCTTGATCCAGGATCGCGCAGGACTGTGGTCCATAAAAGCCTGAAACATCTCGCGCGTTTCGTCCAACTGCGCCTCAGCGCGCTTGCGTTCCGTGATGTCAAGGCTGAAACCACACAATACTCGACCGGGAAAGCCCACTCCCTCGGCTGGCACCTTGATAGACAAATACGTATGAATGCCATCTGAGAGCTCTAAGCGCTCCTCGAGTTCGACGACCTCTTCGCCGCCCAGGACCTGTTGATCGTTTTGGAGAATTGCATTTGCGAAGCTGCTGTCGCCGAAGATATCCGATTCAATTCGTCCCAAGATCTGCTCCGCGGGACGTCCGGCCGCATCGGAGAACCGTCGATTTACAAGCAAAAAGCGCCCGTCGGCATCCTTCACATAGATGAGTCCGGGGGTGTTATCGAGAACGGTTTGCAGGAAACGCTCATGTTCCGAAATCGCCTGCTTCGCTCGCCGCTCCCTTGTGATGTCCCGGAAAATGAGCACGGCACCGATGGTGTGACCAGATGAGTCTCTGATCGGAGCTGCGCTGTCGTCAATGGGTATTTCGCTCCCGCTCTTTTGGCATCAGCAAGCGGTGATGGGCAGGTCTGACGATTCGCCCTTCTTGCAAGGTTTGCAGAGCGGGGTTCTCGATCGCTGTCCGGGTGGATACGTCTACGGCGCGGAACACTTGTTCAAGGGGCTTCCCCTCGGCTTCTTGTCGGCGCCACCCGGTCAGCTGTTCGGCAACGCCATTCATGAATGCGATCTTCGCTTGTCTGTCGGTGGCAATCACCGCATCTCCAATACTCGACAAAGTAACCTGTAGCCATTCCCGTTGCCGCTCAAGGTCCCGGTTGGCATTGGCGAGTTCGCGTGTCCGCTCCGTAACTTGCGCCTCCAGTTCCAGCTGCACCTTGCGCAGATCCTCTTCTATGCGCTGGCGTCGCGCCACTTCCATCGCCAGTGATTCGTTCATCGCTCGCAACTGTCCCGCACCGGGGATGGTAAGCGCCCGCGGTATGAGAAACACTAAGGCGACGGCCGTGGGTACGGATGCCGCGGCCGTGAACGCCTTGATCGCGCCAGAGAGCCAATAGTCCGGATACCAAAGTGTCCAAACCTCCATCCAATGGGTGGACCCGCATGCGATGATAAATAAGCCAAACAACACAAACATCCAGCTGAACGGAAGATCGCGCCGTTTATACACAAAGTAAGCTAGGGCAAATGGAATCGAGAAGTAAGCGACACCGATGAGTGAGTCCGAGATCAGATGCAACCACATGAGGTCGCGATTCCAGGTGTAGCAAACGCCGTGAGGCAAGAAGCCACTCAAGATATTGTTCGCCGCGTGTGCGATGGGTAGGACAAGCATGAGGCCGCCGCCAAACAGTAAAGCGGCTATTGGAGCCCAGCTAGTCTGTCGGGTTTCTTGGATCAAGTTCGCCTCCGCCATTCCAGTCGTATTCGTATGCCGAAGCTCAATTTGGTGGTCTAGTCTCCGAGCCTCTTCAGAGGCTACGTTACTCTGAAAGAGGGACAAGAGCCATTTTCCTCGCGCGCTTGGACAGGGATGCGAGCAATGCTTCCGCGGCGACAGTAGGCCTCGGCAGTCGGGATCGACCGGTACCCATAAGATTCGAATTACCCGCAGGCGCGCCAACCGCATCGTCGCTGTCGATCAGGAAACCTTCATGAGTTCGGAGTTCTTCCGTACGTGGGTCCTGCACCGGGTCAAGGCCGCGATCGACGAATTGGCCGCCGGTTTTGTGTAGACTTGAGCCGATACCTGGAGCCACGCAAATCCCATGGCCGAGATTATCTTGCATCACTACCCAGAGTCTCCGTTCGCGGAAAAAATTCGCGCGATTCTCGGATTCAAGCGATTGAGCTATCGATCGGTATCGATACCGATGATGTTGCCGAAGCCCGATGTGATCGCGCTCACCGGTGGCTATCGGCGTACGCCCATACTCCAGATTGGCAGCGATATCTATTGCGACACGGCTCTGATTGTGGACGTGTTGGAACGTATCCAACCTGAGCCGACTCTTTGCCCACAGGCGCATATCGCCAGCGCCGGCATTCTCGCGGCATGGGCAGACCAGTATTGGTTCGCGGCAGGGGTGAGCTTCGCCATGCAGCCGAAAGGGTTCAATAGCAGATGTTCGAACGCTATTCACCCGAGTACCGGGCGGCGTTCGTAGAGGATCGCAAGGCGTTTCGCAAAGGTGCCCCGCGGATGGCCCTGCACTCCGCTACCGCCATGCTATCGCGACATCTCGGGTCAACTCGAGCGGCAGTTTTCCGACGGGCGAACTCTTCTTGCTCGGTACCACCGCAACGATTGCGGATTTTTCGTTCTTCCATCCTCTCTGGTTCATCCAGCGCGCGACCGCCATGGCCGGGTTCCTGTCCGCCTATCCACGCGTGGTGCAATGGATGCATCGCATCGAGGCCATCGGACACGGGACCTCGACGCCGCTCAGTAGCGCTGAAGCGATCGAGATCGCACGGACGGGCGCACCGGCGCCTCTGAGAACCGAAGAGGTTCGAGCGCCCGGTCCCTGTCCCAGAGGTACCCGCGTCACGGTAGCCCCTACCGACTATGGCATCGATCCTGTCGTGGGCGAACTCGTGGCCGAATACACGAACGAGTGGGTAGTCAACCGACTCGATCCGCGTGCTGGCACCGTCTACGTGCACTTTCCGCGCGCCGGTTATCAGATCGAAAGCGCTTGAAGCATCCTCGGTCGATGGCTTCTGGCGGCCCCCAACGCATCCCCACTACATCGGTGGGCGCGGATAGTCCAGCCGCCCCGCCAAACCCTGGGATTCGCGATGACTGGCGCACGCCTGTTCGGCCCCGTCGATGAGTAATGCACGGGCGTCCACCGTCGACGATCTCGACGGCAGGAAAGCCGCCTGGACTCAGCTACCCACCTCGCGCCGGTGGTGGATCCTGGTGCTGGTCCAGGTTTCTACGCTCACCTTCGGCATTGCGGTCACCTCCACGAGCGTCGTGATACCGCAGATACGCGGCGCGCTGTCACTGACGCACGATGAAGGCGCGTGGATCGTCACGCTGTTCCTCGCCGCCACGGCCGTGGCCACGCCGCTCACTGGTTGGTTGGCCGGCAAATTCGGGTGGCGTCGTTTCATGGTGGCCACGCTGGCCGGATTCACCCTCTCATCGGCTGCGTGCGGATTGGCGGACTCGCTCGAAGCCTTGTTGTTCGCGCGTGTCGCACAGGGTCTGTTCGGTGCGCCGTTGATGCCGATGGGGCAAGGCATGCTGCTCGCCACCTTTCCGCGCCACATGCATCCCCTGGTGTTGATGCTGTGGGGCACCGGCGCGGTCATGGGCCCGACGCTGGGGCCCATCCTCGGGGGCTTGATAGCCGAATCGCTCAACTGGCGCTGGGCGTTCCTTGCGATGGTGCCGATCGGAGCGCTGACCACGGCCCTGGCCGCCTTCGCGCTTGGCGACCAGGAGCGCGGCACCGCCGTGCGCCTGGGTATCACCGGATTCGTCGCGCTGGCGCTGTGTATGGGCGGCGCCCAACTGCTGCTGGACCGCGGCCATCACCTGGACTGGTTCGACTCCCCGGAGATCACGATCGAACTGGTTCTCGCGGTGACCGCCGGGCTCGTTTTCATCGCCAACACGGCCTGGTCGCGCAGCCCTTTCCTCGATCCGCGCATGTTCCGAGACTGGAATTTCTGCGTCGGCCTGGTTGTCGTGTTCTTATGGGCGCGATGAGTTATACGCTCATCGTGCTCTTTCGCCGCTGCTGCAGGATCTGCGCCACTACCCGGACGCGACAATCGGCTATCTGATGTCCGCCCGCGGCCTGGGCGACTTTCTGAGCTTCGGGGTCGTCGTGTGGGCGACACGGTACAACGCACGCCTCGCGCTCGCCTCCGGTCTGCTGCTGCAAGCATGGGCGGTCTGGCAAATGACGAGGTTCAACATCAACGTGTCCGACTTCGACATCTACTGGACCACCTGGTACGGGGATTCGGCTTCGGCCTTGCATACACGCCGATGACCGTGCTGGCGTTCTCCACCCTACCCGCGCCGCTGCTCGTCCGGGCCAAGGCTCGGCCGTGTTCAATCTGCTGCGCAACTTCGGCAGCAGCCTGTTCATTTCGCTGAGCGTGCTGGTGATGGTGCGAACGACGGCGGAGAACTATGCCGGTCTCAACGCCGCGGTTTCCTCGGTGGACATCGCACGGACGTTCTCCCACCTTGCCGACAAGCTTGCTTCCAGCGACGCTAGAAGTCTCACGGCGCTGCAGGAGGAGATTCAACGCCAGGCGGCTATCGGCGGGTATCTGAACGCATTCATGATGTCCGCGCTCGCGGCGGCCGTAGCGTTGCCGCTGGCATGGATGTTCAGGATGCCGAAGCAAGAGGATCTGCAACAAACTGCAACCCAGACTGGAAACGACATGTAGGACTGCGCCGGATGCAGAAAGGAGAATACCGGCTGGCTGCTATCGTCAAGTCAATGTGCTAGCGTGACCATCTGGATCGAATCAAACTGTATCACCGCCGAGACGATTCACCTTTGCACCTCCTGCAATGCGTAGGTCATGGCCATGATGCTGGAAATGCGCGGTCTGGTTGCCGGGGTCTTGGTATTGTCACTGGTGCCACCTGAAGAGGCATCTGCCGCGGTGGCGCCCCTCCTTGCGCGGAGCACCTTCTTGTCATTGAGCGGAGCAAAAACGCCAACATCGTTGTGTACGACGCTAACCGCGGCCCTGAAGGAAATTTTGCGGGTTCGAAACCGGTCGTCGCCTACTGGCTTCTGAACGGCGAAAAAGGCAAGCGCCAGGAGCTGAACGCAGTGCAGTGGCAAAGCGCATACGGCTTCGACGTCAAGCCTGGAGACGCTCCGGGGACTTTCGACATGACCTTCAAGGCCGACCGCAAACGGCGCCTGACTGATTCGCACAATCAACCAATGCCCGGTGCTGACCGGTTCAATCGACGGTCACGACGGGATCCTACGCAAGATGTTCATCAAATCGAACGAAAGCTCGATTCCGCCCAAAGTCGAGTACGTGGAGTTCTTCGGCGAGGATATCGGGACGAGGAAACCACTCCACGAGAAGGCCATTCCGAGGAAGTGATTGCGGAGAGGAGTGTGATTCGCCCTGCTGATCTAGTTGTCAGCTAATTCCTACGGAGTGGGCCGGGTTTGTCTGATAGTGAGTCCGGCGCTGAGAGAGTAGTGTTTGCTACCGTGGCTTGGCCGATTCTCTGGGAGCGAGCGGGCAAGGCCCGTGTGGACCTGTTCCCGACTTTAAGCGGCCGATGAACTCGGCGCACTGTTCGTCAGAGGATACAGCCGCCTCGCTCAACATCCGTCTTGAGGTCAAAACATGCTCGACAAAATCCACGGCGAGTTGGGCAATCTGACCGCCCGCGACATTAACACTCGCCTCCAAAGCATCCCGCAAGCACTCTTATCGTTGAAGGATATCGCACCAACTGGGTCTGAATCCTGGCTAACTCAGAGTGTTCTCAAGGAATTCGAAGAGGTGTTTCTGCGAGCAATGGATTTTACCGTGCCCGCAGGCTTTGCTAAGTGGCGTGATGGCAACTCGCAAGCGCGCTTTGCGTTTCACCTCACCTCGCGCCTCGCCGATGCGGTTCGCGGAATGTCCGACTGGGCGAGGGCAGCAAGACGGACGGTCGATGGCACGAAGCGAGTCGCAGCTCTGGGCGGGGACACGCTGTATCATGGGCTAATCAACGATGCTGTTCCGCAGATGGTGGTTCGGGCTATTGCTGCCTGCCGAGGGCGCTTTCACGATTCGTCAAACGGACGTGGCTGGCGCGTCCTTACTCCAGTCCTTACTGTCCAAGTGGCGCACCTCGGGGAGAGCGATCTTACATCGCATGAGCTCTTCTACCTTACGACTGGGAGCGAGAAGGATACTGATAGGGAGTACAAGCGCGCCAAGAAGCTGCTTTTTGGCGGGTTGTTCCGCAAACCACGAGCTCCCTTCGAGGGCCCGTATTTTGAATGACGACCATGACGGCCCGGCGTGTCCTTAATCCGGCCGTCGAGAGGTTGAGCGCGCCGCTGCGTTACGCAAGTGCATTAGAAATGACAACACCCTCGAGTTACGCTATTTCATCGAGTGAAGCCCTATCGTATTGCCTTCCGTATCGGTAACTAATGCGATAAACCCGTACTTTCCGATCGAAAACTTCTCTTTCATCACCTTCCCACCCGCCTTTGGCACCCGCTGCGTCTCGACCGCGCAATCATCGCAACCAAAGTAAATGATGACACTGTTGCCGTTGGATGGGCCGTTCTCCATCTTGGCAAGAGCACCAGTTGCGCCGGCGGCCCCTTGTTTCGAAGGGAACTGCCACATCTCTTGTATACCAGGCCCAGGGCCCTCGAGCTTTTCGAGTTTAGTACCCAGTACGCTTTCGTAGAACTTCCTCGCGCGCTGCGCATCCTGCACGTAGATCTCGAACCATCGAATCGGGTTTTCGTTCATCGCAGTGCTCCTTTGTGTAGCCGACTGTTACTACAGGTGCGACAGCGGAACCAGAAGGTCGGTTCCGCATTTCCATATGCACTCAGAGGTGCACCTGAGCCTAGCGCGAACCTGACCCGCCACTCCCTCCCTTGATCGCCGGGTCCTCTTCCTTGGCGTGACTGCGCCCGACTGCCTCCGCCCGTTGCAATTCCTTGGCCTCCGCATTCGATTTCGGCTTTGCGTCGCGCGCCGCCGCCTCGGCTTTACCTGACTTCACGAATTCCCGTTGCGCCTCGTTGTAGTTCTTGGCGGCCTCGTAGTTACCTTCACCTTGAACGCGGTTGCGCTTGCCCATAGTGGTCAATCTCCTGTGTGTGAGTATTTCAATCTTCGATGTCTTCGCTCTGAACGATGACCAGTGCGATGATGATTTCGGGATCCTTGTAGTACCCACGGTCAAATTGCTGAGCGGTCCCGTCTTCGCTACCCTCAGACACCTCGATCGCCTCAAGGTTAGTGGGCGCCAGGACGAACCTGACGAATTGCGCAGGCTCGGCATAATAGCCGCGGTTGTATTCCTTAGCTGTTCCGTCGTTCTCTTCAAGAGCACCTGCGTTCCCATCCTCTTCAAGCGCAACCTCGCCGTCATTGAGTTGCGCAATCATCAAATGATCCGATAACGGTGGAAGAATGTAGCCGGGATACGTCTCGCTCGGTTGAATCAGGTGCGTACCCTGATCCATACCGACTTCGTCGGTATTTTCCGCAAAGGCCGATTTGTTCACGATAACCGGTCCGGTCAAAACGGCCGCAGCAGCGAGCGCTGCAAAAATGGTCTTGGTTCGGTTAAGCATCCAGTACGGTCTCATTTCAATCTCCTTGCGTTGGGCCGCCACCAAGAATTAGGGCGGTGCATCTCGCGTCCATGATGTGCGAGGTGTTCCGCGAGAATGCATGGCCCCATTACACACCTATGACCGTAATGGTTGAATCAGACGATGGCTCGATAGAGCGCCGTTGGAGCGCTGTCAGAAAACGCCTACAACATCGACTCCGCGGTCCGCTTAGCCTGGAACCCAGTACTCGTTGCGACGAGGAGTCAGAAGACCGTTGGGAGAGTTGAGCGTACTATCGCGCAACCGATGCTGGTGCGCTGCGCGCAGCAGGGTCGACTCTGGGATGGTGATACCGCGCGCCTTTGCGTTCTTCGTGTCGCGCCGGCTTCAACATTCTTACGAATTGAGGGCCTGTGAAATGAATAGACAGACTATCCGCAGTTGGACACGCGGTGAAGCGCAGCGGATGGCTGCGGCTTTGGTTCTTTTGTGCCTCGGCGCGTTAGGAGGCGGTTGTGCTGGCACCGAGAAGAAAGGACCGTCCTACGCGGAGCAAGTAATGAACAGACCGCTACCGGTAACCGAGGGAGAGAAGCAGCAGGAATGCTGCTGGCTCCGGGGTGAGATAGTCAGGCAGCGAGCGCTTGGGGGCTACGGAACCGCCGCGCAGGATCTCGCCACGCTTGAATCAAGGGCATCTAAAGCTGGCTGTGCCGCACTTCGGAGCGATGCACAGACCGGCGCGCCACCGGCCAGCGGTAGCAACTACGACAGCTGCTATATGAGGTGTAAGCAGTTCACCAACAAATCCAATGATGTGTGCTTCGATTCGTGCACGAAGTAGCCAAGGCTGACCTGTCAGGTCTCGTCGAAGCGGGTGGACTGATGGCGTATGGTATTAACGCATTCCATATGCGCGGAAGCGTACAGAACGAGACGGTTCTGTATGCGCCACGCGCCGCCAGGTTCGTTAGCCGCACCACACTACCTCAGAGGTTGTCCCTCTGAGCGCTGTTGATGGCGAGGCAGCCGCACAGCGAACGCCGTTTCCGTCTTGTCCGAC
Organism: uncultured beta proteobacterium; assembly: GCA_963747225.1. Taxonomy (GTDB): domain Bacteria; phylum Pseudomonadota; class Gammaproteobacteria; order Burkholderiales; family JAEUMW01; genus JAEUMW01. The sequence goes on along the minus strand of CAVVES010000033.1, from coordinate 4,490 downwards.
GTTGCCTCGATTTCGCCCCATGTGCGGTGGCAATTTCGCGCGCGACATAAAGTCCGAGGCCCAGGCTGCTGCTCTCGTCGTATCTGCCCGCCCGCTTCGGATCGCGCCAGAGGCGCCACGGCTCGCAGAATTTGTTGCGCGTGGTCCCGCAACGTTAGCGAATTTCATGTTCTCTGCGGCCGGCAACTGGTTGGCAGCAAACGCCTAAATACTGTATATGAGTACAGTCCAGCCAGGAGCGGAGGCAATTGTCGCTGACCTACCTGCACAGACGACCCGCTTTCACATCTTTGCATGGTGAGCTGGTCTTATGTTCGATAGCGTACAGACAAAACAAGCCTCCCTGTCCCTAGCATTGCGCGTCCATGAGATTCAACAAGAGAAGTAGGGTTAGTCCTACAGCGGATTCAGTATGCGACCGACAGAACGCAGTACGCGAGACGTCTAATCTAAGCGACAGTCATCGCGGTTGAGCGAAGACGAAGAACAAAGAGGATTGCGATGTACGGCCGGCTCGTAGTGGTGATATCTAGTGGGATCTGGCTAACCGCGTGCGGCGGGGGGGGCGGCGGGAGTAGCCCGGTGATGCCAGCTTCCAGCACGGCCCCCTTTACTTCCTTCAGTGCCGTCAAGTCAGGCCAGCCCGTGCAGGCGAGCGGCATTTCTCAGACTGTCAATGCGACGACCACAGGGCCGGGCACGGTTACCTCGACGACCGTAAACGCCGTCGACGCCGCCAATAGCACCGCCACGCTGACCTACGGCGCGATCCCTGCCATGACCGCATTCAGCTTCAGCTCCCCTGGATCGGGCGTCAATCTTTCGGGTTCAAGTGTCCAGTGCAATGCGGGCACCGGTGTTTGCGGAGGTTCGAGCGGGAACACACAAGCGGTGGTGATAAACCCGCTGGATCCGCAGGTTCCCCCAGTGCCGGAGCTGGCATGGAACTATCAGAGTTTTGGTTATTGGCTAGTCGTTGGATCGAGCACCAGCACCGTTGCGGGAGCAATGTCGTTCGGAAGTCCGACTGCCGTCGGCGGCCCTCCGGTTGCGGGCACCGCCACCTACAATGGGCTGAGCAGTGGGATCTCGATCCGACGGGCGCTGTGTTCGTGCAAGGGGCGAAGATGCAGTCGATCGTGGATTTCGGCCCGGCGCGTAGCGTGGCTTTTTCGACTACCGATGCTCCGCTCTCTCCACTCAACCCGGCCATACCTGTAACACCCGTATCGGTTCCGGCGTTGAACCTGACTGGCAACTTGAGCATTGCCAGTGGCTCAATCAATTCAGCGGCTCGGTGAGTGCTCCCGGCACGCCGGCATTCGCCGAACCGCTACAGGTCAATTCTATGGCCCCGCCGCGCAAGAGATCGGTGGCGTATTCTCGTGAAAGGCACTGGTCCGCAGACGATGCTGGGTGGTTTTGGCGGCAAACAACCGTAACAGGAGGATGCAATCAAGCTGGCAACCGATGAGGCAAATCTACACACGTACAGGGTAGTCTCACCTATCCTCGCCGCGGCGATCCTGACGTCAGCAGGGATGACACAAGCTGCACCTATCCTCGATTCGGAGCTCAACGCCGGCATTCAGAAGCATCGCGTCTGGGCGGTACGTGATCGCGCACAGCGCGCGGACAATCCGTCTGTCCCCGAAAGCGTACTACTTCAGCTCTATAGACCCGCGACAACTCTGGATAAAGTCGCTGGACCAGTCCACCGTGGCGAGGATTCAATAGTGGAATCCGCTTCCTTTCGAACTCTGGCGGAACCCACCACAGCACTGGTTGAGCCCGCGCCCGCCACGGCGCTGGTGAGCCGGCGCCAGTCGCCTTGCTCGTAGCCGCGCTCGGTGGGCTATTCCTCCGCCGCCGGAGATAGCAGCACCCAGCTGGTGCCGTCTCGGCACATCGCGACAGACGGTCCTGCGCGCCGTCGCGAGTGCGTGCCGTAATGATCTCTTAGCCATACTTCTTCCACAACCTAAGCTCGCTGCCTCTTCACGCCTTGGCGCTGGCGCAACCTGCCGCCTAGAATCCCATTCACTTGTCCCAAGCGGGTCGGCCGCGCTAGCGTAGTCCGGGGGCGAGATGATGCTCACGCAGAACGACGCCTTCGAGGAGTCCGTCGACGTGAAAGCACGCGCTCCTCACGCAGAACGTTAGATTTTCGTGGACTCAGTTCCCCGTGCAGGATATTTCGCAGAAAGACCAACAGGTCCAGGTGCCAACGCAGTGGTGTTCTCTGTGATGAGCTCACTGCAAGGATCTTGAACATCTCCGCCTCCTCAAGAGACGCCCGCCAGAGCGAGGTTTCGACGGGCCAACGCAGTGGGGACGCAGAACCGAACGACTCAGAGCGTAGCAACCCAGAGGGGAAGAATAAACGGTGCGTCGCCGGCGGGCGACGAACGGCGCTTATCCGCGTGGTGCGACCGCTGAGTCAGCACTGTCTCGACTTTGCGTAGAACAAGCCTGCGACGTGCCCTACCCTACCGTGTTGCCGACGAACCGAGGCCCACCTAGGCGGGCCAATTGACGCTCGGGGAGGAGATGCGACCCGGCGAAACAGCGAGCTACGTTGTGAGGAGGATGGCCCGCTGTGCACCGATCCGCGTGCCTATTACTCTAGACCTAGGGTCTTTCGTTGTAAGTCGGCGGATGTCGCGACTTCGCGTAGGACATTACCTACAACGCGTGACCCAGTAGATCCCAGAACGAAGGGCGCGGCCGGTGCGGCATCGCTCGGCTCCCTCGCCATCCGAGCGCGCATGCCCCGCGCCACTGCGGGCCTAGTAGCGAAAACAACAATCGATCTTTGGCAGGTGCGTATTCGCCGAAGACGCTGGGGATTTGGCGCGAATCATCTCGCACCCGTCTGTCATGCCGACTGGTAGGAATGCGCTTACAGTCGATTAGGTAGGTGTCTGATTGCTCGTAGCTGACCGGTAAGCGCAATCTGTCGCCTGAAATAGGTGCCACCCGTCAGGAGGCGACTATGACCGATTCTCTAGTGTTCGGCGTTGCATTCGTCTTGATATGCCTCACAGTCGGGTTGCTATTAGGTACGAGCTCGGGCACGAGATGGGTTCAAACAATGCTATGAGCCCCATACCAACGCGACCGGACGAAAACATGGTGAGGGAGGCCCTGCTTTGCGTTCTGCGGCAGCACGGCACGGGGCGGCGCAAGGATGACTGCGTTTCCGTTCGCCTGATTGACGATGCACTATGGAGCGGGGTGTACGCGGTCAGCATCGCGTATCCGGCGGCTAAGAGTGCTCTGCCCGAGGTGCTTACGCGTATGGATACAAGCAGCGAGGGATTCGCGCTCGGAGTATGGGTGTTGGACGCGTCGGAAGCGTGGGAGCTATGTGTAGGTGCGTCTGGGCGGGCGATGGCCGGGCGTCGAGTGGAGGCGAAACAGCGTGTCTCACCCAAACCCTCGACGGACAGGCGGTCTCCTTGCTGAGCTGCGCGATTGTGTTCCTGGTGGCAGGCCTCGGTGCGGCGATCATCTGCTTTTCGGGAGTGGCCGGCGCAGGTATCGTGTGGGCTTTGGCCTCGATCGCGTCGCTGGTCGCCCTAGGGGTTGGACTCGGGCTGTCCGTGGGACGTGGAGGCAGTCGCAACTCCTCCCGTCGGCGAACTAGCCCCAACGAATCTTCTTAGCTCCTGGGTACCGTACCGCCGGGCGTCAGATGATCGACCGCTTGCGGCAAAACGCTCGAGAGTTTCTTAGCCAGTTCGTCGCTCGACAGGCCGAACTTTGCTGCGAGATCCTTGATGGTATCCGTACCGAGCGCCTGATGGACCTGATCGGGGCTGATAGGTTCGTTGGCGCCGGTCCCAACCCAGGAGCGCACGGTTGCGCCAAGCCCTTGCTGCTCGAACTGCTTGACCAAACCTTGTACGCCGCCGTGTTTCTCGATCAATCCGTTAACCACCGTCACCATCTCGGCACCGATCGCACCACCAATCAATCCGTCCAGCAATCCCATTGTCGTCTCCAGTTGGTCCTTGTCACACATCGAACGAAGGCCAAACGACGCGCCCGCGCTCGCGAATTCCTGCTACGCTACTTGCAAGCCTTACCGTGATCGGGCTTGACACCTTGAGCTACGGCCTCCGCCTCAGACATGTACTCACCTTCCTTGGTCTTGCCGTACCATTTGTCGCCGGGGCAGTGATACACCTTCGTGCTTTTGTTGACCCACACCTTGCCAGCTCCGCCGCCGGGTGCAGCTGCGGCTGCGACCTTCGGAGCCGTGCTCGCGGGAGGTGACGTCGCGGCGGGGGTTGCTGCGCCGGTGTCGCCGGTGCCGCGGCCGGCTTCGCTGGTACCGCAGGGGTTGCGGGCCGCGGGTTGCGGGTGTCGCGGCCGCCGGAGCGGCGTACCAATCCTTGACGCCCTTATGACCCTTGCATGCACCTTTCTTGGTCGGACCCGAATAGTACGTGCCGTCGTTGCACAGTCCCGTGGTCCCCGCAGGT
>CAVVES010000032.1:0-15195 GCA_963747225.1 uncultured beta proteobacterium | reverse complement strand
CCCCCCACATTGTCAGGGCCTGACGTACGGCGTACCCGCATGGAGCGACACACAATGATAACCACGAAGATGATGCAGTGCTCGCTGGTGGCAAGCGCCGTCTTTCTGTTGCCTTGGCTTCCGCAACCTGCATCAGCAGCGTTCAGCGGAAGCTACGATGCCTCCAACTGGGCTGTTTCGCTCGGCGGAACGCCGCTGGGAGGAGGAGCTTTCGCGGCCGTGGACCTTAGTTAGCGGCGCGCCGAGCGCAGTCACTCTCGTCGGGGGCAACGACGGGTGCTTCTCGGTGGGGGTCGATCCCTGCACCGTTCAATTCACGATCACGGCCCTGGACGACGAGCTCAGGTTTCACTGGGACGTCTCGACCCAAACGGATTTCGGCGTGGCCGACGATCAGTTTGGTTACCTGATCAATTCTAGCCGGTTCCAGCTCACCGACGACTTCGGACCTGCGCTGCAATCCGGTGATATGGTGGTTCGCCTCAGCGCAGGGGACAGCTTCGGGTTCTACCTCGATTGCCAATACTGCGACAGCATCTTCGACGCACCGGCCGGCACCGCGACCGTGTCCCGGTTCGTCGTGCCGGAGCCGAGCTCGGTTACACTGTTCGGACTCGGGTTCGCGGCCCTCGCTCTGGCGCGCAGGCGCGCCGCCGCGTGATGCGATTCGCAGGCCGTGGTGTACCTGGTCGTAGCTCGGCACGGGAGGGCAGGATGGCTCTCGTCCAGTTCGCGCTGGAGCGATCCCGGTATACACAAATCAGTTCCGGCAAGACGCACGCCGGTCAACTCAAGGAAGCCGCACAGGAGGGTTCAATGACGCGACTCGAGGCTTCCGCAAGGCGTCCCCATCTGAGCAGAATGGTCGTTGCCGGACTCTGGGCGTTTCTGTTGGCCATCCCGTGTGCTGATGCGCGGATCACGCGGATCGAGATCGATGCGGCGAACTCGCAGAACCCGACCTTCGGCGGGCGGTCCTTTCAGGGCCCGGGCGGGACGGTCGGGACGTACGAGAAGATCACTGCGAGGGCGTATCCGGTTGCCCGAAGTCGCAGTGCCGACAGCAACGTACACCGGCTGGGGATTGCGTGCGCTTCCAGCTGGTGCCGACGAGGGCCGCGACGACCTCGGCCAGATGATCCCGTTCCGCGCAACCAAGGCGGGCCGTCTGGCGATCAATGACCCTCGTCCCTCGCTGGAAGAGCGCTACGCGAGCAGGCAGGATTACATCGACAAGGTCACGCAGACCGCCAACGACCTCAGGGACCAGCGGCTGCTGCTGTCGGTGGATGCTGAAAACTACGAATTCGATGCCAGTGTGGCGTATGACATCGCGGTACAAGTCACACCGTGATCCGTGATCCGGGCGGCCTGGACCTGCTCACCCCAACCGACCCTCTTTGAAGCGCGCGCCGAGCAGCTGATCGCTACGCGGCGAGATTGGATTGGGTGCCGCTCCTACCCACCGCCTCCGGAGCCCTCTGTAATCCAACAACACTATTTCCTGTCTCGGCACAGCCCTTGACCACGGCCTCACCGCTCCAAATCAGTACCTGCTGGCGCACACTTAGCCAGCCCGACCCTCATCAATTCCTCAGCAGCCAGTCTGTGCGCGACCGGGTTCCAATGGCCATCCATCGGAAAGAAATCCATTCGCTCTCGGTGCAATTCCCAGTGACGTTCAAAAACCGGTTGCATGTCCACAACCTCCTGCCCCTGAATCGCGGCCAGTCGAAGAAACCTGTTCCTATCACCAAGCATCTCCGCTTTTTCCTTCCCAGATTTGCGCACGTAGATGCCTTCCCGGTCCCCATCGAGTAAGAAAATAACTCGAAATGACTCAGCCAATGCAATCGAGCGCACCTCCGATAAATAGTATTCTAGAACTTCCTCCTCGACAGCAGACCTGTCGGCGGCGGCGGCTTCATTCTTCCTTCCGGAAGAGCCTAACCGCAATTGTCTCAGCCATTGAGGAAAATTCAAATTGTAGTATATATAGCGAGCTAGGGCCGATCGTTGAACGACCTGCTTCGTCGGTGATTCCCGGTATTCATTGTGAACCACGGAAACTTTACCATCCGACCATACAAACCCGCTATGCCCTCGACTGGGCTCCGACAGTAGTTCTGTGAAGTTGCTTTGGTCCACGAACACCACTACACAGGCTGGATCGATTTTAGGCGCAAAATAGTCAATGATCCTCAGTGAATCCGCGAGCCCGTTTCCAGAAGCTGCGACGGCTTGGACTTTCACTCCGAAATGCTGATCGAGATATCCTTGAACCGTATCTCGATAATCGAGCATCAAGCCTTCGATAAAGCTGTCACCTACTATCAACACTCCTCTCTCTCCTCCTGAATCTGGAGAGTTTGGAAATCCCTCACCATTTGTAACTCCATGTCGGGCATTCGTAAATGCCCAACCGTGAGAGTAGATATATTCCTGTCGCGGCAGATAGCGGCTGAAAGGCCTGTCCGCGCTGGTAGCCTCCATGCGCGCTCCCGAGTGCACCGGCATGAACCGAAGCGCTACCTCGAGCAATGCCACTGCGAGCATCGCCCCCAACCCAATTCCGAGGAGGATTCGCATGTGATTGGGCTAAAAGTTGAAGTACAGAAATTCCGAAACGCCGCGTGTTTCACCGACGATCAGAAGAAAGAGAATCAGCACCAAGAGAGCCCCAAGTACCACCGCTCCCAAACTCTGGTCGTATCGCGTCTCCTCTCGACGCCTCACGCCACGACCAATCAATTCATACGCGTTGGGCATAAAGAATGAAATCAGGGCGCAAGCGACTAGCCACCAAACGCACTCGTCCATCGCCATGATGCGGTTCGTGTCGAAAATACTCGCCCCGGAGTCTCCCCTGAAGGTACCGATGCTCATCGCCTGCACTACCTCAAGCGCGACGTTCAGCGAGCTGGCGCGGAAGAAGACCCACGCAACGACAACCGCGAGAAAGGTAACGACTCGTCCAAGCAGGCGAACGCCTGCGCTATTACGTTCGCCCCCGAGGTACCGGATCGAATGATTGATCATCAGATAAGTCCCGTGCAGGGCGCCCCAAGCAACGAAGGTCCAGTTGGCGCCGTGCCACAAACCGCCGAGGAGCATGGTAACCATGAGGTTGATATACCTTCTAGCTCCCCCATGCCGATTTCCCCCTAGCGGAATGTACAGATACTCACGCAAGAACGTCGAGAGCGTTATGTGCCAGCGTCTCCAGAAGTCAACGATCGAACACGCCTTATAGGGCGAATTGAAATTGATGGGGAGTATTATGCCAAACATGTAGGATAGCCCATACGCCATATCACAATAGGCGGAGAAGTCAAAGTACAGCTGAAAGGTGTATGCGAGTGCTCCGCACCACGCTTCGAGAATTGTCAGATGTTCGAAGTTAGTGTCAAAAACAGGGCCTACGAAGCGCCCAACGCCATCGGCCAGCACGATCTTTTTGAACAGACCAATGGAAAAGAACATCATCCCGACACACAGTCGCCCGCGAGTAAAGACGTGGGATTCGACTCGCTCAAACTGCGGCATCATCTCCTTGTGGTGGAGGATCGGCCCTGCGATTAAATGGGGAAAATAGGTGACGAATAGTGCATAAGTTTCCAACTTATATCGAGACACTTGAGCCGCATAGCAGTCCGCAAGGTAGGCGATCTGGGTGAAAGTGAAGAACGAAATGCCGATGGGGAGGGTTATGCCTAGGGGCTTAAGATCAGTCCCTGTCAGCCACGCTAAGTTGGCAATTAGGAAGTCGAAGTACTTGAAGAAGGCCAACAGGCCGAGGTTGAAAATCAGCCCTAGGAACAAAGGTAGCTTCCGATGCCGGTTTGTCTGCGCTTCTCTTTCACGAGATATCCATTTGCCGATGAAGTAGTTGACTGAAATGGAAGCAAGCAGTAATGGCAGAAGGGAAATATCCCAATATGCATAGAAGGCAACCGACGCCAGGAGCAGGAAAACGATGGAAGGACGAAGGGAGAGAGTTGAGAGGACGAAATAGCCCAGCAGCGCGAGGGGCAGGAAAACTAAGCAGAAGGAAAATGTGTTAAATAGCATCGGATGTTATTTCTATGGCTGAGCTGGTGATTAGTATATTGCACCAGCTAGGGAAAAAGGCGAATGGCGGCGGTTCAAAAGTCGCGCAGTCGTGTTACGGGTCGCTGCGGCTGGATGAGATCGCGTCCTTGTACGAGGACGCTCTGGACTGTCTCTCGGGGCGCCGTGGTAAGCAGCTTTTTGCGTGCCAGCGCAATGAGCTTACGGGCGATCAGCAGCTTCCGCTTGAGGTTGGGTTTTTCGCCTTCCACTGGCTGCCCGATTGGCCCGTCCTTGGGGTGCTTGAGCGGCTTGCGTTAGAGATGCTTGGTGTCCATCCGGGCTGCCCTTCGCGCTGTAGCAGCGGACTTCAGCTGGCTGGGGTTGCTCATCCGCTGGTGGCGCGACGGTGCGCTTACTGTGAGTTCCCGCGCTCGGTGTAGGGCCCGGGTTCTGGCAGGATGCGCCGCTTGCGCTCGGCCGAGAAGCGCGCACGACGCAGCCGGAGTTCGTGGCTCGGGCGGCGGGAGGTGGGCGAGGTAAATTGCTTTGATTGCAAATTTGGTTTGCGAACATTGACAGCGAGCGCTTGCCCGCATCTGGATCTATTCCTTGCAATGCATTTGCAAGAACTTTAACGGAAATAGCAAGCGCCGGCGGGGCCGCGGTACTATCGTCTCATGGGGCGACACGTTTGACTTTACTCACCGCCGCGCCGCGAGGGCGCAGCGGCGAGCAAGCGGCCGGCACAGCATTGACCGAGAACACGATACGTTGTCTCCTTGGTGTGGGACATTCGACGCAGGTTGCTCTGGGTGCCCCTGGCCGGGCAGGGCTCACCTATTCAGTTCTCCGCCAGCACGTTCAGCAAACGGTAGTCACGCTGAACGCTCACGGGATCGGACGCAACGACCGGGTCGCACTGGTCCTGCCGAACGGCCCCGAACTGGCCTCGGCCTTCGTCGGAATCGCGGCTGGGGCGGCCGTGGCGCCGCTGAATCCGGGCTATCGGGACTTCGACTTCCACTTCTATTTGTCCGACCTCGGCGCCAGAGCCCTGGTGGTGGAACGCAACAGCAAGTCTCCGGCGATTGCCGTCGCAAAGACGCTGCGTATCCCGGTCCTTGAGCTTGTGACCAGTAAAGACGATCCGGCGGGGACATTCTCTGTCGTCGGGGATCCTGTCGGACCAGCCAAGGCGGATGGATTCGCCGGGCCCGGCGACGTCGCTCTCGTGCTGCATACGTCCGGGACCACCTCTCGCCCTAAGATGGTTCCTCTATCACAGCGCAACCTGACCACCTCGGCACACCATATCGTCAAGACACTGAACTTGTCGCCGGAGGATTGCTGCCTCAACATCATGCCGCTGTTTCACATTCATGGCCTGATGGGTGGCGTGCTGTCTTCATTGGCGGCCGGGGCGTCGGTTTTCTGCACGCCGGGCTTCAGCGTGCTCGAGTTCTTTCGCTGGATGTCGGAAGCAAAGCCGACCTGGTACACCGCCGTGCCCACCATGCATCAGGCTGTGCTCGCGCATGCGGACCAGAACCGCTCGATTCTCGATCAAGTCCATCTTCGCTTCATCCGCTCGTCCTCGGCTGCATTGGCGCCGGCCGTCATGCGCAAACTCGAGCAGACGTTCAACGCACCGGTGATCGAGTCCTATGGCATGACCGAGGCCGCGCACCAGATGGCGAGCAATCCACTGCCGCCAGCCGTTCGCAAGCCCGGCACAGTGGGCCTTGCTGCCGGGCCGGAAATTGCGATCATGGACCCGAACCGCGAGTTGCTCCCGGCAGGGGCGGCCGGCGAAGTAGTCATCCGCGGCCTCAATGTAACGTCGGGCTATGAAAATAACGCCGAAGCCAACGCTGCCGCCTTTGCAAACGGCTGGTTCCGTACCGGGGACCAGGGGGTGCTGGACGAGGATGGCTACCTCACGATTACTGGGCGCCTCAAGGAGATCATCAACCGCGGCGGGGAGAAGGTTTCGCCGAAGGAAGTCGATGACGCGCTCTTGGACCACCCCAACGTCGTCAGCGCCGCCGCCTTCCCGATCCCACATCCGACTTTGGGCGAGGAGATCGGCGCGGTAGTGGTAGCGGATCAAGGAACGACGCTCACGGAGCAGGCGCTCGCTCATTTTCTTGCGGCCCGACTGGCCCACTACAAGATCCCGCGCCGGTTCGTGTTCGCAAGTGAGATCCCGAAAGGGCCAACCGGAAAGATCCAACGCCATAGCCTCGCCGCAGCCCTTGGCCTAAGCGGGGTTGTCGACACGTTGCGCGCCACGAAGCACACGGATGATCGGCCACCAACGCCGCTCGAGGTCAAGTTGAAGGGTCTGTGGGAAAGGACGCTGAGACTGGATAGCGTGGGGTTGCACGACAATTTTTTCTTCTTGGGAGGAGACTCTCTACAGGCCGTGGAACTCTTGGCGTTGGTGGCAGAGGTCTTGGGCCACTCGCTTCCGCAGTCAGTTCTCATCGAGTGTGGAACGATCGCCGAGATGGCCCAGCGAATCGAAAAGAATATCCCTTCGGGCTGCGTGGTGCCGTTCCGCTCCGCAGGAAGTCGGCCACCGTTCTTCTGCATCCACGACCTCTCCGGCCAGGTGCTCAACCTGCGCAACCTCGCACGGCATATGGGCAACGACCTACCTTTCTATGCCATCCAGGCTGTAGGGGCAGACGATAAGCAGCCGCCACTCACGCGGATCGAGGATATGGCCACCCACTACATTCGGGAGATTCGGAAGTATCAGTCGGTAGGGCCCTATTTTCTCGGCGGGTACTCCATGGGAGGATTGGTCGCGTTCGAGATGACTCGACAACTTCTCGCCAAAGGCGAGAATGTGGCCATGCTCGCCCTGATCGACGCGTATTCCCGACAAGGTCGCCAGCGCGCCACTATCCGGCAGTGGGTCGGCGGGCGTTGGGGAGAATTCTCCCGACTGAGTGCAGCCGAGATGGGCGGATTCCTGGCACGGCGACTACGCAATGCGAGAGGGATGATCCTGGAGAGCATTCGGCACGCGGTGACCACGGCAAAATGGCATCTGTCCAGCGTCGGGGGGTTAGGATCAACGAATGTCCTGCGCCCACAGTCCGTAGAGCAAACCAACGGCAAGGCTGTATGGTCTTATCGCATACAGCCGCTTCAGTGCAATGCCGTCCTGTTCAAGGGTAAACTTCACGCGTGGGATCATCCGGACATGCACGAGGGCTGGAAGGACCTGGTCCGGGGCAACCTCGAGGTCTGTTCGATTGACAGCGGCCACCTCGAAGTCATGCATGAACCGTTCGTGCATAGGCTAGCGGCTGAACTGACAGAACGCCTGGCAGCGACCCACCCTCCTCATCCGACCGGTGGTACTGATCTCTGATGTTGCGCATCTTCCTCTTGGCAGACATCCTGACGGCCCGCAAATAAACCCAGGAGGCAATGCGCCCGAAATTGATCGCACTCCCCTCTCTCCCCGTCCCTTTGCCACGAGAGGGAGAGGGGAGAGGGTGAGCGCGAATTCTGCTACTGGATCTGACTGGGCAGGTCCGTCATTTTCGTCACTTATGGCCCAACTCGGGTCTTCGAAACCGCAACGTCATCAACGTAGATGGAGACCGGTGACGGTGAGACTTTCTCCCCGTAGTTGTTCACTGACCAAATGCAGTTCCCATTCTCGTAGCGAGTCCTAACGCCCTTAAGATCGAATATCTGAGAGCCATCCTGCCACACCTGAACGGCGCCGGTGAAGTCGGCAGCGCAGACATATCGTACCTCGACATGGAACCACCGTCCAATCGGAATTTCGATCGGGGAGTTCCAGGCCCGGCCACCGCTCTGGCCGGGCTGCGGACCTTCAATCTTGAGCCCAGTCCACCAGTTCAGTTGAAGACGCATCGTCCCAGACGAGAAATTGGCCATGTTAAGACTGAAGAATGGGTCATGTTTCCCGTCCGAGGTGGCCGACTTGTATTGCCACCAGCTATTCCAACCATACAGCTGTAGGGTGTAGCGTTGCGGAACGAAGAACCACGCTGAGTAATAGGCTTCACGATTCTCTTGGGCTTCCTTCCAGCGCCACAAGCGCACGGCACCGGTACCTGGGATGGTCAGCTTGGCCGACCACTTACCGCTGTGAGCTTGCTCCTGGGTAGCCGTCGAGATCGACCCATTGGTCGAGCTGCACGGATTGCTGCAATTGCCATTGTATTCACCCCCGCCGTCGTTCGCGTACCACTCACTCATGTTTCCACCTTCCATCCCTGCGGACCAAAGGACGCGAGCGGCGCCGGCGCAGCCCCGCTACCGGAACTCGATGTGCTACCGCTTGCCGCGGTAGCGCCTCCGCCCCGTAGATGTGTCGCCGCCCGTGGTGGTCGTGCCACCGGCCGGCGTCGAGCTACCACCGCTGGCGGCAGTATCCCCAGACGTGGCCGCTCCACCGCTGGACGTGCTGCCGCCCGACGTCGAGGTACCGCCGCTGGTCGTGGTACCGCCGAGTCGTGCGGCGTACCCCACTGCCCGACGCCGAGGTACCGCCGGCCGTGCTCGTATCGCCGGATGCGGACCCGCTGCTGTCCGTTCGGGTCGTACCGCCACCGGATGTCCCGGTGCCAGTGCTGGCCGTCGTCGTGTCGTCGGGCGTGGGCGTCGCGCCCGAGGCGGTGGTACCAGTGTTCGGCGTCGAGCCACCGTTGCCCGCTATGGTTGCACCGCTGGAAGTGCTGCTGCTCGACGTGCCCCCGCCGCTGGCGAGTGACGATCCTCCGACGACGATGCACCGCCGCCGGCCCCACCAGAGGAGCTCGACGTAGCGCCACCGCTGGACGTAGAAGTAGAAGTTGTACCCGCGGCTGACATTCCACCTCCAGTGGCTCCGCCACCTGACGTCGACACGGTGGCACCGCTGGAAGTCCCCCCGCCTCCCTGACCGGCTGCCGGTCTGCGCGCCTCGCGGCGCAGCATCCTTCTGGCTTCCTGAACCCTGAGTCTCTTGACATCCAACGCCCCTGCCGGAGGCGGTGTATCGGAGTAGTTCAGGACGCCCCGCGCGTCGCGCCAGATATAAACTTGCCCGGCTTGGCTAGGGGCGGCTAAGAACAATAAGCCGAAAGCAACGAACATTGACGTCACCGCTACGCGAGTTCTGAGGTGGCGGATGACAGCAGGGGGTGCAGCATCGGCCTCGACACGGCGGCGCGGTTGACCAGAAAAAGCCAGGCCTGTCGTGACTACACGTCGACAGAATCCGATGGGTGAGGGAGTGCTTGATTCCAACCGCATAGGGAGAGGACGCTTGTAGTTATGGCCAGACCAAGAGACGGCGACCCGACGGGGCGCTTAGCCTCGAGAAAGCCCGTGACCCTGGCGGGTCATTGACTGTTGGTGCTGGTGGTCCCGCGGTCCTGGGGGTCGCCCCCGAGACCGGTGACGTTGCGTCCCCTACCTTTCCTCGATGGGTTTGCCCTTTTCAGGTTGAACACTTTTCTCGGTTCGACCGATTCATGTGCAGGTAATAAAACTGCGTAATCGGTTACGGCATCTAGCGCTGGAACTTTAGTGCGAAAAGATGGCGTCGGCCGACGACATCATGACAACGATGCCGCGAGCCTCCAAACTAAGCTCGCAATGGAGTATAGCGGCTCCCGATTCATCCGCTGGATCTTCTTCTTCGTTCCGTGTCGCTGTCGAACCGCGACAGCATGTTCCGGCATTATGCCGAGGTCATTCTCATCGAAGTTCGGAGCCGACAGTTCTGTTCCGCGTATGGCCACTGGGCAACCCGGGTCCGCGAGATGGCGAGGTCGTCGATGAACGACCACATGGTGACGGTGCGACGTATTCGCCGTAGTCGTTGGTGGACGACTGGCAGTCCCCATTGTCGTAGCGCGTCCTGACGCCTTCGAGGTTGAGAATCTCGACACCGTCCTGCCCGACACCGGAGCGCCGGTGAAAATCCGCGGCGTAGATGCGTGTCGTACCTCGACGTGGGAACCAGCGACCGACCGGGACTTCGATCCGGAGAGTCCCGAGACGGTCGGCGCGCTGTCCCGGAGAGGCCCGTCGATCTTCAGCCCGAGGCGACCACGTCAACCGCAGACGCATCGCCCCCGACTGAAAGTCGCCCAAGCCAAGTATGAAGATCGGATCGTTCTTTGTCCTGTCCCAGGTCGCCCCCTTCCACTGGGCCAGGTTGAGCCAACTAATAGAAGTCGAATGGTATAGCGTTGCGGTACGAAGTACCACGTCGAGTAGTAGAGCTCTCGATCTCTCGCTGCCGAGAGCTCAATCGAGCTCGAATGCGGACTCGTAGTTCTGCTTGAGCGCCGGATCCTGGTCTTCCTTGCGCAGGTAGCAATTGCCGACCGCAAGGACGTCCAGTTCGGTGCCCATGAAGCAGCGGAACGCATCCTCCGGCGTGCACACGATGGGCTCGCCGCGCACGTTGAAGCTGGTGTTCACCAGGACCGGGCAGCCCGTCTTGCGCTCGAAGGCGGACAGCAACGCGTGATAGCGCGGGTTGGTGTCCTCGTGCACGGTCTGGATGCGGGCCGAGTAATCGACGTGCGTGACCGCCGGAATGTCGGAGCGGGGCACGTTCAGCTTGTCGATCCCGAAGAGCTGCTTTCTCCTCCGCCGTCATCTCGCGGCGCCGGGACTTCACCACGTCGGCCACCAGCAGCATGTACGGGCTGTCGCAGTCGAGCTCGAACCAGTCGCTGCACGCGCTCGCGCAGGACCGACGGCGCGAACGGCCGGAACGACTCGCGGTACTTGACCTTCAGGTTGAGCGTCTTCTGCATGGTCGGCGAGCGCGGATCGCCCAGGATCGAGCGATTGCCGAGCGCGCGCGGGCCGAACTCCATTCGTCCCTGGAACCAGCCGAGCGCCTTGCCCTGCGCCAGGTCGTCCGCGCACGCGTGCGATCAGCGCCGTATCGTCCAGCACGCTCGAACCTGCGCGCCGCAGCTGCTTCAGGCGCGCCTCGATGTCCGCCTGAGAAACGCCGGGCCCGAGGTAGGCACCCCGCATCGCATCGCCGTTCGACTCGCCGCGCCTGACCGAGCTGCATGTGATAGCCGACCAGCGCGGCGCCCAAAGCGCCGCCCGCATCGCCGGCGGCGGGCTGGATGTAGATCTGCTCGAAGCGGCCGTCGCGCAGGACCTTGCCGTTCGCCACGCAGTTGAGCGCAACGCCGCCGGCCAGGCACAGATTCCTGATCCCGGTTTCCTTGCGCAGCGATCGCGTCAGCCGCAGCACGACCTCCTCGGTCACCGCCTGAATCGACGCCGCCAGGTCCATGTGGCGCTGCGTCAGGAGCTGGTCCGGCTTCGCGCGGCGGGCCGCCGAACAGCTCGTCGAACTTCGCCGTTCGTCATGGTCAGGCCGGTGCAGTAGTCGAAGTACGACAGATCCAGCCGGAACGAGCCGTCGGCCTTGACGTCGATCAGGTGCTCGAAAATCTTGTCCGCGTACTTCGGCTCGCCATAGGGCGCGAGCCCCATGACCTTGTATTCGCCGGAGTTGACCTTGAATCCGGTGTAGTAGGTGAACGCCGAATACAGCAAGCCCAGCGAATGCGGGAAGTGGATCTCCTTGTGCACCTCGAGGCTGTTCCCCTTCCCGATCGCGGCGGAGGTCGTCGCCCATTCGCCCACGCCGTCCATCGTCAGCACGACCGCCTCCTCGAACGGCGACGGGAAGAAGGCGCTCGCCGCGTGGCTGAGATGATGCTCGCTGAACAGCAGCTGCTCGTTCCAGCCGTCGCGCCCGTCGAGCTTCCCCAGCTCCTTCTTCAGCAGGTCCTTCAGGAACAGCTTCTCCCGCAACCACAGCGGGATCGCCATGCGAAACGACTTGAACCCGCGCGGCGCGAACGTCAGATAGGTCTCGAGCAGCCGTTCGAACTTCAGGAACGGCTTGTCGTAGAACACGACGTGGTCGACGCCGCCCAATCCCGGTGCCGCCCTCGGCTCAGACAGTAGCGGATCGCGTGCACGGGAAACCGGGCATCGTGCTTCTTGCGCGAGAAGCGCTCTTCCTGCGCAGCGGCGACGATCCGGCCGTCCTCGATCAGCGCCGCGGCGCTGTCGTGATAGAACGCGGAGATCCCGAGAATGCGCAACGTCCTTGCCCTCTTCAGAACAGCGTGTAGATGAACGGCGCGACGGCCGAGCCCTGGGCCAGCACGATCAGCACGCCGAGCAGCGCCATCATCACGAAGATCGGCCACAGCCAGTATTTCTTCCGGCGTGCGCAGGAACGCCCACAGCTCCTTGATCATCGCCATCGCAGATCTCCTAGAACTGGTTGGTCATCGAATCGGGCGGAGGGCCCGGGCGGCTTGCGCGGTATCCAGTACGAGTCCGCGCCGGCATCGCGCTTGA
Organism: uncultured beta proteobacterium; assembly: GCA_963747225.1. Classification (GTDB taxonomy): domain Bacteria; phylum Pseudomonadota; class Gammaproteobacteria; order Burkholderiales; family JAEUMW01; genus JAEUMW01. Next base: position 2,751 of record CAVVES010000032.1, on the reverse strand, counting down.
GGCGCAGCGGATCCTTCCCGGTGAAGCCGCATCAGCGCTCCGATCGGGGTGAGGACGCCGTAGAACAGGACGCCCAAGGCAATCGGGCTGACCACCTTGCCGAGCAGAACGCCGAGCTTGGTCCACAGCCGGTTGAGCCCCGCGAGCAGCGCCGGCTTCAGCACAGCGCAACCAGCGCGAACACCGCGGCCACACCAAGCGCCCACCATCGCGGCGATCTCCCCATGGAACAGCGGCCAACAGCAATCACCAGAAGAACACGCGGCAAACACCAAGCCGAAAGCGCGATCGGACGAGCCCTCTACGTGCTGGTCCCGAGTCAGGTCTTCGTGTGCCATGGCGAGCAACAACGTTTCAAGGTTAGCGAGTCGGGTCGGTTACAAATCCGGCGGCAACCCGCTGATATCATAGACTGGGTTGTTGGCGAGCGCTTTCTGGAACTAGGCCCGCGCAACTGTTGCGGTGAGCGCGCCTAGTCTACGGAGGAAGGGGTGTATCGAAGGGTGAATTCATGGCTTTGGCGAGCTTTGCTTACGCCTCGTCCATCTGTTGTCTACTGCAAGCCAGCCGGCCGAGGCGCCGGGCTATCCGATCGGCGGCCTTGCCGTCCCACAGCTCTGAAACCCGCCCGCGTTTGCCACCCGTAGCGAGAATCTCGCCGACGAGGTTCAGAATCCGCCGCCCATCGCGCCCGACCAGCGTATTGGTACCCTGCTCCACGGTAATCGGCCGCTCGGTGTTCTGACGCATGGTAAGGGCAGGGTACCGGACAGCGCGGTTGTTTTTCTTCTGAACACCACCAGAGTCGGTAAGCACCAGCTTGGCGGCGTCCATGAGCCCGATCATTTCCAGATAACCAGCTGGTGGCAGCAGCACTACGCGCTCGCCACTCAACTTGCGCGCCAGGCCGAAGCGCTGGATGTTCTTCAGGGCGCGCGGATGAACGGGCCAGATCAGGCGCAGGCGCACCGTCACTTCGACCAGGATCGATAGCACTCGCTCGAGTGTCTGCGGATCGTCGACGTTCGAAGGCCGGTGCAGGGTAACGAGGCCGAAACCATCACCGCGTGGGGGCAGCTCGCCGACCAGCGCGCCGCGCAGTATGTGCTCGGGGTGAGTAGCCTTCTGGCGTGGCAGACAGCAGTGTGTCAATGTCACGACGTTGCCCACGAACACCACGCGCTCCAACGGAATTCCTTCGGCGCGTAGAATTCCGCTCGCTGCCCGCTCCGTGGTGTACAGCACATCCGCAAGCTGGTCGGTGACGATCCGGTTGATCTCCTCGGGCATACCGCGATCGTAACTGCGGAGCCCCGCTTCGACGTGCGCGATCCGAAGCCGCTTCTGGACGCCACCAGGCTGCAGGCGACCGTCGAATCGACATCGCCGACCACCACGACCCACGGGCCGGTAGCTGGCCAGCACCGGCTCAAACGCTGCATGACCTGGGCGGTCTGTAGCGCGTGCGACCCCGAGCCAACCTCCAGATTGAAGTGGGGCGGCGGGAGATGCGAGATCCCGAAAGAAGCGTCGGACATCCCAGCGTCGTAATGCTGGCCGGTGTGCACCAGAATCGCAGGGGAAGGCCGGCGTGCAGCCCGAACGCACGCAGGATAGGGGCCATCTTCATGAAGTTGGGGCGCGCGCCTACCACGCACAGCACCGGACCCGAGTGGCTTTGGCGATCGCCCATGTCGGCCCCACGGATGCCGCGACCGGCAGGAATGCTCGCGCCAGGCCCGGGGAACGGCGCGACGGCGAGGTCGAATGCGCCGGCAGAGTAAAGTGACCGATTCAGGTCACAGCCTCCTTCAGGTCTCCGACGGGCGCCGGCCGTTTTTCGACCCCATCCCGCCGACGCCCGGTCGCTTTGTCGTGTCTGGCGCGGATCCGCCAGACGGCAGCCGCGCGCTGAAGTTGCCCTTCCTTGCTCTGGCTGCCGGCTTGCTCTGGCTGCAACCCATTACTTGTCGGACGAGCCTGCGGGACCGATGCCCTTGGGCCTCGGCCGGCTGGTGCGCCGCGGACCAGATCATACCCACAGCCAATCGCCAGCCCGGTACTTGAGTCAGAGCATTGTAAACCGTATGCCCCACCGGGGCCCGGTACGCACTCGGCCTGTGGGCACGGGAACAAGCCGGCCAGAAGCCCCGCTCGATCTGGCCCCGGTAACAGTATCCCCCGACCTGGGTCGCCGCCCTCCGGCAATGCAGTCCCATTCCGGAGCAGTGATACAGTACCCGTCTAGCGAGTCTTGTTTCAGCGCTCGTCCATAGCGAGCGGAGAGCAAGTGGCTCGGCCAGAGCGAGCGATTTCCGACCAGGACGAGACTCTTTCATCGTTCTTCGCTGAGGAGGTCGTTTTGGGCCGTAAGTTGGTGTTTACGACAATCATGTTGTTGCTCGTGATAGTCGTTCCGCTCATCTTCTTCGAGATCGCAGTCCGCTTCATCGATCCGCAGTCGATGATGTATCCGCGCTACCGCCACTCCGAACGCTACGGTCATTTGATGCCGGAATCCGAGACCATCGTCGACGAACTGCCGGGAGTCTGGCGCTTCGTGTACCACACGAACGAGTATGGTTATCGGGTCTCCCTCCCAGAAATCTCCAACTGCTACGACCACCCCAACGTCGTCGTACTCGGCGATTCCAACACGTTCGGGTTCGGGGTGAATGACGGCGAGGAGTATTCTGCCGTGCTCGCGAAAGAGTTTGCGGGACAGGCAAGCATCGTCAACCTCGGTGTGGG
>CAVVES010000031.1:0-5423 GCA_963747225.1 uncultured beta proteobacterium | reverse complement strand
CATCGCCGAAGCTGCCCAACTCAAGAAGGCTTTTGGCCGTTTGCCGCCGTCGTCACTTAAGACTTCGCACGTCTGGATCTATCTCCACAAGGCCCGAGGCAAGGAAGCCCCGGTTCGCGCCAACCGCGAGATCGCCCTCCTGTCCGCAGCTTTCAATTACGCCACCAACGCCGGGTTCGTCGAGCGCAATCCGTGTATCGGAGCCAAACGCAACGAAGAAACACCACGCGATCGCTACATCTCCGACGCGGAATTGCTGGCGTTCGTCGAGTTCGCGCGCGCCGGCAAGCATCTGGCTAACGAGGCGGCCCGCAAGTGGTCCGATGGCGGCCTGCGCCTGGCACTCGCCGCGCAGCTCGCATATCTGAGCGGCAAGAGCCAATCCCAGATCCTGTCGCTGAGCAGGACGCAACTCACCGACGAAGGCATCGAGTTCACGAAAAGAAAACGCGGTGCCCGCACCTTGGTCACCTGGACACCGGAGTTACGCCGCATCGTGAACGAATGCCTCGACCTTCCGCGCGAACTCCCTGGTACATACCTCTTCTGCAGCCGCGCCGGACAGCCCTACACTGCGTCGGGCTTCAAAGCTATGTGGAATCGCCTACAGGTGGCTTGGCAGGCAGCCGGAAACACGCGATTTCACTTCCACGATCTGCGCGCGAAAGCGGTGACCGACGTAATCGAGCAAGGAAGGAAAGCGAGCGAGCTTACCGGACATCGCGATGAGCAAATGCCGGCAAAGACCTACGACCGGCGGGCGATCAGAAAATCACCAGCGGTAAAATGATCTTACAAAAAGCGTTCCGGATCTTACAAAATCGCCATAGAACGTTTCGTAAGTGCGTGAATAATGGGGTGGCCGATGGGACTCGAACCCACGACAACCGGAATCACAATCCGGGACTCTACCAACTGAGCTACGGCCACCACTGACTTCACATCCAACCGAACGCGACACAGACCTGACGCTCTCTGGCGTGCCCGACAGGACTCGAACCTGTAACCCCCAGCTTAGAAGGCTGGTGCTCTATCCGATTGAGCTACGGGCACAAGCGTTCGTCGTGGACGCGCTGCGGGCCCTTTGGTCATTTCGACTGAATCCACGACGGCAGCCCAGAATTCGAACTCCCGGAGCATGACGAGAGAGCCCTGCATTTGACTATGCTTCTGGAGGAAACATGGTCGGGGTGGAGAGATTCGAACTCCCGACATCTTGCTCCCAAAGCAAGCGCGCTACCAGACTGCGCTACACCCCGAAGGGCGCAGAATATAGCGTGCGCGTTGCCAAAGGTCAATTTGGCCGCAGGATTACGAATTGGCATCAACCTCGCTTGCCTGCCCCCGGAATTTCTGGTATCTAGGTGCATTTTTTTAAAGGATCGAAGACCTCATGGCAGCGGAGTTGAGAAAACCAGTGCCCGCCTACGTGGCAAAAAAAGGGGAGGAATACATGAATCCCCGCCAGCTTGCCCACTTCAGGAAAATCCTGGAGTCCCTCAAGCTCGAACTCAGCCAGGACATCGACCGCACCGTCCATACCATGCAGGATGAGGCGACGATCTTCGCTGATCCGAACGATCGCGCGAGCCAGGAGTCCGATATGGCGCTCGAGCTTCGCAATCGCGACCGCGAGCGCAAGCTGATCAAGAAGATCGACGAGACGATCGCGAAGATCGACGCGGGCGAATACGGCTATTGCGACAGCTGCGGTATCGAGATCGGTTTGAAGCGCCTCGAAGCTCGGCCGACCGCAACGCTGTGCATCGATTGCAAGACTCTCGACGAATTGCGGGAACGGCAGGTCGCGAAGTAAGCCTAGGTATCCTCTGATCCGGACCCGCAATGCAAGCGGGCGGTCTCTCGACCGCCCGCTTTGCATTCCGATTCCTGAACAGGAATCCGGATCAAACAGACTATGGCTGCGGTTGTGTCTCCGGCTCGGACACGGCCTTCATGCTCAGTCTGAGCCGCCCCTTGTCATCTGCTTCCAGCACTTTCACGCGCACCGCCTGCCCCTCCTTGAGGTGATCGGCAACAGCCGCCACACGCTCGTGTGCGATCTGCGAGATGTGAAGCAAGCCATCCTTCCCCGGCAACACGCTCACGATCGCGCCGAAGTCAAGCAGCTTGAGCACGGTGCCGTCGTAGATGCGGCCTACTTCCACCTCCGCCGTGATGTCCTCGATGCGTTTCTTCGCGACCATGCAGTTCTCGGACGAGGGGGCAGCGATCGTGATGGTGCCGTCGTCGGCGATGTCGATGGAAGTTCCGGTTTCCTCGGTCAGGGCACGAATGACCGCGCCACCTTTTCCGATCACGTCGCGAATCTTTTCCGCCTTGATCTTCATGGTGAGAATACGCGGCGCGTAGTTCGATATCTCGGCCCGGGGCTGCACGAGCGCCTGCTTCATCTGTTCGAGAATGGACAGTCGCGCTTCTTTCGCCTGATTGAGGGCGACATGCATGATCTCTTTCGTGATCCCGCTGATCTTGATGTCCATCTGCAGGGCGGTGACGCCGCGATCGCTGCCCGCGACCTTGAAGTCCATGTCACCGAGGTGATCTTCATCACCGAGGATGTCGGTCAGCACAGCGAATCGATTGCCTTCCTTGATCAGGCCCATGGCGATTCCGGCCACATGCGCCTTGAGCGGAACCCCCGCGTCCATCAGCGCCAGGCATCCGCCGCAAACACTCGCCATCGAGCTCGATCCGTTCGATTCGGTGATCTCCGAAACCACCCGGAACGAATAGCCGAACTCCTCAGGTGAGGGGAGCACCGCAACCAGCGACCGCTTGGCAAGCCTACCGTGACCGATCTCACGCCGCTTGGGCGAACCCACGCGACCGGTTTCCCCCGTGGCGTATGGCGGCATGTTGTAATGGAGCATGAAGCGCTCGGTGTATTCGCCCTGCAACGCATCGATGATCTGCTCGTCCCGGGACGTTCCGAGTGTCGCCGTGACGAGTGCCTGGGTCTCTCCTCGGGTGAAGAGTGCGGAGCCATGAGCACGCGGCAACACGCCGGTTCGGATTGCAATGGGACGCACCGTGCGCGTATCACGGCCGTCGATGCGGGGTTCGCCGTCGAGGATCTGGCTGCGAACGATCTTCGCCTCGATATCGCTGAAGAGGCCCTTCACCGTGTTCGAAGAAGGTGCATCGGGGGCATCGGTGATGAGCGCGCAGAGCACGCGCTCGCGAATCTCGTCGACCTTTGAGCTGCGAGACTGCTTTTGCTTGATGGCGTAGGCAACGCGGAGGTCTCCCTCCGCAAGATCAGCAACGCGCGCTCGAACCTCCGGTGCGACCGTCGGGGGCGTCCAATCCCACAGGGGCTTCCCCGCTTCATCCGCCAGTTCATTGATCGCATTGATCACAGCTTGCATCTGCTGATGGCCGAACACGACGGCCCCGAGCATGGCATCTTCTGGAAGCTCGAGTGCTTCCGATTCGACCATCAGCACGGCCTGGCTGGTGCCCGCGACAACGAGGTTCAGCTGCGACTCCTTCAGCTCGGAAGCCGTGGGATTGAGAACGTACTCTCCATTCAAGTAACCAACGCGGGCTGCGCCGATGGGCCCATTGAACGGAATCCCCGAGAGCGCCAAGGCAGCGGAAGCCCCGATCAACGCCGGAATATCCGAGTCCACCTCTGGATTCGAAGAGACCACCGTCGCGACGATCTGGACCTCGTTGAAGAATCCCTCCGGGAAAAGTGGACGGATCGGACGGTCGATGAGGCGCGAAGTCAGAGTTTCCTTCTCGCTCGGGCGACCCTCTCGCTTGAAAAAACCGCCCGGTATCTTGCCGGCGGCGTAAGTCCGCTCCTGATAGTCAACGGTAAGAGGAAGGAAATCCTGACCTTGGCGGACCTCCTTCATTCCCACCGCCGTCACCAGCACGACGGTATCGTCCATGCTCACCATGACCGCACCGTGGGCCTGTCGCGCGATTTCGCCGGTCTCCAGGGTCAGTTGATGGCGCCCGAAGGCAATGATTTTTTTCGCGTGACTCAATTGTTGTCCTTTTTCGCGCTGGATGGCGACGGTGGCAACGCCTCGCGGTTACGACGGGAGGCGGGAAGACAGACTACTTCCGGATACCGAGTCGCTCGATCAATTTACGATAGCCGTCGATGTCGCGACCCTTGAGGTAATCGAGCAGCTTGCGCCGCTGGCTGACGAGTTTCAGCAAACCCCTGCGGGAATGATGATCCTTGACGTGGGCCTTGAAGTGCTCGGTGAGGTCGTTAATGCGGGTGGTGAGCAGTGCGACCTGCACTTCGGGCGAACCCGTATCGCCCGCCGCACGCTGATAATCCTTGACAACTTGCGCTTTCTGCGCGACTAGAATAGACATTCGTCCGTTCCCTATCTCGAAACCCGGAATTTTACCGTTTTCCTTACACATGCCACAAGTTAAGTGGTGCAGTTAAGCGCAGCACGAGTTATCGTCGCATTCCGCTGGGCGAGGAGTCGGCGCGGGATCAGTTGACCAGCTTCGATGACCTCTCCTAACCCCATGAACTGGCTGGGGATTACGTAGAGACGGACAAGTCCTGCGGCGACCCCTTGCGGCACGATAATCCCCTGTCCCTGCTGCAGGCGGGCTGCTTCCTCCCCGGTCAGCGTCACCTTCGGCAACATCACGAGGGCCGCGTCAGAGGAAAGCAATTGCGCGCGCCGCCAATTCATGGGCCCCACGTCGAGCTCGCGAAGCGTCAATGCGTGGGAGATGCTGAACGCGCCGCTGGCAACTCGCCGCAAGCCGGCAAGATGAGCGCCACATCCAAGCTGCCTACCAATGTCCTCTGCAAGACTTCGGATATAGGTTCCCTTGCCGCACGTCACGGAAAACCGCACGCAGTCGCCTTCCCTGCCGTCCAGAGTCAGCGCGGAAATGGTCACGCGCCGTGAAACACGCGGCACTTCCAGCCCTGCCCTGGCATACTCGTAATGGGGTCGGCCCTGGTGTTTCAGCGCGCTGTAGACGGGGGGCAGCTGATCGTAGCCGCCCACGAAACTCCTGAACACTGCACGCAACCGGTCCTCGCTTATTTCCTTCGCTTCTGTTGTTCGCTGCTCCACGACCGCGCCCTCAGCATCTCCTGTCGTCGTGGTTACGCCGAGGTGCATCTCGGCCGAATACGATTTTTCCGCATCGAGAAACAAACCTGCGAATTTGGTCGCTTCGCCGAAACAGATCGGCAGCAGGCCCGTGGCCATCGGGTCAAGAGTCCCTCCATGGCCCGCTTTCTTCGCACCCATCAGCCGTTTCACCGCCTGCAAGGCGGCGTTGGACGTGATTCCTCGAGGTTTGTCGAGAAGAAAAATGCCGTCGACGTTTTCAGCAGCCATCGGAAATGTCAATTCGTGCGGTGAACAATCCGGGGTCGACGTTCTTAAACCTTCATCACC
>CAVVES010000030.1:0-15836 GCA_963747225.1 uncultured beta proteobacterium | reverse complement strand
TCTTCTGCTTCAATTCCGCAGCCAGACCTTCGAGCAGTTCCGCGATCTCGTGGGCATGCCCCTCTTCGACGGCAAGGATACCTTCCAGCATGCGCTTAGTCGTCCGGTCTTTGTCACCCAGGTACTGGATGATCTCGCGATAGCTGTCGATCGCGATGCGTTCGGCGAGCAAGTCATCGTTGATCATCTCCGCCGGCGACTCCCCCTCTGCGTATTCGGCGTGACTGCGGCTCTCTAGCCGGTCTGGTACAAACTTGGGTTCACCGCCCAGCTGCACGATGCGTTCCGCAATCTGGTCGGCATGACGCCGCTCCTCGTTCGAGCGCTCCAGGAATGCCTCGGCGACGCTCTTCGACTGAATTTCCTTGGCCATGAAGTGATGGCGCCGGTCGCGCAGAACACAGACGTTCGCGGTGACCAGCCAGTCGTTCAGCAGCTTGATGACGGTTTGCTGGTCCCTGGAGCCTGAGGTTGGTGCTTCGTCGCCGATATGCTGCTCGGCGCGATAGCGTATCAAAGTCTGAACGTCTTTCAGGAATGTTTCATTCTGCATGAGCCTCTCCAGGGATCGCGAGCGTCGCTTTCCATTCGCGGTGTTCGCCGTGGGCGCCGGCGTATTGCGTGTTCGTGGGGCGCGGACGCAAAACTCACGAAAGGTGATCTCGCACGGGAAGCCACAGCCTAGTCGAAAAGCTCCGATTTCGTTTGTTCGGTAGCGCACATGGACCGACAGTTTTCCGCCTCGCTATGTCCCTTGGCAACCCGATGACGCGATTTGCTCTCCCGCTCACGCTACCGGCCTCAAGTAACGGCTTGCCCCGAAATTCAGCACAACACGGTTTCACCCCGGTATGTGTGCAAGCGCACGGACTGTCCTGGAAAAAAACAGGATTATTTCGCCAATGCAGAGCCACCCATGAAGCGCATCCCTGCTCCAAACCGTCTGCTGTCTGCGTTGCCGCGCATAGACCGGGCTCGCTTTCTGGCAGCCTGCGAGCGGGTACCCCTGACTCTCGGCGAGGTGCTGTGCGAACCGGGCGACCGGATTCGCCATGTCTACTTTCCAACCGAAGGTTTCATTTCGCTGTTGACGTCGATCGCTGACGCGGAGAGCCTGGAAGTCGGACTCGTGGGCGAGGAAGGCATGTTCGGCATTTCGGTGATGCTGGGGATCGACGTTTCGCCCCTTCGCGCCCTGGTGCAGGGCTCCGGCACAGCAATACGGATGAAAACCGCGCCGTTTTGCCGCGAGGTCGCCCAAAACCTCGCACTCCGACGGGAGCTCGACCGTTATCTGTATGTCTTGGTGGCCCAGTTAGGCCAGGCAGCCGCGTGCACCCGCTTTCATGTTGTCGAGCAACGGCTCGCTCGCTGGCTTCTGATGATGCGCGACCGGGCCCACTCGGACGACTTCCACATCACCCACGACTTCCTGTCCAACATGCTTGGTGTGCGACGCGTCGGCGTCACGAAAGCTGCGGGTGCGTTGCAGGAGCGTAATCTGATCAGCTATCGTCGCGGCAATATTACGGTCATAGACCACACCGGCCTTGAAGTCGCTTCATGCGCGTGTTATCGAGCCGAAAAGAACATGTACGAGCGCTTTCTCGGCTAGCGAAAGGGTTCCCATGTGAGCCTGGAAGTTGGCAACCAGCTCGCGAGGGATCAGCGCGCCTGCATGCTGTGCCTCACAGGTGGATGTAAGCATCGCGGGCGCCGAATGTATGTGCGGGAGCGCACAGAGCTCGTGTCATGGAACGGAAATAATGATCATCGGGTTTTCCACGATTGCTGTTCTTCACCGAAAGGGGTTCTCTCTTGAAATTCGATGACCAGACGCACGCGCTCTACGGGGCTGGCTGCCAGGGCATGGCGGCCATGCTACGGGCTTGGATGGAAGGGGCCGAGCGCGTTAGCGCCTGGCAACTGAATCTGTTCGCGGCGACGATGACCGGCAACGCCGACACCACAAATCTCCTGGGATACTGGACCGCGTTCTCGAAATTGGTTGATCGTTACGGACAGCCGGATTTGCGGGCCGTTGAAACCGGTCCGGGGCTCCGTCGACCGCTGGAAGACATCTCCGGGGCGAATGAACCGGTCGTGCAATCGTTGACGAAGGGGCCGAACGGCAGCGCGTCGCTCCATCCTATCGACAACGGCATGGTGCAGGAGTCGGGCCGCGTTCCGCTCATTCTGGTCCGTACCGCGGCGCCGGTGTCGGCGGGGCGGGCGATGGGTGAACGGATGCAATCTGGCTCCGCTCAGGAGTAAGCATCGTCGAGGAGTTCCGGGCGTCCGCCCGATTTCAGAACCTTGCTTTGGCGCCGGTCCATTTGCGGTAGGGGCCGGCCTCCGCGATATTCCAGCAGAAATCGCGTCGCGATGAACGCACGCGCTGCCCGTGCGTGAGGCGACGATCATGCTGAGCGTGCTTCAGCCCAGGAGCTCTCAATGACCGTACTCGTGTCAGTCAAGATCAACGACGGCGTGGTGATGGCCGCGGATAGCGCGAGTTCTTTCGCTAGCGGCATGATCTATCATCATGCCCAGAAGATCGTGAATCTCAGCAAGGGGCTGCCCATTGGCGCGATGGTGACGGGCGCCGGAGGCATCGGCAACGAGTCTATCGACACACTACTAAAGGACCTGCGGCGCCGGTTCACCGGCAGCGACGCGGATCATCTCGACTGGAAGCTGGACCCGGATCGTTATACGGTCGAACAGGTCTCCGTCCGAGTCCGCCAATTCCTGTTCGAGGAGAAGTCGAAGGCTCGGGGCGTCAATGTGTGGACCAAGGTACGCCTCTGCGGCTATTCCGCGGGCCGTTCTCTCGCGGAGGTCTGGGAAATTCAACTCATGGGACCAGACTGTGCCGCGCCGAAGCAGATTCAAGGCGAGCAGGACTTCGGGCCGCTATGGGATGGGGAGTACGAGGCATTGGATCGCTTGATTTTCGGGCTCGGGACGAAATTCAACGAGGCGTCCATGGAGCACGGCCTCACCTCGGCCCAGGCCGCCGAAACCCGCAACAAGCTGGCGCCAGCGTTGTACGAGCTCCTGTTCCTCGAGGCAATGCCGATTCAAGATGCGGTGGATCTGGCCCGCTTTCTGGTCCAAACGACCATCGGCTTCGTGAAGTTCTCGGTGGGCCGCGCGAAAACCGTGGGTGGCCCCATCGTGATCGCGGCGATCACGAAGCACGAAGGCTTCAAGTGGATCGAGCGGCGGCAATTCTTTCCACCCGAGCTCAATGCGCCGGACTAGGTTGGGACGCGGGGCGGCGCTGATGCTGCGAAAAGAACTCCCACATGAGTGCACTCGCATCCGGCCCGTCTTCTGAATTGAATGGCAAGGTCTCGTCGCCACCGCTCCAGGCGTGCTTCAGGGCCGGGATGCGGCACACCCTGACCTTGAGCTCTTGATCGCGGTAGTAGTCGTGCTGTTGATGTACGTCGTGCTGAGTGACTTTCTCCATGACCGGTCGCTCGGGAGAGGTCTGCAGCGCGCCATCTGTCGTCAGCAGTCCGTTCAGCCGCAGAAATTGCTCGACCAGTTGATCGGTGTTCACCGGCAGAACCACGTCGTCGCCTGCCCCGTGCAACAGGATCGCCGGCATTCCCGGAAAACTCGCCAGATCGTCCACCACGCCCGGAAGCAGCGATGCAGGCGACTCTGAGGTCCCGCGCCGCATCGCGGCAGCCCCCTCCATCGCTGAACGCGCTTCGCCAACGACGACCCCTGAATGCACGCCGACGGCTGCAACCAGGTTCGGAAACCGCAGGGCTAACATGGCCGCCATTGCGGCCCCGGCCGAGAGTCCTGCCGCGTAGATTCGGGCCCGATCGATCGACTCCCTCGCAACCAGATTCTCGATCAACCCAGCGATCCAATCCGCCTCGCCGCCGCCCTTGTCGATTGCAGGGTCGTACCAATGCCAGCACCGGAACGGGTGCGCGTTCGGTGTCTGCTGGGGATAAAGCACAGCGAAGCCATGCTCGGCCGCTAGCGCGTTCATGCGCGTGCCTTGGGCGAACTCCTCTGCGCTCTGCTCGCATCCGTGCAGCATGACGACCAGAGGCACTTTCATCGCGCGTGAGTGCGCCGGCATGTAGAGCCAGTAATCGAGCCGGCGCATCGCCGTTTCCCCGGGAGCAGTGGCCGAGTGATGCCCCTTCGACCATTTGGCGGGCTCGGCTGCCAGCAATAGAGCGTCGCGGTCCGCCCCACTACACGCTTGTTCGAGCGCTGGCGTCGCAGCAACTCTCCCCGGAAGAGCCCCGTTGACACTTGGCTGAGAGGTTAGCCGCCCGGTACTGCGGGGTGTCGCAGCAACTTCCCCCGGACGAGCCCCGTTGACACGGGGTTGCTTGGCGCCGACACGCTTAAGACGCAGGAACTGGCGGATACCGGCGCGCCATGCCTTCTTAAGGCTCCTCATCCGAGAGACTCTCCGACCGAATGGCGCTCGATATCGGGGATGTAGTTCATTGGCGGGTTACCTTCTACTTGGTGGTTGACGTAAGCAGGCGGACGGGACGGAGCCGACTGCGATCGGCACAATTATCCATATGCAGGCCGGGCAATCTGTGCGGGAGCGCACATTAACCGGTCCGGGCAAGCGCACAGAGGCGACCCCAGCACACTATGTGCCCTGCCGTACAGAGAAGGATGCCCCGTCGGCGTATGGTAAGGGTGATCGCTGGCACTGGTGCATGCTGATCACGCCTAGAAGGACCGCGATGGCTGCGGTCGAAGTTAATCGATTGAAGGAGAAGACAATGGGAACGCGGGAAGACTATCAAAAGCTCATGGAGACACAGTTAAACCAGTGGAAGGCGCAAACCGAACGGTACCAAGCCGGGGCCGCGCAGATGGGGGCGCAGGCCAAGGCCCAGTACGAGAAAAACCTCGCGTTGCTGCAAGCGAAGCAAGAGGAAGCCTGGGCGAACTTCCACAAGCTGACCAATGCCAGTGACGGGGGGCCTTGGGAGCAGTTCAAGGCCAACATGGATAAAGCGTCGACAGAACTCAAGGGCGCCGCCGAACGGATGGCGTCCCAATTCAGAACATAGCCCGCCATGAACATCGCGGATGGCTGCACTGGCGCCATCCGCCTTAACAGTCGTGACCCGCACGTCCAAGTCGCTAAGAACTGTTGTTCGACGGTGCTATCGACCTTCTCTCCGGATATTCGACTCGACTTGGCCCGTCGAAGTTTCGCTTCGGAAGCTGCCGCCCCGTGAAATCCTGCGTTACCCGCCAAACCGCGAGAGCCGGTTCAGCGGGTAATCAAGGGAACGAGATCGGAAGCGTGTTTCTTGGCCTGTTTTGCAGCCTTCCGTTTCTTGGGAGTCATAGCGGGTTGTTTCTTTACTTCCTTGTTGCTTTTTCTAGCCTTGCCCATGGCGGTACTCCTAGAAATGCATCGGCGAATGCGTGGCGCCTTTGGAGTATAGACCAATGCGAGAGGAGCAACTGATCGCTCGAAAAACGAGGCTGTCATCGATCTCGCGTCCATCTCAGTGCGGTCCTGAAAAAGCTGGCGCTTCAAGGTAATGACTGAAAAGCCGGTGGGAATTGACGGTCGCGAGTGATTAGTTCCAACGGATTGCTGGTCTTGATCCGCCACCCATAGCATGCCGCGCCCCACTCCAGCGTAGTTTCTGCACTTCCGACACGTATTCAGGGTTTCATTGTAGTGAGCCTGATTTCTTACAACGAACGCTGGCTCACCGAGATCACGACCATCGCTCTCCGGCGAACGTCCGATGCGCCTAGTGCTCCGGTCTTCACAAAGAGGCCGCGTGATTTACCACTATCCGTACCGCACACGGAGCTTGGTCTTCTCGGGAACGCAATCTTGGAGGAGCGCGACCCACAGGGGCCAAAGATAAACTCCACTGCATTGAACCTATGGGCCGTGGTGGGTCTATACTGAAGGTGTTCTCAAGAGGGCGGTCCCAGGTCCTCTTCCCACGCCAAGTGGGGTTTGCAGCTATTGGCGTCTCCCCAGGTATCACCAGCTTGCGTGATGCCGATTCTCAGCGGGTCGAGTACCTGCCGCAGTTTTCTTTGACTCGTGCGCCACAGTCGCGCATTCGCCGAAATCCAAGCGCAGTCCTACGAGGGCGTTGCCCCTGTAGGTCCAATACTTTTTCTTGAGAGGTCACACACATGGAATTCCTCTGGTTCATATTGATCGGGCTGGCTGCCGGATGGTTGGCAGGGCAGCTAATGAAAGGCGGCGGCTTTGGCATCGTCGGAGACATTGTGGTCGGTGTCGTCGGTGCGCTGCTGGGCGGTTTCCTGTTTAGCCTGCTCGGCGTATCGGCAGGCGGCGGATTGATCGGCAGCCTCATCGTCGCGACCATCGGTGCCTGTGTCTTGCTGTTCCTGGTGCGCCTCATCAAGCGCCCGAGCCGCGTGGGCGCCTGAAATGCAGATGTATCTCAGCGCATCTGAGGCATCGATCAAAGTCAGCAAGATGCCGGCTGCAGTGAGTGATGCTGGATTGGCAATTCCGCCAGTGGCATCCGAAACAGAAGCAAACACACAAGGAGTTGGATATGAATTGGGATCAAGTGGAAGGTAACTGGAAACAGTTCAAGGGCAATGTCAAGGAGCAGTGGGGCAAGCTCACCGACGACCAGCTCGATGTGATTGCAGGCAAGCGCGATCAGCTCGCCGGCAAGATCCAGGAGGCCTATGGCGTCACGAAGGACGAAGCTGAGAAGCAGATCAAGAGCTTTGAAGAGAGCAATAAGGACGGCCCTCCGAAGAGCTCCTCGTAGCCTGACGCACGCCGTGTGTTTGGTTGGGCAGGGCAGCGTATTGGAATGTCCGGTCCGATAGCCACGGCTATGGATCCTCTCGGACTTATCGTCGGGTTCATCGCCAGCAGCTTGGTTCAGAAACCCACTTTCAAGCACGTAGCAAGAGTTACCGAGCAAATGTAGGTTTTACCGCTGTCATCTGCTAATGCAATGCGAATGCGCTCTATCTAGCGATGGTGAGTTAACGCAAAGCGGGCTCGGCCTTTGCGGCTTGAGCGTTCGCTGCCAGGGCACCCAGGGCATTCAGTTTTTGTATGGAATTTGGCCAGGCGAAGTGGCTTTCCCACTGCGCACGATAGATGCGTGTGCTTCATTCATTGCCGAGTAACAGTCCAGCGAAGGAAGGTGCAGCCATCCTTCGCAAGTAACTTTAATCTCCAGGAGTTCACTATGGAAACAACCACAGATTTCGCCCGCGTCACAAACGACCCCATTCGCCCTTTGGGACGCGCGATCGATCAAGCGGGCGCGAGCGCGCATAGCACAATCGACAAGGCATCGGATGCCGCCCGGCCCGCCGTTGACCGGCTCGCCTCCGGCGCACATCAGGCCGTCGACAAGATCGCCGGCGCTGCAGGCCAGGCGGTGGAGACCTTGGGCATCAAGGGCGAGCAACTCAGTGACGCCCAAGCGCGCTTGGCAGAGGCAGGTCGAAATTACGTGCGCGACAACCCGATGATGGCAGTTGGTATCGCGATCGCGGCAGGCTTCGTACTGAGCCGCATGTTCCGTTCGCGCTAGACGGATCTCCGTGCGGAACCGCTGCGCCACCGGCGTGCCGGTCATTGAGCCCCTCGAACTCGCGGTGCCAAGCACACCATAGCGCTCACCTTCACCAAACGTAAAACGGAAATGACACCATGAAGACTGTAACGAAGAAAACGACGAAACCCAGCACGCCATCCAAGGCGCCGGACGCTACAACTTTGCTGCGCGCTGACCACAAGCTGGTGAGCGGCCTGTTTGCCGAATACGAGAAAACGCGATCAACTGCGAAGAAGAGGAAGCTCGTTTCCCAGATATGCACGGAGCTCACCGTGCATGCCCGCGTGGAAGAAGAGATCTTTTACCCAGCGGTGAAATTGGCCTTGAAAGACGACGAGATGATTCCAGAAGCCACGGTGGAGCACGCAACCTTGAAAGCGCTCATCGCTCAGGTCGAGGGGGTCGAGCCCGATGGCGAGATGTTCGACGCCAGGATCAAAGTGATGGCCGAATACGTGAAACACCACGTCAAGGAGGAGCAGAACGAGATGTTCCCCATGGCGCAATCCAGCAAGAAGCTGGACATGGTGGCGCTGGGAGCCAAGCTCGCGGAGCGCAAGGCGGAGATCCTCTCCGGAAGCGAAACACTCACATGAGAAATCCCTGGACCAAGAAGAACCCGCTCTTGAGTATGTGGTTGAGTGGTGCCAATGCTGTGGCCGGTTCGGCGCGCAGCCGAGTCACTGCTGAAGCCAAGCGTCAAGCGGCGACCATGATGACCAACGGAGCGAAGCAGGTGGTCAGTTTCTGGGGCGGTGCCCTGACTGCTGCGGCGCGCCCGAAAAGGAAGCGGCGTCGTTAGGCTTCGGCCGGCCTTGCTAGATGCCGCCGATGCGGCTGCGTGCGCGAACTAACTCGCAATGTAAGTTCCGCCGCCTGACGTGTAGTTGCTACGCGACCAGGAAGCGCGTGGGTCCTGGTCCTGCTCCTGCTGAAACGAGGGACGCACGCAAGTTGCACAGTTCTCTGCATTGAAGGGCCTGCTTTGTCACCGCGGACTCCCATCGCGCGACTCTGGAATGTTCGGCACGTAGTTGTAGCGTTCGATTACTCATATTCCATTCAGGATTCCCATGACAACTCGTAAAGCCAAGAGCACCCGCTCGAGCAAATTGGCCGCCGATCGAAAACCTGCAGCTCGTCGTGCTTCGACGACGAAGCCCGGTTTACCTTCCACGGTGAGCAGCCGTGCGCGCCCGGACGCCGCTGAACTGGCCGCCTCCGTGGACGCGTTGGCTGTCAAGCTGGACGCGACGCACGCACTTGCGGCAGAGATGCCGTACAACGCGAACAAGGCGCGTGAGCACGGCGAGTTGGCTACAAAGCCTCCAGCGGGTCAAACGGTCGAGCCGACTGATCCGTCTGCAACGGGAAGCACCCTCACCGAAACCAACGCTTCCCCTAAGACGGGCGACGGCGAGCCTGCGTCTGGGGTTAATCCAGGCAACGATTCGCTCGACCGTGTGCGTGTCGATTCCGGCGGACGGGCGCTCACCACCAATCAGGGCGTGCCAATCGCAGACAACCAGAATTCGCTCAAAGCCGGCCTGCGCGGCCCAGCGCTGCTCGAGGATTTTATCCTCCGCGAGAAGATCACTCATTTCGACCATGAGCGCATCCCGGAGCGAATCGTGCACGCGCGCGGTTCCGCCGCTCATGGGTATTTCGAATGCTATGAATCGCTCGAAAAATATACTCGTGCGTCGCTCTTCGCCGCAGCAGGCAAACGAACACCGGTCTTCGTGCGCTTCTCTACCGTAGTGGGCGAACGGGGCTCCGCTGACACGGCGCGCGACGTGCGTGGCTTCGCGGTCAAGTTCTATACGGACGAGGGGAACTGGGATCTGGTCGGCAACAACATACCGGTGTTCTTCATCCAGGATGCGATGAAGTTTCCCGACCTGATACACGCGGCCAAGCCCGAGCCACACTTTGCCATGCCGCAGGCGGCCACCGCGCACGACACGTTTTGGGATTTTGTTTCCTTGATGCCCGAATCTACGCACATGCTGATGTGGGCCATGTCGGATCGCGGCATCCCGCGCAGCTACCGCATGATGCAGGGCTTCGGCGTGCATACGTTTCGTCTGGTGAATGCGGATGGTGAGTCGCGCTTCGTCAAGTTTCATTGGCAGCCGATTGCTGGGACACATTCGCTCGACTGGGACGAAGCGGTCAAGATCGCTGGGGCCGATCCGGACTTCCATCGCCGCGACCTGTGGGAAGCGATCGAAGCGGGTGCCTACCCCGAGTATGAGTTTGGGATTCAGATCTTTACTGAGGAACAGGCCGAAGCTTTCAGCTTCGACGTCCTCGATGCGACTAAGATCGTGCCAGAAGACCTGGTCCCCGTGATCCCTATTGGGAAGATGGTACTGGACCGCAACCCGGACAACTTCTTTGCCGAAACGGAACAGGTCGCTTTCTGCGCGGCGCACATCGTTCCCGGACTCGACTTCAGCAACGATCCACTGCTGGCCGGTCGTATTCACTCGTATATCGACACACAGATATCGCGGCTCGGCGGACCCAACTTCCACGAACTCCCGATCAATGCTTGGCTCAGGCGCACAATAACCAGCGCGACGGCATGCACCGCCAGGCGATCCACCGCGGCCGCGTCGCCTACGAGCCGAACTCGTTGGGCGGAGGCTGTCCGTTTCAGGCGGGCATGAAGGGTTTCACATCGTTCCCCGAGCCCGTTCGGGAAGACAAGGTGCGGGGGAAGCCCGAAAAATTCGCCGACCATTACTCGCAGGCAACATTGTTCTGGAGCAGCCAGACGCCGGTCGAAAAGGCGCACGTCGTCCGTGCGTTCCGCTTCGAGCTGACGAAGGTGCAGACCCCTGCGGTGCGCGAGCGCGTCGTGGCAATGTTGGCGAACGTCGCAGACGGACTCGCAAGAGAAGTCGCGCAGGGATTGGGCATTGACGTGCCCGCGCCGCTGCCTCTTGCGCTTCAGCAACCCCCGGTGCCCGAAGTCAAAACGTCCCCGGCGTTATCGCTATTTGCGCGGCCGGGCGACGGCAGTATCCGCACCCGCCGAATCGCAATCCTTGTCGCGGACGGCGTGGACGGAGCGAGCGCTACATCGATTCACGCCGGGCTGAGCGAGGTCGGAGCCGTACCCCGCTATGTAGGGGCGCGTCTTGGCCACGTCCTGAGGGCAGATGGCGACAGCATCGAGGTGGAAGTCACCATGGAAGCGATGCCCGCGGTCCTGTTCGACGCACTGGTGGTGCCGGGCGGCGATGCGGCGGCAAAGTTTCTGGGCAAGGTCGGCCATGCCGTCGAGTTCATCAAGGATCAGTACCGACACGGCAAGCCCATCCTCGCGCTCGGTGCGGGCGCCAACCTGATAGAGAAAGCCGGCGTGCCGGCAACGCTACCGTCTGGCGAGTCGGACCCAGGGTTACTCTTGTTTCCCGACGCCGGAACAGGGGACGCGCTGCCGCAATTTGTGGAGGCGATTGCAAAGCATCGCCACCATGCGCGTGAGATGGATCCGCCCGCCGTTTGAGTGGTATGGATTGTGGGCAAGGTGTCATTTCTTGCGAACGCTGATCAAGGAGGGGCTTCGGACAGGGAGGCAGCAGGGCAGCGCTTGATGCGCGGCGCGCGAGCGAAGACACGCTAGTGGGGTACCCTGCGCACGCTAGGCGATAACTCGTTTGGTTTCTGCCGCTGCCTGATACTGGGCGTCGGAGTGTGCCATGAATGGGCTAACTGCGGACCTAGCCAACAGAGCGATGATTCATGCATTCCCTGTCCCCCGCTAGTCTATTGCGTCGTCCCCTTGTCGTTGTATTGCTTGTCTGGCGGTACTCGCGCTCTGGGTACGGGCCGCGTTGCCCCCGCTCATCACTAAACATTTGAACGGTGTAGTCAACGACGTCCGGATCGCGGGCAGCGTACAGGATGTCGATCTGCACCTGTGGCGCGGTGCCTTTAGCATTCACGGTCTCGAGGTTTACCAGCTCGGAGCGCACGGCCGATATCCGATGCTGAGCGTGCCGAGGATAGAGGTGTCAATTGACTGGGAGGCGCTATGGCGCTGGGGTAAGGGAGATCGTCGCTTATGATCCGAGGATCGGCATTATTGCCGGCGCGGACAAAAAACGCAGGCGCGCGCTACCGACGAGCTCGTAAGAAAACTTCGCGAGCCCTTCCGCCGCGCATAAACCGCGTGGAATTGATCACCACACTTCCGTGACCAGAAGGCGAAACCGGAGGTGGACGTTTTCCTCGTCCGTTGTGCCGCGCAATCTCACCAACAGCGAACAGATTTCCGACGCGACCTTGAGGCTCGCGTCGCGTAGCCCGGGATTTGGCTGGACAACCCGCCCTGCGGATGCGCCGCCGAAGCGCTTTCACTCCAGCACTATATATGCCCCGCTATGTGTCCTGCCGTACGGAACCGGAGTGGCCTTTGGCATATCGTGAAGGTGGTTGTTCCTCGTAACGCGAGCCCTCGCGGCCAAAGTACCAATCAAAGGCGAAATTACGCGGACGGGGTGGAAAGGAACTGTGGTACGACCAAAGCTGTAACACGGACCGGGAGGCGAACCCGGATCTTCAACTCAGAGAGAGAAACGACATGGAATTCTTATGGTTCATCTTGATCGGGCTGGCTGCCGGATGGCTGGCGGGACAGCTGATGAAAGGCGGCGGCTTCGGCATCGTCGGAGATATCGTGGTGGGTGTCGTCGGTGCGCTGCTTGGCGGTTTCTTGTTTCGCACGTTCGGCGTATCTGCAGGCGGCGGATTGATCGGCAGCCTGATCGTCGCGACTATCGGTGCCTGTGTCTTGCTGTTCTTGCTCCGCCTCATCAAGCGGCCTGGCGGCTTAGGCGCCTGAAATGCGGTCCTCTCAGTTCTACGGTCTCGGCCGACCCGGCTGCGAGTAGCGCCCCATGAGGGCTGGGCCGAAACATGTGTGCAGCATCTGCACATGGTCGACCCTGGAGACGAAGGTGTAGGCCCTGCGATCTCAAGCTGACGCCGGCAAGATCCACGAAACGTATGTTAGCTCGAAGGACGGAGCGGCGAAGCACCCCTTTGGTCCGCAATGGTTCGGTCAGCGCCGTCCGGCTTGCCACGTCCTCGGTGATGGGGCAATGGTGGATGTTGCCTTTCGCAATACAGGCGTGTCAGTGGAGATTGAGTCGTGATCGCACGGAGCATTGCAATGACCCTCCGCAACTGTCCTGCTGGTTTCTCGCGAGCCGCTTTGATTGGCGCCTTGGCGCTTTCCGGATGTACCTCGGGAGATTCAGTTGAGCGAGACAAAAGCAGTGCCGCTTCCACCAAACCGAGCCACAAGGAGGTGGGCGAAGCGTCTTGGTACGGACCCGGATTGCAAGGCAACGAGACCGCAAATGGCGAGACCTTTGATCAAAACAAAATGACCGCTGCCCATCCAAGTTTGCCGATGGGGACCAAGGCCGAAGTGACCAACCTCGAGAATGGCAAAAAGGTCGAGGTCAGGATCAATGACCGTGGGCCTTACGTGGGGGATCGGGCCATCGATGTCTCCCGCGCAGCCGCCAGAGAGCTGGGTATGGAAAAGGACGGTACCACCCAGGTTGAGATTGAAACCAAACCTCACCCGAAGACGGACTCCGAGGACAAGTCTAGCAAGACAAAATAGGAAGCAACCCATGCAGCCGGTTCCGATCTGTGCGTTGAGGACACGTGTGCCCCGATAAAGGGTCATCGAGTCCCACACTTCCTCAGTTACCGGAACCCCAAATGACCGACAAAACCATGATCGTACTTCTCATTCGCAAGGCGCTCTCCGCAGAAATAGACAGCCCATTCCGTGTCGTGGGTCACGCTGCTTTCTGCCGGTCTCGAACGATTGGAAGAAACTCTCGAAACGCCTTCGGTGGGGGAGACGTGGGACAACGGCAACCGGTGCGTGAAACGCTGGCCGCCGATATTCCCCCTGCCATTGACCATTTTCGCTATTTCGCAGGTTGTATACGCGCCCCGGAGGGGACGCTCGGTGAACTGGACGAGACTACCGCGTCGTACCAGTTTCACGAGCCTCTCGGTGTGGTCGGCCAGATTATTCCGTGGAATTTCCCCATCCTGATGGCGGCATGGAAAGTGGCGCCCGCGTTGTCGCGAACGCCCAGCGCGTGAGAACCGCGCTTGGTCGGAGCAGCGCGGTGACCGCAGTCCAACGGATGCTTGTAAAAAGCAGCGTGACTCTTTCCCGCTCAGTACGTCGCTACCCGATCGGAGCCGAAGCGCTCGACGACGGCCGGACACATTTTCGAGTCTGGGCGCCGAAAGCCAATAAGTTGGACGTCGTGCTGGAATCAACCAAAGGCGGAGGCGGTCGCGGCGCCAAGACCCCTCCAACGTTTGTTCCGCTAACGCGCGAGAAAAGTGGATATTTTTCCGGGATGGCGGAAGCCGGCGCGGGCGCACGCTACCGGTTTCGCATCAACGACGATGAGAAATACTATCCCGATCCAGCCTCGCGACTGCAACCAGAGGGTCCGCACGGTCCGTCGGTGGTAGTGGATCACACGACGTTTCCCTGGACCGATCAGGCGTGGAAGGGGATTGCGCTGCCGGGCCAGGTCTTTTACGAAATGCACATCGGCGCTTTCACGTCTGAAGGGACGTGGGCAGCAGCGGCGAAACATTTAGCGGAGCTGGCGAAAATTGGCATCGGCGTGATCGAGATCATGCCGATCGCAGAGTTCGCGGGCCCTTTCGGCTGGGGCTACGATGGGGTGAATCTTTTCGCGCCGACGCATCTTTATGGGATGCCGGACGATCTGCGCAGTTTTGTCGATCAAGCCCACTCGTTAGGGCTGGGTGTAATTCTCGACGTCGTCTACAATCACTTCGGGCCGGAGGGAAATTATCTTAGGATCTATTCAGATGATTACACGACGAAACAGCACGAGAACGACTGGGGCGACGCGATCGATTTCGACGGCCCAAACTCCGGCCCGGTGCGCGAGTTTTTCATCACGAATGGCCGCTACTGGATTGATGAATTTCACTTCGACGGTTTTCGCTTCGACGCCACGCAGAGCATCATCGACGATTCGGACGAGTACATCGTGGGAGCGATCGGCCGAGCGGCCCGCGCCGCCGCCGGCGAGCGTTCGATTTTGCTGGTGGCAGAAAACGAATCGCAGGAAACGAGATTGCTACGGCCACGCAGCGACAAGGGCGACGACCTCGATGCGGTGTGGAACGACGACTGGCACCACAGCGCACTCGTGGTCCTGACCGATCGCAACGAGGCCTATTACACCGATTACCGAGGTTCGCCGCAGGAATTCGTTTCCTCGGCCAAATACGGTTATCTCTATCAAGGCCAGCCGTATCACTGGCAGGATGCGCCACGCGGCATGCCGGCCTTTGACGTTGGACCGGCCCATTTCGTTACCTTCATCGAGAACCACGATCAGGTTTCGAACACCGTTGATGGGCAGCGCGTGCGTTTTCAAACGTCGCCCGGAAAATATCGCGCCATGACCGCGCTCTTATTGCTCGGTCCGTGGACGCCGTTGCTTTTTCAAGGCCAGGAGTTCGGCGCTTCGAACCGGTTTGTTTATTTCAGCGACGTTTCGAAAGATTTGCGCGCGGCCGTTCGAAAGGGCCGTTTCGAATCTCTGGCGCAGTTTCCTTCGATGGCGAGCGCAGAAGTGCAGCAACAGCTTCCCGAACCTTCCGATCCCAACGTTTTCGAAACCTGCAAACTCGATTTTTCCGAACGCGAATCGAAGAAGAAACTCTACGATTTGCACAAGGATTTGCTCCGACTGCGCCGCGAAGATGTTCGCTTCAGCGATCAGAAGCCAGGCGCAGTGGACGGAGCGGTCTTGGGCGAAGCAAGTTTTGTTCTGAGATTCTTCGGAACGAACGACGACGATCGCCTGCTCATCGTGAATTTCGGCAGGGGCTTCCGCCTGACGCCAGTCTCTGAACCGTTGCTCGCCCCGCCATTCGGCTATGCCTGGCAAACGCTTTGGACGAGCGAATCGCGCCGCTACGATGGACCCGGTCCCGTGCGGGTGGCCTCAGACCACGAACCGTGGCTGCTTCCTGGGGAGGCAGCTGTTGTGCTGCATCCGATTGCTGAACGAGCTCTCCGCCGCCGGCCGTCGAAGAAAAATCAGGGCGCTCCGCGATAGCGATGCAGACTTCTTCGACGCAACTGACCGTCTATGCGCCGACGGTAGTTCGGTCCCTGAAGTGGGCAGG
>CAVVES010000029.1:0-93380 GCA_963747225.1 uncultured beta proteobacterium | reverse complement strand
AGTTACCTCATCATCACCGCCGCGGACACCAAGGGGGCGGGCGCGGTGCAGGAGCTGGGCGCGGCTGCCGGCGCCCTGGTCGAGAGCATCAAGGCGGCTGCTCCGGCGTCGCTGATGGGCACGGCCTTCGGCTGCGGCATGAGCATGCACGAGCTGGAGCGCTTCAAGAAGACCGGGCCGACCCGGGAAGGCGTGCTCGCGATGATCAGGGAGACGGCCCTTGCGGTGAAGGAGAACAGTCCGCCCGATGCTCAGGCCTATTGCGCGATGCTGATGAATGTGGCGCAGAAGGCTGCCGAAGCGGCCAAGGAAGGAGGTTTCCTCGGCATCGGTGGCAAGTGGGTCAGCGAAGCAGAAGAGCAGATGCTGGACGACATCAAGAAGGCATTGAGCTGATCTCCGACAGCTTGCAAGGGTCCCGCGTGTTTCCGCCCGCTCAGACGTTAAGTGGCGGTTCATCCATGAGCGCAATCTGCTCGCGCAGTTCGAGAATGCGGTCCTGCCAGTAGCGCTGCGTGTTGAACCATGGAAACGCGGCCGGAAAGGCAGGATCGTTCCAGCGCCGCGCGAGCCATGCGCTGTAGTGGATAAGACGCAGCGTGCGCAGCGCCTCGACCAGGTGCAACTCCCGCGCATCGAACTCGAAGAAGTCTTCGTAGCCCGCAAGCACGTCCGCGAGCTGCCGCGTCATGTCGGCGCGCTCGCCCGACAGCAGCATCCACAGATCCTGCACCGCCGGTCCCGCACGGCAGTCGTCGAAATCCACGAAATGCGGTCCATCGTCGGTCCAGAGCACATTGCCGGCGTGGCAATCACCGTGCAGCCGGAGCCCGCGAACACCGCCAGCCCGGTCGAACGCGCGCCGCACGCCGTCCAGCGCGAGGGCAACAACGGTCGACCACGCTTCGACCAGCTCGGGTGGGATGAAGCCATGGGAGAGCAGGTAATCGCGCGGTTCTTCGCCGAAGCTCGCGATATCTAGCGTCGGCCGTTCCGTGAACGCGCGCACCGAGCCGACCGCGTGGATGCGTCCGATGAAGCGCCCAAGCCACTCGAGGGTCTGCGGATCGTCCAGTTCCGGTGCGCGGCCGCCACGTTTCGGATACACGGCAAAGCGGAAGGCGGAAAAGGTATGGAGCGTCGCGCTGCCAGCCACCGCAAGGGGCGGAACGACCGGAATCTCCCGCTCAGCCAGCTGGAGCACGAACGCATGCTCCTCTAGGATCTGCGCCGTGCTCCAGCGTTGGGGGCGGTAGAACTTGGCGACCACGGGAGGACCGTCCTCCATCCCGACCTGATACACCCGGTTCTCATAGCTGTTGAGGGCGAGGAGGCGCCCGTCTCCCCGCAGACCGACGCTGTCCAGCGCGTCGAGCACGCAATCGGGCGTGAGGCCCGCGTAGGGGGCCGCCAGGGAGTCTTCAGCCATGGGCACATTGTAGCGACCGTCCGGCACCCGCCGAAGCTCCTTTGTCGTTGCCTGTCCTCTCTCTCTTACTGGGGCGGTTTCGCGCGGGAGCGTCCGTAGATCGAGCCCGAAGGCGGTCCGGCGTCAAGGCAGGGAGGCGGCTCGCGGGGGAGCGTCCGATCCATCACCACGCGCTGCTCCGGCGTGAGGCTCGCGTAGAACCGGTCGAGCGCGGCACGCGTGCTCTCGGTTCCATTCAGGCGGGGTCGCCGGCGGGGCTCATCGGTCGGCGGCTGTTCGGTGCTTTCCTTGAGATTGTCCAGCAGCACGGTCCACGATGTCTCCTGGTCCTGCATGAGATGGAGTTCCGGCTTGAGCGCGACTAGGCGCTGCTCCAAGGCCGCGTTTGCATCACCACCATTGCCTTTCTTCGCGGCCGGATCGTCGCATTGCTGCGCAACGTGCCGATGCGGCGGTGCGCAGGCAGCCACCAGCAATACGGTTAGAAACAGGCCGGCGGTTGGTAGCCTCACGCGTGCGCTCCTGTCAATTGACGACGGGGTCGAGTTTCCCGAGGAATTGGACGGCTGCTCGACTGAATGCTCCCTCTGACCGGGCGACCGGGCTAAAGTGCGGAGCCGATGGCCGGCGCGCCATTTTCGCCAAGAAGTGCTAGAGTATTTGCGCGGTTCGATCCGAGATCGAACGTGCACGCAAGGCGAGCAAGACCATGACGGAGACCCGGCCAAGAGCTGGGCGCAGCCGGCAACGGCTCCTGGAGAACGAGAAATCGGTGGGGTAGGGCGGCGGTCCGTTGCGGTGGACCAGTGACATCGACGCCCGACACCAAGGACAGGTCAGTCATGGAGGGATTAGTGTGAACAAAATGCTTCAGGTCTTGCTCTGGCCCACGCTCGTCATTCTCGGCGCATTCTCGTTCGCGGCGATCGCGCTCAATCGCGGTGAGCCCGTGAGCGCTGCGTGGCTGGTGACGGCGGCGTTGTGCGTGTATTTCATCGCGTACCGTTTCTACAGCAAGTTCATCGCGGAAAAGGTCGTCCAGCTCGACGATTCCCGCATGACCCCGGCGGTCACCCACCACGACGGCGTGGACTACGTCCCCACGAACAAGTACGTGCTCTATGGACACCACTTCGCCGCGATCGCGGGTGCGGGTCCGCTGGTGGGACCGGTGCTTGCCGCGCAATGGGGTTACCTCCCCGGAACGATCTGGCTGCTGGTTGGGGTCGTGGTGGCCGGTGCTGTACAGGATTTCGTGGTGCTCTTCTGCTCCATTCGCCGCGATGGCAGGTCGCTTGGTGAAATGATCAAGATGGAGATGGGACCGGTGGCGGGAACCATCGCGCTGATCGGCGCGCTCGCCATCATGATCATCATCCTCGCGGCCCTCGGACTCATCGTCGTTAAGGCTCTCGGCGAAAGCCCATGGGGCACGTTCACGGTGGCGGTGACGATCCCGCTCGCGATGGTGATGGGCATCTACATGCGCTTCATCCGGCCGGGCAAGATCATGGAAGCCTCGGCGTTCGGGGTGATCGTGCTGCTCGGGACGATCTGGTACGGTCAGCATGTCTCCGAAAGCGCGACGCTCGGACCGCTCTTCACCTATTCCGCTCCGAAGCTCGCCTGGGCGGTGATCGTCTACGGCGCGATCGCTTCCATGCTCCCGGTGTGGCTCCTGCTCGCGCCGCGCGACTACCTGTCGACGTTCCTGAAGATCGGCGTGATAGCGGCTCTTGCCATCGGCATCTACGTCGTGATGCCTGACCTGCGCATGGAAGCCGTCACGCGGTTTGCCGACGGGTCCGGGCCGGTGGTTGCGGGCACGCTGTTCCCGTTCCTCTTCATCACCATCGCCTGCGGTGCGGTATCGGGCTTCCACGCGCTGATCTCCTCCGGCACAACGCCGAAGATGATCGAGCGCGAGGGACATGCGCGCTTCATCGGCTACGGTGGGATGCTCATGGAATCCTTTGTCGCGATCATGGCGCTCGTGGCGGCGTCGGTCCTCGACCCCGGCATCTACTTCGCGATGAACGCGCCGGCAGCGGTCATCGGCCCAACGGCCGAGGCGGCGGCGAAGGTCATCAGCGAGTGGGGTTGGGTGATCACGCCGGATCTCATTCACCAGACCGCGAAGGACGTCGGCGAACACACCATCCTGCATCGCGCAGGCGGCGCTCCCACCCTGGCGGTCGGCATCGCGCAGATCATGGCGCAGGTGTTCGGCGGCAAGGCGACGGAAGCGCTGTGGTACCACTTCGCAATTCTGTTCGAAGCGCTCTTCATCCTTACCGCAGTGGATGCCGGAACCCGTGCCGGCCGGTTCATGATTCAGGATCTGCTCGGACACGTGTACGAGCCCCTCGGCCGCATCGAGTCGATCCCGGCCAACGTGATCGCAACCATTCTCTGCGTCGCGGGCTGGGGGTATTTCGTGTACCAGGGTACGATCGACCCGCTCGGCGGCGTGAACACGATCTGGCCGCTGTTCGGCATCGGCAATCAGATGCTGGCCGGTATCGCGCTCCTGCTTGCCACCACGGTGCTCATCAAGATGAAGCGCGAGAAGTACACCTGGGTCACCCTCGTGCCGACCGCGTGGCTGCTTATCTGCACGCTTGCGGCGGCATGGGAGAAGGTGATGTCGAGCAACCCGAAGATCGGCTTCTTCGCGCTCGCCAGCAAATACAGCGAAGCGGCTGCCGCGGGTACCGTGATCGCGCCGGCGAAGACCATCGCGGATATGCAGCGTGTTGCGTTCAACAACTATCTCTGCGGCAGCATCACGATCATGTTCGCGGGGCTGGTGGTGGCGATGGCGTTCTTCACGATCAGATACTCGCTTCTGGCACTGCGCACCCCGACGCCGACCGCTGCGGAAACCCCCTACAAGGAAGCCCCGCTTGGAGTCTCTTATGCCACTGCTCACTGATTGGCTAACGGGCAACGAGCTCGCCGCCGAGCTGGGTGTAACCCCGGACCGGCTGCAGGCCCTCGCCGAAAAAGTCGTACAGCTTCGCAAGGCGTTGCGCACGGTGGTGGGTGTGCCTGACTATGAGGCATACCTCTCGCGGCACAAGGTAATCCATCCCGACGTGCCGCCCATGAACGAGGCGGAATTCTTCCGCTTCGCCATCGACCGGCGCTACGGCAAACCCGGCATTCGCTGCTGCTGAGCGGATTTTGGATGCGGGCCCGGCGCTCCGAAAGGGGACCGGGCCTTTTTCTTCGGACCTAGCAACGATAACGAGGCTCTCATGGGAATTCTGGACTGGTTGTTTGGGGGCGACGATGCGGCGACCGACGCGAAGGTCGACAAGGCCGTCATCGATTACGGCATCGAGCAGGTGGTGAACATGGTCGACCCACGCCTGAAGTTCGTCGTCGGCTATCACGACAAGCTCGCCGGAGCGGTGGAGCAGGCCGTCCTTTATTGTCGTGAGCTCGAAGGGAAGATTCCGGCGGCCATGCCCGCGAGCGCAGCGGTGTGGTCGGATAGCCCGCTGCTACGCGCCATCTTCGCCACGGCGCCGGACGTTCCGACTACTTTCAGCCGTAGCAGCGCAGTGCAGGAATTCTTCGCGACCACACCCGGCGCCGATGCGGCCTACGCGGGTGTGCGCTTTGTGATCCGTGAGGAGCAGCGCTTCGGCATGCGGATGCAGGGAGAGACGGTCCAGCGCGACGTCGCCCAGACCGCAATATCCTTCGGCGATAAGAAAGTTCCTCTGGCTGTGGCTACCGAGCGCGAGATCCGGATCGAGATCCGGCGGCGCGCGTTCAAGTTCCTGATCACCGAGGCATTGGACCAGATCAGCTCCGCGAACACCCGGCGCGAGGACTTGCGGGAGGACCGCAGCATGCTGAAGGCGCGGCTCGACATGCTGCGTCGAAATCGAGGGTCGATGGAATCGGTTCTCGACGATGGCGGCGAGATCGATACGAAGGTCGAGGCGCTCGAGGAATTGCTGGCGATAAACGCTCGCTCGCTGGCGAAGCTCCCCACGGCGGAACAAACTTTGAACTATATCCTGACGCGGACCAAGACGGTCCTCACGCATGGGGCGGAATACATCCAGGTAAAACCCGTTACCTTTCGCCTCGACCGGATGAACATCGTCGTGCCGGTCGGAGGTTCCGAGCAAGCGAATGAAATCGTGCTGCCCGAAGTGAGCGTGAAAGGCAAGCCGAGCATCAGTCTGGTCGTCGCACAGTTTCCCCGCAGCGAACTCATCCCGCGTGCCAGCCTGGCAGATGAGGCACGGCGCTTGCTGGGCTGAGCGCAGAACGCCAAGGGGCCGGCGCGGACTAACCCCGATTCTGGAAGAAGACCGGAACCGTAGCGACGATTTCCTGCCCGTCGATGACGAGCCCGTGGACCCGGCTGGTGACCTGTTCCGCGCTCATGCGGTCCGCGACCACGTCCACGATCGCGGTGACCACCTGATCGCTGCCTTCGTGGAAGAGCTCCACTGTGTGCACGGGAAAGAACTTCTCGAGGGCGGTTTTGATGCGTTCCTCGGTGATCTTGGGCGGCAATCTCGAGAGGTAAATCTTCATGGCAATTCTCCTTGAATGTACGGAGTTCGCACGTCGTGTCAGTTGGCGACAGGGTAGCTACCGCCCACGAACAGGGTCGCTCTGGTGATCATGTGCGGATGCACAGACCAACTTCACCGCACCGCCCCGAAAATTCTCCATGATGTCGCACGGGTCGTCCACAGTCCCGGCTATTTCCGGGCTTGGTGGTCAAACACTTCGATAACCTCGCGCCGCGGTACCCAGATGCGCGCCTCGCCGTCGATGACCGGCTTGTCGCGCACAAAACAACCGGTCTTCATCACCAGCCGGCGCCTTTCGAGATTGATGTCGCTGATCGTGACGCGCGCTGTGACGGTATCGCCGATATGGACCGGAGCGATGAACTTCAGGGTCTGCGACATGTAGATGCAGCCCGGCCCCGGCAGCTTGGTTCCCAGCACGGCGGAAATCAGCGACGCGCCGATCATGCCGTGGACGATCCTTCCCTTGAAGAAGGTCGTCAGGGCATAGTCGGGGTCGAAATGTACCGGATTGGTGTCGCCACTGATGCCGGCAAACATGACGAGATCGGCGTTGGTCATGATCTTCGACATGCTCGCGTGCATGCCGACTTTCAGATGGCTGAAGCGGGGCAGCTTGCCCACTACCAGATCGTCGGCCGGGATGGGTGTAGCGTTCTCCATCGAAGATTTCTTCCGGGGCTCGACGTCAGTCGGCAATGTGGTAGCCGCCGTCGACGAACAGCGTATCGCCGGTGATCATGCGTCCGGCCTCCGTGGCGAGGAGGGCTGTGTAGCGCCCGACGTCGTCGATGGTGGACAACTCCTTCGCCGGCGCGCGCTCCGCCGCCTTCGCCATGAGCTTGTCGAAATCCGTGAGGCCGGACGCCGCCCGCGTCTTGAGCGGGCCGGGAGAGATCGCGTGCACGCGGATGCGCGGACCGAGCTCGAGGGCGAGGTAGCGCGTGGCCGATTCCAGCGCGGCCTTCACCGGACCCATCAGGTTGTAGTTCGGGATCGCCCGGGTGGCGCCGAGGTAGCTCATGGTGAACAGCGCGCCGCCTTCGGTCATCAGGGGCTCGGCCAGACGTGCCATGCGCACGAACGAATGGCACGAGATGTCCATGGCCATCGCAAAGCCCTCTTTCGACGAGTCGACGGAACGTCCCTGGATGTCCTTCTTCGGCGCGGATGCGATCGCGTGCACCGCCGCGTGCAGGATGCCCCAGCGCTTGCCGATCTCCTCGAACACCGCTTCCAGCTCGCCTTCCTTGGTGACATCGCAAGGCACGAAGATCTCGGCGCCGACTTCTTTCGCGACCGGTTCCACGTGGGCCTTCGCCTTGTCATTGAGGTAGGTGACTGCCAGATCGGCGCCGAGCGCGCGAAAGGCCCGCGCGCAGCCGGTTGCGATCGACTGGTCGTTGGCGATGCCGGCAATCAGCACCTTCTTGCCTTTCAGGGAAAGAAACGCGGGAAGCGTCATGGGGTGGCCCCTGTCGATTGTCGTGCGAGATCAAACACCCACGAGACGGCGCGTGTGCTCCGCAATCATGAGTTCTTCATTGGTCGGGATGGTCCACGCCGAGACGCGACTCGAAGCGGTGCTGATACGTGGTCCCTTTGTCTCGTTCGCCGCGTCGTCCAACTCCACCCCGAGCCACGCAGCATCGCGCACGACCCGGCTGCGCAGCGACTTGCTGTTCTCGCCGATGCCCGCAGTGAATACGAGCGCATCGAGTCCCCCGAGCGCCGCGACCAGCGAACCGAGCTCGCGCCCGATGCGGTAGATGTAGAGATCGATGGCGAGCTTCGCGTCCGGGTCGGTGCTCGTTTCGAGCGTCCGCATGTCGCTCGACACACCCGACACGCCGAGCAGCCCCGACTGCTTGTAGACGAGATTCTCGATTGCACGCGCGTTCATGTTCATCTCGTCCATGAGATAGAGCACCACGCCGGGATCGAGGCTGCCGCAGCGGGTGCCCATCGGCAGTCCGTCGACCGCGGTGAAACCCATGGTGCTCGCGACGCTCTTGCCGTTCGCGACGGCGCACATGCTGGAACCGTTGCCGAGATGACACACGACGACCCTGCCGGCGGCCGCTTTCGCATCGCACTTCGGCATCACGGAGGCGATGTACTCGTAGGACAACCCATGAAAGCCGTAGCGCCTTACGCCGCGACTGGTGATCGACTTCGGCAGCGCGAACGCCTGCGCGAGCTGCGGCTGGCTGCGATGGAACGAAGTGTCGAAGCACGCGACCTGCGGCATGTCGGGCAAGGCGCGCGCCACGGCGCGGATCGCACCGACGTTGTGAGGCTGATGCAGAGGCGCGAGTGGAACCAGCGTATCGAGCTTGTCCAGCACTTCGTCCGAGACCATAACCGGTCCCGGGAAGTCGGTGCCGCCGTGCACGACGCGATGGCCGACCGCCTTCACCTGCAGGTCGCCGAGTTGACCCCGCACCCACTGACCGAGGTAATTCAGGCAGGCGGTCTGCGTGGCGTGCTCGGCCTTGGACAACTCTTCGTTGCCGACGACCTTGCCGTTCTCGTCCTTCGCCTTGAAGTGCGGGGCGACGCCGATGCCTTCGATCTGCCCGCGCAGCTCGGGCACGAGGCTTGAATCCTTCTGGACCGAAAAGAGTGTGAACTTGAGGCTCGAGGAGCCGGCGTTGAGGACCAGAATGGCATCCGACATGGAGGCTCCTTATACTGTGGCCCGGGCCGCCGCCTGCTTGCGCGCATGAGCGAGCACGACCGCGACCGCGCACGAAGCCATGCGCGCGCGCACGTTATCCGCGCGGCTCGTGAGGATGATCGGCACGCGCGCCCCCAGCACGATACCGGCCGCATCCGCATTCGCGAGGAAGGAGAGCTGCTTCGCAACCATGTTGCCGGACTCGAGATCGGGCACGAGAAGGATGTCGGCGTCTCCGGCAACCTCGGACTTGATCTTCTTGATCGCCGCCGCCTCCTTGCTGATCGCGTTGTCCATCGCGAGCGGGCCGTCGAGCAGTCCGCCCGTGATCTGACCGCGGTCCGCCATCTTGCAGAGAGCGGCCGCCTCCAAGGTCGAAGTGATCTTCGGGTTCACCGTTTCGACGGCCGACAGAATCGCGACCTTGGGCAGCTTTATGCCGAAGGCGTGGCAGAGGTCGATCGCGTTCTGCACGATGTCGACCTTGTCGTCGAGACTCGGATAGATGTTGATCGCGGCATCGGTGATGAGGAGGGGCTTGTGATAGGTGGGCACGTCCATCACGAAGACATGGCTCAGGCGCCGCCCGGTTCGCAGGCCCGTGTCCTTGTTGACGACAGCGGAGAGCAGCTCATCGGTGTGGAGCGATCCCTTCATCAACACCTCGGCTTCGCCCATTCGCACCAGCTCCACCGCCTTTGCCGCAGCCGCATTGCTGTGTGGCGCGTCGACGATGCGAAAGGTCGAGATGTCGAGTCCGTTTTCTTTCGCGACCGCGCGGATCTTGGCTTCAGGGCCAACCAGGATCGGCACGATCAGGTTTGCTTCCGCGGCTTCGATTGCACCGCGCAGGGAAGACTCGTCGCAAGGGTGCGCGACCGCCGTGGTCACGGACGGAAGCGCTTTGCAGCGCTCGATGATGGCGGCGTAGCTGTCGTGCTCCTGCACCGAAATCATGGGCATCTCGACCATTTGAACCTCCACCTTCTGCGTGGACGCCGTCACCTCCATCGTGCCCGAGAGCACACGTTCACCAGTAGAAACGGTGCCGACGCAATCCAGGACTACGACGTTCTCTCCGGGGCGCTTTTCCTTCACGGTGGCGGTGACTGTCACCATCTCTCCAACCGAGACCGGTCGCCCGTAGCGGATCGACTCCGACACCACATGGCTGCCCGGTCCCGGCAGCTTGGTACCGATGAGTCGCGACAGCAATGCACCGCTCATCGCTGCGTGGGCGGGCGGCTTGCCGATCGCGCTTCTGCCGTGAGCGAGGGAGTGGAGCACCGGGTCGCCGCTGATGGCCGCGAAGAGCTTGATATCCTCCTGCGAGAGCTTGTGGGTGAGACTCGCGGACATTCCGATTGCGATCTCGTCGAACGTGTGATTGGTCAGCGTCTGGTCGTTCATGGATAGGAAGCGTGGTGAGAGGGCAGGAAAGGAGAAAGGGGCGGGCGCGAGCGCCCGCCGCACCGGCTAATCGTTCGCCGCTTTCGGCAGCGCGGATTTGACACCGAGGATCTCTTCGAGCTTGCGGAAGCGTTGTTCCTGCTGCACCGACAGCGGTCCGCGGGAGCTCGCAACCTTGCGCGCGACCTGCAGCGCATGCTGCCGCTGCTTCATGTCCGGCAGCAGCTTCGGCAACGCATTCACTGCCCGCTCCGCGTCGATCAGGAGCACGAAGCTCTGCTGTTTCACCGCGTCCTTCATCTGTGCGAGCGTGGGCCGCTGATCCGCGGGCATCTCGGTCATCATCCGCCGCATGAGGTTGTAGGGCCGCTCGTCGATCGCCTTCGCTTCCATGCCCTGGTAGAGGAGGAGGCGAAGCCAGCCGTCCAGGAGCGTCCCTTCGTCCATGTGCGACTCGATTTCGTGGATCTTGAGGCGTTTGAATTCCTCACGCAGCTTTTCGGGCGCCTGGGCCTTGCGGCGCGGGTCGTTCTTGCCCGTGAGTCCGACCATCGCGGCGAGCCATGGCGATTCGTAGACCGCCTTGAATACGCGCTCGTACATGGCGTCGCGACTGTCACGGTAGGTATCGAGGGTATGCTCGATGCGCCCGGAAACATCGCGTTCGATCTGCGAGAAGGGGTTCGTCGGAGACACCGGCTGACGCTGGGAGCGGACCAATCCCGCGAGCGACCGGATCGTCCACATCGCCGGATTGAGATCGGAGATGAGCGCGCGCTGCAGCCGGTCGGGATTCATCATGCGCATCCATTCTGCGGTGTGCTCGTTGGTCATGGCCTTGACCCAGGGCGACACGAACGTATCGTACAATCCCTGGTTGAGCTCTCCCACGCGCTTCATGACTTCGAATGCATGCTCGTCCCGCCTCCCGTCATCGAGCGCGAGAATGTCGCTGATCTCGCGCATTTCGAAACGAATGACGTAGCGTCCCTCGACCAGATCGAGTCCCGGCATGTCGGGTTGCGTGTCCTCGATGATCGCCTCGTACAGTCCCGGCGGCAGGGTGTCGATCAAGTCGAGCGCGCTCGCGAGTTCCGAGTGCTCCTTGGTGGCGACGCCCCCCGACACGAAGATGCCGAGGTGGCCGGTCTTCTCGTGCAGACAGTAGACGATGGTCTGCTCGCACGCGCGGATCTCGTTCACGCTGTCGTAGAGGTCGGGAATCCAGTTGAGCGCCTGCTGCGGAGGCGTGATGTTGTCGCCCCAGGAGGCGAACACCACGATCGGGGAGCGGATGTTGCGCAGATCGATGCGTACCTGTCCGTCCGCCGTCGTCACCTCTCCGCTCGTCAAACGATTGCCGACGAAGAGGTTCTGGACGATCCACTCCATCTCCTCCTTGTTCATGAGGAAATGACCGCCCCACCAGCGCTCGAATTCGAGGAAGCGCGGGCCTTCCGTGTCGACCTTCGAGTACAGGTTGTGCATCTTCGACCAGTAAGTGTTCGCGGGGTCGAGCTGCTCAAAATTGGAAACGAGGCTGGCGCCGTCGAACTTTCCGGCACCGAGATCTCCCGCAAGGGATGCCATCCACGAGCCCCCCAGCAGCCCGCCGGTGTAGCGCATCGGATTCTTGCCTTCGACGCCGGCCCAATAGGAGATCGGCGAGCCGGCGAGCAGAATGGGGCCGACCAGATCCGGCGCCGCCGCCGCAAGCATCATCAGCGCCCAGCCGCCCTGGCAGTTGCCGATCACAAAAGGCTTGCCCTCGGCATCGGGATGCAGTTCATTCACCTTCTCCAGGAATACCCCTTCGGCGCGCGCCACCGCTTCGATGGTCTGACCCTCGACCGGCTCCGGGAAGAACATAAAGAAGTAGCACGGATGCGCGTGCTTGAGCGCGATGCCGATCTCGCTGTCCATCTTGAAGCCGCCGATGCCCGGGCCGTGCCCCGCGCGTGGATCGATCACCACGAAGGGCCGCTTCTTCGGGTCGGCGTCGGGATAGTATTTGGGCGGCTTGATGCGCGCCAGCGCGTAGTTCACGGGCTGGGGCAGCTCGCGCCCATCCACGATGATGTCGTAATCAAACACGAGCACCGGCGGTTTGCCGGATTCCTTGTGCTCGAGGTAGACGTTGCCGCGCTCGCGCAGCACGTCCCAGAAGAGCACCGAGCGCTGCCAGGCGTCGACCCAGTAGTTGAGCGCGTCGTTGGCGAGGCCGCTCATTGGCGCCACGCCGGTCGGGATGCTGAACGGATTCACGGGATTGGTCGATTCAGGGGTGCTAGGCATGGGGGGTCTCACTACGGTAGCCCCGCGCTCGAGGCAGGCGATGCGGAGGTTTGACTGTGATCTTGGGGAAACTATCGGCGAAGGATTGTACACCGTTCATCGACGTGGTCACCAAGGCATCTCCTGCGAACTATCGACACACCGCAGTGTGCGCTCGCGCTGTTACAGTTACTTGTCGCCGGGCTGTCATGGAGGTGGAGCGTGCGTCGCGCTATTGAGCTTTTCGCCATTTCGCGCGGGTCAAGATTCTGCCCGGACTTCGTTGGCGAGCGGCCTGCCGGCTGCGAAATCCGTGATGTTCTGAAGCGTCGTCTCGCAGATGGTGCCGATTGCCTCGCGGGTGAAGAACGCTTGATGTCCGGTGACGAGCACGTTCGGAAACGACACCAGCCGCTGAATCGTGTCGTCGGGAATGATTTCCCCGGACAGGTCCTGGAAGAATATGTCCGCTTCCTGCTCGTAGACGTCGAGTCCGAGCCCGCCCAACTGCCCTGACTTCAGCGCCTGGATCGCCGCTTCGGTGTCCACCAATCCGCCGCGACTCGTGTTGATGAGGATCAAGCCCGGCTTCACCTTGGCCAGCGTCGTCGCATTGATGATGTGATGGGTTTCCGGGGTGAGCGGGCAGTGGAGCGAAATGATGTGCGCGCGTTCCGCAATCTCCGCAGGCGTCACGTAACGGCCGCCCATGGACTCGAATTCGGGATTCGGAAATTTGTCGAAGCCGAGCACCTCGCACCCGAACCCTCTCATGATCTGCGCGAACACCCGTCCGATCTTTCCGGTCCCGACGACGCCTACAGTGCGACCATGGAGGTCGAATCCCATCAGCCCGTCGAGCTCGAAATTGCCGTCGCGCGTGCGGTTGTAGGCGCGATGAATCTTCCGGTTGAGTGTGAGAAGCAGAGCGACTGCATGCTCCGCCACGGAAAAGGGCGAGTAGGTCGTAACCCGCGCCACCTTCAGTCCGAGCGAGAGCGCTGCTTTCAGGTCGACGTTGTTGTAGCCGGTGCAGCGCAGGGTCACCAGGCGCGTGTGGCGTGCTGAGAGTGCTTCCAGCACGGCCGCGTCGGCAACGTCGTTGACGAAAATGCAGGCGACCTCGCAGTCCGCCGCGAGCGAAACGGTGTCGAGCGCCAGCGGAGACTCGAAGTAGTGCAGCGTATGCCCATGCGCTCGATTGGCCGCGTCAAGGAACTCGCGGTCATAGCGCTTGGTGCTGTAGACAGCCACTTTCATCCGCATCTCCTTTGTGCGGCATCATGCGCCGTCGTGTCATCGGTCGCAACCGTCTGTCGCACCGCAACGCAGCAGTTGCACCGGCCATCAAACGGCTAATTGTCGCGGTGCTTACACACACGTATTTTGCATTGGCGCAGAGCAGCATCGGGCGATTGTGCAGTGTGCCACGACGATATCGCGACGTAGGTGCGCAACGATTGATCTGCGTCAAATAATTTGGGAAAAAACGATTGAACAGTTGGCGGTTTAGGTCTAAAAAGGCAACTATTCGAAGTTGCGAGTCCTAAAACGCACGAGGAGGTTTCCAGATGGCCGCCAATCCGAAGGTGAAGGAAGAGTTTCGCGAGCATGCTTGGCAAGGTTTCAAGCCGGGTCCGTGGCAGACGCGCATCAATGTCCGCGATTTCATTCAGTGCAACTACACGCCGTACGAAGGGGACAGCGCGTTCCTGAAGGGCCCGACCGAGCGCACAAAGGGCCTGTGGGAGAAGCTGCTGCCGCTACTCAAGCAGGAGCGCGAGAAGGGCATCCTCGACGTCTCCCAAGTCCCATCGGGCATCCTTGCGCACGGTCCCGGCTACATCGACAAGGACAATGAGGTCATCGTCGGCCTGCAGACCGACGCGCCGCTCAAGCGGGCGATCATGCCCTTCGGCGGCTGGCGCGTGGTCGCGGCGAGCCTCGAGGATTACGGCTACAAGCCCGACGAGCGCGTGGGCGAGATCTTCACCAAGTACCGCAAGACGCACAACGACGGCGTGTTCGATGCCTATACGAGCGACATCCGCAAGGCGCGTTCCTCGGGGATCGTCACCGGGCTGCCGGATGCCTACGGGCGCGGGCGCATCATCGGCGACTACCGCCGCATTGCGCTCTACGGAGTGGATTTCCTCATCGCCGACAAGCAGCGCGAGAAGGTGGAGCTCGACGACCGCCATTCGACCGAGGAGGTGATCCGGCTGCGCGAGGAACTCGCCGAGCAGATCCGCTCGCTGAAAGAGCTGAAGGAGATGGCGAAGAACTACGGCTACGATATCTCCGGGCCGGCCGCGAACGCCCGCGAGGCGGTGCAGTGGACCTACTTCGGCTATCTCGCCGCCATCAAGCAGCAGAACGGCGCGGCGATGTCGGCCGGGCGGCTGTCGACGTTCTGGGACATCTATTTCGAGCGCGACCTGCGCGACGGGACGCTGACCGAGGCGCAGGCGCAGGAGATCATCGACGACCTGGTGATCAAGTGGCGCATCGTCCGCTTCCTGCGCGCGCCCGAGTACAACCAGCTCTTCTCCGGCGACCCGGTGTGGGTGACGGAGGTGGTGGGCGGAATGGGTGAGGATGGACGCACGCTCGTCACAAAGAGCGCGTTCCGCATGCTGCATACCCTGTACAACCTGGGACCCGCGCCAGAGCCCAACCTCACCGTGTTCTGGTCACCGCGGCTGCCCGAGGGCTTCAAGCGCTTCGCGGTCAAGACGTTCGGTCGA
This sequence comes from uncultured beta proteobacterium, assembly GCA_963747225.1. Lineage (GTDB taxonomy): Bacteria > Pseudomonadota > Gammaproteobacteria > Burkholderiales > JAEUMW01 > JAEUMW01. Next base: position 78,275 of record CAVVES010000029.1, on the reverse strand, counting down.
TACCAGCGCCATCCAGTACGAGTCCGACGACCTCATGCGGCCCAAGTGGGGCGACGACTGCGCCATCGCCTGCTGCGTCTCGGCGATGCGGGTTGGCAAGCAGATGCAGTTCTTCGGGGCGCGCGTGAATTTGCCGAAGACAATGCTCTACGCGCTTAACGGCGGGCGCGACGAAATCAGTGGCGAGCAGATCGGTCCGAAGCTCGCGCCGATCACCGCCGAGGTGCTCGACTACGACGAAGTGCTGGAGCGTCTGGATCCCATGCTGGACTGGCTCGCGAAGACCTACGTCAACGCCCTCAACATCATCCACTACATGCACGACAAGTACGCCTACGAGTCGATCGAGATGGCGCTGCACGACCGCGACATCCTGCGCACCCTCGCCTGCGGCATCGCCGGCCTCTCCCATGCCGCCGACAGCCTGTCCGCGATCAAGTACGCCAAGGTGAAGCCGATACGCGATGAGCGCGGGCTCATGGTCGACTTCGAGACCACGGGTGAGTTTCCGTGCTTCGGCAACAACGACGACCGCGTGGACGACCTCGCCAAGATGCTGATGTCGATGATGATGGGCAAGATCCGCCAGTATCCGAGCTACCGCGATTCGGTTCACACCCAGTCGGTCCTCACGATTACCTCCAACGTCGTGTACGGGAAGAAAACGGGCTCGACTCCAGACGGCCGCAAGAAGGGCGAAGCCTTCGCACCCGGTGCGAATCCGTCGAATGGCCGCGACACGCACGGTGCGCTGGCAGCCCTGATGTCGGTCGCCAAGCTGCCGTACGACGACGCCGAGGACGGCATCTCACTCACCCTGTCCGTCGTGCCCAACGCGCTCGGTACCCAGGAGGACCGCATCACGCGCGGGGTTGGCGGCCTGGACGCCTACTTCTCGAGCGGCGGGTTCCACGTCAACATCAACGTGCTCAACCGCGAAACACTGCAGGACGCGATGAAGAACCCGGACAAGTATCCACAGCTGACGATCCGGGTGTCCGGCTACGCGGTGAACTTCGTGAAGCTGACCAAGGAGCAGCAGCTCGAACGTCATCAACCGCACCTTCCACGGCGCGATGTAGAGGCGCTGTGCCATGAGCCAGGCGCTGACCGGGAGCCGCTACGATCTGCACGTCGCGCGTAAGGGAGCGGGCGAGAGCAAGGCGGCGCACGATTACTACGCGGTGCACGCGGGCGACATCGAGGAGGTCAAGGAGGAGGACGACCTCATCGGCTACGTGCACTCGTACGAGGTCGGCAGCACGGTGGACGGCCCGGGCATTCGCTTCGTCGCCTTTCTGACCGGCTGCCTGCTGCGCTGCCAGTACTGCCACAACCCGGATACCTGGCACAAGTACAACGGCAAACCGGTGCCGGTTTCGCAGGCGATGAAGACAATCGGCAAATACGCGCAGGTGCTCAAGATCAGTAAAGGGGGCATCACGATCTCGGGCGGCGAGCCGATGCTGCAGCATCCGTTCGTGACGCGCATCTTCCGCCGCTGCAAGGCGCTCGGGCTGCACACCTGCATGGACACCTCGGGCCGCCTCGGCGACAAGTTCACCGATGAGCAGCTGATGGACATCGACTTGAACCTCCTCGACATCAAGTCCGGCGACCCGGCCATCTACGAGAAGATCACGCGTCAGCCGCTGCAGCCAACGCTCGACTACGCGCGCCGACTGTCTGCGCTCGGACGCCCACTGTGGGTGCGTTTTGTCCTAGTGACCGGCCTGAGCGACGGCTACGACAACGTGGAGAAGGTGGCCGACATCTGTGCGGAGCTCAAGACGCTCGAGCGCGTGGAGATCCTGCGCTTCCACCAGATGGGGCGCGACAAGTGGCACAAGCTCGGCCTCGCCTATCCCCTCGAGCAGGTCGAGCCGCCCACCCCAGAGCTCGCCGAGCGCGTCCGCGGGCAGTTTCGTAGCAGGGGTTTGACGGTCTATTAAGCACGGAGGCGGCTCTGGGCGGAGACTGATCAGCATCTCCGATAATACAAACAAAATCCGATGGCCACCCGCGTTGGCGATCGGAGAAACAGAGAGGGATGTTCATGGATGCCGTGCGAACCTTTTTGGAATCCCAGCCGATCCTTACGCTATTCCTCGCCATCGGCTCGGGCTATCTTCTGGGCCAGGTTTCGATCAAGGGGTTCGCGCTCGGCGTTGGCGCGGTGCTCTTCACCGGACTCGTGATCGGCGCGTTCGCGCCGAAGGCGACGCCGCCCGGCATGGTCGGCACGATCGGACTCCTCTTGTTCCTGTACGGGGTCGGCATCCAGTACGGCCGGCAGTTCTTCGCCGGGCTCGCGGGGCAGGGGCTCGTGTGGAACCTGCTTTCCCTCGTCGGCGTGCTCGCGTCGTTGGCGGTGGCGCTCTACGCCGGCAAACTGCTTGGGCTGTCGGTTCCCACCGCAGCGGGACTGTTCTCCGGCTCGGGCACGTCGACCGCGGCGCTGCAGGCGGCGCTCGCGGCGGCCGGTAACAAGGAACCGGCGATCGGCTACAGCGTCGCGTACCCGTTCGGCGTGATCGGCCCGATCCTCGCGATCTACTTCTTCACGAACGTGTTCAAGCCCAAGATCGCGCCGCCGCCGGTGAGCCTGCGCTACGCCGAGATCGCGGTCGACAAACCCGCGGTGATCGGCAACCGCATGGACACCGTCGAGAAGCTGCTGCCGGAGGGCGTGCAGGTGATCGGCGCGCGGCGCCACAATCAAAACATGCTGCACACGCCCGAGATGGTGCTCGCGTTCGACGACGTGCTGCTCCTGGTCGGCAAGCCCGACGCGCTCGCGAAGTGCACCGAGATCATCGGCCACGACGAGCCGCGGCGCATGGCGGAAGATCGCAGCGACCTCGACGTGGTCCGGGTGCATGTCTCGAAGCCCGGCATGGTCGGGCGCTCGATCGCCGAGCTGCCGATGCCGGACTTCCCGGCGAAGATCTCGCTCGTGCGCCGCGGCGATGTCGAGCTGCTCGCCGCGTCCGACCTCGTGATCGAATCGGGCGACCGGCTCGTCGTGCTCGCGCCGGCCGACAAGATTCACGCTGTCCGCGCGCATTTCGGCGATTCGATCCGCGCGACCGCCGAGTTCTCGTACGTCTCGGTCGGCTTCGGCATGGTGCTGGGGCTCGCGCTCGGCGTGATCCCGATCCCGATCCCGGGATTCGGGACGTTCACGCTCGGCGTCGCGGGCGGGCCGCTGATCATGGCGCTGATCCTCGGCTGGCTCGGCCGCACCGGCTCGATCAGTTGGCGCATCCCCACGCCCGCCAACCTGGCGTTGCGCAACTTCGGGCTCACGCTGTTCCTCGCCGCGGTCGCGATCGGCGCGGGCAAGCCGTTCGTCGACACGGTCGCGGCGCAGGGCGTCCCGATCCTGCTCGCGGGCGCGGCGGTGCTGCTCACGAACGTGCTCGTGGTCATGCTCGGCGGGATGTACGTGCTCAAGATTCCGTACGACTCGCTGATCGGCGTGATGGCTGGCGCGACCGGCAATCCCGCAATTCCCGCGTACGGCGCGCGGATGCTGCAGTCCGACCGTGTCGACGTGGGGTACGCGACGATCTTCCCGTCCATGACGATCGTGAAGGTGATTGTCGCGCAGGTCGCGGTCACGCTGCTCGCCGCCCCTCCTCCCGGCTAGGGCGGGGCGAGTGCCGCCGCGCGTTTACCCATGACGCTCTCGTCGCGGATGTTTGACGCGCGCCTGCCGCCCGAGATCGCGCGCCTGGCGGAGGACGGTGGCGTCGCGCACACGCAGATCGACACGGTCACGCTCGCCGTGCTCGCGGTGCTCGGGGGCGCGTATGTCGCACTCGGCGCGAATTTCTCGACCGTGGCGCTGTCGGGCACGCCGGATCTCGTGCCGTACGGATGGATGCGCGTGGTCGGCGGGCTCGTGTTCTCGCTCGGGCTGATCCTCGTGATCCTCGGTGGCGCGCAACTCTTCACCGGCGACGTGCTGATGGTGATGGCGTGGGCGAGCAAGCGGCTGCGGGTCGCGCAAATCCTGCGCGTGTGGACGATCGTGTTCGCGGGCAACTTCGTCGGCGCGGTCGGCACCGCGCTGCTCGTCTTCCTCGGTGGAAATTACTTCGCGGGGAACGGGGCGGTGGGTCTGACCGCGCTCGCGACCGCGAACGCGAAGGCCGGGCTGCCGTTCGGTCAGGCGTTCGTGCTCGGCATCTTGTGCAACACGCTCGTCTGCCTCGCGATCTGGCTGACGCTCTCGACACGCACCGCGGCCGGCAAGCTGTTTGTGCTCGCACTGCCGATCGCGGCGTTCGCCGCGGCCGGCTTCGAGCACGTCGTCGCGAACATGTATTTCATCCCGGTCGGTTTCATGATTCATGCGTGGGCGCCCGACGCGTTCTGGGAGGCGATCAAGCGCAGTCCAGAAATGTTCACGGCACTCACGGCAACCGGGTTCGCGCGCAACCTCGTCGCCGTCACGCTGGGCAATATCGTCGGCGGCGCGGTCTTTGTCGGCGCGGTGTACTGGTTCCTCCACTGTCGGCCCGGGCGCCGGTGAACGCTGTCACGGCGGACGGCAAATCGAAGCGTCCGTAACATGGCCGTGGCACTCATGCGATCCCTGCGGCGCGCTCCCGCGAAGTTCGGTCTTCGCGACTGGCAATCCCGCGCTTCCCGCGTACGGCGCGCGCGGCTGCTGCAGTCCGATCGCGTCGATGTGGGCTACGCCACCTTTTTCCCTCGATGACGATCGTCAAGGTGATCGCTGCTCAGGTCGCGGTCGTGCTGCTTGGCGGCCCCGCCGGGCTGAACAGCATCCGCGCCGCTTCCGTCGATGCGCAGCAATGCCTATATGGCGTGACCACACCACCGTTACGGCAGGCCTCGCTCCCGCAATTCTTCGCGGCACGCGTTGCTGAAATCGCGCAAGGGATCCATCGTATCGTTGTCTAAGATCTCTTTTAGATCGCGAAAGGTCTTGTTCGGTCCGAGATAGGTCTCGATGATCAGGCGCATGACCTTGTCTGCGCTCTCGACAATCTTTGGCGACGACAGAACGCGCATCCTGCTGACCAAGGCGTAGAGGTTTACCAAGCTTGCGACTTGCGGGTTGTCGTGTTCATAGGCGTCCGCGTACGATTTCGATGCCTCTTCGATGAAGTTCTTGTACAGATCCTCCCGCCTGCTCAGATCCTGCGCGAGCTGCTGCGCCTTAAACTGCGTGTGCTGACTCAGCCATGACGCCGCCAGGGACGTCAGGCCGCCTATCGCCGACCCGGCCAACGCTGCAAAGGCGGAAAAGTATGCCGTGTCCATCAGTCGTCACCTCCGTCGCTCTAGTCAGCCTTGTCTGAAGGCGACGGCAGGTCTGGTGCTTGTTTGCTCTGCGTCGTCGCCCGCCGCAGCGCTTCGATACGCTCGACGAGGGTCTCGCAAAGCACGATCTCGCCGTTGAACAAGTCTGCGCTCTCGCCCCTGGAAGGGCGACGTACCTGCAGCGCTGCGAGCGGTGTGCGCAGATCCACCGGTTCTGCGTGTCGCTCGTCCTCGACGCGGTCCGCGATGCCTTCGAGGGCTTCGGTGATTGCTCGATCGAACGTAGCGACCGCTTCGTCCGCGGCAGAGTAAACCACGGTCGGATCACCTGTCGCCCGATACTCGACCAGCGCCGACTGCGCGAGCAGCGCGCGCCGCGTGAGGTCGATCAGCCGTTCCGCCCGCTTGCGGGTTTCCGCTCCGCGCGCGGAGCGCGCCTCCGCCTCGAACGCATAGAGATCCCTCATCTGCTGGACCTGGTCGAGTGCCTGCCAGGCCCCCGCACGCAGCGATCGATTATCAGCGCGCGATTCGCTGCGGCCGACGCCGATCTGAGCCATCCGCCGCAAACCCCTGACGAGCGATTGCATCATGCCCGTACCGGCGCGCTCCGGCCACAGGTAGGAGAACACCACCGCCATCACGATCACGCCGAAGAAGATGCCGACGATGCGGTCGCGAAACTCGGTCACGTCCGTGCTCGGTGCATAGCCCTGCAGGACAGCGAGATAGAACGCGAAGGCGATCTGCACGCCCATGTATGCGGTGCGCTCGCTGCCCGTTGCTATCCACGCCGCAGGCGCGGTGACGGCAGCGACCAGCAGCGCGAGGGGCACGATCGAAGTCATGTGCGGGATCAGGAAGACGATCGACACGAGCGCAGCCGCGCCGCCGATTGCGCAGCCGACGATGCGCAGGGTCGCCTTGTGGATCGTCGCTCCCGCGCTGCCGAGTGCCACGATGGCACAGGTGATCATGCAGGTGTGGATGCCGGACCAGTCGACCGCGGTGTAGGCGACGTAGCAGAACATCGCCGCCAGCGTGACCTTCAGCGCGAACTGGGCGTAGCGCGGATCCGTGAACGCGTCGGGCACGAACAGCCTCCGGCTTTCGGCGGGTTGATCGGCGGCCGGTCGCTCCGCGACCGGCAATTCGCACGCGACCAGTTCGATCTCGCGGAGCACCGCCGTGAGCGCCGAGGGTGCAACGTCTTCGGGCAGGTTGGGGAATGGCGGAAGCGGGCCTAACCTGACGTCCCGGATAACCGAGACGGCAAGACTTTCGCACGCTGCGGCGACGCGCTGGAGCCGTGCGCACTGAGCGGGGGAAGGCTCGACCCCCAGATCCGGGAGGAGCGCCGCCGACTCGACCAGCCGCTCCAGCAGAAGGATTTTCGCAGTGCGTTCGGCACGCAGAGGCCGGACGGCGGACTCGCGGATCTCCGCGAATCGCAACAGCTTGAGGAGCGGCGCCGATCCGACGGTTGCAAATCCAGCGAGCGCTTTGGCGGCATTTCTCGCTTCTTCGGTTCCGTGCGGTGCCCGAAGCACGCGCGCGACGGCGCGCAACCGAGCGGCGGCCTCCCGGCGCAGGATCGGCTCGGGGTCGGCGGGCAGCAGCAGGAGGTTCACGCCGACCGTAATGGCGGCCGGGTAAACGATCACGACCCATACCCAGAGTACCGCCCGTACGATCGGCTCGGGTCCCGGGAAGAGATCGACATAGGCCTGGCTGACGAGAACCACGATCGCGACGATGAACCCGGCCGGACCCAACGCGAACACCCGGAAGGCATACATGCCGAGGAAAAAAACCAGCGCCATCGCGGCGAGGCGCAGGAGTGGGTAATCGATCGTGGAGCGGAAAATCAGAATCGTGAGCGCGACGGCCAGTGTGACCGCGACAATGCCCAGGACGCCTACGATCGCGGTGAAGACCGAGTTCTGCTTGGTGAGGAATAGAACGATGAACAGCGACAGCGCGATGCTCGGCACTTCGAGCGTCATCGAGGTCACGAGCACGATCGTGGTCGCGACCACGATGCGCACCGTGGCGTTCAGACGGCCTGGCGTCGGCGCCAGTTCTCTGCGGAGGAACTGCGCCCACGACGGCAGATGGGCTGCCTCGGAATCGAGCGCTTGCGTCGCCGTCGCCACGCTGCTCGCGTCGCCTGATCAGTGCGCCGACGCGGTCTTGTTCCGCTCGCTTTCGGGCGGAACCAACGCAACCGCCGAGGCGCCGATGCGGAAGAGATCGGCCTGCGGTTCGTCGATGCGGATGCGTACCGGGAAGCGCTGCGCCACGCGCACCCAGTTGATCGAACGCGGCACCTTCAGCAGACCGTTCACGCTGCTGCCGCCTTCCTCCGGAAAGACGCCATAGCCGATCGAATGCACGGTGCCGGTAAACCGGCGGTTCGGGTCGGCCAGGATGAAGACTTCGGCCTTCATACCCGGTCGAATCCGGTTGAGCGCCGTCTCCCGGAAATTCGCAATCACGTACCAGTTGCGCGTGTCGATCAGCGTGAAGAGGGGCTTGCCCGTCGCGGCGAACTCGCCCTCGGCGATGTCGAGATTGACGGCCGTCCCGTCGAAGGGCGCGCGGACCACCGTATGCTCGAGATCGAGCTCCGCGGTGGCCACCGCGGCGCGCAACTCGCCGAGCTTCGCCACCAGCGCGTCGACGCCGCTCACGCCGGCCGCGGCCCGTTCGGCGTCGCGCCGGGCAACCTGCAGCGCCACCTCGGTCGACCGCTTCGCCGTGCGCGCTTGCTCTACCTGCTCCGCCGTGACGTACTCCTTCGCGAGGAGCGGCTCGATGCGGTTCAGCGTGTCGGCAGCCTGTTTCGCCTGGGCTTCGGCGCGCCCGATGTTGGCTTTCGCGGCCGCGGCGCCGAATTGCTGCGCATTCACGTCGCGCTGGTGCAGGGCGATCTGCTTCTCGAGCCCGTCGAGCGCGGCCCGGGACCGGTCGAGGGCGTACTGGTAGGGGCGCGGATCGATCTCGAAAAGTACATCGCCTTGCTTCACTGCCTGATTGTCGTGCACGCGCAGCCGGATGATGCGCCCGCTCACCTGTGGCGCGACGCCGATCGTGTCCGCGCGCACGAACGCATCGTCGGTGCGCGGCGACTGGTCCAGGTAGTGGACGACATAGACCGCGAGCGCGATCGCCGCGATGAGGATCAGAAGTCCGATCACGCGCCCGATCGCGGGGCGAAGCCGTATGCGCGGCTTCGCGGGTGCGGTTTCCTGCTTCTCGGTCATGATCAGTTCTGGAAGAAAGCGATCCAGATCGCGAGCATGAACGCGAGCGCGAGCGCCGGATAAACCACGCCGCGCGGGCCGATCCATGCGTCCAGTCCGACCGCGGCAAACACCTGACGGGCGATGAGGGTGAGCAAGATGCCGGCGATGATGCAGAGCATCCACGCGGGAAAAACGCGCCGAGCACGTCGATCGAGGGCACGCGCTCGTTGCAGCCGGAGAGCGCGAAGCCGGATGCGGCCAGGCAGAGGCGTGCGAAAGGGCAGCGGGCGATCTCGGTCACCTCTCGCGGGAACTCCAAATGGGCTTCAAAACCCCTCTACAATGCTCGCTTTGCGAATCGCTTGGCGAACACGGCCTAATCTTGTCGTTTCAAGTCTAACCGATGCTGGCCACTCGCCCAACACGACAAGCGTTGATGCAACGATGCGTTCGGTGGGCGTTGCCAGTCCTGGTCCTGCTGGCGGGTGGATGTGCGACCAATCCCGATACCCTGATCGCACCGGCCCCCGAACGTCCGTGGACGGTGCCGAATACGCCGCGCTACTCTGCTGTGGCCATCGGTCATGTGGAGGCTGCTCATACACCCGACGAGCACGGGGCGGAACCGCCCGCGATCGAGCCTGCGAAGACTTACGAGCTTGCTGAACTAATCGACATCGCGCAGCGCACCAATCCCGAGACGCGCATCGCCTGGGAACACGCGCGCGAAGCGGCGCTGGCGATCGGAATCGCCGAGAGCGTGTATGCGCCGATGTTCGCAGCGAACGCCGCGGCAGCTTACCAGCGGATCTCGTCGCCGCTTCCCAAGACTCTAACCCCGCAAGGCTTCTTCGTCGCGGACACCGAGATCTTTCTGCCGGCGCTCACGCTCAAGTGGATGCTGTTCGACTTCGGTGGTAAGAAGGCTTCTCTAGAGGCGACGCGGGAACTGCTCAGTGCGGCGAACTTCGGTTTCAACGCCACGCATCAGAAGGTTGTGCTCGAGGTCACGCGCGCTTACTACGCATTGAACTCCGTGCAGGGCCGTGTCGAGACGGCGCGCGCCGCCCTCAAGCTCGCCGAGACGCTCCAGGACGTTGCCGAGGCGCGGCGTGGGCGCGGCCTGGCGACGCTGCCAGAGGTGCTGCAGGCACGCGAGCAGACCGCACGCGCGACTTATGAGCTTCAGGAGTCGCTCACCGCGGAGATCGATGCGCGCATGGCGCTGCTCGAAGCGATGGGGGTGCGCCCCACGACCCCGCTGCGGGTCGCCGGACTGGCCGGGCGGACGTTGCCGGGCACTCTCGAAGATACCGCCGACAAGCTCGTCGACCGTGCGCTCGAACAGCGTCCGGATCTTCTGGTCCGCGTCGCCGTGATCCGCGCGCGCGAGGCGGAGATCCGGAAAGCGCAGTCGGAGTTCTATCCGCGCGTCCTGTTCGCCGGCAACGTCGGCCAAAACATTGGCCGCATAAGCACCCAGGGGATTCCGGGCTGGTCAAACGTCAACGAGCCGACCTTCGGCGCTGCGATCGCGATCGAAATGCCGCTGTACGATGGAGGCCTCCGCAGGAGCCGGCTCGGCCTCGCCGAATCGCAACGTCGCGTCGCCGAGGACGAGCTCGAACTCGCGCGCGACAAGACGGTGCGCCAGGTAGTAAAGGCCTATGAGGATCTGAAGGTTGCCTTGCGCAAGCGCGAGGCAGCGATTGCGCTTCTGCGCGCCGCGGAGAAATCGTACGACGCGACGATCGACTCGTATCGCAACGGGGTGGCCACCTTCCTCGATGTCTCGAATGCCCAGACTGCGTTGACCAAGGCGCGCACCGCCGACACCGAGTCGCGCAGCGCGGTCTTCGCGACGGCTGCCACGCTCGCCTTCATGACCGGCGATCTCGCACCGCCGGAAAAACCGGACGCACCAAGCGTCACCACGTTCCCCAGCGACGCGGAAAGCGAGCGACCGCGATGAGGTGGTCATGAGTCGCGATCCCGCATCGCGCACACATGCTCTCGAATCTGCTCGACCGCGCAGTCAAGAGCTGCTGATCGACTGCGAGATCGACGACGATGCAGTGCAGGCGGAAACGGTTTGGACTGCGCACCCGTGGGTGTTGCTGGCGGGATTGATGCTGATCGGCATCAACCTTCGTCCGGCGCTCTCGAGCCTCGCGCCGGTGCTCTCCGATGTGCGCTCCACCACCGGCCTCTCGGCGGCAGCGGCGGGATTGCTCACGACCGCTCCAGTGCTTGGTCTCGGCGTTTTCGCGCCGCTTGCTCCGCGCCTTGCGAATCGCTTCGACAGCGAGCGCGTGATCTTCGTCTCTCTGCTCCTGCTGGCGGCCGGCATCGTGCTGAGAAGCCTGTTCACCATTCCGGGTCTCTTCGCAGGGACGATATTGGCCGGGGCCAGCATCGGCGTCGCCGGTGTCCTCCTGCCGGGCATCATCAAACGCGACTTTCCGGAGCGGCCGGCCACCATGACCGGGCTCTACACGATGGCGCTCTGCCTGGGTGCAGCCGTTGCGGCGGGCACAACCGTTCCGCTGCGGGACGCGTTAGGAGGAGACTGGAAGCCTGCTCTCGCTTTCTGGGCGATTCCGGCAGTCATCGCGGTGCTGGTATGGCTGCCGCAGTTGCGCACGCGCCACCACCACAGCAAGCGAACGCAGTACGAAGTTCGCGGACTGTGGACGGATCGCCTGGCGTGGCAGGTTACCGCCTACATGGGTCTGCAGTCCTCGCTCGCGTACTGCGTCTTCGGCTGGCTTCCGTCGATCCTGCAGGACCGCGGCCTGTCCGCGCGCGACGCGGGGTTCATGTTCTCGGTGTCGGTCATGATGCAGCTTGTCACGGCGCTGCTCGCACCGGCGCTTGCCACCCGCGGGAAGGATCAGCGCGTGGTGACGACCGTGATGCTCGCACTGACCCTGGTCGGCCTACTCGGCTCGATCTACCTCCCGCTCGAGACCATCTGGATCTGGATGGTGCTGCTGGGTCTGGGGCTGGGTGGACTCTTTAGCATCGCTCTCACACTGCTCGTGCTGCGCTCGCCCGATGCCCATGTCGCAGCGCACCTCTCCGGGATGGCCCAGACTGTCGGCTACACGTTCGCGGCGCTTGGTCCGCTCGCTCTCGGGGTGCTGCACGAGTGGAGAGGCGACTGGAGTGCCGTCGGGCCGCTGTTCACGGCGATCACCGCGGCGGCATTCCTGGCGGCCATGGGAGCCGGGCGCAACCAGCTCGTCGCGGCCACGTCCCGCCCGCTTCGCAGCGCGGCAAGCGCCTAGAGCACGCTGCAAGACGAGCATTTTTCCGCGACCGCATTTACCTTCCGATTTTTCGAACTCACCCGGTCAGCGGATGCCCAACGGATGCGTTAATATGAAATTGAAGCGGAGGATGCATCATGTTCGCTCGGGCCGTTGGATCGCTGGTATTGGCGCTCGCGTTGATGGCGCCAATGGCGGGCGGCGCGCTCCAGACGCCGCCGAATCCCCCACTCGGAGTGCTGCCGGCGGACTATCAGCCCTGGCCCCGGGAATTCAGCGCGAGCGGCGTCAGCTATCGGGTCTACGAACCCCAGGCTGAGCGCTGGACCGGCTCGGACGTCAAGTTCCGAGCGGCCGTTGCCGTCACCTCCGACACTGGCACGCGGTACGGCGTCGTATTCGGGTCCGCGCGCACGTGGACCGACTCCGCCAGCGGGCTCGTCAAGCTCGAATCGATTCATCTGGACCGCGCCAACTTTCCCACGGGGCCGGACGGCGGCGCGAGTTACTTGAGCGACCTGCAACGCAGCATCACAGGGACGTGGTTCGTGCGCCGCGACCAGCTGGATCCTTCCCGCGTGGTCGACGAGCGCATCCCGGTACGCAACGATCCGCCGCGTATCTTCGTCAGCTACTCCCCGGCGCTGCTGGTGCTCATCGACGGCCAGCCCGCGCTGCGCAAGTTGCCCAACTCCCCGTACGAACGCGTGATCAACACGCGCTCGCTGCTGCTGCGGGATCCGGACGGAGGCCGCTACTACCTGCACGTGTTCGATGGCTGGGTCACCGCGCGCGATCTCGCCGGTCCGTGGCAGATAGCTTCCAGCGACTCGCGGCTCGAGCAGGTGAAGGATCAGATCGCCGCTACCGGCCAGATCGATCTCCTGGACGGCGGCGATGAAAGGCCTAGCATCACGAGCGGTGCGCCAGTGATCTACGTGAGCACCTCGCCCGCGGAGCTTATCGTGCTCAAGGGCGAGCCGCAGTTCGAGCCCATCGGCGGGACGAACCTGCTGTGGGCGAAGAACACGACGGCGCCGCTCCTCCTCGACACCGGCACCAACGACTACTACGCGGTCATTTCGGGGCGCTGGTTCCGCTCGCGCTCGTTGAACGGTCCTTGGAGCTATGCGCCGCCGGACAAGCTCCCGCGCGATCTGGCGCTCATCCCGGACGACCATCCGCTGGCGCCGGTGCGCGCTGCCGTTCCCGGAACGCCACAGGCGGCAGAAGCCGTCATCGCGAATGCGATTCCCCAGAACAGCACGATCAGGCGCAGCGAGGCGAGCTTCACGCCGAACACCGACGGTGCGCCGCAGCTGCGTCCGATCGCGGGTACGCCGCTTCAATACGTGGCCAACTCCGCCACGCCGATCATTCGCGTGGACGAGAACAGTTGGTACGCGGTCGATCAGGGCGTTTGGTTCACCGCACAGAGCGTGAACGGTCCGTGGGAGGCGGCGACCTGGGTGCCACCGGTGATCTACACCATCCCGGCCGATTCGCCGCTGCACTACGTAACCTATGTGAAGGTGTACGGGGCCACGCCGGATGACATCTACACCGGGTATACGCCGGGTTATTTGGGCGCCGTGACCGACACTTCCGGCACCGTCGTCGTCGGAACGGGGGTGATGGCGTCGCCGTGGATCGGCAACGCCTGGTTCGGCGCACCGTGGACGTACGGTTTCGGTTGGAGCGTCGGCGTCGGCCCGTTCTGGCCGACATGGAGTCCGTGGGCCGCGCCCTGGTGGGGACCCGCCTGGGCCGGATGGTGGCGCCCACCGTTCTGGGGCTGGGGGTGGGGATGGGGCCCGGCCCCCGGCTGGGGCTGGGTGCGTCCGCCTTTCTGGGCGTGGGGTGGGCGGCCGTGGTGGGGTCCCACTTGGGGCTGGGCTCGCCCGCCGGTTTTCTTTCCGCCGCCGATCGCGCGTCCGGGCTTTGTACCGCCGGGTGTCCGCCCGGGTTTTCCGCCAGTAGCGGTGCCACGGTTCCCGACCACGGCAGGGGCCGCCTTCGGACCGCGGTCCAATCTGATCGCCAATCAATCCGTACCGAGGGGGCCGGGCTGGAGCACTGGCGCGCCTCCAGTCTCTGCGCTACCGCAGGGCTTCCAGCGGCCCGTGGGAGCCAATCCGAATCTGTTCTCGGCAGCCCCAGCGGCTGGTGCCGCCGCGGCATCCGCTGCGAGCGCTGCGCGGGGTGTACCGACCGTTCCAGGCGGCTGGCAGACTTTCCGGGGAACGCAGCCCAACGCGAATGCGTTTTCGGGCTCCACCTACCGAGCCCCTGCGCAAGCCCTGAACAGCATCAGCGGCGGGGGAATTTCGACGCCACGCCCCGGCGTCTATGCGCCGCCCGCGGCGGGACCGGCTCAACCGCAGGCTTACATTCGCGGCAATCCTTTGCCGGGCGGCAATCAGTTCGGTACCGTTCCGCGCGGCGCAGTGCCCCAGCCTTCCATTGGCTATAACCCCGGAATGAACCCCGGAGTGGGAGCTTTGCCCCGTTACAACGGCGGCATGGCCGCGCCTTCGTTTCCCGGAATGCCAAGGGGCGGGGGCATGGGTGTGCCCGGAGCTGGCGTGAGCGGCTTCCAGGGCGCGCCAGCAGCGGGACGCGGTCCCGGCTGGGGTGGGGGGGCGCCCGCGGCGGCGGCGGGCATCGGTAAACGCAGCGCGCTTCAGGGGTTCTGTGCGACGACGCGTGCGCTCTGTCCGGCCCCTTCGACGTACACCCGCTGACCGACGCGCAGGTAGCTTCCGACCGGTTGCGTCACCACCACCAGCACACCGCTTGTGAGCCGTACGACGATCTGCTCTCCCGGCTGCTTCGATTCGTACTTCTTCTGCGCGTAGTTGCCGAGAAAGGCGCCGCCTATCGCGCCAGCGGCGATTGCCACGTCCTTGCCAGTGCCTGCGCCGATGAGGCTGCCGAGCCCGGCTCCTGCCACGCCGCCGAGGATCGCACCCAGCCCCACATCATGATCCCCCTCGAGCTGAACCGGGGTGATCTGCTCGATCTTTCCGCTGCGTACCTCCACCGGCACGGGTTGCGAGCCGCCCATGCCTTGGCAGCCACCGAGGACGACAGCCAGAACGAAGGGGAGGACAGCGGTGAGGGAACGCATCATGGTGAATTCTCCGGTTTGTGGTTGAAAGGGAAGCGGGATGATCGCGTCTGAGGCGCGATTATAGGCGAGAGCTGCGGCCTCTCAGCGAACTCGACGCTCGACATCACACCGAGCGACCGGAACGTCAATCGCTGACATCGCGCGCGCCGCGTCGCCTCAGCAACCGCGCCGTTGCGCGCCCGATTTCATCCACGTACGAATACAGCACCGGCACCACCACCAGTGTGAGCAGCGTCGAAGAAATGATGCCGCCGATCACCGCGTGCGCCATCGGCGATCGCTGCTCCGCGCTTCGCCGAGCCCGAGCGCGAGCGGCAGCATGCCGAAGACCATCGCGAACGTCGTCATCAGAATCGGCCGCAGCCGTACGCGTCCCCCGCATAGCGCAGCCCCCCATAAATGGTCTGCATGATCACGATCGGAACGCTCACGACCGGAAACTGCTCGACCGCGAGGCGTTGATAGGAAAAGACACCGAGCACGAGGCACGCCGCCATCATCATGGTGGCGAACACGGGGTTGCGGATGGAGATGCGGGTGAACCACATGGCCTGTTGGTTCTTCTTGGCGGGCAGGGCGGAGACTCTAACCCGGCGGGCGCGCCGCCTGAAGCGTGGCGGATGGCAGCGCTGCGGGTAGATCACGCGCGATGAGAAGGATGATGCAAGCTCAGTAGATCCAGGGAAGCAGCCGCGAGGTGCGTGCGCAGTAGACGTCGTATTCT
Source organism: uncultured beta proteobacterium (assembly GCA_963747225.1). GTDB lineage: Bacteria > Pseudomonadota > Gammaproteobacteria > Burkholderiales > JAEUMW01 > JAEUMW01. The sequence continues at coordinate 62,600 of CAVVES010000029.1, read as the reverse complement.
TCGCCTAATTTCGAGCGCAGCAGCTTCTCTTCCGCGCGTATCCGTGCGAGGAGCGGCGGCAGAAGGAGCAATGTGAGCAGCACACCGACCAGAACGAAAGGCCAACGCCCAACCCAGCGAGTTGATGAGCGGGCCAAGATAGCTAGGATGGCGGATGACGCCATACACACCGGAGGTGACGAGTGCATGTCCCGGTTGGATCGCAACCAATCCGCTAAAGCGGCGACCGAGAACGAACACTGGATAGATCCGCAAGGCGCCGCCAATGGTGAAGAGCGCGACGCCAGCCCAGCGAATCGCGTCCCCGTCGAGCGTCCAGAAATCCTTGCTGTCAGCGTACGCGGGTAGATAGCCCATCAGCAGCCCGATGACCCCAAAGGCCGCAATGACCCAGCGATTGGATCGGTCCTCGCGCTCGCCGGAACTCAGATTCCCGCTACTGAAGAGCGCAATGCCGGTCAGGATCGCAACGACGATCGCGAGGGCGATCAGGGCTGGGTGAGAGAAGAATGCGGCGAACCCACCCGAACCGAGGACAGCGAGCCCAAGGTAGAGCAGGGTCGCGACTACGGTGAAAAGCACAAGTCTTGGAGTGCACGCCATGGCGGTCTCCGTTCGCCCGTCTTGGTGATTCTACTGGCTTACGCACAGCGGTTCTCCAGGCTTCTCGCGCTGGCATCGGCGAGGCTGAGGTTCTGCGCTGGTGTCGGGAGCTGAGGCTTGAGATGCCGCCGCTTACTTGGAAGCTGACGCCCAATTGGCCAGCGTCTTGAAAATGTATGCAGTTTTGTCGGCCAAGCGGCTGATCAGAGGCGAGGATCGTCGGATCAAAAATCCTGTGACGCAAGAAAAAGCGTCGTTTAGGATGTATACATTACGTTAGCCGTCATGAGCCTCCACGCCGCGCTTAGCCTCTTCCTCGATGAATACCCCAAGGCACTCACGCGCAAGTTCGCGGGAGACGCCGTTGCGGAGTTTATCCGCGAGGAAGTGCCTGCGGTTCTCAAGGAAGCCGTTGGACCCAATCCACGGTATGTCTTTCACGGCCGCGCCGGACAGGGACTTTGGGCACGTACGCCTTGGGCCGCCGTCTACGACCGATTCGTTACCGAAAGCGCACAGGATGGGTACTACATCGTCTACCTTGCGAGAGAAGACTTTGCCGGTGTCTACCTCTCATTGAACCAAGGTGTCACTAGTGCTAGAAAGCAGTACGGGGCGGGCGCCAAACCCGCCCTTCGCGTTCGAGCTGCCGACTTCCTCGCTCGGCTTGGACCACTGGCAAATGGCCTGTCACGGGCGAGATTGATCTCGCAGCCAGTGGGACAGCCAATTTGAGTGCGTACTACGAGGTTGGTAGCGTCTGTTCGCTGTACTACCCGCGAAATTCACTGCCAGACGACTTTCAACTCGGGGCAGACCTTGGTCGCTTCATCGATCTCTACTTTGCCTTGGTCTCCCGCGAGCCGCAGTTGTTCGAGCGCGCCGATGCGGAAGAAGATGAAGCGAACTTGGGCGAAGAGGACTTGCGCAAGCTCGGGAACACAAGCGCGTGGAGCGCAATCGAAAACTGGCACATCGCGCCAAGCTTGCCCATGGGTACAGCTGCAAGGCATGCGGGTTTGATTTCGAGGTCAAGTACGGAAGCATCGGCCGGGACTTCATCGAAGCCCATCACCTCACGCCGTTGGCAGAGTTCAAGGGTCAGAAGCTGATGCTCAACCCCAAAACCGACTTCACTGTCCTCTGCTCTCTAACTGCCACCGCATGATTCACCGGACATCCTTCGTGCACAACGTCGAAGAGTTCAGAGCGGCATACCTCGGGCAGCATGACGGCTAACCCCTCGGTCGAGGCGAGGCCCAACGCAGTTGTCTATCATGCGTTGGTCGGGTCCTGGCGTCCCGCCGTCGGCCCCGCCTCACCTCGAACGTTGGGCGACAGCAATGGCACTCCCATACATTGAGAGCAATATCGAAGGCGTCCCTGCGTTCCGTCAGGCACCAACTACATGGAGGCAGCTATGACACACGAGAAGAGTGTACTCGTGATTGGTCTGGATCCAACGCTGATTGATTTCTCACAACCCGGCTACGCGCCGGGCATGGACGCAACGAAGGTACTTGCCGGTCTCAAATCCTGTCAAGACGAACTGACTCCTCTCGGGTACAGCGTGCAAATGTGTCTAACCGACTTTGGCGAAACGGCCGAGGCAGTTGTTCAAACCCAACTCGAGCAGAGGCGGTTCGATTGCATCCTTATTGGGGCAGGTGTACGAACGAACCCGAGCAACTTCATTCTGTTTGAGAAGTTGCTCAACGTGGTGCATGAACACGCGCCTCAAGCCAAGCTGTGCTTCAACACGATGCCCAGCGACACGGCTGCGGCGGTAAAGCGTTGGCTATGAGTACCGTGATCTTTGTATGAGTAATGCGTTGCAGTTACGGTCTCGGGGCGTACGTCGTGCGGCCCAACAAATCACTGCAGCGGACGCGTCCTCGGCCGCCGCGTTGAGCTCCGTCATTAGCCGGACTCCGACAGTATGACTTTGCTGCTTGTCTTCAGATTCTCGGATTGGTCGGGCTCGTCGGGCTTGCGCTCCTCCTCAAGAACACGTTGCCTTCGTACCTGTCCGAAAAAGGGGAGGAATCTTGCAACGAAGGAGACATCGGTGCATATCAAACTGCCCCAGACCGCCTTCGGCGTTCGCTGAGCTTGTGTGTTCAGGCATGGCCACTTGACAACGCTAGAACGAAGGGAGTGCTCATATGTACGCAATCACGGGGATCACTGGCCAGATTGGAGGTGTTGTCGGACGTCTCCTTCTCGAAGCAGGACAGCCAGTCCGCGCGGTCGTGCGGAATGCTGGCAAAGGTCGGGAATGGGCTGATCGCGGATGTGAAGTCGCACTCGCCACCATAGAAGATGCTGCCTCGCTCACAGCCGCGTTTCAAGGAGCGCAAGCTGTCTTTGTGCTTGTGCCACCGAATTTTGACCCGTTGCCGGATTTTCCTGAGGCGCGGGCCATCGGGGTGGCATTGAGATCTGCGCTAGAAGCTGCGCGCCCGGCGCGAGTTGTTTACCTTTCCACGATTGGGGGCACAGGCAAGCCAGCCCAATCTTCTTACCCGGCACACGATCATCGAGGAGGCGATCACGGCCGTGCCAATGCCGCTTGCTGTGCTTCGTCCGGCCTGGTTCATGGAGAACTGCAGCTGGGATGTAGCTCCGGCACGGGAGCGGGGTGTGATTCCGAGTTTTCTTCAACCGCTCGACAAACCGATACCGATGGTGGCGACGGCGGACATCGGGAAGGTGGCAACCGAAATTCTTCAAGAGCAGTGGCGCGGTCGCCGCGTGGTCGAGTTGGAAGGACCGAAGCGCGTCACACCAAACGAGGTTGCCACAACTTTCGCCAGGCTCTTGGGCAGTTCGGTGCGGATGGAAGTTGTGCCGCGCGAATCCTGGGAGGCCGCTTTCAAATCGCAGGGGATGAAAAACCCAATGCCACGGATTCGAATGCTGGATGGGTTTAACGAAGGCTGGATTGAATTCGAGTGTGGTGAGGCCGGATCACAAAAGGGAAGCGTGACTTTGGAGTGCGTTCTCAAAGCGCTAATCGAACGGCAAGGCGGTATGCCTTGAGCGCTTCGGCTCCATGATTAAAGTGTCCTAACCGCAATTCGACCTGACAGACAACGTCTGATGGCTTTGGAAGTGCGCTCCGTTCAGACCGGGTTACGACCCACACAAGAGCCGTACGGCCGTCGAAGTCATGAAGGCCAGCTATCCGAGGTAGAGCCGCCACTCAACAGTATTGTGGGCAAGCGGAAACGTGCCGCGGGAATTAACCCGGTTCCGCTACGAGTGTCGGCTGTTCGGTGGTTTGAAATAGCTTAACCAGCCCTTCTAAGGCTATTGAGGGTTGGCTGCACCAGACGAGATGCGTTCGACTCGTGGAAACTCGTTCCCGCAGAGAACGTGTCGATTTACCTTTCCCGTGGCACGCAGGGCAACCAGAACGGATTGAGCACGATTGCAAAGCCGGTTCCGGCGGCCACGCAAACAATCATTCCCTGGTGGGGTGCCGGTCCACATTAATTCATTTGTCTGCAGGTATTGGCTCGGCTGTAATGACGGTCGTGAATTCTCCAAAACTTTCTCCTAGCGCAGCGGTTATCCGATCAACCTTTGCGATTTCTGCGGCGGCGATGATTTCCCTGGCAGTCGCCATGGGGGTAGGGCGATTTGCCTTTACTCCGCTCTTTCCATTGATGGTGCGGGATGGACTGCTCACTGGCGAGGCCGGCGCGCTACTCGCTGCAAGTAATTACCTTGGCTACCTACTGGGAGCCCTGGTTGCTGCCCGTGTACGGCTGAAGCCGGCGACACTCTTGGCACTCGGCCTCATCGGAATCGTGGGAGTCACAGGAGCAGTTGGGTGGACGTCGTCCGTGCCGACCTGGGCATTGCTTCGCTTCCTTGCTGGAGTGTTGAGCGCCTGGGCCCTGGTTGCCACGACTGCATGGGGATTGGGGTGGCTAGCTGCTCTGGGTCGTCCTCATCTGGCGGGCGCCATTTTCGCCGGTGTTGGGCTCGGCATTGCCGCAGCTGGCGTTTTCTGCGTACTGGCGGCTCGTCCAGACATCTCTGCCAGTCGGATGTGGACTGAACTTGCCGTCCTGGCGGGAGTGGCGACCCTGTTCCCGTTGATCGTAAGCCGCAACCATCCCACGCCCATTGCTCATACTCAGGGCGGTGTTTCCCAAGGCTTGCACCGCGAGGCGCCTTCCGACACTGGCGGTTTGGTGGTCTGTTACAGCGTCTTTGGATTTGGATACATCCTTCCGGCTACTTATCTGCCGGCGCTTGCTCGCCAACTGGTAGACGATCCCCAGATCTTTGGTTGGGCCTGGCCAGTGTTTGGGATGGCTGCGGCATTATCCACGGTCGTCGTTTCCTGGGGGCTAAGGAGATTCAATCGACTCCACGTATGGGCAACATCCCACCTCTTGATGGCAACTGGCGTGTTGCTGCCAAGCGTATGGGCTTCACTCACCAGCATTGTGATTGCGGCGTTGCTTGTGGGCGGCACCTTCATGGTCATCACCATGATTGGCATGCAGGAAGCCCGAGCCCGTGCCAAGGAAAACGCCACGGTCATCCTGGCGCGGATGACAGCCGGCTTTGCCTTTGGGCAATTGATGGGTCCGGTCGCCTTCGCTGCGCTTGGACGGTTAACCGCCGATCCCTCGATGGCATTGAGCTACGGCCTGGAGTTGGCCGCTGCGGGTCTGATCATTAGTGCCATGTACCTGTGGCACAAAGTACGTCACCAAAATCACGTCAAGGAGCATTGCCATGGATAACGACAGCCTCCTCGTGGCCACCCCTCAGGGCTTCGGCCTCTCCAAATCAGAACGCTTGCCGATTCCCGAGCGGAGCGTCATGAGCGACGCCCAGCGGGCAGCGGCTGATGCGATCATCAATGGCCCTCGCAAGGCGATTTTCGGCCCGTTTGTTCCCTTACTACGGACTCCTGTTCTTATGGAGCGTATCGGGAAAACGGGGGAAGCCCTGCGATTTGACGGGACCCTGCCGGAGCATATTCGGGAACTTGCCATATGCGTCGTTGCTAGAGAAACAGGGAATCAGTTCGAATGGCAGACTCACGCTCCGCTGGCCGTCACGGCGGGAGTTTCCTCGGTTGCTATTGATGCGCTAGCTGCTGGGCGCCGTCCACGTGACCTCAAAGCTGATGAACAGTGTGCGGTCGACTTTGTGATGGAATTGATGCTCCGGAACGGGGTCTGTGACGAAACCTATGCTGAAACCACTTCCTGTTTTGAAGAGACAGGAACAGTCGAACTCACTGCCTTGGTGGGCTACTTCGTCACGGTGTGCTGGATCATGAATGTGGCGCGGACACCCGGTCCCGGCGCTTCCAAGACGCCCGCTCTGCTGGCTTTCCCCGGGTAGCACCTGAATTGGCCCTGTGTTCCTACGCTAGGGTTTCCCATGTCTACGCACGTTCGGTTGGCCTCTGCAGCAGACTCATCGATAGTGGCAGAACTAGCGGTCGCATTGACGGAAGAAATCTCCCAGGCGTTGGGGGTCAGGCATTTCTTTCTGAACGTGGAGCAGTCGACCGAGACATGCCGAGCATTGCTTGTCGAAAGGCATTACTTTGCGCTTATAGCGGAGAGTGAGGGCGAGCCAGTCGGGTTTGCAGGCCTGTCGGAGGGGCGTGCGCTGTATGCGGGTGGGGCCATGGCAACCGTGCAGGAGTTCTATGTTGCTCGCGCTTTTCGAAGCCAGGGTGTCGGGGCTGCTTTGATCCACGCGGCAACCGAGTTGGCCCGTCAAAAGGGGTGGCAACGCCTGGAAGTGTGCACGCCGCCCTTGCCCGAGTTCGATCGAAGCCTTGCATTCTATGAGCGGAACGGTTTTGAAGCGACCGGTGGCCGCAAACTGAAGCGTCTCATCGAGTAGACCAGATACACATCCGTAACCTGAGCCGCGCCGTTACCACTTTTTGACTGTCTGAGTGGAAGCAGACGCAGAGCCTCATCAGCGATCTACGGAAAAATCGGTGGATTGGCCTGAACGTCGATGTTGGGCTGCGGCGCCAGCTGATTCGCCTGCACCACCCAGCCCCCGCCCATGGCTTTGTACAGATTGACTAGCGACTGAAACAGATCACCCTGGTTGCGAGCGTAGTCGAGCTCCGCTTCGAACAGGCTGCGCTCGGCATCGAGCACTTCGAGATAGCTGGTGTAGCCGTTGTCGTAGCGCAGGCGTGCGAGCCGCGCGTAGCCCCGCAGTGCCTTCACCCGACGCCCCTGCACCGCGAGTTGCTCGCGCAGCTTGAGCTGTCCAACGAGCGCATCCTCGGTTTCGCGAAACGCGGTTTGGATCGCCTGCTGATACTGGTAGAGCGCCTGCTGCTGGCGTGCTTCGGCCTGCGCCACCTGTCCGCGAATCGCGCCCGCCGTGAAGATCGGCACGCTGATCGACGGCCCGAAGCTCCACGTGCGCGCATCACCGCTGAAGAGATTGTTCCATTGGGTGCTGAGCGTGCCGGCCTGTCCGGTCAGCGTGATGGTGGGGTAGTAGAGCGCCTTCGCTGCGCCGATCTCCGCGTTGGCAGCAACCAGGCTCTGCTCCGCCTGCAACAGATCGGGGCGGCGCTCGAGCAGATCCGAAGGCAATCCGGCGGGAACCGTGGGCAGCGTGAGATCGTCGAGCGTCTTGCCGCGCGGAATCGGCCCTGGGTTGAGGCCGAGCAGCACCGAGATCAGGTTCTCCTGCTGCGCGATCTGGCGCTCGAGGTCGGGGATTGCGGCGAGCGCCTCTTCGTATTGCGAACGCACCTGCTCGAGCTCCAGTTCGGCGACGACTCCGCCCTTGAAGCGTAGCTCGAAAAGCCGCACGCTCTCGCCGCGCGAATCCGCGGTGCGAAGGGAGATCTCAAGCTGCTTGTCGAGATCGCGCAGCGTGACATACTCGTTCGCGACCGCGGCGACCAGCGAGAGGAGGGTGGTACGCCGACCATCCTCGCTGGCGAGCAGGGATGCCCGCGCTGATTCGGTCTGGCGCTGCAGCTTGCCGAAGAAGTCGAGCTCCCACGACGCCGAGAGCAGGACCTGGTAATTGGTGAAGGTGCGCTTGACGTCCTCCTGCAAGGTCGTGGTGGCGTTGAAGCGGCTCGCTTCCTGGCGCGCGACGCCTGCGCCGACACCTACCTGGGGAAAGAGCTGGGAGCGAGTCGTGCCCAGGATACCGGCAGCTTCCTCCACGCGCGCCGCGGCGATGCGCACGTCCTTGTTCTGCGCGAGGGCAGTCGTGATGAGCTGGTTCAGTACCACGTCGTCGAACTGCTCCCACCATGCGGTGTTGACGAGATCGGGAGCATCGTTCTCCTCAAAGCGGAACGTGGCAGGGGTATCGACCTTCGGCCGCACGTAGTCCGGACCGACCTTGCAGGCGGCCAGGGCGACCACCATGGCTACCGCCACGACGGCAACCCGCATCTCAGTCCCCACCACGCTTGTCGTGAGGGGAGGTGGGGACCGGCGTGCCGCCGCCCGGACCCGGCTTCGCGGTTGGCTGGTCGGGCGGTTCGGTACCGCTCAGGGGCGGGGCGGGTTTGCGGCCGAATTTCTCCGTGGTCGATTCGATCAGCCAGTAGAACATCGGGATGAAGAAGATCGCGATCACCGTGCGCCGACAACATGCCGCCGATCACGCCGGTGCCGATGGAGTGGCGACTGTTGGCCGCGGCGCCGGTTGCGATCGCAAGCGGCACGCAGCCGAGAATGAATGCGAACGAAGTCATGATGATCGGCCGCAGGCGCTCGCGTGCAGCAGTGAGCGCCGCGTCGCGGGGTGATTTGCCGGCTGCACGATTGAGGACGGCAAACTCGAAAATCAGGATCGCGTTTTTCGCGGCCAGCGCAATCAGCATCGTCAGGCCGATCTGGAAGTAGATGTCGTTCTCGATCTCGCGCAGCCAGATCGCCACCAGCGCGCCGAAGAGCGCGAACGGCACCGCGAGCAGTACGCCGAAGGGCAGCGACCACTTCTCGTACTGGGCAGCGAGAATCAGGAACACCATGATCATGCCGAAGACGAACACGAGCGCCGGACGTACCGCCAGATTTCTTCTCCTCGTACGATTGGCCGCTCCAGGCGTAGCCATAGCTATCGGGCAGCACCTCGTCGGCGACATCTTCCATGGCGGCAATCGCCTGACCGGAGCTGAATCCCGGTGCGGCGGAGGCGGTGATCTTGACAGCTGGAAAATTGTTGAAGCGCGTGACAATCACGGGCCCCGTGACGTATTGGGCGGTGGTCACCGCCTTGAGCGGAACCATGGCTCCGGACTTGCTGCGCACGTAGATCTGGTCGAGGTCCTCCGGCTGCAGCCGTTCGCCCGGCTCGGCCTGGAGAATGACTTGCCACAACCGGCTGAACTTGTTGAACTGGCTCACGTATAGCGAGCCGAACATGGTCTGGATGGTGCTGTAGATGTCCTGTACCGCGACGCCGAGCGTCTCGGCTTTCGAACGGTCGACCTCGATCAGAAGCTGCTGATTGTTGGCGCTGAAGGTTGCCGTGACGCGGGTCAGTTCGGGGCGCTGGCGCACTTTCGCGAGATACTGATTGAGGATCTCCTGAAATTGCTGGACCGAAGCATCGCCCTGACTCTGGAGCCAGAACTCCATGCCCCCCGTAGTCCCGAGGCCCGGTATGGAGGGCGGGTTGATGGGGAGGAGGATGCCCTCTTTCACCCGCGAAAAAGCCTTGGTGGCGTCCGCGATGATCGCGGGCGCCTGCAGCTTCGGGTCCTTGCGCTGATCGAAGTCCTTCAGCCCGACAAAGAACACGCCGGCATCGTTGCGCGTCTGAGAGTCGAGCAGGCTGAAGCCACTCACGACAACCACGCCCTCCGCAGCCGGATTGTTCATGAAGAACTCGGTCGCGTTCCTGCCCGCCTGTGCCGTCCGGTCCAGGCTCGCAGAGTCCGGCATGATGATCGCCCCCAGCAGGTAACCCTGATCCTCCGGCGGCAGGAACGAACTGGGGATCCTCTTGAACAGCGAGAACGTGAGAAACAGCATGCCCGCGAAGAGGAGCAGCGCGATCGTCACACGCTTGATCGTGATGGCAACTCCGGCGGTATAGCCATCGGTTATGCGTGAGAACTGACGCTCGAACCACGCGAAGAATCCGCGCTTCGGCCCGTGTCCCGGCTTGAGCAGCAGCGCGGCGAGAGCCGGCGAGAGCGTGAGCGCCACGACACCGGAGATCACCACCGAGATCGCGATGGTGATGGCAAACTGCTTGTAGAGTTCGCCGGTAATGCCGGATAGGAAAGCAACCGGCACGAACACCGCGCACAACACCAGCACGATCGCGATCACCGGCCCGCCCACCTCGTCCATAGCGCGTTTCGCGGCTTCCTTTGGCGGCAGGTTGTGCTCGTTCATGTTGCGTTCGACGTTCTCGATCACCACGATCGCGTCGTCAACCACAATGCCGATTGCGAGCACCAGGCCGAACAGCGTCAGCATGTTGATGGAGAAACCAAGTGCCGCCATGCCGGCGAAGGTGCCGATGATCGACACCGGAACCGCAAGCACCGGGATGAGCGTCACCCGGAAGCTGTGCAGGAAGAGATACACCACGAGAACAACGAGTATCAGGGCCTCGAAGAACGTGTGGATGACTTCCTTGATCGACGCGCGGGTGAAATTGGTGGTGTCCAGTCCTACTGCGTAGTCGATGCCCTCGGGAAACGATTTCTTGAGTTCGGCGAGCGTCGCCCGAACCTGTCTCGACACGTCCAGCGCGTTGGCGCCGGGTTGCTGGTAGATGGCCAACGCAGTGGCGGTCTTGCCCTGGAATGTGCGCTTGGTGGAGTAGTCCTTCGACCCGAGCTCGGCGCGGCCCACGTCCTTGAGACGCACGATGGCTGCGCCCCCGCTCTGCGCCCTCAGGATGATGTTGTCGAACTCCGCTGGCTCGGTGAGACGGCCCTTGCTGGTCATGGCGAAGGACTGCTCCACGGGTTTTCCGGTGGGAGGCTGACCGATCTGGCCGACGGCGAACTGCTGGTTCTGGTTCGTGACCGCCTGTTGCACGTCGGCCGCGGTGATGCCGAGGCTCGCCATGCGGTCGGGCTTCAACCAGATGCGCATCGCGTAATCGGGCGTCCCGAAAATGCTCGACTGGTTCGCGCCCGGGATACGCTTGATCGCGTCGAGGACGTAGAGGTTCGCGTAGTTCCCCACGTAGGTGTCGCTGAAGCGGTTGTCGGGCGAGTACACGACGATGATCATCATGAACGCCGAAGACCGCTTCTGCACGGATACGCCCTGCAGCTGCACGACCGCCGGCAACTGCGGCAGCGCAAGGTTGACCCGGTTCTGCACGTCTACCTGCGCAAGCGAGGGATTGGTGCCAATCTCGAAGAAGACCGTGAGCGTCATAGACCCGGTCGAGGAGCTCGTCGAGTACATGTACAGCATGTTGTCCGCGCCGTTGACCTGCTGCTCGATGGGCGAGGCAACATTCTGAGAGACCACGTCGGCGCTGGCGCCGGGATAGGTGGTAGTAACCGAGATGGTCGGCGGCGTGATGTCCGGGTATTGCGCGATGGGCAGATTCACCATCGCCACCAGCCCTGCGATGACAATGACGATCGAGATGACCGCCGCAAAGATCGGACGGTCGATGCAGAAATGGGAGATCTTCATCCGCGGCCCGGAGTCATTCCTTGGGTGCTGCCATTGCCGGTGTAGTCGTCTCCGGGGAGGCTACGCCCGCCCCAACCAGCTTGATCTCGACCCGTCGCGCGTCCCGGTTGTTCCCGCTTCCGGTGATGCTGGCAGGCGGCGCCATATTGACTTGGCCGTCCTTCACCCCACTGTCGTGTAGCGCTTGATGGACCGCCTTCGCGCGCTCCTTGGCCAGCTCCACGTTGCGGGGATGCTTGCCGGTCTTGTCGGCGTAGCCGGTGATGTCGACCCGTGCATCCGGGTGGCCCTTGAGATAGCTTGCCGCCGCGGTGACAGATGACTGCCCTTGGGACGTCAGCGTGCTGCTGCCGGAGCCGAAAAAGATCCATGCCAACTCATTGCCGCCGGGCAGCGCGGTGGTTGGCGTCGCGCTCGAACTCGAGGCCCCGACTCGCCTGGCACCTCGCTCCGCCGACGTCGGGTCGCGTGCCGCGGGTGCAGCTGGTCCGTTCGCGCTGCCAGTTCCTCCCCATCCAGGGAGCGGCGGCGTAGCGTTCGGCGCGGTCGCGTCCGCTTGCGCGTCAGCGCCGGGAGCGGGAGTCGGGGCCTGCACGATCTTGACCTCCGCGCCCTGCGTGAGCCGAATCGCCCCGTCGACAACGACCTGTTCGCCCGGCTGCAGACCCTGGCTGATGAACCAGTCTTTGCCGTGCCATTCCCCGACGTCTACCACCCGCTGCTGGGCTTTGCCATCCTTGCCGATCACCCATACGAAGTGGCTCTTCGCGCCCTGCACGACTGCGCGCTGCGGGACGAGAATCGCATTCGGCCGAATCGCGCCGTGCGCGCGCACGCGCACAAACTGCCCGGGACGGAGGATCCCCTTCGGATTGGCGAGCACCGCGCGCACCAGGAAGGTTCCGGTTTCCCTGCTGAACGAGGGGTCGGCGAAGCTGATGCGGCCGCGATTCGGGAACACGCTGCCATCGGCAAGCACGAGCTCGATCTCAAAGCTCCGGTCGGGCGGGAATCGCAGCAGCCCCCTCGCGGTTTGCTCCCGGAATCTCAGCACCTCGTTCTCTGAAACGCTGTAGTTGACCCAGATCGGGTCGAGCTGGGCGACGTAGGTAAGCAGGCTGTTCGTGGTGCTGACGTACGCGCCGTCCTGAATCTTGGCGAAGCTCGAGAGCCCGTTGAGCGGCGAGGCGATTGTCGTGTACGAGAGGTTGAGCTCGGCGTTGCGCACGTTGCCTCTCGCGGACAGGACCTGGGCCTCCGCGGACTGAAAGGCACCCACTGCGTCGTCGAGGTCTTTCTTGGAAACGGCATTCTGCTCTGCCAGCGGCTTGACGCGCGCGAGGTTCGCCTTCGCCGTATCCAGCTGTGCCTGGCGTTGTGCGAGCTCGCCTTTCGCCTGCTGCAGCGCTGCCTCGAAGGGCTTGCGGTCCATGAGAAACATGGTTTGCCCGGTTTGCACGGGATCGCCTTCGATGTAGACGCGCTTCTCGAGAAACCCGTCCACCCGCGCCCGGATCTCCACTTCGCGCGAACTCTGGGTCTGACCGACGAATTCGAATGCGACCGGTGTGTCCCTCGGCGTCACGGTGACGGTCGTCACTTCGACGGGCGGTCGTGCAGCGGCCTTTGGCTTTTCCTTCTCGCAGCCTCCAAGGCAGAGGACGAGAAAGAGGCTGGTGAAAGCGGAGAGTGCAGCGGAGGATAAAACGAAGCGGCGGCGATTCGAGCAGGCGACGAGGGGCATGGGCGCGAAGTCCTGATTCCTTCGGGCGTGATATCGCGAGGCACTATAACCTGAATTGCCGCGCCTCGCACCGTGTTGCCCGGTGCGGGCAGTCGCGGCGAGAGTGCGAGTCACGGTACGATGTGTCCGCTACAATCCGTCGCGTTCATCCGATCCCATCCGCCGCATGCACAGCACACCGTTGGTTGTCCCGCCGCGATCGTTTGGCGGGCGCGCGATGAGCGCACTATTCGCGATCTGTCTGGTGCAAGCGGCCCACGCCGAGGATGTGCCTCCCGCGCCCGACATGACGAGCCCAGGACGCCCGCGCGTCGGCCTCGTCCTGTCCGGTGGAGGGGCCCGCGGATTCGCGCACATCGGCGTGCTGCGCGTCCTTGAGGAAATGCGCGTTCCGATCGATTGCATCGCCGGAACCAGCATGGGAGCGGTCGTGGGCGGCGCCTACGCGGCAGGGATCGCGCCCGACGAAATGGAAAAGCGGGTGTCGACCCTAGCCTGGGACGATCTCTTCATCGACGACCCGGGGCGGCTCGACCGTCCGTTCCGCCGCCGCAAGGACGACTTCACTTCGCTATGGGGTTTCGAAGTGGGTTATCGCGATGGCGAGATCCAGCTTCCCACCGGCACCACGTCGGGCTACAAGTTCGAGCTCTTCCTCCGCGACATGATCACGATCTCGGGCGGTGTCGCGAATGCCGACTTCGACAAGCTCCCCGTGCCCTTTCGCGCGATCGCCACCAACCTCGAAACGGGAGAGATGAAGATCTTCGACAGCGGCGATCTCGCGCGGGTGATGCGCGCGAGCATGTCGGTACCTGGGGCGTTCGCCCCGGTGCAGATCGACGGCCAGCTGTACGTGGATGGGGGCCTCACACGCAACCTGCCGGTGGACGTGGCGCGCGCCGAATGCGCCGACATCGTGATCGCGGTCAATCTCGGCACGCCGCTCGGCAAGCGGGACCAGCTCAAATCGGTGTTCGCGGTCGCCCTGCAATCGGTCAACCTGATGACCGAGCTCAATGTTTCCCAGTCGCTCTCGTCGCTCAAGGAAACCGATGTGCTGATCACACCCGACCTCACGGGGATCAGCGCCTCCGATTTCCCTCGCTACGCCGAGGCGATCAAAATCGGTAGCGAAGCTGCGCGCGGCGAAGCGAGACGGCTCCGCGCCTTGCAACTGTCGGAACCCGACTACGCGCAATGGGCAGCGGAGCGGGAGAGTCGGCGGATCGCGCCGCTTCCGATCACGGAGATCCGCGTGGCGACGGACAACAAGCTCGTGAATCCGGAGGTAATAAAAAGCGAGCTCAGCACGCAGCCGGGCAAAGCCTTCACCACTGAATCCCTCGACAGCGACCTCAAACGCCTGTTCGGACGCGGCGACTTCGACCAGGTGGATTACAGTCTCGTCGACGAGGCCGGAACGCGCGCGGTCGTCATCAACGCCTCGGAGAAATCCTGGGGCCCCAACTACCTCCGCTTCGGGCTCGGCCTCTATACCGATTTCCAGGATTCGCAACGATTCAATCTGCTCGCGAGCTACCGCAGGACGTGGCTCAACAGTCTCGGCGCGGAATGGCGCACCGACGCGCAGGTGGGTTACACCAACCGTTTCGTGACCGAGTTCTACCAGCCCCTCGGCTTCAGGTACATCGGCTACGTGGCGCCGCGGTTCGAGTTTCAGGATTCTCCGGTGCAGTTCTACTTCAACAACCAGCTCGTGGGCAACTACGGGGTCAAGTATGTGCGCGGACACCTCGACGTCGGCTACCAGGACCGGCTGATCGACGTGCGCGTCGGTCCGTTCGCGGGCTGGCTGCGCGCCAGCCCGGACTTCGGCGCGCTCAGCGCCGTGCCCACGTTCGATCTCTTTCAGGCGGGCGTGACCGGCCGCGTTCTGGTGGATCAGCTCGACAACATCGACTTCCCGCGGAATGGCTACCTGGCGGCTGCGCGCGGGTTCTCGACCCTCTCCGGCATGGGTTCTCAGGACCAGTACACCACGGCGGACGCGTCGCTCCTCGCGGCGAAGAGCTGGGACCGCCATACCCTGAGCATCGGAGCTTCCGCCGGCGGGGTGATCAACGGCGACCTTCCGGTCTACGATCCGTACTTCCTCGGTGGCTTCCAGCGGCTGTCCGGGCTGCAGATCAACCAGCTCACCGGCACGCAATATATGCTCGGCCGCGCAGTCTACTACTACCAGTACGATCGCCTTCCGTCCCAGCTCGGCAGGGGTCTCTATGTGGGCGCTTCGGCCGAGGTCGGGCGCATGAACGGTTTCAACGATCCGCTGCTCACGAACCAGTATCTGGGATCGTTCAGCGTGTTCTGGGGCGCCGATACCATCATTGGTCCGGTGTACATCGCCTACGGTCACAACACCAGCGGCTTCAGCTCGATTTATTTCCTGCTCGGGCGGCCCTGATGGAATTGCGCGCAGATCCGAATTGGAATGCGGCCGGCGCGCGCGACCGAAAAGTGCGTTGGATGTGCGCTGTCGCACTGAGCGTGGCCCTCACTGGCTGCAGTTGGTTTTCTTCAAGACCTGCGCCCACTTCGCCGACCCTCTCCGCCGAAACTCCGGTGACGAAAGCGATCCGCGTGGGCATGGCGTCCAACAATCCGCCCATGTCCTACGTCAACAAGGATGGTCTGCAGGGCATCGAGGCTGACCTCGCGCGCAAGGTCGCCATCGACACGGGCATGCGCGTCACCATTGCGCAGATGCGGCGCGAACAGCTCGTTCCCGCGCTGCAATCCGGCAGGATCGACGTCATCATGGCGGGTATGGTGGTCACGAAAGGGGCCGAGCAGCAGGTGAGCTTCGTCACACCGTATCTGCGCACGGGTCTGCTGGTTTTCATTCGCGAACAGGACGTGGATCCGCTCGCGCTGCCAGCAAGTCTGCACGCGCCGGGTAAACGATTCGGCGTCGTACGCGGGACGGCGAGCGAGCAATACGTGCGCGGACAGATGCCGCAAGCGCGGGTGACGGTCTTCAACACTGCAGGGGAGGGGCTGCGCGCCCTGAAGGCGGGCCGCATCGACTACTTCGTCGAGGAAGAGCAGGCGATCTGGCGCTTGGACGTGAAAGACAACCCGGGCGCCATGGGTCTCGTGGCGCTCTACACGCCGCTCGCGGAGCAGGATCTCGCGTGGGCCGTGCGCAAGGGCGACACGAAGCTGCGGGACCGGCTCGATGCGGTGGTGGTGCGCATGAAACAGAACGGGGTGATCGACGTGATTGTCAGCCGTTGGGTCCACTCTCAAGTCGAGGCCGCCCAAGTGCGGTAGCGGTGAGCTTCGTGCAAGCGCGCCCGGATTCCCGACGATCGTGAAGCGTCCCACGGTCCTGCTGATCCTCCTCGGGCTTGCGTTCGGGCCTGGCTACTATGCGTGGTCGACATTCTTCAGCGGCAGCAACGTGGCCGAGCACCGTCTCGGCGAGAAGGGCGACCGCTGGACGCTGTCTCACGGCGAAGTGATGCGCTTCTCGAAAGGCAACGCGTTCAAGCCGGTGGAACTCGCGCTCGAGCCGGCGATGAACCCGGTTGGGCTGGTGCTCGTATTCGAGGTCGTCGGCGACGTCCACATGCAGCCCGTGCGCGGCAACGTCTATCACGCACTGCTTCTGCGCGATGCGCTGCCGGTGCTGCAAAAGCAGGTGACCATCGGCCGCGGCACCGAACTCGGTCCGGATCAGCGCCGCTCAGAACTGGTGGCAACCCTAGAAGTCCCGTCGACCGGCGTCTATACCTTCGTGCTGGAGGAAACCGAGCCACCCGAGCTGCCCCTTGGAGGCATCACGCTCGAAGTGCGCCGCAATGTCATTCTCCCGCGGATGGACGTGGTGTGGGCAGGGGCCGCTTTGCTGGTTGCGGGCGTGGTGGGGTTCTTTCTGGCGGGTCGCGGTGGGCGGTGAGGGGTCTGGAGAGCGTGCCGCCGTCTGGCAAGACCGGGCTTGGGATCGAAAGCACCACGCGAACGCCGAGTGGATCGTCAGTTGCCCGTTCGCCACGAAACATGATCGGCACCGTATGCCAGAGTACGCGGAGGTCGACCATCAGGGAGCGGTTCGCGACGTACCAGCGGTCCATTCGAATCCGCTGCGGCCATCCAAACCAAGTGTTGCCGCTGATCTGTGCGACTCCCGTCACGCCAGGCCTGACGATAAGACGCGCCCGCTCAGCGGGTCCGTAGTAGCGAACCTGCTCGGGCAGATCGGGGCGCGGCCCGACGAGCGACATGTCGCCACGCAGCACGTTGAGGATCTGAGGAAGCTCGTCGAGCTTGCTGCGCCTTAACCAGTTGCCCACTCGGGTGACTCGCGGATCCTTCCAGCGGATCTCCTCGTCACCATAGAAGCCATGGCAATGACAATGAAACGTTCTCAGCTTGTAGAGCGTGAAGTGACGGCCGCCGCGCCCCACCCGGGTCTGGATGAATAGCGGATTCCCGCGCGAGTCGAGCCGCACCAGCGACAGCAGAAGAAGGATCACCGGCAGAAGGAGCGGAAGAAGCGCTCCCGCGCACGCGACGTCGAAACAACGCTTGAAGCCGTCTGCTTCGTCGCGACGCTCAAGAGTGGCGACAACCTCGTTCGGAGGACCATTCATGCCGCGACGTTCGCGGGATCTTCGATCGGATTCCGTATCTCCACGCCAAGTGTGCGGTAGAGGGCCATCATCGCGTTGAAGTAGCGTCCGGGGCTATGTTCGGTGCGAACTCTGTCGCGCGCTGCCCGACCCAGTGTCTCCACGGTCGCTGCTGGCAACAGGCTTACCTGCCGCATCCGCTCCGCCAGCTCTACGTGGTTGCCGGGGTCGAACAGCCAGCCATTGAGTCCCGGCAGCACCAGCTCCGGATTTCCGCCGATGCGCGATGCGATCACCGGCTTCCCGCATGCGAACGCTTCCAGCGCTGCAAGCGATGCGTTCTCATACCACTCAGAAGGGACGACGACGGCGCGGGCGTTTCGAATGAGCGCGGCAAGTGACTCCGGAGGAGCACGACCCGCAAACTCGACGGGTGCGTCAAGCCGTTGCGCAAGCGCCTCCAGCTCGCCCCGCAGCTGGCCCCATCCGACGATCTTGATTGGACACTTCGCGATGGCTGCGGCGCGCACGAGCGTGTGCAGCCCCTTCTCCGGAGCAAGGCGACCGAAGTACAGGAAATACCGTCCGGGCGTGAAGTCGGGATTCCAAGCATCCAGATCGACGAAGTTCGGTACGTGCGCGACGCGTTCCCGCGACCAACCCCATTCCACGAGCTTTTCCAGGAGAAAACCACTGGGACAAGCAATCCGCGCAACGGTGTTGGCGTATGAACCCAGGTATCGGTGGAGCACGGCCTCGAATGCCACGAGGGAGCTGATCGCGACAGACCCATGGACACAGCGCTTCCGAATGAGCGGAAGCACGCTGCCGCCGCGGCAGTCTTCGCAGACGGCGCGTTCGTCGAACATCTTGTATGCGGGACACGCAAGCTTGTAGTCGTGCGCAGTCAGTACGACCGGCACATGATGCCGCTTCAGGACCGGCAGGATTGCTGGCGAGAGATGGTGATATACGCTGTGGACGTGGGCAACATGCGGTCTGAAGCGCGTCAGCAATCCGTCGAGCTTCGAACGCGCTTCCCACGAATACAACACCTTTGAGGCAAGGCGCAGCTTCGCTCCCAACGAGTATGCACGCGTGAACTCGATTTCCTTTACGAAATGCTCTCCCCATTCGGAGTCGAGGTTCTCCGAATGGTGCATCGAAAAAACCGCTGTTTCCCATCCTCGAGCGCGAAACAGGCGGTCGTGCTCGAGGAACGCCACATCGGAGCCGGCTCGACGGTAGTGGAAGTTGTTGACCGAGAGAAGCCTGGGCGAGCGATTCATTGGCCGAAGCTCGAATCGAATACCTTAAAGATTCAGGCCGCCTTTCCACAGGAAGCGGCCTCCGGAGCTGTCCGCGCTGAAGCTTTCACGGCCGTGCAGCAAGCGGTTGTCGTGGAAAAAAACGGCTCCCCCCGGCTCGAGGCGAATCGCGTGCAACGGCAGCCGGCCGGCCATGTCCTGAAGAAATGCGCGGAACGCATCGGCCACGCTAAGTGCTGCTGGGTGCAGACGCGGGTGAAGCGCGTAGTAGTTCCAGCGCAGTATCGGGCCGTCGGCCGAAAAAGCGATCACGGGCGACTCGACCGCTGTTTCTCCCTTGGCGAACGTGATCTCTTCCGTGACGAGCCTCTCCAGCAGGTCGGGCTGCTGCGATTCCAGCGCGCGAACCAGGTCGGGGCCGTCGAGAAACAGGGTTGCGCCATTCTTCTGCGCGGGTCGACGGCATACCATGAAGACGATGTCGGGAGCCTCACTGGCGTACGAACCGTCCGTGTGCAAAGGCTGTGCGGAACAGGAGTGCCGGAAGCTGTTTTGCAGCGATGGATTGAAGTCGACTGTCGACCACAGTCTGCCCGTTGGTTTGCCGGTCGCTACGTCTTCGTCCACCGCGACGCGTCGTGCGTGCTCGAACAGTGCTTCGTCCCAGAATTCCGGGCAGACGCCGAGGCGTGCATTCGTGCGAACAAAGACGAGTCTCGCTCTTCGACAGCCGGCCACGACTCGAGCGCCGATCTCATCGACTGCTGTCACGGCGCGAAGATCGAGAACGCTCAATCGCTCCATGGCCTATGCCCGGACGGAATCCATTACACCCGCAGCGGAACGTAGCCTCGGCTGTGCGCCGACAAAGCGTTGCAGCAATCCGATCAGCTTCTCGGAATCGTCCTTCTGCAGCCCCGAGTGCAGAGGGAGAGTGAGCAATCGACTCGCGAAGTCACGCGCTCTAGGGGTGGAACCCGCCCTCACGCGCGTGCAAATTTGCGGCATCTCTCCCAACGGGTGTCGATACATGCGCGAAGGTCCCAACCCTGCCCGCCACAGCTCGCGAAACAGACAATCGCGCCGGTCTTCGGACGCGATCAGCAGCGGATAGCGCCAGAGCCGGCAACCGTCACGCTCCGCGTCCGCCCCTGCGGGTTTCGTTCCGCAGAGCAGCTCCGGGATATCGAGCCAGGGGCCGTGGATGTTGCAAAGTGCCGCACGAAGCGCGTCCTGTCGCGCGTTGTCTCGCGAGCGATGAGAGCTTATTGCCTTGGACAGCGAGGGAGCGAGCGACGCTGGAAACGCGGCCAGACGATCGAGCTCGCGCCAGCTGACGGTATCCACCGCCGCTCGTGTGACGTGCGTGAGAAACCAGTAGACGGTGGGTTGAATGGCTACGTTGTAAGATGCGCAACGCAGAAGATGGATAAGTGCTTCGCTCCACGAGCGTGCGGCAGAAGCTGCCTGGAAGGGCCGATGAAGACCACCGCGTCCGGCGCGTTCGAGGAGTAGTCCGCCACACCGCACGGATACCGGTTTCCCACGCCCGAAGCTGAAGACGACGAAATCGGAAGTCCCTTCGACCCGCATGCGCGGCGGGAACCAGTGAGCGGAATCCTCTATGAGCAATGGACCGCCGTCGCCGAGCGCCTCGCGCAATGCTGTGCCGTTGCTCGGCAATCCGAGAAATCGCATATGGACCACGGCCACCGTTCTGGACGTCAACGCTCGGCGGACGTCACCCGGATCCATCCACGGGAGCTCCGGTAAATTGTCGACGAGGATCGGGATCGCTCCGGCGAACACCACTGCGCTTACGATGTCGGGGCAGGCATAGGCGGGAATCAGGACCTCCGGATGCGCCGTCGCGCGCTCCCTGACGGCGGCGCAAACAGCGCTCGCCAAGGCAGAGGTTCCCGATCCGCACAACCAGGAATGGTAGCCCTCGAAGCGAAACAGGTCGGCGAGGGTGCCGAGCGTGTCCGCATTCGATGCGTTCCGACCGATGACGTCTCTCACCCCGGGTACTGGCACCGGCTCACCAACAGGGCGCAGCGCCCGGGGAAACCTGATCATGTCCGTCTCCTCAGCGAGGACTCGCGCTCGCGGGGGCAGATGTCCGCCACGATCCTTCGCATGGCCTCAATCTCTTCGAACGAGGCTTCGGCGCGCATCGGCAAACACAGGATGCGCTGGCAGAGCAGCTCGGCGACCGGCATCGTGGCCCCCTCTTCGAGGAATGGAAGGCGGTTCAGAGGATGATCGAAGTAGCGCCGCGCGGCGAAGCCTGCCCGAGCGAGCTCGTACATCGCATCTTCACGCATCTCCCGAGTGGGAAACACGAGCGGGAAGTACGCGTGATTGACGTCTGCGGCGGGATTCAGGCCCTGCAGTTCGACCGCGCTGAATTCCCTCAGCTGCACGCGTAAAGCCCGCGCGAGCTCGACGCGCCGCCGGAGTACGTCGTCGATGTTGTCCAGCAAACACAGGCCGACGGCCGCGTGAAGCTCGCTGAGGCGTCCGTTCACGCCGATCGAGCGAACTTCTCCGTCGGGGTCGATGCCGTTATTGACAATCGACCGGGCGCGCTTGTAATGCTCGCGCTCGCGCAGGATCACCGCGCCACCTTCGACCGTGTGAAAGAGCTTGGTAGCATGCAGGCTCAGCACCGATGCGTCGCCGTATTCGACCACGCTCTTTTGGCGGTGCCGCGTGCCGAAGGCGTGCGCAGCGTCGTACACTGTTCGCAGCCCGTGCCGCGAAGCGATCGCGTCGATAGCGTCGATATCGCAGGGATTTCCGAAGGTGTGAACACCAAGAATGGCGCTGGTCGCGGGGGTCACCTGCGCCTCGATCCTCGCCGGGTCGAGGTTGTAGCTTTGCGGATCGATGTCCGCGAACCGCGGGCGCAATCCCAGCCAGCAAAGGGAACTCACGGTTGTCGTCCACGAAAAGGGCGTGGTGATCACCTCTCCCGTGAGGTTGAGGGCGCGGTATGCTACCTGCAGCGCCAGGGTTCCACTGCTTGTGAGCACCAGATAGTCGACTCCGAGATATGCCGCCAGACGGGACTCCAGTTCCCGCGCCAAGTCTCCGTTGTTGGTCAGCATTCCGGAGGAGAACATCCGATCGGCAAGCGCTGCGAACCGACCTGCATCCGGCATGTTCAGCAGTGGCATCGAAATGGAACGGTTCATTCGACTTCTGCCCGGAGCAGTGCACCCATGGTCGAAAGGGTCGCCGCCATCTCTTCCCATTCCGCGAAGGCGAAGCGCGCATACCCCAGGGTGTCGCTCGATGAGGAGAACTTTCGCACCGTCGCTCCGCGCTCTACCAGGAACTGCAGTTCGTTGATGCGCGATTTGAGTTCGGATGCCACGTGGTAATCGCGCAAACGCCCATCGATCCGGGCATGAATCATCCATGAGGCGTGAAACCCCGATGGCTTCCCAGCGTACATGGATGGGGGCACCGTCTCCCCCAGCGCCAGGCGGATAGCGATCTCGGTCAGATCGACTCCCGCATGATCCCGAATGACCTGCGGCAGGCAATTGCCGCCGGCTCTCGGACCAACCTCGATAAGCATCAGATCGTCGTCTTCGTCCACCATTGCGTCGAGGTTGAAGACCAACTCCCGAACACCCAGGGAAGCGAACAACCGATCGAGCTGCAAAAACAGCTCGTCACGATGCCGGGCGCCCAACTCCCCAGGAAAGCTCTCTCCGACTGGTGCATGGGCTGAGCATTGCGGGTCGAAGTGCTCGTCTCCGAAGCATCCAAAGACGGTATGGCCGCCAATGACGAGACCGTCTCCCGCGATCTGCGGGCCGCGTCTGCCGATCCAGCGCTCCACGATGACCGCTCCGGACCGCGAATGGTGCCGTGCAAGACGATACGCGTCGGACATGGCAGCGGGATTCTCGACGCGGCTTATCCCCTTGCTTCCGGATGAGTCGCAGGGCTTTACCATGACCGGATAACCGACTGCACACGCAGCGCCCTGGGCGTCCTGCGGTCCGTTGATCACCATGAACGCCGGAACCTTGAATCCGTGCTTCCTCAGGTGTCCACGAAAGGCCAGCTTGTCGGTCAACACGCGCACGGCCTCTACGGAACAGCCTGCCAACTCCATTTGCGACGCGACGTAGGCAGCCGTCGGTGCTGCCGGATCCGAGGCAAACGCCAGGATGCCATCGATCGAGAGATCTCTTGCCAGGGCGAGCACCGCATCGGCATCGGTCGTGCTGACGTTGAAACTTTCATGGGCAAACAAACGGCCTGGATTTCTGGGGAGATAGTCGCATGTCGCGACATGGTGCCCCAGTGCTACGGCACGCTTAATCGCCGGCACCTGAAATGCCGAACTCCCAAGCACCAATAACCTGGCCACCGCGCTCCCCTCTCCTGGAGTGTAAAGATCCGTCCTCCGACCAAGGCGATGGCGGATCGATGTGACTTGCGCTTGCTGTGACCTGCTTCCCGATCCCCTGTCAACTAACCGAGAATATCTACCGGGCACTCCCAACGGAACTCCGGTCGAGACACATGGCTGCCTCGCCGCTATCTACTGGAACGGACACGTCTTGTTCTTGATGGCGCCGTTGTGTCGGTTCACCGTAGGGATCACTACGTCGGTGAAGTATGCCCCGCCCATGTCCTTGTGCCACTGCGCCCAGACGATCATGTGCGCCTGGATGTCGTTGTTGAGCATGTTGTATATTTTTTCCGCGGTCGCGGGGGAGGAGTCGATGTTGGCTGCCTGCGAATACGGCATGATCAGCAGCTTGCGGTTGTAGTCCCTGCCCACCTGATACCAGCTCCAGACCGGGCGATACGAATTTCCCCCTGCAGGCAGCGTATCGGGCCAGCCGACGGCTCCGCCGCCTCCCAGTGCGACGAGATTGTCCGCGATGCCGTAGAAAGCGCGAATGTCGTCGTTGACGGGCCAGTTGATCTCCTGGCCGATGATCAGGTTCGGTGCCGCCGAATGGATCGCGGTGTGCACGCGCTTCAACTGGTCGTAGTATGCATAGTAGAGTTTCTTGTTTGCCTGCACCGTGGCAGCACCTATCGATGTCTCCTCCAGGTCGATGCCGAGAAAGTTCGGATCGTTCTTGTAGCGAAGCACGATCTGTTGCAGCACCCGGATCATGTTGTCCACCGTCTCGGGCTCCCAGACCTTGGCGATGCAGTATTTCGGATCCTTGGCGGAACCATCCCGCTGCACATACGCGGGAAGGAAGTCGGAATTGCAGCCGGTCCAGAAGGTACGGTCCTCGAACTTGAGGAACAGGTACATGTTCTTCGCCTTGACCTGGGCGAGCGCTGCGTCGAGACGGCGGAAATCGAAGTCGCCCGGGCCTTTCTCCAGCATGCCCCAGGGCATCTGGTAAACCACGCCCTTGAAGTTGTGCACATCCTTCGACAGGCGGTCGCGCAGGATCGCCAGGCCGTCCAGATTGCGCGTCTTGTCATCCGCGATGTGAATGTAGTGCCCAGGTTGAAAGCGGGAGCAGGCCGACAGCGATGTGGGCGGAGTGTCTGTGCGGGTGGGGGCGTTGGCGGCGCACGCGCAAACGCTCACGGCAACCCCGGCGAGGAGAAGAGGCACGTTGATTTTCATGTTTTGGAACCTTCCGGTTGAGGTCTTCTCCTCCTCGATGGACGCTGGCGTGTACCGGCGGCTTCGAAGTATGGCCGCATGGGAAGCACGTTGCGGTCGATCCGTCGATCGAAGGGGGTTCGCTGGCGGGCCTCCTGCAGCCCCGCCACACTTGCCGTATTGTACCCCCGGTTGACGGTCGGATTTCGGGCCTTCCAGCGGCATTGAGCCTTTCCGCCGACGGGGTTCAGGTCAGGCGAGGCGAAGGGCAGGGCACGTGGTGATTGCGCAGCCTCGGCGGCAATTGGCGGCATAATTACCCGGTTCCTTCGAGTGCAAAAAAAGGCGCTCAGTTGACGATCGGCCTCACCCATTTCATCCATGAGCATGCGCGCTTGTTCGTCCTGACCGGCGCCGGGATCAGCACGGGCTCGGGCATTCCGGACTACCGCGACGATCAGGGTCGGTGGAAACGGGCGCAGCCGGTGACGTTGCAGGATTTCACGCGCTCGGCGTCTGTGCGCCGGCGCTATTGGGCGCGGAGCATGATTGGCTGGCCGGTCATCGCCCATGCGCGGCCGAATGCTGCGCACGGGGCGCTGGCGCGCCTCGAGACCGCGGGCCGCGTGCATCGCCTGGTGACCCAGAACGTGGATGGGCTGCATCAGCGGGCGGGAAGCACCGGCGTCGTCGAGTTGCACGGAACCGTCGCCTGGGTCGTCTGCATGAACTGCGGCGCCGAGGTCTCACGGCTTGCGGTTCAGAAGATGCTGGAGGCCGCGAATCCCGAGCACAGCGGACTGCGCGCCCCGACCGCTCCGGACGGAGACGCAGACCTCGACGCGAACGATCTGGATGCGTTCGAGATCCCGGCGTGCTTCCGCTGCGGAGGCATACTCAAGCCGGATGTGGTTTTCTTCGGCGACGGCGTTCCCAAGGAGCGCGTCGAGGCTGCGACGCAAGCGCTGCAGCATGCGGATGCGATGCTCGTCGTCGGCTCTTCGCTGATGACTTATTCGGGCTACCGCTTCTGCGAGCAGGCGCACGGTATGGGCAAACCCATCGCGGCGATCAACCTGGGCCGCACGCGCGCCGACGAGCTTCTGAGCCTCAAGGTCGAGCGTCCCTGCGCGGAAACGCTCGTGGATCTTGTTCAGAGTCTGCACCCGGCGGGGCCGCACGTGGAGGCAGTGCCGTGAGCAAGGTGCGCAACGGCCCGGGGCCCACCACACACGCCCTTCGGTCACCGCGCCTTGGCAGCCTGCGCTTGGCGTGACATAAAATAACCAGGCAGGGATGGGAGATGCTGCGACCCCGGCCGATCGAGAATCGGGGCCCAGCGATGACGGACCTTTCTGGAGGAGACAGTCAGGTGAACAAGTTCAAGCGGAATTGCATGCTCGCCGCGCTCGCGGTGGCATGGACCAGCGCCGCGATCGCGGCTCCCACGGTGCTGCGCGCGTCCCATCAGTTTCCCGGCGGCAAAGGCGATGTGCGCGACGAGATGGTGCAGATCGTCGCTCGGGAAGCGAAGGCGGCAGGCGTGGATCTCGAGATCCAGGTCTATCCGGGCGCCGCACTGTTCAAGCCGAACGAGCAGTGGAACGCCCTCGTCAACGGCCAGCTCGACATCACGTCGATCCCGCTCGACTATGCAAGCGGCAAGGTGCGTGCATTCAGCGCGACGCTGATGCCGGGCCTCGTGCGCAATCACGATCGGGCCGCGCGCCTGAACGATTCGAAGTTCATGAAGGACATCCGGGCGAAAATCGAAGAAGCGGGCGTCATCGTGTTGTCGGACGCCTGGCTCGCAGGAGCGGTGGCGTCGAAGAAGGGGTGCATCCGCACGCCGGCCGACATGAAAGGCGCGAAGATCCGTTCCGCTGGACCGACCTTCGCCGCCATGTGGCAGGCGGCCGGCGCGTCGATCGTTTCGGTGCCGTCGAGTGAAGTCTACAACGCGCTTCAGACAGGCGTGGCCGACGCTACCGACACCTCGAGTAGTAGCTTCGTTTCCTTCCGTGTCTACGAACAGGTGAAGTGCATCACCGCGCCCGGCGAGAACGCGCTGTGGTTCATGTACGAGCCGGTGCTGATTTCCAAGAAGAGCTTCAACCGCCTCACCAAGGCACAGCAGGACGCGCTGGTCGCGGCGGGCAAGAAGGCGGAGGCGTACTTTGCGAAGGAAGCGAAGGGCCTCGACGAAGAGATGATCAAGACGTTCAAAGCGAACAACGTCGAGGTGGTCACCCTGAGCGCGGCGGAGTACGACGCATGGGTGAAGATCGCTCAGGCGAGCTCCTACCAGATTTTCGCCCAGGAAGTTCCGGACGGTAAGCAGCTGATCGACGAAGCGTTGAGCGTCAAGTAGTGTCCTGCGCCCCGCGTCGGAGTGCGCCGGCTGCTCATCGATCCACGGACGCGAACCAGTAGGCGATGGCTTCCTTTGTCAGCTCGGTGCGGATGATCTCGCGCCTCTGCGGGTACGTCGCCGCGGCGATGATCGTGGCGGGCGTCGTGATCGTGTGCCAGATGGTGTTCGTGCGCTACGCGCTCGGCCAGAGCACCATCTGGCAAACCGACTTCGTCACCTATTGCCTCGTCGCAGCTACCTTCGTCGGCAGCCCGTACGTGCTGATGCTGCGTGGCCACGTCAACGTCGATGTGCTGCCGCAGTATCTCGGTCCGCGTGCGCGCTGGTGGCTCGCGCTTCTGGTGGGTCTCCTCACGCTCGCGTTCTGTGTCCTGATTACCGTGCTCACGTTCCGGTTCTGGCACGAGGCCTGGACCAACAAGTGGGTTTCGGACACCATGTGGCGGGCGCGTCTGTGGATTCCGTACTCGTCGATGCCTATTGGCCTCGGCGTTCTCACTCTGCAGTGCCTGGCTGATCTCTTCGACCTCGTCGCCGGGCGCGCGCCGCCGTTCGGAATCGCTGCGGAGCGCCGCTCTTGAGCCCCACCTCCCAGGGCGCGCTAGTTCTGATCGTTACGCTCGTCGTACTGCTGTCCGGTGTGCCGGTGGCGTTCGGTCTCGGCGCGATCTCGATCGCCTTCATCGTCATCTTCCAGGGGTTCGACGCGCTGCAGGTCGTCGCGGAAACCCTCTATGCAGGTCTCCACGATTTCACCCTGGTGTCCATCCCCATGTTCGTGATGATGGGCGCGGCGATCGGGTCCTCGCCTGCGGGCAAGGACCTCTACGAGGCACTCGACCGCTGGCTCTATCGCCTGCCGGGCAGCCTCGTGATCTCCAACCTAGGCGCTTGCGCGCTCTTCGCGGCCCTCACCGGCTCCTCGCCTGCGTGCTGTGCCGCGATCGGCAGGATGGGCATCCCCGAGATGCGCAGGCGCGGCTACCCCGACAACGTCGCGACCGGTTCCATCTGCGCGGGCGGCACCCTCGGCATCCTGATCCCGCCATCGATCACTTTCATCCTGTACGGCATCGCCACCGAGACATCAATTGGCCGCCTCTTCCTCGCCGGCGTCCTGCCGGGTGTGATGCTCACGGGGCTTTTCATGCTGTGGACCCTGTTCATCATCCACAAGCGCGGATTCCGGTCTCATGCACCGGAGTTCCGCTACAGCTGGAAGGAAAAGTTCCAGGCCATGCCGAAGGTCATACCGTTCCTCGCCATCATCTTCGGGGTCATGTATGTGCTCTACGGCGGGGTCGCGACACCCTCCGAGGCGGCGGGCGTGGGCGCTGCGTTGTGCGTGCTGCTCGCGGTTGTGATCTACCGCATCTGGAAACCGCAGGAGTGGTGGAAGATTCTGCGCGACACCACGCGCGAATCGGTGATGATCCTCATGATCATCGCGGCCGCCGGACTGTTCGGTTACATGCTCACGTCACTCTACCTGACGCAGACCCTTGCGCAGGCGATCGCCGAAGCACACGTGAATCGCTGGGTGCTGATGGCGATGATCAACGTATTCCTTCTGGTGTGCGGTTTCTTCATTCCGCCCGCGGCGATCATCCTGATGACTGCGCCCATCCTTTATCCGATCATCAAGGCGGCGGGCTTCGATCCCATATGGTTCGGCGTGATCCTCACCATCAACATGGAGATCGGGCTGATCCATCCCCCGGTCGGGCTCAACATCTACATCGTCAGCTCGATTGCACCCGATGTTCCCGTCACGCGCATCATGTGGGGCACCGTTCCCTACGTGCTCTGCATGATGCTGGCGATCGTGATCCTCTGTGTTTTTCCCGAGATTGCGACCTGGCTGCCCGACAAGCTGATGGGCGTGAAGCACTGACTGGAAGCAAGGTGATGTGCGGAGGACGCTATTCATCTTGCCTACTACGCTGGCGGTCGCGTCCGTGTGCTACCAGATGAACTCGTCGCTGCCTATCCTATTTGATCCAAACCTGACTTGATAGCCTTCCCCTGCCGAATCCGCAAACAGGAGCGCTTCGATTTCTGTTCTGAATACGTTGGCCAGATGCCACGGATTTTCGCGCAAGACCCCAAATCCAGAGCGCCATCCTGGATTCTCCTCGTCAAGTGATGGCATTAACTCGCGAACTGGCATCCATGGGAGGCAAGCAGCACAACCAAAACCGCCCGAAGCCCCATCCGGGCGTAGGGATCGGCTGACCACGCCGACGACCTCGCCCATCCGGTTGAAAACCGGACCACCGCTCATCCCGGATGGCCAATCAGCTTCAACTTCAAAGACTGGAGTCGGATGCACCGAGTCCCTTCCTTCGGGGAAAACTCGTGTGATGCGTCCATAGGCTCCGGACATGGCTTCTTCGACTACTCGCATATCATCGCTGGTCTCATCGGGCTTGAGGTGTGGATAACCAACAGCAAGCACGTATTCGCCAACGGTCGGCCGCCATCCGTTCAACCTAACAGGTATGGTGTGCGGAAGGGCCACTCCCGGTAAGAAACAGGCTTGGATACCGGCAATATCCGTGAAGACGCGAACCGAATCGCCCCGAAGATCCGCCAAGGGATCGTCTCGTTCCGCCGCTGGAGCGCTGAGACGGGTAATCGGAGAAAACGCCCATTCTGGAATCTTGCGTGCTCCATACACAACGCCAAGTCCCAACAGTAACACTGCATGCGAGGCTTCTGACGGGTCGAGTTCCACCCGACGTGTTGCCTGGAAGCTACCGCGACTCCGCGCCCCTAGCATGAAGTCGAGTACATGGTGGGCTGTCAGAAATCCGCCCCAACCGTCGACGTGGAAAGCGGTGCCCATCCCAAAGATTCGACCATCCGGTTCGCGGCGAAACGCAGGGACGACGGCTTTGCGAAGACCAAACGGATCCGCGATCTCGAATGGAGCGAGTGGGGCGTTGGGTCGATACGCGAACGGAAGCTTAAGCTCATGCTGAACAATCGCTTCGCAGGTACGGAGGTAGAACGGATCGAAACGCATTCGAGAATGTCTAGGCCGGTGGCCAAAAGTACATGTCCTACCACAGTTCCGGCATGTGTTTATGCACTACCCAACGCTGCTCCCGCAATAACAATAACTCGAAGCAGTTGTGCGCTGTACTGAAGTCCCCGCGAGTCGTTCAACGGACTTCCCCCCGCGCCAGCAGCTCCGCCACCCAATCGACGAACACCCGTACCTTCGCGGACAGGTGCCGGTTCTGCGGATACATCGCGTAGATCGGTAGCGGGTCGGTGGCCCAATCCTCGAGCAGCGGCACGAGACGGCCATCCGCGAGGGCGGCTTCGACCATGAAGCCCGGCACCACCATCACGCCCAGGCCGGCGAGGCCGGCTGCGGCGTAGGCGTCGCCGTCGTTGACTGCGACGAGTCCGTCCACCATCGGCGCGACGCGCTCGTTGCCACGCGTGAACTCGAGGTCGACGAGACGGCCGCTCTTCGGCATGAAGTAACGCACGCAGCGGTGGCGCTCGAGGTCGTTCGGATGTGCCGGCGTGCCGTAGCGTTCGAGATAGGATGGCGCCGCACAGGTGATGAAGGGCATGGTCGCGATGCGGCGGGCCACGAGGCTCGAGTCGACGAGATCACCACCGCGTACCACGCAGTCCACCCCTTCCTCGATCAGGTCCACCGGCCGGTCGGAGCAGCCGAGCTCGAGTCGGATGTCGGGATAGCGCTCGAAGAATTCGGCCAGCGCCGGTACCAGCAGTTGCCGCCCGAAGGACGAAGGCACATCCACCCGCAGGCGGCCGCTGGGGGTCGAGCGCGTGCGGTTCAGCGCGTTTTCGGTCTCCTCGACCTCGGCGAGGATACGCACGCAGCGCTCGTAATAGGCGGCGCCGTCGGCGGTGACGCTCACCCGGCGCGTGGTGCGGTTCAGCAACTTCACCTTGAGGTGTGACTCGAGTCCCTGCACCAGCGTGGTGACCGTTGCCTTCGGCAGTCTAAGGACTTCCGCGGCGCGGGTGAAGCCGCCGCTGTCCACGACGCTCACGAATACCTGCATGGCCTGCAGGCGATCTACTATGTTGGCCTCACTATAATCAACGCATCATCTCTCAATTTCCGCCAATGCCTACGTCGTGCCTAAGTTTTCTCATTTCGACGTCGGCGAAGCGGAGGACGATTCTGCGACCATCCGGGTCGAGTCGGCGATAAGTCCGAATTAGCGAATCTTCGTCGTTGATCTGGTTGGATTAGGTGGGTGGGGCTGATTCTGTGCTGTTTTCAATGTCGTCCAGTATGGATTTGGCTGCTGCGAGCAGCAGGCGCCTGTCTTCGGGGCGCCCGGCGTTCCAAGATTGGAGTAGTTTGTAAATAGGCTGTTCGGACGGTGGTATGAGTAGTTGCCACGCTTGCAGCCCGAACGGCTTGGCGAGCTCAACGAGGGTCGCCATCCTAGGCATGAATTCCCCGTTAAGAATGCGAGCGATCGTCGTTTGATCGGCTTGGGCATACCGGGCCAGCGCAGTCGGTGTTTGTTTATCGGCACTTGCTGCCATCAAAGCGGAAAGGTTCGCCGCTAACGCCTCCCGGAGTTCCTTGATCCCCATATGTAAGAGATTACACATAAACATGGCGCATTAACGCCTTGACTAGACCAGGCAGGGGGTATGGGAACCATGATCGGATTTTATCCGCCGCCTCGATAGCAATGCACGTTCGGTGGGGGCATGCCAAGTCTCCCGGAGCCACTCTGGAATTCTAATTGTTCAGGATTGCGAATGGTAAATTCGCGATTCACGGGTTTGTCGGAAATTCACGAACGAATATCCTGCATGGGTCGCAAAGTCCCCGCTTTGGAGATCGCCATGTTGAATCGAGCCATCATTGCTGCCTTTCTTGCCACCAGCGCTGCCGCGTTCGGTATCTCGTCCGCAGCTGCGGGAAGTGGGCAATCCGGGTCGCCCCGCTCCGCGCCGGAGCGGGTGGAATGTCCTGCTGCGCGGCCACTTGGCACGGTCGATACGCCTCTCCCGAACGAGGAGCGCAGGGAGCCGCCGCGGACCGTGCGCGCCTGAGCGGCGCTCGTCCGATCAATCGCCTTGGTTCCCTTGAGACCACCCGCCAGATCCCGTTTGCCCACAGCCGCCGCAGCAGTGAGCGAAGAGCGTTATCGCGGCTACGACGGCGAGCTTGCGGTGCGCATCTATCGTCCGCCGGGGCGGCCGGAGCCGGCGGCGCTCGCACTGCTGTTTCATGGCGGCGGGTTCGTGAAGGGCGATATCGACGCTATGGCGTCTCTCGCGGAGCGGGCATCCGTGCGCCTCGGTCTCGTCGTGGCGACGCCGGCTTACACGCTTGCCACGCAGCGGCCATTTCCCGCTGCCGCCGAGGACGCCTATGCAGCGCTCGTATGGGCGAGTCGCAGTGCACGGCGCGCCGGCTGGGACCCGGAGCGGATCGTGGTTGCGGGCGAAGAGGCTGGCGGCAATCTCGCAGCAGTGTGCGCGATGGCCGCCCGCGACCGGGGCGGTCCGGCAATCGCTGCCCAGGTGCTCGTGGGTCCGATGCTCGATCCGAGTCTGACCTCGCGCTCGATGCAGCGGGTCGCATCCGGTGCCGTCCATGCGCCGGGCGCTTGCGGCGCCTGTTACCGCACCTATCTGCCGAATGCCGCCGACCGCCTGCATCCGTACGCGGCGCCGGCGTCGTCCGCTCGGCTCACGGGGTTGCCGCCTGCGCTCATTCTCACCTGTGACGGTGATCCGCTGCGCGACGAGGCGGAAGACTACGGCACGAAGCTGATCGCCGCCGGTGTGACCACCCAGGTATCACGCCTGCCGCGCATCGAAAACGCCACCCATTGCTGGACCGACGACGCGCTGACCGCTATCGACGCCTTCCTGCGCCCGCGGTTGAATCGCCACCGCAACCCTTCCGCACCATGACCGATTCCATTCCCATCATGCGAACACGAACCCAGATTGCTTCCGACGCCATCACTTTCACGCTGCTGCTTGCGCTCGCCGCGTGCGGCAAGGCGCCGTCCCAGCCCGGGCCGCCACCGGGGCCGCCTCCCGTCAGCGTCGCCGCGGCCATCGAAAAAGAGGTGGTCGAATCCGACGATTTTCCTGGCCGCATTGAGGCGGTCGAGCAGGTCGAGGTGCGCGCACGCGTCACCGGTTACATCCAGTCGGTGAACTTCAAACCGGGTGCCATCGTGAAGAAGGGCGACCTCCTGTTCCAGATCGATCCGCGGCCGTTCGAGGCGGCAGCGGCGCAGGCAGCAGCGACACTTGCCAACACGCGCGCGCAACTCGATCTCGCGCGGAGCGTGCTGGCGCGCAACGAGGCCTTGCTCGCCGAACGCGCCACTTCCAAGCGGGAGTACGACGATTCCGCTGCGGCACTGCGGAGTCTCGAAGCGCAAATGCGCGCCAACCAGGCGGCGCTGGAGACGGTTCGGCTCGACCTCTCGTACACGCGCGTCGTCGCGCCGGTTGCAGGCCGCGTGGGCAAGGCAGAGATCACCGTGGGCAACCTCGTGCAGGGCTCGGTACCGAACTCGCCCGTGCTGACCACAGTGGTCTCGCTCGATCCCATCTATGCGTCGTTCCAAGCGGACGAAGGCGCATTCCTCAAATACATAGGGAAAGCGCGCGGCAGCCCGCAGACGGTCTCGGTCGGGCTCGCGAACGAGGAAGGTTTCCCGCACACCGCGCGCCTCGAATTCGTCGACAACCGCGTCGATCCCCAGAGCGGAACGGTGCGTATGCGCGCGCTCCTCGACAACAAGGACGGACTGTTCACGCCAGGCCTCTTCGCGCGGGTCAAGCTCGGCGATTCGTCGCGACCGCACGCCGCGGTGCTGGTGACCGACCGCGCCATCGGCACCGATCAGAGCAAGCGCTTCGTGCTCGTCGTGAGCAACGAGAACAAGGCGGAATACCGGGAAGTGAAGATCGGCCGGATCGTGGATGGACTGCGCGTGATCGAGTCGGGCCTCAAGCCGGGCGAGGTCATCGTCATCAACGGGTTGCAGCGCGTGCGGCCCGGCGCTCCGATCACGCCCGAGAAGGTGCCGATGGAAGCGGCGCCGGGGAACGGCCGCCCCGGTGCGCCGGCTTCGAGCGCGGCGGCGGGGTGAAACGATGAACATCTCGCGCTTCTTCATCGATCGCCCGATCTTCGCGGGCGTGCTGTCGATGATCATTTTCCTGGCGGGCCTCATCTCCATCTTCAACCTGCCGATCAGCGAATATCCGGATGTGGTGCCGCCCTCCGTCGTGGTGCGGGCGGTCTATCCCGGCGCCAATCCGAAGGTCATCGCCGAAACCGTTGCCGCTCCCCTCGAAGAGCAGATCAACGGTGTCGAGCACATGCTGTACATGGAGTCGCAGGCGACCACCGACGGCGTGCTGCAGCTCACGGTGACGTTCAAGATCGGCACCAACATCGATCAGGCCGAGACCCAGGTGCAGAACAGGGTGCAGCGCGCGCTGCCGAGGCTGCCCGAAGAGGTGCGGCAGATCGGCGTCATCACCCAGAAGAGCTCGCCGGACTTCGCGATGGTGGTGCACATCCTCAGCCCGGACGAGAGCTACGACGAGCTCTACCTACGCAACTTCGCCGTCCTCAATATCAAGGACAATCTCCAGCGCATCCCGGGCATGGGACAGGTGCTCGTGTTCGGCGCGGGCGACTATGCGATGCGCGTGTGGCTCGATCCGCAGAAGCTCGCCAGCCGGAATCTCACCGCGAGCGACATCGTGCGGGCGCTCCGCGAGCAGAACAAGCAGGTGGCGGCAGGTGTCGTCGGTGCGCCGCCCTCGCCGAAGAACACCGATTTCCAGCTCTCGGTCAACACGCACGGCAGGCTGGTCACCGAGCAGGAATTCGGCGACGTGATCGTCGCCACCGCGCCCGACGGCGGCGTGCTGCGCCTGAGGGACGTTGCGCGCGTCGAGCTTGGTGCGGGCGAATACGCGCTGCGTTCGCTTCTCAACAACAAGCCGGCGGTCGCGCTGGGGATCTTCCAGGCGCCGGGATCGAACGCGATCCAGCTCTCGAACAACGTGCGCAAGGCCATGGCGGAGATGAAGCGCGATTTTCCGCCGGGGGTCGATTACGACATTGTCTACGACCCAACGCGGTTCGTGCAGAAATCCATCAACGCCGTGATCGAGACGCTGATTGAGGCGATCCTGCTGGTCGTGATCGTCGTCATCGTGTTCCTGCAGACGTGGCGCGCATCGATCATTCCGCTCGTGGCGGTGCCAGTCTCGATCGTCGGCACGTTCGGGTTCATGCTGCTCTTCGGTTTCTCTATCAACACGCTGACGCTGTTCGGTCTCGTGCTCGCGATCGGGATCGTCGTCGACGACGCGATCGTCGTGGTCGAGAACGTGGAGCGCAACATCGAGCTCGGGAACGACGCCAAGACCGCGACCTACCGCGCCATGCGCGAAGTGAGCGGGCCCATCATCGCCATCGCCCTGACCCTGTGCGCGGTGTTCGTGCCGATCGCCTTCGTCTCCGGGCTCACCGGGCAGTTCTACCGTCAGTTCGCGTTGACTATCGCGATCTCGACGGTGATTTCCGCGTTCAACTCGCTCACGTTGTCGCCCGCGCTCGCCGCCCTGCTGCTGAAACCCCACGATGCGCCGAAGGACTGGCTGACGCGTGGGATGGACCGGGTGTTCGGTCCGTTCTTCCGCTGGTTCGACCGCACGTTCAGGGCCGGCGCGCGCAAGTACGAGGGAGTGGTGGCGCGGGTGCTCAACCACAAGACGGTCGCGCTCGTCGTCTATGTCGTGCTGATCGGGTTCACGTGGTTCGCGTTCCAGAAGGTGCCGCAGGGATTCGTGCCAAGCCAGGACAAGCAGTACCTCGTCGGCTTCGCGCAGCTTCCCGATGGAGCATCCCTGGACCGCACGGAACAGGTGATCCGCCGCATGTCCGAGGTCGCGCTGAAGACGCCGGGCGTAAAGGACGCGGTGGGATTCCCGGGCCTTTCGATCGCGGGGTTCACCAACGCGCCCAACGCCGGCATCGTGTTCTTCGGCCTCGACGAGTTCGAGAACCGCAAGTCTCCGCAGCTCTCGGGCGGTGCCATCGCGGGTGCGATCAACCAGCGCATGGCCGGCATCGAGGACGCCTTCATCGCTGTGTTCCCGCCACCGCCCGTAAACGGGATCGGCACCATCGGCGGCTTCAAGCTGCAGGTCGAGGATCGTGGCGGGCTCGGCGATCAGGCGCTCTACGACGCCATGAAGGCAATGGAAATGAAGGCCTGGCAGACAAAGGAGCTGGCGGGCGTCTTCTCCAGCTTCCAAATCAACGTCCCGCAGCTCTTCGCGGATGTCGACCGCGCGAAGGCGAAGCGCATGGGTGTGGCCCTGACCGACGTGTTCGACACGATGCAGATCAACCTCGGCTCGCTCTACGTGAACGACTTCAACCGCTTCGGCCGCACGTACCGCGTCGTGGTGCAGGCCGATGCGCCGTTCCGGTCGAGCGCAGAGGACATCGCGCAGCTGAAGACGCGCAACAGCAAGGGCGAGCTCGTACCCCTCGGGTCGCTGCTGCGGGTCGATAACAGCTTCGGTCCCGACCGCGCGATCCGCTACAACGCGTTTCCTTCAGCCGACGTGAACGGCGCTGCCGCGCCAGGCTTCA
Organism: uncultured beta proteobacterium; assembly: GCA_963747225.1. GTDB lineage: Bacteria > Pseudomonadota > Gammaproteobacteria > Burkholderiales > JAEUMW01 > JAEUMW01. Next base: position 26,083 of record CAVVES010000029.1, on the reverse strand, counting down.
GCTCGGGGCAGGCGAAGGCGGCGATCGAGCGCATCGCGCACGAGACGCTGCCGCGCGGCATCACCTTCGAATGGACCGATCTCACGTACCAGGAGATTCTCGCGGGCAATACGACGATCATCGTATTTCCGCTGTGCGTGCTGCTCGTGTTTCTCGTGCTCTCAGCGCAGTACGAGAGCCTCAAGCTGCCGCTCGCGATCATCCTGATCGTGCCGATGTGCCTGCTCTTCGCGATCGCCGGCGTGATCCTCACCGGCGGCGACAACAACATCTTCACGCAGATCGCCCTCTTCGTGCTCATGGGACTCGCGTGCAAGAACGCGATCCTGATCGTCGAGTTTGCGCGCGAGCTGGAGATGAAGGAGGCCGGCCACGATCCGGTCCGCGCGGCGCTCGAGGCGTGCCGCATGCGGCTGCGCCCGATCCTGATGACCTCGTTTGCGTTCATCATGGGTGTCGTGCCCCTCGTCCTTTCCACCGGTGCCGGTTCCGAGATGCGTCGGGCGATGGGTGTCGCCGTGTTCTCCGGCATGCTCGGCGTCACGTTCTTCGGGCTGTTCCTCACGCCGGTGTTCTATGTGCTGCTGCATCGACGCCGCAAGGGACACGCGCGCGCGAAGCGGCCGCCGGCAGCGGCACCCGAGGCGGGAGGTGCGCGATGAGACCGATCCGCATCCTGCCGCTCGTGCTGGCGCTGGCCGGGTGCTCTCTGGCACCCGAATTCAAGCAGCCGGACATGGACGTGCCCGCGCAATACAAGGAGCTCGCGCCCGAAGAGCGGGGCGCCTGGAAGCCCGCGCAACCGGCTGAAGAGGCAGCGCGGGGGGAGTGGTGGAAAGTGTTCAACGATCCGCTGCTGAATGAGCTCGAAGAGCAGGCGCTCGCCGCGAACCAGAATCTTCAGGCGGCTGCTGCGCGCGTCGAGCAGGCGCGCGCGCTGGTCGGCGTGGCGAAGGCCGACCGCATCCCGCAGGTCAACGCGGGATTCGGACCGGCGCGCATCCAGCCCACGGGAGTCTCGCTGGGATTGCCTCAGGACACGGACGTGAGTCCCTATACGGCGTGGCGCGCACTGATCACCGTCAGCTACGAGGTCGATCTCTTTGGCCGTGTGTCCGACAACATCAATGCGACTCGCAGCAGCTATGAGTCGAACGTCGCGACTTTCCGCTCGGTGACCCTCGCGCTGCAGGCCGACGTTGCACAGACGTACTTCGCGTTGCGCGCGACCGACGACGAACTGCGCATCCTGCGCGAGACGGTCGACTGGCGCGACGAAAACGTGCGGTTGCTGCAGCGGCGCTTCGACCTGGGCGACATCAGCGAGCTCGACCTCGCGCGGGCAAAGACCGAGGCGTCGGATGCGCGCACCCAGGCGATCGGACTAGAGCGCCGCCGCGGCGAGCTCGAACACGCGCTGGCGGTGCTCACCGGAAGACCGCCAGCGGCCCTCACGCTGACTCCTCCACCGCTCGTCAACGACATCCCGGCGATCCCGGCAGGTCTACCGTCGACCTTGCTCGAGCGGCGTCCGGACATCGCGGCGGCAAGCCGGCAGATGGCTGCGGCCAACTCCCGCATCGGCGTCGCGCGCGCCGCGTTCTTTCCGGCCCTCAACCTGACCGCTGCGGGCGGCTTCGAATCGGCGGACCTGGGGGACCTGTTTAACTGGTCGAGCAAGACGTGGCTGCTCGGTCCGCTGGTGGGGACGATCCTCACCGCGCCGATCATCGATGGCGGACGCAACCGCGCGAACCTCGATCGCGCCAAGTCGGCGCTGCAGGAGTCGGTCGCCGTGTACCGGCAGCAGGTTCTGGTGGCCTTTGCGGAAGTCGAGGACAGTCTAATCGCGCTGCGCACCCTCGACGGCCAGGCGCGTTCGAACCAGGACGCCCTCACGAGCGCGACGCGGGCAGCGCGGATCGCGGACGTGCGCTACAAGCTGGGCGCAACCAGCTTTCTCGACGTGATCGAAGCACAGCGGACGTTGCTCGTGGTTCAGCGCCTCGACACGCAGATCCGGGCAGCGCGTTCGAACTCGACCGTCGCGCTGATCCGTGCGCTCGGCGGTGGCTGGGATGCGCCGACGACGCTGTCAGATAGCGGGCAGGCGCAATGACCGGGAAGGCATCGACGACGGGACGAGCACGGGCGTAGGCACCGGATTGCGACGAATTCGATCGGCGCATTGCGCGATCTCACTCGGCGAGCGAGCGCTCGTGCCAAAGGTCACCGAGGCACCGTTATCGGTCGCCCCGCGACCCGCGGCACAACTTGCGAGGTGAGTCTGACGCGGCTTCATGTGTCGGGCGGCCAGCTCTTACAAGGGCGCCAAGCTTAAGAGCCGCCCTTCGCCGGGCGTGACCAGATCGCCAGATACGCCATGAATAGAAATGCCGGATAGATCACCGTCATTCCGGTTCGCAGCCCGAAGATATCTGCCAGCTGTCCAACCGCGAGTGGCCCGATTGCTCCGCCTATCGTGCTCGACATCAACACTCCCATCAGGGCGCCATGGTGGTTGGGGATCGAATTGAGAGCGATAGCTACAATCAGCGGCCAAAGCACCGAGAGGAAGAATCCCGTGACGGGGAAGGCGAGCATTGCGAGTTGCCGGTTGCCGAATAGCGCAGCCGTGAACGACAGCGCGGCAAGAATAGACCAAATCAGGAGCATCTTCCGGCTGTCGATTACCTTCATCAGAGCCATTCCCAGAATGCAGCCGCCGGTGAGCAGAGCCCAATACCAGGAAAGAATCTTTGCGCCTGAGCCCTCCGGGGCGATGCCGTGATAGTCCTTCAAGAACTGCGTGAGCCAAGTGGAGTTGACTTGCTCAACGGCGACGTAGGCAAACACGCCGAGCGCGTAGTAGAGTGCCTGGCGGCTCCTGAGCACGGATAGGAAGCCTGCAATTCCGCCGGTCCGCTCATCGTCGGTCAGCTCCAGTTCCGGAAGGCGGATCAACCACAGAACTAACAATGTCGCGAGGGCGACAATCGAAAACACCCAATAAACCGAGACCCAGGGATACGAATCGGCGATGGCGCCCTGCAGGAGTTGGAGAATGAATCCCTTGTCACCGAGTGACGTCAACTGTTCGATCAGGTTGGAGTAAATCATCGGGCTGACAATAGACCCCAATCCGTACGAGAGGCTGGCCATCACCGTGAAGAATGGCAAATTGTCCGCGCCACAAGCCGTGCGAAGCATCGGAAACAACGGAACCTGTGCCGCCGAAAAACCACATCCCACGATGAACAGCGAGGCGAGGATCACTGAGTAAAGCGGGAAAAACGCAAACAGGAGCATGCCTGCCGAAACCAGGACAAACGACCCCAGAACCACGGCGCGAGCCGAGGACCTTTCGGCGTAAATTCCCGCCGGTATCGAAATGAACAGGTAAGAGATGAAGTAGGTAAACGGAAGCAGAGCCGCGGTCGTGTAACTGAGCTGCAAGTCACGGATGGCGTCAGGGATGATCGCTCCCAGGGAGTTGGCGATGAGGCCAACCTCGAAGAGAGTGAAGTTCAGAACGGCGACGACAAGAAAATCAATCCTGGGCTTGGCGGTCGGTACCGGGGGAGGCGGCAATGGTTCCTTCCTCAATATCTGATTCGAGCAGCGAGAGCACGCTCCGGGAAAACGCCAGATGTTCCTCCATCACCTTGCGCGCGCCGTCGGCTTCGCCGGCTTTGACCTGCTCCAGAATGCGCGAATGATGACGGCGCGCCCGCTCGCAAATTCGCTCGGTGCCAAAGAGATTCGTCGCCAGCTGGCAGGCGTTCATCAGCACATCGTCGATGGAAATTGCCATCGCATGAAGCAGCGGATTTCCGGCATCGGTAGCAAGATGGTTGTGAAACTCCAGAGCTGTCGCGGCGAGATCTTTCGCGGCGTGTCGAACCGGACTGAGGCGCTATACTACAACTTTCAAAAATTCAAAAGGAGACTCTGAGCATGGTACGGACCACCTTGTTCATCCTGGGTCAGGACTTTCACCAAGCGGAACCGGCAATCCCGAACGGTCCCTATGACGAGACCGTCGCGTTAGCGAAACGTCTGGGCTACGACGGCATCGAACTGATCCCCGGCGATCCCGATCTGGTGGACGTGGGCGCACTGGAAGCGGCGCTGAGGAAACACGGCATGACGATTTCGGCGATCAATTCCGGCGGAATCAACTATGTCCTGAAAATCTCACTCGTCAACGCGGATCCGGACAAAGAAAGAATCGCGTTTGCAAAGCTCCAGACTCTCATCCGTCTCAGCAAGCGGTTGGGCTGCCTGCAGCAGATCGGAGTGGCGCGCGGTTTTGCGATCCACGGTGTCTCGAACGAACAGTTCAAGACCAGATTGGTCGAGAAGGTGCAGAAAGCCTGTGACTATGCAGCGGAACAGGGCGTGACGGTCGTTTTGGAGTACACCAATCGCAAGGAAATCAACACGATTAACAATCTGAACGAAGCTCTCGAGATCATCCACCGAGCGGACAGACCGAATCTCGGGCTTCTCCTGGACACCGGTCATTCCTGGCAGGAGGATCCCGATGTTTATGAAGCGCTGCGGCGCTCCAAAGGGTACCTGCGGCACGTCCACCTTCACGACAGCGACCAGGGTCCTCCGGGCGCTAGCAAAAACGGAGTGATCGACTTCGACCGCATCATCCGGATCTTCAAGGAAATCGGCTATAGCGGTTCCGTTTCCGACGGATTGATGACCTCTGCGATGCTGGAAGCCCAACTGAAATCCAGCGGATACCTGAAAGCCAAGCTTGCCGAGCATGGGCTCCGCCAGGACTGAAAAGCTCAACGGCAACACGATCTGCTACGGAAACTCACGGCCGTTGCCTCGCACCATTCCTCTGCGGGCGGGCCCGCTTCGACTAACCTTCGAAGCAGGAACGTTACGAGGAATTTGTCTCGGAAAGCTCGAGCTTCTCAAACAAATCTACGCCGCGGTTCGCGACCCGAGCTGGCTGACCGTACCAGGCGAAATGTCACGTTTGCAAATCGACCGTACGAGGAACAGCTTTCTTGTTCGCTACCGCTGCACGCACCGCCAGCCTCCCGTTCATTTCGTTTGGGATGCGCGCATCGAGGGAACATCTTCCGGGAGCATCCGCTTTTACATGGATGGCGCTGCGCGCTCAACTTTCGCGCGAGCCCGTATAGGCCTGTGCGTTCTCCATCCGTCGAAAACATGTGCCGGTATTCCCTGTGAAGTTCGACGCTCCAGCGGCGGCACAGAAACCAGAGATCGGGCGGTATTCCCGCGCAAGATCGACCCCAGCATGCCGGCGAACGCCTTCCATTCCATGTGCGGAATGGATTACCCCATCATTCCCGATTTGCGGCTGCAACTCCGATTCACCGGCGACCTGTTCGAGATGGAGGATCAGCGGAACTGGACCGATGCTTCCTTCAAAACGTTCAGCACACCGTTGAGCCTCCCCATGCCCGTGGTGGTCGAAAAAGGTTCGCGCATCCGGCAGTCGGTATCGATGGACCTGGTTGGCACAGTTCCAGTGGGAACTCGCCGGTCTCGCACGGACGTCGTCACTCTGACACTCTGCAGTAAGGCCGTGCACACGTTGCCGAGCATCGGGGTGGGTGCTCCCAGCCATCATCAACCGCTCTCCGTGCGGGAGACCGCTCTTCTGGGGGGGCTTGGCCTTTCGCATCAGCGATTTGATCTGGATGGGGCACAGCCCGGCTGGGAAGCACGCCTCCGACGAGCCGCCGGCGATGCGCGCGCGATGCGCGTCCCATTGGAGATCGCAATTTTCAACCACGGAGATTGTCTGCCGACGGATGCTCTTTCGGTCCTTCAGGATTGTCGGGCGAAAATCGCCCGGTGGATGCTCTTTCCAGACTCCGGTCAGCTAGTCCGTCACTTGAAGAGTTCCTTTCCGGAAGTGCCGACCGGATCGGGCACAAACGGCAACTTCATCTCTTTCAACGAGCACCCACCCAAAGGCCATCACCTCGATTTCGCGACGTTTGCGATTCACCCACAGACGCATGCTACGGACAATGCGTCGCTGGTGGAGACACTGGAAATTCAGAAATCGGTGGCCTTGCAGGTTCGTGATCTCGCCAAAGGGTTGCCAGTGGTTGTGAGCCCGGTGACGTTGAAACCGCGATTCAATCCCGATGCCGTTGCACCGGAGGCGCCGCCCGCGGAAGACGAGTTACCGCCGCAAGTGGACACTCGCCAGATGTCCCTCTTTGGCGCGGCTTGGACTCTGGGGAGTCTGAAGTACCTCGCGGAAGCGGGCGTTTCGAGCGTCACTTACTACGAAACAATCGGCTGGCGAGGACTCATCGAGCGGCAAGAAGGCTCGCCGCTGCCGAAGTTGTTTCCATCACTGCCCGGCGGGGCTTTTCCTCTCTACTTTATATTTGCCTGGCTTGCACCGTTCCGCCGCGCGAAGGTGATGCCGCTGGTATCGGACTCGGCCCTGAAGGTAGCGGGTTTGGCCGTTCGGCGAGGGTCGCGCATTCGTCTGCTGCTGGCAAACTTCACCGGACATTCCGAAACGGTAACGATTGAAGGTGTGAGAACTCCGGCCCGGGTCCTGATCCTGAATGAAGACAACGCCGTTTCCGCAATGGGGCATCCGGACCGTTTTCGAGAGCTGAAAGGCAAGCTGGCAAACTTGAAGGCGTTGACGATGCCGCGTTACAGTCTTGCTCGAATCGATCTGTAGAAAGCAGTTCCTGGAAAGGATGACATGGCCGACACTGTTTTGATTACCGGCGGATCGGGGTTCATCGGAACCCATCTCAGCCGGGCTCTGGTTGAACGCGGAGACAAAGTCGTCAACTTCGACCTCTACCCGCGAAACCACGAGCTGGCATGGCTGGCGAAAGAGATCGAATCCGCGATCGCTTTCGAGCAAGGGGACGTTTCGCAACTCACCCAGCTGATTGGCGTTCTGCGGAAACACAGACCAAACAAGATCGCTCACCTGGCAGCGTCAATCGATATGGCGAGCCTTGACTCCTTTCCGGCGCAAGTACCCCAGCAGATGGTGGGAGGTACGGTCAACGTGCTGGAGGGCATGCGGTTGTTGGGTGGAGTGGAGCGGCTCGTCTCCTTCAGCTCCATCGGGGTACTTCCGACAAGGCAGTACGAGCCGATCGATTGCAATCATCCAACGCTGATGGCCAGCGAGGGTTCCGCAGCGGGAATCTACGGAGCGGGCAAGATCGCATCCGAGGCATTCTGTTGGGCATACGCCGACCTGTTCAGCCTGGACATCGTTCAGCTTAGACCATCGGCAGCCTACGGATTTTTCACCCGCAACACGATTTTTCTGAACGAGATGCTGGAGGGCGCGCTGCGCGGAGAGCCGGTGAGGATTCCGCACGGCCGTTATCTGGCGCGGGACTATACGCATGTCCTGGATATCGTCGGGATCGCGGTTGCAGCTCTCGACGCAAAGGCCGACAAGCTGAAGCACCGCTGCTTCTACGCGGCAAGCGGGATGAATCCACTCGTCAATGCGGGTCAGATTGCGGACCTGATTCGCGACATGGTGCCGTCAGCGGACATTGAAATCGGCGAGACGCTGACGCCGATGCTGGAGCGCTACGAAGTGAAGATGCGTGGTGTGCTGGATGTGAAGCCGGTCGAAGAGCAGCTCGAGTACAAGATTCGCTTCCGCGACATCCGGGCAGGCCTCGCCGAGAATGCCGACCGTTACAGCGAATACCTGAGTGCAAACGGCAAGCCGGTCGCCAAGCGGCGGTGGTAGAGAGCGATGCCTGAGATGGACTTTGCAATGATCGGTGCTGGCTTCTGGGCGCGATATCAAATCGCCGCATGGCAAGAAGTCCCTGGCGTTCGCCTGGTTGCGCTGTGCGACCTGGATCAAAGCAAGGCTGCGGTCCTGGCAGCGGAGTTCGGCATCCCCCGCGTGTACGCGAGTGCCGAGGAGATGTTGAGTGTCGAAAAGCTGAGCTTCGTCGACATCGCATCTGGTCCAGAATCGCATCCGGGCCTCGTCACACTGGCCGCCAGCCAGCGCGTTCCGATCATTTGCCAAAAGCCGATGGCGTTGGACTATTTAGCTTGCGTGGAGATGGTTCGGATATGCGAAGAGATGTCGGTGCCCCTGCTGATCCACGAGAACTATCGTTGGCAGGCGCCGATGCGGAGGGTGAAACAGCTTCTGGACAAAGGAACAATCGGGCCGCCATTTCGCGCACACATCCAGTTCAGCCACGGCGACCTGAAGTTCTTTGACCGGCAGCCCTACCTGTACCGGCAGCCGCACTTCGCCATGTTCGATATGGGCCCACATTTACTGGACCTCGCGCGATTCTTTCTAGGCGAACCCCGCAGTCTTTCCGCGCAAGAACTCTCTGTTCATCCCCGGTTCGCCGGCGGCGACATCGTATCGATCATGTTGAGTTTCGACGCCGCTTATTGTCATTGCGAATTGAGCTGGCGCACGGTCCCCTACGAGCTTTCCTTCGAGGGACCGTCGGGTACGATCGTGTACTACACCGATGGACGAGTCGATATCGATACGACCGATGGAAAGAGCACGACTCAATTCGCGCCAACGCCGTACGCGTGGGCTGACCCAATTTACGGCTTCGCCCATCCGAGCATCGTCGCAACCAATGCTCATCTTGCTCAGGCGCTTCGGGGCGAGGTGGTAGCGGAGACTTCCGGTGCCGACAATTTGAAGACGATGCGGCTTCTCCATCGGGCGGTTGAATCGGCGGCGGCGCATCTCACCATGCCTATCTCGACGTGATCGAAGCGCAGCGCACCTTGCTCTTGCTCATCGTGCGGCGTCTCGACACGCAGATCCGGCGGCGTGTTCGAGGTCGATCGTCGTGCTGAGCCGTGCGCCGGGCGGTGGACAGGACGCGCCCACTGCGGTGTCGGTCAATCCCTGAACAGCTCCATCGCTGCTGCGGCGTCGCATGATCGTCCGATTGGGGAATGACCTATACGCCTGTCTTCGTGCTTGTCCGTGCTCTCTGCGTCGTTGGTCTCTTGATCGCGCCTCTGAGTGCAGCCGGACTTCAACTTGGACTTCCGATCGCATGTGGTTCGGACGACCCATGTTCCATTCAGAACTACGTGGACCTCAAGGATGGACCGGGAGTGCAGGACTTCGGATGTGGCGTTCTGACTTATGACGGGCATCGGGGCACCGACTTTCAGCTGCGCGATCTCGCGCGCATGCGAGCTGGCGTGCCGGTGGTCGCTGCTGCGCCGGGGGTGGTCCGGGCGGCGCGTGACCAGATGCCAGACACCGGCAAGAACGGGTACGAAGCGGCAGGCGAAACCGACCGCGCGCTCGGCAACGCGGTCGTCGTGGAACATAGCGGCGGGTGGACCACGTTCTACGCACACCTTCGCCAAGGCAGCGTCAGGGTTCGCCCGGGGGACCGCGTCGAGAAGGGAGAGGTGCTGGGGCAGGTCGGACTCTCCGGGAACACCGAGTTTCCGCATGTTCACTTCGAGGTACGCAAGGGCGGCGCTGTCATCGACCCGTTCACCGGCGCAGCGCCTGGCTCCATCTGTGGGGAAACATCGCGATCGCTCTGGGAAGCGGCGGCTCGGGCGCAGCTCCCACACACGCCGACCGGTGTGATCTGCGCCGGATGGTCGGCATTGCCCCCTGAGCGCAGCGCGGTCCTCGATGATTGTGAACGGCCGGCTGCGCTCTCAACGTCTTCCCCGGCCATCGTGTCGTGGATCGAGCTGTTCGGCGTGCGCCACGGCGACGCTGTGCGGATGACCCTTTTGGCGCCCGACGGGGCGACGCTGGCGGAGACTGCCAAGGTCATCGAGAAAGACCGCGCCCGCGAGTTCCGCTACGTTGGAAAGAAGCGTCCCGTGGCGGATTGGGATCCAGGTACCTACCGCGCCCGGTTCACGGTCATCCGCAACGTCGAAAACGAGCCGCGGGTCGTGCTCGATATCGCCCGCGTGATCGACATCAGGTGATCGCCGGGTTACAGCTTGCCACTACGTCCGAGGCTGCGATGGTGTCGTCCGGTTGAACTCGGACGCGAGCCAGCGATCGATCAGGCCCTTCTCGTAGCGCAGCGGACCAACGAGGTGGACCAGCGACTCGCTCACGAAATTCTGGTCGATCAGGACGCGCTTGCCTTCGGCGAGCACGGTTCCGTTCGCATCGACAAGCTTGAACCGAAGCGCGATGCGCGGCGGCGTCGCGTCCTGGATCACACGGAAGTTTGGCGAGCCCGGCGTTCTCCACCATTCGTAGGTGCCCGCGAGGCGCACATCAGTGAACTCGACCGTCAGTTTCTGATCTTCGGGAACGACCAGCTCAGCTCGCTGTGTGAGATACGCCCTGAGCTCCTCGCGCACGCTGAGTCTCACCTCTGGAGACTGCTCCGGATGGATGAAGACCGCTTCGATGCGCTCGTTCGGGACCTCTGCCGCGGCAGGAAGCGCAGCGAGGATTGCGGATACGAGCGCGCCAGCCAACAAACCGTTCTTCATGATCGACCCTCCATGCGTGTGCCACTGCAGCGATACGCCGCGCCAACAGAGTCACCCCTTCGATTCTACGCCGGCCGATCGCCGATGCAATCCTTGCGGTGAAGTGTTCCCCGGCGCTGTCAGCGCGGCAGAATACGGCCTGTCCTTCCCATGTATTCCCGGTACGCCGTGCCTAAGCGGTGGAGCATAAGGTCTTCCTCGCGCCGCGCCCGCTCCAGGTACATGGCGAGAAAACTCACCAGCCCGGCCGGCCCCGCCACCCAGTTGGGCAGCAGCAGCGCCTGCGCGATGCAACTGATGAAGATCGAGGCGTACATGGGATGTCGTATGCGCGCATAGACGCCGTGGGTGACGAGCGTCTGAGCGGCATGGACTTCCAGCCACGGAGACCAGTTGCGGCCGAGGTCGGCGTGAGATCTCCAGAAGAGCCACAGGCAGGGCAGGAGCAACGCCGCGCCGATCCATACATCGATCTCCTGGTATCGAGTTGGCTCGCTGGCACGGTTGCTGGCTGGCTACTTGGGTTGTGTCGGGGCTGGTTGGGTTGCCTCTTTCAAGGGTGTTCGCTGCCTCCGCTGCGCGAGCATCCAGCAGACGAATCCGATCACGAGCGGCGCTGCCGCCAGCGCGAAAAAAAACCTATCGAGCGCGCTCTCGACGATCAGCATTCCTGTCAACCCGATCAGGACCAGCAGGGCAAGGAGGAGGGGAAGCCGAAGCGGCGCCTTGTTGGGGCTCACGCCTGGGCGCCCGCCATCGCAGCCGAGCGCCGCCGTGATGTCCGGCGGGCGCCGCGTCCACCAGAGCCACGCGCCGTTGCCGACGATGTACATGGTGAGCCACGTGCAGGCGAACCACAGCAACTGCAACGGCAAGCCGCCGTAGTCGCCTAAGTGGAGTGGCTCGGACAGCATGATCAGCTTCAGGTACCACGGAGCAGGGCGCGTATCCGTGACGCGTCCGGCCTTGTCGAGCAGCACGATCTCGAACAGCTTGTCGTCGTAGCCCTGGTGACCATACAGCAGCGCCGTGTAGTGGTGCTCGCCGGAAAGCTCGGTGCCCGGGAACGTGATGAAGCGCAGCTCGCGGTTCGGCAGCGTCTTCTGGGCAGTTGCGATGACCGTGTCGATATCCGCAGGCTGCGCCAGCGCCTCGGCGCTGGGGACGGATTTCGCCGCCATCTCCTTGAGCTCGGTATTGGTCCAGCTCTGGATCGCGATGCTCGCGAGCGCGAGAAACACACCGGTCAGGGAGACGACGAACGCCCAGCCGAGCACCACCACGCCGATCAAGTTGTGCAGATCGAGCTGCTTCAGACGCGATCCCGGACGGCCGCGTAAGACGCCGAACGCGATGCGCTTTGCGTACGGCGCATAGACGACGAGTCCCGAGAGCAGCGAGAGCAGCACGAGAAGTGCTATCACCCCGCCGAAGAGCTGGCCCGGCAGATCGAGGAACCAGTTCGCGTGCAGGGTGAAGATAAAGCCGGTGAATGTCTTGCTGAAGTCCACCGACTTCAGATACTCACCGGTGTAGGCGTTGAAGAACGCCGGATGCACGTCGTCGAACTTCATCGCTCCCTTCGGACCCCCGCCGATGGCGACCCGCTCCGGCGCATCGTCGTCGAAGAATACGTACATCGCCTTCCGATCCGGCGACTGGGCCTCTGCGAGGCGCACCATCGGCGCGAGGGGCGCGCGCGTTGCGCCTGCAGCCACCTCCACTTCGGGAAGCGTACCGAGCAGGCCCTCGATCTCGTGATGGAAGATGAGGATGGTCCCCGTCACGCAGAGAATGAAAAAGAACGGCGTCGCGATCAGGCTCGACCAGCGGTGCAGCCAGACGTTGAAGCGAAACCAGCGTGACGTGCGTGCGTTGATTTCCCGCTCGGAATTTCCAGTCATCGAGTCCATGCTTTCTCCATGCCGCCCTCGCGCTGAAACCGGCCGATCAGCGCGCGCCGAGTGCGGCGCGGCGACGCGGCGGTTTACCGGTTGCTACAGGACGCGCGAGCTCGTCGCATCCCCGGGACTCATGGAGGCAGGTGTGACGCTCACGCGCGATTTCTTCCTTTGGCGCGAGCGCAGGTACAGGATGAGGCCGGTCACCACGAAGAGGGGCGGCAGCAATCCCGTGACGAAGGTGGCGATGCGTCCGATCTCACCCCACCAGTTTCCCTCGTGCAGCACGCGCTGCAGGGTGAGGAAGCGATCGCCCGCGGTGCGGGTGGAACGGTCGGTGCGAAGCAGGATCGCGCTCGAGCGCGGGTCCACGTACACCGCCGTGGCCGGGCGCGCGCCCGTGTCGCCCGCTTCGCGCAGCATGATGCGATACACGCCGCGCGGACCCGCCGGAAGCTGAACGCCGATCACGCCGGCGCCGGGGTAGTGGGCGAGGGCGACGCTCACCGCGTCGTCGGGGGGGATCGGGCGTCCCGAACCTTCAGGAGCCTGAATGCCGCGCGGCGAAGGCGAGATTGGGCCGAACGTGGCGACGACCGCGCGCCCCGCATCGGTGAACGACAGGAACATGCCGGTGAAGGAGACCATTGCGAGCATCAGCGAGCCGTAAAAGCCGAAGGTGAAATGCAGGTTCCGCGGGATTCCGAACCCTTTTCGGAAGCCGAGTGCCTTGCGCCCCTGACCGCGCGCCGGCCACCAGAGATAGATTCCGCTCAACGACGAAATCAGCATCGCGACACCTACGAAGCCGACGATCTCGCGGCCGTTGTACTCGCGCAGCATCAGCGATTCGTGAAAGCTGTGTATCCAGCCGATGAAGTCGACACCTTCGGTCACGTCCAGCACGCGACCGGTCGGCGCGTCGAGGTAGACGCGCAGAAAGCCGCCGGTCGAATTTGGCGCGCGAGCGAAGACCATGATCGGTCCGTCCTCGCCGTCCGGGAGCCGGATGCCCGTCGGCTTCGCACGCCCTGCGAGCGCCTCGGCGGCACGCTCCGCGTAATCGGCGAAGGGCAGCGCGACCTTCGAGCCCGTGATCTCGTAGCGTGCCGGGTGCAGCCATCCGTCGATCTCGTGATCGAACACGAGGATGCTGCCCGAGAGGCCGACGAAGGCGCCGATGACGCCGAGCGTGAGGCCGAGCCAGAGATGAATCTGGAACCATATCGGACGCAGAGCGAAGCGTTTGCGAGATGCCATGAATCGTTCCTGTGTCAGGTGTCTGCCCACATGCGCAGCAGGTTGTGATAGCACCCGGTGAGCGACACCAACGCGGCGTGGCCGGGCGCATCCTGCGTGAGGCGCACGATCGCCATGTCGAGATCGAACAGCAGTGCCCGCTGCGTGTCGTCGCGCACCAGGCTTTGAATCCAGAAAAAGGAAGCGAGGCGCGAGCCGCGCGTCACCGGCGTCACCCGGTGCAGGCTGGTCGACGGATAGAGTACGAGGTCACCCGCCGGCAGCTTGACGGTCTGCGTACCGTAGGAGTCCTCGATCATCAGTTCGCCGCCGTCGTATTCCTCCGGCGACGAGAGAAAAAGCGTCGCCGAAAGATCGGTGCGGATCTTGACGCCGGTGCCCGGCAGCAACCTGATGGCGCCGTCCACATGGTGACCGAAGGCCATGCCGCTTGCCCCGTCGTAACGATTGAACATGGGCGGATAGACGTGGCTCGGCAGCGCCGCGCTGATGAAGAGAGGATTGCGCTCCAGGGAGGCGAGAATCGGATCGCCGAGTTCGCGCGCAATCGGCGCGTTCTCGGCGATCTGCAGGTTGTGCTTCACCTGGGCGCCCTGGTGCCCGGCAGTTGCCCGGCCGTCCACCCATGCCGCCCCCGCCGCATCGAGCTTTGCGCGCATCGACTCGACCTGCACGGCGGAAAGGACGTGGGGAACGCGGACGAGCATGGACTGCTTTTTCCTCCGTGATCAGAACCGGTACGTGAAGGTGAGGAGCGCCTGGGTGTTCGTGCCTGGTACCGAGCGGCCGTTCTGCGACGCGATCAGCTGATCGAAGTTGAGCTTGTCGAAGACGTTGAACACGTTCAGCCGCACGTCGTACTTCGGCTGCATATAGGCGACCGTGGCGTCCACCCGCACGTATTGGCCCACCGAGACCGTGTTGGTGTTATTGGCGTAGCGGCCCGACATGGTGGTCATGCCGCCGCCCACCTGCCACTCGGGCGTGATGTTGTAGGTGGTCCAGAGGGATGTGCTGTTGCGCGGCGTGTTGAGGGGCACCTTGCCCTTCGTGCCGTCGAGGGCCGATGCATCGGTGATCTCTGGGTCGAGATATGTGTAACCCGCGAGGATCTGCCAGTTGCGGGTAAGGCGTCCCGCTGCCGTCGCTTCGAACCCGTTGACGCGCACCTCCCCGATCAGCTCGTAGACGCCCGCCGAAACCTGCGAGCGCGCGTTCTTCTTGATCGTCTGGAATACAGCGGACGTCAGCAGAAGATTTCCGTCCATCACCGCCCATTTGCCGCCGGCCTCGACCGACTGGTTCTCCTCCGGAGCGAGGTTCTGCTGACCGTTGGTGAGGGTCAGCGTCTCGATCGAGGGATTGAAGGAGGTGCCGTAGGACGCGTAATAAGTCTGGGTCTCGCTGGGCTGATACATCAGGCCGGCGCGCCAGCTCCAGTGGTCGACGCTCTGGCTCGCCCGGCGTGGGTTATTGACCGTGTTGTTGATAGTCGCGTCGTAGTAATCCCAGCGCATGCCGCCGACGATTTTCCAGTACGGGTTGAGCGAGATGGTGTCGTTCACGTACGGCGCCACCGTCGTTGCCCGCGCACTCACGAAATTGCCAGGTATGGTGATCGTATTGCCCGCCTGCTCGAGTGGGCTGACCAGCCATACGACAGGGAGGTTTGGCCGAGCGTAAGCTTGGTTTTCATAGTCGTCGTAGCCGAGCTCGAGCCCGCCCATCAGCTGATGGCCGATCGAGCCGGTGAAGAAATTGGCGATGAGGTCGGTCTGGTTGTAGATCGAGTGATCGAAAATGCTCCGGTCGTGCCCGGCGATCTGCACGAACAGCCGCTGGGTCGGCACGAGGGTGGCGTTGCCGGCGGTGGCGGCGGCAGCGGGAATGGCGACGAATGCGCCGGCGGCGTTGCGCGTGCCGATGGCGCCCGGTCCCGACTCCCGCGCATCGATGTTGTACTGGCTGTATTGGGTCTGGTTCTGGAGCGTCAGCTCGGGCGTGAGCTTGTGCACGATGCGCGCGCGCACTTCGCCCACCTCCTGGGTGGTGCGGTCGTTGGTCAGTCCGTAGAAGTTACCTCGATTCACGTTCGCCGGTCTTCCGTTCACCGGAGGCAGGCCGTAGTCCGGCATGTCGTTGTTGTGGAGGAGCAGAGCCGAGACGATCACGTCGGTCGGTGTGCCGATGCCGAAACGAATCGAGGGCGCGATCCCATAGTCTTCGTTCTTCATCACGTCCCGCGACGAATGGACATCCTGCCCCATCACCGCGACGCGGAACGCGGAGGTCTCCGACATCGGCTGATTGATGTCCGCAGTGGCGCGGATCGCGGGCGTTGTGCCCACACTGAGGGTCGCGTAATTGCTCGGGGTGAGGGACGGGACCTTGCTCACCTGGTTGATCACACCGCCGGTCGAGCCGCGGCCGAAGAGCATCGAGGAGGGTCCCTTCAATACTTCCACGGCGTCAAGCGAGAAGACGTCCCGGTAGTACTGGCCACGATCGCGAATCCCGTCCAGATACAGGTCGGTGCGCGCGGTGAAGCCGCGCAGGTTGATGTTGTTGCCGATCACGCCGCCTTCCGCACCGCCGAACGTGATGCCCGGAACGTTGCGCAGCGCGTCCTGCAGGGAGATCGCGCCCTGCGCGTCCATCACCGCGCGATTGATGATCGTTACCGACTGCGGAATGTCCATGACCGGTGTCGGTGTCTTGCCACCGATTGTCGAAACCGTCGGTACGTAATCGTCCTTCTGCGCGCTCTCGCGAACCTTCACCTCGGGCAGCGTCTGCTCCCCCGATTGGGTTGAGGTCTGTTGAGCGAAAGCGTCCTCAGGCGCACCCGCTAATCCCGTCAAGGCGGCGAAGCCGAGGGGCAGCAGAGTGCCTCTCCCTGTAGAGCGGATCGGCCGTCCGCGTGCCGCGAACGCCCTGTCGGTGCCATCGGCAACCTGCCGATGAAGGTTCCGGCGGGACTGGCTGGCGAATGCCGCCAAAGCGGCAGCGATGGGCCGCAACGCGAGTCGATGATTCACTGATTTTCTCCCTAGTGTCGGTAGTGGTTTGCATCGCTGGCTACCTGGCGGGAGGCTGGGTGGCTTGCTGAAATAAACTCCCGCCCGAGGATTGCGGGAGAACGCGAAATCGGTTCGACGCGGCATCCGGTGTTGTCGGAATCTGCGTCACGGGCGTGCGGCGCCTTCCGGGCGCCAAAAGTTGGTTGTTCGGGAATTAGCCACGGAGCATCGCCTTCTCTGAAGGCGCGATCACGGTGCGCGCCTCTTGACGGATTTGATCGGGAGGCGTTGCAGCGATCCGTTCCGGAGCCAACCCCTTGTCGCGGTTCATACCTGCGCGGCTCTTCCCGCGCGCGCGGTGAGGTAGTTGTAGCTGAATCCCACCACGAGAATTGTCAGCAGCACGGCCTGAGCGGTGAGGGTTTGCGTGGTGGGGTAGATGCCGAGCGGCTGGACCGTGAACGATCCGATCGGGGTCGCGGCGACGGTTCCGGCTTCCTGCAGCGCCTTGAGGCCGTGGCCGACGAAGACTACCGCGAGGAGCGCGAGCAGCCACGAGCTCACGGCGAAGAATGGACCGATCGGGAGTCGCATGCCGAGCTGGAGTATGAGCCAACCCACGGCACCCAGCGTAATGGCGCCGAGTACGAAGCCGATGATGACCGCACCCCTCGCATCGGCGCCGGCCTGCTGCCACAGCGCCTGATAGAAGAGTACGGTCTCAAACGCTTCGCGATAGACGGCGAGGAACGATACACCGGCCAAGGCCCATAACGTCCCTTTCGCGAGGGCGCCCTTCAGATGGGTGTTGATGAAGCCGCGCCAGCGATCCGCATAGGCCTTGCTGTGCAGCCAGAAGCCGACGTACACGAGAATCGCCGCGGCGAGCAGGGCTGTGATGCCTTCCGTGAGCTCGCGTCCCGCGCCACTGATGGAGATGACGTAGCTCGCCGCGAACCACGTCACCCCGCCGAGCGCGAGCGCGCCGATCCACCCCAAGTGAATGAAGGGCAGCGCCTCGCGGCGGCCGGCCTTCGTGAGGAACGCGACGATCGCAGCGACCACGAGCAACGCTTCCAGGCCTTCGCGCACGATGATGAAGAATGCGCTTAACGCTGCGGTTATCGGCGTGAGCCCGTGGCCTTCGAGCTTTTCCGCCGTCTCATCGAGCAATACGCGGATGCGCTCGGCCTTCTCTTCTACCTCTGCCACCGGTGCACCGGTACGCAGCAGGTTGCGGTAAAGAATCATCTGCGTTTCCACTTGCGGGCGCAGGTCGCGATCGACGGTGTCGAGGCTCGCTTCCACGAGCTCGAAGCCTTCCAGGTACGCGGTGACTGCAAGCTGCTGAGCCTTCGCCGCGTCGCCGGCCCGGTAAGCAGCGAGGCTCTCGTTCAGCAAGCGTTCGGTGAACGCGAGCGGCGATTCGGTACCGGCGTCCAGCAACGACGGCTGCGCTTTGAGCCATGCGAATCGAGCGAGCATGTCCTCGCCATGATTGGCCTTCACTTCGTTGTCGGCGAGCGTTGCGAGGTCGCGCAGGGTGGGAAACGGAGACGCCTTCCCGGCTGCTTCGTGAAACGCTCTTCCCTTGCGCAGCGTGGCGGGGTCAGCGCCCAGCGTGGAAACGTAGAAGGCGAGCGCCCAGCGATCGTTCTCGGGAAGCTGCTTGAAGGCCGTCATCGGCGTGCCCGCAACGCCGAGACTGATCGTGCTGTACAGGCCGTACACGCTGCGGTTCGCCATGCGCGTCGCGTCGTGGAAGTTGGCTGGAGACGGATCCATGCCGTGCCCGGCAGGGCCGTCGCCCAATCCCGTTGCGCCGTGGCAGGATGCGCAGTGGGTTGCGTAGAGCGTTGCCGCCCTGGCGAGATCCAGGGCGCGCTTTGGAGCGACGGCCAGCCGGTATGCATCGATCACTTCCCACCGCAGTTCGCCCGCGAGCTTCGTCACCTCCCCGCCGGGGGCCTTCGCGTCGAGGCGCGACTTCAAGAGTGCCGCGCGCTCTTCGAGCTTTGCCTTCGCGGGATTGGCGGGCAGCGTGCCGAGGAGCGCGAGGACCTGTCCCGAGAACTCCATTTGTTCCGCGTATTCGGATTCGTCGAGCACCTTCCCGTCCTTGACGAACTCCGGGTAGTCGACGCCGATGTAGTCGAGCATGTGCACGATGGTCTGCGCCGCTTCGCCGCTTGAGACCTGCTGCGCACCGACAGGTCCGGTCAATGCGCTGACGAGGACGAGGATCGCGATTTGCCGCATCGTGCGTGGTCAGCCCGACTCAGGGCTTCGCCTCGTTCGGGTCGGACACGAATCCGATGCGGGTAAGTCCGGCTCGCGCCGAGTCGGCCATGACTTCGGCGATCGCCTGGTACTGGGTCGTGTGATCGGCGCGGATGTGAAGCTCCGGCTGCGGATCCAACCTGGACGCCACACCGAGGCGTTCGCGCAATGCGGCCCGATCCACCGCCTCGCCATTCCAGAACATTTGACTCGAGGCATCGATCGACAGCGAGATGTGCTCCGGCCGCGTGAGATTGGGTGCGCTCGCCGCCTTGGGCAGGTCGATCTTCACCGCATGGGTGAGCAGCGGCGCGGTGATAATGAAGATTACGAGCAGCACCAGCATCACATCGATAAGCGGGATCATGTTGATCTCCGCCATCGGACGGCCACCAGCGCCGGACTGTTCGAATCCGCCGAACGCCATTTACGCCACCCTGCTTGCAGCGATCGCCTGCGGCACTTTGCCTTCCCGCACCAACGCGCTGCTCGCGGTTTCGCCGTGGCTGAAATGAGCGCCGGTGGCAAGAAACGCAAACAGGTCGTGGGCGAATGCATCGAGTCTTCCGAGCACGACCCGGTTCGACCGCACGAAGGCGTTGTAGGCGAGCACCGCCGGAATGGCGACGGCGAGGCCCGCGCCGGTCATGATCAGCGCCTCGCCGACCGGACCCGCGACCTTGTCGAGAGTGCCTTGCCCGCTCATGCCGATGGCAACCAGGGCGTGATACACCCCCCACACGGTGCCGAACAGCCCCACGAAAGGCGCGGTGCTGCCAACGGAGGCAAGCACCGTGAGACCCCATTCGAGGCGCGCCGTTTCCTCGTCCATGACGCGTCGCATCGAGCGCGTGAGGAATTCCGACGCGGTCCCGGCGTCATTGAGCCTGCTCGCTCCATGACGTGCGTGATGCCGCGCCGACACGATGGCGTGATAGGCGAGGTGGGAGAAGGGCTCGTTGGGATGCTGTTCCTCGAGCTGCTGCTCAACGGAGATCAGCGACGGGGCGTTCCAGAATGTCCTGAGGAAGTGCGCCGTGCGACGGCGTGCGATGAGGCGCTGCAGGGTTTTCGCAAAGATCAAGGACCACGTCGCCACTGACATCACGACCAGGATTATGAAGATGGCGTTTCCGACGCTGTCGGTCTGCGTGAGGAAGTGCGCAAGTCCTAGGGACTGATTGGGTTCCATGCACCTATCCTTGGAGGGAGAAAGAGATCGGGACCAGCACCCACGCCGCGACCGGGTTGGCACCCTGGCGCGCAGGCACGAACTTCCAACTGCGTACGGTTTCCAGCGCGGACTGATCGAGGCGCGATGAGCCGCTGGAACTGCGCAACTCGACTTTTTCGGCGTCGCCGGCCGCGCTGACGAACACGCGCAGGATCACCCGACCCTGTTCGTTCATGCGGCGGGCGAGCGCTGGGTAGGGTGGCGCGGGATTGTGCAGATAGTCCGCGTTGAATTTCGGCGGTATCACCGGCGGAGGTGGCGCGGGCTCCGGCGCCGGCGCGGCAGCGGCTTGCGGCGGAGGGGTTGGCTCCGGAGGCGGAGGTGGAGGAACCACGAACTCGGAGGCAGTCGTTGCAGGTGCGGTGATCAGGCGCGGTTTCTCGACCGGTCGCTGTTTCACGAACTGTTTCTGAGGGAGGGGCTTGGGCGGTTCGATCGGAGGTACGACCGGCTCCACCTGCGGCGGGGTCACCAGATTCACCATGATCGGGTCCGTGATGGCGATCGCTTTCCGCACGGGTTCATAGTGAAGAAGCAGCGCCCAGAGCGCAACGACGTGCAGCAGGACGGCCGCACCGATGCCGGGCAAGCGATCCTGCCAGGGAGGCGCGGCGAGTAGCTCTGCTTTCATGGAACGGCTGCTGGACCCGGCAGCGACGCTTCAATGAGAATGAGGGGGGATCGCAGCATGGGTTTGTTGTAAATAGAAATATCCCTGAGCCGCACCGCGGTTCCTGTACGTTGCGCGGGCGGTATTTCCGCCCCATTCCGCACGACGGGACGCCGTGCGCGCGGAGTGTGGCTATGAATAATAATAATTCGCATTAACCAACGTCAAGTTTTACGATGCGGGTTCAGCTCCTTTTTGACATACACGTACCTATGCACGTCCGGCATTGCACTCGAGGCAGGAAGGGGCACCACAAGCGCCTGGTGGCGTCTGCGTCGCCAGCCCGCGGACGTGTTCGATTACCCGGCGGCTACCGGGGTCGCGTGAAAGAGAGATTCAATGAAGATGTGGCTGCGCGGTGGTCGGATTTGCTGTGCAGTGCCACTCGTTGCGCACGGCGGGGCAGACCCCGCGAATCGTCGCGTCCGCCCGCGGATGGTTGGCCAGGCAGTCGAGATGCGCCGCGATGCACGCCGCGATGCGCGGACAACGTGCGCGGTGATAGGCAGTCATGAGGTAGAGCAGCGCTGCGAGGACGGTCTCGACGCGACTCGGTGGCGTGATTGGCATGTCGGCTGCGCTCTAAAAGGAAGCAACGGAGGAGCGAACGGGGATGTCAATGCGCCCCCAATGCACCACTACTCAAGCGGTCAGGATCAGCTTTCCGTTCTGGGTGACACGCAGCCGGTAGTCGCGCCCCTGATGCTCGATGACCATCTCTCCCCGGTCACCAAGGAGCTCGAGCGAACTGACCCGGCGCAGGCTCTCGTTGGGAGCGGGGGACAACACGGGCGGGGGCTTGGGGGAGAGCGCATGATCTTGCATGCCTGAATAATAATGATTCGCATTTGTGCGAGTCAAGCGCTGTAACGTCCTTTCTTGAATCTTTCGAACGACGGCGTATCCTCCGATCCCACGTCCGTTCGTGCCGTGTCGGCAAGAATTGCAAAAACCCTAAGGCTTGATGCTGCGCAGTATGGTGGTGAGATGGTTGATCGGAACGGAATAGTGTCCTTCGCCGTGCAGAACCCTCGAAGTGACGGTCGGGAGTTGGCCCGCGAGCTTGCGCGCAATGCGTACCGGAATGATCCGATCTTCTTCTCCGTGCCAAAGATCTACCGGAGCTGTGACGCAGTGCAACGGCAGCCCCCAGGGAGCAGCGTACAGCTCGAGGTCGCGGGCTGCCCCGGCTCCTCCCCAGCGCAATCCTTCTCTGAACGAAGCGGCGATCTGCATCTGTGTGTCGCGCTGTGAAAGCGTGGGGCGGTCCGGCGGTGCGGAGCTTTTGGCGAGAGCTGCTACGAATCGGTCTGCGTGGCGTGCAATCAACGGCCCCACGACACTGCGCAGCGCACTCCGGATGATAGGAGAGCGGCGTCCAGCCAGGCGCAGCGAGAACTGTCGCACGGGGTCGAACTCCTGGAGGGCGCTGCGATCCCCGACCGGTCCCATGGCGCTGACGAGGCAGACGCGCGTGACCCGATCCGGCAGGCAGGCAGCGCAAGCAAGCGCATAGGGGGCACCACCCGAGATGCCGATCACCGCGAAGCGGTCCACCCGGAGGTGGTCTGCCAGCGCTGCAGCGTCCGCGGGCCAGCTGCCGAGGGTGCGTTGAGGCGCCTGGGTGGATCCGCCATAGCCTGGCCGATCCGGAGCAATGAGGCGCAGCCCGAGTGCTTCCGAAGCCTTGTGCGCGAAGCGCGCTTCCAAGTGTGAGCCGGGCCAGCCGTGATGATAGAGCACCGGAGCGCCCGCTCGATCTCCGTACTCCGCCCAGACCAGAACTTCACCCGTGGGAAGGCGGATCTGTCCCAGTGGGATCGTTTCAGCGAGAGTCGCCATGAGCGCGCTCGAGTATGGCTTCGAGCACGACGTCAGGGCGCTCGCGCGGAATGAAGTGGCCAACCCCGGGAAGGACTCGTCGATCGTAACTTCCCCGGAAATGATGAGCGCGATGGTCCGTCGACTCAGGGAGCGTCGCGCCGTCATCGGCTCCGTGCAGGACCGTCGTGGGCGCGGTGATGGGAGGCAGAGCCGCGAGCAGCTTCTGCGCGTGCTCGTAGCGCGGATCGCCCGGCACGCCGCCCCACCGATGGCGATACGAGTGCACCGCGACGTCCACGAAGTCGGGGTTGTCGAAGGACTGGGCCGTGGTCGCGAAAGCGGCTGCGTCGATCCGCCATCCCGGCGACCAGGTTTCCCACAGGCGTTGGCAGAACGCGCGGCGATCGGCCGCCAGCGCAGCTCGACCGAGCGGGTGTCCCAAGTACCACTGGTACCAATAGGCGCGCGCCTGTTGGAAAGAAGGCGGCGGCTGGCCTGGTGTGCTGGTGCCGTATCCCACCGACAGCGCGATAAGGCCGCTTACGCGGTGCGGCGCCAGAGCGGTGGCCGCGTACGCCGCGCGGGCTCCCCAATCATGTCCGACGAGCAGGAAGGAGCCGAGTTTGAGCGCGTTGGCAAATTCCAGAACGTCGTGGGCGAGGGCGGTGATCTCGCCGCTTCGCATGCGGTTCGTATCGAGAAAACGGGTGGGGCCGAAGCCGCGAAGGAAAGGGGCGAGCGTGCGGAAGCCGTGCTCAACGAGGGCGGCGGCGATCGGATCCCAGCAATGCGCATCATCCGGAAAACCGTGCAACAGCACGACCGGCGGCGCGTCTTCGTCGCCGCCGGTCAGGTAGCCGACTTCGAGGCACGACGTGCGGGCTGTGCTGAGTGACATCGGACAGTAAGCATTTCGTGCGAGATGAATGGCGCGAATGATAGCAGTCGGACGCGG
Organism: uncultured beta proteobacterium; assembly: GCA_963747225.1. Taxonomy (GTDB): domain Bacteria; phylum Pseudomonadota; class Gammaproteobacteria; order Burkholderiales; family JAEUMW01; genus JAEUMW01. Next base: position 2,442 of record CAVVES010000029.1, on the reverse strand, counting down.
TTGCGGCATGAGTCTTGCCAACGCCGGGCGCTCCGCGTAGCGACTGCCATGTGCATGGATGCCGGATCTGACAACGGAGCAGAAGGGATCGCAAGGCTGCATTGCCGTTGTACTCCTGTGCTGCGGCCTTCCCGGAAGACCGACTTTGTCCGACCGCGCTAGAATGGTTCTGTGATGCGCCCCCGTGTACCGACAAGGAGACTCATGAAGGGATTCACCGCCTGCGTGGCGCTTTTGATCTGCATGGCGTTCGCGCCGGTGGAAGCCCAGGACTCCCGCGGTGTCGAGCGAGATCTGCGTCCCGAGGTCGAGGCCTTCGTGGGCGAGCTGGTGGAGCGCGACGGCTTCGACGCCCAAGAGCTGCGGGCACTGATGGCGAATGCCCGCACCCAGGAGACCATCCTGGACGCCATGTCGAGGCCGAGCACGAGTCGCCCGTGGTTCGAATACCGTCCTGTGTACGTAAACCCGCAACGGGTGGCAGCCGGCCTCAAATTCTGGTCGGACAACTCGGCCACGGTCGCGCGCGCAAGTCGCACCTATGGCGTACCCGAGGAAATCATCGTCGCCACGATCGGAGTGGAAACCCTTTACGGACGCAATACCGGGAAGTTTCGTGTGCTCGACGCGCTCTACACCCTCGCGTTCGACTATCCGCCGCGGGCCGAGTACTTTCGCGGCGAACTGGAGCAATTCCTGTTGCTCACCCGTGAGCAGCGCATCGATCCGACCAAGCCACGCGGCTCGTACGCCGGCGCGATGGGGCTCGCGCAATTCATGCCCTCGAGCTACCGGAAATATGCGGTCGACTTCGACCGAAGCGGTCGCGTGGATCTGACGCGCGACAGCGATGCAATCGGTAGCGTCGCCAACTACATGAGCGAGTTCGGTTGGGAACCGGACGGACTCGTGGCCGTTCCCGCCAACGTGACGGGGGAGCGCATCGACGAGTTCCTTGGGATGGGTTGGAAGCCGACGGTAAGCGTCGAGGCGCTGACCCACAGCGGAATTACCCCTCTATCCACGGTCCCGTACGAAACCGAGGCGGCGCTGCTCAAGCTTCAGGGCGAGCGGGGGCCGGAGTACTACCTCGGCTTCAATAACTTTTACGTCATCACCCGCTACAATCGCAGCGTGAACTACGCGATGTCGGTGCACGAGCTCGCTCAGGAGCTCAAGGGCGCGCGTGCGAGCGAGTCAGGACTGACCGAGGTGAAGGTCAGGAAGAAGAAGCTGTAGGTTCCTCCAGCCGCCTGGTGACCGCTGCTCGCGACGACCGTTTCTGGGGTGACGCCGAGGCACTCGCTGTTTGCCGTAACAACCACTCACGCCGTCGCTTCTGTCAGGTAAGCCCGGACCCTCACATCGATCACAGCGCGGTCTGCAACAGCGATACAATCCCACGCTCCGATCTGCCTCCCTTTCGGGGAAAGTAATGCGAGGACTTTCGTAGGACTTTTCGGGGGGATCTGAGTTGCCAGAGGGCAGAGCCGGAGTCGGCACGCAAAGGTAGGCAACAGCAGTCCAACGGGAGTGCGATCGAAATGAACATTCCGGATCGGTTCAGTGCGCGGTCTGCGTCGAAGCTTGCGTCGGGGTCAGATAGCGTGCAGCGCACGCGGTTGCATCTGCTCGGCTCGCTGCTCTCAACGGTCTGTGTCGCCGTGCTGGTCGGTTGCAGCTCCGCGCCGACGTCCTCGGGTCCGCCCAAACTCACGGTGCCACCCGGCGTGACGCTCCCCATCCCGGCGCGGGTTGCGGTGGAAGTGGATCCCAGCATGACCGACATGCAGACCGTTGAATATCGTGGTTACACGTGGCAGTACGCGGATGCCGATCTGATGGGACAAGCGGGAATGAAGGTGTTCCGGGAGATGTTCACCGAGGTGGGTGCGCCGCAGAGCCTGAGCGCGCCGGTGATCACGATCCGCCTGAACGGTTACAGTTCCGTCAATCCGGTCATGAACGAGTACTACGGAAGCCCGACCGCGACGATCTTTTCGGGGAGCGACACGTATACGCAGCCCGTCGCGGTTTATTCCGGAAACGGCACCGCGAGCCAGCCCAATTTCGAGCGCGCCGGAATCTCCCAGGCGTACGAGGCCGCGTTTCGCGAAATCGGGAATCGCATGCTTGCGGATCCGAGCCTGCTCATGAAGCTTCGCGGGAAGTGATGCGACCTCTTGTGCCGATGGCCAACTGGACTTCTCGGGGTGCCGCGACCAACGCGCCATGCTGCGTCGACGTTTGCTGCGTTTCTTTCGGTCGCATGTGCGTCGACCCCTCCCGCCCGCACGGACTGCGCTGCCCAGTATTGGCCGGGAACGGTCGAATACGGAACCTGCTACGGCAACATCGACCGCCAACAAACGGAGATGCTCGACAGCATGGAATGGCAGGAGGGGGACGACACGCTCAGTCCTCTCAGGGGTGCAGCCCTAG
>CAVVES010000028.1:0-8338 GCA_963747225.1 uncultured beta proteobacterium | reverse complement strand
TCGTGCAGCTTGCCTCGCTTGGTGCTCTACTCGATCCAGCGGCCCTCGCCCTAGATGCGCGCCACGCCTTTGCTCCCCTCCGGCGTTCGTAGACGTCGATTTCAGCGACGCATACTAACAGGTGTAGCGCCGCGTGACGGACGGACGTTGCCTGAACGAATTCCCAATCGCGGTCGGCGCTACGCGGCCCCCGCCTCAGAAGGATTCGCCTCCTTTCCAAGGAACAGCTTTTTCCCTTTCGCACATAAGAGTGTCTTCAGTCGAATGGCGGCCGGAGAAAGGTAAGCGTTCTTGCGATGCACGACTCCGAATTGACGGCGCATCGTCGTCTCCTTCAAGCGAACCTCCTTCAGCGGTGCGCCGATTTTTCCCGTGCCCAGATTGCGTCGCGATACGAAACTGAGCAATCCGGTCTCCGCGATCAACCTGGGCAGTAACGTGATCGAGTTGGTCTGGATCTGAACGCTCGGCCTGGGCAGGCCCGCACGCTCGAACGCCTGCTCGAGCCAAACCCGAACGTCGGCTTCATACACAGCGGCGGGGAGCACCCAGCGATACGCGGTGAGATCCTGCATCTTCGCGCGCTTGCGAAATATCTCGTGCGAGCTACCGGCAACCACCACTACGTCGTCTTCGATGATCGGGTACGACTCGAATTCGCTACTGGTCAACGGCATGCCCGCTACGGCAAGATCGATCTCGCGCACCTTGAGCGACTGAAACAGGACCGCGGACATTCCAATCGTCGTTTCGAGCGTGACGCTCGGAACCTCCGCAAGGAGCAGCCTGCAGGCCGCAGGTAGAAGATACTGGGCCATGGTCGGCACGACGCCGAGCCGTACACACCCCGCGAGCCCGCTGGACAGATCACCCATCTCGCGCACCGCTTCGTCCGCCACCTGACGCAGATGCCGTGCGCGCAGGAGGAGCGCGTGTCCCTCCTGCGTTAGTCGCAGGCTGCGACCCACGCGCTCGAACAACCGGACACCCAAGGCCTGTTCCAGCCGGTGGATGGATTTGGTGAGCGCAGGCCCGCTCCGGCAGACCTCCTTCGCGGCCCGACCCAGGGTCCCGGTGTCCGCGATCGTCTCGAAGTAATGCAGGTCTCGGAGTTCCATTGCTCGATCGATTGCAGTCCGGAGTTGTCGCTGAGCCACGCTTCGCCGCTATCGCGGAACCTCGCGCAGCAGCACGAACCTGCCGTATTCGCCGACCGGCTCCAGCCGATCGCGAATCGGCGCAGGCAGGGTTTGATCGCGATTGGCAACGAAGAAGTCTCGCGCGGAATCCTGCAGAAACGGATCGGCTTCTCCGGCGACCCAGGCGCTGACAAATTTGCCGCCCGTGTAGAACTCCGCCGAGGCCGGCGCCGGCCAAAGATAAATCAGGCGCTCCGCATCGCTGGTGCGCAGGGTGAAGTAGCGTTCCACCAGGGCCTTGTTCGAGTTCTCCGCTTCGACCCGTGGTATCACGAGCAGCAACGTCAGCACCATGATCACCGGAACGACGACGCCGGCGAGCGCAAGCAACCGGTTGCGCCGCGCGCGCACGGCGGCATCCACGGACCGGCTGCTGGCATTGCCCCACGCTTCGGCCACCAGCAGTGCGAACGCGGGTAAGCCGGTGATCGTGTAAGTGAACATGATGTTCCCGGCGAGGCTGAAAAACACCGGCGCTGCGAGCGTCCACAGCCAGAGGTAGAGCATCCAGCCGTCGCCTTTTCCGGATGACGCGCGAGTCTTAGCGCGGCGACCTGTCCACAGCAACCATGCGAGCACGGGCGACCAGGGCAACGTATCGGCCAGGAAGAAGAGCCAGATCGTGCCGCGCGGCTGCGCGTGCGGGGTGCCGTATAGATCACCGCGCCACGAGCTGTCGGTGAAGCGCTTCCAGTGTTCGCCGATCAGGAAATACTGGATGAATCCCGGCGTCCGCTCTTCCGCCGCGAAATACCAGGGCAAGCCCAGAACAGCCATCAGCACGACTCCGCCGACCCACGGCAGGCGCTGCCAAAGCGCGTGCCACGAGCCGGTCCAGAGTACCCATGCGCCGATCGGCGCGAGCGTCAGCACAGTCGCAACCGGACCCTTCGCCACCAGGCCGAGACCGAGCCCTGCGAAGAAAACATACCCCCATAGTCGCCCGCGTCTGCCGTCGACGGCGAGCGCGTTCCAGAACCCGACCATCGAGAGCGTCGTGGTGAGCGCGAGGGTCATGTCGGTCATCACTGCGCCTGCCGCGATGAAGAAGAGCGGCGTCGTGCAGAGCACCAACGTCGCGCGGAGCGCGAGCTCGCGACTGCTCCGACGCACGGCGAACGCGTAGGTGAGCCACGCGATCGCGAGGCCGACGAGAAACTGCGGCAGACGCGAGGTGAACTCGTTCACGCCGAACGCAGCGAAGGATGCCCCGGTGAACCAGAAGGAGAGCGGCGGCTTCGCCCAGAACGGCACACCGTATTGGACCTGTGGCGTGATCCAGTCGCCGGTCTCCAGCATCTTGCGCCCGACCTCGGCGTAGCGCGCCTCGGTGTTGTCCATGAGCGCATAGGCACCGAGCGTCGCAAGCCGCACGAGCACCGCAAATAGGATCAGCGCGATGAGCCAGCGCCTTTCGCTGTGCTGCGCGAGGGCGGTGGACGACTCGGTCTCGGATGCGATCGGTGCGGGGGTCGAACTCATGCGAGGGTCACGTCCGCACGCACGACCCCGGCCCGCTCATGCTTCGCGATGAGCTTGATCGTCGTGCCCGCCGCTGCACGTACGACCCACTCCACCTTCGCGCGATCGTCGCTCACATCTCCGCTCCAGCCCGCCCAGCTGCTCGGCGTCACCGGCTTGTAGGCGCGGCCTTCGAGCTGCCCTAACTCTTCTCTCGCGTTGCCGGTTTCCAGCCGCGCACCGGCAGGCAGCTCGATCTCCGCGACGAGGCCGCGCACACGCTTGTTCTCGGCCGCGCGCTTCGTGACGTAGCTCGGCAGCCAGCCCGTGTTCTGCACCACGAGCCGCACGCGCCAGGTGTCGTCGCCGAGGCGTGCGGCAGTCGCTTCGATCAACTCCAGTTTCGGCGAGATGAGCAGGTGCCACAGGAGCCATTTCGGAAACAGCGCGAGTTCTTTCTCGAGCAGTGCGTGCGGCGGATTGCTCCAGGTGTAGAGCGCATCCCACCCGCCGAGCTCGACTTCGCCCAACTGCGGATGGGGGAACGGATACCACTCGACGAACCCGCGCCCGCCGAGTGTCTCATCGTTCCAAGCGAGCAGCTTCAGATCGTCCTCGACCGGGTGCTCGCGATACCAGTCGATGAACTTGTAGTCCGTGATGCCTGCCGCACGCTGCGGGCTCCAGATCTCGACCGTCCACGCGAACACGCCGAGATGGTCGTAGGCCCAATCGTCGAAAGAGCCGGTGATCACCTCCTTCGGATGGTAGCGAAAGTCGTGATACACCGAGATGTTGGGATAGCCGGTGAGCTCTGTGCCCTTCGCGCCAAGCTTCTGGTAGGTCCAGAGGTCGTCGGCCGGCAGCGTGTCGTCGGCCCGGTGCGAGTACGGTCGCAGCAGCACGCCGCTGTAGGTGTGGAAGAGAACCGCCCCGGTGATGTTGAGATGCGCGGCCACGAACTGCACGGCCGTGCGTACCTCGGGCTCAGAAGTGGGAAAGGGACCGGCGCCGTACTGCTCGAACTCCTGCCGCCATCCTGCCGGAAAGTTTCGATTCAGATCGAGTTGCTCCTTGCGCGGCGCAAGCTTGATCGTCGTGCCATCCCAGCCGTCCAGGACGCCCTCCGGAAGCAGCCGGTAATAGCGACCGCCTCTCTCCGTGGGATCGCGACGGACCATCAGCCGCGCATCGCGGTCCGATACTTTCCAGGGCCCGTTCGCATCGGGCACGCGCATCGTGAGCACACGGCCGTCGCCGTCGACATCCTCGCGGCGGAGCCCGGCGACCGCCTCTTCGTCGTAGGGATAAGGCCGCGTGCTCGAGCGGATGATCTTCGGGACATCCGCGAGTGTCCATTCCGCCCCGTCGGGGTTGAGGCGCGGACACACGTAGAAGACGCGCGTATCAAGGCAGAGCGTCACGTCCTCGTCCTTGTCGTAACGGGCAACGAGGTCGTGCAGGAAGTAGAGACATGCCATCGACCCCGCAACCTCGGTCGCGTGGATGTTGCCGTCGACCCAGAGTGCCGGCTTGTCGTGATCGTTACCGGTGTCGAAGCGCGTCGCCGTCGCGAGCCAGATGTCGCGGCCCTCGAAGCTGCGACCGATGCTCTCGATGCGCAGGAGATCGGGATGTTCAGCGGCAAGCGCGTGCAGGGCACGGGTCAGATCGTCGTAACGGAGATAGGTATCGAAGCGCATGGGGACCAGAATCGGAGAGACACAATCGCCATTATCGCCCGGATCGTCCGTCGAGCGCGGGGTTGGCGCACACCAGCAAGGTCAGCGAAAGGTTCCCGGACTAGGATGGGTATTGCGTTCAAGGTTGTATCTTTGCTCGGGAGGGGAACATGGAACAGGTCGAGATTCGGCGGTTCGCTCTGGCGGGATTTGCGTCTTTCATGCTGAGCGCCAGTGCGGGATGGGCGCACGACGATCACGAGGGTGTGCGGTTCCAGGCTACTCTGCAAACGACGAGCTTACTCATGCTGCCGCCGGTGGAGCAGGGTCGGTGCGCAGATCTGCCCACGCCACTGGTCGGCCTGCTAAAGGTGGTCGGCGCCGGCGACACCAACCTTGTCGGTGTGGTGAAGGACGAGCAGTCGCATTGTGTGCGGGCTGATGGAACCTTTGACGGGGGCAAGTTCACGCTGACCAATCCGCAAGGCAAGAAGATCGAGGGTCGCTATTTCGGTGGTCTCGTCCCGACGTTCAACTCGAAGTTCCCGCCTCCCGCGCCGCTGGGAACCTGGCTGATAGCGGGTAGCGTCTGCATCGTGAGCTTGGGGGGCCGACCGGTGAGCGACTGCAGCCATCCGCCGGCGAACTATGAGCCTGCGACCGGTATCACCGATCTGAGCACCGGCGCCGGGACGATCTTCCTCGATCAGTTCATTCGCTTCAAGTAAGTCATTGATGTGCGCAAGCTGAGCGACGCTGGGTTTCCCCTAGCGCAGCGGGAAGGCAAGTCAACTGCGCTCGAGCTTCGGGTCGAGCGCATCGCGCAGTCCGTCGCCCAGGAGATTGAACGCGAGCACCGTGACGAAGATCGCAAGGGCGGGAAAGATCGCGACATGCGGCGCGTTCAAGAGATCCGCGCGCGCCTCATTCAGCATCGCTCCCCATTCCGGCGTCGGCGGCTGTGCGCCCATGCCGAGGAACGAAAGCGAGGCCGCGGTGATGATCGACGTGCCGATGCGCATCGAGAAGTAGACGACGACCGCGGCGATCGTCCCTGGAAAGATATGGCGCAGGATGATCGTCCAGTCCGAAGCACCGATGCTCCGCGCAGCTTCGATGTAGGTGAGGTGTCTGAGCGCGAGCGTGTTGCCGCGAACGAGCCGCGCAAAGGTCGGAATGCTGAAGATCGCGACCGCGACGATCACGTTTCCCATGCCGCTGCCGAGGATGGCGACGATCCCGATCGCGAGCAGGATGCCGGGAAACGCGAACAGCACGTCGCAGATGCGCGAGACGATCCGGTCCCACCAGCCGCCGTAGTAACCCGCCACGAGGCCGAGCAACGTGCCGACCAGCGCGCCCACCGCCACCGAGATGAAACCGGCGGTGAGCGAGATGCGCGCGCCCACGAGAATGCGGCTGAAGATGTCGCGCCCGAGCGGATCGACACCGAACCAGTGCTTGCCCGACGGCCTGGCGTTGAGGCTGTCGTAATCGAAGAAGCTTTCGGGATCGAAGGGCACGATATAAGGCGCAACGATCGCCGCGGCAACGAGCAGGAGCACGAAGACGCCGGCGGCGACGGCGATATGCTGCCTCTTGAATCGGCGCCAGAACTCGGCCCACGGCGTGCGCACGCGATCAGTCTCGCGCTCCGGCGCTGAAGCGGCGGGAGTGGATGCGTTGCTATCGGCCATCGTCAGCGGAAACGGATCGTCGGATTGATTGCGGCGTACAGCATGTCGACGACGAGATTGATCAGAATGAATTCCACCGAAAAGAGAAGCACGAGCGCCTGGATGACTGGATAGTCGCGCATGGTGACGGCGTCGACCAGCAGGCGGCCGATGCCGGGCCAGTTGAAGACCACCTCGACGACGATCGAACCTCCGAGCAGAAAGCCGAACTGCAGGCCCATCATCGTGATCACGGGGATCAGCGCGTTGCGCAGCCCGTGCTTGGCGACCACCACCGGCTCGGACAGTCCTTTCGCGCGCGCGGTGCGGACGTAGTCCTCGTGGAGGATGTCGACGAAAGAAGAGCGCGTGAAGCGCGCCATGATCGCGGCCACGGCCGCGCCCAGTGTGATGGACGGCAGGACATAGTGCTTCCACGTGTCGGCGCCGACCGTAGGCAGCCAGTTCAACTGCACCGAGAAGACTTCCATCAACACCATCCCCAATGCGAACGCCGGAAAGGAAATACCGGACACGGCGAAGGACATCCCCAGGCGGTCCGGCCACCGATTGCGCCAGACTGCGGAGGCGACACCGATGAGCATGCCGAACGGCACCGACCACGCCATGCTGGTCACCGTGAGCCAGAAGGTCGGCATGAAGCGCTCGGTGATCTCCGTCGCCACCGGCCGCCGCGAGCGCAGCGACGCGCCGAGATCGCCGTGCGCGATGCCGGACACGAACCGGAAGAATTGCCGCGGGAGCGGTTGGTCGAGACCGAGGTCCTTGCGTACCAGTTCGACCGTCTCGGGTGTCGCATCCGCACCTGCGGCGAGGCGCGCCGGGTCGCCGGGAAGTAGATGGACGAACAGAAAGACCAGGAGCGCGACGATGATGAGCGTCGCAATGAGTCCGAGCAGACGTCCGGCGATGTATCCGAGCATGGCGATCCGATGAGTGGAGCAAAAGGAGCGCGAGCCGGGATTTCACTCCCGCTCGCACACGGATTCGTGCGGCTACTGCAGGTCGACCTCTTCGAATGCGAACGACGCATCCGGCATCACGGACACGCCAGAGAGCTTCCGGTTGTTGGCCGAGAGCAGCCGCTCCGTGACGAGGAACGCGATTGGCGCATCCTTCCACACTTCCTCCTGGGCGCCCCGGTACAGCTTCGCCTTCTCCGTCCTGTCGGTGACGAGCTGTGCTTCCTTGATGTCGCGGTCAACCCCCTCGTTTGCGTAATAGGCGGTGTTGTAGAGGCGTGGCGGGAAGGACGCCGAATCGAGCAGCGGACGCAGCGCCCAGTCGGCTTCACCCGTCGATGTCGACCAGCCCACGTAATACAAGCGCACCGGAGCGGTGGCGGGATCGGGCCAGCTCTCCACCTTCTCGACGCGCTGCCCGGCTTCGAGCGCCTGGACCTTGACCTTGATTCCGACCTGCCCGAGTTGCTGCTGCAGGAACTGCATCACCTTCTGCGCCGTGCTGTGGTTGTAAGCCGACCACAGTTCGGTCTCGAATCCGTTGGGATAACCAGCCTCAGCCAGCAGCGCCTTGGCTTTCGCCACATCGTACGGCCACGGACCGAGCTTCACGGCGTATTCCACGCCGGGCGGAATCACGCCTTCGGCCGGCACCGCGTAGCCGCTGAATGCGACCTTGGCGAGCGCCTCCTTGTTGATCGCGTAGTTGATCGCCTCGCGCACCTTCGGGTTGTCGAACGGCTTGCGTTTCACGTTCATCGACATGAATCGATGCACGATCGAGCGCGCGGCAGTGAGCTCCAGGTCGGGCCTTGCCTTCAGCGCCGCGGCCTGCTCGTACGGCACTGGGAATGTGAAGTGCGCCTCGCCGGTCTGCATCATCGCGCTGCGCGCATTGTTGTCGACGACCGGCCTCCACGTGATCGAGTCGACCTTCGGCAGACCCTTCTTCCAGTAGTTCGCGTTCTTCGCGACCTTGAGGTAATCGGTCTGCTTCCACTCGACGAACTTGAACGGTCCGGTGCCTACCGGATTGAACGCGATGTCCTTGCCATGCTTCTTGAGCGCGGTCGGACTGATCATCACTCCCGCAGGATGCGCGAGCTGATTGATGAAAGCGGAGAACGGCGCTTTCAGCGTGATGCGGGCCGTGTAATCGTCGACCACCTCGGTCTTGGCGATGTTGCTGTAGAGGCTGTAGCGCTTGAGTTTGTTGTCGGGGTTCGTGACGCGATCGAAATTCGCCTTGACCGCATCGGCCTTGAAGTCGCTGCCGTCGTGGAACTTGATGCCCTGCTTCAGCTTGATGGTGTAGACGAGACCATCCTTGCTCACTT
>CAVVES010000027.1:0-29164 GCA_963747225.1 uncultured beta proteobacterium | reverse complement strand
TTAAAAAGGTAGTATCATCATGCCTACGGAGGGCGTGATGAAACTGACCAAGAGTGAGCGCATGGAGTTGCAGCGACAAGCGAACACGAGAAACGGCCGAGCCGACTCGGCACGTCATGCCCGCTTGATCCTGTTGCTGGCCGAGGGCCGCACTTGGGCGGAGATCCGCATCAAGCTCGACTGCGCCGATAGCTACATCAGTCGTTGGAGCAAGCGCTTCGAGACCGATCGGTTGGCCGGGCTGTTTACCCGGCACGCTGGACGGGAGCGCTACAAGGTGACCGACCGGGTCGAGGCGCGCGTGCTGGCCTGGACGACCAAGCGCAAGCCGGCTGACGGCTCGACGCACTGGTCTTCGCGCAAGCTGGCCGCGGAATTGGGCGGCGACATCTCGCATATGACGGTCACGCGAATCTGGGCCAAGCATGGGCTGAAGCCGCACCGGCTTGAGGGCTACATCGCTTCGAACGATCCGGACTTCGAGACCAAGGCCGCCGACGTGATCGGTTTGTATCTGAACCCGCCGCAGCATGCGGTGGTGTTCTGCGTGGACGAGAAGACGGCAATTCAGGCGCTCGATCGCAAGGACCCGGTGTTGCCGCTGTCGCCAGGACGTGCCGAGCGGCACGGGTTCGAGTATTTCCGCCACGGCACGCTTTCGCTGTACGCCGCCTTCAACACCAAGACTGGCGAGGTGATAGGCAAGACCGCCGAGCGCCATACCTCGGCGGAGTTCGTCGCGTTCCTGACCGACATCGTGGTCAATCAGCCGCGCGGCAAGGAGATCCACGTCATCGCCGACAACCTCTCGGCGCACAAGACCAAACGCGTCGACGAATTCCTCGCAGCACACGCCAACGTTCACCTGCATTTCACTCCGACGTACTCGTCTTGGTTGAACCAGGTCGAGCTGTGGTTCGCCAAGATCGAGCGTGACGTGATCGCCCGTGGCGTCTTCACCTCGGTACCCGACCTCAAGAGAAAGCTCATGCGCTATATCCGTCAGTACAACCAAGACGCCAAACCCGTGAAGTGGAAATACTTCGATCCCACACGACGGATCACTCCCGATTCAATCGTTACAGTCCACTAGGGAATCGCTGATCAAGTGGCCGCAGGAGCGCCCGTGAGGGCGATTTTTCGTTGGGTTTGTGAATTGAATGATTTATTCATCCTATTTGAACGGCATTTTGAGGCCGAAAGGACGATCTACCACGGTATTTTGCTCACGCAAGAGGCACCTGTGCTGTGAGCGGTCTGCCCCATTTGACGAGGTTGAGCATCGCCAGCATCGCGAAGGCACGGTTGGCATTCTTCGCCAGGCCGCGATAGCGCACTTTGGCAAAGCCCCAGATGCGCTTGATGGTCAGGAACGGATGCTAGACTTTCGATCGCACTGCCGACTTCCTGCGGTTGGCCTGTTTGTCCGCATCGGTCAGCGGCCGGTTCTTGTAGGCGCGCTGGTTGGTGAAGTCCTTCGCCTTGGGCGCCAGTTGCTTGAGGCGCTGCCTCTGCTTCTCGCCGCGGTAGGCGCTGTCGCCGTAGAGCCGGGTTTCCGCGCCGTGCAGCAGATTGGGCAATTCGTGGCTGTCATGGACGTTGCCGGAAGTGACGCTGGCGCTGTGGACCAGGCCAGACTGGCTATCGACCCCGATGTGCAGTTTCATGCCGAAGTACCACTGCTTGCCCTTCTTGCTCTGATGCATTTGCGGATCACGACTGCGCTCCCGGTTCTTGGTCGAGGGCGGGGCCGCGATCAGCGTGGCATCGACAATGGTGCCGCCGCAGAGCTTCATGCCGTTGGCCTGGAGTAACTCGCCAATCCTGGCGAACAGCGCCGCGCCGATCTGGTGTTGCTCAAGCAGGTGGCGGAAATTGAGCAAGGTGGTCGCATCGGGCACCGGTTCGCGGCCCAGATCAATGCGGCAGAAGTCGCGGAAGGCGGCGATGTCGTAGAGCGCGTCTTCGCAGGCTTCGTCGGCGAGGTTGAACCAGTTGGCGATGAGGTACATGCGCAGCATGCGCTCCAGGCCTACCGGCGGTCAGCCGTTGCCGGCCTTGGGGTAGTGCGGCTCGATCAAAGCGCACATCTGCACCCACGGCACCAACGTTTCCATGCGCCCCAGAAACTCAGCCTTGCGCGTAGCTCTGCCGTGTACCTCGAATCCTTTCGCACTCGCCAGTGTCATTTGCTTCATTGTCCCTGTCACCCCGTCTCAGCCACTCACTTCGTGCTTAACGCACGAGCATCACGAAGAGTCAACTGGATCGGGGACTTGTTCAGCGTTTCCCTAAACAAACTGAGGATCCACAAGAGTCGTATGTTCCGAGTCCATTGCAGACCCCCATACAGACGATGAGGAGCATCATTCACGCCGCTTGCGTCGGACGACCGACGCCTTCCTTTCGCGCCTGATTGCGCCGAGGACCTGGACCCGCACCCGGCGGCATTGAGTTCGGCAAATTTTCATCTTTGGGCACGATTTTTCCGGTCAGCCGGAGTAGGCATAGTGCCGCTCGCCCGGATTCCCTCGTTTCGTGATGCTTTTCGGACATAGGCACAGACGATGCGCGTCAGGAATCGTGCCCCCCCGGTTGCGGTCGGTTCCCAACACAGATCGGGAATGCTGCCATGAAACATCGCTTTGCATTTGTCGTGCTTGTAGTTGCTTTCAGTGCGCCGTTAGTTCACGCCACGGAAGAGCGCGAATCACCGAGCAGTCGTTCCACCGATTCTCCCATTGCAGAAGCGCCTGCGGTCTCGCGATGCTCATCGCTGTTTCAGATCCTCGATACGAACGAGGATCACTTTATCGACAAGGAGGAAGCGAAGAAGTCGGCCGAGACGACGGCGCTCTGGAAGAGCTTCGACCGTGACCTCGACCACCGGCTCTCCCTCGCTGAATTCTGCGCGGGAATGAAATAGCTGTCCGCGCGCCCGCTTCGCAAGGCAACGAGTACATATGGCGCCTATCACGCATTGAGCGCCCATCAAGGATGCTCCCTGTGCGGAAGGCCGCCAGCGCATTTCGAAAGGGACCGACATGGAAGCAATAGTTAAAACGAGCGTGAGCATCTATCCCTCCGCCAAGGGGGTGACACTTGCGGTCCAACCGCAGGGCGCGGCAGAAATCAAGGTTGAGTTCTCGCCGCTGGAAGCTATGAAGCAAGCTCACACTCTGATCTTGCACGCGATGAGCCACACGCGCGGCCCGAGCGGCAGCACTGCCTTACCGGCCGTCGTTGCCGTAGGGCGGATTGCCCTCAAAGCGGTCGAAATGGCTGAGACGGCGCTCTTGGATCCGGCGCGATTCGTTGCCCGAGAAGAGACTGCCATCAACCTCGGGGAAGCACTGGACACCCTTAGAGGCGAGCTAGACAAGATGCACTTGCGAATCTGCGAAGCGCGCGGGGACCAACTGCCCGACGATCACTGACTATGGCGCGATGAAATGGCCGTTAGAATCGCCTAGCGCTATCGACAGTGCGCCCGCGCGGCGTGCTGAAGTCTCGTGCGTGGTGCGTAGGGCTCACGGAAGCTGTCAGGCATCGTCCTACACGCAGATCAGAGAGAAAGCCGATTCACCTCACGGAACCTGGCGGCAATAGTATGAATGCTTGATTGCGCTTCGTGAGTCACAGCCCCGAGGTTGTAAGTCGATGCTGCAAACTTCCTGCAAGGAGGCCCTCCATGGATGAGAATCCGAAGTTATCGCGGCGCTCTATGCTGCGGGCGGTTGCGCTGTTGGCTGGAGCCACGTTGACCCCAAGTATCTTCCCGACCGGGACCGCCGTTGCGCAACAGAAGGTGTCCAAAGAATCGGTGAAGTATCAGGATAAACCGAACGGGGACAAGCAATGCAGCAATTGCCTCAACTTCCTTCCGAACAATAATTGTAAGGTCGTCGAAGGAACTGTAAGTCCGCAAGGTTATTGTATTGCGTGGGCGAAAAAAGCCTGATTGCCGCTTCGGGCACTTGCTCTGCGGTCCCTTTGAAACATTTCCTCGTAGGCAGGTCAGGCAAACAGTAAGCAGGGAAGCGTTGCGCTTCCGTCCTGCTTTGAGAGTATGACGAACTCAGCGAAGCATTCAGGCGTTCGAGTCCCAGGGAACCAGGGGGTCACAAAAACCGCCGCGACGAAGCTCGCCGGGGAAGGCGCATATCTTCGCTAATGTCACGGACTGGGGAGTAAGCGAGAGGAGCGCTCTTGGGTCGGAAGTTACTGTGATCGCTGCGCTGACCTCAAATGCTGCTTCTGGCAACACTGAATTTCCCTGAGGACATTTTCGAGCACGCACGAAAGGTGTCAGTCAACGATGCGCGGTTACCCGTTACTCTCTAATACCAATAGCGTAGGGATCGCCTCCCAGCCGGACGGTCGTAATCTTGCGTCTTTTAGCGAGATCGATTACGGCGACCGCGGCGTCTTTCCCGGAGAGCCTCTGCGGCGGATCTTCCGGCGCGCGCTCGCCGATCAAAACGACAAATGCCCGTCTCCCGTCCGAAGAGAGCGCAATGCTACTCGGCTTGTCGCCAACCTCCGTGATCGTATCCGCTACCTGACCCGATCGAACGTCAACCACGGTTAGACTGTTCGATACGCGATTCACGATCACGACCTGTCCGCCGTCTGATGTCAGCGCGAGGCTTCGAGGATCTTTGCCCGTTGATCCCTGAGCGATCGGTCGATGCGTGGCCGTATCGATGATCAGGTAATTGTCTTCGCCTGTCGCGATCACAACAAGTTTGCGCCCGTCTGGAGTTATCGCGATGCTGGACACATCTCGCCCGACACCGTGGATCGTTTCAGATACCGTCAATGTCTGGACATCTAAGATGGAAAGGCTGCCATCTCCGCTGTTGCTGACGTATGCGCGTTTGCCGTCCGGCGTGAACACGGCCATGTTTGGACGCTTTCCGACTGGCAACACCGCAAGTTGCTTGAGCTTTGCGGCCTCGACGATCGTGATGGTCTCATCGCCACGGTTGACCACTAGCAGTAAGCTCTGGTCAGGCGAGACCGCCACCTGGTGGGTCGTCTTGCCGGCAGGGATAGTTGCAACATACCTTTTGGCTATCGCATCGACGACGGTGACGTTATTGGACCGCAGGTTCGCGACATAGGCGGTCTTCCCATCCTTGCTGAAGGTGATGTTGTGTGGTTTCTCTCCGGCGGGGATCTCGTCCACTATCCGCAGCGAGGTCCCCGTCAGGATCTGGATCCTGTCGGTTCGTTGGTTTGTAACCCAGATTTCATAGGCACTGGCCGTGAGGCTCGCTCCGAAGAGCATAACAAGCCCAGTCAACAGTGCCACGGCCCGTCCTATTCTGACCGGAGGCCGCATCACGACCTCAATATCTGTCGCGTGTTTCATCGACGGTGAGCAGCCCCACATATAGGGGTTATCGGGGGATTCACGGCGATTTCTCCCGAATGGCAATGGAGCGTTCCTAGGATCGCCACCACAGCAGGGCGCCCAAGATGAGCACCGGCAGGGCGCCCAAGATCAGCACCCACCAGAGCACAACGGTCTGGATACTTTGCAGCCGGTGGCTCCTGTCCGTGGCGAGCTCATCGACGCGCGTCGCCAATTCTGCGTACCACTGATCCTCGATCTCCTGGGTGGCGCATGCGGACTCTCGCATCCATTCTGACAGCGGACGCGGATCGAAGCTCGGACTGCTGCTTTCTGCGTCGTCCGGCTTGCTTCGGACAATGGGCTGCAGCACGCCGGGCGGCGTTGTAGGTCGTCTGCCAGTCCTCTGCCTCGGTGATGTGAGGAAGACGGCCGAGGTAGACCTGGATCGCATCAAGGCGAGAGGATCGTCCGACGTGCCGCGGCCCGCGCCTGTTGGAGCTTACGCTCACGCCGCTGAAGTCTTAGCCAGCGGGGTTTGAATCCTCGCTTTTGAGAAGCCAGGCCAATTGCGTCAGGACCACACGCTGAGGGAATCGAAAGATGCCTATTGTTCCTGAACATGGATGCTATTTTGGACTGCGTTGTCATTTCGAATCGGATCGAGGCTCACTGGATGTTGTCGTCGATGCGAGCAATCCCCGTCGCCCGCCAACCTGCTTGCTGAGGGATTCCAGAAGACGGTCGTAGGCTGCCCTGCGGTTCTCTAGCTCCTTCGCCTCTAGGACAATTTCCGCATCGCATACGTCTAAACCCAGGGTAGCGAGTTTCGCCATTGCCAATTCCGCTTCCGTACACTGTTCCGTGATCCGCAGATCAGGTTGACCCCGTTCGCGATAAAAATCGATCGTCTCCGGCGGCAATTCGACGAACGCGCCAGGCCCGATGAGCGGGTCGATGTAGCGTGCGGCTGGGTAGGCGCCGCCGGCAGCCGTGCTCGACCACACCAATGTCTGCGGCCACGCACACTGATTCGCGAGCTCGGCAAAAAAGCCGTTGCAGTCGAACAACTCGCGATAGCGGGCGTACGTCAATCTCGCTTCAGCGGTCGCCAGCTTGCCGATGAGCGCCGCCGCGTTGGTGTTGCCTTGCGTCGCCAGGGCGTCGAGCCGCCGATCGAGGACGCAGTCGAGGCCCGGAAGACCAAAGCTCACCACCGATGCAATCCGCGCAACGGGAAGCCCACGGGCCACGCGATTCAGGAGCCCTGACACGTAAGCGTTCGCGGCATGTCCATACCGAAAGCGACCGAAGACGAGCGTTGCGTTGACGTTGACACCTTCCTCCACCAGCGTTCGGATCGCGGCAATGCCGGCGACGGTGCTCGGAATCCTGATGAGCACGTTCGGTCTAGCGAGTCGGCCCCACAACATCCGCGCTTCTTCGACGGTGCCGGGTATGTCGTGGGCCAGATACGGCGATATGTCCAGACTGACAAAGCCATCGCGCCCATCCGTGCCCTCGTACACGGGCCGCAGGAGATCCGCCGCAGCTTGTGCATCCTCGATCGCAAGGGTCAGGTACAAGTCTTCCGCGGACGCGCCATCACGCCGCCCGGAAAGGATCACGTGGTCGTACGCATCACTCTTGCGAATGGCTTCGTCCATCGCGTCGAAATTGGACGAAGCCCCGCTCACGCCATCGCCGTCGATCAACCGTTTGAGCTTGCCCGAACGCAGCGCATCCCGCGACAGGCCATTGACCCATACGCTCTGTCCCAGAGCGCTCAACTCGCGCAGTGGGCTTCTGTCGAGTTCCCCCGTTACTGGGTCACCCGCGCGTGGACTGTACTTGACTTTCTCGTTTGGACTGATGCTCTGGTTGACGGGCAAGCGGTCAGGTCCCATGTCCCTTCTCCTTAGCCAAGGCCCCAACCGGGCGTCCCCGCATTTCCCGCCCGCGGGCCGCATCGGCGTTCATGTCCCTGCGGGTTGCTCTTTGCGAAAGGCGAAGGCGGCGGACAATCGGCTGGCGATCGGAAAGAGGTCGATCGTTTTGTTCGTTGTATAACCCCGAATCGCGACTCTCGCTGACCGTCAGAAATCGAGAGACGGCCTCGCGCTCCACCTTTTTGAGCACCAACAGCAGCGGGGCAATCCCCGGATTGCGGAGCTGGACGATAGACAGGGCGGCCAGGAAGCGCTCGCCTTTGGCGGTTGTCGCCTGGTGGAGCACGCCGCAGCGGCAAAGAAAGGCGAGACGAGAAAGCGATCCACCTTTGCCGAGCTTCCTTCCACCTCTGGCAAAAAATGTGAAACCAGACGACCGGGCAACTCCCTTGCGGAATAACCCAAGAGCCGGGCCGCGCCTACGGTGCAGTCCCGGATCACGCCGTTGCCATCCAGCGAAAGCGCGGCAAACTCTCGCGGAGCGCTGCCGTCACCGCTGAATTCTTTCTCGGGAGTGCAGCTCGCCCCCGCAACCAAGGACAAAGTACGCATGGAAATGACGTTCGGATCCACGTATTCGGGAAACGAGCGCCGGCTCTATAGAAGCCCGGCCCACAAGTCCACAGCCCACGGCGGCGTTTACTCTACTAGACGCGCAT
Source organism: uncultured beta proteobacterium (assembly GCA_963747225.1). GTDB lineage: Bacteria > Pseudomonadota > Gammaproteobacteria > Burkholderiales > JAEUMW01 > JAEUMW01. Next base: position 21,197 of record CAVVES010000027.1, on the reverse strand, counting down.
GGGTAACGCCATACGTGCAAACACGTACCCCCTGGATAATGCGGCGAACGTTGCTCGACCTCGCGCCGCGATTCCTCCAAGGGAAAGAAAAGCCTAGTACGATACATTCACCAACGCGGCCGCCATAAGGCACGGCGCCCTAACGCAGGTGAATAAGCAGCGTTGATCCCTCGCGCGCGAGATCATTCTCCGGCCGGCACGCCCTAGCGGACGTATAGAACCAATAGACTTCCGCAATCTGCGAGCATTTCGGAAGCGGCGACCTATAATGCCTAGTGGGGCGAGATGCCATCTCGCCTTCATGCGCTTTCGTAGCGCATTTCCGCTGTATGGGGAGCATTTCGTTCCCTAGGAAAGGTGGAGCTTAAGGTACGCCGCGCGCGGCTTCCTGGTTGGTCGCGCCGAACCATGAACGGCCCCATCAATGAGGTAAGCAGCCCCGCGCGGTTCCCCCCCGCGCGGGGCTGTGTCTTTTGGAATGAGTTTAGAAATAGCGATTTTTCGAATCGACGAGCGTAAGCCGTTATCCGTTGATCTTCAATTAAAACGACTTCCTTTGTGGTCGTCAAAGGTTCGCGCGGCCGCCTACCGCTCGACATCGTGCGGAAGGTCGCGAGTCGTAGAAGTCGGCGAGCGGACCGAGGACCATCGTGAGAAGATCCTGGCGATCCAGAAGCAAACCTGGGTGGCCCAGACTGGTACCGCCCGCGGTGTCCCCTTCCGCACCAGCGCTGGGATCGAAGGCGAATCACGTCAAGAATAAAGAATAGCGCTGGGACTGCGCAGGTGAGCCCAGGGTAAACGATCGCAACTCGGGACTGGGGGTTTTTAGGGGGGCGTAATAGGTTGCGGACCGCTCTAGCGAGCTTGGCGCTATAAAGGTGCCTTCAGCGGGAGCACCTGAGGCAGCGTCTGATGCTGGGTGAAGAGTCGGGACGCCTTCAGGTCGAAGGTGAAGGACTCTGCAGTGCGCTGAGCCCACAACTGCGCCACTTGCGGTGCAGGCATCGCGTAGTATTACGTACTTGAGCGAGACGACGATCATCAGCGCCCAGAAGATCGCCGACACGCCCCCCAGAATGTTCTCCGTGTTGAGCGGAATCCCGTGGCTGGGATGGAACGTTTCCTTGGCCGCGTACAGCGGGCTCGTGCCGATGTCGCCGTAGACGACACCCAGCGCAGCAAGGGTTAGCGCCCCGAGTGGCTTTTCAAGACGGGTATCCTGGCTCGCTATCCTTCTCTCCGGTAGCGCAAGGGCAGACGCGAACGTCTACGCTTGGGCCGCACAGAATGCAAAACAGGTCGGCGCCGGCGCGCACACCTCTATGCGGAGCTCGCATTTTGCACCGGCTGCGCAGCGCTCATCCGTCCGACACTCCGATTTGTCGAAAGCCGATTGTCCACTGTCGAGAACTTGGCAAGAAACCGGACTGCGTCGCCGGCCGAGACCGTCGAGCATCGACGAGGCGCAGCACCTCAAAACCTTGGCAGACATATTTACGTCAAGGACTTGTCATCTTCCGAGTGGGTATTCGTGGAGGTCACCCGCCGCCAAGTGGTGAAGCCGGCGGTGTCGCACACAAGTTGCGAAATGGGCTTCAGCGAAAGACACGGCGAGATGTGCCAGTCAAATGCGGCGCCAAGCAGGCTTTACCCTCCTCGAGATCGCCATCGCGCTTGTCGTGATCGGGCTGCTCTTCGGCGCGACCCTCGCGGGACAGGAACTCATCACGGGGGCCAGGGTGCGGAACTTGATCGCGCAGCACGATGCGGTTCAGGCGGCGTACCTCGCATTTCAGGACCGCTACCGCGGCTATCCCGGGGACTACGCACAGGCGATGCGCACTATTCCTGATGTCGCCGCTGACGGAAATGGCAACGGAAGAATAGAACCGCCGGCCGGTAGCGGCGGCGGTGGCGGCAACGGCAACGGCAACGGCAACGGCAACGGCAACGGCAACGGCAACGGCAACGGCAACGGCAACGGCAACGGCAACGGCAACGGCAACGGCAACGGCAACGGCAACGGTAATGGCAATGGCAACGCCAACGGCAACGGCAACGGCAACGGCAATGGCAACGGGAATGGGAATGGCAGTGGGAGCGGAGGTGTGGTCTTGGTTAGCGTAGCGCCATCGGAGCAACTCCTGGTCTGGGATCATCTCTCCCACGGAGGCTTCATGACGGGCACCTATAGCGCCAGCGCCACAGCTTCGGTCAGCGACGCGACGACACCGATAAACCTGTACAGCTCGTTCATCGATCTGGTCTACGACGCCGGTTATCACGGCAACGGTAATGTCGCGTTACGCCACAATCTCAAAACGGGAGGCGGTGTTCCCGTCGAGGTCCTAGCCGAAATGGATCGCAAGATCGACGATGGCAATGCCGCGACCGGAACGTTTCGAGGCTCGACCTTCCAAGGGGCAGAGGGCACAACACAGTGCTGGGACGCGGTCGGCAACTGGCTCGCGACGAGCGGACAAGTCAACTGTGGTGGCGCGACCATCCTTTGATCCGGTCTCACCGAAAGAAGTCGGCGCTGGCGGGACGGCGAAACGAGGGGCAGAACATCGCAAATCCCACCTAGACTCATCGCCCTCATCATTGACGCGATGCCTTGCGGCTGGATTTTCTTGGGTAGTAGAGCGCCACTTTTTTGGGTTTGGCTTTGCCGATACTTGACCACGACTTCGCATCGAACCTGAACTCAGCGATGGCGCACGTCGGCAACTGGGTGATCTCGCTTGAGAGCCGGTGCGCGAGTTCGGTCAATTCGGGGTTATGACCGAAGAGCATCACGCACTCCAACTTGCCGCGGAGCTCGTGAATGACGTTGAGCAGCTCCTCCGCCTCGCCCCTATACAGGCGATCATCCACCACCATACTTTTCAGCTTGTAGTCGAGTTTCTTGGCGATTATCTGCGCCGTCGTGAGCGCACGCTTCGCCGGGCTCGACAGGATCATGTCAGGCTTCACATCGCGCTTCGCCAATCGCTTACCCACCTTCGGTGCCTCGCGCTTACCGCCAGCGTTCAATGGCCGGTCTTCGGCGGGCAACGCAGCGTCATCCCAACTCGACTTGGCGTGGCGAATGAGAAATAGCGTTTTCATCCCGGATGACTGTTCTTGGTTGGATGACACGGACAAAGAGTCACGTAGGAGGCCCCGACTTGTCGCATGCGACAAAGGATACCGAAAGTACTCGGCTCAACGGTGGGATGAAGTTGACCTCGACAGCGATTCTTGCCGGTGGTTGTAGAAAGCGAATCAAGAGTACCGCTGAGACCGCGCAGGTGAGCCCAGGTTGAACGATCGCAAGTTGAGGAGAGAGAGGGCCCTCTAGCTAAAAAGGTTGTGGGACGCTCTGGGGAGCTTGGTCCTATGAGGCACGCTGATCGACCGAACACCTTCCAGAGGACATCCCGGCCAAGTGTAGTTCGACCAAGGCGATTCGGCCGGCATCCTGATGGGCGCGAATCGCTGCGTTTCCCCGTCGCCTACCGCCAGGGCATCGCACAGAACGCCGTGAGCCTCAGAAATCGGCGAGCGGTCCACGGTCGGAAAATCCTGGGCATCCTGCAAGGAAACCGGAGTCTCGCGCTCGGGAGTAGGTTGAGAACCGCCCGACCCGCCACCTGACCCGCCACCTGACAAGTGCGATGCACTGCCCGTCCCCTGGCGATCAATCGCTCATCTCGCCCCATCTGAGGAAGAATGTGGCGTCGGTACAACAGGGTCGCCTTGAAAACAGATACGCCGTCAGATAGTGCTTTACACCAGACTAGCTTAAGTAAAAAGTAAAACTGTACCGAGGTGGGTAGCGTTAGGTACCCGGCAAGTTAAGCTGGAAAGCAAACGGACATTGTTGAGTCACTTCATGCGAACCGCAAACTGTGGACTGCATGCGGTTCCCCTCCTCACTACACTACGCATGCTGTGCCGCCGCTGACACCAGGGTCGGTCGCGAGACCGCAATACCCGCCCGGGGGCTTTGAGAGCAGTAAGGTAGCACCTCACTGCTGCTTACCGGGCAGTCCGAAGAAATGCGTGACTGCACACACAACCATGACACCCATTATCCAAATGAATCGAGCAACCCAAATTAGCTGCGTGGGTTACTCCCCAACGGGTTCGGCCGCGCCTGTGGAGGAGAAACTTCAGGAGTGCAAAACAAGTCACCCGGAAGCGTGGGACCACGAACTCGAAGAGGATATTAAGGCAGACAGACTCTCTAGATTTATCAACCGCGCTTTGCGAGAACTTGAGGAGGCAGAGACAACGCCCCTATGAGCCATTTGGCTTCCCACGATTTCTGGAGATGCTTTGCGGGACTTCCTGAAGAGGCCCAGGAGCTAGCCGAAAAGACCTTTGCGAAGATCAAAAGTAATCCGCACGATCGGAGTGTTCACTTCAAGAAGATAGCTTGCTGTTGGTTGGTCTGCATTGGGGCGCACCATCGAGCCCTAGCCGTGCAGGTGGCGGAGCGATTGGTGTGGTTCTGGATTGGAAATTACGCGGATTACACGGCACTCGCCAGGCCCGCAGGTCCCACGCCTCGCAGACATCTGCGCTGCCCTCCGTCGCCGTTGCAAAAAGCGGCCACAACAGAAAATCGTTAGCTCGAATTGGATGGCAGCAGACACGGTTTGCCGCATTTCCGTCCTTTACTTGACCGCCGCAAATGGGAATCTCGCACGCCGACTATTCGCGGGTTCGATAAGACAATTGAAGTCAAGGTCTCAATTGGTTCGGCGCATTCTGGAGTCCGTACTTCCACTGCCTAATACTGGCTCGAAGGCGGTCTCGTTTTCGCACGTTACAGGGACACAAGAGAACCTCCTCCGTGGCGGCTATCCTCAACGCTGTGAGGCGCGACGATCTAGCAATGTCCTATGCCAACCTTATCGGACCAAGGTCTTTGCAAAGCTCAGTTCATGGCCGTCCGGGTCGGTGAGGTGGAAATATCGCTCGCCCCATTCCGCGTCGCGCGGGGCAAACTGGGGTTGCAGGCCATGCGCCACGGCGTGGCGGTACATGCCGTCCACGTCTGATACGTAAAAGATCACCCGGCCCCACCACGACCAGCGCTGATCCTTGGTCGCGGCAACGAGGTTGAGATAGCCCCTGCCCGTTTGAAAGCTGGCAAACGCGGTCGATGCTCCGCCGTATCGAATGGGAAAGCCCAGCGCCGAGTAAAACCGCACTGTGCGTGCCATATCATGAGTCGCAAGGGTCACCGCGCTAATCGACTCGATCTGCGGTGCGGCAGGGGTTCTGGTCTCGCCGTTACTCATCTTGGGAGATTGCCATTTGAGGGTCTGTTCATTGGTGCTGAGCGTCGGGGAATGGGTGGGGCGTGCGGGAACGTCCAGTCCGGACAGCTCCGGCTACAGGCGACCATCATGTCGGTACTGGCGTGGGCGTTTCGCGAGCTCGTCGCCGGTTTCCTCGCCTTGCAAGCATCTTGTCCGCTGAACCAGATGAATCGCACCTGATGCGGCGACGTGGGTCGGCATACTTCCACTTCAGTGGTGCGGCATTTTTGTTGTACTGACGGATGTATCGCGTGAGTTTCTTGTCCAGGTCTTTGACGCTGGTGAACACACCCCGGGTGATAACGTCGCGCTGGATGCGGGCGAACCAGTTCTCGACTTGGTTAAGCCAAGAGGAGTAGGTGGGCGTGAAATGCATCGTCACGTTCGAATGCTCGGCCAGGAACGACTGAACCGCAGGGGTCTTGTGGCTGCTGACGTTGTCGCAGATGACGTGGATTTCCTGTCCAAAGGGTTGGTTGCTCACCACATCGGTGAGAAAGCCGACGAACTGTGCGCTGGTGTGGCGCGCAGCGGTCTTGCCGAGCACTTCGCCGGTGGCCGTGTTCAACGCCGCGAACAGGCTCAACGTGCCGTTGCGCTTGTACTCGAAGCCGTGACTCTCGGCCCGCCCACGCGACAGTGGCAACATGCGGTCCTTGCGATCGAGGGCCTGGATGGCGGTCTTTTCGTCCACGCAGAACACCGCCGCGTGCGTCGGAGGATTCAGATACAGCGCGATCACGTCGGCCGCCTTGGTCTCGAAGTCCGGATCGTTGGAGACCATGTGCCGCTCGAGCCGGTGAGGCTGGAGGTCGTGCTTGCGCCAGATGCGCTGCACGGTCATGAACGGCAGGCCCAGTTGGGCGGCGAGCTTGCGGCTGCTCCAGTGCGTAGAGCCGTCCTTGGGCTTGCGCTTGAGCGTGTAGTCGAGCACCCGCGCTTCCAGCCGTGCCAAATCGCTTCGCGGTGCCCGACCCGGATGACGAGCATACAGCCCCGCCAGGCGATCGGCGGTAAAGCGCGTCTTCCACGTCGAGATGAAACGCGAGTCGCAGCGCAACTCACTCATGATCGCCTCGCGCGAGGCCCCTTCATCGAGCAACAGGATCAGTCGCGCGCGCCGCACTTGACCCACGGCCATCGTGCGGCTGCGCTGCCTGCTCATCAATTCCCGCCGCTCGGCTTCGCTCAGATTCATCTTTCCCATGCACCTACGAACAGGTGCATATTCATTGGTTCAATCGACTAGCCAAGTTACCGAGCAAATGTAGGTTTTACCGCTCCTACAGGCGTAACCCGATGCGAGTGCGTTCTACTTCGCGATGCGCGATTGAAAACAGTAGGCTTCCGCCCGTCGCGGCATAAATGCTCGCTTCAAGTCAACGAGGGCATTCAGTTTCCTTATCACGTTGACCAGGCCAAGGGCCTGCCACAGCTCTTTTCCCAATGCGCACGATCGATGCGTGTGCGTTCAGTTATTAAGTGGGGAGCACTCCGCAGGAGCAGCCATTCTTTTTCGGAGATCACTATGGAAACGACACTCCATGGATCGTATCGCACTCATCGCGCGTTCATCGTATATATCAGGTGTCGCGAGGTTTTTTGCGTGGATCGTCCTTCGCGATGACGGTCATTCGGAGTCAACCTCTACAGCTTCTTAGCCGTCGCGGCGTAGCCGTGCTGCTCGTGACCTTATGTGTACATCTGGAGAGTAATCATGAAACAACTTGGTAAGGTTCTTTCCGCACTTTTCCTGGCTGTTGTGTCCCACAAGAATTTAATACATGTGGATTTGTTCCAAGAGTTATCGTTATCGACTCTTGGAGGGCAACTATGGCAACGGGCCGAGCGAAGCATTCCCTTGAGCTTACGGCACAGGAGCGCGCACAGCTGGAGAGCATCGTCGCCTCACGCAGTCTGCCGCATGGTCTGGTCAGGCGGGCACGCATGATTCTGCTGACTGAGGATGGGGTGTCGGTGCGCGAGACGGCGCGGCGAGTGAAGGTCACCGCGCCAGCGGTGAGCAACTGGCGCAAGCGATTTCGCGAACACCGCTTGGCCGGGCTGCACGATGCGCTGAAGTCGGGGCGTCCGCGCACCCATGACGAGGAGCGCATCGCCGAGCTGCTGAACACGGCGCTTGGGCGTCGCCCGAAAGCGGCCACGCACTGGAGCGTGCGCACCCTGGCCGAGGACACCGGCATCTCCAAGAGCACCGTGCAGCGTTATCTCGCGCTGTTTGGCGTGCAGCCGCATCGGGCCAGGAGCTTCAAGCTTTCCAACGACCCGTTCTTCCTCGAGAAGGTGCGCGAAGTAGTCGGCCTGTACCTCAATCCCCCCGACAATGCCTTGGTGCTGTGCGTGGACGAGAAAAGCCAAGTGCAGGCGCTCGAGCGCACCCAGCCGGTCTTGCCCATGGGACTGGGCTACGCGGAGGGCATCACGCACGACTACGTGCGCCACGGCACCACCACTTTGTTTGCGGCCCTGGACATCGCCAACGGCCAGGTCTTCACCCAGTGCAAGCCGCGTCATCGCCACCAGGAGTTCCTGAGCTTCCTGCGCCACATTGAGGCCAACGTGCCTAAGGACCTGGCTGTGCACCTGATCGTCGACAACTACGGCACCCACAAGCACGCCCGCGTCAGAGCGTGGCTCGCGCGCCGCCCGCGCTTCCACGTCCACTACACGCCAACCTACTCGTCGTGGCTGAACCAGGTCGAGCGCTGGTTTGGAGTGATCACGCAACGCGCGATCCGTCGTGGATCGTTCAACTCCGTGACCGACTTGCGTCGCCAGATCCAGCGCTTCGTGGCCGACTGGAATCAACATCCCAAGCCCTTCATGTGGACCGCCACCGCCGAGTCCATTCTCGCCAAGCTCGAACGACTTGGCAAAGTTATCTGCGGGACACAACACTATTTCCATTCTGAACGACCTCATCGAAACCTCGAAAGACGGTGAAAAAGGCTTTCGTGCCGCAGCAGAGGACACCAAGAACGCAGAGTTGCAAACAGTGTTTCTGAGTCGCGCCGGGGACTGCGCCGCTGGCGCGTCCCAGTTGCAGATACTCGTCGCTCGTCTCGGAGGCAAGCCGGAAGACAGCGGCACTGTCGCTGGCGCCGTTCATCGCGGCTGGCTCAATCTGAAGGCGGCGGTATCGGGCCGCACTGACCTTGCGATCCTTGAAGAATGCGAACGCGGCGAAGACCTCGCCAAGGCTAGCTATACCAAGGCGCTGGGCGAAACGCTGCCAGTGGACATCCACCTGATCGTGCAGCGTCAGTACGAGGGCGTCGTGAGTAACCACGACCAGATCCGTAACCTCCGCGACCGCTATCTCGCCACGAAGAGCTGACCAGGGCTGATCTCCACAATCCTATAACTGCGTGCTCAGCAGCGCCGATACGTGCTCCCGGAGCTTCTCTTTCCAGGGACGGTTACGCCATTCTTCGACGGTGACGCGGTGGGCGCGAGCGCGATCGCTCTCAAACACGGTGACCTGCTCGTTTGCGAAATCTGAGTCGTAGACATTGAGATTCGCTTCGTCGTTCAGGCTGAAAGAGCGGTTGTCGAAATTCGTCGAACCCACCGACACCAACAGTGTGTCCACCACCATGACCTTGCAGTGAAACATGGTCGGTTGGTACTCATAGATTTCTACGCCCGCCTCCAATAGCTCGCCCCATTTGGCGCGCGATGCACGCCGTACTATCTCGCTGTCGATGTAGGCGCCGGGAACGATGACATGGACTTCCACGCCGCGCTTGCGTGCCTCCACCAAAGTTCGGATGGTGAGCGTGTCGGGTACGAAATAGGACGCGGACAGGTGGATCGCCTGCTGTGCGGCGGTGATAGAAAGCAAATACATGAGCCGCATGCTCTCGCCACCCCCGGAGGGCGAGCTTGAGAACATCTGCGCGGGTGAATGCCCGGCGGATGCGAGCGAGGGGAAGTAGGTGTCCCCGTGAAGCACCTCACCGCGTACCTTCATCCAGTTGTCAAGAAAAACGGCCTGCATTTGAGCCACCACCGGACCTTCCGCCCGATAGTGAATGTCGCGCCAGTGGTCGGGATCCTGAGCGTGGCCGGTCCACTTCTCGGCGATGCCTATGCCGCCGGTGAAGCCGATGCGCCCGTCCACTACCAACAGCTTGCGATGCGTGCGGTTGTTCATGCGCGCGAGGTGATACCAGCGCAGGGGGTGGTATCGCTCGATCTCAACGCCAGCCTCTCGCATGCTGTCGAGCAGCGCTTGCTCTATTTTAAGGCTGCCTACCCAGTCGAGCAGCACATGCACCCGCACTCCAGCGCGCGAACGTTCTGATAGTGCCTCGGCAAAGTCCTCTCCGATCTGGCCGGACCAATAAATATAGGTCTCGAAGGTAACGCTTTGCTGTGCCCCGCGGATTGCGGCGAGCATGGCAGGAAAGATCTCGTCCCCGTTGTTGAACGTTTGGACCCGGTTCCCCGGGACGATAGTGGGACCGAGGAGCACCCCCATCGTCCGCTGAAACTGCGGGTCGTCGGTCCCGTAGAGCCTCGGAATCCGCGTCGTGATTTTCTGTTCATGGGTGCTGAAATTGAGCGCTACGAGCGTCAACGCCAGCGTAGCGAGCACAACAAGCATGAGCGCCATGATTCGCTTTCGTTCAGGATCCGTGCCACAGGGACCGCAAAAGAGGGTTCACTGCTTTCGGCAGCCTGTCATATATTGGGGTCAGCGCCCCCAGGAGTCCATACCGTCTGCTGGCGGGCTTCCTCAGCTAGCGCTCGGCGGTTACATCAAGCGGATTCTTGTCCTCGCGCAGCGCCACGAAGCGCGAATGACGGAGATGGTTATCGGGCGTCCACTCAAGGAACTCAAACTGCCCGACAAGGAGAGGCTTTACCCACCAGCACTCTGCCATCTTGGCAGCGGCGAGTCCTTGCCCCCCAGCGCCCTCCCTTGGGCTCTGGCAGGTTGGAAAACGGACAGGTCGTCGTCTCCAACTTGCCAAGCTGTTCGAACAGGTCCAGCCGCGAGCGGGGGGTGAAGCCGTTTCGGGTCCGTGCGACGTATATCAGCTTGTCACCTTCGTAGTATCTTCAACCTCCCCGGATTCGTGTGCCCCTGTTCGTGAACCGTCCGGGCGGGTACGGAGCGGCATGTCGTCCTTCAGCGCAGCCTCGCATTGCAATCGGAAGCACGTCTCGCGTCAACGACGGGCGGCATCACCGGGCGGTGACGGTAACGGGAGGGCTTGTAAGAAGTTCACAGGTCAGGAAAATCATCCAGCTCTCCGCTTCCCTTTCGCATCCCTAAAGTTCCTATCGTACAAAGGCTTGAGGCCGAGGCCGGGAGTGGTCCGCGGGTTGCAGCGAAGGCGGTATGCGCCGCTGGTCCGCTGTGCGACGAGGAGAACGGATGGATACCCGGCAGCGTTCCCGCCTAGTCGTTACCGCAGTCATCACCGTCGCGATCGCGCTCCTGGCCGCGCTGTGGGACTGGGACTGGTTGAAGCCGATGGTCGAGCGGCGCGCATCCGCCGCGCTCGGCCGGCCGGTCCGTGTCGCGCACTTGCACGTTCATCTTGCGCGGGAGCCGACGCTCGTCGCCGATGACATCGAAATCGACAATCCGCCGCCGTTCCCGAAGGGTAGCCGCTTCGGCTCGATCGAGCGGTTGTCGGTGCAGGTCGCCCCGCACGCGCTGTTCCATCACGCGCTTGTGTTGCCGCTGATCGAAATCAAGCGGCCGCAAGCCAACTTGGTTGCACCCGCGCTAGGCCAACCCAACTGGGCTTTACCCGGCGCCGAGGGCGCGCCTGCGACCAACCCCTGGCGCGTGGATGTCGGGCGCTTGCTGATCGAGGGGGGAGCTGCGCACGTCGGCTACGCGAAGTTCAAGGCCGATTTTGATCTGGCTGTTGCGACCGAACCCGGCGCCGACGCACGCAGCGCCAGCATCCACGTGGACGCGAAAGGCACTTACGCCGGCCAGCCTATTGTCGCCAAGCTGCGCGGTGGCGCCATTTTGACCTTGCGCGAGACGGACGACCCTTATCCGATCACGTTTAATGTCGAGAACGGTCTGACACGGCTACACCTCAAGGGGACGCTGCGCGATCCGCTGCACTTCGGTGGCGCAGACCTCGCACTCAAGCTCCAGGGGGACAATCTTGCTGCGCTCTATCCTTTGACCGGCGTGCCGCTGCCTGACACGCCGCCGTTCCGACTCAAGGGTCAGTTCGACTATGCGAACCGTGCGTTCCGCTTCAAGGAATTCGTCGGCCAAGTCGGCAGCAGCGATCTTTCTGGAACGTTCGCTGTCGATCCCTTCGGCGAACGTACCCGCATCAGTGGCGACCTGCATTCCGACAAAGTTGTGCTCGCTGATCTCGCCGGCTTTATCGGCGGCGTGCCAGGCAAGGCCGATGCGCCGAACGACAGCGTCGCCCAGAAAGCACGGCGCGCGAAGCAGGAAGCGAATCCGCGCCTGTTGCCGGACACGCCGTTCAATATTCCCAAGCTGCTGGACGCGGACTTCGACGTGCGTTATCTAGCGAAGCGCATCGAAAGCCAGTCCACGCCGCTCGATAACATCGTCGCGCATCTGACGATCGACAATGGACGCATCACGTTCGCGCCGCTCAACTTCGGCGTCGGAGGCGGCTTGATCGCATCCAACATTTCCCTTGACGGGACCGTCGCGCCCGCCCACGTCAAGGCTGCAGTTGATTTCCGCAGCCTCGACTTCGGCCACGTTGTCAGCAAGACGAGCGCGTTTAAGGGCAACGGGCGCATCGGCGGAGTAGGGCAGATTGACACACGGGGAAACTCGATCGCGCAGATGGCGGTGAACGGCAAAGGGGAGCTCAAGCTGTTCATGAACGGGGGCGATGTCACTGCTCTGCTCGTCGATCTGGCGGGGCTCGATTTCGGAAATGCCGTGTTCTCGGCGCTCGGCATTCCAACACGCGCGCAGGTGCGCTGCATGATCACCGATCTTGGACTCCTGAGGGCCGGGTTGACACGCGCCTCTTCCTATTGGACACCGTCGAGGCAAACGTCCTGGGCAGGGGCACCGTGAATCTCAAAGACGAGACGATTGACTACCAGTTCAGCACGGAGCCTAAGCACTTCAACATCGGTTCGCTGCCCGCGCCGATCAACGTGACCGGACCGCTCAAGAACCCGACCATCGTGCCCGATGCAAAAGCGCTCGGCCTCCGTGGCGGTATCGCGGCGGCCCTTGGCGTGCTCGCTACGCCGCTCGCGGCGCTGATCCCTACCATCCAGTTGGGGCTGGGCAAGGATAACGACTGCGGCGCCTTGCTCGAAACCGTGCAAGCGACAGCTCAGGAGATGCGGAAGCCCTCGACGCCCGAAGGCCCGCGAAGCCGCATCCCATGATCAGGACGTGCGGAACGATCTCGCCGACCGGCGCTCCGATTGGACACTCAGGCGTCACTTTGAAAGTGCGACCAAACTTCGATTGTCGGTGCGACTTTGAGTGTCCCGTAGGAGGCGGCCTCGAGGTGGATCGGAACTCGCAAACCAAGCAGCGAGCGGTGGAGGATTCACGCCGTAGAAGTGCCCCGATGGGTTCCCCGAGCAACCGAATTGGGAATACGGCTGGGACCGCTCAGGTGAGCTCTGGTTGAACGATCGCAAGGGGGACCTGGAGAGGTATCGAAAATGAGGGTGGAACGCTGTGGCGGGCTTGGCCCTATAAGATGCTCTGACCTAGGCTTCACTGGATAAGCGATGCCAGCCGCATTCGATGACACCCGTCCGCCCCACACCCGACCTTCGTTTCTTGGAAGCAGCCGTTCAACGTTGACATGAGCGTCGGCCAACTCGGGGCAGTGGATTACAGCCCGTATGAAGTGAAGCCCGACGCTTGCCGGAAGACGGTCGCGGGACATGCTGACAACTGGAATCAACGACGAGCGAATGACGCAATAGTGCTCGGCCTGCATCCGCAATCCATGCATGCCGCAGAATTGAGCCTCCCCTTGAGGACCGCCCGAGACCATTGAAAAAAGTCGGCCGGCCGATGACCGAAGGCGCATTCGGCGAAGCACTTGATTTCTAAGCCGTGCCAAAGGGCACAGCCCCGCGCGGGGGGGAACCACGCGGGGCTGCGTACATCACTGATGGGGCCGTTCATGGTTCGACGCGACCAACTACGAAGCCGCGCGTACCTTAAACTCCACTTTCCGTAGGGAACGAAATGCTCCCCGTATGACGAGTAAGTTCCTTCATGCTGTGTCGCGCAGCGATAGCAGATTCAATCGCACGGGCTCCGTGCGTCGGCCCTTGCGGCCAAACGCTCTTTCAATTGGCATCCCTTAGAAAATGCTGCGCCAAGAGCACTGAGGATGGCCGCCCGGGGGATGCTCTTCCTAGTCGCTAATAATTAAGCCTGTGATCAAGATAAGAACTGTGCCGCAGAGCTGGATGCGATGTCCTATTACGCGAGAATGTCTCAGCACAAGGTGTCAATTCCTAACTTCTTACGACTTCCCTCATGTCTTCTTTCAACTGTCGGTAAGACGTTCCCATTCGGCGGCAGTGAGCGCGATACTCCTTCCCATCAGCTTCGCCGCGCTGCCTCGTAACCCTTCTTCATCTCCTCCCACGCATTGGTGAAGCCGGTCTTCAAATCTTTCCAAGCCTCACCGCTCGCCTCACGGATCGCATTCAGCTTCTCGGCCGCAGACTGGCGCTGCTTCTCGATCTGCTCCACCGACTTGTCGAGCTTTGCTTTCGCTTCACCCTGCGCCTTCTCGCCCTGGGTCTTGAGGTCCCTGATCTTCGCGTCCATCTCGGCGAGCTCTTTCTCCGCGTTTGCCAAGAACTCTTCCTTCGTCTGCGTGGCGCGCTCCTTCACCGAAGAGGCGACCTGCGTCGCTTCCTTCTTCACCTGCTCGGCGACCGCTTTCTGCTCCGGCGTTTCGGTCTTGCCGCACGCAGTGAGGCCGAGTCCGAAACCGACCGCGAGGACCACCGTCGCGGAAATCCTGCTCATGTTCGCTCTCCTATGAGGTGGTTGCCAATCGCTCTCGAGAAACAGCCATTGCTCACGCAGAGGTCTGTATCGTTGAACCGCAAAGAGCGTTAGGCCGCCCACCAGCGACCCAAGACCGATGCGATAATAATGGGTTTCATCGGGTCCGAAATCCCGCATCAGGCAGAACATTGCCACCGCAACAGTCGAAGACCGTGCGAAAGCGGCGACTTTGCCTCAGCGTTCCCTACCGCTTCCCGCAGCAATGATGCGTCAACGAACAAGATCCCGATAGGCATGCCAGGTCGCGTGTCCCAGCAGCGGCAAGATGATCACGAGTCCGAGCATGAACGTCGCGAAACCGATCGCGGTGAGCCCTGCGATGAGCGCGGCCCATATCGCCATCGCGGCCGGATTCGCGATAACGGCCTTGATGCTGGTCACTATCGCCGTTTTCGTGTCCGCCCGGCCGTCGAAAATCATCGGTGCCGAAACCGCTGACAACAGGAAGGCCACCACGGCCAATACGGCCCCCGTCGTCATATACGTCAGGAAGAACCTGCCGTAGTCGCCATCGGAAAGGGCTTGGTATGTGCTGTCGAGAATCGACGGCATGTGGCCGCCGAACGCGCGCTCGAACAGCAATCCAGACAGCCATGCCCATGCGACGGCGAGCGCGGCGAGTACCAGTCCCAAGTACACGAGCGACCTTCCCTTCCTGACCGCTCCCTCGAGGGACGTGTCGAACGAGACGACTTGGCCGGCACCACGCAACCGCGACAGCTCGTAGAACGCCGCACCGAATATCGGTCCCACAAGAAGAAACCCGGACACTGCGGCGGCGACCAACGCGACGTGGTTACTGCACAGTACAAGGACCACGTATCCCAGGACCACCAGGATGAGTCCGTGGGCGAGGCTTGGACCCGGTTTGGCGCGTATGTCCTGCCAACCCCGCTCCAGCCAGACGAGGGGACGTGACGCTTCGACGTGCGCCACGTCGGGTAGTAAGGGATTTCGGTCGAGTTCAGAAAATGAGGTTTCCATCTTGCTCCTCCTTGTCGATCGCTGACGGCGACTGTGGAACAATCGGAATATGCACTGCGCCACGTGCCCCGGCGAGAACACGCCCTCGCAGCGATGGCGGCAATTGAAATCGTGCGCTTCCCGTGGACAGGATTCAAGCGCAACTGAGGGCCGCGGCGCCCGGGCGGGCCGACCGCCTCAAGCAGCGCACAGAGGCGGCTCGCCTCTGCCTGAAGCGGTGCGTCCGGGGTTCAGGCGGCTTCGCGGAGGTCCACATTTGGCCGAACTAAGGCTTCAGCAAAGGCGCACTTCGACCCGTAAGGGCCACAGGCTCTTCAGCAAGGCGGACGGGTGAACCGTTTGAGTTAAGCGCTGCCGCTGGGGGCTGCAGGCCGGAAGCGGTCGCCTCGAACGAAGGGTTGGGGGTCCCCTTCACGGAGGCAAGACACTGCCACAGAGTTCAAGGAGCTTCCCAGACTGGAACCGTGCTCCGAGCGTGTGCTCTTCGTCCCAGCGGGTGGTGTAGCCAAATTCGATTGTTAGGGCACCGTCCAGCGGAGTCACAGAGACAAATACTAGCGACACGTGAGGCCAAACTTGGCTTGGCGATTCAATGCGGGGGAATGCCTCGCCCGGTGGAGGAAGCTCACCCGCAGCGAAAGCTCCGGCGTAGGGTTCGTAGTGCTCAAATAAGGCGTTCTCTATGGTGGTGCGCCAAGAGGTGAACTGAGTAGGCAGTTCTCGCGCCAGCGCTAGGGCCTGCGCATGGGGTTCCGAGCGCGTGCCTGACAGCACCAACGGAACACCGGAGCCTGCCTTAAGCGTTAGTGACCCCCGCCAGTGCCCGCGCGAGCGGGCCAACTCTCCAAGGTGCGGGTCGCGAAACGGCGGCGAGCGGAACAAGCCGAACATTGGCATGAGCTCCGGGTTGACTAATGACGCCGAACGATGAAGCTCAACCCGTGCCGTGAAACGGCGTCGCCTGCAGCGGATTGGTCAGGCGAGTGGTTCATCAGTCGTCCCGATGCACGGTGGGAGGCGAAAACGCGGGAAGGCACACTGCAATGTATTCTGCGCCGCCAGCATCTGGCGTGCTGTAGCGAACCCACTCGCCCGGCTGTGTGACTACGGCTTGCCCGGCGGCCACGTCGCATTCACCGCCCGCATATTCAAGATGAACCGTGCCGGCCAAAACAACGGTGATCTCCATAAACTCTGGACGTTGACCAGGTTCGATCCAACCCGCAGGAGAAACCATGCGAGCAACGCTCACCGCCGACTGATTCGAATTGACTCGACCGACATATTCCTCTATTCGCTTCGGTTTATTTCCGGCCGCTTCGATGATCGTGGGCGATTCGATGATTCGAGGCATATAGCGAGTCTCCGTTTGCATTCGCCTAAGGTCGCGCTTGAGCCGCCGCCGAGAAGCGGCAGCGACGAGAGAACCGCAAGCCTCGATGGAAAGGTCACTTGTCCAACTTGCTAGTCCGCCACTTTTCGTTTGCCCCATTGCGTAACCGTATACGGACCGATTCCCTTCCACCACATCGGCACCGCCGGAGGCTAGACCTCGAAACTATCGTCGAAGTCGCCGCCGTCATCCACGTCATGATCGGCGTCGGTCAAACTGTCGTCTCGGCTCGATTCCGAGGTGTCCGCGAAAGTGTCCGCGCTCGGGCTGTCATGGGCGAAGAACTCCCGTGCGATCATGCTGCCGACAACCGTACCGGCGATGCTGCCGAGCAAACTGCCCGCCATCATTCCTCCGAAACCAGCGCCGCCTGCGTGGCCGAAGATGCGTTCCATAGCGCCCGGTTGCCTGATTTCGGCGCGCGTTGCCATGCGCGCCAACGCCTGGGGATTGGGGCCGATTTGTTCAAGAGATGCGCGCTCGGAATCTGGAATGCTCTCCGCTATTCTTTGTAGCACCATGCGTTGTTGCTCGGGCGTGAGCCGTGCAAACGCTTCCGCGTGTGCCTGCTCGATGGTCTCGGGCGGCGCTGTCTTCAGCATGTAGCGATAGCGCGCGATCGCCTGCTCATCGGCCGATTGCGTCCGATCCGGTGGATTGTCTTTGCCCCATTTGTCGAACAGGCCCATTTGGTTGACTCCTTCGGTTGGAGAAAGTTGAAGTACCTGAATTGAGCACGCCTTGAGAGGTATCGAGCAATCACAAGGGGTCGTCATCAGATACCGCGTGCTCTGTGAAGCGGCATCGTAGCAGCCCGGTTAGTTTGACATGCACAAATTGCCCAAACCTTGGTCAGCATGCAGCGCCCAGAAGCCATGCGCTGTGGATTCAGGAAGCTCCTCTTCAGCGCTGCATTACTACTTGCCGAAAGAAGTCGGTAATTCTGTCGGCACTCGATTTCATCTCATTTCAGGCTTTGTCCAACTGCTGCTACGAATTTTTCCAGGGCCTCCTCACTTGTCCCCTCCTGTCTCCTATCAACGACGGCGCTCTTGTCCAACCACAGGTCGGCCTCGAACCTAATTTCCTGATTTACCGCAGTTGTGCAATCGTCGGCACGGGTAATGCGCATGAGGGCGGAGCTTTAGTGGCAGTGCGGAGGAATTATGGGAGACCGACTCATACCCGAGTATGCTGCGGCTGCTCGCGCACCGATGACTAAGTCACGGCTCGTCAAGCACGTTGTCGAATTGCCTCTCCTGGTCGCGCGTCTACTTCGTCGCGGGCAAGCTCGGACTTCAGCTCGCCTTTGCCTACCCCAGTGCCACGCCGGTATGGCCGCCCACGGGGCTCGCCCTGGCCGCCCTTCTGATTCTTGGCTATCGCGTTTGGCCGGCCATTTTTGTGGGCGCGTTTTTGGTCAACATCACAACGGCGGGCTCGGTGGCGACCTCGCTTGGCATCGCCACCGGCAATACTCTGGAGGCTCTGGTCGGCGCCTATCTCGTCAATCGCTTTGCCGGCGGCCGCGATACGTTGGCTAACGCCGAAAACATCGTGCTGTTTACGGTGCTCGCAGCCATCGTCAGTACAACCGTCAGTGCCACCCTTGGGGTGACGAGCCTCTCTTTGGACGGTTTCGCCCGTTGGGGGGACTTCGGATCGATCTGGCTCACATGGTGGCTGGGGGACATGACCGGTAATCTCATCGTCGCCCCGGTGGTGCTGACGTTCAGCGCGCAGGCACAGGTCCGCGGGCAACGCGGGAATCTCTTGGAAGCAGCTGTCCTGCTCGCGTGTCTCTTGTTCGTCGGCGAAGTGGTGTTCGGCGGACTCTTCCCGTCTGACACCAAGCACTATCCCTTGGCATTTCTGCTGTTCCCATTTCTGCTCTGGGCCGCATTTCGCTTCGGGCCGCGGGGCGCCGCCATGGCCGTCCTCGTGCTCTCCGGGAGTGCTATCTCGGGGACGCTGCGAGGCTTCGGACCCTTCGTACTACAGAGCCCGAACGAGTCCTTGCTGTTGCTGCAGGTGTACATGGGAGTCGCCGCTATGACGACCCTGATGCTTGCCGCCGCCGTTGCCGAGCGGGAAGAGACGGCAGAGCAACTTCATGATCTGTCGGTGCGCGATTCCTTGACGGGGATTGCCAACTACCGCCAGCTAAGCGACCGGCTGCAGGTGGAGATTGAGCGCTCCCAGCGCACGACGCGATCGTTTGCCGTGCTGTTCCTCGATCTCGACGGTCTCAAGGAAATCAATGACCGTTACGGGCACCTGGTCGGCAACCGAGCGCTAATTCGGGTGGCGGATGTGCTGCGGCTGCACATGACACAGGTGCGGAGAAGCTGGCAGCGGAGATTCTCGGCGAGGGATGAAGTCGAACTGGAACAGCACTCAAATTGACGGTAGCCGGCCGATTACGCTCAGCCGCCCACCGGGTCGGCGACGTGCTGGAGATGGTCCCAGACGATCAAGACCCGAGAGCACATAAAGCTACTACATGTAAGCTCTTCGAGAAGCTCGAAAAATCCTGGGCACCTGGAAGTAGACTTATAGCGAAACTGGGTCCCCGCAGCAAACGTCCCGCCCGATGACTCAGCCGCGCACGGTGGATGGAAACTGCAGAGGCATACGCCCTGACTACAACGCGCGAACCGCCCCGTGCGCGGACCGCGGGGGTAGTGTGGGGAAGGAACGGCTGAGACGCGCTCCTCACCCATCTAGGTGGCGTGCGGCACATCAAGCCCGCCAATACTCGTCGGTGCTCATCTTCGGAGTTTCCATTTGAGGGACTGATCATTGCCGCTGAGCGTCGGGATGCGTGGTGGCGTGCGGGAGCGCATGTCGGCTGCCTCAGGATGAGGAACGCAGTGGTGCGTCCTCGCCCCAGACCCGCCGCGCAGTCTCCACGACCAACCTGAGCTTTCGCTCCTGATCAGCCGGGGTGATGGCGTTTCCCACCACCGAGCTCGAAAAGCCGCATTGCGGGCTGACTGCCAAACGCGCCAGGGGCACGAAGCGGCTCGCTTCACGGATGCGGCTTTCCAGTTCGTCCATCGGTTCCAGGCGAGGACGCTTGGTGGTGATGAGCCCAAGCACCACCACTTGTCTTCCGGCACCTCCTTGAGGGCTTCGAACGATCCCGAACGCGCATCGTCGTATTCGAGCAGGAGCCGTTGCGTCCGCACGCGCCGGAAGACGGTCCATGCGATCCGCTCGTATCCGCCGCTCGCAAGCCAGCGGCTGCCCTGGTTTCCCCGGCACAGGTGAAAGCCGAATGTGACGCCGGGAAAATCTCCGATGACGGCGTTGTCCATCTCGATCCCTTGCTCCAGGTGGCGCTCCGTGCTCCAGCCTTGGGATTCGTAGAAGCTGCGCGTCGCCGGATCGAGCAGTAGCGCATAGTGGGGCGCGTCAAGCTGGATGTAGGTCGCTCCAAGCCGCACTAGCTCTGCGACTTCCTCGCGAAGGATGTCCACCACGTCCGCGAGGAAGTTTTCCAACGTGGGATAGGCTGCGCGGGAGCGCTGCGGAGACCAGAAGTTCGCCCAAAGGCTGGGGCTAGGCAGCGTGATCTTCCCGATGCGTGTCGTGCGCGCACGCAGAAACACGAATTCTTCGACCGACAAATAGCGTTTGCGCTGAAGCCTCTCCACGACACCGAGCTCTGCGGGGCGCTCAATCGTCCGATCGCCGACGGTAGAAGTATCTCCGTGCCAGTCGCCCCACAGAAATGCGTTCAGGTCCCAGTCGCCCAGGCCGCTCACGGATTCGGCGAGCTGGCTTTGGAAGGAGAGCCGCCGCTGCTCGCCGTCGGTGACAACTGGCAGGCCCACGCCCTCCTGGAGCCTGATGGCGTCCTCTACGGCGCGGTCTTCGATGGCCTTGAACCGGGCACGCGAGATCCGGCCCGCGGCGGCGTCTTCCCGCGCCGCAATGAGTTCGGACGGCCGGAGCAGACTGCCGATGTGGTCTGCATGGCAAGCGATCATGGTGCTCGATAGGAGTTCAACACAGCGCCTTCACGTCAGTGCGAAAACCACGCTTACGCGAGTCGTTTCTAGGTCGTTACGCCGACGAAACCTTGCGCGCATTCTGGCTTCCGGTTTCACTCCTGCGGACAGCGAATACCCTGGAAACCCTCAGTGGTTTCGAACGACTTGCCTTGCTCGTCGTACCAATAGAGCTTGTTGGGGTCTTCCAGGCGGGTAACCTTATGGGTGCCATTGCAAAAAGGCTCGGTGTTCGATAGCCCGCAGCCGCAGATGTATTTGGTTTCACCGCCTATGGTCACTGGGTATGGGCCGTCCCGTGTTCTCTTTACGATTCTTGCCATGGTGCCTCCGTCCAAATCGGTTAATGGGATAGATCCCATGTAGGGCTGCGTGGGGCACGCGGACCGCTCAGAATGAAGTCGTCGCGCTCGAGACGGATGCCGAAC
>CAVVES010000026.1:0-451215 GCA_963747225.1 uncultured beta proteobacterium | reverse complement strand
ACGACCCCCTGGTTCGTAGCCAGGTACTCTATCCAACTGAGCTACGGGCGCGACGGCGGGAATGGTAACAAAACCTGCGAGTTTGGAGAACACCAGTGCGATGCGCCTCTTGTTCTCGCCAACTGATGAGGGCCAGTTATTGTTTACTGCAGAAATTCACGACGCGGCACGCCGATCGCCAAAGCAGTTGAGGGAGCGCGCCTCGGTTACTTCCCGGCATCGGGAAACGCACGAACCATTGCGACGGTCGCCTGCGGATTTTCTTCCATGATCCAATGCCCGGAATCCGGGACGATCCCTTCCTGCACGTCCTCGGCAGCGGCACGCATTACCGTTGCCATCATGGATCCGAAGGACTTTTCGCCCCCTAGCGCAAGCATTGGCATGTTGAGCTTCCCGTTTTGCCCGAGCGAAGCCTCGTTGTCGATCGCGTCCTGATCGAAGGCGGCGAACTGGGCAAAACCCGAATGCATCGCACCGGGCATCGCATAGAGCTTGGCATAGTGCTCCCGCGACGCCTCGTCGAACCGCTCCGGGTGGGCAGAAAATTCATTCCAGAAGCGATCGAGATAGATGCGCTCGCGCCCGGCGACGAGGCGCTCCATGTCCGGTCCGCCAAAGCGGAAGTGCCACAGCATCGGGCTCTTGAGGATCTCTTCCCAAGGACCGATGCCCGGCACCGGAGCATCGATCAGCACGAAGCGCCTGACCCGCTCGGGATATTGCCGGGCAAAGGCATAGCCCACCATGTTGCCGATATCGTGCGTAACCAAGGCGACGCTCGATATCTTGAGCGTGTCCAGCACACCCGCGACATCGCGCGCCTGGGTTTTCTTGTCGAAACCACCCGCAGGCTTCGAGGACAACCCCAGCCCGCGCAGGTCGGGTACGGAGCAGGCGGGTTCGCTCATACTGCGAATTCGCCCACCCGCAAGTAAGAAAACTCCGAGTGGCATATTTCGATTGATGAGCGGCCATGCAACCGGTTCAGCGCGCGCTTCTTGCTGGTCTCGTCATTGGTTTCGCGGCCGGCGCGGTCGCCCTACCATCGCCGGCGCGGGCGGACACCGCCTGGAATGCCGGACCGCCATTCGCCGGCCCGCAGAAGACGCGCGAGGCTATCAGTGGCGCAGCCTGCGCGCCCATAACGCCACCGGTATGCATCGTCGCTTTGGATGAGGGACAAAGCACGCAGTTTTTCACCTTCTCCGACAAAATGATAACGCCTGGCGCGGTCATGCGCCTCTTGCCGGAAAGCGACGGCTGGCTCGAGTTCCGTGAGATCGATGCCGAGGGCGCGGCCTACGCCGATGGCTACTTCTATCTCATCGGCTCGCATGGGCTGAGCCGCAAGAAAGGCGAGTACCACCTCTCGAGCTTCTTCGTCTTTCGCTTTCCCGTCGACAAGGCAACCGGTAAGCCGACCTTCCCCGTCTCCACCGACAAGGTCGCGCCAGAGATCGCGCGCGTGCACCTGCTACGCGACACTATCAACAGCGCGCCGGGCGAAATCGGCAAATACGCCGAACAGCCACTCGGTGAGAAGGATGGCGGTGTCAATCTCGAAGGGCTCGCGGTTGCTGGTAAGCGCATGTATCTCGGCTTCCGCGGTCCCTCGAAGGACAAGCAAGCCTACATCATGGAAGTGAACGTTGATGGCCTGTTCACCGGTAACGCGCTCGCACCGGTAATCAAGACGCTTAAGCTCGGCAAGGATTCAGGCATCCGCGACCTTGCCGCCGTTTCCGATGGGCTGTTGGTCCTCGCAGGCCCCGTACAAACGTCAGGCGACTACGCAATCTATCACTGGGACCTGAACAGCGACACGCCGAAGAAGCAGCAAGACCTGACCATGCCCAACGACGACGCCAAGGCGGAGACGCTGTTGGTGCTGGGCCAGTCCAAGACCACTACGACGTACTTATCATGTACGACGGGATCGCCGACGGCGGCCCGCGCGAATACCGCATCGACCGCTGACGGTCGCGCTCCGGCCCATGCCGGCAATCGACGTTCCCCTCGTTTATCGAACAACTCGGTCGAACTGCTCATGCGGCCGCGCGGTAATTGAGCATCCCCCCAAGCCGTCGACGCCTCTGAACCGCCCCCCTCATGTGAAGCAGTCCCCCGGGACGGATCAATCGATTCTCCAGCCCTTGGTGGTTAAGCTCCTGGTGATAGCCCGTGAGGTATTCTGCGATCGCTCGACGCAGCGATTTGCCAGATGAAGATGATCCTGTGGGAGGCGAATTCGTAAATCTTAGCGCGAGTCCCCGTTACCGTGCAGACTTGCGCAGGATTGCAAGCGTGGTGGCGTTGCACCCATGCGCGAACTGGTACTCCTCGCGATTCACCTGCTGGTCACTCTCACGAAACTGCTCCGCTCCGGTGGCGTCCGGACGGTCGCCGCGGAATCGTTGTTGCTCAAGCATCAGATCCTGATCAGCAATCGCTCCCGACACCGCGTCCCGAATCTGACCTCACTCGATCGCTTCGTACTCGGACTGACCACGCTGTTCGTGCGCCCGCGCCGGATTCCGAAGCTTAGCGTGCTCGTCAAACCTGCAACCCTGTTCAAGTTCCGCAAGGCCCTGGTAAATCGGAAATACCACCTGCTCTTTTCCTGCTCAGCCAATCGACGCAAGCCCGGTCCGAAAGGTCCATCCGCGGAACTCATCGCAGCCATTGTCGAGATGAAGCGGCGCAATCCGCGTTTCGGCTGTATGCGCATCGCCCAGCAGATCTCTTATACCTTCGGCGTGCAGATCGACAAAGATGTGGTGCGTCGAGTCCTCGCCAAACACTACCGTCCCGAGTCCGGTGGCAATGGCCCGTCCTGGCTGACATTCATCGGGCAACTCAAGGACAGTCTATGGAGCATCGATCTCTTCCGCTACGAATCGATCCTCCTGCGCAGTCACTGGGTAATGCTGGTCATGGACGTCTTTACACGACGACTCATCGGCGTTGGCGTCGAACCTGGACCCATTGATGGGGTCTCGCTGTGCCGGATGTTCAATCATGCCGTCGCCGGCAAGCCACCGCCGAAACACGTCAGCACCGATCACGACCCACTATTTCGCTTCCACCGTTGGCTTGCCAACCTGCGCGTCCTCGAGATCAAGGAGGTCAAGTCGGTTCCGTACACTCCGATGTCGCACCCTTTCGTCGAGCGACTGATAGGTACGATTCGGCGCGAGTACCTTGACCGCACGTTCTTCTGGAACGCGGTCGATCTTGCCTCGAAGCTTGGCGATTTCCAAACCTACTACAACGCGCATCGTGTTCACCGCTCGCTCGACGGCGTCACACCTGTACAGCGTGCTGGGGCGCCCTCACCGGCTTCGGCGAGGCTCACTTCCTACGCCTGGAAACACCATTGTCGTGGCCTGTTTCAGACGCCAGTGCCCGCATGACGACGAATTCGCCTCTGACAACCCGAAACCTGGTCAGTATTGCGTGAGAACTAACACACACGCGGTCGCACAGTCAGTCAACTGTTTTGTTAGGGAACACTTTTTGGACACTTTCTGGAGGGGATGAAGCTAAGTCTTTGATTTTCTGGCGTCCCCACGGGGATTCGAACCCCGGTTACCGCCGTGAAAGGGCGATGTCCTAGGCCTCTAGACGATGGGGACTGACTTGTGCGTGAGTGGTGGAGGTAAGCGGGATCGAACCGCTGACCTCTTGCATGCCATGCAAGCGCTCTCCCAGCTGAGCTATACCCCCACGCGCAAGGCGCGGATTATACGGACGGGTCGCTGGGCTGTAAAGAAACGGGGGCGCGCAAGCCCCTCTATTACCAGCAGAAACAGCGCAGAGCGAAGATCAGATCGCTGGGTGAGGCGCCGCGCCACCCTTGGTCACGCGTCCACCTGCCGGCGGGCCCCCTGTACTCGTCACGCGTCGTTGACCGCGACTCACTGGGCCTCAGCGAGACCCCAGGGCGAGTCGATCAGGAACAGCCAGGTGCCATCCTGCTGCCGACGCGTCACTTCCACGCTCTCGCCCGTCATCTTGATGGGGTTGCCGTCCGGACCCGTGCCCGTCAGTTCCCATTTGGCGGACGTCAGGGCGACATCGCCCGCCGCGGCCACGGGCCTGGATTTGATGGCGATCGTCGGTTTCATCGCGAGGAACGCGCTCAGCGCTTCCCGAATCGCCTTGGTTCCGGTAACGAGTTGCCCCGGTTGCGGACTGAGAGTCGCCTCTGGCTCGTACAGCGCTAGGAGGGCGTCCAGATTGCCAGTGTTCAGCGCTTGCGCAAAATGGTCGCCCAGCGATTCAGGATTGCGGGCTGGCATATAACACCTCCTTCCGGTTTTTCCAGACCGATGATACTCAAATGGCGCGGTTGGCGCGCAACGCCCGCATCGAACTTCGCTTCGGCCTTCAGATGCACGCGACGAAAGCCTAGAAAGTGAAAGGCAATTTCAGTCGGTCACGATGATGGCCCCGCTCATGTCCTCGTGGCCCGCGCCGCAGAAGATGTCGCAGTGGAATTCGAACGTTCCGACCCTGTCCGGCACTAGTCGCAACCGCGTGACCTTGCCCGGCACGATGTCGGTGCGGGCTCCCAGGTCCGGCACGTTGAAACCCATCACGATATCCTCACTCGTAAACTCCAGCACGACGGGTACGCCCTTTTTCAGCTTTACTTCCGAGGGTGTGTAGTCGAATCGCTTCGCGGTCACCCTGATGACCTGCTCCGCAGGTTGGGCAGAAACATAGACCCCAAACGAGGCGAGGCCGATCACGGCGGCCACGAAAGCGACAAGTATTGCCGATCTGAATTTCACCTTCTCACCCCTTCTGCAGCGGCAGTTCCGCGATGACGTACTCCGCCGTTTTCACCTCGGCTTCAACACCGCGACTGCCCAGCCCCTTGTACGGTTGAGCCGGATCCCACGGCAGCGGCGCGCGCTTGGGCTGCGAGCCCGGGGCGGGGAGCGGGAACATGAGGGAATTCGCGGCGTGATGCTGAATGTGCCCCGTCGCGTGGTGGTGCTCCTGATGGATGTGTCCGTAGAACACCGTGACGTTGCGGTGTGGCATGAGCAGCTCCACCGCCTTGGCGCCGTCGCGCGTCGCCCAGTCCCACTGCGGGTAAAGATCGAAGAGCGGGCGATGCGTGAATACGACGATGTTCGCATCAGGGGGCAGCGCCCTCAGGTCGCTTGCCAGCCACTGCAACTGCTCGTCGCCGATCATGGCCGCGGGATCGGAGACGTTGTCGAGCACGATGAAATGAACGCCATTGTGGTCGAACGTGTAGTGGGTCTCGCCGAAGAACTCCTGATACGCCTTGCCCCAATCGAGCGCCGCATCGTGTTCGCCGGGCATGAAGCGGACGTCCTTCACCTTGAGCTCGCTCACAATCTCGCGAAACTCGGTGAGTCGCTTGCGCCGCTCCTTCGGATCGTCGGTCGTGTGCGTGAGGTCGCCCGTGAAGAAAACGAAGTCCGGTTGCTGTTCGAGGCTGTTGACCGCCGCGACTGCCTTCTTCAAGGTGCCTTTGGCATCGGGATTAGGCGGCCCTTCGAAACCCCAATGGCAATCGGACATCTGGACGAAGAAGAACTCGTCGTATCCACGGCCTGATCCGGCTGCCTTCTCCGCAGCCTGCGCCCAGCCGCGAAGTTGAGAGGCGAACACCACGCCACCCACCCCGACGAGCTTCAGAAAATCGCGTCTGTCTATTTCCCTGGTCATGGTGCACTCCTTCGCTGTTAGGGAACTTCAGATCGAACATACTGGCCGGGCCGCCTTTTTATTCCCGTGGCAATGCAGAACTTTTCACCGCCCGCAGTCGAACTCTCGGGCGACCCCGTCGCAGCCCATTCACTCTTGCGCCGTGCCGACACCCTGATACGCGGATGTCAACGTTTTCGTCCCATCCTTCGCTCGCGCCACCGGCGTTGGTGCATATCCATCGGTGACCTGCAGTTGCCGCATCAGCCATTCCGACTGTGCGCGCTCCCTGGCTATCGGTTCTGCACCCTCGGGCGCAAATACGACAGTGCTCTTGCCGTCTTGGGCGCCGCGCGCGGGTGCATAGCCGTCGGTGATCTGAAGTTGCCGCGTGAGCCATTCGGCTTGCGCGCGATCTCCGCTATCAGCCGGTCGCGCGCCATCCGCAACCGCGTCTTTCGGTCCTGGCGTGTCGTACACCGGTGCATAGCCGTCTGATATCTGCAGTTGCCGCATGAGCCATTCGGACTGCGCCGATTCTCGAGCCGTGGTGAGTGACGTACCTTCGTACCGGGGCGTTCCGCTACGCATGTCGCTCTTCGGTTTGTCGGGGAGTAACAGGGGGGACCGATCGCTCCTTTGCATCCTGTCGTCGTCGTTTCCCGCATGGACAGCCGGTGAAGCCGCGAGGATGAGTGTTCCGAGCGCGGCCATCGCCGCAACATAGGTTTTCGCTTTCATGACATTTCTCCAATGGTTGGGTTTGTTCGTCGAACGTCGTTTGCGACATCCGCACGGTGCACAACTGCATCCGCCTTCCGGATATTCCCGGAGAACGCATTCGTCGCGATCGGGAATAAAATGCTCGTATCGAGAGGTCTAGCAGCAGACGAGGACAAGTAGATCAGTGGCTGCCCAGAACCGAGTGGAGCATTTCCAGCGAATCGTGATGCCGCACCTGGGCGCGGCGTACAACCTCGCGCGCTGGCTGTGCCGCAACGATCACGACGCAGAAGACATCGTGCAGGACGCTTGTTTGCGCGCGTTCAGGTTCTTCGACGGATTCCACGGCGACAATGCGCGCGCGTGGCTGCTCTCGATCGTACGCAACACGACGTGGACCTGGATGCAGGAGAATCGCCGGCACGAGTTGAGCGTGCCGTTCGACGACGAGCTTCACAACCAGCAGGAGTGCACCTCCGTCACAATGCTGAATCACCCCGACGGCAACCCCGAGACCATTCTCGCGCGGGAGGACGATCGGGGACTGGTGAATCAGGCGCTGGAAGCGCTGCCGATCGAGTTCCGCGAGGTGGTGGTACTGCGGGAGCTGGAAGACCTGTCGTACCGGGAAATCTCGGAGGTCGCGCGCATTCCGATGGGGACCGTGATGTCACGCCTTGCGCGGGGCCGCAAGCTGCTGGGAGAAGAGTTGCAGAGAATGACGAAGGAGTCACGCGGTGGATTGCAAAGAAACCAGGGACCTGCTGCCCGCCCACGCGGATAGGGAGCTCGGCTTGCGCGATGCGGCCGAGATCGACCGGCACCTGCTGGTCTGCCCTGCCTGCCAGGGAGAGTCTGGGCGGCAGAATGCGCTGCGTGCAGTGGTGAAGAAGCACGCGACCCGTTTTGCCCCACCGGCGCAGCTCGAAGCCCGCATCCAGGCGGCGCTGACGCCTGAATCGCAGCGGACGACCCCTTCGAACCAGACGGCGCCTTCGAAGCGCACGTGGCGCTGGAACTGGCTCAACCTCGGAGCCGTGCTCGCCTCCGCTTTTGCGGTCGTCTGGAGCCTTTTACTTTATCTGGCCGTTCCCACTGCCGAGGATCTTCTCGCCGACGAAGTGGTATCGAGTCACGTGCGCTCGCTCATGGTGAATCACATCGCCGATGTGGCTTCTTCCGATCAGCACACGGTGAAGCCATGGTTCAATGGCAAGCTGGATTTCTCGCCGACGGTGGCCGATTTCACTGCGCAGGGATTCCCGTTGATCGGGGGCAGGTTGGATTACCTCGGTGGCCGGCCGGTAGCAGCGGTGGTCTACCGCCATCGGCAACACCTGATCAACGAGTACGTCTGGCCGGCAGGCGACGGCAAAGCGAGCGAAACGGCTGTGCAAACGTCGATGCGGCAAGGCTACAACGTAGTGCGCTGGACCAGGAGCGGCATGGTCTATTGGGTGGTTTCAGATCTCAACCCGCATGATCTGATGACGCTCGTGCAGATGCTGCGCAACATCGATACAACTCCAGCCACCTGAAATTCACTCGAAGACGTAGGTCGGACCATAGTGGTCGGTCGGGTGAAGCACGCTACTCGGAACTGTGCGACTTCACGGCCTCAGCTGTCCTGCGAAAGGATCACCGCGCTGTACGGCCCGAGTCCCACCGCACCCCCGAAGGGCATGCCGTCGGCCGCCGCACCGGAATCGCTCCACAGATCATTGCTGCAGTGATTCGTGAACGCCGCGCTGTAGCCGCCCCAATCGCTGTTGAGACGAACGCGCCATATGCCGCCGCGCGGCAGCCCGATGCGGTAGGCGTCGTATGCGCGGTTCGCGAAGTTCGCGAGCACGATCACGTCGTCGCGCGGACCACCGCGATCCCAGCGGTGAAACGCGATGACCTTGTCCGCATCGTTGACGTGATGAACGTTGACGTTGTGCGCCTTCAACCCGCGCGTCGTGTCGAACCAGTTGCGCCGCAGCCGGACGAGATCGCGGTGAAGATCGTGGATGCCACCAAAACGATCCAGCTTGCTCCAGTCGAGCTCGCGCGCATCGGACCACGCGCCGGACTCAAGAAACTCCTGCCCCATGAACAGCATCGGAATCCCTGGCGCAGTCAAGACCAGCACCGAGCCAAGTGTCGCGCGCTTTTGCGAGAAGTAGCTCTCGGCGTTGCCGGGCCAGATGAGCTCCGGCACCCGTGCCTGCCCGGCCGACTCCGCGACCTCGTCGTGCGACTCGGTGTAGACGACGCGCTGAAATGCGTCGGCGTTGAACCGCTGGGAGAGCGCGTCGCGCAGCGCGTACATATTCCGCGCGCCGTCGTCGCCGCCAATGATGATGCCGCGCACGGTGTGCAGGAAGCCCGCACCCCATTGCGAGCCGAAGCCGGCGCCACCCGCACCGACTGGCCGCGTCAGCCACTCGTTGTCCTGCATGTCCTCCGCGATCGAGATCTTCCACGGCTGGCTGTTGCGGATCTCGGTATTGACCCACTGCAGGAGATTCCAGCCATCGGGAATGTCGCTGCCGGGGTCGTTGTTGCTCCCGCCGACGTTGCGGATCCAGCCGGTCGCATCCCAGCGCAGACCGTCGCAGTGACGATGCTCCAGCCAGCGCAGCGCGTTGTCGTGCAGATACTGCCGTACCTCGCCACGGCCGTAGTCCGGTCGCGTGTTTCCCCAGGGTGTCGCGTTGCGCCAATCGTTGTAAAAGTAGATGCCGCCCTGCCCGTTCTCGCTCCACCCATCGAATTGCCACAACTCTAGGTCGCTCGGGCCGAGGTGGTTGTAGACCACGTCGTAGATCACCGCGATGCCGTGCGCGTGGGCCCCGTCGACCAGACGGCGCAATCCATTCGGCCCACCGTAGCTCTCTTCGATCGCGAAGATGTACGAAGGGTTGTAGCCCCAGGAAATATCGCCGGGAAACTCGTCGGATGGCATGAGCTGGATCGCGCTCACGCCAAGATCGCGCAGGTAGTCGAGCTTCGTGATCACGGTATCGAAGTTCCCACGACCGTTCGCGCTCTGGGGGTCGAACAGGAAGCTCGCCACATGCAGCTCGTAGATGACGAGCTCGTTCCAGGATGGCGTCGAATAACCAGTGTCGTGCCATTCATAATCGTGCTCTGCAACGATGCCGTTGCCGACCGAGTTCGTGAGCGACCGCGCCCACGGATCGTTTTTCCAGAATGGCCCCGACCGGAAGGGGCTTTCGAGCACGAACTTGTACTCATCGCCGGCCTTTGCGCCGGGCACGTCCGTGGACCACACGCCGTTGCCTTCCAGCGTGAGCGGCGCAGACTCTGGCTTCCAATCATTGAAGGTACCGGCCACGGCAACGCTGTTGGCGAACGGCGCCCACACGCGGAATGTAAATCCGCCGTTGTACGGAAGCGCACCCATGTCGGGGTTCGACTTCATGGTTGCGAGAATCGCGGCAAGACGATCACGTCATCGCCCGCCTGCGGAGGAGATTCTGGCAGAACGGTGCCATCTGCCATCGTCCACGTGATGGACCATGTGAACGGACCGGACGCAAGGTTCACGGTGCGCGGGGTGCAGTCGGTGATCGTGACGGTCTGGGACTGGGTGTCATTGCGCAATCGCAAGACGCCCTGTCGCGTGACTGTCGAATCGAAGAAGACGGGAATGATCTGCACCTTTCGCTGCGGCACACCGTCGACACGCACAACGACCACGCCGGGAGCTGCCGTCGTCCACGCCCCGGACTCGAATCGTCCATCCGTGAAGCTGACGTGCCGTCTCCACTTAATCGACTGTGGACCGTCCGCGCGCGCCGGTGCTTCCCACTCCACGAAGTCGTCCAGCCGGCGCAGCTCCACGGTCTCGTCGATGGCGACGTCTCCGTCGACGTATCGCAGATCCACCATGGCGAGCGCCACCTGACCCCAGCCGGTTCCGGCGGGCACGAGCACGACGCGCACGCGGCCAGTCTCCATCGGATCGACGATGATCAACTGATCGTTCGCAATCTCGTCGATCTGCTGCTCCATGCTCCGACCCTGTTTCGAAACGAACGTCACGTGTGCGCCGACCGGGCCTCGAACGCCTTCGAGCGCCTGCGTCCAGATCGCGCCGACGTGACCGGCATCGAGCTCGATCGCATGGGACATCGGAGACGAGCCCGGAGCTCGATGCTCCAGGACGACGCGAATCGCAGCCCATCGATCGACGAAGTCGATGCCAGGCGCCAGCACCTCGATAGCAAGGTGCGATGAGATGGACACGGGAACCAGCAGACCCGACCGGCCGTGCTCCTCCTGCCAGCCTCCCCATTCGCCCGATGGGTGATCCTTTGTCTTGATACGATTGCGCCAGCGGAAATCGAGCGTGCCAGGCGGAACGGATCGCGACGACGCGTCCGTGAGCGACAAGTCCACCACGTCGCCACCTGACAACGGCTCGATCTGTACGTCTACGCGCTCGAGCACGCCGGTGAAGTCCGCGAGAGCGCGCACTTCGAGCGCAGGCGCGCGTCCCGTTTCATCGTCCGAGAGAATCAGCGTTTCCACCACCGCGCCGCGCGTAGCGGGGGGGACGAAGGCATCAAGCGTCGTCGCAAGCAGCACCGGCCACCGGACGACATCCGAAGCAGCAGCATGAACGCTCATGCTGCTGCCTTCCTTGAAGCGCGTCGCCAGCTCGTCGAGGACCCAGTCGCGCAGCGCTTTCTCCAACTCCGCGTTGCCTGCGCCACGAATCTCGATGCGCGCGTTCGCATCGATGACGGATCGGGTGATCGTCACACGCCGGTTGGGTTCGACGATGTCGATGCGGCGGCGCACCTCGTCGACGTCTGCTGTTGCGATGACCTCGACCGGCGGCAGGCGCATCTGCACGTGACCGGACCAGGTCACCTGCAGCGGCGAAACCGCATCGGACTGAAGCAGCGGCGCGAGAATGCCTGCGGCCAGCGAAGAGAGGTCGACGGTGACGGCGGCAACCATCCCCAGGGCGAGGGCGACCGGAGCTTCCACCGCATCGAACTGCGGTCCCTCCAGGCGCACGCTCGCATCGGTCCAGACTAGAGGCTGCACGTCGCGATCCGCAAGACCCGCCGCCGCGATCTCGCTGGCAGTCGGCTGGATCTCGATGTCGAGGGTGAGGCGCGCACCTGCGCTGGACGGTTCGGCTGAACCGGATTGCCGGGTCCAGCGCAAGAGCCTCGCGCGCGAACTGCCGTCCGCACGTCGCGCAACGCGAGGTCGAGCGAGCGCAACGTACGTGCGATTCGGCGCGCTGTCATCGTCGATCGCGATCAAGCCTGCCACGCTGCGGATCGGCAGAGCGAGCAAGATTCAGAACTCCACTGCGATGGTGTCGCCGGCTGCGTCGCGCCAGTCCGATTCACGGATGACGTCGGTGGCTCCGGCAGCACTGCGCAGCACATGACGCGTGCGATAGCGCATCTTCTGCGGTCGTAGCCGGCTGTCGCGCCGCACCGGCAGCGTGAACTCCGCGCCGGCATCGAGCGTGCGCCACCCGTGCCCTTCCGCCTGCACGGCGAGGTAGGCAGCGCGGGTTGCGAGGTCGGCCGGTGGCCGCAGGACGACCGGCACGATCTCGCCTCTGCCAAGCGTCGCGGCATCGATCGTCAATCCGCGTGCATCGAGCGGCAGAGCGCCGACCGACGCGTGCTCACCTGAGACAAGCTGCGCCGTCACCGCTGCGGTGGCCGGCGGCTCGCGCCCCACGGTCCACGCTTCCGGAGCCGCGCGGCTGAGCGTGAGCGTTCGCGAGCCCACCGTGAGCTCGAGTGATGCAGCGATATCGAATACCTCCGGCGCGGCGGACAGCCGAATCGGCTTGAAGCCGAGCGCTGCCTGCGTCACTTCGATCAGCAGGCCGCTCTTGCGGAAGTCTGTCGGCGGGAGCACGGCGGGGCCACCGCCCGTGATCACGGTGCTGCGCGCGCGCCACTGCACGTTCAGCTCGTCCGCGGTCTCGCGCACGAAGGAAAGGCGCGCCGCCGCCGGCTCGCCAGGACGGAACTCGTGACTCACCGCACCGCTGGGGCCGCCGGTGCGCACTTCCACGACGATGCTGCGCACGCCACCTGCAGCGAGCGGCACGTCGTTCACGATGCACAGCTCGGCGGCGGCGAACGGCGCGGGAATCGAGACGTCCACTAGATGACGGCCGGGATCGCTCTGCTGCGCTAGAAACTCGGAAAAGGACCAGCGCATTCCCACCGATCGCGTCTGCACCACCGGAACCGCGAGGCTGAGGTCGAGACGTGCCGGAACGTCGCTCGCAATCGTCCAGCCCTTGCTGCCCGGGGTGAAAAACGACGGTACGGCGTGGTGCGCGATCGCACTCAGCGCTGCGTCGCGCGGTGGCCGGATCGCGGCCGGCTCGAGCGGCCGCCACGTGAAAGTGTCTTCCGTCAGTCCGAGGAACGCGGCTTCGACGGCATCCCAGGTTGCGGGCGACGGTCCGAGGAGCGCGGCGATGCGCGCCTTGAGCATTTCCGTGTCGACGCTCGCGAGCCACGGAAACGTCGGCGCAAATCCACGGACATCCAGCTCCACCTCCACGTCGACGAGGTCCTGCGTGTTCTGTCCGAGACGCCGAGCGATCGCGGTCTCCGCAGGCGTGAGCGAAATGCCGCGATCGACCACGACGCCGCCCGCAACCGGCGTCGCATGCCAGTCTCCCGTTTCCTGCGCGGTTGGCGTCTTCAACAGAAGTCGGAATCGACCTCCCACGAACTGGACAGGACGCTCCCCGGGCGCGAGCTCGGGCCAGAGAGCCACCAGCCTCAACTGCAGAAGCCCGCCATCCTCGCTGCGGGTGAGCACGGCCTGCGGCGTTCCGTTCGGCGCAACCACGGGCTGCAGACCCGTCGGCAGCCGATACCTGACGGCGGCGTCGCTGTCGTCGGGGTAGGCGTCGCCCGCGCGTGCGAGAACGAGCATCAGGAATCGAGACGGGCCGACGCGCTGCCCACTTCGAGCGTCGCCGCGTCCTGTCCGCCGGATGTCGCAGTGCCCTGCCCTTCCTGCCAGTTGGTGCGTGCACCGTCGCCGTTCGCGTACAGGTCAGTGACGCGATAGAAGTAGCGCTGACTCTCGTCGGCCTTGCCCTGAATGTGCGCGATCAAGCGTCCGATCAGCGTGACATCCTGCTGCGGAACATCCGGAGTCAGCGTCACGCGCGTCCCATCGTCGAACTCGACGAGAAGCCCGGTCAGCGGTCCGTCCGGGCCGGCCGCCTGGCCGAACGTTCCCTGGGCCGCCTTGACGGTCAGGGGGAACCCCAGCGGACCGCCACCCCCGGTTAACAGCAGCTTCTTCAGCAACGCAGCCACATCGGGCTCGGGGCGCCCAATGACCGTTGGAGTGAAATCGACGACCGGCGTCGCGGCGGGTTCGACGCTGTATTCGATCTCACGCGTCTCCTGGGGCTTCAACAACTGCCCGGTGGATGCCTGCGGGTCGACCGGCCGTGCAGCCGCACCTCCCGCGAGCAAGTCCCCCGGTAGTGCGGCAATCCACACCGGACTTTCCACGCGATTGCGCACGCGCACGCGATAACGCCCGGGTTGCTCGGGGACCGGTCCCGCGAACGAGACATCGAAAAGCTGCGCCGAGGTCTCCCACAGCGAGAGACGCACACGCACCGGCGCCATGCTGCCGTCGAAGAGCCGGAACGTCACCAGGCCGGTGATGGCGCCCGTCGGGTTTGCAAGGCGTTCGCGCCATAGACGGAGAAACGTGTTCTCGTCCAGATCCAGCGTGTCGGTGATGCCGGTGTCGGGGTCGATCTTCGCTGCGTTACGCTGCTGCTCCGTGCCGAGCAAATCGAGATCGAGCGAGAGCTTCGCATCCTGAGAAACCGTGGTCATGAAGCGCGCGACCAGCCCCTGTTTCGCCAGCTCGACGCGGGCGAGCTCCAGCACGTCCGGATCGAGCCAAGGCTCCAGTCGATAGATCGCTGTCACGCGGAGCATGAGGTCGGCGATGCCATCGTTGTCCTTGTCGGTCGTGCTGAACTGGCTCGCGACGAAGTTCAGCGCCGGCAGGTAGGTCGGCGTGGGATCCCGTTCCATCCGGAACTCGGTGGGCGTGACGTGCACGACGTCGCGCATCAGATTGTCCTGATACACCGTGTAGGTCTTGCTGGGATCCTCGGGCGATTGCAGGAGCAGCGGCAGCAGCAGATGGATGCCGCCGGGCTCGAACCCCTGCACGGCGAACACGGACTGGTTTACCGCCGGGTCGAATGCGAACGGAAGACTCTGCCGATTCTCGAGCGTCGTATCGAGGACGGCAGGCCGTCTGGTGCTATCGAGCGCGACCTGCACCGGGACCGCCTTGCGGCCAGCGATCTGCAGATCGCTGTCGGCAACCGCTTCTGAGAGCGCAGGCGCGTTGATCCGCACCAGGGTGTCGTTGCTGATGCGCGACGCTACCTCGACGGGTTCGCTCCGCACCACGGAGACTGCCGGATCGACAGCCATCGTCCCGGCAGGCCGCAGCGCCGTCACCGGCCTTGCCATCATGGCAGCGCGGGGCACGGCCGTGCGTTCGCGCAAGATCGGTGTACCCGCCGGCTGCGCCATCATTCGCACCATCTCGGGACGGGCGACGGCCGTGCGCGCCATGTCGAGGCTTGCCTGCTCGTCTGGCGGCGGCGCTACGATCTTGACGCGGGCGTTGCCGGTCGCCGCATCGCGCTGCATCGTGGCGAGACTCTCCTTCTGCACCATCTCGGTGAAGAGCACGTCGCGCCGTTCCAGAACCTTCGCCTGATCCGTGATTCCGGGCCTTCCGATGATCACCTGCTTCCACGTGCGCACGCCCACGCGCGCCGCTAACTGGATATCCAGCGTGGCGCTGCGCCTCTCGCCTCCCATGGCCTGATACACCGTGTCGAAGAGCGCCTTGTCGGTGAAGATGGTGGTCGACCGCGCGAGCTGGTTGCCGAGCTGTTGCAGCGGCTGCAGGGGCACCGTCTGCTCGCGCGCGCCCTCTGCAGCAGCTCCGCTGACGCCCTCCATCCCCACGCGGTAACGCAGGCTGAGCGAGGCGACGTGATCGATCACGCGCGACTCCCTGAACACCATGGAATGCATACCCGGCCGCCCCGCAGGCGGCGTCCAAGCGAGGGTCAGCGTCAGCCGGCCGACCTCGTTCGCATCCCCTGCTTTGTAGCGCAGCTCCACCTGCGGCTGGCCCTGTGCGTCGAGAGCGATCTGGTAGAGCGGAAGATAGAACTGCAGCGACGGATTCTTCTCGGCTGGGTAGAACTCGTTCGGCTGCAGGTCCTGGCCCCCTGCCAGGACCGGCCGGTCGAGCGCATCGGTGATCGGCGTGTCGACGGTTCCCACGATGCGGATCTGCGCTCTCACGTCGAGCAATTTCTCGACGGGCACCGCTCCCAGCTTGCGATCGACCACGAACGAGTTCGCCATGAGACTTTCCTCTCCATCGATACGGGGCATAACAAAAACATAGCACGCCGCCTCTTACAATTCCACGTTTGACCTATGACTTCTGGACGTGAGAGCCAGCCCCCGCACGGCTTCAAAAAGCGTATCCTTCCCGACCATGAAACTTGCCGGCACCGCGTACTTTCTCGCTCGAATCGCCCGCGCTGGAAGGAGGGTTTGATGCTTCGGATTCCGTCATTTCGCAAGATCGGCGATCTCACGGTCTATCAGGACGATGGGGTATGGAACCGCTTCTATCCCATCGCGTCGATACCCACGATCCGGCGTGACGAAAACGGCCGGCCGATCTTCCTGCTCACGATCTTCCACACTTCCGATCAGGCACGCGAAACCAACCCCGCCCTCGCACGCGGCGGCGGCTTCATGAACTTCGACGTGCAGTTCGCGGTGAGCGAAGAGTCCCGGGAAGCCGCGCGCACAGAGCTGCAGCAATGGGTCAACGACGAGTATGCGCGGCGTCGCGCCGATCCGCGCTACGCGAACCTGGCGGAATACGCGGCGGCGGGCGCGCCAGCGGTCGAGCTGGCGGATCCGCTGCTGTCGAGCGGCACGGTTTCCATGCATACGACCCAATCGAACCTTCTCGTCACGGGGCGCTTCGCCGAAGCTCCCGCGTCCCTCGTGAGTGGTTCGACCGCCGTGTTCAATCTCGATCTCACCGAGAACGGGGCGGGATTCATGAAGGAGCTTTTCGTCGACAGCTCCGGCGGCGGACGCGTCGACCTCACGCCGGTTCAGGTGATCTACAACCTGAAGATGTGGGCGCGGCTTCCCGCCATCACGATAACCGTGACGGGGCAGTCGGAGCGCATCCAGCAGACACTGAAAAAGATCTCCCAGTCGAATCGCGACGATCCCTGCACGCCGGCGGAGGTCGAAACGTTCCGGGATACGGGGACCAACAGTTCAACCCTGCGCGAGACGGGACTCGTCGACGTCAAGATCGACAAGGGTGATGCGACCGTTCCGGACGACGTGCTGGAGGCTTTGCAGAAATACGCGCTGGATCTTTTCGACACGATGATCGCACAGCGCTTTCTCGTTCCGGCGGAAACCGACGGCCAGCAACTCGAATTCGACTCCGACGATCCGCAGGTCAAGGATCGCGATCCGGGGTGGGGCGCGGTGCTGTGCGAAGGTCCGAACTACACGGGCCGTACGATCGAGGTGAACGAGGACATCAGCTCCGTCGGCCAAGACCTCAACGACAGGATCGCGTCCGTGCGCGTGCGCTCGGGTCATCGCCTCACTCTCTATCAGCACATCAACTACGGCGGCGTCAGCACGCAGCTCAGCTCGTCGGTGAGTCAGCTCGGAGGAAACTGGGACAAGAACGTCTCCTCGGCAAAGCTGTGGCGCCCTCCGACCACGCGCTACAAGGTACGTGAGACCCTCAATACCGCGACGATGAATCTGCAGATCAAGGTGGATCGATCGCAGGTCGTCGAATGGCCTCTGGTGGGTCAGGCGACGCTGGAAACATTCTTCTCGAAAGCCAGCCCGGACGAGATCCGTCGCCACGTCGTCGAGTTGACGGCGGATCAATTCGATTCCCTCGGCGTCACGGTGCGGGCGCTGGTCGATTTCGACAAGCAGCCGGTGCAGGCGATCGAGGTGCAGACCGAATACACGGGAACCGACGGCGACGGCCAGAGCCGCACGACACCGGGGAGCTTCACCTTCCGCTCGGGCGAGACTGCCCCGGCCAAGTTCGATCCGACGGTGCTCGGCGGCAAGCGCGAATACCGGTTCCGCTACCGCGTCATCTACGACGACGGGACTGCAGGCGACTACACCGAGTGGGAATCGACGACGAATCGTTCGCTCAACGTGACCGTACCGAGCGCCGGCCAGATCAGCCTGGAGGTGAGCGGCGCGGGTCTCAACTGGGACGTGGCGCGCACCGTCGAGGTGACGCTGCGGTACGGCGCGCCCGCGGACGGCATCGCACCCGTCGAGAAGAGCCTCGCGCTGACCAAGCTGAATCCCGTCGCGAAGTGGGAGCAGCAGGTGCGCAAGGTGCAGGGAAACATCACCGCCGCCATCACCTACTTTCTCGCCGACGACAAGGTGATCGACGGTGGAACGCAGACCCTCGATGCCACGAATACGCTCTTCGTCGTCCCCCCACCGCAGGCCGACGTGCTGAACGTGAGCCTCGTGCCGTCGGGAGACTGGAGCGACGTCGCTCAGGTCGTCGTCTCCCTCAAGTACGACGCGGGCGCCGGGAGAAGCTACGACAAGGCCTTCCAGTTCAAGTCGCTGGATCAGTTCGCGGAATGGGCGGTGCTGCTGCGCGATCCGACCCGGCGCACCTTCCAGTACCAGACGGTGGTTGCCTACAAGAGTGGCAGCGACGAGACCTCTGCCTGGGTGACGAAGACCGGCGACCAGGCGGTGCTGATCAACGCGAAGGGCGTTCCCAAGCTCAAGATCAACATACTGTCCAATCTCGTCGACTTCACGCGCACTCCTGTGGTGAGAGTCACCGTGTCGTATGGAGATCAGCGGCAGACGGTGAGCTTCACCGCCCCGGGAGCAAACGCGGCGCAGTTTCCCGTCGCGGCGGATGGTCGCCGCGAATACGCCTACGAGATCACGTGGTCCAGCCCGAACGGCGATCTCTCTTCCGGCGTGCAGCGCAGCGGCGACACCGAGCTTTTCATTCCCCGGGCGCAACTGCCCGCGGTCGGGAAACTCGACGTGATCGTCCGCGGCTTCGCGGTGGATTTCGCCGCAACGCCCTTCGTCGACGTGGCGCTCCAGTGGAAGGACGGCAATCGCGACGAGCGCAAGACGCTGACGCTCACGAAGGAGCAACCGAACGCGACGTGGTCTGTGGACATCGGGGACCGCACGCAGCGCCGGTTCACTTTCGCCATCACATACAACCTCGCCGACGGCACCCGCATCGAAGGAGCCCACGGCGAAACCGACGACCCGGTGGTTTCCGTCACCCGTTATCGTCCCTAGGAAGACGCATGGAAACTTGCAAGCGACGCCCGCCGCGGAAGATGGTTCGGTCGCATGGCAGGATCGACTGCGTCGGCGTTAGTGCCAGAGGCGTATGCGTTTCGATGGATTGCGGGCGGCGCTGACGGCTGACAGAGTATCGGCTGCACCCGCCCACGAATTTATCTGCAACGAAAGGCAAGCTTGATTCCCCAATCCCTTTCGATTCATTCCGAGAACCGATTCTAGGAGCCGCAGCGATGCTGAAACTTCCCGCCTTCATGCACAAGCAATTCCCCACCGGCGAGACCGTCACCGTGTTCCAGGACGACGCCCAGTTCTGGCGCTTCTATCTGATCCCCGGCTTTCCGACGGTGCGCACCGATCCGAACAACAATCCGGTGTTCCAGCTCATCAAGTACAAGTTCTCCGACGAATCGCGGGAGGAGAACCCGCAGCTGCCGCGCGGCGGTGGCTACATGGTGTTCGACTCCGAGCTCAAGGTGAAGCCGGAGCACCAGGAAGCGGTCGTGAAGGAATTGAAGCAGTGGGTCCAGTCGGAGTACGAGCGCATCAAGGCGCTCCCGAACAGCGCCGTGCGCACGCTGACCCTGGGCGCCACATTCAACGACTCGATCTCGAAGCACTGGACCCAGGACAACAGTATGGCAGGCGGTCCCATGGGCTCGCCGCAGACCAGCCAGTCCACGACGCTGACGATGCCCGGTCCGGACTCTCCACCGGTGCCCGACAAGGTGCCGGACGTCGTCATCGGAGAACCGTTGTGGAAGTCCGGCAAGGTCACGATGAACGCGCCGTCCTCGGCTGGCCTCGTGCAGAACAAGATCGGCGAACGGCCGGCCTCGCTCCTCGGCAACAACGTCGCTGCGTTTAGCCTCGATCTGACGCCCGATGGCGCGGCATTCATGGAACAGACGCTGGTCGGCCGCGATGGCCACGGGGCAACCGACCTCACGCCGATCCAGGTGGTCTACGAGCTCACCATGGCGGCCAAGCTTCCGCCGGCGTCGATGTACATCAAGTTCAACACTCAGAGCGTCTACCACACGTGCCAGGAACTCTTCCACGAACACGACAACTGCTCGGACGACTACTTCACTTCCGAGAACATGATGTCGACCGCGATCGAGGCCGGTCTCGTGACGGTGAAAATCGACGCCGGAGGTATGACCGACCCCGAGACCCTGCAGATGCTCACGCAGCAGGCCACGAGCACCGTGCAGGAACTCCTGTCCGCGCGCTTCGCGAAGAAGGAGCGCAAACCCCTTGAGGAATGGGCAAACGAGGACGTGCAGAAGGACAGTGACGAAGTCTATCGTCTGAAGCAAGAGACCGACGTCGACATGACCGACTTCGAGCAGACGATGCAGATCAGCCCGACGATCGAGTACAAGATCGCCCCGCAAGGCACGCTGCAGGCGTTCTTCACCAAGGTGTCCGACATGAGCAAGTTCGTCCGCGTCGTGGATGCGAACGATCCGTTCTTCATGACCCTCGGACTCAAGGCGCGCGCCTTCGCGAAGTGGGATGAAGACAACGTTGCCTTCGTCGAGCTGGAGGTCAAGTACACCCAGGGCAGTGAGATGAAGACCCAGACCTTCACCTTCACGCCGCAGAAGAACGATCCCCAGGAATGGGACCCGTCGCTCATCAACGGCAAGCGCAACTACGAATACCGGTCGCGCGTCGGATTCGAGGGTCGTGCCGCCGGCGAATGGTCGAAGTGGGAGAAGGCGACCACGCGCAACCTGAATGTCGCGGTCGAAACACCGGGCAAGCTGCAGGTCGAGGTGACGGGTGTCGGTCTCGATTTCGAGAACGTGCTCGATGCGGTGCTGGTGCATCTGCGGTACGCGGATACGGCGCGCGAAGTTCCGATGGCCGGACAGTCGATTCTCATCACGAAGGACAAGCCCGGCGGAACGTGGACGCGCATGCTCTTCGCACCCTGGGACAAACCGCTCGAATATCGCGTCGAGTATCTCCTGAAGAGCGGCACGACCATCGCGAAGGACTGGACCAAGACCGACGGCCCGGCGCAGAACCTCATCGTCAGCCGCCCCGATGTCGACGTGCTCGATCTCACCCTGATTCCCGCCGGCAAATGGGGCGACGTCATCCAGGCCGTCCTGTCGCTGCGCTATGCCGATGGCCCCTACCAGCGCGACGCTCAATTCAACTTCAAGACCCCCGACGAGTTCAAGAAGTGGGCCGTGATCCTGCTCAACTCCCGGCAGCGCAAGTTCGAGTACAAGATCCTCGCGACCTTCAAGAACGGCGACACCCAGGAAACGGATTGGCTTTCCAGGGAAGGCGATCAGGCGTTGCCGGTCATGGTCGAAGGGCCGCCACGCCTCGACATCAAGGTTACCGGTGCCGTGCTCGATTACAACAGCACGCCCCTCGCGAAGGTCGATCTCGAATACAACGACCCCCAGGGTCGGCACGACGTCGAGAGCATCGCACTGCAGAAGGCAACCGACGTGGTGCCGTGGTCGGTTCCGTTGCGCAAGGACGGCCCGCGCAGCTACCGCCACCAGATCACCTATTTCCCCATCGAGGGCAACCCGGTCACCCGCGACTGGACGGTGACCGACACCGAGCTGATCGTGGTGCCGCGGTACTCGGTCCCGAAGGTCGGCGCCGAATTCAATGCGAAGCTGGCGAATTTCGCAGCCTCGCCCGCAATCGAGGTCAACCTGAGTTACGACGATCCGCAGCGCAACGTCCATCAGAACATGACGCTCGTCTTCACCTCTCCGGAGAGCCAGAAATGGTTCATACCGGTGGCCGACGAAGCCCCACGCACCTACGAGATGGCGATCACCTGGCATCTCGCGGATGGCAGTGAGCGCAACTCCACGCCGGTGAAGCTCGAGAAGTCGGTGGTGCTCGTCCCGCCGGCTCCGCGCCAGCAGGAGAACTGAGATGCTCTATCTCGGCGGCGGCATGCGCCAGGTGAAGGCAGGCGAAGGCGTAGCGCTCAACGTGCTACCGGATTTCAGCGATCCGAACCTGTTCTACTACCTGCCCAACTTCCCGCACATCGCCAGGATGGAAGACGGTGTGCCCGCGATACGCTTGCTCGTCTATCGCGAGGACCTCGATACCATTCCCGACAACGCGCCCGAGGCGACCGCTTTCCTGAGCCTGGACGTGGACCTCGCATGGCCGCCGGAGGTTCTCGACGAAGCTGCGAGCAAACTGCGCCTCGAGGATCAGCTCGCGCAGAAGCCGCGCCTTACGCCGATCTTCTTCACCAAGGGATCGGTCAAGCTGATGCTCCTCGACGCTGTTACGCAGGATGACGGCGCAGCGCAGCCGGGGGGCGACGCGCGTCCCACCGCTTTCGTGACGCAGATCATGGGGTCCGGCTCGCCGGATCTGGTCGGCAGCAACCGGGCGATCTTCCAGGCGACGCTCACGAAGAAGGGAGCGGCCGCGCTTTCCGGGGCGCTTGATGGCGTCACCCCGATCGGAGTCGTCTATTCGTTGACCTTCGCCGGCCTGCAGCCGGCATTCAACATCAAGGCGCACGTGGACTGGCAGAAGGTCTACGACCACTTCAGCGAGCGCAAGCATCTCGATCTCCTCTTCTACGAGAGCGACATCCAGAAGTCGATCGACAAGATGGTCGAGGAAAAGGCGATCGAGCTCGAGGTGACGGTCGA
Organism: uncultured beta proteobacterium; assembly: GCA_963747225.1. Classification (GTDB taxonomy): domain Bacteria; phylum Pseudomonadota; class Gammaproteobacteria; order Burkholderiales; family JAEUMW01; genus JAEUMW01. The sequence goes on along the minus strand of CAVVES010000026.1, from coordinate 428,672 downwards.
AGGGATCGGCGGCGAAGCGATGGATGCCGAGCGCGAGTCGGTCATGAACTCGGTGCGCCAGCTCATTTTCGACAAGTTCTTCGAAGCGACCTTTCAGCGCGTCGATCCCGCGGGGGGCGGCACGGCGAACGACATCGTCGACACGCTCACGCACATTCACCAGAACGCGCTGACCCTCGGCGTCGGCTACACCTACCACCAGAAAGAGGTGAAGATCGAGGAGCTGCGCACCCTCGATCTCGACTTCACGGCGCGCAAGGCGGCCGAGCGCACGATCTATCCGCAGGCCCACATGTACAACCTGCTGACCAACGCCGCCATCACCCGCGACAAGCTCGTCACGGTCGTCGATGGCGCGGACAGCCCGTGGAAGAGCCTGCCGTTCGAGATCATGGCCGCCGCCGCCTGGGACGCCGACGGCATCGCCGGCATCACCGTCGACATCGAATACGAAGACGCGGACTCGGGCGCCGTGCGCAGCATGAGCTCGTTCCTCACCAAGGACAAGGCCAAGGTCGTCCGGCGCGACTGGATGGATCGCACGAGCGGCGATGAGTTCGGCTACAAGTACGAAGTCGTTTTCGCCGATGGCAGCGTACCGGGCCCGAAACCGAAAGTGGATTCCGGTCCCGCGCTCCTGCCGCACAAGGGTACGGTCCTTGTCATCAATCCGCGCGAGCTGTACGAAGCCTACGAGCTCGAAGTCGGGGCGACCCCGAACTTTCCCTTCGACCGCTGGCCGGCAGTGCAGGCGGTGCTGCGCTATCGCGCCGACGACGGCAGCTTCGAGCACTACGAAGACGGCGTGCTGACCGCCGGCGGGAAGAGCTTCAAGTCGCGCTTCCGCGTGAACAAGGATGTGCCGGGGCGGCGCGAGGTCCAGCTCACCTATATCGGCGCGACGGGAGAGCGTGTCGAGACGCCCTTCATGCCGATGCTCATGGATCAGTGGGTCGTAGAAGATCCGCACCCCGACAAGCTCGTGGTGCGTGCTGTGGTCGCGGGGGATCGCAAGAGCATCGCCAATTTGCTGGTCGATCTCGAATACGAGGACGACGAGAACGGCATCAACGAAACCGGCAATCTGAGCTTCGATGCGGAGAACATCGACAAGCCCCAGTCCTGGACCGTCAATCTCGGCAATCCCAACGCACGCCGTTATCGGTATCGCATGACGCTCGTCACGAAAACCGGCGAGTTCCTGCAGACCGGCTGGATCAGCACCGATGCGCCGTCGCTGCCCGTGGGCGAAGTGTACGTGCGGCGCCTCGCCGTGGAGTTTGTGACCGGCGAGCTCGATCGCGGCATCGAGGCGGTGGAAGTCGCGGTCGCCTACCGCGACGACATCAACAGCGTGCGCGACGAGAAGACTTTCCGTCTGGGCGCGAAAAGCCGGGCGGAGTGGCAGGTCCCGCTCAAGGACGCGAGTCAGCGCTCGTTCCAGATGACAACCACCTGGATTCGCGAGGACGGCTTCAATCCCAAGGTGGGTCCTGCGCTCACGAGCGACACTTTCGTGGTGATCCCGAGCGCCCCGCCGAGGTAATTTTTCCGTGCTTGCGCTCGACCGACCGCTCGGTGTTGTCGCCGATCTGGCGCTGTTCGGCGATCACGCCGACCGCAACCGGGTATTCTACGTTCCCACCCGTCCGCGCATCGCGGCGAGCAGCAGCGGGCAGCCTGAGCTCGTGTTCGTGAAGTTCAGGCCGGAGGAAGCGGAGCAAGGCGGCGTCGGGTTGTTGTCGTTCACGACCGAGCTGGTGGCGGACGATGCGCAACTCGGCAAGGCGAAGGATTACCTGGTGCGACAGGGGGTATCGGAACCGCACCTCGTGCAGGTCCCCTGGGTGGGCGGCAAGGCCGTCTTTGCCGCAGCGCTGGAACAAGGCGACGGCTTCGTCGAGCAGTTGCTGGGGGAAATCACGCCAGACCTCGCCGCCACCAACCGCGCTCTCTTCTCGGCACGGCTGAACGAGGACGGTGCGCGTCTCGTGGAAGCTCTGGTCGGCATGGAAGGACCAAGCCCGCTGGGCGTGCGCTACGAGCTGGAATACGACGGCCTGCGCCCGGCTCTGGATGTCCGGATTCGCGCTGACTACAAGCGAATCTACCAGGAGCTCTCCTGGGGATTCCAATTCGGCGTCGCCTACGAAGGCATCGGGGTGCGCGCGTCGGTGGAATCCGCGACCCAGAAGCTGCTCGAGGCGGGTGCGATCGAGATCGATGTTCTCCAGTTCACCGACGATGCTTCCCTGAGAGCACGGGTCGACGACGCCATCCGCTGGATCGAGGATCGCATTCTCGAAGACTTCTTCAAGACCAGCCTGCAACCCGCGAAGCAGGAGAACCTGCTCGACAAGGCGATTGCCGCGGCGATCAAACTCGGCGCAGCGACGCTGCAGGACGCGCTGAAGGATGCCTCGCTCGTCACAAAGATCGCCGAAGAACTCGGCATTCCGGTCGACGCGCTGAAGCGTCTTGGACAGGCCGCATCGAGCGGAGGCGGCGGTAGTGCCGGAAAGGCGAGCGAGTCGACATTCGCCCTGAAGCTGCAGTTCACGTTTCGCGACATCCACCAGGAAGAGCTGAAGACGATCACCCTCGACTGGCGGGAAGCTCATGCGGAACGTCGCACGGCGGCGCCGCAGGGTCTGCTCTCGCGTATCGGCGGCGCTCCCCACATCGTCGAAGCGGAAGACGTCGGCGCGTTCTGGGATACGCTCGATGTGAATGTACGACCGCTCGGTGATTTTGCGGCGCTCGGCGTGCAGCGACTCGTCGTCCAGCTCGCGTATCCGGACGAAACAGCGCCCGACAAGCAGAACGCGCTCACCTTCGAGCAGGGCGAGACCGGGCCGAAGAAGTTCTCGGCGTGGACCAACGGCAAGCCGCCGCGCTATCGCGGCCGCACCGAAGTGCATTTCGACACGGAGGGAGCGTGGCCAGGGCCGCCCGTCTTCATCGGCGAGTGGAAAACGCTTCAGTCGCTGGAACTGGCAGTGCATCCGCTCACTGGCGTCCCGAAGCTCGAGGTGGAGATTTCACCTGGCACGCTGAAGTTCGCCGAGACGCCGCAGGCGCAGGTCGATCTCAGGCTCGACGGAAACATCGTCGCCACTCGCATGCTGAGCGAAGCGAAGCCCACTGCGACGTTCCGGCTCCGCCTCGAATCGGGTGAATCTCCTGTCGCCGATGTCCCAGCATTGGAAGCCCGCACCACCTGGTTCTTCGACGGCGGCCGACGCGTCGAGGGCGATTGGATACCGGTGGAAGGAACGACCCTGCTCGTGCACAGCCCATGGCGCGGCAGCCGCAAACTGCGCGTACTGCCTATGCTGCCCGATGACTTCATCGAAGCGCTGGTGACACTCACTCTGATCGAAGGCAATCGATCCGAAAGTGTCGAGGTGAGCTTCGCTCCCGGCGAACGTCGCGCGAAGGCTGCGAGTATCTCTTCGCTGTCCGAAGACCCGCCGCCGGTGAAGGTGGACGCGCTCGTTATTCGCGGCGATAGCAGCAGCTTCGTCGGCACGCCGTTCACCACGAGCGATCCGGTGGTGCTGATCCGCGATCGCGACGGCGCACAGCGGCAGGTGAGCGTGCGGCTCCTTGCGGGCCCAACCCTATCAGGTCACGGTTTGATCGCAGTGCAGGTGCAATTGCTCGATGCGAAAGGCGACACCGTCGACAACGTAGTCTTCACGGAATCCCGGCGCGACCCGGGCCTGCTGCTGGTGCCGGTCGCGCAGGATCCCCCGCCCCGCTACCGCGTGATTCGCTACAAGCTCGATGGATCGGCGATGGAGGACGTCAGTGTGGAAGTGCCAACTGACTCGGCCGAGGTGCTGATTCCCGCCGTCGTCAAACCATAGCGGGCCGTCGAAGGACCCCCGGGGCAATCGCCCTTGCCCCGCAAGGACTACGTAGCAAAATGGTAGGTTTCGGCCAAGCGTTCAGCTGATGTATATGCGCTGGCCGGCATTACTCAAACGGAGTGGGTCCAAGAAGTGCACCATCCACAGTGGATGCAACGTGGGCGGGACGGTTTACCTACAATCTCGCCTGTGCCCAACGCCCATCCTGTTTAATGCACTGAGGCGTGGCGGCCGGGTTCGACCGAGATGGAATGGACACCGCCCTCCCTTCGGGGATGAAGGGGGAGACGACAAGGTAGGGGCCCTCCAGGACCGACGGCATCGATGTGCCAAAGTGGAGTTTCGACACAACCACTTGAGGAGCGGAGGGCCCGAGATGAATGCTACGACATACGGATTGGACGTTGCCAAGCGAGTGTTCCAGATGTACTGGGTTGAGGCCCAAACCGGTGAGATTGTGAATCGACGGTTTGGACGTGACGAGTTGATTAGGTTTCTGGCGCAGCGGCCGGTTGGGCGGGCGGCTTTAGAAGCATGCGGCAGTGGGCACTGGTGGGCGCGCAAGATCAAAGCGTTCGGGCATGAGGTCGTGCTGTTGCATGCGAAGTTCATTCGCCCGTTTGTGCAGACGAACAAGACCGATGCGGCGGACGCGCGGGCGATCTGGACGGCGGTGCAGCAGCCGGGAATGCGAACCGTGGCAGCGAAGACAGAAGATCAGCAGGCGATGCTTGGTATGCACCGGATGCGTGCTTTGCTGGTCAAGTTCCGAACTATGCAGGTGAATCAATTGCGGGGGTTGTTGTACGAATTTGGCGTGACGTTTCGCTCAGGACGGCAAGCCGGGTTGAACGAAATCCGAGCACGGATGGCAGAGTTGGAGGATGCCCTGCCGGGCGTGTTGATTTGCGGTCTGGAGGACCAGTTGAGACGTATCGATGGACTTGAGCAAGATATCAATCAGCTTGAGAAGCGGATCGGTACCTGGCAAAAGCAAGACGCAGCATGCCGGGCGATCGCGAAAGTACCTGGCATCGGCAAGCTCACCGCGACCGCGCTGGTAGCGATGATGGGTGATGCGAAGACGTTCAAGTCGGGACGGGAGTTCGCGTCGTTTTTGGGATTGGTACCACGGCAAAGCGGTACCGGTGGCAGGATCCGATTGGGATCGATCTCCAAGCGAGGCGACCCATACTTGCGCACGCTGTTGATCCACGGTGCGCGATCGGTGATGTACCACGCCAAGGTGCCGACGACATGGCAGACAGCCATTCAAGCGCGACGACCCGCCAACGTGGCGGCAGTGGCCTTGGCCCACAAGATGGCACGCACGGCATGGTCGATTCTGGCTCACGGGTCGCCGTATCAGAAGGACCACGTGAGCTTTAAGCCTGCTCAGTAAGTGGCCGGCAAACTTGAACTGGATGTCGATGAGTCGATAGGTTGCTGAGGTTGATTCCGGGTGATGGCAAGACAGGTTGGACCGCAAGAACGCAAACCTGAACACAGCCGTGTGCTCAAACGCACGTGACCGAGATGAGGACGTTCCTGGCAAATTCCATCAGGGCCGGCAGGCTTCGGCCTGCAAGAAGAGGCCGATGAAATGGACGCCCCCACCCTTAACGGCATCGACGTGCCAAAGTGGAGATGTCAATTCAACCACTGGAACCGAGAGGGCGTCCATCATGAAGATTACGACAATTGGCATCGACTTGGCTAAGAACCTGTTCCAAGTGCACGGCGTGGATCAGCGCGGCAAGACGACATTGCGCAAACAGCTCAGGCGCCACCAGGTGACGGCGTTCTTCGCCAACCTTCCTGCTTGCCTGATCGGTATGGAAGCGTGCGGCAGCGCTCATTACTGGGCTCGCAAGCTGCAGGGCTTCGGGCACACAGTGCGGCTGATGGCGCCGCAGTTCGTCAAGCCCTACGTGAAGACCAACAAGAACGACGTAGCGGATGCCGAGGCGATCTGCGAGGCTGTGGCGCGGCCGAACATGCGCTTCGTGCCGATCAAGAACGTGGAGCAACAGGCGGTGCTCGCACTGCATCGGGTGCGTAAAGGGTTTGTAAAAGCGCGTACCGCGCAAGCCAACCAGATCCGCGGGCTCCTTGCCGAGTTCGGGCTCATTATTCCTCAGGGCATCTGGCATCTCGCCAAACGAGTACCTGAACTGCTGGAGGATGCGTCCAACGCACTGCCAGGCGCGTTCCGGCCGCTCGTGCAACGCCTAATGGATCACCTCAAGGAGCTCGCCCGGCAAGTGGGCGAACTCGAGCGTGAGATCCAGCGATGGCATCGGGGCAATGAGGCCAGCCGCAAGCTGGAGGAGATTCCCGGCATCGGGCCGATCACAGCGAGCGCATTGGTGGCCTCCATCGGCGATGCGAAAAGCTTCGATAACGGTCGCCAAGTGGCCGCGTGGCTCGGGCTGGTTCCCAAGCAGCACTCCAGTGGCGGCAAGTCGACCCTTCTGGGTATAAGCAAGCGTGGCGACTCGTATCTGCGAACGCTGCTGATTCACGGGGCGCGCTCGGTGATCCTGGCGAGCAACGCAAGCCGCAAAAGGATGATTGGCTGCATCAACTGCTGCAGCGGCGCAACCCCAATGTGGCGGCCGTAGCACTGGCCAACAAGAATGCGCGGATTGCGTGGGCGATGCTGGCCCACGATCGCAACTTCCGAGCTGATCACACGTCCGCTGTTGGGTCTTTGTAAGCAAGTCGGCTTGAAGAACATGACGCAACCATTCGAAGGAGATCCACACCGCCGATTGCTCAGGCAATCATGAAGTGATGGCAAGCCAGGTCAGACCATGGTTGGCAAAGCCCGATATATCCGGAGCACGTGAAGTGCGCGAGTGCCGATTGAGGCGCCAACCAGCAAATTCCATCAGGGACAGCGGCGTCGCCGCACACACAGTCCGGATGTACGGATGCAATCTTGACCTTCGAGCCTTCACGAATTGAAAGCTTGGCAAACCGGGGGCGTCCATGTACGGATATAAGACTGCAGCCAGTACCTTGTCCTGCATCACATCAAGATCGACTTGGCAAACCGGGCGGTGTCCATATAAGGCCGTGTGGAAACATCAAATCTGCGTGACCACGCGATGTGCGGACCCATGCTCCCGGTGCCAGTCCAGGCAGATTTGCAGGGCATCGCCGAACGACTGCGCCGTTTTGTCTACGTTGCCGGGGGCGGGTGGCGGCGGCTCGGGTTGCGACAAAATGCCGGGGAGAAAGACCGTGACGATGCAGGCCTTGCCGTACCGGCGCTGCAAGCCGAGCGCGATGGTGTCCGCGGCCTCGCGTTCTTGGCTCGGAAAGGCGCTGACCAGCTGCACCATCGAGACGCTTTGCACCGCGCCTGCAAGGGGAGCCTTCGCGACCTCGTCGAGCGCGAGGTGACGCGCGTTCAGCTTCTGCTCGCGCAGTATTCGCACCAGCAATTCGGCGGCGAGATCGTCGGCGACCGATCCAAGCCCGACACAGAGCACGACGGACCCGTCTGACGCTGTCAGGGGTCCCTGCCGTTCGCCGGCTTTCTGTTCCCGCAGTGCGCGCAGCCGCCGGCCCGGGTCGAGGTCGTCGAGGACCGAGGTAACACGTCGCCGTCGTGGAAACCCGCGCGCATCGCCGCTGAGGACGGCGATCACTTTGACCGCGGTGGTACGGAGGCTGACGAGCTGGTCCTGCGTGATCGTGCCCGCCTCGATGTCCAGCGTCGCCAGATGCACCGCCGGCATCACCACCGAGTCGCAGTAGGCGGCGAAGGAGTCGCTCTTCAGGAAATCGCGCGCACTGGTGATGATCTCGTCGGCATCCGCCGACAAGGCGCGTTGGTAAAAGCGCTGCGACAGCGTCAGCGCCCGCGTATCACCGAGCAAGACTTCGAGCATGCTCAGGGCTTTGATGTAGCGCCCCGCCACCAACAGGCACAACGTCAAAGGCGTCGACAGGATCAGTCCGACAGGTCCCCAGAGCCAGCTCCAGAATATCGCCGCGGTCACAACCGACAGCGGCGACAGCCCGGTCGTGTGGCCGTACAGCTGTGGTTCGACGATCTGCGCTGCGATCGTCTCGACGACCGCGAAAAGACCGAGGGTCATGAGCCCGACCCCCCAGCCGGGATCCATCCCCACAGCCAGGGTCGCGGCGACCAGCGCAGCGATCCAGATGCCGACATAAGGCACGAAACGCATGACGGCGGCCAGTACGCCCCACAGGGTGGCATACGGCAGGCCGATGAGCAGCGTGCCGATCCAGACCAACGCGCCGACACCCGCGTTCACGGCAAACTGGGAGACGAAGAATTTCGACAGCCTCGCGCCCGCATCGTTGATCGCGGCCGTCGTCCTGCGCACGTCCGAGCCGCCGACGATCCGGATGAAACGGTCGCGCAGTTCTTCGCGTTCCAGCAGCACGAACAAGAGCACGACCAGCACGATACCGGCCGTCGCAAGCGGCCCACCTACCCTGGAAAGCACCCTCTCGATCACCTGCACTGGCCTGGCTGGCGGCTCGTGCACCTCGACTGCAATCGGGCCGGTGGCCGCACCGGCGACATCGCCCTCCGGCGTCGAGGCGTGTTTCCTGTCGGTGATCTCGCTGAAGACGCGTTCGGCCGGGCCTGTCAGCGCACGCAGGTGCTTCGCGGTCAACTCGTCCAACGTCGCCAATTTGGCGCGAATCGTCTGTTCGTATTGCGGGAGACTGGCGACCATGCGAACGAGCTGCGACCCGATGCCGGCCGCCCCCGCTGCGAACACGATGGCGAAAACCAGCACCGCTGCGAGCACCGAGGACGTGTGGCCGAGTCCCAGGCGCCGCAACCTGCGGACCATCGGCGCGATCAGGAAGCTCAAGATAACGGCGAGCGTGATCGGGACGAGTACGTCCCGGCCGACGTAGAGAATGCCGAGTACCGCGGTAGTGGCGAGAATGCCGAGCGCACGATCGCGGGCCGCCGGCGTGGGGGCAATGTCCATAGCTGTCGGCAATCAGGTTATCTTGACCAGATCTGATCTCCATCGCTGGATCGGCGGCCCGCTGGCGAGCGACTCCGAGGATGCCGCGCCGGACTCCGGTGACACGGCGGGTTCGCAGAAGGTTATCACCAGTCGCCAGCTGAATTGGGGGGACGTGCGCTTTGCCTAGACGATGTCCCCGTAGAACGGCGGAGTTTTAGCAGGGGCTCAGGGGCTCAAAGGCTCATGACAGGTCGCGAATGGCCTCGGTCTTATCGTCAACCGTCCCAGTCCAAAGCAGAAGCTCAAAATCGCAGAAAGCCGACTCAAGTAATCGAGCAAGCAGACATTCGCCGACAACGTGCGGGGACTGGCCGCAGTGCCTTCGGTCTCTGTTAATAACCGTATGGTCAGGAGTGGAAGTATAGGAGATGCCTTGCAGATTTTGACGAGGCGCGTGCGGAGAGCAGAAAACAGGCAGAACAGTAAGATCTCGCAGCAATCCGCGGTTTCGCGTCACGTCATGGCTTTGCTTTGCCGGGGCGGCACCTGCTGCTTTGAGCTTCTCGGTGCTCGCGCGGGCGTCCGGCGCAAGCTTGTACGAGATTTAGCACTTGTAGATGTTGCGCGGCAGAATCACTCGTCAAGCGGGCCAACCCGGGCCGCCAGGGATGTTGCTTCTCCTCATCCGGAAACCGAAGGCAACCCCGTGATCTCGATGAACGATAGGAGAACCGCGGATGTCAGTTTCAAGATGAAGATCTTGCTGGTCTGCATGGGCAACATCTGCCGCTCGCCGATGGCGGAAGCCGTCGTCCGCCGCATGCTGGACAGCAACGGCCTGGCGGCGAGCACGAAGGTGGCTTCCGCAGGGACGCATGATTTCAATGTCGGCTTGCCGCCGGACCCGAGAGCGCGACTAGCGGCGCTGCGGCGAGGCTACGACATGGCGGGAATACGTGCGCGCCGCGTCCGGCCGGAAGACTTCGAGAACTACAACATGATCCTCGCGATGGACCGCCGAAACCTGGCAATGCTACAGGCGGACTGCCCAGCGCAGCATCGGCACAAGCTCACCCTCTTTCTCGCCTACGCCGCAGGGAGTGAGATGGACGAGGTGCCGGATCCTTACGGGGAGCCGCAAGAGAGCTTCGAGCGCGTGCTCGACTTGATCGAAGACGCCGCGCAAGGCTTGACCAGGGCAGTACGCCCGACCTGAGCTACCGCAGCGACTCGACTTTACTGCCGCGTCTCCGCCTCAACCGCCGTGACCGCCAGTTCGGCCGTCTCGAAACGTTGCAGGCGAGCGAGCAGCCGCGAGCGCGAGAGGCGCTTGCGAAAACGCGCGTGGCAGCCATCCCCCAACGGGGGATTCCGTAGGTCGCCCTGAAGACCTATGGTGTGATACGTCCATCGGAGTCTCTTGACCCGTCGACTCCGAAAGACGCCGAACTGCGATCGCACCTTGATTTTCACGAAGCACAGGATCAAGGTATGACGTACGCAGCATTCTCTGGAAGCGGCCATGACCAAGCCAATCGATAGATCGTCGTCCCGAATGACTGCGCGTGTTGGCGCTGTCGCGACAGAGTCACGCAGCGTGCGCAACGCATTCCAGACACGGGCCTTTCTGGTCACGCTCGTGCTCATTACATGCACCTGATTTCATCAGCGCGGGTACGCGGCTGGCGACGCCGCTGCGGGCAAAACAGTCTTCGCAAATCAGTGTTCATCCTGCCACACCGTCGAGGTCGGGAAGAACGGATTCGGACCGTCACTGGCCGGGGTCCTGGGTCGAAAGGCCGGCAGTCTCGCCGGCTTTAACTATTCTCCCGCGATGGCACAGGCCGGGCTCACCTAGGATGAGAAGACTCTCGATGTGTTTCTCACTTCATCGACAAAGGAAGTCCCGGGAACAGCGATGTCCGTAGCGTTGCCGAACGCGAACGACCGGGCCAACGTGATTGCGTATCTCGAAACGCTGGGGCGCGTCGCCGCAACTGCCAGTGCGTCACCTGCGACAGCGGCGGTTGCAGGCACGCCCTCGACGCAAGGCCCGACGCAAGCGGAGTTGCTGCGCGCGGCGCAAGACAAGCAGAGCTGGCTCTACGCGAGCAAGGCCTACACTGGCCAGCGCTTCGTCGATCTGCGCCAGATCACTCCAGAGAACGCCGGACAATTGCGTGCAGCCTGCATCTATCGCTCGAACAACGCGGGAGCGACGCAGACCAACCCATTGGTCTACAAGGGCGTGATGTATCTGACGATAGACAAGGCGATTATTGCCATCGATGCGACGACCTGTCGCGAGCGCTGGACCTACAACTGGGAGGGCAAGGGCGCCGTGCTGTCGCCGACGAACCGCGGCGTGGCGCTGAAGGACGGACGGGTCGTGCGCGGCACTGCCGACGGCTATCTGATCGCAGTGGACATGGCGAAGGGCACCCTGCTCTGGAGCCAGAAGATCGCCGATGCGAAGTCCAGCCAGTATCTCAGCATGCCGCCGCTCATCTATGAGGATCTGGTCATCTACGGCCCGTCCGGTGCGGATTGGGGGGCGAAGAACTGGATCGGTGCCTTCAGGCTGGCGACTGGCGAGCCAGTCTGGCGCTTTAATGTTATTCCGGATGCCGGCGAGCCGGGCGCGGAAACCTGGACGGATCCGCAGTCGCGCGAGCATGGCGGAGGCAGCTTGTGGACGCCTTTGTCTCTCGACGCCGAGAAGGGGGTCCTCTACGTCCCCGTCGGTAATCCTGCGCCGGACTTTTACCCAGACGCGCGCCTCGGCACCAATCTGTACACCAACTCTGCGGTGGCGCTCGACGTCAAGACCGGCAAGCTCCTCTGGTACCGGCAATTCGGTCCGAGCGATGCCAACGACCGCGACTTGAGCCAGGTGAGTCCGCTCTTCACCGCAACCGTCAAAGGCAAGCCGCGCAATCTGCTCGCCGTCTCCGGCAAGGATGGGTTGCTCCGCATGATGGACCGCGATAGCCACGAAGTACTTTATGAAGTACCGATTACAACGCGGACCGATTTCGACAAGATCCCGACTGTCACCGGCGTGCACGGTTGTCCGGGGCTCCTTGGCGGCATGGAGTGGAACGGTCCAGCCTACAGCCCGACGACCAACACACTGTACGTCGCTACCGTGGACTGGTGCGGAACATTTACGAGGTCCGAGAAGCCGCCGCAGTTCACTGAGAACGCTCACTACTACGGCGGAGCCGTCACGCCTGATCCGCGCGAGCAGGCGAGGGGCTGGCTGCAGGCGATCGACGCCGCCACAGGAACCATGCGCTGGCGCCAGCAGTGGCCGACGCCACTGGTCGCCGGTGTGACTGCGACCTCCGGCGGCATGCTCTTCACGGGCGATCTGAACAACGACTTTCTTGCCATCGACGCCAGCAACGGTAAGACGCTCTACCGCTTCAATACGGGAGGTTCAATCGGCGGCGGCGTGATTTCCTACGAGGTCGAGGGGAAGCAGTACGTCGCAACCACGTCCGGAGTGGTCTCGGGATTCTTCGGAGGAAGCGGCACGTCGGCGATCGTTATCTTTTCGCTTCCCTAGCCTGGACAAGCAGTGAAGGACGAGGCCGTAAACTCGTCGATCATCAGCCCGCGAGATCGAACACTCGTACGCCGTCGACGACTTCGCGTGCCTCCAGCCATGCGCGATGGGAAACCGTACGCCGCACATCCTCGAGCCCGGCCTCCCAAAGCTGTCGGACCGTCGTCCGCGAGAATTCATAATCCTTCGAATTTGTCGAGCTGGCCAAGCGTCGGTTGATCAGATGCGCGATGGTAATGTGGCGCTTGTATTCGGACAACGGCTGCAACAGCTTGTAATCGGGATCGTCGTGCCACGTGGCCGGTAGTTTTCGCATCAGACGGCCCAGCGCAAGGCGGAAACCCTCCAGCTCCTGCACTTGTTTGGTATTGAAGCGTGTCTTGCTCGAATACTGGATGTCCTTGGCACGCTCGAGCACCTGCTCCAGATTGGTCGGTAACTGCCCAGTGGCGCTGAACAGGTCGACCTGCACGATCAGCCCGCTAATCCGCGGTGAATCGTCGAAGACGTACCATAGCGGCGAATTCGATACGAGCCCGCCATCCCAATAGTGGGCGCCGTCGATCACAGTGGGCGGAAAGCCCGGTGGCAACGAGCCGCTCGCCATCACGTGCTCCGGTCCGAGCGTCCGATCTTGATTGTCGAAGTAGACCGAGTTGCCAGTGCGTACGTCGACGGCGCCCACGCCGAGCCGTACGGAACCCTGGCGATTGAGGAGATCAAAATCAACCAGTTCTTGTAGAGTTGCCCTCAGCGGCGTGGTGTCGTAGACGCTCAGTGCTTCCGGCGTGCCGTTCGGAGCGAGGAAAGCCGGCGGGACGCGCGGGGCGAAGAAGCCCGGGACACCGAAGGTTGCTGCCGTCGCGGCGCTCAAACGATTGAAGGTAGTTCGCACAGGATCGAGCTGCTCCGCTGCCACCAGCGGCATGCCGGAGGAGACCCGGTCCCAGAACTCGCGCAGACGCCCAATGCGACGCTCGGGAGGATTGCCCGCGATCAGCGCGGCGTTGATAGCGCCTATCGATACCCCGGCAATCCAATCCGGCGCGAGACCCGCTTCGGCAATGCCTTCATAGACACCCGCCTGGTACGCCCCCAATGCACCGCCGCCTTGCAGCACCAGGACCGTCTGCTCACGCTCTGTCATGGTGCAAAGTCATCAGCAGTGCGGTGGAAATCGATCACGTCGAGCTTCATAGATGCATCTCCTGTTGGGATAGGAAAAGCAAACGCTCTTTTTTCGTCAGGCAGGACTGTATCGCCGGACCAGTTGATGGTCAATCGGGAGTCGATTCGGGACTTTCTCTACCTCAAAGCGCACCGCGTACCGGCCGCAATCCGGCGACCGGGGTCGCGATCAAGATCCCAGCGTCGAAGGTCGCCAAGTTCCCGCAGGTGCGAGGCCATGTCGGTGAGGCCGCGCCGCGGCACATGCTCAAGAGCGCCCTGCGCGTAGTCGCGCGGACCGCCGAGCGCGCTCATGAGATCGCCGACCGCACGGTGCCTCGCGCCTGCCGGCGTGAATACCTCACAGTTTTTCGTCGCATCCTTTCACAGAGCCGCGACCCGTCGCTGCATATATTTGCATCCAACACACCAACAAACTTGCAGGCCTTCGATATGGGTGTGGGATATCCGGCCATTTGTCCTAACTGAATGGAGATTCACCATGTTCACCAAGCAAGTCAGCAAACCCTTCCACGCGGCGATCGGCGCCGGCATTCTGGCTTCGATCTTCCTGGTCGGTACGGCGGGAGCGGATGATTCCTACGACGGGCAAGCGTTCGTCCGCGCTTCGATCCTCAATACCTGGAAGTCCACTGCGGTCGCCTCATCGACCGCACAGACGGTGGATGCCCAGGAGCGCGCCCGGCAGATGATCGTCGGGACGCCGGCGTCCGCTACCGCCGCCGTTAGCGCGGCAGCCGTCGGGTACAAGTCGTCTGCCGATGGCCACGACCAGGCGCGCAAGCTCCTGCTCGGCCAGCCGCAATACGTTGGCGCGGGTGGGACCATCATCTCGCTGCCCTCCTTCGGCGATCGCTCGTAATTGCGTCCGCAGTGCCCCGGGGTCCAGGACTCCGGGGCCGATGCAACACCCGCCTTGAGTCCTCCCCGCCGCACGTGCTACGTTTGGAATTCCAAGCCGTGCCAGACGGTGCGGCATTTTGCGGTGACGCCGGAGTATCTGGCGCGTCCGGCCCGTATAGAGCCTTGACCCACCCGCGCCTCAGACATGCCATTCGCGTGACATGGCGAACAAGAGCAACGCAGGCCCACTCGATCCAACCGCCAGACGCCACTGGCTGGCGCCAAGGCCAATCCGCCAAGGTAATGTGACAGGGCAGGTGGTCGACCCAACTTTGAGCGGCCTGTCGGTGGCGAGCTCGGCGCGCGAGAGCGAGGCGCCGAACCAAAACCAGCGTGTTGAATTGCACGACGTTCGCGCCTTGAGCTCGGGGACGCCGAGCGAACTGGTTCAGCGAATGGTCGACACCGGCTTGCGCCTGCACGCACTTCGCACCGGCGATGTCTTCTGTGAATCTCTCATCGACGAAGCAGCACGCTTCAGCGGCGCCCAGCGCGTGTTGCTGGTGCTGATAGCCCCGGAAGGCCAACGCATCGCCGGCTCGTTGCTGCCACAGGGTGAAGACGCCCGAACACTGCTCGGTGCCGTCACCCCCTGGCTCTCGGAGACGCGCCGGACGCACGCCGCGAGCCTGCGGTACGGTCCCGAAGGGGCGGACCCGACAAACCAGCGCTCGTGCCTCATCGCCCCACTGATCGCACAGCGGGAGCTGCTGGGTTACCTCTACGCCGACATCGAAGGGGCCGTCGGCCGCTTCCACGACGCCGACCGCGAACTGCTGGCGATGCTCGCGTCACAGGCGGCCGTGGCACTGGCCAACATCCGCTTGGCCGAGGGGCTGAAGCTGAAGGTGGCCAAGCGCACCGCCGAGCTCGAGCGGCGTGCGAACGAGCTGGCAATCATAAATAGCATCCAGCAGGGCATGGCCGGATCGCTGGATTTCCGCGCCATCATCGAACTCGTCGGCGACAAACTGCGCACGGTGTCGGGCAGTGACAACCTGAGCATCGCTTGGCGCGATGAGCGATCCGAGGTTGTGCAAATGCTCTACGCCGTGCAGCACGGCGAGCGCGTCCACCCGGTGCCGGTCAGACCCGATCCGAATGGCCCTTTCATGCGGGCCTTGTTCGCCAATCGGCCCGTCCTGGCCAACAGCCGCGCCGAGATAGATGCCTGGGGCTTGCGTCCACCCGAAGGGTTGGCACCGAGCCTGGCCACTCTGACCGTGCCGATCTTCGCGAGCGACAAGCTCCTCGGCGCGCTCACGCTCGACAGCCACGACCCCGCGCGCCGGTTCAGCGAGGACGACCAGTGCTTGCTGCAGACGGTGGCGGCGACCATGGGCATCGCGCTGGAGAACGCCCGGCTGTTCAGCGAGACCAAGGCGGCCCTGGAGCAGCAGACGGCGACCGCTGAAGTCCTTGAGGTCATCAGCAGCTCGGTCCCGGACGCCAAACCCGTCCTCGACAAGATCATCCACAGCTGCAGGCACTTATTCGACAGTACCGACCAGGGCATCCTGTTGCTGGGCGACGATGGGCAACTGCACCTCGGCGCCAACCTTGGCCCCTTCCGCGAAAAGATCGAGAAGCTCTTCCCGCGCCCGCTGGCGGGATCGGCCACCGAGCTGTCGATTCGCGACCACCGCGTGATTTACTATCCGGATCTTCTGAATGAGGTGGACGTGCCCGACACCCTGCGCCTGGTCGCTCAGCAGGTCGGCAACTGCTCGCAGATCTTCGCGCCGATGGTGTGGCAGGGGCGCGGGATAGGATCGATCTACCTGACGCGCCTGCCGCCGGCGCCGTTCTCCGACAAGGAGATCGCGCTGCTCAAGACCTTCGCCGACCAGGCCGTGATCGCGATCCAGAACGCGCGGCTGTTCACGCAGACCCAGGAAGCCCGCGCTGCCGCCGAAACCGCCAACGAGGCTAAGAGCGCGTTCCTGGCGACAATGAGCCACGAGATCCGCACGCCGATAAACGCGGTCATCGGTATGAGCGGGCTGCTGCTCGACACGCCGCTCAACGACGAGCAGCGCGACTATGCGGCCACCATTCGCGACAGCGGCGACGCGCTGCTGACCATCATCAACGACATCCTCGACTTCTCCAAGATCGAAGCCGGGCGCATGGACATCGAGGCGCAGCCCTTCGACCTGCGCGATTGCGTGGAATCGGCGCTGGACCTGGTGAGTGCGCGCGCGACCGAGAAGCAACTGGACATCGCCTACCTGTTCGAGGGCGATGTGCCCGCCGGCATCCGCGGAGATGTGACGCGGCTGCGGCAGATCATCCTCAACTTGCTGGCCAACGCGGTGAAGTTCACCGAACGCGGCGAGGTGGTGCTCACGGTGACCGCATCGCCCGTGGCAGCGGACGAGGTCAAGCTGAACTTCGCCGTGCGCGACACGGGCATCGGCCTCACGGCCGAAGGCATGGGAAGGCTGTTCCAGTCGTTCTCGCAGGCGGATTCATCCACTACGCGCAAATATGGCGGCACAGGCCTGGGGCTCGCCATCAGCAAGCAGCTGACCGAGCTGATGGGTGGGCGCATATGGGTCGCCAGCGACGGGATCGGCAAGGGGGCGACGTTCCACTTCACGATCCGCGCGCCGCTGGCCAAGTTGCCGACGCAGAACCGCCGCGACTTCATCGGTACCCAGTCCGAGCTGCAAGGGCGGCGCGTGCTGGTGGTCGACGACAACGCAACCAATCGGCGCGTGCTCGACCTGCAGATGAGCAAGTGGGGCATGGTGCCGCACGCCACCGAGTCTCCGGCCGAGGCGCTGCGCTGGGTTGAGGGTGGAGAGCGCTTCGATCTCGCGATCCTGGACATGCACATGCCCGAGATGGACGGCTTGCAGCTCGCGCAACGAATCCACGCCAGCCAGCCGAGCCTGCTGCTGGTGCTCTTCAGCTCGCTTGGCCGGCGCGAGGCGGGCGACACCGAAGGCCTGTTCGGCGCCTACCTGGTCAAGCCGGTGCACCAGTCGCAGCTGTTCGACACGTTGGTGGGCCTGCTCGCGCATGCCGAGGCGCCCAAGGAGATCAATGCGGTCAAGTCCAAAACAGACCCCGAAATGGCGGCGCGCCATCCGTTGCGCATTCTGCTCGCGGAAGACAACGTCGTGAACCAGAAACTCGCGCTGCGCATCCTTACGCAGATGGGCTATCGTGCCGACCTGGCCTCAAGCGGCGTCGAGGCAGTAGAGTCGCTGGTGCGGCAGACCTACGATGTGGTGCTGATGGACGTGCAGATGCCCGAGATGGATGGCCTGGAAGCGTCGCGGCGCATCAATGCCCAATGGCCTGCGACCAAGCGCCCACACATCGTGGCGATGACGGCCAACGCGATGCAGGGCGACCGCGAGATGTGCCTTGCTGCGGGCATGGACGACTACATAACCAAACCGATCCGGGTGGACCAGTTGGTCGAAGCGTTGATGCGCGTGCCGGCCCGCCAGGAGTGAGCAGGACATGGACGAATCGGTGATCGACAAGGCTGTCTACGCGGAGCTGCAGGATACAGCGGGTGCCGAGTTCGTGGCCGAGCTGGTGGATACGTTCCTCGAAGAAGCGTCCGGCATGCTCGCCGAGCTTCGCAGCGCACGCGCCGAAAACCACTGCGAGCGTTTTCGGCGTGCGGCGCATTCGCTCAAATCCAATAGCAATACGTTCGGGGCAGTGAGGCTGGCGGCGCTAGCGCGCGAACTGGAACTCAAGGGCCTGGATGCGGACCCGGCGCACGACATGGCAGCAATCGCGGCGCTCGAGGTTGAGTCCGCGCGCGCCGTCCCCGCATTGAAGGCTCTGCGGCATGGCTGAGCCCGGTGCCCATCTGCTGATCGTCGACGACAACAAGGTCAACCGCCTGCTGCTGTCGCGCAGCGTGGAAATGCAGGGCCACCGCGCGGCGCTGGCCGAGAACGGCCGCGTCGCGCTCGAGATGCTGCGCCGCGAGCCGTTCGACCTGCTGCTGCTCGATATCGAGATGCCCGAGATGGACGGCTTTGCGGTGCTTGAACAGTTGAAGGCCGACTCGCAGTTGCGCGACCTGCCCGTGATCGTGACCTCTTCGGTCGAAGGGCTGGACAACATCGTGCGCTGCATCGGTCTGGGCGCCGAGGACTACCTGCCCAAGCCGGTGAATGCGGTGCTGCTGAAGGCACGCATTGGCGCCAGCCTGGAGAAGAAGCGCCTGCGCGACGAGCAGAAGGAACTGGTGCGGCGCTTCGCCACCCCCGAGGTGGCGCAGGACCTCCTGCAGTCGGGTTTCGCGCTCGGCGGCAGGCGCGTGCACGCATCGGTGATGTTTTCGGACATCCGCGGTTTCACGGCGCTGGTAGAGAGCCTATCACCGGAAGAGACGATTGAACTGCTCAACGCTTATTACACGCTGATGTTCGACGCCATCAACAGCCACGGTGGGGTGGTCAATCAGATGATCGGCGACGGGCTGATGGCGCTATTCGGCGCGCCGCTCCCGCTGGACGATTGCGCCGGCAGCGCGGTGGCTGCGGCGCTCGAAATGATGGAGCTGATCGAACAATTCAACCTGGAGCGCCACGCCGCGCGGAAGCCAACGATCCGCATTGGCATTGGCATCGCCACCGGCGAAGTCGTGGCTGGCTATACCGGCACGCAGCAGCGCGCCACATACACCTGCATCGGCGACACGGTCAACTTGGCCGCGCGGCTCGAGGCGCACACCAAAGTAGTGGAGTGCGCCATCCTGATCGACGAAGACACACAACGCGCGTCGAGAGATCGCGTGCGCACGGACGCGCTGGGCGCCGTGCCCTTCAAGGGAAAGACCGCCACCGTCGAGATCTTCGCAGTGGCCCCCGGGCAACCGGCCTGACTCACAACGCAAGCTGGCAAGTTCCCGTGGCGACATTACCCGTGCGCGCCAGGACAAGTTGTCCATCGGCCGCTGCAGCCCGAGCGCGGCACTGCGGCCCGGTTGCTTTGGCGACCCGCGCAACTGAGACTTCTGCGAACAACGCGCGGCCCGACGCTGAAGAGACCGCCACGCTCCTCAGGAGCAGACGGTCAACGGATCGGGTTGACGGATAGCGCGACCGGCACCGATTCCGGCGAACAACTCAGACGCCTTCGACGATGCGGATTTCCCGTTCGGCACCCTCTCCCAGGGCGGCCAGCGCGGCCTGGTAGGCGGGGCTGTCATGAGCGGCGACAGCCTGCTCGACACTGTCGAACTCGATCAGCACGATGCGCTGCTGCAGGCCGCGTT
Organism: uncultured beta proteobacterium; assembly: GCA_963747225.1. Lineage (GTDB taxonomy): Bacteria > Pseudomonadota > Gammaproteobacteria > Burkholderiales > JAEUMW01 > JAEUMW01. The sequence goes on along the minus strand of CAVVES010000026.1, from coordinate 408,908 downwards.
CGTAAACCTTCGCCGGCTCGCCGCTTGCCAGAAAGCGGCCTCCTCCGGCAGTGAGGGCAGGACCGGCGAGCTTCGCGTATGCGGCAAGTTTCTCAGGGTCCTTCACGGCGCGATACGCGCTGACCCAATAAGCCTTTGGCATGGTGTTTCCTTTTCTCGTTGCAGGTCGCGACGGAAGAATATTTCAATTACGCGAACTTGAGTATCCGGGGCTTGGTGGTGCCCGTCAACGGGCGGTCTTTTCAGTGAAATGTGCAGAGCTGGTTTGCTTGCATGATGAATGCCTCCCATATGGTCGTAGTCCGCCATCGGATTTCACGCGCCTTCAAGCACCCTTAGCGCCGCTTCGACCTGATCGTCCGGCACGAGCAATTGCACGCCTGCCATTCCGCCTTCCATGCCCACGCCTACACCGACGACGACCGCAGGCACTCCGGCGGCATTCAATGCGATCTTCGCCAGATCGGCTTCGACTCTCGTGGGGTAGGTCTTGATGGCTTTCATTGATGGGTTACTCAGGTTGAGGGAAGCGGGCACCCATTGTGCCCGCTTTCCACCGCTCTCCAATCAGCGTAGTGGTCTGAACGCCGATCGCATCTATGTGGCAGACAGTTGGACCTTGAAAGCGGCGATTCCGGACGTAGGGTGTTCTTGGGAATGAATGGCCTGAGGGCGGCCCATATCAATGCTTCAATTGTGGCTGGAATACGGCGGCTTTCTCAACACCCCGCCACCTGCGGCGAAAAGAACAGCCGCGCACGCACACCGTCCTTCTCCCTCATAGTCACTTTCAGCTCGCACGCCCTGCCTACGCGCCATGTCGGTGAGGCCGCGCCGCGGCACATGCTCCACAGTGCCTGCGCGTAGTCGCGCGGACCGCCGAGCGCGCTCATGAGATCGCCGACCGCCCGGTGCTTGGCTTCGCCTTCGGGAACCAGCGCCCACCCTGAGTTGCCGACCCGCAGCACGGCCTCAGGCTCGCTGGCGAGCGGCGTCACGAAAACCCACCGTCCACTCCTGGCGGGCCAGCGCAGCAGGTGTTGCAGTGTTTCGGTCACGCGCGGCCAGGTCCCCGGCGCAATGGTCTCGGCGAAAGCCTCCGGCGCCGCGTGGCGATCGAGCAGCCAGTGCAAGTCGAGACGGCCGACGCCGGTGTCGTCGACGCCGATTCCGCACGACCATGGACGGGCGATATGCTCCGGCGGACGCACGCTTTCTAGGCGTGCCCATTGCGCGGGCGACAGGATGCGGCGCAGGCGTGCGAACGCCGCAGCCGGCGAAGCATCGCGCAGGTCGACGAAAACCGACTGCCGCACTTCGGTCCAGAAGAGCCAGGTGCCGAGACCGGCATGCTCGGCCGTGGGCAGGGGTTCGAGAAACCGCCCGAGCTGCGCGAGCGTCGGCGCGGTTACGAGACCCTCGATGGCCTGCGGCATCAGGCGATCGCCGAGGCTCAACCCGACCCGCAGGGACGGCGGGCCGGGCGCATCCACGGTCAACTGGATCGGTGTGCCTGCCTCGAAGCAGGATCGGCCGGTGCCGAATGTCGTTGCGGCGGCGAGACGCCGCGCCAGCGGCTGCGCGCGCGGACCGTAACCCGCGAGCAGCGCCGTGCGCAGGAGCAGCTCTTCGACATTCCACGACATTGGATGAACGCCCTGACTGAGATCCGACCCGACATCGAACGTAGAGATCAACCGCAGCGCGGTTGAAGTGTGCATCCCGACGCCCGCCGTGAGCGTCCGTCGAGCCCGTCGTGCGAAGCTACGGAGTCATCAGGAGATCCCTGGTGAGCCATTCCCGCAGGATCTGCGCGTACTCGGCCCGCAGGCACTTGAACAGAATCTCTCGTTCGGCCGCGGTGAGCCCGCCCGGATCGTTGACGCCCGGAGGCATCGGAGCCTCCGTGTTCTTCACGACCTTGTGATAGATCGTCGCGCGGCTCGTGCCCGCATTCAGGATGCCCCGCGTGGCCGGGGCGCTCGACTCCGGTAACCTGTCGTGGCACTGCTCACAGTCCAGCCGGTCCACGATCTCTTTGCGCCTGTCGTCGGGAACGCCTTTGGCGCAGCCGGCGGCCACGAATTCGGAGCGGCCGGACCGGCTCGACGGTCCGAGTGGAGGACCGTTCTCCGGAACGACATATCCCACCGGCCCGACCCGGGAGTACTCGCTCGTGCTGTCCTTGAGGTTCTCGAGCTGGTGCGCAAGGTCGGGGCCGCTGAGCATCGTGCCCTCGGGTTTGATGGCCTTATCGCCGCCGGCAGCGATGGACCCCACAGTCGCGGGAATGACCGGCCTCAGCCCGCTCGGATGGCAGGAGTAACACTTGGAGAGATCGGAGATGGTGCCGCGACCCTCCGGTATGAAGCCCTTGGCCGTGCGCGAGTAACCCCGGAAAACCACCACGGTGTCCTCTTTGATCGGGGACGCCGCGTCCGTGACCAGCTGGCGCGCCAGGAAGTCCACGTTCCGGCCCAGCTTGCCGGTGCTGCTCACGATCGCGATCTGGATCCATTGCTCGAAGCGCGGCGGATTCTTGCTGTCGGGGACGCGCACGAGGATGCGGGCGGCGCCCTGGCCGTCGTTGTCCACCGAAGTCGAGCTGAACTTCAACCAGGTCGCGCCCGGAATTTTCACCACGGCGTCGATCAGATCCTGCACGCTGCCACTCTTCGAAGCGTCCTCCAGGGCGGGCGGCACTTGCATCAGGTCGCCCACTCCGCTCGCCGCCGGAACGAAAGATCGCGTTGGCTGCGTCACGGTACTCGTTGTCGGTGATCGAGAAACCCATCTCACTGTCCGTTCCGACCCCGGTCGGGCGGCGCGTGGTCGCGGGCGCCTTCGTGCGTCCGCAGTTGTACTTCAGGAAGCCGAACGCGTTGACCATGGGTGTGATGACGCGCGCGCTGCTGCAATACCAGTTGCAGGCTGGATGGGAATCGCTCACGTTGAGCGAAAGCTGGCTTACGCCCGTCGCGTAGAACGCGGCGATATCGGCCGCGCTCCTCTCGAGCGTCATCTGCAGTTTCGGGCCCGACAGCGAACAAACGTCTTGGGCTCCGGACGGGAGCGCGACGAGCACGAGCAGCGTGCCGGATGTCGCGACCCAGAGCCGGCGAATCGCTCGTGCTCGAAAGCCACCCCGTCGCCCGTCGTCGTGCGATCCCTTCTGTGCATTCCGCGTCATGTCATTCCCCTCGCCGGTCGCGAGCTCGTCCGGTCTCGGTCACGACAACACTACAGGAGGACGAGCTGCTCGCTGTCCGACTCCTGCACCTCGCGCTCGCGCGCTCCGTTAGTGTGGAACTCGGTGACCTTGAAACGGTAAGTCCGCTTGCGATCGTCCTTGATCGCGAGCGGCCACGCAAAGGTCCCGCTGTGCCCCTGCCGGATCAGCTCGGAGTGGGTCCAGCGGACGCCGTTGTCCGTGTCTTCGTACACGAGATCGACCTTGACTGCGATAAGATCGCCCGCCGGAAGCGGTATGAGCCAAGTCACCTGCACCGGAATCACGTCGACCGCCTGCACGCCGAGGATGAGCTGTTCGTTCTTTCCCTCCTTCCACGGAACGCTGTCGATGTCGCCGCTCTTCTTGATGAGCGTCGCCTCGTAGGTCCAGTTGCGCTGCGCAGGGTCTTCCAGCCGCACAGCCCACTCCTTGATCTCGGCGTGGTCCTTGAGCGTGAAGAGCTCCTCCACCACGCGATTGCCGTGCTCGTAGTGCAGCCGCACCTCGACGCGCTGGTACTCGTCCCCCGGATCGGCGAGGATCACACGCACGCGCAGGATGTTGTCGCGGGGCTCGTTGATCACCACGAGCTCCTGCGGCTTCCACTCCTGGGGCGTGAGCACCACCTGCGCGCCATCCTTGTAGAAGAGCGTGCCTTCGGTGCGCAGCTTCGCATCGACGAGCCCCGGCTCGGGACGGATGACGAGGCGGTATTCCGGCTTGGCCGCGGAGAGCACGATGTTCTGCTGATAGGGTCCGTAGCTCAGCACGAGCTGCGCGCGCTCGAGCAGGTCGTAATGCATGAGGCCGCTCGCGATGTTCACCGTCATCGCCGGCGTGATGTCGCGCGGATGAATGACAAGATTGCGGGCGTCGCTGCGGATCCACCCCTCGCGATCAGCTTGCGCCACGCCAACGCTCGACACCGCTCCCTGCTGATTGCCGAGCGCGACATCCTGCGTGTAGTTCACGATCACCTTGTATTCGTACCAGTAGACGACCGGCTGGTTCGGAATCGACTGATCGCGCAGCACGCCGGACTTGAACGTGTCGCCTTCCTTCGCCGGGGTCAGGTTCAGCTCGCCGGTTCTCTGGAAGCTGCCGTCGCCGGTCGGCGCGTAGCGGAGCTGGATCTGGATCGAGTGGATGCCGTCGAGCTGCCACTGGGCGGTGGTCGACGCCGCAATTTCGAGCACCTGGAAGAACGCGAGCGCACCGTCCGCTTCGATAATGTACTTGGCGCGGTCGACGGCGTCGAAGATGAGTTGGCCCTGGGGATGAATGGGATGGGTGCGCGCCTTGCGCGAGCTCAACTCGTAGGTGGCGATCACCCTCTCTTCCTGCTGAATCATCTCCAGGTTCACCTCGAAGCTCGCTTGAATCTTCATCGGGTCACCGGTGCCCGAGCCGCTTCCGGTTCCTGTGCCCGTTCCCGTTCCCGTGCCGGTACCCGTCCCGGTGCGCGTGCCTGTTCCGGTCCCCGTTCCGGTGCCTGTGGCAGGCCCGGTGGGAACGATGGATTGCGGACGCGTGAGCCGGCCGCGGAGCACCGATTGCTGGCTCGCGAGCTGCGTGAAGCCGTAGATGAGTGCGACGCGATGCTCGGGATGGCTCGTGGGTCCATGCCCATCCGGCGCTCCGCCGCCCGGCGTGATCGTCGGCACAGTGTTCTGAGCCGCAGGTACGTGGCCGAGCGCGCTCCGGTCGCCAGAGTTGAAGCGGTTGGGCACGAGGCGCTCGATGTTGCGCGCGGCAACCTCCATGCGCCGTTCAGAAAGCTGCTGGTTGTGCACGCGGTCGTTTTCGTCCGCCTCGTAGCTCGCGTAGGCGCGCAGCTTGAGCGTGTTGCCTTGCCGCGATTTGAGCCAGGACTCAAGGCTCGCCAGGCCCCCGGCACTGGTCGCCGACTTGGCCTGCGAAGCGTTGAGGAAGCGGGCGTCTCCGGGCGACGGCGGAGTGCCGGTCGCATACGCATCAACCTCCGTCTGGTTCTCGGGCTGGTCGAAGTCGAAGAAGACGTGGAACGTGTCTTCCTGTTCGGTTTGGCCCGGCCAGGTAATCTCGACGTGGCGCGTCTGGCCTGGCGGAACGTCCACCACCAGATTGCTTCCCTGGAGCGCTGTGGGCTGGAGTGTCGCGGGCGAGTCGCCGGTGCGCACCACCGCTCCCGCGCCGCGAATCACCAGTGTCTCCTGGGTTCCGCTCGCAGATGGCGTGAGCGGCTCCTGGATGCCGCGATCCGCCGTTGCGTTGTCGAAAGCGTCGCGCGTCCAGGTCGCCGCCTGCCGCACCGGCGTCGCAGGCGCACTCGTGCCGGTTCCGGTACCAGCGCCGGTTGCGGGCCGCGCACCTGTGCCCGTCGCCGCGCCGGTGGCAGGCGCTCCTGTTCCCGTTCCGCTTCCCGCGCCGCTCGCAGCCGTGCCGCCAGCCCCGCCCCCGCCACCTCCACCGCCCGCCCCGCTCATGAACCCGGAGAGATCGGTCATGGACCCGGCGTTGGTCAGGGACGGCTTGAACCACTTCGACCCCATCAGGTTGCCAATGATGTCGTTGATCATCTCCTGATTGGTCGGCGTGCGGCCGTTTTCGCCCGGGATCGGATCGACTTCTTCGACCTTGATCGCGCGCGTTTCCTTGAGCTCTTCCATGAGCATGTGGAACCCGGCTTTCGCCACGAACGAGGAGTTCTTGTTCTGCGCGCTCACACCCGCCTTCAGCCTCAGATCGAGGTGATCGAACACGCGCTGATAGTCGATGGTGATCTTGAGGTTGTAAGCCGGCCCGATGCCGGCGTAGGTGAGGTGATAGATGGCGACCGCCATGGTCACGCCGCCTTCCTCCAGCACCGCCTTCATGAGCGCCGCGCCGTGGCGATCCAGTACCGTGCTGAACGCCGCGCGCTCGCTGCCGTAGAGAGCGGGCACGGTCGTTCCCGCGACCTTGCGCACGAAGGGCTGCCCCTGCTCGTCGCGATTGACTCCCAGCAGCACCAGCTCCACCGATCCATCCATGAACGGAACGGGCACCAGGTTCGCGTCCGCACCGAACCTCCTGCGGATTTCGTCCCGCACCTCGTTCAGCAAAGCCTCGGTGACGTGCAGATCCGTATCGAGGTTCAGGAATCCACCCCCGTCCTCGAAGCCGACGGGCGCCGGCGCGTTCGGGTCTGGCCGGTACAAAACCAACCGCAGCGCATAGTCGCCGGACTCGCCGCCTTCAGCGCTGCGGGCAATGCGCGGCGCTTCCGGCGGCAGGAAGTAGAACGTGCGCGGATCGCTGAAGTCCTTGAAGATCGTCAGCCCCTTGAAGTAGAGGATGGGGTCGTCGTAGAGCATTGGAATGTCTCCGCGGTAAGAGAAGCTACGGCGTTGCAACGGGAACAGGAGGCAGCACAACGAGCGCCTCGGGATCTTCCCAGCGTGTTTCGCGCACCTCGCCAGAGTTCAGGAACTCGCGCGCGGTGAGCACGGGAGCCGGTGCGCCTTCGGCCGTGACGAGCGCCAGCGTTGCGCCATCGCGTGTGCCTTCGAGCAACTCCTCGGTGTGCTGCGCGCCGGCCCGCAGCACGAGCGACACCGCGAAACTTCCGCGCGCCGATGGCCCGCCTCCGAGCAACGCCACTTCGACGGTGCGCACGTCGACCTTGCCGTCGGCGCCGATGACAAGCGTCGTGCGATCGCTGCTGGCCCAGGGCTTCTCGTCCACGGTTCCGTCCTCGTGGATGAGCTGCACGCGGTGGGAAAATTCCCGCGGACTGCCGACGAGCCGGCGCAGGCCAACGCGTCGGGGCGTACGATCGGGCGCGTCCCACGATTCCGTCTTCGCGTGCACGAACCCTTCGTGCTGCGTGCGCAGCTCGACGACGGTGGTCGCAACGTTGGACAGGGGCAGCGGCACGACGAGCACATTGATCGAGTCGCCGAACGGACTGTCGAGCACGAGCAGATCGCCTTCGACCGCGCGCGGCGCCTCGACTCGCGTCGGTTCGTCGCGCCGGCCGCGCCACTCGGTCGTGACCTCGAGCGCGCGATCTCCCGCTGCGGGGAAGTAGGCTTCGGCGCTCGGTACGCTTGCCGACAACACCAGTGTGCGCGGCGGCTCTTCCGGCGCCTCGACCCGCACTTCGACGTGGTCCAGCCAGTCGAGCTCGGCACGCCCGGCGATCACGGTGAAGATGCGCGGCGGGAACAGCCGGCGCGCGGAAACCGCGATGAGGCCGCTCTCGCATTGCTGCCAATCTGTTTCACGATCCTTTGCGCTCGTGAGCGACGGATCGAAGCGAGCGCGCACCCGATACTCCTGCGTGCCGGCTTCCGCATCTGATCTTAGTCGCACCTCCGGCTGTGCATCCGTGAGCACTACCGTCTGCTGCACCGAGTCCGATCCGGAGCGCCGCAGATCGACTTCCACCGCTGCAAGACCAAGGCGCGTCAGCTCGGGCTCGGCGCGAATGACCATTTCGCGTTGAATCTCATCCAGGTCCGCGAACCGGATGTGATCGGCGGGATCGCGATTGCCGAGGAGATCGACAAGGCTCGCAGCCGCATAGTGCTTGATGGTCACGGCGCGGCGTTCGCGGAAGTCCCAGCTCGAGCTCGTCGCCAGCTCTTCACGCCGCACCGTGAGACGGAACGAAAGCTCGATCGGCGCGACGGTGCCATCGTCGAGCTGCCGCGGACGCTCGGGTGGCGGGAACGGACTGAACATGCGCGCGAGGAGGTCTTCGCCGACGCGGCGCATGGCCTCCGCGCGCTGGCTTTCCACGTCTCCGGTTTCATCGACGACGCGGATGCGAATCAGGTTATCGCGCGCCGCCGATTCCCACGTCTTCGCAATGCGCGCGCGGCCGTAAGGCGTCGTGAGCGCGCCCTCCGCGGTGAGGCGATCGTGGATTGCGTGGAGGTCAGCCTCGGCGCTGATGCTCAAGGGCCCGGACAATCCGAGCGTCTCCAGCTCGTAGATGACGACGGTCGGCAGCGCGTTGCCCTTGAGCGCAGCATCCGCCAGCGCCGCACCGGCCGCATCGAGGCGCGCAGCGATCACGGAAACGGGATCGCCCACGAGCGAGGGTGCACCGACGACGAGAAGTTTCGGCTGCAGTTCCTCGACCTGGAGCCAGCCGGCAAGTTGCACGGCACCGCTGCGCCAGTCGGGACGCGCAAGCGTGGGCGTGCGCCCGTTCTCGGTCAGCGCGCGGGTGACCGCGGCAAGTTGGGCTTCCGTCGGAGCGAGGGTCGATTCGAGCTGCAGCAGCCCACCCGATTGATCGCCGCGGAACAGCACGAGGGACAACTGCGGATCAGGATTCGCCACTACGCGCGGCGTGTCGGCGAGCACATACCGGCGCTGTTCGTCGGCGTGATCGAAGAAAAGCGTAAGCCCTTCGATCCGTTGCGGGGCCCGGCCGGCGTCGAGCATGGTCGCTCGCCGTCGTTACGGTCGCAGCAGCACGGACGCGTCGAGCCGCCCGAGGCCCCAGTCTTCAGCCTTGTCGGCGGGCCGGCGCGTCGCGGCGATCTCGAGCCTGTTGCGCAGGTTGCCGGTGTCGAGATTGCGGTTTATCTGCAGCATCGCTGCGGCCAGCCCCGTCATCACCGGCGTTGCCATGCTCGTGCCGGACATAGTGACCAACCCTCCGGTTCCGGCCTGTGCCGAGAGAATGCGATGGCCGGGCAGCGTGGCGTCGATCGCACGCTGCGCCGCGCCGACCGCGCGCAGCGGTCCGGGTGAAGAGAACCATGCGATGTCTCCCACGTTGTTCCCCGCTCCGCCGGTCAAGCCCGGTTCACTCGTGAAGGCGGCCACGCAGATGCAACCCGGCGCATTCCCCGGCGCTCCGATCTTGTGGGAATTGAACTGGCGAACCTCGTCGGCAGTGTAAGTGACGCCGATCAGTGGCTGGGTCTGCGCCGCGTTGAACACGAAGGAGCCCATGGAGTCGCGATACGAGGCGAAGCCATGCACCACGCAGGTGGAACGTCCCGTGTTCCGGAACCGGACGATCCAGGGCGCCGCCGCCGGAGGCGTCGCGGCGGCGGACATGATCCAGTAGATCTCGGGATTGAAATGCCGGTTGTTGGGCGCCTGCGGGCCATTGTGGATGTTGACCCGCAGCCCGCCCGCGAGAGGCGTGGTGACCGGACCGTTGCCGGTCATCAGTGGGACTTCGGCGGTTGCGAGCACCGCATTCGTGGAATGCCGGGCCGAGATGCGCAGCCGCACGACGGTCGCATCTTCGTTGTACGCCCAGAAGTTGATGCCGTCGTTGTTGCCGGGGTTGAGGACCGGCTGGTACAGAACCGAAACGGTGCCGCCGGCTGGAATGCTCGCCTGCCAGTGCACGTCGTCGTTGCGCAGGTTGCCGGCGGATGCGCAGATGATGCGGCCACCGATGTAGTTGGGCAGCACCGCGACGCCGAGGCCGGTGGCGGGCACGACGTTCTGGCTGACGAGCTGGGTGAGCGCGATCGACAGGGGATCGGTGCCGTCGTGGGGCTGGCGCTGTGTGCTGGAGCTGATGTTGACGGCGCACGGCAGACCGAGCTCGGTCGCCTTCTGGAAGCAGTACTTCACCCCCGCGATGACATCGTTGACGTAGCCCCCGTTGTTCGAGCCGACCCCTGCCACGACGATGGTCGCTCCCGCAGAAATGCCTCCCGGCCAAGTGCCGAAGCCGCGTCCTGCGGCGATGCCCGCCACGTGCGTCCCGTGCGCGCCCGGATCGGTCGTGGTGATCACCTCGTCGTGGCCGATGTACTCGCGGCCGAAATTCATCGAGCGGTATTTTTCCTTGTTGTCCGCGCTGGCGCGCTTCCACGGCGAATCACCGCCCGATGCCCCCATCTGCCAGATCGAATGGATGCGGCTCTTGGTCGGATCGTCCTGGCGTCCGAGAAACGCCGGATGCGATCCGTCGACGCCGGTGTCGACGATCCCCACCACCACGCCGAGACCCGTGTTCGCTGCGGTGATGCCCGCGGGGAACGTGCGTGCAGCGAGGTTGAGCTCCCGCATCGCGTGCTGCATGTCGAGGCCCACCGTCGTCGCCGCGACGAGGTTCTCGATATCGTCGCGCGCGATGAGGCTTGGCAGCTGCGGCGGCGGGCAGCGGAAGGTGCGAATCGCCCCTTCGCCGTCTTCGACGACGCCATCGGGGAGCGGGGTCCGCGGAAAGCCTTCGCGCACGGCACCCATCAGCAGCACGTACGGGGATTCCGCCGTCCCGACGATGGGAATGTTGAGATCCTGCAGACTGTTCTGCAGATCGCCGAGATAGTCGGGGAGCGAATCGAGGAGAGCAGCGGTCGAGGTCGCAACCGTGCTGCGCGCCGCATCCGGAATCGCAACACCGAGGCCAACGGGAGCCTGAAAGAAGATAAACCTCGAACCCACTCCATCGCCGAGATTCGCGCCCGCGGTGTGTACGAGTGCCAGATGCCAGCGCTCGGTCGCGTCCGCGCCCTGATCCTCGATCCGGTAAAGCAGTTGCCGGAATCGGGAAGCAGCGGCTTGCGGATTCCACAGCCGCTCGGCCGCGAGCGCATAGCAGTAGAAGTTGTCCCGCTGCACCTTCACTTCGGCGAGGTTCCCCGTGTCCGGCGCGAAATACGCGGCATTCACGCCCGCGGGAAACTGCCCTTCGGTCACCGCGCCTTTCGCGTAATAGGTCCCATCCGCCTTGTAGGTGGCGAAGTGCCTGAGAAATATCTTCAAATCGTCGAGACTCGTGGTCGGCAGACCCGCGGGGACCTGCGTGATCTCGCTCAGGTTATGCGCGAGGGCTTGCCGCACCGCATCCGCCGCGAGCGCCTGTGACCAGGTGCGGGCGAGCTCGGAGGTCAGCTCTTCGGTTTCGGCGGAAGTCGGCGAACGGAAATCCGCCAGGATGCGCGCCATCGTCTCCGGCGTGTCGGTTGCGACATCGATGCGCTCGACGGCCCAGAGCAGCACGTATGTCTGCGCGGCTCCGTCAGCGCCGGTGCGAATCGCGAACTGAGGCGCGAGCGACGTACCGGCGAGAGGCGTGAGCGGATTGCCGGAGTACTCGACATAGTCGCCCAGCAATACCAGCGACTGCCCCGCCGGCTGCTGCTGTTCCAAAGCAGCCAGTGCAGGTGCGCCCGGCAATTCCGCGAGGAATTTTTCGAAGAACCCGTCGCGATAGCTCGGCAGATCGGCGTGTGGCATGGCGCACCTCAGGGAGCAAGGGGATCGAGCAGCAGGATCTCGTCCTGCGTCGTCACGGGGCCGGTCGTGACGCGCTGGCCGTCGGTCTTGAACCACGTGACCTTGTAGGTGTACGAGGTCTTGTCGGGTTGGCTCATCGGGACGCGCCAGGTGAATTGCAGCGCGTTCGGCTGAAACACGTGCTCGGCGTTGCGGTCCGCCCAGCTCGGCGCATCCGGATAATCGAGATCGACCTTCGCCATCCGGAAGCCGCCATCGCTCAGCGCGCCGAGGACCATCACCTGAACGGTCAGCACGCCAGCGGCCCGATCACCCACGATCAACAGCGGGTTGTCGGTGGCGACCCACTCGCCCTCGCGCACTGCGCCATCCTTGAGGAACGACGTTACGCGATAGAGGAACTGCACGTCCTGCGGCTGGGCGCGGCGGAACGACCACTTTCCGCTGGCAGTCTCGGGGCCGACGGTAACGGTTTGCTTCACTTCCGGCGGCGTAGCACCGGGCCGCGCGAGCTGGACGCTGATCCGCTTGTAGCGCTCGATGGCATCGGCGAGGGTGACATCGACGATGGTCGTCGAATCCGGCGGCTGGTTGATCACGAACGGCTCACCCCCGTCGTGACGCAGCGTTACCGTTTCCGATGCGCCGTCTGCATAGAAGAACGTGGCTTCGACGCTGACCTGCCGCACTCGTGGATCCTTCGGCCGAATGGGAACCAGCGCCGCCGCTGCATCCTTCGTGAGTATCCTCGTGTCCGCGGCCGCGATGCCCGATGCCGGATCGTCGTAGCGGATGTGCGCCTGGATCTGCTTGACCATCGTCCAATCCACCATCGCCGCTTCGACATTCACACGCATGACCGAGCTGAAGGAGAGCGGATTGATGTTCAGGTTGCGCGTGGTAGTGGGGATCCACGCCGATTCCTCGGTGGTGGCATCGTGGCCGATCGCCGAATCGGGGCGGTTCGTGAGGATGACCTGGTATTCGATCTCGCGTGTACCGACATGGTCCACGAAAAAGCGATAGGGCTTCGTGTCTCCCGGCGCGCGCAGCACTGCCTCGTCCTCGTCCTTCCAGCGCTGTCCGCTTTCCTTCACGCCGTAACGCAGCTTGACGTTCGCCGACGCCACGCCCATGGCGGCGAGGTCCGCGGTGGTCGTGATCGTTCCCTCGATGGTCTTGAAGAAATCGGCGTTGAGGTCGACTTCGAGGATGCGTCCCTTGAGATCGGTGGCTCCGTCGAGCAGCCGGATCTGACCCTGCGGAGCGATCGACCGCTCGACTGCCGCCACCTGGCGCAATTCGTACTCGATGGTCTGGCGCTCGTCCTGGCTCAGACTGCGGAGCAGATAGGCGCCTTGCGGACGCCCGGCGCGATTCCACGCCTCCACGGCCGTCGGCGGCTCGTTGGCAGCGGGCTGTGCTGGTTGCGCGGGGGTCGCAGGCTGTGTAGCCGCTCCGGCCTCTACCGCCCCGGTCGCTACCGCTGTTCCCGGGCGACGCGGCGCACCAGCATCTTCGCTCGCGCCGACGCCGGTGAGCGCGGCGCGGGAGGTGCTCGTCAGCCCCGCGGTGATCTTCGAGAGATCGGTCGTGGAATCGAAGGCGGTCAGGGTTCCGCGATCGGTGGCGAGCACCGCGCCGGGATTCAGCGCCGGCTTGAAGAACGTCCACTGCGCGAGCTCCTTCACGAGCGCGTTGAGCCGGGTCATGCGCGCCGCAGCATCCTCGGTCGTTTCGGTCTGGTAGACCACTTCCTCGATCTTGATCGCGCCGGACTTGCGCAGTGATTCCATCTCCTGATCGATGTCGCTCTTGAACCACAGCGTGTTCATCTGAGTGCGCGTGCGCAGATGCTCGTAGGATTGCTGGAAATCGATCGTGATCTTGACGTTGTAGGCGGGAAGGAGTCCCACGTATTGCAGGTCGTAGACGACCACGACGGGCGTTGCGCCTTCGCCGCGCAGCGCGGCCTTCATCAGGACCGCACCCTGCTTGCTGAGCTCAGCCGTAAACGCCGCGCGCTGATCGCCATAGCCGCTGGGCGCGGTGTTGGCGAACACGTTCTCCACGAAGCGGATGTCTCCCTTGGCGCCTTCGGTTCCGATCGATGCGCTGTCGAGCATGGTAACGCGGACCGATCCCGCCTTGACGGGCACGGGCGCCAGGTTCGCCAGCACGCCGAAGCGGCTCGAGAGCTCGTTGCGCACCTGTTCTAGCTGACCTGCCGGGACGCCGAGATCGGTCGTCATGATCAGGAAGCCGCCGCCGCCCGGACCGGCCGCGGTGGTGCCGATGTCACGATAGATGAGAAGCTGGAACATCGGCTGCCCCGCTTCGACCGCAAGCCGCGGTGAATTGGGCATGAAATAAAAGAGGCTCTTGTTGTTGTAATCGCGAAACAGCGTGATTCCTCGAATGACCACCGTCGAGTCAAGATAGAGCATTGAAGGTCTCCGTTCTATTCCGCGCTAACGCCAAGGCCGCTTATGCGATCTCATCTGATTCTAGTCCCAATTCCGCCCAATGCCACGAGAACGGGCGTTGACTCATCCGACCCCGTTTACCCTCTGGCTGAATGCATACTCCGCGACAGCGATGCTTGAAGTCCGGAGCATGTTGGAGCGAAGACGCTGGCCGAACGCCTGCGGCGAATACAGGGCCTGCCACAAGCACACGCAGCCGCACGAAATATCGATCCGCAGAACGCACTCTCGCAGCGCGGAGCTTCGCACGCAACCCCACAAACGGCCTAGCAGTTTGTTGAATTTATCCCCTGATACTGTTTACGGAATCGGGGGGAGTACGTTCGAGTAATGCGTCGTATGGATCGAAGGGGATGAGCGCGATGCGTGGAGCCGACGTAACCCAGGAAGGCTTGTTCGTTGTGAAGCAGACCTCGGATTACGTGCCGGCGGAGCATCCGCTGATCGCGATTCGAGAGATTCTCAATCCAGCGCTGCGCGACATGGACCGGCTGTTTGAGTCGATGTACGAAGAGCGTGGTCGGTACTCGGTGCCCCCGGAATGGCTGCTGCGTGGATTGGTGCTGCAAGCCTTGTATGGAATTCGGAGCGAACGGCTGTTGTGCGAGCAATTGGGTTACAACATGCTGTTCCGCTGGTTCGTCGGACTGGGCATGGAAGACTTGGCGTGGGATCACAGCACCTATACGCAAAATCGCGACCGGCTGATCGATCACGATGCGATCAAGACGTTGTTCGGGCGCGTGATGCAACAAGCGGAAGAAGCCAAGCTGCTCTCGTCCGAGCATTTCAGCGTGGACGGCACGCTGATACGTGCCTGGGCCTCGCTCAAGAGCTTCGTGCCGAAGGATGGGCCCCCGCCGAACAAGACTGGCAGCAAGAACAATCCGGAAGTGGAGTTCAAGGGCCAGAAACGCAGCAACGATACGCACGCCAGTACCACCGACGCGGATTCCCGGCTGTTCACCAAGTCGAAGAAAGCCCAGGCTCTGCCATCCTTCATGGGCCATGTGCTGATGGACAACCGCAGCAAGTTGGCCGTTGACACGCGACTGACGCTGGCCACGGGCACGGCCGAACGCGAGGCAGCCCTCGACATGTTGGCCAGTCTTCCCGGCGAGCAGCGCAAGACGGTGGGGGCGGACAAGAACTACGATACCGAGGACTTTGTCAGCGCCTGCCGTGAGCTCAACGTCACGCCTCACGTGGCACAAAATGCCTACGAGTACGCCCACCAAGACCGCACGGGCGAAGCGCGAAAGCCGGATCGACGGCCGCACGACCCGGCACGACGGCTATCGGGTCAGTCAGGTGACGCGCAAGCTGATCGAGACGTTGTTCGGTGATGGCAAGCAGCATGGCGCAACGATCCGTCAGGTCAAGCTGCGTGGCCAGCCGAAAGTCAGCGACGTGTTCACACTGTCCATGCTGGCGGTCAATTTGCGCCGGTTGCCGAAACTGTTCATAGCACAGGCGATCATGGGCGCGACCGGATAAACGGGAAAGGTGCGTCCGCATTTGCGGTTCGCGTGCAAATAGCGGCGCAAAACACCAACGCGGAAGCGCAAACCGCGAGAAACCTCGCACGGCTTCCTCCCCCATCTTGAAAATCTCGTTGCGATCCAATGCCCGCACCCAAATCATCGATAATTTCAACGAACTGCTAGGTCTCCTTCACTATCGAACGCGCTCGATTATCGAGAGACACTGCGCCTTCCGTAGTCGCCCCGATACTACCCGAAAAGGAGAACACGATGCCTTCCTTCATTGCCTATCACGACGCTACCGCGCAATACCACCAAACGCAGTTCGATGCCCCGGATGGCCCGGTCAGGAAAGGCTTCCGCATGCAATCGTTGAGCGTGTATCGAGATGCCAACGCCACGCTCTATGCAGCCGTCTGGACCGATGCACCGGGACCGGCCTGGCAGGCGTTTCACGGCTTCTCCAGCGAACAATATCAACAGCACTTCAACGCTTTGACCGCACAAGGCTTCCGGCCGACCATCGTCACCGCAACCGGCGGCGGCGTGGTCGGCACGAACCAAACGAACCAGGCGGTGTTTGCGGGCGTGTTCGAGCAGGATCCCACGCCCTTCCTGGCCAAGCATGACATCGGCTTTAGCGACTTCCGCGAGACTTGCGAGTGGGCGAAGCAGAATCATTTTGCGCTGCGGTGCGCGGCGATCTACGGCGGCAGGGAGCGCTTGTACGCGGGAGTCTGGGAGCAAGTTGGCGCCGACGTGGAGTGGACGTACAAGATATCGACGTCCATCGACGGGCCGGAGCAGGGGCTGCCTCTGACAAGTCCCGACGATCCCGCGCTGCGACTCGCGTTCCTGGCGCGGTCCCCATTTGCCGAAGGCCTCGCGGTGTATCGAAACGATCAGGACGCTCAGCAAGTCGAGCGTCATGGCCTCACGAGCGCTGACTATCAGACGGAGTTCAATGCACTGACGGCCGCAGGATATGCGCCGGTGTGTGTTCAGGCGGGCGGAGATCCCCGCGTCAGCGATACGCCGCGATTCGTCGTCCTGTTCAGGAAGCCGACTCCTGTCCTCAACATCAGACCGGCACACCGGCTCGACACGGTGCTAAAGCCGGTACGGCCGCAAGGCTTGCAACTACGATAGGGGACAACGGGAGGCGTGCCGCGTCCGCGACTACACTTCACGGAACTCCTCGCCCGGAGCCGAGGACCCTCGGGCTCTGGGATGTCAGGCGCTGAACCGCAATCCACCATGGCGCTTAGGTTTCATCGCATGCGCTTCGCGCACCGGGAATGTGTAACATGTGATAAACGTGTTGGAAGGGCGACGTGCTGAACCTCCATCTTTCCGCCACTGGCATCGGGGATGCAATCTGCGCGTTGTACGCGGCGTGTGGCGCGGCAAACGCACGGCGAAACGCGCGGCACCCGGGGACGGTGCGTCTGCACACCACGCATACCCGGTGGCTCTCGCGTGCATCGCATCCCGGCGTCGAAGTCGTTCCCTCCACCGGTGAAACGGTGGCGATGGCGATCGATGTGAGTCGCGACTACGACGGTCAGATCGGTCGCGCGGAAAGCCGCAAGCAGTGGTACTGCGATAACATCGCGCCGGGACTGAAGCCGTGTCGACCGGACACGGTGGATATGAGCATCCACGCCCATCGCTTCGCGCGCACTCCCTATGTCGTGATCGCGCCGTTTTCCCACTGGCCGGCGCGACACTGGCCGGTATCGCACTGGTGCTATCTGATCGCGCTCCTGCACGATTCGGGATTCCACTCGGTGCTGCTGGACGGTCCGGGTGACGGCGCGCGTCTGCGTGATGCATTTCAGGGTTTACGTCCCGAATGGGCAACCTGGTTCTGGGGACATTCGGAAGAATGGGTGGCGGACATCATGCTGGGAGCGATGGGTGTCGTCGGCCTGGATTCCGGCATGACCCACTACGCAGCCCTGCTCGGCGTGCCGACGATAGCGGTGATGTCGCACCTGCCGCCCGGTGTGGTCTTTTCCCATACCGACGTGCGCGCGGTGACGCCGCAGACCGCCTGCGTGTTCTGCCGATGGCGACCGGAACGGGGCTTCCGGCCCGTGTGCGACGCTGCGTGCAGTGCGCTCGCATCTGTCGCACCGGAACGGGTCCTGCATGCCATAACGCGGCGTGAGGCACGGAAGCTGGAGGCAGTGTCCCGCCTGTAGCTCGTCGTATCCCGCAGCTACCGCTCGACCGACAGACCCCTCTCACGCCAGTCGAGCATTCCGCCCTTCAGATTGGAAACGCTCTCGAAGCCGAGAGCGGTGAGGATCGCGGCGGCGGTGGTGCTGCGCACACCGGAACGGCATACGGCGATGATGGGGCGGTCCTTGAGGGTCTCGATCTCCGCGATGCGCTCGGGCAGTTCACGCAGCGGAATCAGGGTCGCGCCGGGAATGTGCCCGAGCTCTCCCGAATACTCGTCGACCTCCCGCACGTCGAGCAGGACCGGCGCCGGTTGCCGGGCGAGCTGCACCGCGACCTCCTGCGCGTCGATCTGCCGCACGCGACCCAGCTCCGGCAGCGAGGGAAACCGCACAGAGTCGTCCTCGATCGCCGACTGGTTCGACTGCAGTGCTTCCTGGATCTTGTCCGGCAGCGGCAGCCCGAGGTTCGCCATCAGTTCCACGTAGGCGTCCCGGCTGCGCCCGGTGAGCCGCGGATTGGCGCGTTTCTCCTCGCCGATGGTGGACTGGGTGTGTCCGCGATAGTCGTGCGCCGGGAACACGATCGTGTCGTCCGGAAGCGTGAAGAGCTTCTTCGTGATCGAGTCGTACTGGGCGCCGGCGTCTCCTCCCGCGAAATCTGCGCGACCCGTGCCGCGTATGAGCAGCGTGTCGCCGGTGAACACGCGGTCCCCCACGTGGAGGCTCATGCCGTCCGGCGTGTGGCCCGGCGTGTAGAGCACCCGCAGCGCAACGTCCCCGACCGCGATGGTCTGCCCGTCTTCGACGTGCATGTCCACATGCGGGGCCGGTGCCCGGCTGTGCATGATGACCGGCGCACCGGTCAGGTCATGGAGATCGAAGCTCGCGGTGCGGTGATCCGCGTGGGTGTGCGTGTCGATGATCGCTTCGAGCGTCAGGCCGAGATACGCCAGCATGGCAAGATAGCGTTCGACCTTGTCCCGCACCGGGTCGATCAGCGCAGCCTTGCGTGTGCGCTCGCAGGCAACGAGATAGGTCTTGCACTTACCGCGGTTCAGCTCGCGACACAGCATGAGCGGTCTCCGGTCGAGACGGGAATGGGAAAGAGGGAAATGGGAAGGGGAACATCCTGAAACCTCCCGCCCCTCTTCGATTCGCACAGTATAGGGCCGCGTCCGGCACGCAAGCGAGGAACGGTCCCCGGCTTGGGTACAATGCGGGCTTTCGTTCACTGTGTCCGGGAATGAAAGTCGCGATCCTCCCCGTCACCGCCTTCCAGCAGAACTGCTCGCTCCTCGTCTGCGAGGAGACAGGCAAGGCCGCCATCGTCGATCCCGGCGGCG
Source organism: uncultured beta proteobacterium (assembly GCA_963747225.1). Lineage (GTDB taxonomy): Bacteria > Pseudomonadota > Gammaproteobacteria > Burkholderiales > JAEUMW01 > JAEUMW01. Next base: position 389,987 of record CAVVES010000026.1, on the reverse strand, counting down.
ATATTGATCGCATCCTCGCCGCTATCGAAAAATCCGGAGCGGGCGTCGAGAAGATATTGCTCACACACGCGCACATCGATCATTGCGGCGGAACGGCAGAGCTCGCCGACCATTTCGGCGTGCCGGTGGAGGGACCGCACATTGCGGACAAATTCTGGATCGACGCGCTGGCCCAGCAATCGAAGATGTTCGGCTTCAAGCCGGTGCGAGGCTTCACCCCGAACCGCTGGCTCGAAGGTGGCGACACCGTGCGCTTCGGCAACGTCGACCTCGAAGTGCGTCACGTGCCTGGCCACACGCCGGGCCACGTGATCTTCTATTCGCCGATCGACCGGATTGCGCTTACGGGCGACGTGCTCTTCGCGGGCTCCATCGGCCGCACGGATTTTCCGCGAGGGGATTACGACACGCTGATTCGCTCGATCAAGGAGGAGCTATGGCCGCTGGGTGACGACGTGACCTTCCTGCCGGGTCACGGGCCAACCTCGACGTTCGGCGACGAGCGGCGTACCAACCCGTATGTGGCGGATTAGCGGCACCAAAAAAGCAAAGGGCGAGCAGACTTGAAGCCCGCTCGCCCCGATGCGCACCGCGATTTCCGAACTGCCCGGCGTCTCGTTCCGCGGGTTCCCAAATACCTGCCGTTACGCTCCCGGCGTCGGTCCGTCAACGTTCTCTCGCCCACTTTCGCGCGCCTGTACCCAGCGCTTGCGCAGAAGTGCGGAGCGGTTGGCACCGCGGAGCAACCGAACGCCGAAAAAGGCAGCGATCGGCAGCCAGCCGAGCAGCAGCATGCCGCTTTGCTGCTCGTTGACTGCCATGATGGTGACGATGCAGGCACCCACCGAAGCGATGATTGCGAAACCCATCAGCAGTTCATCGTTGTCGAACATCAAGCGCTCGAGCGCAGTACCGACGAGACCAGATTGCGTTTTCATGATCGTTCTCCGTTAATTTTTTGTTTTGTGACAGTTCAGGCTCAATGCGCCCGTCGCGATGCCGGCGCCCTGCTGCTTCGGACGAGCTTCGCCAGTCTGTGACCCAGCCACGACAAGCCGTTCTGGGCACTCGAGATGCAATCGGCGATGACTTCTGCCTCACGCATATACGCCTTGGCAGCAGCCTTGTCGTGGTTGCTCATCTCGATACCGTCGATCGCGCTGTCAATACTTCTTTCAGCCAAAAGGTTTCCCATTTCATGATCTCCTGTTTCACGACACGTTCTGCGTGCAACGGAATCCGTTTGTTGTACGGGTTCGCCGCATGTCAGCATGTCTTTCGAGGACCATACTAGTGGTTCGGTGCCCAGCGTCGGACGAGAATTTATCCCGATCCGAGTTAGGAAAACTAAGGCAGAAGAACGATGCGTCCGCCGAATCGATCGCGGAAGCGCGCGTCGATTTACCGGCGGGAAGACTTTCGACCGGAACAACGTCTCTTCGCCGTACGCGCCTCAATCCGCTCTGCCACTTCTGTTGGCCGTCGCCAACACCCGATGATTCCATTCAATCAAGCGGTTGCATCGTTGTCCCGTACTGATTGTTGGTCCAGCCCAACAACGCCACCTGCGTCAGCGCATCGCGAACAAGCGTTAACGCGCTGATTCGACGAGACAAGCCTCCTTTGGCACGACGGCTGCGATACAGCCACACCACGTCGCCAGCTCCACCACGCGGCGCGACGACATTCCACAAGGAGGAACGCTATGAAATCGATCCACATTGCCAACGTCTGCCTGGTCGCGGCGGCCGCTGTCGCTTTGTCCAGCCCCGCCCATGCCGACTCGACGGTAATGGCCGACAACGCGGGCATGAGCGTCTACACCTTCGACAAGGACAGCGCCGAGATGAGCGCCTGCTACGCCGACTGCGCCTCGGCCTGGCCACCTGTACCCGTCGACACGATGCCCACCGGCGCCGACTTCAGCACCATGTCCCGCGACGACGGAACGGAACAGGCCGTCTACCACGGTCAGCCGCTCTACCTCTTCGCCGGTGACAAGAAATCCGGCGACATCAACGGAGACAACGTGCAGAACGTGTGGCACGCGGTGCGCAACAGCAACGCCAGCTCGGCTCCGCAATCCAAACCGGCTCCCAGCCTGTATGGCAGCAGCTACGGCTACTAGCGACCGAGCCGCGTGAGCAAACCATCGCAACCCGAGCAACACCATTTTGGAAGGTCATCATGAACGCGCATTCGATTACCCGTCGACGCGACATCTCAGGCCACGAAGATCCATTTCAGCCTTCGACGAAACAGGCAGCAGAGAAAGTGCGCCCATCCGGGCGCGGCAAGGATGTGCTGCGTGCAGTCACGCTGTCGGCCCTCGTCTTCGCCGCTGCGGCAAGCGGCACGCTCGTAGGAAATCTGGTCTCCGAGCTGCACGCCGCGCAGCCGCTCAAGGCAAGCGGACATGTCGCGCCGGAAGGTGACTGGTATCTGCCGCACGTTCACTTCGACGATAACGCCGAGACACCCCCGTCAATCGACGCAAACTGATTCGGCACCAAAGGAGACTCAGGAAATGCAAGCCTCACAACATCAGGTGGATCACCTTCGCTACGCCCGCTGCATCGAGATTTCCAAGCGCATCCGCTGGGAAATCGAGCGCGACGTGATCCGCGGTCGGACATTCGACCTCACGAAGAAGTTTCTGCCAGACGGGCTCTCGAAGATCGATCGCCTCGCGTTTCTCTCGCGGGACGAACAGCGCCTGCTGTCGCAGATCCAGGGTCGCACTTACGCCAACATGTTCGGACTGGTCGAGCGCTTCATCGGCGCCAAGGTTCTCGAGTTGAGTCGGGATCACTGGCTCGGTGACCAGACCGCGCTGGAAGCGCTGGTGCGCTTCAGTGACGAGGAGCTCAAGCACCAGGAGCTCTTCCGTCGCATCGAGCGTCTTGCGGCCGAGGACATGCCCGAAGGCTACAGCTTTCTGCCGCACCCGAATGACGTGGCAACGGTGGTCCTCGGCAAGTCGACGTGGGCCGTGCTCGCCCTCACGTGTCTGATCGAACTCTTCACGCAGACGCACTATCGCTCGAGCATTGATCCGGCGGAGAATATCTCCGAGCTGTGGCGGGACGTGTTTCTGTTCCACTGGCGCGAGGAATCGCAGCACGCAATCCTGGACGAACTCGAGTGGAAGCGCGAAAACGCGAAACTCACGCCGGAGCAGCGTGATCGCGCGGTGGACGATCTGATCCAGCTGGTCGGCGCGGTGGACGGATTGCTGCAGCTTCAGTCAGCCGCGGATGTCGACTATTTCGTGCGCGTCGCCGGACGTTATTTCCCTCGCGCTCACGTCGAGCAGACAGGTGCTGCCGTGCTGCAGGCCTATCGCTGGCAGTACATCCTGTCGGGGGTGGAGGAGCAACGTTTTGCCGAGATACTGGGTGGAATGATCACCGAGGCACAGAGGCAACGGATCGGCGAAGCGCTGGCGCCCCTTGTTCCGGCGCAAGGCTCAGTCTAACCGGCATCCGGGCGCACTTGCCCCATCGAAATGAACTCACTGGAGTCAACCATGAAGCCGTTACAGAAGCAGGCTATCGAAGAATTCAAAGCGCACTTCCATGGCGAGGTAGTACTGCCGAGCGACGCAGGTTACGAAGAGACGCGGCAGATCTGGAATGCCATGATCGACCGCAGGCCCGCGCTGATCGCCCGCTGCAAGTCGCCCGAGGATGTCGTCCGCGCCGTCAACTTTGCGCGCGTGCATGAAGCGCTCGTATCGATCCGGGGCGGCGGACACAACATCGCGGGCAACGCTGTCTGCGACGATGGTCTCATGATCGACCTCTCGCTGATGAAGAACGTGCAGGTGGACGTGAAAGCACGCAGGGCGTTCGTCGAACCCGGCTGCCTCCTCGCCAACGTCGATGCGGCCGTGCAGGCGCACGGCCTCGCCACGCCGCTCGGCATCAACTCCACCACTGGCGTGGCCGGGCTAACGCTCGGCGGCGGCTTCGGTTGGCTGAGCCGGAAGTATGGGATGACCATCGACAACCTTGTCTCCGCGGATGTCGTCACGGCAGATGGAAGGCAGGTGCGCGCGAGCGAAACGGAGAACGCGGACCTCTTCTGGGGACTGCGCGGAGGCGGCGGGAACTTCGGCGTCGTCACCCGTTTCGAGTTCCGGCTCCATCCGGTCGGGCCCGAAGTGCTGAGCGGACTCGTCGTCTTTCCGTTCGCGCAGGCGAAGTCCGTAATCACGCAGTTCGCCCGCTTCACCGAGACGATGCCGGAGGAACTCAACGTCTGGCTGGTCACCCGGAAGGCCCCGCCGCTCCCCTTTCTCCCCGAGAGTGCACACGGAAAGGAGATGGTCGCGCTCGCCTTGTTCTACGCGGGCGACCCCAGGGAGGGCGAGAAGCTGATCGCGCCGCTGCGCAGCTTCGGCACACCACTTGGCGAGCACGTCGGCGTGCAACCTTACACGGCCTGGCAGCAGGCGTTCGATCCGCTCCTGACGAAGGGCGCCCGCAACTACTGGAAGTCGCACAACTTCGCGCACCTGAGCGACGGTGCGATCGACACCATCATCGAATATGTCGGCAAGCTGCCGTCGCCGCAATGCGAGATCTTCGTCGGCACCATCGGGGGCCAGACGACCCGCGTGGCGCCCGAAGCGATGGCCTACTCGAGTCGCGACGCCAAGTACGTGATGAACGTGCACTGCCGCTGGGACGCGCCCGCCGACGATCAGCGCTGCATCGCCTGGGCGCGCGAATTCTTCGCGAAGTCCCAGCCGTTCGCGAGCGGCGGCGCTTACATCAACTTCCTGACCCAGGACGAAGCCGACCGTATCGCGTTCGCCTACGGTGCCACGTACGACCGCCTGGTGCAGCTCAAGAAGAAGTATGATCCTGCGAACCTCTTCCGGATGAACCAGAACATCCAGCCGGCGTGAGAAGAGCGGCGCTCTTGGCTACGGCTGCAGCGGCCGGCGCTTCGCGCCGCCGCTGATCGCGGGCAGCAAGCAGCCGTCGGGAGGAATCTCGCATGCTCGAACTCAGGCCCACCTGCGAGAACTGCAACAAGGCGTTGCCTCCCGACTCGGTGGAAGCGCGCATCTGCAGTTACGAGTGCACGTTTTGCGCGACGTGTGTGGATGACGTGCTCGGGAACGTCTGTCCGAACTGCGGCGGTGGATTCGCTCCCAGACCGATCCGGCCGTCGAGGAACTGGAAGGGCGACAATTTTCTCGGCAAGGACCCTGCGAGTACCAAAGTCAAGCATAAGCCGGTCGATCCGGAAGCACACGCGCGATTCACAGCGCCCCTCAAAGCCGTACCGCCCAACAAGCGATAGCGGCGCGAAGATGTAGAATGCCACCGGTCGAACTTTGCGGGCCGGTCGTGCATGGATTCACAAGCCAAGCCGAGTTGCACGCCTCTCCGCAGCCGGTCCACATATCCGTTCCAGCATGAGTCCGCTGACCATCACAATGAAGCGGTGGAGTTGACGATGATCCGGAAGTCAAAGCACGGGCTGTTTCGATGGTTCCCGTTCGTGGCACTCCTCATCAGTCTGTGCCGTGCGAGCTTTGGACAAGGCGATGCGGATCTGGAGGCGCCGGGTTCGGCACCTCCCGTTACGTCGCCGAGCGCCGGGGCAACGCTGTTTCAGAACGTCCGTATCTTCGACGGCAAGAGCGCGACGCTTTCGACTCCTTCCAATGTGCTGGTGGTCGGGAACACCATTTCGCGCATCTCCGCAAACCCGATCACCGTCGACAATCCCAACGTGCAGGTGGTTGCGGCAAACGGGCGCGTGCTGATGCCAGGCCTCATCGACGCACATTGGCATGCGGTCATGGCGGCGATACCCCAGTTGCTCCTCATGACCGCCGACGCATCCTACCTGCAATTGCTGGCGGCACGACAGGCTGAGGCGACGTTGCTGCGGGGTTTCACTACAGTGCGCGACCTGGGTGGTCCCGTCTTCGGTCTCAAGCGTGCCATCGACGAAGGCGTCGTGATGGGTCCTCGCATCTACCCTTCGGGCGCATTCATCTCGCAGACTTCGGGACATGGAGACTTCCGGTTTCCCTTCGAGGTCCCGCGCACGCTTGGTGGGCCGCTGAGCTATTCCGAGCTGGAGGGCGTCGCAGCCATTGCCGACAGCCCCGACGAGGTCCGACTGCGAGCGAGAGAACAGCTGCGACATGGCGCGAGTCAGATCAAGCTCATGGCCGGCGGCGGGGTCGCGTCACCTTACAATCCGATTGAATCGACCCAATACACGGAGGCGGAACTTCGTGCCGCGGTCGAGGCCGCCGAAAACTGGGGCACCTATGTGACCGTGCACGCGTATACGCCGCGCGCGATCCGGCAAGCGGTCGCCACTGGCGTCAAGTGCATCGACCACGGTCAGTTGATCGACGAACCTACCGCGAAGCTGCTGGCGGACAAGGGCATCTGGTGGAGCTTGCAGCCCTTTCTCGATGACGAAGACCAAATTCCGCTAGTGAATCCGGTATCCCAGAAGAAGGCCCTGGCGGTGTTCGCCGGAACGGACAACGCCTACAAGCTGGCGAAGAAATACAAGATCAAGACGGCTTTTGGTACCGATGCTCTATTCGATGCGCGCGTTGCCGGCCGACAGGGAGCGCAGCTCGCCAAGCTGGTCCGCTGGTACACGCCTGCCGAAGCGCTCAAGATGGCCACCGCAGACAATGGCGAGTTGATGTCCCTATCCGGGTTCATCAATCCGTATCCGGGCAAGCTGGGTGTCGTGGAAGAGGGCGCGCTCGCGGATCTGCTGCTGGTCGACGGCAATCCGCTGGAAAACATCAAGCTGATCGAAGACCCCGATAGGAACTTTCCGGTCATCATGAAGGACGGCAGAATCTACAAGAATACCCTGCCCCAATGAGCCGTAATCATCGAGGCGCGGCGTAGACTGAGACACCATCGGAAATCTGTCAGCTGCTTTCCGGGAGCTCTTCCTCCCAAACGACAGGCGTCTCTCGTGCGCATTTCTTGCCGAGGCGAGCAAAGGTATCTGTGAAGTGCCAGCAAGCAGGTTTTTTCGGTACGAGCTCCGAACGACCGACGTGGATGCCGCGCTCGCGTTCTATACGGGCGTCCTTGGCTCGCAGTTCTGGGACGGCGACGTTTCTGTCACGCGACTGGCGGAGCGCGCCGCGGCGATGGGCGCCCCTGCTCACTGGCTGGGCCATGTCGGCGTAGGCGATGTCGGGGCGACTGCGGCCCGGATCGTGACGCTCGGAGGGCAGCAACTGGGGCCGGCGCAACGCGCTTTCGACGGTTCGCCCTGCGCGGTGGTGCGCGACCCATTCGGTGCAGTTATGGCTGTGAGCTCCGAAGGGATGACGCCACGCAGCGCTCGCGTGGTGTGGCACCTGCACCACAGCGAAGATCACGAACGCGCGTTTGCGGTGTATTCAGCGTTGTTTGGGTGGCGCGCAGCGCAGTGCGTAGACCTCGGGAGTCAGTTGGGTATTCACCAGACGTTCGCCTGGGACGAATCCGGGCAAACCGTCGGCAGCATGGCGAACACCGCCCGATTGCCCCGTATCCATCCGCAATGGCTCTTCTTCGTCCGCGTTGCCGACATCGAAGACGCCCTGACCAGAGTAGAGGGGTGTGGCGGCACGGCGCTTGAGCCGACGCGAACCGCGAGCCATGACATCGTCGCACCCTGCAACGATCTGCAGGGTGCAGCCTTCGGGCTGTATCAAGTCGCGCGTGAAAGCTGACTTCGAGAGAACGACGACGAACCCAGCGGTTGAACTCCATCGCGACGCGTTGCAATGGAATTCCTCGCAGGCGCGCCTAACGTGATTCGAGTCGACAAAAAGCATCTGATTCGGGCGCGCACTCAGAACGATCGCCTCGTCGCCCTCACCGCACCGCACCGATTGACACCTACCCAGCGCGGGATTAGCTTCTCACTGTCTGCGGTATGAAGCGCGCCGCAGTGGACATGCCGGGAGTGCCCGGATGCTGATGTCCGGGCCGGTGGCAGTTCGGTCCGCTGTTCTCTCGGTTTCCGGCGTGAAAGATCGGACCACGTAGCAAGGGGGACATCATGACAGATACTCCCAGGGCGATCGCTGGGGGCCGGTAGTCATGGCCCCGGCGATCGGCCTCGTGTGCGAGCTCCGTACGGCGCTCGACGTTTTCTTGAGCTGGTCGCTGGTCTCAGCGCTCCCTGTCCATATCGCCACGCCGGCTTTTGCCGAATCGGGCGCCTGGACAGGATTCCGCGTTGGAGCGGTTCTCGCAGCCCTGCTTTTCTTTACTCTCGTTCACGCGAAGCACCGGATCGTCGCCGATCTGGTACAAGCCGAGACCTGGCCCTGGGCCGGAAGGTTTTTAACCTTCATCCTGAGACTGGGCTGCGTAGCACTGACTCTCAAGGCTCTGCTGAGCCTTGAACCCGCGATAGTTGCTTTCATCATCAGGCAGCTGCTCTCCTGAGTAGAGCGGTAACCAAGGGGTCGATAGCCTGTAAGGACCCCACCTGGCCGGCCCTGCGGGGCCGGTTTTCCTTTTGACGCAGCGCGAAGGCGCTCCGTCTTTCGAACCCAAGGAGGTCCCTTGAAGGTCATCGCCGATCTGTGCGTAGTCCCGATGGGTGTCGGGCTCAGCGTCAGCCCGTACGTCGTCGCGTGCGAGAAAGTGCTGAAGGAAGCCGGACTCAAGACGAAGCTTCATGCGTACGGTACGAACATCGAAGGTGAGTGGGAGGATGTGTTCGCGGCGATCAGGAAGTGTCACGAAGTCGTCCACGCCATGGGTGCGCCGCGCATCACGAGCAACCTCCAGTTCGGCACGCGCGTGGATCGTGAGCAGACGATGGAAGACAAGGTGCGGAGCGTGGAGGAAAAGGAGTAAGGAAGGCTTGAAATCGACGCGGCCTTCAAGTCGCGCCGGCCTCGCGCAGCCGTTCCGCCCCTGGACGGCGCTGCTATTGGCGAGCGGCGGGGTTGCGCTAGAATGCGCGCCTCCACAAACCGCCCAATCCGGAGAGTTGCTGTGCATCGTTCGATCTTCATCGCCATGCTCGCGCTTTCGTTCGCTGTGCCCGCGCTCGCCGAGCCCTTCTGGGGGGCGAAAGCCTCGGAGCCCGTCGAAACGGACCCATTCGCGCTCAAGCCGGGACAGTTCATCTGGGAAGGAAACGCGGTGCCCTCGGGTCCGGTCGTCGTCGTGGTCAGCCTCGCCGAGCAGAAGGCGTACGTTTACCGCAACGGCGTTCGCGTCGCCATCACGACGGTGAGCACCGGCAAGCCGGGCCATGGCACGCCGACCGGGATTTTCATGGTGCTGCAGAAGGACAAGGATCACCATTCCAAGAATTACAACAACGCGCCGATGCCCTATACGGAGCGTCTCACCTGGGACGGTGTCGCGCTGCACGCGGGCGGATTGCCGGGCTATCCGTCTTCTCACGGATGCGTGCATCTGCCTTCGGAATTCGCGCGCCTGCTCTTCGATATCTCGCCGATGGGCATGACGGTAGTTATCGCAGCCGAGCACAAGGCGCCCGAAGACGTCGTGCATCCGGCAGCGCTCGCTCCGGTCGACCCCAAGAGCGGACAGGCAGTCGAGGTGCCACGCCTGAGCGCCGACGAAGCGTTTCGCTGGCAGCCGGAAAAGGCTTCCGACGGACCCCTGTCGATCGTCATCAGCGCTGCGGATCAGCGCGTGCTCGTGTATCGCAACGGCGTCGAGATCGGACGCGCGAAGGTCGTGGTTAGTCAACCAGATGTACCCCTTGGCACCCACGCCTTCATCATGCAGGAAGGTCAGGCCGCAGGGAGCAGCCTTATCGAGAAGGACGCACCAGCCCATCGCTGGACGGCGGTCGGTCTTCCGGACTATGCCGGTGCGCAAGTGCTCGATCTGTCCGAGGTCGGCCGGGTCCGCTTGCCGCCCGACTTCGCGAAGGCGATATACGAAACCCTCGCTCCGGGAACGACGCTGCTCGTGACCGATGCACCGATACTCGAGCAAACGACTACGGGCGTCGCTCTAAACGTGATGAATGCGGACGCGCCGCAACCCGACTGAGGGTTGGTATCGCCAGCGCGCTCCATCGCCAACTCGGATAGGCACATCCTCCTGGGGCGCTGATCTTTGCCTAGGCAGTCACCGCGAGTCACGGAACGAAAGAGTTCATCCCCGCGTAACGCTTCTCGACAGCATTTCTCCCACCGCCGCCGGTGAGGAAGGTAAACTCGTAGGGGTTGGTCAGTCCAGCTCGAACCGCGAACACCACGACTCGAGATCGAAAAGCTCAGCATGAACAAGACGGAGGGTATGGCCTGGATCCCCGGGGGCAAGTTCCGCATGGGCTCCGACCACCATTATCCGGAAGAAGCACCGGCGCACGAGGTGGCGGTAAGCGGCTTCTGGATGGATCGGCACCCGGTGACGAACGCCGACTTCCGGCGCTTCGTTGAAGCAACCGGCCACGTCACGCTGGCCGAGCGTCCTGTCGATCCATCGGACTATCCCGGCGCGAAGCCGGAGATGCTGGAACCTGCGGCCGTCGTCTTCCGCAAGACTGCAGGCCCCGTCGACCTGCGCGATCCCCACAACTGGTGGACCTATGTCCGCGGCGCCAACTGGCGCCACCCGCGCGGTCCGGGGAGCTCGCTCCAGGGGCTGTGGAAACATCCGGTCGTGCACGTCGCGTATGAGGATGTCGAGGCCTATGCGACCTGGGCGGGAAAGGCGCTGCCGACGGAAGCCGAATGGGAGTTCGCCGCGCGCGGCGGACTCGATGACGCGGAATACGTGTGGGGCAACGAGCTCACGCCGGACGGCAGGTCGATGTGCAACCACTGGCAGGGCGAGTTCCCGTGGCAGAACCTGCTGAGCGACGGTTACGAATGGACGGCGCCAGTCGGCTCGTTTCCACCCAACGGCTACGGGCTGTACGAGATGGCCGGCAACGTCTGGGAGTGGACCACGGACTGGTACCAGGAGCATGGAAAGATCGCGCACCCGTGCTGCACCCTCCTCGACCCGCGAGGCGGCGAGGCGGAGCAGAGCTACGACCCGCGCGTAGCGAACGTTCGCGTCCCGAGGAAGGTCATGAAGGGCGGCTCGTACCTGTGCGCGCCGAACTACTGCCGGCGATACCGGCCCGCGGCACGCATGGCGCAGCCCGTAGACACCGCGATCGGCCACCTCGGGTTCCGGTGCATCGTTCGAGCCGCTGACGCGGATCACTGAATAGGAATGGCAGAAGCACCACGCTGCGCAGTACCTGGCCCTCGTGCGCCGGCGCTTGCGCTCGATCGCAGGTCAACGGGAAAGGAACGATGCAAGGCACATCTGAAGCGATTGCTCTGATAGGACTTGGTGGAGTGTTCACGCTGTTATTCGTGACGCTCGGGCCGCTCAAGGTTCTCGGTCCCTTCGTACAGCTCACGCGGGACACGGACGAGTCAACAATGAGGCAGATCGCGGCGCGCGCGTTCGTGCTCGCGATGATCGCAGTGGTGGTCGGCGGCTTCGCCGGGCGGGCGCTCATCGAGAACTGGGGCATTTCGGTGCCGGCCCTGCTGCTTTGTGGCGGTATCATCTTCGCGCTCGTCGGCCTGACTCTGGTGCTGGAGCAATACAAGCCAACGCATCCGGCGCCACCCCCGCTCCCTGCTGCGCCAATGGCGGCGGCGATGCGGATCACCTTTCCGATCGTGGTGACACCCTACGGCATCGCCGCGCTCATCGTGCTGTTGGCCAACAGCCCCGACGCGGCGCGCACTGCATGCGTTCTCGCGATCCTGATCGCCGTAATGGTGCTCAACCTGCTGGCAATGCTGTATGCACGCCGGATCATGGGTGGGATCACGGTCATGGCGCTGCAGATCGCCGGCGCTGTGCTGGGCGTGCTCCAGGTCGCAATCGCGGTCGACATGATCCTCCGCGCGCTGCGCGAGTTGAACGTCCTGCATGGGTGATCACATGGAAGACAAACCCAAAGAACGAATCACTTCACAGTCGGATTCCGGCAGCATCTCGACCGAGCTCGCGTCGCGCCGCACCGGGATGTCGTTCCAGCGCACGCGCATGAGCGCCGACCGGACGCTGATGTCGGTGATGCGCACCTCGCTCTCGCTGATCGGCTTCGGCTTCACCATCTTTCAGGTGTTCCACAAGGCACACGAGGCGGGCATGCTGAAGAGCAGCGACGCTGGCCACAACTTCGGTATCGCGCTGGTGCTGCTCGGCATCACGATGCTCGTGATCGGCATCGGTTATCACGTGGCGTACATGCTCGGGCTGCGCCGGGAGCGCGCGCGACTCAAGGCAGACGGCCTCATTCACGCCGAGAGCCAATTTCCGCTGTCGCTCACGCTGATGGTTGCCCTTCTGCTGCTGGCAATCGGCTTTCTGGCCATCGTGAGCATGGTGTTCAACGTGGGACCGTTTGGTTGAGGAGATGCAATGGCGAAGAGCAAGAACGCGTGGTAAGTCAGATTCGCAGGCAACCGGTAAATCAAAGGAGAAGCGCATGGCAAAGACGAAACAACCCAACATCCTCGTCATCTGGGGCGACGACATCGGCATCTCGAATCTGAGTTGCTATTCGCACGGGCTGATGGGGTATCAGACGCCGAACATCGATCGCATCGCGAAGGAAGGGATGATGTTCACCGATTCGTACGGCGAGCAGTCCTGCACCGCCGGCCGCTCGTCGTTCATCACCGGCCAAAGCGTCTTGCGCACCGGACTTTCCAAGGTGGGAATTCCGGCCGCGCCGACCGGGATGAACGAGAAGATCCTGACGATCGCAGCAGCGCTGAAGAACCAGGGTTACGCGACCGGGCAGTTCGGCAAGAACCATCTCGGCGACCTGAACCACATGCTGCCGACCAACCACGGCTTCGACGAGTTCTTCGGCAACCTGTACCACCTGAACGCCGAGGAAGAGCCCGAGGCGTACGACTACCCGCCGGAGAAAGACTTCCCGAAGTTCCGCGAGAGGTTCGGTCCGCGCGGCGTGATCCACTCGTGGGCGACCGACAAGGACGACCCGACCGAGATGCCGCGCTGGGGCAAGGTCGGCAAGCAAAAGATCGAGGACACCGGCCCGCTGACGGCGAAGCGGATGGAGACCTGCGACGACGATTTCGTCGCCGCAGCGACGGACTTCATCAAGCGCCAGCAGAAGGCCGGCAAGCCGTGGTTCGTGTGGCTCAATACGACGCACATGCACCTCTACACGCACACGAAGAAAGAGAGCCTCGGTCAGGCCGGGCGCTGGCAGTCGCCTTACCACGACACGATGATCGATCACGACAAGAACGTCGGCCAGATGCTCGATCTGCTCGATGAGCTCGGCATCGCCGACGACACGTTCGTGCAGTACTCAACCGACAACGGGCCGCACCGCAACTCGTGGCCCGACGGCGCCATGACGCCGTTCCGCAGCGAGAAGAACACCAACTGGGAGGGCGCGTTCCGCATTCCGATGCTGGTGCGCTGGCCGGGCAAGATCAAGGCCGGCAGCGTCTCGAACGAGATCGTCCAGCTTCACGATTGGCTTCCGACCTTCCTCGCGATGGCCGGCGAGCCCGACATCGTGGAGAAGGCGAAGAAGGGCTACCAGGCGATCGGGCGCACCTACAAGAACCACATCGACGGCTACAACCTGGTGCCCTATCTCACCGGCAAGGAAGACACCAGTCCGCGAAAGGGGTTCGTGTACATCAGCGACGACGGCGACATCATCGGTCTCCGTTACGACAACTGGAAGTTCGTGTTCATGGAGCAGCGCTGCCACGGCACCCTGCAGGTGTGGGCCGAGCCATTTACGCGGCTGCGGTTGCCGAAGATGTACAACCTGCGGACCGATCCTTACGAGTTCGCGGACACTACGTCGAATACCTACTGGGAGTGGCTCATGCGTCACGCCTATCTCGTCTATGCCGCGCAGGCCATCGCCGGTCAGTTCGCCGCCACGTTCAAGGACTTTCCGCCGATCCAGAAGCCGAACAGCTTCACCATCGACGACGCGATCAAGGCAATGCATAGCGTCGCCGCAGGGGGCTGACCTTCGCAAACGGCCGAGCGGCAGGGCCATCCTGTCGCTCGGCCGGGTTGATGTGCGGGCGGCGGCGTTGGTCGGTCAGATGAATGAGGCCGATGGCCTGGAGTTCACTATGCGCTGGATTCCGACGATCGCCAGCAAGAACTGGCTCTCAGGCAACACGCTCATGGCGACCGCAACCTTGATCTTCTGATCGGCCGCTCCCGCTGGTCGCATCCGATGCGGCGCTTTCTGATCTAACCAGGAGCCGACCATGAAAACTCCGTCACAGAAGCTCTCGGCAGAAGAACTCGCCCGCCGAACTGTCGAGCGCCGAGCGGTGGAGGCGGTGATCTGGGGCATCCCTGCGGTCAACTTCGACCTGATGTTCCAGTCGTTCGTCCGCGATGCCAAGGGTGGGGTAAACCAGATCCTCTACTGGGCTCGCTTGTCGGATTGGAAGAATCAGTACCTCACGCCAAATCCCGACACCATCTACTTCATGCCTTTCTTCAGCACGAAGGACGTGGGTCCGGTAGTCCTCGAGATGCCGCCAGCAGACGACGGCTCGATCACCGGAACAATCATGGACAGCTGGCAGATGGCGCTGGAAGACGTTGGGCCGGCCGGAGTGGACAAAGGCAAGGGGGGCAAATATCTGATCACTCCGCCCGATTACAAAGACAAGGCACCTGATGGTTATATTCATCTGCCGTCGCAGACCTATCAGGGTTTCGCCCTGCTGCGCTCGATCCTGAAGAGCCGCGACAAGGCAGATATTGCCAAGGCGGTCGAATACGGGAAGCGCATCAAACTCTATCCGCTTTCCGCCGCAACGAAGCCGCCCATGACACATTTTGTCGATGCTGTAGACGTGGTGGTGTCGGGGGTCATTCCCTATGATGTCCGCTTTTTTCAGTCGCTCGATCGGATGGTGCAGTCCGAGCCGTGGATCGAACGTGACCGGGCGATGATCGATCCGCTGAAGTCGCTTGGTATTGAGAAAGGCAAGCCGTTCAAGCCGGACGAGCAGACCGCGGACATTCTGCAGACGGCTGCACAGGAAGCGCTGGCTCTATTCGATCTGCGCTACGAAACCAGCTATGAACCCCACAACGAGGGCATGCGCTGGTTTCTTCCGGCGGACAAAGACCTGATGAGTTCCGTCGAGTCAGGCTTCACGAAAACCGATGTCTATCCCACGGACGGTCGCGGGACGCTGTTCTACTTCGCTTACACCAGCGGTCAAGCACCTGGGCGCCGGACAGTTTTATCTGTTCGTCTCCCGCGACAAGGACGGCAATCCGCTCAACGGTGCCGACGCCTATCGTCTTCACGTGCCGCCAAAGCCGCCGGTGCGGCAATACTGGTCGGCCGTGCTCTACGACTTCGCCACACACGCACTGATCCGCAACATGCCGCACGCCAGCCGCTCCTCGCAGTCACCCGGCCTCCGAACCAACCCCGACGGCTCAGTCGATCTTTACTTCGGGCCGAAGGCGCCCGAGGGCAAGGAAGCCAATTGGGTTCCGACCGACGCCAAGGGCCGATTCGAGGCGCTCTTCCGCTTCTACGGTCCCGACAAGCCGCTTTTCGACAAAACCTGGGTATTGCCGGACATTGAGAAGATCGGTTGAGAGCAATTGCGCATCGGCGTTTCCGGAAAGGAGAAGAGAGTCATGGCTACTGCAACACCCGCGACCGTCCCCGTCACTGTCGAGAACTTCATCCGCGCCGAGTCCGATCTGTATTTCGGTGCAATCGTCAAAAAGGACGGCTTCGGCAAGTTCGAACTGACCCGCACGCCATCGCTGATCGAAGCTCAGACCGTCGTACGAATGAATCGCGACACGCTGTATGGCGCCGCAGTGTTCGATCTCGACGCCGGACCAGTGACGGTGACGCTTCCCGACGCGGGCGATCGCTACATGGCCCTGCAGATCATCGATGAAGACCAGTACACGTATCCCGTTTATCACGGCGCAGGCAGCTATACCTTGACCAAGGAACAGTTCGGCACGCGCTATGTTATGGCGGCAGTGCGCATCCTGGCCGATCCGAATGATCCGGACGATATCAAGAAGGGCAATGCCCTGCAGGATGGCGTCAAGGTCAAACAAGTGAGTCCGGGCAAGTTCGAAGTACCTCACTGGGACCCGGTGAGCCAAAAGAAAGTCCGAGCTGCGTTGATCGAGCTCAGTACGACCCTCCCGGATTCGCGACGCATGTTCGGCACCAAGGATCAGGTCGACCCGATACGTCATCTGGTCGGATCTGCCGCCCTGTGGGGAGGCAATCCGGCGGAAGAAGCCATCTACCTCAATTTCACGCCGGCCAAGAACGACGGCAAGACCGTGTACAAGCTCACCGTCCCGGACGTGCCGGTCGATGGCTTCTGGTCCATCAGCCTCTACAACGCCAAAGGCTACTTCGAAAAGAACGAATTGAATGCGTACACGATCAACAACCTGACAGCGAAGAAGAGTACAGACGGCTCCGTTGCCGTTAAGTTCGGCGGCTGCGACGGGAAGATTCCCAACTGCCTGCCGGTCATGCCGGGCTGGAACTACACGGTGCGGCTCTATCGTCCGCGCGCCGAGATTCTGAGTGGAGATTGGAAATTCCCGGAGCCGCAGCCGATGGATTGAGCCAGTTGCGAAGGACCGCCCCGAGGCGACAGATCTCGACCCAGTGGGCGCCTGGCGAAGAGCGTCCCGAACGCAAATCGTCGGTAGATGTGCTGCCACTCAGCAGTACTTGATACTCCGAACGTGGTACCGTTGTAGCAGGCGTCCGCAGGGGGAATGGCGTTGGCCGATGTTGACGAGAAACATCTGCTGCAGTCGCTGCTTCCGTGGATCGCAGCGATACTGGCCGCGGGCGGCGTGTATGTCGAAAGCCTTCCGCTGAAGAGTCAGCGCCCTTCGGATGAGGAGCGCGCCAAGTTCGCTCATGTAGGACGGCAGGACGTCGAAGCGCGCCTCTGGCAGGACCCGTTTTCCGCGCTGAGTCCGGTGAGCGCGCAAACTCCCGAGGACCGCTGCAAGGCAGCGATAGCCGACAAGCCCCACCACCTCGAAACACTCTCCCGATCAGTCACCCGCCGTAAAGACAGCTACGAGGTGACGACCTTGGGCGTGATGCTGCCTGGCGGCCCCTATTTCGAGGACGGCGAGCAGCGCCGGCGCTCTCGCTATGCCGTCGTCAGCGCGTTGCTCAATTCCGGTTGGACACCGCTGGACGGCGACAAACTCGGCTTCGTGTGGACGTTCGAGAGCTGTCTCGATAGCCCTTGGGCGCGACGCGCCCCCGAGTTGCTCCCCTACGAGTGGTTCATGAAGGAATCAACACCGGGGAGCGACACGAAGTCCCGCAACAAGCAGGCGCTTCTGGTCCTGTGGCTGGAAGAGGACGCCATGTCGCGCTCGCCACTCAAGGCCATGGAGCGTGTGATCGGGTTGGTGGGCAACCCGCGCGCCACGATCTGTCCGAGCGCCTCCAATGCTCAATGCGGGCTGGGCCACCTCACTGATTCCGAAGCCGCCGATGCCCAATGCACGCTCCTCACATGCACAGAGGCGCTATCGAAGGACGACCGCGCGCCTGCGGCCTGCTCCGTGCCGCGGACAATAGTGATCGGACCCGGGACCACCGACACGCTCAACGGGATGATTCGTGAACTCGCCGCAGTGGCCCTTGGCGAATGGCAACCCGCGACGACACCGGACAAGTTGAGGTTCTACGCATCGGGCGCCACTGGGGAGATCAAGCTGGGAAACCTCGAGCGCAACATCGAGGATGCGCGCAGTCGGTGTACCCGGTTGGCAACTAGAGAAACACAAGGTCGCCAGCGCCCGTGCGCCGCGCCAACCGAACCGGCAGATGCAGCCGCGCTGGAGAAAACACTGGCGGAACGCGTGGTGCGGCTGACCACCACCGACGACAAGCTCGCGAGCAAGTTCCTGGAGGAACTCGAACTTCGCCTGACCGACCCGACTCCCTTCTGGCGAATTGGCTCAGACCCCACCACACGGTTGTGTGAAACCACGATCGTGATCGTCGCCGAGCAGAATTCTGACTATAGCCGCCAGTTTCGGGACCTGTTCTCGGCGAACCGCGAAGGTCAATGTACCCCGAGAATCCACAATGCAGGCTACCTCAGAGGGATCGATGGCATCCTGCCTTCAGGGAAGGCCGAGCCCGAGAAACAGGAAACAGGCACCGCGGGCTCCCTGCCGGACATCGCCAATGCGCTGATCAGTTCCAGGGAATCGGACCGTGCGGAGGGGCGGACTCAGTACGACTACATCTCACGACTCGCGCAGGAACTTGTTGCGCTCGATGCATCCGAGCGCCGCGAGGGTCGCGACGGGGTACGCGCGATCGGCGTACTCGGGAGTGACGTGTACGACAAGCTGGTGGTACTCGACAGTCTACGCCCGCACTTTCCGCGCGCCGTGTTCTTCGCCGCGGATCTGGACGCAAGACTTGTCGGCGGAAAAGCCGCAGCCTCCACCCGTAACCTCGTTGTGGCGTCGGCGTACGGCCTGACGCTGCAGCCGGAGTTGCAGAGACGCGCGCCGCCATTCCGGGACACCTATCAGACGGGGACGTACTTCGCGACTCTGGTCGCGACGTTCAGCGCTCCAGCACCGGATCAACAATTATTCGCGCGCCCCCTGGCGTTCGAGATCGGTCGCACTCAAGCCGTCCCGCTCGATGCACGCCAACCGGAAAATTCGATCCATCCGCCGGGGACGGGAAAAGGCCAAGCACCCTGGCCGAGCACGTTCGCCATCGCTGTGACCGCGATCGTAATGCTGCCCTTGGCCGCCCTGTTGTGGCTCATTTCGCCATCGGCGCGATTGGCGGTATCCAGGGATCAGCGAGGGTTCAACGCTCGTGCGCTTCTGAGTTGGAGCGCGGTGATATTCCTCGCTCTCGCCTTGATCGCCGCAGGCTGGAGTCAACTCTGGCAGGACGCCACTTCGGGCAGTGGTGAGCCGTTCGCCTGGTTCGAGGGCGTAAGCATCTGGCCGACGGAGATCCTCCGGCTCGTGGCATTGGTCGGCATCGTGCTGATGCTTTACTTCGGACGCCGACAACTGCGAAAAAACATCGACGCCGTGGCGGGCGATTTTCAACTGCCTACACTCTCCGAGCGGCGATCGGTGCCGGGTTCCGGCAAGAAACGGTCGTTCGTCGACCGCATCCGATGGCTTTGGTGGTTCGACTCCGATCCAAACCGCGGTGACGAGTTGTGGGAGCGCTATCTGGACAGCATGCGAATGGGTCCGAGCAGCACGCGAACCATCCTCGCATCGATGCTGTTCTTCGTGGCCACCGTTGCCGTGCTCAGCATCGACTGGCCGCATTCCCCGCACCGGGGAGCCTTTGCTGCCTGGGTGAACCACCTCATGCTCCTCGTGATGACGGCGAGCGTGATCGGGCTGCTGTTCGCCGTGCTCGACAGTTCGCTGATGGCAGCGCGGCTGCTGGACCACATCGTTCCCGCGACCCAGACCAACTGGACGGCGTTCTGGGCACCGACCGAAAGCTATTGGAATGCGTACCCTGCCGGCAAACGGTACGTGCGTCCCCTCGTCACGTTCCACTTCGCGGTGCGACTGGCGTCGGCCGTGAACAAGTTCGTCTACCTGCCGTTTGCCGCGTTCCTGCTGTTGCTTCCGGCGCGCAGCCGCTTTTTTGACAACTGGGATTTTCCCTGGCCCTACCTCGCGGTGCTCATGGCGGCGGTACTGCTCGCCACCCTCGCCGCTGCCCGCCTGCGCCACGCCGCCGCGATGCTCCGCAACCGCGTGCTCGTGGAACTCGACAAGCAGGCGGAGTCGGACCGCAACGCTGCAAGGCTTGGCCCATCGCGTGCGGAGTCGCCACTTCCGGTTCCCTCAAGCGCCGACGTTCCGGACGAGGATGCGCATGAACGCGTAAGCATTTCCGGAATGCACGACTCCGCCAATCCGGCCTATCTCTTCTGGGAAGAGCAGTCCGGCAGAATCGAGCGCGTACCGCTGCATCTGCGCGCAGGGTTCGTCCGCGGGATCACCGAGGAGATCCGAGCCACGAGAGAAGGTCCCTTCCAATCGTTCTGGGACGAACCGGTGGTACGTGCACTGCTGATCATCGTTGGCGGCAGCGGCAGCATCTCCCTGGTCGAATTCTTCTTCTTCAAAGGGCTCTAAGGAATCTCCGAACAGCCGTGTGGCGACCGGCACGCTATCGGCCGATTGACCTCGACACTCGAACCAATGGCACCAATCATCGACTAACGGGAGTATGGCGGCCGCAAGCAATGCGGGTCGAAGCATTCAGGAGGTAGTCATGTTGCTCATCGCTCTGGCGAGTCGACTCGCTGCGCAGATCGGGCGTTGCCCTTTGTGGCACATCCGCAGCGCGAAACGTAAACTCCAGCCGCACCGGTCGAGCAGCTTATGGCGCGCGTCACCCGCCGAGGATTCGATGGCCGAAGCCTGGATCAACCAGCGTCAGCGGCTGAAGGAAGCGATCGCCCGCGCGCGCCGGGGAAACGAGTCGACGCAGCCCGCCAGAGGCGACGACGAGCACCCGAAACGCTGAGGGTCGGTTACCTATCCGAAGCTGAAGTCCATGCGTTCGCAGTACAGCTGGGCGCGCATCCGGCTCACTGCCTCGACGCTCGCCGCGGGAACGTCGAGATCGAGCCTGAAGATGCCGAGATTCTGCAGACCGATGGTGAGCACCGTCTCCTGCAGATTCGCGGACAAGAGGACCAGCGAACCCGCCTTTTCCTGTGTTTCGTCGTTCCTTCCATCGATTACGAAGTCCTCGTGCCACCGCCTCCAGGTGTCACCGGAAACTTCCGGGAGCGCCACCGCGAGGTTCGGAAAGTCGAGCCGAGCCGGCGTGATCGACTGTTTGATGGAGAACGCATCGACCTTCATCACCCGCGAACAGTCGAGTCCGTCGATCTGCAGCCGGAAGTTTGACGACACCCACAACTTCTCCCTTCGGTCCAGTCGACCCGCCACCCTTCCCGCGCCTGCCTGGGCGTGCGTGCGCTCCGGTGCAAGCCTGATCGTCAGATAGCCGGGCTCCTTCGAGGAAGCATCGCAGGCGGGAACGTCGATCTCAGTGATAACGGCGTTTTCGAACTGCAGTTCGCTTCGCGCCTGGAAGTTCTGGTCGGCGAGAATGATCGCGCCATCTCTGGCCCCGCCAGTCATCTGCAGCGACGCAACGATCCAGTCCAACAGCGGCTTCCCCATGGAGAAACCCGTCTGGATAGTGATGTCCTCATACCTGACGGGCCCGAGATGTTTCCTAGAGAAGAACTCCAGACCCGGCTCTTCAATGACGTCAGCGGTGGCGGCTCCGCCCGTGAAAGAGCGGATGGAGCCGCACGATACCCCGTCCAGTTGCAACAGAAGATTTCCGGCAACGATCGGGCGAATTGGCATGATCGGCCCTCCCCTTTCCGGCATTTTGCGCTTCCCTCGCAGGCGGCGACAACTCTACGATCCGGCACGCAGGGCTGCGTGGAACTCACGCCGCCGTGGCTTGTCCCCACCCGCCCTTTCGCCTTCCAGCCTCGACGCTTATTCTCGCGCGATGCGAAAAGTGTTGGCGGACTCACTGCAGCTCACTGCCGGTCCCGTTCCCTGGGACGCTTCGGTGGGCTACGTTCTCGTTCTCGCGGTCCCCGTCTGTGCCGGGCTTGCGCTGGGCGAAGTGTCCTTCGGCGTGATCGGTTCGATCGGCGCGCTGATGGCCTTCTTCGGTGACGTTGGCGGACCTCCTTCCGAGCGCCTCGGCAGCATGCTAATCGGCGTGGTCGTGCAATTGATCGGCGTGGTCATCGGCTACAGCCTTGCGGCGCATCCCCACCTCGGCGTCGCTGCGGTGCTTGTCGCGGCCGTGCTCGCGGGGTGGCTGTACAACTCGCATCCGGCGTTCGAGAACGCGGGCCGTCTGTTCGTGATCGGACTCGCGATTGGCCCCTATCTCGAGACTTTCGGGGCTGTGCGCCCGGGACTCGGCGCCGTATTCCTGGCTGGCGCTCTGCTGTCGGTCACGGTGAACGCGGCGGACATCGCGTGGCGAGGCAACGAGAGCGTACCGGTCCCACTCTGGCGCGAAGGATGGAACCGGGTACGCAACGGACAGGTGGCCGGTTTGCGCTTCGCGGTGTGCCTGGGGCTCACGATAGCGGTCGCGCTCGCGGTGGCGGACTTTCTCGGTGCGCGGCGCGAATACTGGGTGACGCTGACCATGCTCGTGGTGATGCGTCCGGATGCGCGCGCGGGCACGCAGCGCGCGGTGCAGCGGCTCGCCGGAACCGTTCTGCGCATTCTCGTCGCGTGGGTCGTGGTGAGGACCGTCACCAACCCCTAGGGGCTAGTCGGTACCGTCGCCCTGTTCGCCGCTCTCATCCGGCCCGCCGGCGTGCGCAACTACGGGTTCGCGGTCATGATGATCTCCGCTCTCGTCGTGATTCTCCTCGACATCGGATTCCTCGCCCGCGGCGGCGATGCGGCCCTGCTCGAAGTGCGGCTGTACGATACGTTGATCGGGTGCGCCTTCGCGATCGCGGGGACGTTGGTGGCCTATCCGGAGATGTGGAAAAAGAGTTCGATGGCCTAGTATCGTGCGCCGCACAACACCGCCCAAAGAGGTATAGAATACCAAACGGTTGCACTGCATCATCCGGAGGTCTGAGACGGTCATGGACTCCAGCATTCCCCTCGGCACCAAACGCGTCTTCGATGGTCAGGTTCGGGTTCACTACTACGGGTACTGGGTCAAAACCTATCCCGTTCCCGCCGATACGCTTTACGCCAAAAAGGAATTGATCGGCGCGCTGACGCGCCGCCTCTTCAACCACACGGAACACGGGCTGAATATCCCGGGCACGCGTCTCGAGGAAGCCCGTCGCGCCTTCGAGCAGGAAACCGATCCCGAGCGGCGGCGTGTAAAGGGGGCAATGCTGGCGGGTGCGCTTTTCAACCGCGCTACCGGCATCTTCACCCAGCTGGTGGAGATTCAGTCTCTCGGCGTAGAGATCCAATCCGACAACCCGCTCATGCGGGAGTGCGGGAACCACCTGCAGGAGTCCCTCGAGCTCGGCAAGCTGGTGCGCCACCGCAGCGGCGAGGAAGGCATCGACGAGTTGTGGGGCGAGCCCTTCAAGGCGTTCCTGCTGCCGCTCGATCACTTCTACGAAAGCCGTTACATCAAGATCGCGCAGACAATGCGCGACATCGACCGGATCGCCGATACACTGATCGACGCGTTCTCGGAGCTGCCCGCGTTCGATGGCATGGAGACACAGATTACCGAGTTCGCCGACGCGGCGAGACTCAAGGTCGAGACGCTCCGCACCGACCCGGACATCTTCGACGTGTGGACGACGTTCGTGGTGTCGGCGGAACATCTCTCCGCGTTCGAGCCACAGCTCGCTTCCGATGCGTCACCCCGGGCGCACCAGGAAATCGCCGATGCGCTCCATCTGATCCGGCAGGGCAAAGACCTCATCACCTTCATCACGCGGGCGCGCGTGCCCATGCCCAAGAGCACACGGGAGTTTGTCGAGCGCTGCGAGCGCTATCGCGCCACCTGTACGGCACTCATCGCCGGCGCGCGGACCGCTGCCTGAGCGACTCCCCTCTCTCCTCCCACCCCCTTCTCCAGCCCTCGCATCCCGTTTCCTTGCGCTATATTTGCGCCGTTCACCCCTGCGCCGGACAACCGTGAACGCCGGGACAGACACATCGGAGGAGACACTGTGGAACTGATCGGTCACGCCATCGTTACCGACGCTGGAGAGCGCAACTATGCCCAGCGCATCAAGGCCGGGAAACACGAGCTCGCTGCGGACGAGATGCCGACTCACGGCGGCGCTGACGCGGGGCCGACGCCGTTCTCGCTCGTGCTGGCCGGGCTCGGTGCCTGCACGTCGATCACGCTGCGCATGTACGCGCAGCGCAAGGGCTGGGAGCTGGGAAAGGTCGACGTGCATCTCAAGATGCTCAAACAGGACGACACCATCCACATCGAGCGCACGATCGCAATCGCCGGCACCCTGTCGGACGCGGAGCGCCAGAAGCTCGCCGAGATCGCCGAAAAGACCCCCGTCACGCTGCTCGTGAAGCGCGGCACCGCGATTCAGACCATGCTGGAATGATCCGCGCCTTTCACGCGTGCCTCTGCCGCGCGAGTCGTTCCTGTTGCTGTGCGTCGGGGGCATTTCTCCAGGTACTGACAACGCTTCCTGCCAATCTGGCGCGGCCGATCATCCTGCGCCGTGCATTCGCAGCCAGAGATACCCGGCGCTGATCGCAAGCGTGATCAGCGTAACCGGTACGCCGGTCCACGCGTGGCGCTTCCAGTCCATGGCGATACCGCGCCGCTCCGCCGCGTCGGCAACGATCAGGTTGGCGATGCTCCCCACCAGCAGCAGGTTTCCCGCGAGCGTGCTGGAAAGCGCGAGCACCGGCCCTGCCATCGCATGGGTCGCCACCGGCAGAAGGAGCATCACCGCCGGCACGTTGGAGACGATGTTGCTGAGAAGAAAAGTGACCACGAAGAGCGTCTTCGGATCCTGCAGGTGGATTCCGCTCTGCGCGAGGTCGGCAACGATCCGTTCCGGCAATCCCGTTTCCTGGAGTGCGTGATTCACCACGAACAGCCCTATGAAGAGGATGAGGAGCTGCCAGTCCACGAGCCCGAGCATGTGGCGCGAGTGCAACCTGCGAGAGAGGAGCAGCACCCCGGCCCCCGTGAGCGCGACGATCTCCCGCGGCCACGGCGCGAACAGGAAGGCGACGAAGATTCCCGCCGCGACCGTGAGCCCTTTGGCGGTCTGCCAGCGATCGAAGGGAACCGCATCGCCGCGTCGATCGGGAGACGTGTCCGGTGCGCCGGTGTGCTCCCACTTGCCGTGGGTCTGCCATGCGATGAACGCCCAAGTGGCGAGCAGCCCGAGCGCCACCGGCACCGCCGCTTCCGCGAGATAGCCGGAGAACGACAGCCGCAGGGCTTCACCGATCAGCATATTCTGCGGATTGCCGATCAACGTCGCAGCCGAGCCGATGTTTGCCGCACACGCCAGGGCGAGCAGATACGGCAGCGGTCGCAACCCGCGTTCGCGGCATGCGTCGATCAACACCGGCGCCACCGCAAGACACACGATGTCGTTGCTGAACACGGCCGAAAGCGCAGCGACCACCACGACGAGCACGCCGAGCAACAGGGGCGGCGACAGCGGAAATGCCGCGAGCCGGACCGTCACGCGCGCATAGAAGCCGGACAGGCGCAGCTGCGCAGAAACCACCATGAATGCGAAGAGCAGGATAATTGTGGGCAGGTGCACGGCCTGGGCTGCGTCCATCAGGGTGAGGTCGCGCAGCGCCAGCAAGGCAATCGCACCGAGCAGCGCAATGCCCGTCCGATCGAGGGAAAGGAGTGGCAGCCCGCCCAGGATCATGCCGAGGTAAACGAGGCAGAAGATGACGACGACGAGGGTGGTCATGAAGGCGGCTTGCGGGAGCGGCGGGACGCCGAGAGTATAGGGAATTCGACTCTGCGAGCCACTGTCCTGGAACCGGCCGACGGCACCGCACCGGTGTCAAAGCGCACCCGCCTCTCCCGCTTTCCCCGCTTCCTCTGCTACCCTCCTCGTTTATTTCAACCAGTCAGCGGGGAAACACCATGGCCGAGAAGCGAGACGACCGGCTTTCGGAAGCCAGAATGGACGCGGCGGAGCTCTACCGCGAGGAGATCTACACGGACCGGAAGGTCGGCACCATCCGCGTGATGGTGCCGGTGCAAAGCAATGGATCGCCGGATCCGAAACGCAGGACCCAGTACGTCGGCGAAGCGCAGATGATGACATCTGCGGGCGCTCTGCCCTTGAGTTTCGAGATCGACGCGGACTCTCTAGCCGATGCAGTGGCGAAGTACGGGGCCGCCGCGAAGGAGGGGTTCGAGCGGACCATGCGCGAGCTGGAGGAGCTGCGGCGTCAGGCCGCGTCATCGATCGTCATCCCGAAGGCCGGCGCTCCGGGCCTGCCGGGGGGTCTCGGTGGCGGGAAGATCCAGATGCCCTGAGTCGGCGCAGCCAGGTTTTCCCTGGCGGCGGAAGATCAATTTCCCGGCAGCGCTTGTGCGCAGGTCATTTGCTGATCGTGAGCTCGTGCGCCGGGGTGTCGTCATCGGCGGTCGGCTTGACCGCGTAATACTTGTCGCCCACCTTGTAAAGGCGACGGCACCAGTTTTCCACCTGGCTGGGCCAGTCGATGCTGACGCAGTAGGTTCCGTTAGGATCGACACGCCAGGTGCCGGGCGCCGTGACAGACCTGCCCCCAGCCCGGAAATTACACCCAACGCAGGTCGCCGTGAGCTTTCCGTCGGTGTCGTTGGTCCAGCGCCGCGTATTGCCCGACGTGCTGATCGATACCATCGCTGCTCCGGACAGCAGCGCGTTCAGTTCGTCCAGAGAAAGCGGAGCGCCGTTCTGTGCCTTCACGTTGGCGAACTTCAGCGGATCGGCGTGCGCCGCGAGAGCGTAGCCGAGAAGAGCGATTGCGATGATCCGGATCACGACTTCCCCCTGCGGAATCCAAACGTTTCTTCTGAGCCGTAACCGTCGCCTGTCAAACCGCACTCCACTCGCGCCAACCTCTGTGCATCGGAAAGTATAGTCCGAGGCGCACCTCGTACCCGCCGTCGATGAGCCGCATCAGACGTGCGTAGCGGTCGAGCTGCGGCCGGTAGCGCATCTCTTCGCGATCGAGAAAACCCGCGACATCGGCGCCTTCGTGGGCGCCGGTCTTGTAATCGACGATCCACCGCACGTCGCCCTCCACGAACGTGCGGTCGATGGCGACATCCACGAGGTCACCGTCAAGCACGCCCGTGAGCCGGAGTTCGCACTGCGCCTGCCCGCGCTCGCCCAGCAGCCAGCGTCCGCGGTCGTCGGCGAGGGTCTGTGTCAGCGCATCGATCACGCGTTGCGCGGCTTCCTCCGCGTCTGCCTGTGGTACACCGAGCCGTGCGAGTTCAGTGCGAAGCGCGGGCGAGAGTGCCGCGACGCGACCCGCATTCCATTCCCGCGCTGCATCCACCGCGATCACCTGCAGCCAGCGGTGCACGACGGTCCCCACATGGCGCGCACGCTCGCCCGCCCAGGAGAACTCCACGTCGTCCTGCAGCGTGCTGCGCTCAGGCACGGGGACCCAGCGGACACCGGGCGGACTGGCCGGACTCGACCAGCCGCTGACGAGGCGCGTCGTTTCCTGGCGAATCTCCTCGACCCGGCGCGTATCCGTGAAGCCTGGCCTGCCGTCGGGTGGCGGAAGAAACGCGCGGGCGGCTTCGAACTGCGCACGCACCGCTGGCCAGAGCGATGCGAGCAGTGAAGATGCGGCCGGACCCGTGATCTCCCACGCGCCATTGCCGGCTTTCAACTTCACGTGACCGAGCAGGTGGAGCCTGCGTTTCGCGCGGGTGGCCGCGACATAGAGCTGACGCACGAGTTCGTTGCGCTCCTTGTCGAGGTCAAGGTTAGCGAGCGTCTTGTAGATCGGATCGCCGTCTTCACCGGTCGCATTTACGGGCGCGAGCAACAGCTCCGGGTCCGCGCCTTCGCGCGGCCGTTCAATCCAGCGCAGCAGGCGTGGCTCCGGCGGTGGCGATGCGCAGCCGAGCCCCGGGACAATGACCGTGTCGAATTCGAGACCCTTCGCCTTGTGGACGGTCATGATCTGCAGGGTTTCCGGTGCGCTCGCGTCGGGCAGGGCGAACAGCTTGCCGAGTCCTTCGTCGAGCGCGGTGAAATCGACGATCACGCCACCTTCCTCGCGGTCCCGGAGGAAGTCGAGAAACACCGCTGCGTCGTCGAGATCGGTTGCGCTCTCCACGCAGGCAGGACCGCCAAGAGCGATCCAGGCACCTTCGACCCGATCCCGGAGCGGAGCGCGACCGCGATCGGCCGCCGCCGCCGTGAGCACTGGCAACACTCGCGCAAGACGCGCGCGACCGTCCGCGCTCAAGGATTGAACGCGGTTCTCTTGTGCAAGCAGCTCCGGCACCGTGGCGCTGAAATCGTCGCCGGCGATCGACTCGATGTCCGCAAGCGTCAGACAGCACCACGGCGCACGCAGCACCGCGAGCCACGCGAGGCGGTCCGCAGGATGATCAAGCGCACGGGCGAGAGACAGCAGATCCTGCACGACGGGTCGGTGGCCCAAAGTCTCGATCTCGACCGCACGGAAAGCGAGTTTCGCTTCCTTGAGCTTCGGCACGATCCGCGTGAGATGGCTGCGGCTGCGCACGAGTATGGCGATTGTCTGGCTGCAGTTTTCCGAGCGTGCCGCCCGCACCAGCTCGACGACACGGTCCGCCTCCTCCTCCGGGTTGCGGCCGAAGAACGGGTGTACCGTCACCGCGGCCCTGCTCTCCTCGCCGTGATGCGCGACGGAAGGCGCGTACGGCACGGCACCGCTCGCCATGTCGGCCACCGCAGGCATCGTCTGCGCGAACGTTTCATTCACCCACTGCACGATGCCCGCCTGTGAACGGAAGTTGGTCGTCAGTGTGATCGGCTCGAGTTGAATGTGATTCATCCCTGAATTCCAGGCACGCAGGAAGAGCGCGACTTCGGCCTCACGGAAGCGATAGATCGACTGCATCGGATCGCCGACCACGAAGAGAGTGCGGCCGTCGCCGGGCTCCCAGCCCGCGGTGAGCTTTTGCAGAAGCTCAGACTGGGAATAGGACGTGTCCTGGAACTCATCGATGAGCACGTGGCGGATGCGGTAATCCAGCGCGAGCGCAAGATCGGTCGGCACGTCATCGTCGCCGAGCGCGTGCAGCGCGGATTGCGCGATCTCCGTGAAGTCGCACTGTCCCGTTCCTGCGAACACCACCTGAAGCTGCGCGAGGGCGATCGGCAAAAGCCGCACGAACGCTTCCAGTCTCGTCCACTGTGCATCGTCATAGGACGCCGGCGGCAAACGGCGCACGCCGTGGAGCGTCTCGCGCAGGCTCTCTGCAGTGGCGAGACCTTCGACGAGCGCTTTGATGCGAGCCTTTTCCTTCTTCGACGGCGGCGGAAATCCATCTGGGGCCGTGTGTCGTCTTCTCCACTCGCCATCCTTCGTAAGCAGCAGATCGACAATGCCCACCCATGCGCGGTGTCCGCTCTCATCAGCATCCGGCAGTGCTGCAAGTCCCGCGCATGCGGAAATGGACGACGCGGTTCCCGTGAGGTTCTGCGCCCCATGGCCCGCCAAGGTGAGCAATTCGGGCACGACATGATCGGGAAAAGAAGCGCGCAGTTTTCGCCGATGATCGAGGCGAAGGTTCGCGAGCGCACGTTCCAGAACCGCCCGCGGAAGCAGTCCCCCGGTTGCGAGCAGATGCCGCTGCCAGAGGTCGCGCTGGGCGAGTATGGACGCAAGGAGGTCGATCACCTGGGGCACGTTGTTGTCGAGGTGACGAAGCAGCTCGGCCACCACGTCCCCATGCTGTGTGGATTCGAGGAGCGCGATGGTCTCGCGCGCCGCGGTCCTGAAAAGCCGGGTCGCGTCCTCGACCACAGCGGGCGGCGTTCCGAGTCCCGACAACACGGGCATCTGGCGCGCCAGCGAAAAACACAGCGCGTCGATCGTCTGGATCCGCAGTCGGGCGGGATTCTGTTGTATGTTCCAGGCCTGTTTACCGTCGCGTTCCAGCGCGGCGTGCGCGAGGTCCCAGGTCAGCGCTTCGTAGGGTGCGTCGGGACGCCTCTGCAGCCGTGCGCTAACGAGCGCGTCGAGGACGCGCGCGCGCATCTCACCCGCAGCCTTCTTGGTGAAGGTGATCGCCGCAATCTCCTCGGGCGAGTCGACCCGCGCGAGCAGCGTGAGAAAGCGCTGGATCAGGAGCTCGGTCTTGCCGGAGCCGGCCGGCGCCTGCACGATGAACGAGCGCTGCGGATCGAGTGCCGTTCGCCGCGCAGCCACATCGGAGGCGAGGGTCGGCTCACTCATCGCTCTCGCCTCCGGTGTTGTCGGGGAGTTCGACCGAGATGCGCTCGCTCACGCGGCAGAACGGCTGCACGTCGCAGTGTTCGCAGGTTGCGGGATAGCGCTTCGGGAGCACGCCCGCATCGCCCCGGAGGAAGGCCTGGCCGAGACGGTCCATTTCCTCTCGCCACGCGGCTGCAAGACCATTCCAGTCGCGGAAAGGCAGAGCATCCTTCGTGTCTTCGAATCGCCGCACGCCGGGCAGAAGGTCTTCGTCACGCGCGAGCCCACGGAAGGACATCTCTCCGACTCGCACCATGCCGAACGCAACCGCCACCACGGGCTCGCTGCTCGACACGCAGTAGATTGGAAGCTGCGGCTCCTCCGGTCGCGTGCCGAGGCAGTCCGCGACCTTCGCTGACCCGCCCTTGTAGTCGATCACGATGCGGCGACCATCCGGCAGGCGGTCCACGCGATCGAGCTTGGCGTTCACCGCGAGCCCGCCGAAGACGACCGGACGCTTGTGCTCGATGAGTTCCACTTCGAATTCGCCCCGCGCACGCTCATGGCAGAGCCATTCGCTCACGAGCTGCCAGAGGCGCCGCCGTTCGAGCTGGGCGAGGCGCCCGGACAGGGATCTTCTCCCCCTTCGCACCAGCGTGCTCACGGCGCTTGCAGCCGCCTGCTCGATCACTGTACTGAGCGCCGCTTCGTCGCAGGCATCGAGCGCGGAACGCGTCTGCAACCGCCGCCACACCTCGGCCAGCGCCTCGTGCATCAAACTGCCACGCGCCCTCGGATCGAGCCCTGGCTGCGGAACTTCGAGACTCCTCGCGCCGACGCGATGGTTCGCGTAAGCGCGGAAGGGACACGCCGCCTCGTCGCGGAAGACGAAAGTGCCGCCGGATCGCTGAGGACCCGCGGGCAACGGTCGCGCACGCGTGTCGGCGATTTGCTCGAGCCGATTCGCGGATGCGACGGTCGCCACCAGAGACGGAAAACGAACGATACCGAGATCTTCCAGCGTCGCCGCGGGAAACGGGACGATCAGCGGACTTGGCGCAAGGTCGCGATCCTCCTCTCGCTGCGCATGGGAAAAGACGACCTCGGGTGCAGCCTGAACGAACCCTTGAGTGAGCGAGTTCGCGAAGCGCAGTTCCTGTTCCGTCGATGCGTGGGGAACGCCCGCGCGGCGTTGCAGGGCGACCGGCAACAGCGGGTTCGGGTGCGGCGCGGCGGGCCAGCTCTCGTCAGTCAGACCGGCGACCCACAGATGGTCGAAACGTAGTTCAGCCGCTTCGAGAATGCCGAGGACCTGTACCGGCACCTCCGCCGACTCGGGCTGAAACACCGTCTCCTGCAGGATAGCTTGCGCCCGCGCGAGCACGGTTTCGAGATCGGAAGCGGGCACAATGCCATCGAGCGAGGCAAGGGACGCCAGTATTTCCTTCAGTCGCCGCCACGTCTGGTACTCATCGCTCGCAAGCTGGCGCTCTCCGGGAAACCCGAGCACGGCGAGGATCCGGAACAGCGTCTCCACCCAGCGCGAGGGTGCACGACGGTCCGCCTTCCGCTCGCCGACGAAATCGCGGAGCGACGAGATGCGCAGCGCAAGCAAGGGTGCATGCGCGTCGCTCTGCGCGTAGTACTCCACGGTCTTCACGTCGAGTTCGATCTCGCCGGTCCGTCTGAGCCGTGCATCGAGGCGGGCGCGACCGTCGCGCTCGCTCTCGGCGTCGCTCAGATACGGTGAACGCAGCAGCATGCTCCACATGAGCGCGCTGGCGTGCCCGCGAGCGAGTTCCATGGCGGCGAGGGCTGTCCGCGCAATCGGATAGCTTGCCAGCGGCGCTCCCAGCGACACGTTGAAAGGCAGCACCGACGGAGCGGTCTCCCGTACCAGCGAGTCGGGTTGCAGAACACCGCGAAACGCGCGCACGACGCGGTCGCGAATGCGCGCGAGATCGTGCACGACTACGCCGATGCGCGCCTTGGGATTCGCTTCGAGTCGCGTTCGTGCCCAGCGGGCTGCCGCTTCGATTTCATCCCCCACCGACGGCAACGCGACGCAGCTCGGCCGTCCGACGTTCTTCTGCCCGGCGAGCTCACTGATACGCGTGCCGCTCTGAATGAGTGCTTCCAGGACTTCGCGCGCTGCGGGCGCGAAGTCACGGAACCCGCACAGGACGAGCTCGCCCGGGGTTGTGAGCTCACGTCGACGCAGCCCTTCGACCATTCGACGAGGAAGCTGTGCTGCGTCGATCGCGCCGAGGCGGTGCAACCGCTTGGCGTAGGTGTCCGACCAACCGCGAAACGCGAGCCCGTCGTCGTTGAGGGGCTCGTGCCGCAGCGCTTCGAGCAGTTGCCAGTCTTGACCGAGCTTCCAGGCCTCGCGGGCAAGCGCGGCAGTGGCGGTCGGCCGGATCAGACGGCGCGCAGCGCTCGATGCGGCGACCCCCTCTTCCCACACCGCCTGCTCCTGCAGCAGCGTCAGCAATGCGGGGCCAACACCGGACGCTGCCGGCACGCAGCTGCGTTCGAGCCAGGTGTCCCACGGCAGCACCTCGGCGCTTACCCATGCGAGGCGACCCTCTTCCTCCTGGGCGCGATCGAAGGCGTGCTTGTATGCGCGAGCAAGCCTGCGGTTAGGCGTCAGCGCCACCGCGCCGCGCTGGAGTGCGCGGATCAGCTCTTCGTGGTCAACGGTTGGAAAAGCGGGAAGCGTCAAGGGTTACGACGCGGAGCGAGGCGACAAAATGTTCCGCGCTTGCCCGCGTCGATCGGCGAGGTATGGAGACCGCAGTTTTGAACTTTACTTTCCCAGCAGATTGGTCTCGTGACCTTCTTGTCAGGAACGCTCACCTATGCAGCGCAGAGCGCTGCCATGATGGTGACACACCCCCACGCTGCTAGTTCTCTGGCAGCGGAATCTTGTCCTTTACCTTCGCCCAATCGGAGGCGTCCGGCCGCGTCGCGTGGAACAGGGGCCCGGGCGCCCTTTCGGGGGATGCGACCGCAGAGCAGGCAATTCGGACGCATATCCGTGTTTGCTACTTCTCGAGCAGATTGACCTTGTCCCTTACCTTCGCTCAATCGGAGGCGTCCGACCGCGGCGCGCGGAGCAGGGACCCAGCGCTCTCTCGGGGATGCGACCGCAGAGCGGGCGATTCGGACGCACACGTCCACATTGCTACTTCTCGAGCAGCTGAATCTTGTCTTTTACCTTTGCCCACTCATCTGCGTCCGCCGGCCCATCCTTCTTCTCGACGATGGCCGGCCAAGCCTTCGCCAGCTCCGCATTGATGGCAACGAACTGCTTCTGGTCCGCCGGCACATCGTCTTCGGCAAAAATGGCTTCTACCGGGCACTCCGCCACACAGAGCGTGCAATCGATACACTCGTCGGGATCAATGACGAGGAAATTCGGCCCTTCGCGGAAACAGTCCACGGGGCAGACATCGACACAGTCGGTGTATTTGCACTTGATGCAGGTTTCGGTAACGACGTAGGTCATGGCACTTTGGTCTCGGGAGCTTTGGTGCACCAGCGGGGAGCAGGGATTTTAGCAGAAAGGCGGGCGGCGCTTTCGAGCCCTTCCCAAGCCACGCCATTTTGGATAGCATACGGCCAGCAGTTTCCTTTCCCGGTCGTCCCTGCGGCGGCGCCCCCCGAAATCACCAGAAGAACAAAAGATCCAGAGGTCTCATGAGCGAGCACATCCATTACGTCACCGACGACACGTTCGAGCAGGAAGTAATGCACTCCCAAGTGCCCGTCTTGGTCGACTACTGGGCGGAATGGTGCGGTCCGTGCAAGATGATCGCGCCCATCCTCGATGACGTGGCGAAGGAGTACGCAGGCCGGCTGAAGGTGGCGAAGCTCAATATCGACGAGAACCAGGCCACGCCGCCGCGCTTTGGCATTCGCGGCATCCCGACCCTGATGCTCTTCAAGAACGGAAACGTGGAAGCGACAAAGGTGGGTGCGCTGTCCAAGTCTCAACTCGCCGCCTTCCTCGATAGCAACCTGTGAACCCGATGGCTTGAATTCTTGACACCACCCAGAAGCAACCGAGCCCGCCGCGCTGACCCGGGGCAGGCTCCGAAGCGGGATTCCGCACCCTCCCCGAGTTTTCCAGAACTCTCCCTCCATCTTTCCCCCCGCCCCGAGTCGGCTCCGCCCATGCATCTTTCGGATTTGAAGAATCTCCACGTCAGCGAGCTCGTGGAGATGGCCATCACCAATGAAATCGACGGCGCGAACCGCCTGCGCAAGCAGGATCTCATCTTCGCGCTCCTGAAGAATCAGGCGAAGCGCGGCGAGAGCATCTACGGCGAGGGAACGCTGGAGGTGCTGCCGGATGGCTTCGGATTCCTGCGCTCGCCGGACACGTCGTATCTCGCGGGCCCGGACGACATCTACGTGAGTCCGTCCCAGATCCGGCGCTTCAACCTGCACACCGGCGACTCGGTCGAGGGCGAGATCCGCACGCCGAAGGACGGCGAGCGCTATTTCGCGCTGGTAAAGGTGGACAAGGTCAACCTCGAGCCGCCGGAAAACGCGAAGCACAAGATTCTCTTCGAGAACCTGACGCCCCTGCATCCCACCCAGCCGCTGGTTCTGGAGCGGGAGATCAAGGCCGAGGAAAACATCACCGGCCGCATCATCGACATCATCGCGCCCATCGGCAAGGGTCAGCGCGGCCTCATCGTCTCCCCGCCCAAGGCGGGCAAGACGGTCCTCATGCAGCACATTGCCCACAGCATCACCGCCAACCATCCGGAAGTGATCATGATCGTGCTGCTCATCGACGAGCGGCCCGAGGAAGTGACGGAGATGGTGCGCTCGGTGAAGGGCGAAGTGGTCGCCTCCACGTTCGACGAGCCGGCCACCCGCCACGTGCAGGTCGCCGAGATGGTGATCGAGAAGGCGAAGCGGCTGATCGAGCACAAGAAGGACGTGGTGATCCTGCTCGACTCCATCACCCGCCTCGCGCGCGCCTACAACACCGTGGTGCCCGCTTCCGGCAAGGTGCTAACCGGTGGTGTCGATTCCAATGCCCTGCAGCGACCGAAACGGTTCTTTGGCGCCGCGCGCAACATCGAGGAAGGCGGCTCGCTCACGATCCTCGCCACCGCGCTGATCGATACCGGCTCGCGCATGGACGACGTGATTTACGAGGAATTCAAGGGCACCGGCAACATGGAGATCCACCTGGATCGACGCATGGCTGAAAAGCGGATCTACCCGTCCATCAACGTCAATCGCTCCGGCACGCGGCGCGAGGAATTGCTGATCAAACAGGAGATCCTGCAGAAGATCTGGGTGTTGCGGAAACTGCTGTACCCGATGGACGACTTGGAAGCGATGGAGTTTCTGCTCGACAAGATCAAGGCGACGAAGAGCAATGCCGACTTCTTTGACTCAATGAGGCGGGGGTGAGATTGACCCTCGAGCTTCGATCGGCAGCCAAGCGTCGGCCAGGTCCCGCGCCCGCACCAGCCTGCGGCCACCGATGCGCGGTCCCGACTTCTTTCACTCAATGAGACGAGGGTAACCGTTGACCCTCAAGCTTCGATCGGCAACCAAGCGTCGGCCAGGTCCCGCGCCCGCACCAAGCCTGCGGCCACCGATGCGCCGTCCCGACTTCTTTGACTCAATGCGACGAGGGTAACAGTTGGCGCTCAAGCTTCGATCGGCAGCCAAGCGTCGGCCAGGTCCCGCGCCCGCACCAAGCCTGCGGCCACCGATGCGCGGTCCCGACTTCTTTGATTCGATGCGAAGAGGGTAGCCTTTGACGCTCAAACTTCGATCAGCAGTCAAGCGTCGGCCAGATCACGCACGAGCCGTTCTCTAGGATCAGTTCAAGACAGGGAGGAATGCACATGGTCGCTGGCAGGAAGATTCCCGCAACGCTGATTCCCGGCGATGGCATCGGTACCGAGATCACGGCAGCCACCGTGAAGATCCTGGCGGCTGTCGGCGCACCCTTCGAATGGGAGGAGTGCTTGGGCGGGATGGCGGCAGTAGACAAGGCAGGCGACCCGCTGCCGAACGAAACGCTCGACAGCATCAGCCGGACTCATCTCGCCCTCAAGGGTCCGCTGACTACCCCTGTTGGCGGCGGCTATCGATCGGTCAACGTGCGGCTGCGCGAAGCCTTCAAGCTGTACGCGAATGTGCGCCCCGCCCGGACCGTGATCCCGGGCCGCTTCGAGAACGTCGACATCGTGCTGATGCGGGAGAACCTCGAGGGCCTTTACGTCGCTTTCGAGCACTTCATTCCGATCGACGACGACCCGCACGCGGTGGCCATCTCACAGGGCGTGAACACGCGTCAGGGTTGCCGTCGCATCATCGATTTCGCGTTCGAGTACGCGGTCAAGCACGGCCGCAAGAAGGTCACCATCGTACACAAAGCGAACGTTCTCAAGGCGCTGACCGGCATCTTCCTCGAGACCGGGCTCGAAATAGCAAAGAAATACGAGGGCAGAGTGCAGACGAACGAGCGGATTGTCGATGCCTGCGCCATGCAGCTCGTACTGGATCCTTCGCAATACGACGTAATCGTGACCACCAATCTCTTCGGAGATATCCTCTCGGATCTGATCGCGGGACTGATCGGGGGCCTCGGACTGGCGCCCGGGGCGAACATCGGCGCCCAGGCGGCGATTTTCGAAGCGGTGCACGGCTCGGCTCCGGACATCGCCGGCAAGGGGGTCGCGAATCCCACCGCGTTGCTGCTGGCAGGCGCTCTCATGCTCGAGCATGTGGGCGAAGACGCCAAGGCGAATGTCCTGCGGCAGGCGATCGACAGGGCCATCCTCGAAGACAAGGTACGCACTCGCGATCTCGGCGGCACCGCTTCCACCAGCGAGTACACGGAAGCTGTCCTGCGGCGTATCGACAAGCTGGCGACGACCTAGGGCCTGTTCACACTACATCTGCAAGTGCGAACGGGTAGCATGGGGTGCCAATCGAGGCGCGCGACGATGCCAAGACCGGGGTCTTGGCGAGGAGGGGAACGCAGAGTTGCGGCGCAGGGTACCCGTGCCCTTCGGGTTGCGGCGAAAAGGCCATGCGCTTCGTTGCCAAGCCTCGCCGGGCAGCCGGCCCGCCTTCGTTTGACGCCTCGCCCATATGATCCCTTTTCCTCGCAACGCACCTTGTAGCCGTAGTGTGAACAGGCCCCAGCTTGATTCAGCGTCGGGGCGGCCCCACCTTAAGCGGCGTGGGCGCTTGCAAGCCAGCCCTGGTTTGAGGATAATTGCGCCCCTTTCGCGGCCGCCGGCCGCCCCCAGCCACCGCGACGACGCCTGAGCGTCGCGAGCGAG
Organism: uncultured beta proteobacterium; assembly: GCA_963747225.1. Lineage (GTDB taxonomy): Bacteria > Pseudomonadota > Gammaproteobacteria > Burkholderiales > JAEUMW01 > JAEUMW01. The sequence continues at coordinate 352,627 of CAVVES010000026.1, read as the reverse complement.
GAGAATCCGATGAAAGAGAAGATCCACCCGAAGTACACGGAAATCACCGTAACCTGCAGTTGCGGCAACACGTTCCAGACCCGTTCCACCCTGGGGCGGCCCCTGCACGTGGAGGTATGCTCCGCCTGCCATCCCTTCTACACCGGGAAGCAGAAGATCGTCGATACCGCCGGGCGCGTCGAGAAGTTCCGGCAGCGCTACGCGCGCGGCGGCGCCAAGCCCGCCGCCTGAGCCGCAGTTGGGCCATCGCGGCGGTCGGGCCGGCCCCCGTCCTCCACCAGTCGCCAAAAAGGCAGCGGAAACGCTGCCTTTTTGTTGCGTAAACTGCGGTCGGGCGCGGAGGTAGAATACGCGCCTTGATCCCCGGCTCGCCGAAGGTATCGGCCCGATCCGGCTACAGCCGCCACGCGGACTCATAAACGGCGTCACCCATGTCCAGCCTGGGCACGGCATGGCGCCCCAGCGCGGCCGGACCTGCTCGCACGAGCGGGAACCCGCTGCCGGCGCAAGGATCAAGAGCGTTGAGCGTTACAGCGAACGGAGAGAACAAGATGGACCCGATCATGGATTCGGACGCGCTGCAGGTCATGCGGACGGCCAGCTGGGAGACGCCGGCGGAGGGCGAGGCCCAGGGCGAAGCGGTCGAGGCGCTCGAAAGCGGTCGCGTGCTGTTCTTCGCAGCGCTTCCGTTCCAGTTCGCCGCCGAGGAGCAGCCGCTGCTCTCACCGGCCACCTCCGACGGCAAGTCGAAGAACGTGGTCTACGACATCCGCAACGACAGCCTCCACGGCACGGCGCTCACCGGCACGGAGCTCGACCGCCTGCGCGCGATGATGCGACGCTATTCGGAAAGCACGACGCGCTTCGTGCAAATGATGTTGCCGGACTACGCGGAACACCTCGAAGTCGCGCGGACGAGCTTTCGTCCGGTGCGGGTCGAAGGACGTTCCGACCTCCTACAAGAAGGACGACACGCGCTTGCACGTGGACGCCTTTTCCGCGACGCCAAACCAGGGCCGGCGCATCCTGCGCGTGTTCAGCAACGTGAACCCGGCAGGCGAGCCGCGCCGCTGGGAAGTGGGCGAACCGTTCGAAGCCTTCGCGCCCAGATTCGCAAGCGAGATCACCCTGCCGGCCGCGTTGAGCGGCTGGCTGCTGGAGACGTTGCGCATCACGCGGGGTCGGCGCACGCCATACGATCACGTGATGCTTCAGCTCCACGATCGCAGCAAGGCCAATCTCAGCTATCAGAAGAGCACGACGAAGACGCCGGTCGCATTTCCGCCTGACACGACCTGGATCGTGTTCACCGATCGGGTGCTGCACGCGGCGCTGGGCGGCCAGCACCTGCTCGAGCAGACGTTCCATCTGCCGGTGGATGCAATGCGCCACCCCGACCGCTCGCCGCTGCGCATCCTCGAAGGTCTCTACCAACGCCCGCTGGTCTGATTCTGCACCCACCAGCGCTCCGGCGCTCTCCACCTTGAGCACCGCGCTTCCACCCCTGGCCGATCCCGTCACCGGCGCCAAGCCCGCGCGGCGCTGGTTCCATGTGCGCGTGTCGGCCGCCGCGACCGCGCTCCTCCTGTGCATCGGGTGGATGGTGGCCGGGCTCGTCGGCCACGAACCGTGGAAGCCCGACGAAGCGGAGTCGATTGCCGTAGTCCGCAACATCCTCGCGGGCAAGGGCGACTGGGTGGTGCCGACGCTCGCCGGGGAAAACGTCCTCGACGCTCCGCCGCTCATCTATCTCGTGGCCATGCTGTGCGTGAAGCTCTTCGCCAGGGTGCTGTCACTGCCCGATGCGGTCCGTGTGGCGAGCGGCGTGTTCATGGCGCTGACGTTTTGGTTCACGGCACTCACCGCGAAGGAACTTTATGGACGCGACTACGCCGCGATCGCAGCCATTGCGCTGCTCGGCTGCGTCGGTCTGCTGGTCCGCGGGCATCAGCCGATTCCGGACGTACCATTGCTGACGGGAGTCGCGCTCGGCCTCTTCGGTCTCGCGCTGGCTCCGCGCAGGCCGCTCGTTGGCGGTGTTGCCCTCGGCACGGGCATCGGCATCGGTTTTCTCGCCCGCGGCCTCTTCGCGCCGGTCGTGCTGATGGCCATCGTGCTCGTGCTCGGCGTGGGCTGCCGACAGTGGCGCCGTCGACGTTTCCTCTCCACCCTCGGCGTCGCCGCCCTCACGGCGGTGCCGTGGCTGCTGATCTGGCCCATCGCGCTCTATCGCCGCTCGCCCGGGCTGTTCCACGACTGGCTCGCCCAGGACATCGTCGGCAGCCTTCTCCTCGGCCGCTCGGCACAGGGCACCCGCGCCTGGCACGAATACCTGGAGCTGCTCCCTTGGTATGCGTGGCCGGTGCTGCCGCTCGCGCTCTGGACGATGTGGTACGGCCGCCGGGGAGCGCTGAAGCGCCCCGAAGTGCAGCTTCCGCTGATCGCGTTTCTCGTGATGTTCTCGATCCTCGGATTGACGGCAAAAGCGAGCGACGTCTACGCGCTGCCGCTGCTGCTTCCGCTCACGCTGCTCGCGGTCGCATCCCTCGACACGCTGCGCCGGGGCGCCATCAGCGCGCTCGACTGGTTCGGCATCATGACCTTCGGCCTGATCGCGATCCTGCTCTGGGTCGCATGGATCGCGCTCCTCACCGGCTGGCCGCCCGGAATCGCCCGGCAGCTCGCCACATTCCAGCCCGGTTTCGACGCCCGGTTCGCGTGGTTCCCGTTTCTCGTCGCCGCGGCCTGCACGTTCCTGTGGGCCGCTCTGGTGGCGCGGACGATGCCCACGACGCGGCGCGCGCTGGTGAACTGGGGAGGCGGCATCACGCTCATGTGGATTCTGGCCTCCACCCTGTGGCTGCCCTACGTGGATGCGGGCAAGAGCTATCAAGGCGTGGTGGCCGACCTCGCAGGCGCTCTGCCCAAGGGTTACCGATGCATTTCGAGCGTGGGTCTCGGCGAATCGCAGCGCGCGATGCTGGAATACTATGCAGGGATCGTCACCTACCGCGAAGAGCTGCCGCAGCCGAAGCGCGAATGCGATGTGCTGCTCACCCAGGGCACTGTATCGCAGGATCTCGCAAGCGGCGCCGGCTGGAAGAACATCTGGGAAGGCGCGCGGCCCGGAGACAACAAGGAGCGGTTCCGATTGTACAAGCGCGTCGCGCGCAAGAGTTGATGCGCCTTCTCTTCAGCGCGCGGGTCACGCATTGAGCGGCAAGCCCAGCCACACTCTGGTTTGAAGTCTGCTATCCCGACGAATCATGTCCCATTCCTCTCCCATCGGTATCTTCGACTCCGGCGTCGGCGGCCTCAGCGTCTGGCGCGAGATCGTTCACCAGCTTCCCCACGAAGACACGATCTACTTCGCCGATCAGGCCCACGTGCCGTACGGGCCGCGTCCGCAGGAAGAGATCCGTCAGTTCTGCGACGCGATCACGCATTTCCTGATCGAATGCGGATGCAAGGCGGTGGTCGTTGCATGCAACACCGCGTCCGCAGCCGCGCTCAAGCACCTGCGCGAAACCTTTCCCACTCTTCCCTCCGTCGGCATGGAGCCGGCAGTCAAGCCTGCGGCGCTCACGACCAAGACCGGCGTGGTCGGCATCATGGCTACACCGGCAACCTTCCAGGGCAAGCTCTTCAAGGCGACCGCGGGCCGCCACGCGAACGGCATCACCCTGATCAACCAGGTGTGCAACGGACTCGCCGATCAGGTCGAGAGGGGCAGGCTCGACGGCGAAGAAACGGAAGCGATGCTGCGCGGATTCGTGCAGCCGATGCTCGACGCGGGCGCCGACACCATTGTCCTCGCCTGCACTCACTATCCTTTCCTGCTCGACGCGATCCGGCGCATTGCGGGTGAGCACGTGAATGTCATCGACCCCGCGCCCGCGATCGCGCGCTACCTGCGCGTCGTTCTGGGTGAGCGTGGGTTGCTGACTCGCACAGGTCAAAAGGGTCGCCACGTCTTTTATACGAGCGACGATCCGATCGCATACAAGCACGCACTGGAAATGCTGACGGGAGAGAGCGGCCCGGTGCGCGTCGCGCGATGGCATGGAGAACATGCGGTGGTGGATCACGGCGCGAGAGCTGCGTGACAGGTCGGTGTAGCGATGGCCGCGCCCAGGGTATCCTCAGACCACGTCGGGATTGTCAGCCAACCGACTGTTGCGATTGCTAATCGGCGGATCGATAATTCGGTGACGCAAATAAAGGCCCCCTTTGGGACGCTCGACATGGTGGATCAAATCGAAATGGGAGATCGAAGATGGCAATCTATGGCGTCGGTGCCTATTACGATCATGACGTGAGCGATGAATTTCTTACCCATCGGTTGGTCGGAGTCGGCTGGGATTCAAATGATGCTCCCGAACTTCAGGAGTATTTCAAATCGCTGAAAGTTGGAGACATCGTCTACATCAAGGCTGCCTTCGGTGGGGTAGATATCACCGTGAAAGGTATTGGGATCCTGAGAGACAATGTGATCCGAACACGCGATGACACCAATGACCTTGTATCTGCCGGCCGGAATGTTGAATGGCTGAACACAGAACGCTTCGTTATTCCGAGGCCAACGGAAAAGAACAACGATCGCTCAAATACTGTGTACGAGGAGTTTCATCCTGAAGCGCAGCAACAGATCATTAGGCGGATTGCCCGTGCCTAACCCGCCGGTCTACCGGACAGGCCAACAGCTGCGCTGTTAGCTACCGTCGTCGCTTCGCCCCTCGGCGGCGGTTACCGGCAACGTTGGGCGTCTTGTCTCCACATTCACCAATGGAACTAATCGCGCTCGTCCTATCTAGTCTTAGCGTTGTCGGGCTCATAGTTGCCGGGCTATTTCTTCGTGGTTACCTACCTTCTTACGTTGCTGCGAAGGGCAAGAACTTGGCCTCAAAGGAAGACCTTGCTCACCTCACAAATCTCGTGGAAAGCGTTAAAGCTCTCCACACTTCAGAGCTAGAGCGCCTCAAAGCTGACCTTCTTGCTGAGGGCCAGATTACCGAGCGCCGTCGCCGCGTCTATGAAGAAACGTGCGGCGCCCTACGAGTTTTTGTTTCTGGGCATGGCGGAACGTCGGAGATGAAAGAACGCTTTCATGCGGCTTACGCCGCAGCATGGTTGTGGGCCTCGGACAGTGTGCTCGTTGCACTCAATCATTTCATCGCGTTACAAGTCAAGCGCGCCGCTAATCCGGCATCGGTTGACCAGTCAACCATGAAGAGTGCCTACACGGCGATCGTCATTGAAATGCGCAAAGACGTTGGCTTTGGTAGCACAGTTGTGCCGGGTTCAGACTACCAGTTCGTTCAGTTCTGACATGCCGCCCAACCCCGGCTTCGACACGGACCGGTCACGCGGGCCGTTTGGGCATCGGGAGAAGGCCGACGAAGACAGATGGCAAGAGTGTTCACGACAATGGAGGGCGCCCATGCTAAAGCGTATTCTGCTGCTCGGTACGCTTAGTTTCGTTGTGGTTGCAATAGTCTCCCGCCAATCTGCCTGGTGTCAGGACCAACCACCGGTGTCGGCCGAGACGAGGCGAATCGAAGCACTGGTCAACAAGGCCGCAGCCTTGGTCGATGAAAAAGGGACGGCCGCCTTCACCGAATTTCGCCAGCGGGGAAGCGAGTGGTGGTCCGGTGACGTTCTACGTGTTTGCGTATGCACCCGACGGCACGGTGATTCTCAATCCCGCCTTCCCTGCGCGCGAAGGACGGGCATACCACGGAGAGATGGACAAGAAGGGCAAGGCCTTTCATGACGAGCTTCTGAAGACCGCTCGGACCAAGGGGTCGGGGTGGGTAGACTATTGGCTGCCCAAGCCCGGCCAGACTGAACCATCGCATAAGTGGAGCTACGTTAAGGCAGTGAGAGCCGAAGGCGTCCTTTTGGTAGGTGCAGGCTTCTATCCGGAGTGATCGGGGCCGGGTTTCTCGCGCGGAGGGGGCATAACTGCGCCCGAGGAGACGAGCCAGCGCTTCAGTTAAGGAACTCTTCCATTTACGACTACGACTTCGGCGGCGGACCGGAACACTTTGGAGATACAGAGGGTAAGGGTCGGGGACGTTTAAGGGGGTCAAGTGCATCCTCGATGCTCATGCGTCGTTCGTGGAAGCGACCGAGCTTGAGCTCGCCGAAATAGACGTTCAAGATCCTGTCGTCAGTCTTATCGAAGCCTCTGAAGAGTTCTGTCTAACGCGCCCAATCTCCTCAGTGGAGGTCCCATGCCCTACCTGAACGTTAAGCTCTGCGCGACAGTTTCTCCGGAAACATCGTCCGAGATCGCGACCGTCCTCACGAACCTGACTGCCGACGTACTGAGGAAAAGGCGTGAACTCACGGCAGTAGCTGTCGAGCACGTAGACGCCAAGAGCTGGTACATCGGTGGCGCCCGTCTGGACCAGTCGCTGCGCAGCTTCTTCCTCGAGATCAAGGTGACAGAAGGCACCAACACGAAGGACGAAAAGGCCCGCTATGTGAAGGAGGCGTTCGCCGCGGTCGAACGCATCATCGGACCGCTTGCGCCGGCGAGCTACATCGTGATCCACGAGGTCCATGCCGATGCATGGGGTTATCAGGGCGAAACGCAAGAGTTTCGCTACGTGAAAGGGAAAGCGCTGTGATGCGTTCGACGATACGCCAATGACCGGTCGTGCCAATACGGGCGATCGCGCGAGGAGACACCCGTGACCCCGGATCCCCAGCGGATCGACGTTCACCATCACTTCCTTCCTCCTGAGTTCATCGCTGACCTCAAACGGCGGAACATCGCATGGACCGGTGGGCCCCCGGTGCCGGAGTGGAGTGTTTCAATCGCTAGAGAGGTGATGGAGCGCAATGGCATCGCCGCGGCGGTGGCCTCCGTCGTGCCGGCAGTCTACTGGGGCGACGTTGCCGGTGCGCAGCGGTGGGCGCGACACTGCAACGAGTTCCTGGCGCGATCCGTTCAGGATGACTTGGCGCACTTTGGCGGCTTCGCGACGCTCCCGCTTCTGGACACGACGTTGGCTTGCCGCGAACTCGAACACGCACTCGATGTGCTCAGCCTGGACGGAGTCATCTTATGGGCGAGCCAGGGCGTGCAATACCTCGGTGATCCCGCCTTCGAGGAACTCTTCCAGGAGCTCGAACGGCGGTCCGCGATCGGTATTCATCCATCCAAATACGGCACCTCCTGGCAGCGAGGTTCCGAAGCTCTCACTGCCCTATGCTCTCGTCGAATTCGTCTTCGACATGACGCGTTGCATCGCGAATCTACTCTACAGCGGAACCTTCGAGCGCTACCCTTCCATCCGGTACATCATGTCTGACGCTGGCGGAGCCGTGCCGTACCTTGCGTGGCGTCTCAGACTGGGCGAACTGTTGCCGGGTCTGGGCGAGCGTGTACCGAAAGGTGTCCTTCACTACCTGCAGCGCCTTTACTACGACACTGCTTTGTCCACGTCGGAGTATGCGCTGGCAGCATTGCGGCAATTCGTGCCCGCAAGCCAGATCCTGTTCGGCAGTGGCTTCCCCCTGGCGCCCGAGTCGGTTGTGAAGGCCGAGACCTCAGGCCTCGAAGCGAGCAAGCTGCTCGACGCCGCAGCGCGAAAGGCAATCGATCGCGACAACGCGTTCACGCTGTTCCCTCGCTTTGCCGGCAACGCTAAGCCAAACTGAGGGACAGACTCTTCAGGAGGCTCACCATGCGAAACATCGTTCAAAGAATCATCCCCTTCCTGTGGTTCGACCATCAAGCGGAAGAGGCGGCGAACTTCTACGTCTCGATTTTCGGCGACTCCAGGATTGTCAGCGTTGCGCGTTACGGCGAAGAAGGGGCACAAGCGTCGGGTAGACCGAAGGGAACGGTGATGACCGTTGCGTTCCGGCTCGACGGACAGGACTTTGTAGCATTGAACGGCGGACCTCACTTCAAGTTCACCGAGGCCATTTCGTTCGTCGTCAATTGCGCATCACAGAAGGAAGTGGACGACTACTGGGAGCGACTCTCCGAAGGCGGAGACGAAAGAGCTCAGCAATGCGGCTGGCTGAAAGACAAGTACGGCCTCTCGTGGCAGATCGTTCCCACGGCGTTGATCGAGCTATTGCACGATCCTGATCCGCAGAAATCGCGAAGGGTCACGAAGGCGATGCTGCAAATGAAGAAGATCGACGTGGAGGCGCTGAGGCGGGCGTATGATGGGCAGAATCCGTAATGAGCAAACACTTCTGCATCGCCCTCGCGACCCATGAAGATCGTTGCATTCCTTTCTCTGGTCGTCGCCCTTGGTATCTCTTCAGCCCACGCCGCCGACAACATGAAAGCGTTTCCACCGGCGGAACCGGGCATGACGCGTTACGTTATCAATCTGCCGCCGCAGCAGGATGAATCCGCGCTCAAGGTGGATCTGATCGTGGGCAAGATGGTCAGGACCGATCCGGTCAATCGATATTTCTTCGGCGGAACGCTCGAAACCGAAACCATTGCGGGCTGGGGCTTCGATCGCTACGTGCTGCGCTCGCTCGGCCCGATGGCCGGGACGCTGATGGCGGTCGATCCGAAGACCCCGCAGGTGGACCGATTCGTCACCCTCGGCGGAGAGCCGAAGCTCCTTCGATATAACAGCCGCCTGCCCATCGTGGTCTATGTCCCCTCCAGCGTCGAAGTCCGCTACCGCCTGTGGCGTGCAGACCCCACCCCCACGCGCGCGGACGAAGGATAATCTGCGTCAGCCGTTCTCCGCCGTCCGCACATCTCCGATCGACTGCCGGATCCGTTCCTTCTCGGTCATCACTTTCCTGGCGTATTGGGCGCTCGCTTCGCCGCGCGACCCGTTGTACACCTGCAGTGCGTTCTTCAGGTCTCCTCCGCTCTGGCGCAGGTAGTCCTTCAGCACCTTCGCGCCGACCAGAACGTTGAGCCGCGGGTCGAGCAACGACGGATCCGTTTCCGTTTCGGGGATCTTGTCCTCGTGATACTTCGGTATCACCTGCATCAGTCCTTGCGCGCCAGCGCTGCTCTCAGCGACCGGGTTGAAGCGCGACTCGATTGCAATCACCGCGAGGATGAGAAGCGGATCGACATTTACCTCCTTGCCGACGCTGAAAGCGGTCTGGGCGAAATGTGCAACGGCGTCTTTGGAAACGAGGTAACGCTTGCCCAGATAGTTTGCGATCGTGCGAATGCGTCCATCGGACGCTCCGACAGGAACATTCCCTCCCCTGTATTCGAATTCGCCCGGCTGCTGCAGAGTGGATTCCGCTGCGACTACGTCTTTCACCGGTGCAACCGTGAAGCGGTGCGATCCGCCATAGAGAGTCACTGCAAAGACAGCACTGATCACAAGAGCGATACCGCCGTTGAAGGGAACGCGATGGTCGCCACTTGATTTGGGTGCGTTACTCATGGTTTCACTCCTTTTCTTGTCTTGTCGCGGTGTGCCAAATCCACCAGATGCGAATTCAAAAAGCCCACAACCCGCGAATGATCAACCAGCAATGGCAACGCATAATGGCGCAGCAGTCGTGCCTGCGGTGGCTAAGCCCTGATCGATCAGAGGACTACGAAAGAAGCTTCACGCCAACGTGAGTGCGCGGCGAAGGAAGGGCTTTCCGGAACGTGTAAGAATTACCGCCCGGGATCGCGATCCCGGGTCCTGGCTGCCGCGATCTATCCCGCGCCGAGCGCGCGGCTCGCCAGCAGCTTTTCGATCTCCGCAGGTCCATAGCCGTATTCTTCAAGCACTTCACGATTGTGCTCGCCCAGCATCGGTGCGCTGCGCTTGACCTCGGCCGCGGTCGCGGAAAACTTGATCGGGAATCCCAACGATTTCACCTTGCCGAGTTTCGGGTGGGCGGTCTCGACCACCATCTCGCGGTAGATTGTTTGCGGGTCCTGGAGCATCTCCGGCACCGACGCGACCGGTCCCACCGGCAGCCCGGCTTCGTCGAGCAGCTTCAGCCATTCGGCGCTCGAACGCTGCTTGAGTATTTCCGTGAGCGCATCGACCAGGGCCGTGCGATTCTGCATGCGATCGGGATTGGTCTTGAAGCGTGGGTCCGCACCGAGATGCGGCGCCTTGAGCACCGCGACCAGCCGTTCCCAGTTTCCCTGATTGGCCGCGCCGACGTTGATCCAGCCGTCCTTCGTCTGGAACGCCTGATACGGAGCGCTCGTGAGATTGCCGGACCCCATGGGCGGCGCGGCCTCGCCGGTGGCGAGATAGTGCGCGGTGTGCCAATAGGTTTGCATAATCGCGGCTTCGAGAAGCGAAGTCTCGACCACTTGACCGCGTCCGGTCTTCAATCGGTTCACATAGGCTGAGACGATCCCTAGCGCTGCCAGAATTCCCGCGTTGATGTCGGCGACCGGACCGCCGCACTTGATCGGCGCCTGTCCCGCTTCGCCGGTGATGCTCATGAGCCCCGAGAAACCTTGCGCGATAAGATCGAAACCGGGCTTTTCGGCATAGGGACCGGTGCGCCCGTAACCCGAGATCGCACAATAGATGAGGCCGGGATTCGCGGCGGAAAGCGCCTCGTAACCCAAGCCCAGTTTCTCCATCGTGCCCATGCGATAGTTTTCCGTGACGACGTCCGCGCTCGCGAGCAGCCGCCGCACCACATCCTTGCCACCTTCGCTCTTGAGGTCGACGGCGATGCCACGCTTGTTGCGGTTCACGATCATGAACGCCGAGGGTTCTCCGTCCATGATCGGCAATCCGAACCGGCGGCTGTCGTCGCCGCCCGGAAACTTCTCGACCTTGATGACGTCGGCGCCCATGTCGGCAAGCAGCATCCCGCAGATCGGACCCGACATGATGTGCGCAAGCTCGATGACTTTGACTCCTGCCAGCGGTCCCATTTCGCTCTCCTTACTGTCCCTTGAATTCCGGTTTGACCTTCGCGAGAAAAGCGCTGAATCCCGTGCGGAAGTCTTCGGTGTCGAAGCACGCGTAGGCCTCGTCGCGCTCTGCCTCGGTGAGCGGAGCAGGATCGGACAGGCGCTTGATGAACTTCTTGTGCCATCGCGCAACCAGCGGCGCGCCGTCGGCGATCCGGCGCGCTGTGGCCTGCGCTTCCTCCTCCACCTTGTCGTCGGGAACCACGCGATTCACGAGGCCCATCTGCTTCGCTTCGGCTGCACCGAACACGCGCCCTTCCAAAAGAATCTCGAGGGTGGCCGCACGTCCCGCGACAGCGAGAACTCCCTGCAGCTCGCCGTATCCCATCACCAGGCCGAGATTCTTGATCGGTACGCCGAAGCGGCTCGACTCGCCGCAGATGCGCATGTCGCATTGCGAGGCGATCTCCAGCCCGCCGCCGACGCACGCCCCGCGGATCATCGCCACGGTAGGATGCCGGGAATCAGCGACGGAGCGCATCGCGGAATCGATCAGATCGCCATATTCCTTCGCCATCTTCGAGCTGCCGCGCGTCGACGTGAATTCTGCAATGTCGGCACCGGCCGCGAAGGCCTTTTCACCTGCCCCGCGCAGCACGATACAGCGCAGGCTGTCGTCGCGCTCCAGGTCGTTCATCGCAGCGTACAGCCCCGCCCACATCGCTTTGGTGAGCGCGTTGAGTCGCTCCGGATGGTTCAGTACGACCGTTGCGACATTGCCGTCGCGGGAGACGAGAATCGGATCGGACATGGTTACTCCTCGCGTTCTTGTGGGTGGAAAGGTAGCGATCGACAGGTGCAGCGGGCGCCGCGCATCCCGATCACGACAGAAGCGGCATGGATTTCACTCCTGCTTGATATTCGCCTCCTTCACCAGCTTCCCGTATTTCGCGATCTCGCTCTTCACGAACGCCGCGAACTCCTCCGGTGTTCCACCTCCGATCTGCGTTCCCACCTGCTCGAGCTTGGCCCTCGTCTCGGGGTTCTGCATCGCCTTGAGAATGTCGGCGTTGATCTTCGTCACGATGTCCTTCGGCGTGCCGGCGGGCGCGAACACGCCATACCAGTTGGTGATATCGAAGCCGGTCATGCCCAGCTCGTTGAAGGTGGGCACATCAGGCATTTGCGGGACGCGCTGCGGCGTCGAGACGGCGAGCGCGCGCAGGCGGTGACTTTTCACCGGCTCGAGAATCGGCGGCATGGTGTCGAAGTTCATGTTGACGTTGCCCCCGAGCAGGTCGCCGATTGCCTGGCCGCTGCCCTTGTAAGGTACGTGGACAATGTCGACTCCCGTGAGGAGTTTGAATTTCTCGCCTGCCAGGTGCTGGGTGCTGCCGTTTCCGGACGATGCGTAAGTCAACTGACCGGGTTTGGATTTCGCCAGCGCGACCAGTTCCTGCACGGACTTGGCTTCCACCGACGGATGCACGACCAGCACATTGGGTACGAAGCCAACGTAAATGACGGGTGCGAAATCCTTGATCGGATCGTAAGGCAGCTTGCGGAAGAAGTTCGGTGCAATGGCGTTGGAGTTGACGTGTCCCATGAGGAGCGTATAGCCGTCAGGGGCGGCCTTGGCGACGCTGTCGGCGCCGATCACGCCAGTCGCCCCGGGCCGATTCTCCACGATCACCTGTTGGCCCCACATCTCGGTCAGGCGCTGCCCGAGGACCCGCGCGACAACATCGGTCCCTCCGCCCGGCGCAAAGCCGACCACGATTTTGACCGGCTTGGTGGGCCACGCCTCGGCGAGCGCGGACTGCGCACCCGGCATGGTGCAGCACGCGGCAAGCACGAGAAAAACGCGACGCGATATGGCGCTCATGACTCCTCCCTCGGGATCTTATTGGAAGCAGGCAGTCGAAGAACGGACCGCCCGCCCCTTCTCCGGTCTTATCTTCATTTTCCGTGGCTGTCCACGGCCGGCCGCGTCAGGCGGCAGCGTCGAGCTTTTCTTCGGTCGCTTTGACGGTAGAGGTTTCGACGAGGTAGGCCATGGCCGCGTCCACGCCGCCCTTCTTGCACGGCACACCCGCAAGCTCCAACCCCATCTCCACGCCGCAGAGGGTGCCGGCCAGCATGAGCTCGTTGAAATCACCGAGGTGGCCGATGCGGAACACGCGTCCGGCAACTTTGTTGAGACCGGTGCCGAGCGACATGTCGAAGTTGTCGAGCACGATCTTCCGAAAACGATCCGCGTTGTGCCCCTCAGGCATAAGGATGGCCGTCAACACGTTGCTGTACTCGGCGGGATTCACACACAGGATTTCCAGACCCCATGCACGCACTGCACGTCGCGTCGCCTCCGCGAGACGCGCATGGCGCGCGAAGACGTTTGCGAGTCCTTCTTCGAGCAGCATGTCGCACGCTTCCGACAGGCCATACAGCAGGTTGGTCGGAGGTGTGTAAGGCCAGAAGCCATTTTTGTTGGCCTGAAGCAATTCGTCCCACGCCCAGTACGATTTCGGCAGCTTCGCCGTCTTGGATACAGCGATGGCCTTGTCGCTCAGCGCGTTGAACGAAATGCCTGGTGGTAGCAGCAAGCCTTTCTGCGATCCCGAAACGGTCACGTCCACGCCCCATTCGTCGTGCCGGTAGTCGATGGACGCGAGAGAGGAGATGGTGTCCACCAACAGCAGCGCGGGATGACCCGCTGCATCGATCGCACGACGCACCGCAGGGATGTTCGACGTGACGCCCGTGGAGGTCTCGTTGTGCACGACGCAGACGGCTTTGATTTCCTTCTGCTTGTCCTCGCGCAACTTCGCCTCGATCACCGCCGCATCGACGCCGTGACGCCAATCGCCCGAGATGAATTCTGCGCGCAGCCCCAAACGGTCGGACATCTGCTTCCAGAGCGTCGCGAAGTGGCCGGTTTCGAACATCAGCACGCGATCGCCGGGCGAAAGCGTGTTGATCAGGGCCGCTTCCCACGCTCCTGTTCCAGACGCGCCATAGATAATGACGGGACTTTGCGTCTGGAAGATCTTCTTGATGTCGGCCAGCACTTTCTTGCCGATCACCTGGAATTCGGGGCCGCGATGGTCGATGGTCGGATAGTCCATCGCGCGCAGCACGCGGTCGGGCACGTTGGTCGGGCCGGGGATCTGCAGGAAGTGGCGGCCACTCGCGTTATGCGTCAGCTTTAGCATACGAATTCCTCCTAATGATTGCGCTTGCATACAAACCATAGCACGCCACGATTTTCCGTGTCAACCCGGCCCCTCCCGCTTTAGGCGTGTCTGAGTAGTCGGGAACCCCTATCCAAGTATGGGCTGCACCACTCTCCGTAATGGCATAGTACATTGTTTTACCAAAGTCTTTCAGAGACGATTACGGCACTATCATCGGATCGAGAATGCTGCACTGCGATCCATCATCAAAAGTTACCGAAGGCGGCGAACTTGTTCCGGACAGAGTGGCTAAGCCTATTGCGATGCGACAATTGGTATGCAAAAATACTTGCACCTATGCCGATCACTGAACATACATCACCCCCGCCGGACAGGGAAGACAAGGGCCTCCTCCACAGCCAGGTGGCTGAGATCCTGCGCGACCGCATCATCCAGTCGGAGCTGGGACCTGGGATGCGGCTCACCGAGCGCGTGCTGTGCGAAGAGTTGAAGGTTTCGCGCACGCCGCTGCGCGAAGCACTGAAGACCCTCGCCAGCGAAGGTCTGGTGGAGCTGTTGCCCAACCGTGGCGCCATCGTGATTCCCCTGACGCTTGCCGACACGACGCAGGTGTTCGAGGTGCTCGGGGCGCTGGAGGGCCTTGCCGGCGAACTGGCGTGCGCCCGTGCCGACGACGAAAGCGTGGCCGAGGTGAGGGAACTGAATGAACGCATGCGCGAAAGTCATCGCGCCGGCGATCGCGCAGCGTACTTCGAGCTCAATCAGACGATCCACGCTAGGCTCTTCGAGCTGGCCGGCAACCCCGTGCTCACGGCGACCTACGAGAAACTCAACACCCGACTGAAACGCGCCCGTTACTCGGCGAATCTGAGCCAGGACCGATGGGACGCCGCCATGGACGAGCACGAAGAGATGCTCGCCGCGCTCGAGGCACGCGACGCCGGGCGCCTGCGCGAGCTGATGGAATCCCACATGCGCAACAAATGCGACGTAGTGATCGGTGCGCTTCTGTCGAGCGGTACGATCACCATGTCGGCAACTGCCGATCACTATGTGCTGCGCCTGAAGCGCCAGACGCCTGCTTCGGCACGAAAGGCACGGCGCGGCAAGACTTAGGAACAGCCGAATCTAACCGTCGATAATCAAGCGGACAAAACGCCCATGAACGCACCGACTGAAGGCTCCACATCCAAGGACCGCGGCGCCAACGGCAGCGCGCTCGCCTCACGCCTGCGCAGCGAGATCCGGGGCGACGTGCTCTTCGATCTCTTTAGCCGCGGCCGCTACAGCACCGACGCGTCGATCTACCAGATCATGCCGATCGGCGTGGTCGTTCCCAGAACGCGAGACGATGCGCTGCGCGCCATGCAGATCGCCGTCGATGCACGGATTCCGCTGCTGCCTCGCGGCGCCGGCACGTCCCAGTGCGGCCAGACTGTCGGCGAAGCGCTGGTGATCGATAACAGCAAGCATCTCAACAACGTTCTCGCATTCGACAAGGATGCGCGCCGGATCACCGTCGAGCCCGGAATGGTACTCGATCAGCTGAACAAGTACCTCAAGCCGCACCACCTGTTCTTTCCGGTCGATCCGTCCACGGCCAGCCGCGCGACGATCGGAGGCATGGCGGGCAACAACAGTTGCGGCACGCGCAGCCTGCGCTACGGCAACATGGTGCACAACGTACGCGCCATCAAAGCCGTGCTCTCGACGGGTGAGGAGATCGAGTTCGGCGCCGTGCCGGCGGATCCGAGCAGGCTTCCAGGCCCCGCGCGGTATGCGGATCTGGTCACGAAGATGACCGCGCTCCACGCGCGCGAAAAGGCAGAGATCGAAGCGCGGTTTCCGAAACTGCTGCGGCGGGTCGCCGGTTACAACATCGACATGATGTCGGAGGCCGGATTCAACATGGCCAACCTGCTGGTCGGTTCCGAGGGCACGCTTGGTTATTTCACGGCGCTCGAGCTCGATCTGCAACCGGTCCTAGTCCACAAGGTGGTGGGCGTCTGTCACTTCCCGAAGTTCTACTCGGCGATGGCGTCGAGCCAGCACATCGTGAAGCTCGGGCCGGCTGCGGTCGAATTGGTAGACCGAACGATGATCGAGCTGGCGCGCGAGATCCCGGTGTTGCGCGCTTCGGTCGAGAAATTCGTGAGGGGCGAGCCGGACGCGATCCTGCTGGTCGAGTTCGCGGGCGATGATCAGGCCGAGCAGGTGGCAAAGCTCAAGCAGCTGGTCGAACTCATGGGGGACCTCGGTTTCCCGCACAGCGTCGTCGAGATCCTCGATCCGCATCTGCAGCACGAGACCGCCGAAGTGCGCAAGGCCGGCCTCAACATCATGATGTCGATGAAAGGCGATGGCAAACCGGTCTCGTTCATCGAGGACTGCGCGGTTGCGCTGGAAGACCTGGCGGACTACACCGACCGCCTGACCCACGTGTTCGAGAAGCACGGCACGAAGGGCACGTGGTACGCGCACGCGTCGGTAGGCTGTCTGCACGTGCGTCCGATCCTCAACATGAAAGACGAATCGGGCGCGAAGAAGATGCGCGCCATCGCCGAGGAAGCAGCGGAACTGATCCGCGAGTATAAGGGCTCGTACTCCGGAGAACACGGCGACGGGCTGGTTCGTTCCGAATGGATCGAGCCCATGTTCGGCGCCCGCCTCGTGCGCGCATTCGAAGCGGTGAAGGATGCGTTCGATCCGCTTGGGTTGATGAATCCGGGGAAGATCGTGCGTGCGTCGAAGATGGACGACCGCAGCCTGTTCCGCTACAAGCCCGGCTACCAGGTCATGAAGATCGACGCTGTCCTCGACTGGTCCGAGAAGGGAGGTTTCGGCGCCACCATCGAGATGTGCAACAACAATGGGGAATGCCGCAAGCGCGACGCGGGAGTGATGTGTCCTTCCTTTCGCGCGACCCAGGACGAGCAGCATTTGACGCGCGGCCGCGCCAACACGTTGCGGCTCGCCATCTCCGGACAGCTCGGTCCCGACGCCTTCACTTCGGACGACATGTACGACACGCTGGCGCTCTGCGTGAGCTGCAAGGGCTGCAAGCGCGAATGCCCGACCGGCGTCGACATGGCAAAGATGAAGATCGAATTCCTGCATCACTACCACAAGCGTCACGGCCGGCGGATGAAGGATCGTTTGGTCGCCGACCTGCCGCGGTACGCAACGACGGCCGCGCGCATGCCTTGGCTCTTCAACCTGCGCGATGCGATACCGGGTCTTGCCAAGATGACAGAGGACTGGCTCGGACTCACAGCGAAGCGGCGCATGCCGAAGTGGCGCGGCGACACGTTCCTCAGCGGTGCAAAGCTCCGCGCCGAGGGCAACACGGGCAGTGAAGTCGTCCTCTTTGCCGATACCTTCAACAACTACTTCGAGGCGGAGAATGCGCACGCTGCACTCCGCGTGCTCGAGGCCGCGGGGTATCGCGTGCACATTGCGAAAGCACAGGATGGCGGCCGGCCCCTGTGCTGTGGCCGCACTTACCTCGCAGTAGGTGCCATCGACCAGGCGCGCGCCGAGGCGAAACGCGTGCTCGAGCACCTGATCCCTTACGCCGAACGCGGGGTGCCGATCGTAGGTCTGGAGCCTTCCTGCGCGCTCACGCTCCGGGACGAGTTTCTCTCGATCGGGCTGGGAGAACGCGCTGCGACGCTCGCCAGGCAGACGATGCTGTTCGAGGAGTTTCTAGCGCGCGAGAAAGCTGCGGATCGACTGAGGTTGACGCTCAAGGCGCTTCCGGAAAAGCGCGCGCTGTTGCACGGACACTGTCACCAGAAAGCGTTCAATGCGGTGAAGCCGATACAAACGGTGCTCGCGCTGATTCCGGATTTGAAGGCCGAGCTCATCGAAACGAGCTGCTGCGGCATGGCCGGAAGCTTCGGCTACGAAGCCCGGCATTACGACGTCTCGATGCAGATGGCGGAAATGAATCTGTTGCCGGCCGTGCGCAAGGCAGCTGCGGACACGCTGCTGATTGCCGACGGCACGAGCTGCCGCCACCAGATCGCCGATGGCAGCGGGCGCGAGGCGATGCACGTGGCCCGCGTTCTCGAACGAGCCCTGGCTTAGCGCGGAAACGCCGTCGCTTCGGCGTTACGTGAAGGATATCTCCACCTCGCCGATGCCGGCGAGACGTCCCAGCGCCCGAGATGGCGGCGTGACGGGCACCATACCCGTGCACGAACCGGTGGTAACGATCTGCCCTGCGCGCAATCCGCCGTGGCGCTTCGCGACGTGGTTTGCGAGCCACGCAAAGATCCGATAGACATCGCCAGCCGGATTGCCGCCCACGGTATCCGCCATTTTGCGTGCGCCGAAGTAGAGAGCCGCCGGTTGCGCCGTCGCGTCGACGCGACGGTTTCCTGTCTGACCCGATCCGAGCACGAACGCGCCGTTGCTGAGCGAATCGGCGAGCAGCGAAAGCCGGTCGACGCTGCGCCGGTCCGCGAAGCGGGAATCGATCAACTCGAATGCTGCATGGACCGATGCGACCGCGGACACGACATCCTCGATCGTGTAGGGCGCTTCGCGCGCGGGGAGATCCGACCCGAGCACGAAGGCGATCTCGGTTTCGATCTCCGTTCCCCCGGACGCGGTGTACGAAGGAGAGTTCTTCGGAGCGAAAAATGAGCGCCGTCGGCAGCGGAGCGCACGCCGGTGCGGCGTCCGGACTGCCTGCGCCGACTTTCCAGCCGCCGACCGCGCCGAGACGGGCCGCGACCGCATCCTGGATCGCGTAGGCGTCTTCCGGTGTCGATGGTCTGCAGCTATCGGGCAGGGACGAGAGGCGGTTTCCAGTGCGACGCGCCTCGATCAGCAAATCGGCTGCTTGCGTCACTCGATCTGTGTTCATCGTTCTTCTCCTGTCACGGCCTGGTCTATCCTGTGAGCGTCAGTGCGATCGGTGTCGTCGCTGCCGCAAGGACAGTCGAGATCACCAGGCTCGACGCGACTGGTCCCTCGAGCGCGTTGAACTGACGGGCCATGAGGTAAACGTTCGCTCCCACCGGTAGCGATGCAAGCATCACGACGACGCGCGTCTCGAGCGGCGGCAGTGAAAGTGCGCGCGCTATCAGCAGCACAACGAGAGGCTGCACGGCCAGCTTCAGGACGCAGATGGCGACGCTCTCGCGCAAGCCTTCGCGCACGCCGTACTCCGCGAGGCCCATCCCCAGCGCGATCAGCGATAGTGGAATCGCAGCCTGCCCCACGAGCACGACGGTCTGGTCCACCATCTTCGGCAGCACAAGGCCGGTGAAGCCGAACGCGGTGCCGCTGAGAACCCCGACCACGACCGGGTTGGTGAGCACTCCCCTGACCGTGCGCAACAGTGCAGCCAATGACGGTGCCCGGTGCCGCGACCATTCCACCGACACCGTCACCAGCGTCCATAACGTGAAGGTGTTGAATACCAGCACCAGCGACATGGCCGGGATTGCTTCCCGGCCAAGGGTGACTTCTGCGAGGGGAATGCCGAGGAGGACGTTGTTGGAGAAGATGCCGCCGAGAGCGAACACCGATTGCGACGCGCCGTCCATGCGGAAAACGAAGTGGCCCAGCAGACGCGCGAGCACGAACACCACGATGCAGCTTCCGAAGAATGCGATGAGCAGGCTCGGGTCCGTCGCGGGCAGCTTCGAGAAATCGCTCATCATGCGAAACAGAAGCGCCGGCACCGCCACCGAGAAAACGAAACGTGTGAGCGCATCGGAGGCCACCTTGGGCCAGCCGCCCCAGCGGGAAAGACCGTAACCGATCAGCACCAGAAAGAACAGCGGCGCGGTCAGCGAAAGAATGTGCAGAAACACTCGAAGCGTGTCGCCGTCGTATTGAGAGTGCGAAAGCCATCGTGGACGGTCCTTGCCGGTCGATTGCGCGGCGCCCTTTCCCGGCAGAGAATACGACTCGGGAGCGGGTCACATTGCGATCTTCTTCGCCGACTCCTTTCCCAGTGTCATGGCGCAGGTATCATGCATGAAGTCGGACGCCGGGTCGAGGTTCGACGACGTCGAGTTTGATCGCGGCGAAGTCCCTGTGCCACTCACCTTTCGAAAGGAGCGCAAGATGAATCAACCGTTTGACCCCGCGCCCGCAGCCGCGCTTCTCGTGAACCACTGGCGCAGTGGCGCCCGGCTCGCAGAGCTGCCTGCCGCCGTCCGGCCGCGTGACCTGAACAACGGTTACGACGTGCAGGACCGGTTCGTCGCCGAGACCGGCGAAGCGGTGTCCGGCTGGAAGCTCGGCGTCGGCAGTCCGGCTGCGATGAAGAGCGCCGGCCTAAATCGTCCCCTGATCGGGCGCCTGTTCGCCTCCCATTGCCATCGCTCCGGAGACACGGCGCGACTGCCCGATTCGGCACCGGTCATGGTCGAGTTTGAGGTCGCTTTCATTCTCGGCCGCGACATCACGCCCGACGACACACCGGTCGCACCGCTCGACGCCGTTTCCTCCACCCACGCCGCGTTCGAACTCGTGCGATCGCGCTTCATTGACCGCCGCGCGGTCGGCTGGCCAAGCTTCGTTGCAGACAACGTCGGATTCGAAGCGTCGATTCTCGGCGACGCTATCGACCCGTCCCGCATTGGCGCCGTCATCGACACGGTGGTGGTGAGTGTGGACGGTGAGGAGAAGGCGAAGGCGCTCGCGGGCGACGACCTGACCGACCCGATCAAGTCCCTCGGCTATCTCATGGAGCATGCGCGCGAGCGTGGCGTGACGCTCCGCAAAGGCGACATCGTGACCACCGGCGCAATCGGCAAACCCTTCGACATCGCCGGCGGCAACGCGGAGATCGTCGCCAGCTTTATCGGGTCGACCTTGCGAGTGCGCACGCAGGTGCTGGTGACGATTGCGCAGGCTGCGTTCTAGGCTCGTCCTCGCTTGCCAAGCGCCTTGGCGGCTCCCCTGCCCGGAGCGCTCGATTTGAGTTCCTGCGCCAGAAGATCATAAAGAGCCTGCGCGGCGGGCGAAAGAGTTACGCCACGCCGCCGGACCAAGCCGACGGGCCGCTTGATCACGGGATTGACGAGCGGAATCTGACGTACCTCGGGATGAGTCCTGGCCAACAGGATCGAGGCCGGGAGAATGGCGACCCCTGCCCCGACGGCTACCAAACCGATTGCTGCAGACAATTGCTCGACCTCGAAGCGACCTCGCATGTCAATTCCCCGGCTCGCCAGCTGATGGTCGAGAAACACCCTGTTCCCGCTCGCACCGCCGAACGTAACGAGGTCGGCGCCGCGCAGGTCCTTCCACGTCAAGCTCTCATGCGCGCTCAGCGGATGGGTGTTGAGGCAGAAGAGCATGAACGGGTCCTCGATGAGCGGCTCTTCGAGGAGGTCGTTGTCGCCGGACAACAGGATCATCACGCCGAATTCCGCTTGTCCCTGCCGCACCGCCTCGGCAACGAGAATGCTCGTGCGGTCGAGAATGCTACCCGGTTTCGCGGGTGTTGTTCGGCATACTTCCGCATCGCCATCGGGAGCCGCTGGTAGGTCAATGAGGGCATGCATGCCATCGTGACGTTGCCACTCGACGAACGGGACATGTCCTCCAATTGATCCATGGAGCGCGTGAGCTCTTCCACGAGTCTCTCGGCCTGGGGAAGGAAAGTCCGGCCTACCACCGTCAGCGCCACCGATCGCGTGGTTCGATCCAGCAGCTTCAATCCGAGATATTCCTCCAGCCGCTGAATGCGGCGGGAGAGCGCCGTCTGCGTCAGGTTCAATCTCTCGGCGGCCTTCTGAAATCCGCCCAGCTCGGCGATCAGAACGAATGCCTGGATACCGTCGATGTCGAGTTTCATGCTCGCCACTCATCAATGCATGACATTATTGCATTTCACTTTAGCATGTCCTCCCCCGACAATAGCGGTCATACAAGGAGGAGCATTCCCATGCTGGACGTGCTGATGCGCAGCAAGCTGTTCGTCCCCGGATCCAGACCCGAGCTCATCGCAAAGGCGCTGGCGACCGATGCCGACGCGATCTCGATCGATCTGGAGGACGCCGTAGAGGAAAGCCGCAAGGCCGACGCGCGAGTGGCGGTGGGTGAAGCACTTCGCAGTCTTGCATCCGCTCCAACCGGCAAGCTCGTCATCGTGCGTGTGAACTCCGTCAGGACCGCGCATTTCGCCGCCGATCTCGATGCCGTCG
Organism: uncultured beta proteobacterium; assembly: GCA_963747225.1. Classification (GTDB taxonomy): domain Bacteria; phylum Pseudomonadota; class Gammaproteobacteria; order Burkholderiales; family JAEUMW01; genus JAEUMW01. Next base: position 330,425 of record CAVVES010000026.1, on the reverse strand, counting down.
TCTCACCGAGTGTGGCCATGATCAATCTGCCGATGGCGGAGTCGGGAGAGGACGTGCGCGCTTCGGCGGTGGCGCTCGAGCGTATCGAGCGGGAGCGCGGGATCGAAGCGCCCATCGGCCTGCTCGTCAACATCGAATCGCCGAAGGGACTGCGGCTCGCCGCAGAAATCGCATCCGCGGCCAAGCGCGTGGTCGGTCTGCAGCTCGGCTTCGGCGACCTGCTGGAACCCCTCGGCATCGATCGCAGAAACGCGACGGCGGTACAGCAGATACAACTCGCGATGCGCCTCGCCGCGGGTGAAGCCGGCGTGTTCGCGGTCGATTCCGCCTTCGCCGGGGTCAAGGAACCCGATGTCTATCGCAGCGAAGCGGAGGCGTCGCGCCGGCTCGGATACATCGGCAAGAGCTGCATCCATCCTAGCCAAGTCGCGTTGGCGAACGAAGTGTACCGCCCCAGTGATAAGGAAATCGCCGATGCGCTGCGCGTCGTGGAAGCGTCGAAGGAATACTACGGCAAAGGCGTAGGTGCATTCCTGCTCGATGGCAAGATGATCGACGCGCCCTTCACCGCCCGCGCCCAAGCGGTCGTCGCGGCCGCACGCCGGCTGGGGCTACTCCCTGCGGCGTGAACCGCACCGAGTCGAATCGCAAAGAGGAGGAAACGAATGACGCTCAAACAGCGGGACTACACGCCCAAGGCCCAGGGCACCTTGAAGGACGTGCGCGTGCTCGATCTCTCGCGCCTCTTCGCGGGGAACGTGCTCACGCAGATTCTGGGCGATTTCGGCGCCGACGTGATCAAGGTCGAACCCCCAGCCGGCGACACCCTGCGCGCGTGGCGCACGAAGGACGTGCCCACGCACTGGAAGATTTACGCGCGCAACAAGAAGAGCCTGTGCGTGGAACTGCGCAAGCCCGAGGCGCGCGAACTGCTGTTGCGCCTGCTGCCCTCCGCCTCAATGTTCATCGAGAGCTTCCGGCCCGGCACACTCGAAAAGATGGGCCTCGGACCGGAGAAGTTGCTCGAAGTAAATCCCAGGCTGGTCATGATCCGCATCTCCGGTTTTGGGCAGGAAGGGCCTTACCGGCGGCGCCCCGGCTTCGGAACGCTGATCGAGGGCATGTCGGGTTTCGCGGCGATCAACGGCTTCGGCGACCGCGAACCTGTACTGCCGCCGATGTATCTGGCCGACGGCGTGGCCGGCCTGTACGGTGCTTCCGCCGCGATGATCGCGTTGCGCGAAGTGGAGAAGAATGGTGGGCAGGGTCAGGTGATCGATCTGCCGCTCCTCGATCCGCTGTTCGCGATCCTGAGCCCTCAGGCAGCCAACTACCGGCTCACGGGCAAGGTCAAGCCGCGCACCGGCAGCCGCTCGACCAACTCCTCTCCTCGCAACGCCTACCGGTGCAAGGACGGCAAATACGTCGGCCTGTCGGGTTCGACCCAGAAGATGGCAGAACGCCTGTTCCACTCGATCGGCCGCGCGGACCTGATCGACGATCCGCGTTACAGCACGAACGCGGAAAGGCTGAAGCATGCCGAAGAGCTGGATGCCATCATCGGCGCATTCATCGCGCAGCGCACCCAAGCCGAGAACGTTGCGTTCTTCGAGAAGGCCGAGGTCACCATCGGGCCTATCTACGACGTCACCCAGATCCTCGAGGACCCGCATGTGATCGAGCGTGAGATCGTTGCCGATTACCCCGATCCGGACATGCGCGCACTGCCGATGCATCACGTGGTCCCGCGTCTTTCCGGGACGCCGGGCACGATTCGCACCCCTGCTCCACACCTTGGCGAACACAACCGGACGCTGCTCGCCGAGGTCGGAGTCGACGACGCAGCGTATGCGCAGCTCCTCGCATCGGGCGCAGCGTCCGAGGGCGATCCTCCCGCGAAAGAAGACGAGGAATGAGTATGCGATTGAAAACTCCTGTGAATGCGTGCGACTGCCACATCCACGTCCTCGATCCCCGCTTCCCTGCAGCGGACGCATCAACGTCGCCACCTCAGAACATGGCCCTCGACGACTATCGTGTCGTGCAGCGTCGCATCGGGACCACGCGCGCCGTCATCGTGCAGGCGAAATACTTCGGCACCGACAACGCGTGCACGCTCGATGCGGTGGCCCGGCTCGGCGAAAGCGGCAGGGGTATCGCGGTCGTGGATCCGGACGTTACTGACGTGGAGCTGCGACGACTTCACGCTGGTGGAATTCGAGGCCTGCGCTTCAGCGTGTGGAATCCGAACTACACCGTCACCACGATCGAGATGATCGAGTCGTTGTCAAAGCGCGTGAACGACCTCGGCTGGCACGTTCAGTTACATATGTCCGGCGATCAGATCGCCGAGAACGCCGCCCTGCTCCGTCGGCTCGTCTGCCCCATCGTGATAGACCACATGGGAAGACTGCCGCCGCGGATGGGCATCGAGCATCCTGCGTTCGGGATCATCTGTGACTTGCTGGATCGAGGCCACACCTGGATAAAGCTGTCAGGCGCCTATCTCAACACGGTGTCGGGCCCGCCCCTCTACGCCGACGCGACTGGCGTTGCCCGAGCCTTCGCCAAAGCAGCTCCGGAGCGGATGGTATGGGGCAGCGACTGGCCGCATATCACCGAATCGCACAAACCCGACGACGCCGTTCTGTTCAATCTGCTGGCCGAGTGGGCACCCGACGAGGCGACCCGCACTCGCATCTTGGCGGACAACCCGGCCGCACTTTACGGTTTCGCAAACTGACTACTCCGAGCAGGAGAGATTCATGCGTTTCACTCGCTTGTTCTGCGCCGTCTTGCTGACGGCATTTGCGACGAGCTCGCTCGCTCAGCAGTATCCCACCAAGGCGGTCCGCATCATCGTCCCGTTTGCGCCCGGCCAGGCAACCGATATTCTGGCGCGGCTCGTGGCCGATTATCTGGCCAAGTCGCTCGGGCAGCCGTTCGTGGTCGAGAACAAAGCTGGCGCGGGCGGATCCGTCGGCACGACTGCAGCCAAGGGACCCGCCGACGGCTACACCCTCGTGATGGCGACCAGCGCAACGTTCGCGATCAACCCGGCGATTTTTCCCAAGCTCACCTACGCCCCTCTCAAGGACTTCGCCCCAATCGCGAATCTCGGCCTCACACCGCAGACGCTGGTCACCAGTCCGAAGTCGCCCTTCAATTCGGTCAAAGATTTGGTCACCAAGGCGAAGACGCAGGAGCTCAACTACGGATCGTCGGGCAACGGCTCGACGAGCCACCTGACCGCGGAGATGTTCGACAGCGCGGCCGGCATCAAGATGACCCACATTCCCTTCAAGGGCACCAGCGACGCACAGCTTGCGGTGATGAGCGGCGACGTCGCCGTGATGTTCGACGCGATTCCCGGCGTCGTGTCCCAGATCAAAGCCGGCAAGCTGAAGGGCCTCGGCATCGCGTCGCCGAAACGCTCTCCGTTTCTTCCGAGCCTACCGACGATCGCCGAGCAGGGTTATCCAGGGTTTGCGGCGGTCGGCTGGATCGGAATCGCCGCACCGGCAAAGACGCCCGAACCCATCCTGGAAAAACTGAATGCGGAGATCCGGCAGATTCTGGCCAAGCCGGAGGTGAAGGAACGATTCGTGGCGCTCGCTTTCGAGCAGGTCGATGACAATTCGCGCGCTGCCTTCACCGCATTCATCAAGAGCGAGATGGAGAAGTGGGCAAAGGTCGTGAAGGAATCGGGCGCGACCATCGACTGAGCCGCACACGTGTCCCGCAACAACACCTACACTGGAGATGCGCCATGACTCGCGCTCGTCGATCGTTCGCCCTCATTCTGTCCAGCATTGCCGTCTGGTTCGCCATGAACCACCCTGTCTGGGCGCAGACCGTGTCATTTCCCAAGACGATGACCATCATCGTTCCCTTCGCGCCGGGTGCGAGCAACGATACGTTCGCGCGCGTGCTAGCGCAGCAGCTCGGGCCGAAGCTCGGTGTGACGATGATCGTGGACAACAAGCCGGGGGCCGGCGGGTCTATCGGCGCCGGGTACGTCGCCCGCGCCAAGCCGGACGGCAGCACGCTCCTGCTGACCTCGTCGACCTTCACCGGCAATGCAGCCGTCCAGAAGAAGCTGCCCTACGATCCCATCAAGGCGTTTACACCGGTCGCAATGCTCGCGAGTGGACCTATGGTTGTCGCCGTGGGAAGCAACACACCTTACAAGAGCGTCGCCGAGTTGCTTGCCGCAGCGCGCGCCAAGAAGGGAGAGATTACCTACGGCTCCGCCGGCATCGGGTCGATCAACCAGATGGCGTCCGAGTTGCTCAACTCGATGGCCCGGGTCGAGATGACCCACGTCCCCTACAAGGGTATCAGTAACGCGATCACCGACATGATCGGCGGCCAGCTGCAGATGGTGATCGCATCCTTTCCTTCGATCGCCGAGCAGGCGAAGGCGGGTAAGGTACGCAGCCTCGCGGTCACATCGGCGAAGCGGTCCAAGTTCGCACCGGAGCTTGCCACCGTGGCGGATACAGTACCCGGTTACAACGTCGAACTGTGGTGGGGAATCTTCGCTCCCGCCGGTATGCCGCAGTCCATGGTCGAGCGGCTCAATGCCGAGATTCGCAAGATCATCGCGACACCTGAAATGCAGAAGCGATTTGCGCAAGAGGGTGCAGACCCGTCAACGTCGATGACCGCCGGGGAATTCGCGGCGTATGTGCGCGCGGACATTGAGAAATGGCGCAAGGTCGCGAGCGAGCGCAACATCACGGCTGACTGAACCTCGAGGCTTCGGCAGGGAAAGTCCTCTTGGCGTTTAGTCGCCAACGGGAAATCCAAAACGAACCGCAACTTCGGTAATCTGTCGCGTTTCAGGTAAGGTTGCGCTTGCGGATGCATCTTGCAGGGAGGACGCGATGCCGGCTTTGAACGAAAGCGCGAGGGGAGTCTACGTCATCACGGTGACGCCGTTCACCGACGAGGGCGCGCTGGATCTCGCCAGCACCGACCGCGTGGTGGACTTCTACCTCGAGAAGGGCGCGACCGGGCTCACCGTGCTCGGCGTCATGGGTGAGGCGCCGAAGCTCACCGCCGAAGAGTCCCGCAGCTACGTCCAGCGCGTGCTCGCTCGCGTCAAGGATCGCATCCCGGTGATTGTCGGCGTGTCCTCCCCCGGCTTTGCGGCGATGCGCGAGCTCGCCGAGAGCGTGATGGACATGGGAGCTGCGGGGGTGATGGTGGCGCCGGCGTCCACGGTCAAGACCGACGACCAGGCGTACAACTACTTCGAGATGGTCGCCGAAACCCTCGGGCCGAAGGTTCCGTTCTGCATGCAGGACCATCCGCTCGCGACCGGCGTGCAGCTTCCCACTCCCGTCATCCTGCGCATCTTCAAGGCGATTCCGACCTGCGTCATGCTCAAGCACGAGGATTGGCCCGGACCGGGGTTGGCGAAGCTCTCCGCCATCCGCGCCGCGAGCGACAAGGGCGAAACACGTCGCGTGTCGATCCTCGCCGGTAACGGCGGCGGGCTGTTCCTCCCGGAGGAACTTGCGCGCGGGGCGGACGGTGCCATGACCGGCTTCGGCTATCCCGAGATGATGGTCGATGTCTGCAAGGCTCACGCGGCGGGCGACATCGAGCGCACGCACGATCTCTTCGACGCTTACCTTCCCCTCGCGCGCTACGAGCAGCAGTCGGCCCTCGGACTCGCGGTGCGCAAGTACATGCTCGCGAAGCGCGGCGCGATCGCCTCCGCGGCAATCCGCAAGCCAGGGCCGAAACTCTCTCCCGCCGACATCGCGGACATCGAACTGCTTGTGGCGCGCCAAACGAAACGACTGAAGGAGATCGGCTGATGGACCTCGGAATCAAGGGACGGACGGCGCTCGTGCTCGGCGGAGGTGGTGGACTGGGGCGGGCGATCGCAGTCGCGCTCGCGCGCGAGGGAGCGAATGTCGCCTTGGGCGACGTGAATGCGGAAGCGCTCGGGCAATCGAAGGATGCAGTAGCCGCCGCGGGGGTCCGCGCGCTCCCGCTCGAATGGAATCTCGGGAATCACGCGAGCTTCGAGCAGCACTTCACTGCGATTGAACGGACGTTCGGCCCGGTCGACATTCTCATCAACAACACGGGCGGCCCACCGCCGACTCCGGCGGCTGGTCAGGATGTGGCGCTGTGGCAGAAAAGCTTCCAGGAGATGGTGCTCTCGGTGATCGCGATCACCGACCGGGCGCTGCCGCAGATGCGCAGCCGCAAGTGGGGACGCATCATCACCAGCACCTCTTCGGGCGTGGTCGCGCCGATACCCAATCTCGGCATATCGAACGCGATGCGCCTCTCGCTGGTGGGCTGGTCGAAGACTCTCGCACGCGAAGTGGGCCGCGACGGCATTACCTCCAATATCGTGCTTCCGGGTCGTGTCGCGACCGCCCGCATTACCTTTCTCGACGAGCAGAAGGCGAAGCGCGAAGGACGCGCCGTGGATGAGGTAGCGGCGGAGAGCACCGCGTCGATTCCGCTCGGCCGCTACGGCACGCCTGAGGAGTACGGCGACGTCGTCGCATTCCTCGCGAGCGCGCGCGCCTCTTACATCACGGGCTCGGTGATCCGCGTCGACGGCGGCTTGATCGCCAGCATCTGAGGAGACCCCCATGACGCTCGACAGGAAGATCATCGAGACTTTGTCCGCGGTCACGACCGCGACGCTCACCACCATCCTGCTCAAGAAAGGCCTGCGCAATGTCTGGATGCGCGGTACCCTCCCGATCCGGAGCGGGCAGCCACGGCTGGTGGGTCGCGCGTTCACGCTCCGCTTCGTCCCGGCACGCGAAGACCTGGCAACGCCTGAATCGTGGTCCAAGCCGATCTCGACGCGGGGCGCCATCGAGGCGATGCCGGAAGGATGCATCGTTGTGGCCGATGCCATGGGCGTCGTCGACGCAGGCATCTTCGGTGACATCCTGTGCGCACGCATGAAAAAGCGCGGCGTCGCGGGCCTCGTCACCGACGGCGCAATGCGCGATATGGCAGGCGTACTCGGCACTGGTCTGCCGGTGTGGTGCCGGGGCGCTGCGGCGCCGCCCTCCGTTGCAGGTCTCACGTTCGTCAACTGGCAGGAGCCGATCGGGTGCGGCGGCGTCGCCGTCTTTCCTGACGACGTGGTGGTCGTCGACGACGATGGCGCGGTGCTGATCCCAGCAGCGCTGGTGGATGAGGTCGTCGCCACCGCCCCCGAACAGGAGCTTCTCGAAGCCTGGATCATGCAGGAGGTGGAGAAAGGCGTACCGCTGCCGGGCCTCTATCCCCCCAACGAAGAGAACAAGGCGCGGTACCAGGCATCGAAACGGAAGTGAGGGATTGCGAAGCGGCAACCATGGAAGCGGGCGCCACATGTCGTGTCGTGGAGCTAAACGGACAAACAATGCCCGATCACATACGTTCAACGTCCGGGTCCGACCCTCAGCAGCCTGATAACAAAGAGAATCATTTTGGCCGCTTACTGATCGCAAAGGAGTCGCTCATGGGAATCCGCCATCGGGCAGCAGTTCGGCCAGAGCGGTCGGTCACCGAATGCGCATGTCGCGTTGCCAATGACCGCTTTGTGGACGCACCGTCCGACGCTCACTTCCGGCCAGTCTGCCATCATCCTCATCCGAATGACGATCTCAGCAACAGTCGTTCAAGAATGACATCGCCCTAGCCACCGCCGACGGACTCTGTCTTCTCGACATCTCCCTCACCCTACACGGACAATCCCAACACCGGCTCGTGAGCCTCGGAGAGAGTGCCCCGCGATCGCGCATGCGCCGGGCATGTGAGGGACTGAAAAACCACAAGCAACGCAGGGGAGCAGGCCGTGGCGCACGTGCAGATCTTCCTGTCCACCGTTTTAGTGCGGAGTTCCGCAGCTACCGCGACGCGCTACGCCGTGATCTCGACCGTGCGCAGCACTGTTGTTATCCCGCCGGAAAACCTGTTCAAATTATCCCGACCACCGCTATGATTCCTACGACCTCGGGCGCGGTACACTGGGTTGATGCCGACGAAGACGAATCCGCCGGAATAGCGCGCGGTACGCGCATACGGACCTGGCGTTAGACAGTCAAGAGAACGAAAAGGAGCGCACCATGAAGCGGACAAGCATTGTGGTGAAAGCGTTACTCTTAGTAGCTTCATTACTCCCGTTCGGGTTGCTTGTAGATGCCCAGGCGGTAACCATCAATATTCTCTCGGATACCACTTGGACAGTCTCCGATACCAATGGGAATTATCTGGGTAATGCTCAGAATGTCTGCCTAGATGCAACGGCACCATCGAATTGTCCGCCAAGGGCCACGTCGTACGGGTACACGCTTCCCGGATGGACCGCGGACTTATCCAGCATTCCGGGTGCGACATGGATTTGGGCTCCGAATATCACCGGGGCAACATCTCCCGCGGCTAACGCAGAGTTCACTTTCCAAAAGGAGTTCTATCTTTGTGGTGCTCCTCGAAAAGGAACCATTTGGGTAACCGCAGATGATTCCGCAGAAGTGTTGCTTAACGGCGTAAGCGTACTTAAGTCCACGAGCAACTCTGCGCTTATCTCCGTCAATATCCCTTCCGTCAACATTCCACTTACGTCCCTTGTCCAGGCCCCAACCCCAAACGTCATCAAAGTTAAGGTAAAAAATGGGGCCAACCCCTCCGATTGTGGATCAAACCAATATCGATGCAATCCGGCTGGTGTGGTCTTGGGGGCCTCGTTTGAGGATGCACTAAGCGCGCTACCGACATGCACTGATAACGGACAAATCTTTACTGTTCCGGAACTTGAAACGTTTTCCTGCTCTCCCGGACAGACCGGTCACGCGTTTCGTCCCTGCCTATGCATTGGTAGCAGTGGTTTTTGGGGACCCACTTACAGCACATGTGCTTCACCCCCGTCACCGCCACCGACTTGCACTGATAACGGAAAGACCTTTAGTGTTGGAGATACAGAACCAGTCTCCTGCCCTTCCGGACAAACCGGTTCGGCGTCTCGTACCTGCCAACCCAACGGTACGTGGGGTACCCCTAATTTCAGCGCATGTGGTTCGCCGCCAACGACATGCACTGATAACGGAAAGTCCTTTAGTGTTGGAGATACAGAACGGGTCTCCTGCCCTCCCGGACATCAGCTACCGCCAGTAGGCGCGGACGGTATATGTGGGTCCATACAGAAAGGCGAGACTGGAACCTGTCCAAGTGGAAAGACGTGTGGGCCATGCCGGCAGCCGCTAGGACCTAAGCCTATTGAATGCATTTTTGGTATCAATTGCCCTGCTCGATTGCCGACAACAGATTGGTTTTGCGACTGCTCGGACCTCTGGTACCTCGGGTTGGGCAAGATTTGCACCGACAACTATGCTTGCGCGTCTGGCTATTGCGATCGTGGCGACGGCACTTCGAAAACCAGCTTGTGCATGCCGAGGGGCGGTGCCGGCATTACAGGCGATTCGTGCAGCAACGATAACCAGTGCAAAAACCGCGTGTGTGTGGGCCTCTACGCTGACGCCAACGGAAATTGGCAGCCAGGCCGCTGCAATTGATCTCCCACTGTTGGAGATACCCAATCATTTAAGGTTTAATCACTGTGGCCGGCTGCGATCTTCGAATTCGGGCCGAAACGGTTCGTACCGGGTGGCCGTCTTGCGCGAAAAACACGAGCAGGATGATGTTGACCGTCGGGTTCGGCGTAGCGCAATGGAAGACAACGCAAACCCAGTTGTTTTGGCCTAGGCGCTGCGCGGTTTTGTACTCGTTGGCGGTCAAGGCAATCTCGCCGACGTGTGCCCGCCCCTTGACCTCAATGAACCGAACGTCGATGGCAGTCTGCGGGTCTTCCGGGTGGTGGCGGCGTGAGATCAGATCGAAACCCCGGTTGCCGCTCTCTACGGTTTCCACCGTCCGACCCTCGGCTTCCTCATGGTCACGGCTCTACGCCAACCAACGCGCCTACGCGAAGGCCGAGCCGCTCCCTGAGCGCGCTCTGGCGATCTGGGAAAAGGCGCGGGGGCCCGAGCACCCCGAGTTGGCCCAGAGTCTCAACGATCTGGCACTGCTCCGTCGCGACCAAGGGGCGTACGCGAAGGCCGAGCCGCTGATGCGCCGCGGTAGCTCTGTTGTTCCGAAACCTGGGCACGAGCATCCGCGCTCGCGCACGGCTGCGGAGAACTACATCGGCCTTCTGCGAGCAATGGGCAGGACGGACGACGAAATACACGAGGCCGTTGGATCTGCCTTGGGGCGGCGCGCGTGATACCGGCGCTCGGTCCAGCCTATATTCCGCGCACCATCACCGACTGCACCGAACAGGTAGATCCATGCGGACCTGCGGCGAGCCACCTGTCGTCGTGGGTGGCCTGTTTATGCACTCCTTTTTTTCCCGGTCATTCCCTCGCGATTGCTTAACGCCACATTATTGCGCGCCAGATGTGGCGGATCGGTATTCGTACTTATCGACCTCCTTCACTTCCGACTGCGGCAGCGTCACGACCTTGCCGCTCTTCTCGTCCTTGAAACGAATTGCACCGGCATCACCAGCGCGGTCAACGTCCGAGGTGTAATAGGTGTTGCCATTGGACGGATCGCGCACCATGTAATAGCTTCCGCAACCGGCGAGCAACGAAGCCGCGGCGAGCGCGAACCCGAGAGCGAAAGTCCTGATCCTGGCTTCCATGACGATCTCCTTTCCGTTTGATCGAGGAACGGTGACAATTTAGGTCGGTTCCAGCGCATTCACCATCGGCCAAACGCTTCGCGTGCTGTCGGCGTTTGTCCGACATGGCGCTCGTAGAAGCTTCTCCCAAGGCCGCTGCCGCTGAAGGAACGGAATGAAACCAGAGAATGTGCTTCGTATCCTCTCCACCCTCGCTTTGATGGGGGGGATGCGCACTCTCGCCTCACGCTGTGAGCAGGCGACCGGCATGACCATCACCTCGGATTTCGCGCCCACGACCGTGCTCGTGAGTCGTATCAAGGCGGGCGAGGCCGCAGACTTGGCGATCCTGACCGCACAGGCTATTGACGAGTTGATGGCGCGGAAGATCTTCGTGGCAGGAAGCCGGGTCGATATCGCACTCTCTTACGTGGGTATCGCGGTAAAGGCAGGTGCGCCGAAGCCCGAGATCGGATCGGTCCAAGCCTTCAAGTCCGCGCTCAGGAATGCGAGGTCGATCGCCTATTCGAAAAGCGGCGCGAGCGGCATCTTCTTCGCCGAGTTGATCGAGCGCCTGGGCATTGCGGCGGATGTCAATCGCAAGGCGAAGATCATTCCGAGCGGATTCACGGCGGAGCTCGCTGCGAGCGGGGAAGCGGAACTTGCCGTGCAGCAGATAAGCGAATTGATTGTCGTACCAGGGATCGAGATCGCAGGGCGACTTCCACCCGAGATTCAATCCGTCGCGACGTTCTCGGCAGGTGTGCTCACGAGCTCTCCGCACCAGGAAGCGGCAGGACGTTCTGGCGAGCTTCCTCCGTTCCGAGGAAGTGAAGCCCACACTCAGGGCGATGGGGCTGGAGCCCGCGAAGTAGAAGTTCAGGCAGACAGCACTACACAGCACGCCAGGTCGCGCTTTCGGCAAGAGGAGGTTCCCATGAATGCCACGCCCAGTCGCATCGATCCGAATCGCCTCACCGACTTCTGCACCGCGGTGTACGCCAGCGCCGGCGTTCCGGAAGAGGATGCCCGCCTCATCGCCGACACGCTGGTGCAGGCGGATTTGTGGGGACATCAGTCCCACGGTGTATTGCGTTTGGGTTGGTACTTCGCGCGCATTCGCGCCGGCATGATGCAAGCGGTGACGAAGCCCGAGTTCGTCGTCGATGCGGGTGCGGTTGCGGTGATTGACGGCCACGACGGAGTCGGCCAGGTGCTCACGGCACTCGCGGCGCGTGAAGCGATCAAACGGGCAAAAGCGCATGGCATCGGTGCGGTCGGCGTGCGCAATTCCAACCATTTCGGCACTGCGATGTACTACACCCTGATGGCACCACGCGATGGATGCGTCGCGTTCTTATCCACCAACGCGAGCCCGGCGATGGCACCGTGGGGCGGCCGCAGGAAAACGGTCGGCACCAACCCGTGGTCGCTCGCCGCGCCGGCTGGAAAGCACTCGCCCATGATGCTCGACATCGCCAACACCGGCGTCGCGCGCGGCAAGGTCTATCTGGCACGCCAGAAGGGGCAGCGCATCCCCGAAGGCTGGGCGATCAATGGGGCGGGCGAGCCCACGACCGATCCCCAGGAAGCGATCGACGGGATCATCCTGCCGATGGCGCAGCACAAGGGATACGTGATCGCGATGATGATGGACGTGCTCTCCGGCGTGCTGACCGGCAGCGCCTTCGGCTCCGGCGTGCATGGCCCGTATCAGTTCGAGCACAAGAGCGGCTGCGGCCATCTGATGATCGCGATGAACATCGAAGCGTTCCAGCCGTTGGCGGAGTTCAACCCCCGCATGGAGCAACTCATCGCGCAGATCAAGTCCGTGCCGCTCGCGAAGGGCTACGACGAGGTGTTCTATCCCGGCGAGCTCGAGGCGCGCAGTGACGCCAAAAACCGCAAGGAAGGTTTGCAGCTGCCCGACGACACGATTGACGATCTCGCGAAGACAGCCAAGGAAACCGGACTGGAGGCGAAGCTGCCCTTCTGATGTTTTGTAGGCTGCGAAAAATCCCGCGTACTGCGGTGCCGGCTTTCGGATATGGATTCACGCCACGGGCACCTTTGCACGACTGAAGCGCAGCGCCTTGAGACCGCCAGCGCCCGCAAGCGCAACGCGTGCTAGACTGACGGCCGCCCGTCGCCGCCTCACACAAGTCAGGAATCAGCATGCTCCGGACCGCTCTGTTGCTACGCTTCGTCACGGTGGTCGCCGCACTTGGCGCAGGCTTCCGCTCCGTGCTGATGTTCTGGGTGGGCGTAGCCAAGCTCCTCGGCGCGCTGGGCTTCGTTCTGCACCCCGAAGACGGGGGTCATACCCTAGCAGCCTGATGCAAAAGCTATGGAAAATGACGTCCTTCGATCGCAGTTAAGTGTTCAAAGGAGTGCCCGACGGGTGTTGCGATCTGGATTGGGCGTTCTTGCTGCGGCTTCGTGATGCAAAAGGCCCATTTTTCGATTCTCCTGACGGATCTACCCTGTGCTAGGGCACAGTCGACTCATGCGCAAGAGGTTGTAGGCTGCGCCGACGAGGTAGGCGTGCATCTGCACCCGTGCAAGACCGCGCATGAGCGTGCGGCGCAGTCCGCCGTAGACCTTCATCCAGCCGAAGATCTCTTCGACCCGTTTGCGCTTTCGCTGACTCATCGCGTAGCTTGCGTGGCGCGTGGTGCGCGCATCCAGCCCCGGGGTACGGCGACCTCCAATCTGGGCGATATGCGGGGCGATCTTGTGCTTGCGCAGATGTGCGACGAAGTCCTTCGTGTGGTAACCCTTGTCGCCACCGAGGGAAGCGGGGCGAACGCGCTTTCGGCGCTGGCGGGCGAGCATCTCCTTGGCCGCCTCGGTCTCGGTCTGGATCGCCGAGCGCACCGCGAGGTCCACGCACAGACCGTTACGGTTCTCCATGAGCGCATGCCCGCCGTAGGAGAGCTTGGCCTCTTTGCCCTTGCTCTTGCGCGCGAGCTTCGCCTCCGTGTCGGTGGTGGAGGCATGGGTGTCGTTGCTGCGCCGCTGACCGCGGAAGTCGACCATCCCGTCCGAGCCAGCCCCGCCCGAGGGCGGGCCGTCCTTGGGCTTGAAGCTCTTCTGACTCGCCCAGGCCTCGATCAGGGTGCCATCGACCGTGAAATGCTCATCGGAGAGCAGCCCCGCGCAACGCGCCTCGCCCACCACCGCGTCGAAGAAGATGCGCGCGGTGTCCTGCCCGACCAGCCGCTCGCGCAACCGCGAGAAGTTCGACTGGTCCAGCCCCGGCTGGTCCAGGCTCATGTCCAGGAACCAGCGAAACAGCAGGTTGTAGTCGAGCATCTCGCAGAACAGCCGATCAGAGCGAACCGAGTACAGCGCAATGAGCAGGCTCGCCTTCAACAGCCGCTCCGGCGGGATCGATGGGCGGCCGATCTCGGCATAGATCCGATCGAACTCCGGGTTCATCGAAGCGAGCACCACATCGGCGTGCTGCTTGATCCGGCGAAGCGGGTGGTCTTCGGGCACCCGCGAGTCCGGCGAGAAGTAGCTGAACATCGATTCTTGCGGATCGACTCGACCGCGCATGCCTTGTTCTCCGTTAATCGCGTCGCTGCGCTTTCGACTCGGCTTCCGAGGAACGATTCAATGCCTTTTGCATCACGCTGCTAGTCATCGCCGCGGTGATGCAGGCGACCGACACGTTTCTCTTCGGTCTGGTGTTGATCGTCTTTGCCTACGGGATCACGTTCGGCTTCGCCTTCGACCTGCCCCGTACCGTTCGGCAAAAGTTGCCGCCGTGGATGCAGATACAGGGAATCAGCGAACTCAAGAACACCCTGATCGAGATCATTCTGGTCTACCTGATCGTGGACTTCGCGACCGACGTGGCGGAAATAGAAGGGCACCCCTCCTGGGATATCCTTGCGATGCCCGTGGCTATCCTCCTCATCGCAGGAACACTCCGTCTGCTCAGGAAGGGGCACTCCGACGATCACGCCCAAACCGAGACCATCCCCGTGACGCCGTCCAACTCGAACCAACGGAAGGCTTGACTACTGGTGCGCTTCGAGTCCGAACCGGCAAGCTCGCGCTCGATCATCAGATGAAAGGCGAGCAGACTTCGCCGCGCGCCAAGCATCCGTATTGCTCCCATGTTCCCTAGCAGTTCGTTGAAATTATCGATGATTTGGGTGCGGGCATTGGATCGCAACGAGATTTTCAAGATGGGAGAGGAAGCCGTGCGAGGTTTCTCGCGGTTTGCGCTTCCGCGTTGGTGTTTTGCGCCGCTATTTGCACGCGAACCGCAAATGCGGACGCACCTTTCCCGTTTATCCGGTCGCGCCCATGATCGCCTGTGCTATGAACAGTTTCGGCAACCGGCGCAAATTGACCGCCAGCATGGACAGTGTGAACACGTCGCTGACTTTCGGCTGGCCACGCAGCTTGACCTGACGGATCGTTGCGCCATGCTGCTTGCCATCACCGAACAACGTCTCGATCAGCTTGCGCGTCACCTGACTGACCCGATAGCCGTCGTGCCGGGTCGTGCGGCCGTCGATCCGGCTTTCGCGCTTCGCCCGTTTGCCGGTCTTGGTGTCGTACTCGTAGGCATTTTGTGCCACATGAGGGGTGACGTTGAGCTCACGGCAGGCGCTGACAAAGTCCTCGGTATCGTAGTTCTTGTCCGCCCCCACCGTCTTGCGCTGCTCGCCGGGAAGACTGGCCAACATGTCGAGGGCTGCCTCGCGTTCGGCCGTGCCCGTGGCCAGCGTCAGTCGCGTGTCAACGGCCAACTTGCTGCGGTTGTCCATCAGCACATGGCCCATGAAGGATGGCAGAGCCTGGGCTTTCTTCGACTTGGTGAACAGCCGGGAATCCGCGTCGGTGGTACTGGCGTGCGTATCGTTGCTGCGTTTCTGGCCCTTGAACTCCACTTCCGGATTGTTCTTGCTGCCAGTCTTGTTCGGCGGGGGCCCATCCTTCGGCACGAAGCTCTTGAGCGAGGCCCAGGCGCGTATCAGCGTGCCGTCCACGCTGAAATGCTCGGACGAGAGCAGCTTGGCTTCTTCCGCTTGTTGCATCACGCGCCCGAACAACGTCTTGATCGCATCGTGATCGATCAGCCGGTCGCGATTTTGCGTATAGGTGCTGTGATCCCACGCCAAGTCTTCCATGCCCAGTCCGACGAACCAGCGGAACAGCATGTTGTAACCCAATTGCTCGCACAACAGCCGTTCGCTCCGAATTCCATACAAGGCTTGCAGCACCAATCCACGCAGCAGCCATTCCGGGGGCACCGAGTACCGACCACGCTCTTCGTACATCGACTCAAACAGCCGGTCCATGTCGCGCAGCGCTGGATTGAGAATCTCTCGAATCGCGATCAGCGGATGCTCCGCCGGCACGTAATCCGAGGTCTGCTTCACAACGAACAAGCCTTCCTGGGTTACGTCGGCTCCACGCATCGCGCTCATCCCCTTCGATCTATACGACGCATTACTCAACGTACTCCCCCCGGTTCCGTAAACAGTATCAGGGGATAAATTCAACAAACTGCTAGTGTTGTGTCCCACAAGAATTTAATACATGTGGATTTGTTCCAAGAGTTATCGTTATCGACTCTTGGAGGGCAACTATGGCAACGGGCCGAGCGAAGCATTCCCTTGAGCTTACGGCACAGGAGCGCGCA
Organism: uncultured beta proteobacterium; assembly: GCA_963747225.1. Lineage (GTDB taxonomy): Bacteria > Pseudomonadota > Gammaproteobacteria > Burkholderiales > JAEUMW01 > JAEUMW01. Next base: position 314,106 of record CAVVES010000026.1, on the reverse strand, counting down.
CAGCTGGAGAGCATCGTCGCCTCACGCAGTCTGCCGCATGGTCTGGTCAGGCGGGCACGCATGATTCTGCTGACTGAGGATGGGGTGTCGGTGCGCGAGACGGCGCGGCGAGTGAAGGTCACCGCGCCAGCGGTGAGCAACTGGCGCAAGCGATTTCGCGAACACCGCTTGGCCGGGCTGCACGATGCGCTGAAGTCGGGGCGTCCGCGCACCCATGACGAGGAGCGCATCGCCGAGCTGCTGAACACGGCGCTTGGGCGCCGCCCGAAAGCGGCCACGCACTGGAGCGTGCGCACCCTGGCCGAGGACACCGGCATCTCCAAGAGCACCGTGCAGCGTTATCTCGCGCTGTTTGGCGTGCAGCCGCATCGGGCCAGGAGCTTCAAGCTTTCCAACGACCCGTTCTTCCTCGAGAAGGTGCGCGAAGTAGTCGGCCTGTACCTCAATCCCCCCGACAATGCCTTGGTGCTGTGCGTGGACGAGAAAAGCCAAGTGCAGGCGCTCGAGCGCACCCAGCCGGTCTTGCCCATGGGACTGGGCTACGCGGAGGGCATCACCCACGACTACGTGCGCCACGGCACCACCACTTTGTTTGCGGCCCTGGACATCGCCAACGGCCAGGTCTTCACCCAGTGCAAGCCGCGTCATCGCCACCAGGAGTTCCTGAGCTTCCTGCGCCACATTGAGGCCAACGTGCCTAAGGACCTGGCTGTGCACCTGATCGTCGACAACTACGGCACCCACAAGCACGCCCGCGTCAGAGCGTGGCTCGCGCGCCGCCCGCGCTTCCACGTCCACTACACGCCAACCTACTCGTCGTGGCTGAACCAGGTCGAGCGCTGGTTTGGAGTGATCACGCAACGCGCGATCCGTCGTGGATCGTTCAACTCCGTGACCGACTTGCGTCGCCAGATCCAGCGCTTCGTGGCCGACTGGAATCAACATCCCAAGCCCTTCATGTGGACCGCCACCGCCGAGTCCATTCTCGCCAAGCTCGAACGACTTGGCAAAGTTATCTGCGGGACACAACACTAGTCCTGCTCTTCCCGGAAGAGTTTGTTGCCACTCGTGCGCAGGAGGTGCACCAGGCGTTGTGCCGCTGGCGACAGATAGCTCCCCTTGCGAAGGATGACTCCGAACCGGCGTCGCATCGTGGTTTCCTTCAACGGAACTTCCTTCAGAGGTGAACCGAGGCGTCCCGGTCCGAGGTGCCGCCGCGATATGAAGCTGAGGAGACCGGTCTGATTAATCAGCGGTGGCAGCAGCGAAACAAAGTTGGTCTCGACCTGCGCGACCGGTCTGGGAAGACTCTTCAAATCGAAAGCCTGATTGAGCCACTGGCGGCTTTCGACGGAAGGCGGGGCCAGAACCCAGCGGTACGCGATCAGATCCTTCATCGTTGGCCGCTTGCAAAAAATCTCGTGCGAGCTTGCCGCCGCGACCACGAAGACGTCCTCGAAGATCGGATAGGACACCAGCTCCTCGTCTACCTTGGCGTCGGGACAGATGACGAGATCCAGCTCGCCGGACTTGAGTTGCGCGGTCAGGATGTCGTTCTGTCCAAGCAGGGCCTGGAGTGTGACGTCCTTGGTTTCGGCCAGAAAGACACGGCAGACGGGAGGCAACAGATGCTGGGCAGCGGTGGGCGCAATGCCGATCCTGATGTGCCCGGCAACGCCATGGGCAATGTCTTCCATCTCGTGGGCTATGTCATCCGACGACACTCGCAGGCGCCGCGCGCGCGCCAGGAGCACTGTCCCTGCAGGCGTCAGGCGGATGCCCCGACCCACCCGCTCGAAAAGAGAGGTCCCGAACGCCTCCTCCAGGCGGCGGATGCAACCCGTCAGTGCGGGCTGACTCAGGCAGAGCTGCTTCGCGGCCCGTCCGAGATGACCCTTTTCCGCGATCGCCTCGAAGTAGCGGAGATCCCGCAGATCCATTTGATAAGTCATGGCTATCGATCCGAAGAAATTTGCAAATAGACATCATGCAGTATGACTTGAATAATTCCGTCGAATTGCATCACGATGGCGGCCGCTGCGCACGATGTTCCGTGGCCACAATCCGCAGGGCAAGGAAAGCTTGCCCCGTTAGAACAAACCCGTCGAGGTCGGCATGTGCGTGAACCGGAAGAATGTACCCGTGGCCGGACTCACAGAAGGCAAACACGCCGTTTGAACGAGGTGTAGCACCCGTCACCTGCAGGAGGAATTCTTCCATGTCCACCAAGCGCAAGACCGTAGTGCGTTTCAACCAGTGGTACAACCCGGTGATGGCCGAGCGATTCGAGCGCGAACCCGACATCGAGCTGAAGACGGTGGACCGCGACGGACCGGAGGAGAATGTCTGGCCGGACCTCAGCCGTGCGCATGCTTTTCAGGTTTCCTCGGCGAAGGACGAGCTGCCACGCCGTTGGTTCGTGACGGCGGAATTGCTGGACCGCTGTCCCAAGCTCCTGTGCGTTTCTTCCAATGGCGCCGGCTATGACACGGTCGACGTCCCGGCTTGCACCAGGGCGGGCGTCCTCGTGGTGAATCAGGCCGGTGGCAACGCGCAGTCGGTGGCCGAACACGCGATCGGCCTGATGATCGACGTGACGCGGCGTATCAGCGAAAACGATCGGCTGCTCCGTAACGAGCGGGGATTCTCGCGCGAAGACATCATGGGCCACGAGATGAACGGCAAGGTCGTCGGCATTGTCGGGATCGGCCATATCGGTACGCGCGTCGCCAGACTGGCGCGAGCTTTTGACATGACGGTGCTCTCCATCGATCCGTACCTCACGGAGGAGGAGATTGGTCGACGCGGTGCGACGGCGGTGACGATGGACGAGTTGCTGGCGCGTTCCGATTTCGTGTCGCTGCACTGCCCGCGTGACAGGGACACGATGAACATGATGGACGCGCAGGCGTTTCAAAAGATGAAGAAGGGAGCGATGTTCATCACCACCGCGCGCGGCGGTATTCACAGCGAAGCGGCCTTGCTGGAGTCGCTTCAGTCCGGGCACCTCGGCGGCGCGGGGCTCGATGTTTGGGACAAGGAACCGCCTCCCCTCGACCATCCGCTGCTCAAGCTCAAGAACGTCGTCGCAACCTATCACACCGCCGGCGTCACCCACGAAGCGCGGCGCAACATGGCCCTGTACGCGGCCGAGCAGCTCGTAGGCGTTCTCAAGGGAGGACGACCGCCGCGATTGATCAATCCCGAGGCGTGGCCGGCTTATGCCGAGCGTTTCGAAGCCATCATGGGCACGCCCGTGCAAACCGAGACCGTCGACCCGGACTAGCCAATACGAATCGCCCTTTGCCGCCATGCTGTAGCGCATTGCCGACATCACGCCGACGCAGGGCGAAGTATCTGGCGTTCACCGATGCGCGCCCAGGTCCCAGCGAATGAAGGCGTCATTGATACGATGTATATCCAACAGGAGAGTGCCATGAATCTACTGCGACGTATCTTCGTGACACTCGCGCTTGCAGCCGTCGCCACCGCCGTCATGGCGGCCGAGTTTCCGACCAAGCCGATCAAGCTGATCGTTCCGTTTCCCGCAGGCGGCGGAACAGACTTCTTCGCACGCGTTATCGGAAACAAGCTGGGCGAGACGGTCAAATGGGTGGTCGTCGTCGACAACAAGCCGGGCGCCGGCGGCAACATTGGCGTGGACGCCGCGGCCAAGTCGCCACCAGACGGCTACACGCTCGTGATGGGGCAAACCAGCAATCTCGCGATCAATCCCACGCTCTATCGCAAACTGCCCTATAAACCCCTGACGGATTTGATTCCGGTGGTCCTGGTGGCGGACGCGCCGCTCGCACTGGTGGTCGCCTCGCAATCGCCCTACAAAACCCTTGCCGATCTGGTCGCGGCAGCGAAGGCCAAGCCGGGCCAATTGACGTTCGCTTCGCCCGGTAACGGCACCGTGGCGCATCTGGCGAGCGAACTCTTTCAGACCGCGGCCGGAATCAAGTTCCAACACGTTCCCTACAAGGGTTCATCGCAGGCACTGACCGATCTGATGGGGGGCCAGGTGCAGCTGTTCATGGCCTCCGTGCCTACGGCGCTGTCGCAGATCAAGGGTGGGAAGCTGCGTGCACTCGCGGTGACGTCGACCAAGCGCTCCCCGGCGTTGCCCGATGTCCCCACCATCGCGGAATCCGGCTACAAGGGCTTCGATGCGAACACGTGGTTTGGCCTGCTGGTCCCGGCTGGTACGCCCGCGCCCGTCGTCGCGCGCTTGAACGCCGAGGTGAACAAAGTGCTGAATATGCCCGATGTACGCGAGAAGTTCGCTGCCGAGGGTGGCGGCGCGTTGGGCGGCACACCGGAGGACTTCGCAGCATTGCTCAAGGCCGACTACAGCAAGTGGGCCAAAGTGGTGAAGGACTCCGGAGCGACAGTGGATTGAAGGATCTTCGGAGTCGATGCGAATGACCGTGGTTCCACACTCCGCCGGCGTGCAGCACCCGACGCTCGTGGCGCCCGCGAATGCGTGCGACTGCCATATGCACGTCTTCGCTCCCCGCTTCCCGGCTTCCCTGCACTGGAGGCGCGGAGCGCCGGATGCGCCCGTGGAGGCTTACCGTCTATTGCAGAGGCGGATCGGAACTAGTCGCACCGTGGTCGTCAATCCCTCGACCTACGGCACGGACAACCGTTGCACGCTCGACGCCCTTGCTGGGCTCGGCGCTGCGGCGCGCGGGGTAGCGGTGGTCGACATGAATGTCACGGATGTCGAATTGAAGCGTCTCGCGGATTCAAACGTCTGTGGCATTCGCATCAATTTCGTTACGCCACAATCCTGGGGCGTAACCACGGGCGAGATGCTCGAAACCTTGGCGAAACGCGTCGATACGCTTGGTTGGCACGTGCAGGTGTTCATGCTGGCAGACCAGATCGTCGCGCTGGCGGATCTATTGCGGCGCCTGCCAGCCCCGCTCGTCTTTGATCACCTCACGCGGCTTCCGCAGCCCGCAGGGATCGCGCACCCCGCGTTTGGCGTCGTCCGCAAGCTGCTCGATCAGGGACGCACTTGGATCAAGCTGTCAGGCGCCACATGGATACCAAGGTCGGTCCGCCGAGTTACACCGATATTGCACCGGTCGCGCAGGCCTACGTGAAGGCAGCGCCCGAGCGGATGGTGTGGGGAAGCGACTGGCCGCACACAACCGAGAAGGGCAAGCTGACACCCGACGACGCCGTGCTGTTCGACCTCTTGAATGATTGGGCGCCAGACGAGGCCACGCGCAAACGGATTCTGGTCGACAACCCGGAAGGGCTGTACGGATTTGTGGGAACGACACCATCATGATCATCGATTGTCACGGTCACTACACCACGGCACCAGGTGAGCTCGATGCATGGCGCAAGCTCCAGGTCGCGAGCCTCAAAGACGACTCCGAGGCGGCTGCGCGCGAATCCATGAGGATCAGCGACGATCAGATCCGCGAGAGCCTCGAAGGCGCGCAGCTCAGAATACAGCACGAGCGTGGAACCGATCTCACCTTCTTCTCGCCGAAAGCGAGCGCGATGGCGCATCACGTCGGCAATGCCGATACCAGCGTGCAATGGTCGGCGCTCTGCAACGAGCTGATCCACCGCGTCTGCATCCTCTATCCGAATAACTTCGTCGGCGTATGTCAGCTTCCGCAATCGCCCGGTGTGCCACCGGCCAATTGCATCGCGGAGCTCGAGCGCGGCGTGAATCAGTTCGGCTTCATCGGCTGCAATCTCAATCCCGACCCTTCCGGCGGATACTGGACCGATCCGCCGATGACCGATCGCTGGTGGTATCCCCTGTACGAGAAAATGGTCGAGCTCGAGGTGCCCGCGATGGTCCACGTAGGCGGCTCGTGCAATCCGAATTTCCACACCACCGGCGCACACTACCTCAACGCCGACACGTCGGTGTTCATGCAGTTGCTCACGTCCAACCTCTTCTACGATTTTCCGACGCTCAAGTTCGTCATTCCGCACGGTGGGGGCGCGGTTCCCTATCACTGGGGCCGCTACCGCGGAATGGCCCAGGACATGAAGAGACCCCCGTTGAAGGAGCTCTTGCTTAACAACGTCTATTTCGACACGTGCGTCTATCACCGTCCCGGAATCGAGCTGCTGCTTAAGGTGATCCCCGCGGACAACGTTCTATTTGCATCCGAAGTCGTGGGCGCGGTCCGGGGTATCGACCCGGAGACCGGGCATTACTTCGACGACACGAAGCGCTACGTCGACGCCATCGAGTGGCTGAGCGTGGAGGACAAGCGAAAGATATTCGAAATCAACGCGCGGAAAGTCTACCCCCGCTGCAAGCTTTGACCCTCCCATTCGGAGAACGCAAATGAACGCGAGATATGTTCGAGGTCTCATGGGGATATTGTTCTTCGCACTTGGGGTCGGGTCGGCCTTCGCGCAGTCCTGGCCGACAAAAACCATCAAGCTCCTGGTTCCCTACGCTGCCGGGGGCCCGGCCGATGTCGTTGCGCGCGAGGTTGCCAACCGCCTCACCCAGGAGCTCGGGCAGCCATTCGTGGTCGAGAATCAGGGCGGCGCCATGGGCAAGGTCGCGATGTTGCAGGTCGGGCGCGCAGATCCCGACGGTTACACGCTCCTCTTTGCCGCTTCAGGCAACGTCGTGGTCCATCCGCTATTGGACAAGCAGTCCGACGTCCTCAAGAAGCTCGCGCCGGTGAGCATGGTCATGACCGGTCCCCATGTCCTTGTCGTCACCAGCAAGCTACCCGTCAAGAGCGTAAAGGAGCTGGTCGATTACGCCAAGGTGAATCCAGGCAAGGTGAACTTCGGCTCGGCCGGCACCGGGGGCACAGCGCACCTCGGGATGGAGCTCTTCAAGTCCATGACTGGTGTCGATGTCGTCCATGTTCCCTACAAGGGCACCTCTCAAGCCGCAGTGGATCTGGCCTCCGGGGAAGTGCAGGCTATGTTCAGTTCGATGCCCTCTCTCAAGCCCATGATCGACAAAGGCAGCATTCGCGCGATCGGCATGAGCGCACCTAGCCGAGTGCCCACGGGCATTCCGCTTATCTCCGACGCGATTCCGGGTTTTGAATATACGACGTGGTATGGAATCTTCGTTACCGCCGGAACGCCGCGCCCGATCATCGACAAACTGAACGCCGCGATTCGGAAAGCCGTGAGCGATCCGGGGCTCGATAAGAAGCTCGAGGCCCAGGGCCTCGATCCCGAGGCGAGTTCGCCCGAGGAGCTCTCTGCCTACATGCAGAAGGAATCGGTCAAATGGGCGAAGGTGATCAAGGACGCAAAGATCACGCTTGAATAGGACCGAGTGCGTTCACACATGTCTGACCACACCGAAGGAGAAAACCATGAGCGACAAGTCCAAGCCCGCGCCCGATGTGATCCGTGACTTCGAGCGCGTTTCACCGGAGATCGTGAAACAGGCTGCGAAAATCCAGCCCGCGATATTCGCCGACGTCGCCGGCCGCCGCGGCGCGCTGCACAGCCGTATCCGGGCGCTAGCGCCGACCATGAAAGTTTGCGGTCCCGCGTTCACCGTCAACGTCAGGCCGGGTGACAACCTGATGATTCACGCCGCCATTGCGCTCGCCAAGCCCGGCGACGTCCTGGTGATCGACGGCAAGGGCGATCAGACGGCGGCGCTGATGGGCACGATCATGATGAGCGCGTGCAAGGTTCTCGGCATCGCGGGTGTCGTCATCGACGGAGCATGCCGCGACAGCCTGGAAATCATGGAGATGGGGTATCCCGTTTTCTCTGCCGGGACCAACCCCAACGGTCCGACCAAATTCGTTCCCGGGCGCATCAACTGGCCGGTCTCCGTCGGTGGCGTCACGGTGAATCCCGGCGATCTCATCGTGGCCGACGCGGACGGCGTGGTGGTCATCGAGCGCGAAAAAGCGGAATCCCTGCTGGAGCCCGCGCTGAAGAAGGAAGCCGACGAGGCGAAGCGCATCGCGGCGATCCGCAAAAGCGAGGCATTGAGACCGCCGTGGCTCGACGGGGCGCTGCGTGCAGCCGGCGTGTTGAAAGAGGGAGAAACGCTGTGAGTCGGTTGCGGTCGCGAGCAATGGCGGTGTCGGTTCGACTCCTCGTGGCGGCGGTCGCCGCCCTTGGAATTTTGCGTACTGCTGCAGCGGCGTATCCCGACAAACCAGTTCGCATCGTCGTGGCCTACGCGCCCGGCGGTGCGGTCGACGTGGTAACGCGCAAGCTTGCGCAGAAGCTGACGGAGCAAACCGGCCAGTCGTTCTATGTCGAGAACAAGCCGGGGGCGACCGGCGTCATCGGCACTCAGGCAATCGTTCGTTCCCCTCCTGACGGTTACAATCTGCTTGCCATCGACAACACCTATTCGATCCTTCCCTACGTTTTCAAGAAGCTGCCCTGGGATCACGAGAAGGCGTTGATTCCGATCACCCCGATCATGTTCACTCCGATCCTGGTCGTGGTCCCCGCGAAATCTCAGTTCAAGACTCTTGCCGAACTGATCGCCTACGCCAAGGCGAATCCGGACAAGCTGACTTTCGGGTCGGGCGGAAATGGCAGCACGCTTCATTTCGCTGGCGAAGCGCTGCAGCAGGCAGCTGGAATCAAGATGACCCACATCCCCTACAAGGGCGGCGGCGAAGCCGTCCTCGGGCTCGTATCGGGTCAGGTGGACGTGGTCGTTCCGTCGACCGGAAGCGCCGTTTCGCAGATCAAGAGCGGCAAGCTGCGCGCGCTGGCGGTGAGCGGAGACAAACGCCTTGCCACGCTGCCCGACGTTCCCACGTTTGCAGAAGCTGGATTGCCGGGCTTCGGCGGGAGCAACTGGGCGGGTCTCGCGGCGCCAGCCGGAACGCCCAGGGAAGTTACAACGCGCCTTTACACAGAGGTCGGGAAAGCGCTGGAGACGAAAGACATGAAGGATTTCATCACGAGCCTGAGCGCGGAGCCGGGCGGTCTGGACCCGGATGCCTTCGCCCGTCTGATCAAGGATGAAACCGCGCGCTGGGCGAAGGTGGCGGAAAAGGCAAACATCGAACGTCAATAAGCTGTATCGGGAGTGCGTAAATGTATCTGCTGAACGCACCGCTCGTGCGCGACACCGAAATCTTCACGGCGATGCCGGACCGATTTCGCAAGCACGGAACAAGATCGGCCTGGGCCGACGCCAACAAGGGCGGCACGCCTGTGGACTCGTTCCTCGAAGGCCCTGTGTTCGACGCGGAGGGCAATCTCTACGTCACCGATATTCCGTTCGGGCGGATTTTCCGCATCTCGCCGGCAGCTGAATGGGAACTCTTCGCGGAATACGACGGTGAGCCGAACGGCATGAAGTTCCTGAACGGCGGGCAACTGCTGATCACCGACTACAAGAACGGGCTGATGGTGCTCGATATCGCGACGGGGCGGGTCGCTCCGTATCTCGAACGACGCAACAGCGAGCGCTTCAAGGGCGTCAACGATCTCGTCTTCGATAGTCGAGGCAACCTCTACTTCACCGACCAGGGCCAGACGGGAATGCACGACCCCACGGGGCGCGTCTTCCGGTTGACGCCGGATGGCAAGCTCGACGCGTTGATCACCAACGCCCTCAGTCCGAACGGCTTGGTGCTCTCGACCGACGAAGCAGTTCTCTTCGTCGCGATGACAAGGGGAAATTGCGTATGGCGCGTCCCGCTGTTCGCCGATGGCTCGGTTGGCAAGGTCGGACAGTTTTTCACCTCATACGGACCAAGCGGTCCGGATGGAATGGCCATGGATGTCGCCGGGCGCTTGATCGTCGCCAATCCCGGTCTCGGATGGGCATGGGTGCTGAATCATCGGGCGGAGCCGGTGGAGATTCTGCGCAGCGTCGCGGGTGCCTCGCTCACCAATGTAGCCTTCGGGGGAGAGGATCGGCGGACTGCATACTTTACCGAGTCTGTCACCGCGACCATCCTGCGCGCGCAGATGTCGGAAGCGGGTTGCGTTTTGCACGGTCAACGCAGCGGAATCAGCTGAATGCCTCTCGCGGCATCCCGGTCCGCTCAGACAACGCATCACGGGGCCGCCGCTCGCCAGCCGGATTGGGCTAAAATCCCGTCGAGGCACTTGCAGCTTTTCCCAGTCACCATAATTCAATGTTGCTGTGGTCGCGCCGCGTGAGACGGCCATTCTGACCAGAGCGCTCATCGGAGGAGAATCCCACATGGCCCCGCCCGCCCCTGCTGCTGCCGACACCACCACCGCCTCCCCCGAGCCGAACGCGGGGAAGATGACCGCCGCGCAACTGTTCGTGAAGTGCCTGGAAAACGAAGGCGTCGAGTACATCTTCGGGGTACCGGGTGAAGAGAACATCGATGTCATGGATGCGCTGCTGGAGAGCCCGATCAAGTTCGTCACCACGCGGCATGAGCAGGGCGCAGCGTTCATGGCCGATGTGTACGGGCGCCTGACAGGCAGGCCGGGCGTGTGCCTCGCCACCCTCGGACCGGGAGCGACGAATCTCATCACGGGCGTGGCAGACGCGAACATGGACCGCGCGCCGGTCATCGCCATTGCCGGTCAGGGCGCCACCACGCGCCTGCACAAGGAAAGCCACCAGATCCTCGATCTGGTGAACCTCTTCAAACCGATCACGAAATACTCGACCCAAATCCTCTCGCCCGAAATCGTGCCAGAGATCGTACGCAAGGCATTCAAGGTCGCGCTGACCGAAGAGCCGGGGGCGGCCTTCATCGACTTTCCCGAGAACATCGCCGAGATGACGGTGGCGAAGCAGCCGATCGAAGTGCAGAAGGCGTACACCTCAGACGCGCCCGACTTCAAGATCGAGCAGGCGGCCAAGATCATCTCGGAGGCGAAGTCGCCCGTGATCCTGGCGGGCAACGGCGTCATCCGTCAGGGTGCTTCGGACGCGCTGGTGAGTTTCGCTGAAGTCCTGCGCATTCCGGTCGCGAACACCTTCATGGCGAAGGGCGTGATGCCGTTCTCGAACGAGCTGTGTCTGGGCACGATCGGACTGAAGGCACGCGACCTGCCGTGGTTCGCCTTCGAGAAGGCCGACGTGGTGATCTGCGTCGGTTACGACATGGTTGAGTATCACCCGGACATGTGGAACCCGAACACGGACAAGACGATCGTCCACATCGATGCGCTGCCGGCCGAGGTGGACGGCCATTACATCGTGGCAGTGGGCGTGCTCGGCGATCTCTCGTCCTCGCTCCGGGGCATCGCACTCAAGGCCAAGGGGCAAAAGAGCGTGCCGTTCAAAGCCGTGCGCAAGGCGCTGATCGAGGATCGCGCCGCGCACTCCGACGACCAGGGCTTCCCGGTGAAACCGCAGAAGATCGTGTGGGACCTGCGCGAAGTGCTGGCGCCCGAGGACATCGCGATCTCGGACGTGGGCGCCCACAAGATGTGGATGTCGCGCATGTACCGGGCCGAGCGTCCCAACACCTGCATCATCTCGAACGGCTTCGCTTCGATGGGGATCGCAGTGCCCGGCGCAATCGCCGCAAAGCTCGCCTATCCCGATCGCAAAGTTGTGGCAGTCACGGGCGATGCAGGCTTCCTCATGAACTCGCAGGAGATCGAAACCGCCCTGCGCATGAAGACGGCCTTCGTCATCCTCATCTGGAATGACTCCGAGTACGGCCTGATTACGTGGCACCAGTTGCGCCACTTCGGGCGGCCGAGCCACATCGCCTTCAAGAACCCGGACTTCGTGAAGTACGCCGAGAGCTTCGGTGCCAAGGGCTATCGCGTCGAGCGCACGGCAGACCTCGTGCCGACCCTCAAGAAAGCCCTCGCGGACGACACCGTCGCCATCGTCGACTGCCCGGTCGATTACTCGGAGAACATGAAGCTCACCGAGCGTCTGAAGAACCTGCAGTCGCCGCTGTAGGGGCGGGTCATGGCCGAACGCTATCCCCTGATGGTGCCGGAAGCGACATCCGGCGCTCCCGCGGAAGTGCGGGCGCCGTACGATGGCGAATTGATCGCCAGCGTCGAGGTCGGCGGCGAGGCGGCGGTGGAGCAGGCGCTTGCAACCGCCTACCGGTTGTATCGCGATCGCAGCGCGTGGATCTCTCCGGCGACGCGCATCGAGATCCTTCACAGGACCGCTGCGCTTATGCGCGAGCGCGCAGAGCACCTCGCTCTCGAAGCGGCGCGCGAGGGCGGCAAGCCGCTCATCGATTCCCGCGTCGAAGTCGCGCGCGCCATCGACGGGGTGTTGAACTGCGCCGAGCTGCTGCGCTCCCACGGGGGCCATGTCATCCCGATGAACATCAACGCGGCGTCCGCGAACCGTGTCGCGTTCACGCAGCACGAGCCGATCGGTGTCGTGGTCGCGGTGAGCGCTTTCAACCATCCGCTCAACCTCATCGTGCACCAGGTCGCGCCAGGCATCGCAGCCGGTTGTCCGGTGATCGTGAAGCCGGCGGAAGCGACGCCGCTCTCGTGCTTCCGCTTCGTCGCGATGCTGCGCGAGGCAGGCCTGCCCGAAGCGTGGTGCCAGGCGCTGATCACCGACAGCAAGGAGGCCACGGGCCGACTCGTCACGGATTCGCGCGTTGGCTTGTTCAGCTTCATCGGCAGCGCTGCGGTGGGCTGGATGCTGCGCTCGAAGCTCGCCCCGGGCGCGCGTTGCGCGCTCGAGCACGGAGGCGCGGCGCCAGTGATCGTGGCAGCCGACGCGGACCTCGGCGTTGCACTGCCCAGGCTCGCGAAGGGCGGGTTCTACCACGCGGGACAGGTGTGCGTGTCGGTGCAGCGCGTGTTCGCGCATCGATCGATCGCAGCACAGGTCGCCGACGGACTCGCGCGCGAGGGGCGTACGATGCGCGTCGGCGATCCGCTGCTCGCGGAAACAGAAGTGGGTCCGTTGATCCGCCCCGGCGAAGTGAAGCGCGTGCACGAGTGGGTGACCGAGGCCGTGGAAAAAGGCGCGCAGCTTCTCTGCGGCGGCGTGCCCATCTCGGACACTTGCTATCCGCCCACGGTGCTGCTGGAGCCGCCGGCCGAATGCAGGGTCTCCACCCAGGAAGTGTTCGGCCCGGTGATCTGCGTGTACGCCTACGACGATCTCGACGAGGCGATCGGACGGGCGAACGCATTGCCCTACTCGTTCCAGGCCGCCGTGTTCACCCGTGACCTCGCCACTGCAATGCGCGCCTATGCCCGCCTTGACGCCTCCGCCGTGATGGTCAACGATCACACGGCGTTTCGCGTCGACTGGATGCCCTTCGCCGGTCTGCGTCAGTCCGGGCTCGGCGTCGGCGGGATTCCGTACACCTTCCACGACATGCAAATCGAGAAGCTGTTCGTCGGCCCCACCGGATAGTTCCGCAACCGGCGAGGGAACCGGTAACCTAGCGGGAAAACAACTCGCAGACTCGATCGGTCATGTCTTCGCCCCCCGGTTCGCCGCCTCCATCTCCGCCGCAGCACGCCTCGGCATGGGCGCCGCTTAAGTATCCGACGTTCCGCATGCTGTGGGGAACATGGCTCACGGCGAATCTGTGCATGTGGATGAACGACGTGGCGGCCGCGTGGCTCATGACCTCCCTCACCACTGAACCCGTGATGGTTGCGCTGGTCCAGTCCGCGTCCACGTTGCCCGTGTTCCTGCTGGGCGTACCGAGCGGCGCGCTGGCGGACATTCTCGACCGCCGCCGCTATCTCATCGGCACCCAGTTCTGGATTGCCACGGTCGGCGTCGTGCTGTGCCTCACCAAGTTCACCGGGACCCTGAACGCGCCCCTGTTGCTGGTCCTCACGTTTGCAAATGGCATCGGCTTGGCGATGCGCTGGCCGGTCTACGCTGCGCTCGTCCCGAGCCTGGTTCCGCGGCAGGAGTTGGCCTCCGCGATCGCCCTGAACGGCGTCGCCATGAACACCTCGCGCGTGCTCGGTCCGGTGATCGCGGGGGCGGTGATCGCAGCTCTGGGCAGCGCGTTCGTATTCCTGCTGAACGCCGCGCTCGCCATCGCCATCGGCCTGGTGCTGCTGCGCTGGCGCCACGAGCAACCGGTCAGCGCACTGCCGAGCGAGCGATTCTTCGGTGCCATCCGCGTCGGCATGCAGCACATCCGGCAATCCCCCACCATGCTTGTGATCCTGCTGCGGATCGCCGTGTTCTTCCTGCTGTCCATGGGGCTGCTCGCGCTCCTGCCACTGGTAGCGAGGCAATTGCAGGACGGCGGCGCCGGCACCTATACGGTTCTGCTGGCTTCCGTGGGCGCAGGCGCGATCGTCACCGCGATCTTCCTGCCGCGGTTGCGGCAGTTCATGACCCGCGACGAACTGGTCCGGAACGGCACGCTGCTCTACTCGGCGGCGACCCTGGGGGCGGCGTTCGCGCCCAACATCTACCTCGCCGTCCCTGCCATGCTCGCTGCCGGAGCGGCATGGATCGCAGTCGCCAATTCGCTCTCGGTCGCAGCCCAGATGGCGTTGCCGGACTGGGTCCGCGCGCGCGGCATGTCGGTCTACCAGATGTCGATGATGGGCGGTAGCGCAATCGGCGCCGCGCTGTGGGGGCAGATCGCGACCCTCACCAACGTGCGTACCAGCCTCGTGGCAGCCGCGGTCGCGGGTGTGATCGGATTGCTCGCCACACACCGATTCAAAGTCGGCGGTCGCGCCGACGAAGACCTCACGCCGGCCCGGTTGTGGAAGGAACCGGAAGTTGCGATTGCCTTTGAGCAGGAGGAGGGCCCCGTGCTCGTCACCGTCGAATACCTGATCGATCCGGATCGGTCGGACGAGTTCGTGACGCTGATGCGGGAGAGTCGCCGCGTCTGGCTGAGTAACGGCGTGCTGGCGTGGGAGCTCTTTCGCGATACCGCGCACGCAGGGCGCTTCATCGAATATTTCGTCGACGAGTCGTGGGTCGAGTATCGGCGGCGCAACGACCGGGTGACGGCATACCACATCGCCCTGCGCGAGAAAAAGCGCGCGATGCACATCGGAGACGAGCCCCCGCTGGTTTCCCGCTACATCGCCCAACCGGTAATGCCGAGCTGAGCTCTCAGGGGTTGCGATTGCGCCGTAGACGCTGCGCAAAGCGGTAGAGCGGCGCGGTGCAGGTCACGAGGAGAATCACGCGGGTCACGTGAAACGCGGTGACCATCGGCACCCCGAGCTGCAGCACCTGGGCGGTGATGCACATCTCGGCGATGCCGCCCGGCGCGGTGGCGAGCACCAGTGAAGGCAGCGGGATGCCTGACATCCAAGAAAGTGCCACGGCGAGCAGGACCGCGATTCCGATGCCGGTGAGCACGCTCGCCGCCACCCCCGCGACGTAGCGTGGCGCGCTCAGCATGAAGCGCCGCTCGAAGCGGGCACCGAGCGTGCAGCCCACGAGGAGCTGCCCGAGCCCGGTCAGGAGCGGCGGCATCGCCGAAAGCTGCACGTCGCTCACGGTGAGCGCGATGCTGACGAACAGCGGTCCGAGCATCCAGGCGTTGGGAACGCGCAGACGTTGCAGAGCAAGTCCGCCCGCCGCCGTGACGAGCAGCAGGAGCGCGAGCCCCCCGGGATTCGCCGCAGTCGTGGCGGGATGATAGGCGTGCGTGCCGTGGAAGCCCAGCAGGGTGAGCGCACCGGGAATGACCAGCACGACGATCAGGATGCGCAGCGCCTGCGCGAGGGCGACGCGCTCCACCAGTGCCCCGTAGCGCATACCTAGTACCGCCATCTCGGTCGCGCCGCCGGGCACCGAGGCGAAGAATGAAGTGATCTTGTCCGTGCCGGTGAGCCGCGCCAGCAGCAGTCCGCAAACATAGCCGAGGAGCACCGCCGACAGCGCGGTGAGCAGCATCAGCGGCCCGTAGTGCACGACTTCGCGCGCCACTGTCGGCGTGAAATAGAGTCCGAGCGCGCTCGCGATGAGGAGCTGACCGGTTTCCCGGCCGCCGCGAGGAGAGTGCAGGCGCATGCCGGCCAGCTTGCCCGCCCCCATCGCCAGCATCGGACCGATCATCCACGGCAGGGGCATGTGCGACAGCCGCGCGAGTGCGCCTCCCGTTGCACACAGAAGGAGCGCGTACAGCGTCTCGCGATATACGAGGATCCGCTTCACCGGTGCTCGCTATCGAGTCGGGTCTCCATCGCCGCAAGGTTGCCGCACGTTCAGAACTTGAAGAGCACAGCCGGCGAATCGCCGAGGACGATGCGGCGCTCGTCCGGGTCGGGCACCCAAGCATCGAGCGCTGCGCGGGTCTGCCCGTACTGTACGGTCTTCTCGAACTGAGTATGCGGCCAGTCGCTGCCCCAGACCAGGCGTTCGGCGCCAAACGCGCGGCGCAGCAGCGGCACCGCCGCCGCGGCGGTCTCGGGACTCGAGCGATACGCACCGGACAGCTTGACCCAGACGCGCCGCGTCTGCGCGACACCGAGCAGGTACTGGAAACCGGGATCGCGAACGCCGAGCTGCGGGTCCGGACGGCCCATGTGGTCGACGACGACGGTGACCCCCGCATCGAGCAGCGGTCCGACAATCATCGGGAGATCCCGCGCCTCGCGATGCACCTCGACCTGCCAGTCGCGCTGGGCGAAGTTGCGCAACAGCGGCGGCCACGGCTCGACATCGAACGCGGGAATCGCCGCACCGCCCACGAGGTTCAGCCGAACGCCGACGACACCGCTGTCGGCAAGGATGCCGAGTTCCGTTTCGGGGATGTCGGGATCCACCACGGCGATGCCGCGCAAGCGCTCCGGATACCTGCGCAGCGCCTCCACCATGAAGCCGTTGTCGGTGCCGAGGAAGCTCGGCTGCACCAGCACGCCGTGGGAGATGGCGTAGGCGTCGAGCTCGCGCAGGTAATCCTCCACAAGCACGTCGTAATCCGGCGCGTAACGGCGGACGTCGGCGAACTTGAGTCCACGCTTGAAAACGTGGGCATGGGTATCGACGCTTCTCATGGGTGCTCGCCGGCCGGCGCGGCCATCACGACCGACCGCCCGTGCCCGTCAATCGGGGCGGATGTTGCCGTCGCGCACGACTCTGCCCAGCCGCTGTCTTTGCTCATCGATGAACTTCGCCGCTTCGGCGGGACCGCCGGCAAACGACTCGCCGCCGAGCGAGGCGATCTTCTCCTTGACCTCGGGGGATTCGAGCGCCTTCTTGAGGGCTTCGGAAAGCTTGTCGACAATCGGAGCGGGCGTTCCAGCGGGCACGAACATGCCGTTCCATTCGTAGACTTCGGCATTCGCGATGCCGAGCTCGGCGAGCGTAGGCGTATCCGGTAGCGCAGGAATTCTGTGCTCCCCCATCACGGCGAGCGCGCGGAGTTTCCCCGACTTGATGTGAGACAGGCTCGATGCGACGTTGGCGAAGAATACCGGCACGTGGCCGCCCATGACGTTGGTCATGGCGGGGCCACCGCCCTTGTATGGCACGTGCACCATGTCGACCTTCGTTCGCTGCACGAACACGGCGCCGGCGAGATGCTGTGCCGATCCTGATCCGGACGATGCATAGGAGATGGTGCCCGGCGCCGCTTTTGCCATCGCGATCAAGTCCGCCACCGACTTCGCCTTGAAGCTCGGTGCGACGACGATGACGTGCGGGTACACCGCCAGCATGCCGACCGGTGCGAAGGCCTTGGTCGTGTCGTAGGGCAGCTTCGGATACAGGCTCGGATTGATCGCGAACGAAGCGGCATCGACCATCACCGTGTAGCCATCCGGTTTGCTCTTGGCGACGAAGCCCGCCCCGATCTGCCCTGCGGCGCCGGGCTTGTTGTCGACGATGATCGGCTGCCCCAGGATCGCCGACATCTTGGGCGCGACGAGCCGCGCCATCAAATCCGCGCCGCCGCCTGGAGGGTAGGTGACGATGAAGGTAATGGGTTTGGTCGGCCACGGCGCCTCGGCGAATGCGCCGGCTGCCCAGCCAAGGACGATGCAGGCGAACAGCCAGCCTGTTACGCAGCGGCGACCCGCCATGTCACTCCACGACCGTGACGGGGATCGTCGTATGGCGCTTCACGTCGGTGTCCACCGCGCCCACCAGAAAGGTCATGATGGCAGAATGTTTGTGGGTGCCGAGCACGATCTCCTCGCACTTCTTTTCCTCGGCGAAGCGCACGATGATCTCCCACGGTTCTCCCACGCTCACATGGATGAAGTACGGCACCTTGGCAAGGTCAAGGGCCGTGCGGGCGGAAGCGAGGGCCTTGAGGCCCTCGTCGTGGTGGTACTTCTTGATTTCGTCGTGATCGACAAACGTGTTCACATCACCAGAAACCGGATGCTGCACATTGAGGAGATGAATTTCCACCTTCCCTGCTTTCGCCTCGGCGCCGTATTTGCGGATGATCGCCTGCACCGCACGGTCGCAACTTGGCGAGCCCTCCACCGCGATTAGCACCTTTTTCATCGCTCGTCCCTCGGCTGTTCAGATCACGACCTGCTTCCCACGGGTTGACCCGACGCGCCTCCAACCGGCGGAGCTGCGGATTGCTCCCCTTCCTCCACCAGGTCAGGCACGTGCTCCTGCGGTGCCACATGCTTGCGCCGCGCCATCATCTTGCCGACGATCAGGACCAAAAGCGCACCGGCGATTGGCGCAACGTAGTGCAGCCACGCGGCATTCGTATCGACCCAGACTTTCACCGCCGGATCGTTGATGATCATTTCGCCTGCGACGTAGCCCAAAATCATGCCGCCGATGGTGATGATGATCGGAAAGCGCTCCATGACCTTGAGCAGCACGGCACTGCCGAAGATCACGAGCGGGATGCTGATCAGCAGGCCGAGGATCAGCAGCAGAAGACTGCCCTTGGCTGCCGCTGCAACCGCGATCACGTTGTCGAGGCTCATCACCAGATCGGCGATGAGGATGGTCTTGATGGCGTCCCGAAGGTTCGAATGCGCTGTGTGCCCCTCTTCGTGCTCGTCTTCGGGCACCAGGAGCTTGACCCCGATCCACAGCAAGAGGACGCTGCCGATAATCTTCAGGTACGGTGTCTTCAGGAGTTCGACGGCGGCAACGGTGAGTATGACGCGCATCACGATCGCTGCCATGCTGCCCCAGAAGATCACCTTCTTTTGCTGTGCGGGTGGCAACGAACGGCAGGCCAGGGCGATGACCACCGCGTTGTCTCCGCTCAGCACGAGGTTGACACCGATGATCTGCATGAGCGCGACCCAAAACTCAGGAGTCCCGAAATCCATGGGCAACCTCTACGTTTTTATGAGTGAAGGAAATACCCATCGGCAGCACACAGCCGGCCGCCGATCGAGTCCGCTGTCATGAGGCTTTCGCGACATGATACATGCGGTCACGCGGTTAGTACTACCCGTCCGGGGTCATGGTTTTCACCCCGGGGCGCCGGACCGTGACGCGGCGCCAGATCGGCGGTCCGACCAGCACCAGCGCGGTGATGGCCAGGACCGCAGCGGAGATCGGTTGCGTGATGAAAATCGACAGGTCGCCTTGGCTGATGGCGAGCGCCCTGCGGAACTGCTGCTCGCAAAGCGGACCCAGAATCATGCCGACGAGCACCGGTGCGACGGGGAAGTCGTAACGCCGCATCAGAAAGCCGATCACTCCAACGATGTAGAGCAGCGCAAGGTCGAACCATGAGTTGCGGAGGCCATACGCTCCCAACGTCGCGAAAACCAGAATACCCGCATAGAGGAGCGGGCGCGGGATCTCGAGCAGCTTCACCCAGATTCCCACCAGCGGCAGGTTGAGGATCAGCAGCATTACGTTGCCGACGTACATGCTCGCGATGAGGCCCCAGATCAGCGCCGGCTGCGTTTCGAAGAGCAGCGGCCCCGGCTGCAGCCCCCACTGCTGAAACGCAGCGAGAATGATGGCCGCGGTCGCAGTAGTCGGCAGCCCGAGGGTCAAAAGGGGCACGAGCGTCCCGGTGCTCGATGCGTTGTTGGCGGCCTCCGGTCCGGCCACGCCCTCGATCGCGCCTTTCCCGAATTCCTCTGGGTGACGGCTCAGCTTCTTTTCGATGGCGTAGGAAAGGAACGTGGGAATCTCCGCGCCGCCGGCGGGAATGGTCCCGAATGGAAAGCCGACAGCGGTGCCGCGCAGCCAGGGTTTCCACGAGCGCGCCCAGTCGCTCCCGCTCATCCAGACCGCGCCCTTCAGGTTCTCGAGAGAGTCCGCCTGCCAGTTGAGATAGGTCGCGACGTACAGGGTCTCCCCGATCGCGAAGAGGCCGACCGCGACGACGACCACGTCGATGCCGTCGAGCAGCTCGGGAATCCCCAGCGTGAAGCGCGCCTGACCGGTCTGGCTGTCCAGACCGATGAGACCGATCGCGAGACCGAGAAAGAGGCTCGCCATTCCGCGTGCGGCGGACGCGCCGAGCACGGCGGAGACGGTGGTGAAGGCGAGCACCATCACCGCGAAGTACTCCGCCGGACCGAACTTGAGCGCGATCTCGACCACGAGTGGCGCCATGACGGTGAGCAGGGCGACCGCGATCGTGCCCGCCACGAACGAGCCGATCGCCGCCGTCGCGAGCGCGGGTCCGGCGCGCCCGCGTTTCGCCATTGCGTTGCCTTCGATGGCGGTGACGATGGTGGCCGACTCACCCGGCGTGTTGAGCAGAATCGACGTGGTCGAGCCGCCGAACATGGCGCCGTAGTAGATGCCCGCGAACATGATGAGCGCCCCTGTCGGATCCAGGTTCGCCGTCGCGGGCAACAAGAGCGCAATGGTCAGTGCGGGGCCCACGCCGGGCAGCACACCCACGGCGGTGCCGAGGGTCACGCCGACGAATCCCCACAACAGATTCTGCGGCGTCAGCGCGACACCGAAGCCGGTGAGCAATGCGTGAAACGTTTCCACCTAGTCCGTTCCGAAGCCCTTGGGCAGCGACAATCCGAGCGCAAGCGTGAAAACGAGAAACGCAGCAGTTGCGAGCGCCGCTCCCAACGCCACATCCCGCAGGATTTTCCTGCTGCCGAAGCCGCGTGCGACGAGCGCGAAGAGTACCGTCGAGGCGACGGTGAATCCCGCCCGGCCGATCAGGATCATGTGCAGCACGATCCCCGCACTCACCAGCGCGAATGCGTTCCAGTCGGGACGGTCGTGCTGCGCCTGACCGGACGGCATGTTGCGCCAGCCGCCGGAGATCCCCTGCCATCCCAGAGCCGCACCGCAGGCCGTGAGACCGATGCCGATCAGGTACGGAAAAAGGCGCGGACCCACCTGCGCGGCGCCGGTGGTGTCCGGGATGCCTCGGGTCTCGTAGAGAATGAACGCACCCGCCGCGATAAGTGCAAGGGAGAGAAGGAGCTCTCCAGCGTGAATCGAAGAGCGTTCCGTCATGGCTTTCGGAGCGGCCCGCGATCGCCGGAAGGATTCGGTTCGTGTATCCCGAGATTCGCGCCGACCTGCTACTTCTTCAGGCCGAGGTCCGTGACGATCCTGTCGATGCGCTTCTGCTCGGCGTCGAGAAAGGTCTTGAACTGATCGCCCGCTAGGTACATGTCCGTCCACTCGTTGCGCTTGAGCGCCTCCCGCCACGACGGCGTTTTGGTGGCCTTTTCCACGACGCCGATGAGTTCCTTCTTCTGCGCGTCGTCGATACCGGGCGCGCCGAACACGGCACGCCAGTTGACAAGCTCCGCGTCGACGCCCTGCTCCTTCAGCGTCGGCGTGTCGATACCCGGAACGCGCTTGTCCGACGAGATGGCGAGGGCTCGCAGCTTCCCGGATTTGATCTGGCCGGCAAATTCTCCGTACCCACTGATGCCGGCGGTCACGTGGCTTCCCAGAATCGCCGCCTGCGCTTCCCCGCCGCCCGCGTAGGCAATGTAGTTGACCTTGGACGAATCCACTCCCGCCGCCTGCGCGATCATTCCCGCCAGGATGTGATCGGACCCGCCGGCGGACCCGCCTCCCCACGAAACGCTGCCCGGGTTGGCCTTGAACTGGGCGATCAAATCCTTCATCGACTGGATCTTCGATGCCCCGGGAACGACCACCACGAGGGGCTCGCCGGTCAGTCGCGCGATCGGGGTCACCTGGCTCAGATCGACCGGAGACTTGTTGGTGATGATTGCGCCCACCATGACCATTCCGCCCATGATCAGCGCATCGGGCTTGCCCTTGCTTGAACTCACGAACTGGGCGAGGCCGATGGTGCCGCCCGCGCCACCCTTGTTGTCCACCGTCACCTTGGGCACGATGCCGCCGCTCGTGAGCGCAACCTGCAGCGCGCGTCCAGTCTGATCCCACCCGCCGCCGGGAGCGGCCGGCACCAGTATCTTCAGGCTGTCGAGCGCAAGCGTCGGCGTCGCGAGCAGGATGCCGACCGCACTCGCCAGAGCCACGAGCAGGCGGCGGGTTACCGGGAACGCGGGACGACCGACGGACATGGGATTCTCCTGACCGAATGCTGATTGGTGCGGAAACACGAACTCCGCGCTGGAATGGCAATGCGCCGCGCGAGGGAATTCACCGATGGCGCACGCCGCAATCGGCGCGTGACGATCACCGGGTCGTGGCCTGACGCCAATGCGTAAGAAAGTCGCGGCGCTTGGCGTCGTTGAGATACTCGAGCAGCTGGGGACCGATCGCGATCGGCTTGAGGCTATCGCCGGCCACTTTCGCCAAGGTGGCCGCGGTCGTCTCGCCTTCCACATCGGCGCGCAATGCGTGCAGCTTGCCCTTGTTCGCCATCACCGACTGGCCTCGCTTCGACAGCACGTAGTCGAGCCACAGCTTCGCGGCGTTGGGATGCCCCGCCTTCTTGCTGATGAACATGACGCGCGACAGGACGAGCGTGTGGTCCTTGGGAAAAACGTAGCCGATGGCCGAATCCTTCTTTGCCATGGAATACGCATAGGAACCGATCATGTTATAGGCGATCGCGTCCTGGCCGCTCGCCACCCGTTTGATCATCGCCTCGGTATTGAGCAGGAACTGCGCGTGCAGGTCACCGAACGCACCGGCCAGTTCCCAGAACCCCTGCCATCGGATCGCGTCCTGGGTCGCAAGCAGGTAGCCGACGGCGGATTTTTCGATCTCGTAGGTCACGACCTTGCCCTGAAAGCGGTCGCGGTTGGCGGTCAACAGGCGCGCCAGTTCATGGTGGGTCTGCGGGACTTCGTTCGCGGCGATCAGGCGTTTGTTGTAGACGAACACGACGGGCTCGAACGTCGTACCGAACGCCTGGTTCTTCCACACCGCCCAGGCCGGCAGGCTCGGTACCTCTGGGGATTCGTACTCCAGCGCATAGCCCTTGTTGACCAGGCTGAATTGCAGATCCATCGCCGAGCTCCAGACGATGTCCGCCACGTCGTCGTCCTTGCGTGAGCCCATCAGCGTCTCGGTCAGGAATCGGTGATGCAGTTCGCCGCTGTTCAGCTCCTCGAAGTCGACGTTCGATCTTCGGATACATCTTTTCGAAGTCCTCGATCATCTCCTTAGCCGCGCTCTTGTCGGTGGTCGCATAGATGACGAGTTCCCCTTCGCTTTCCGCCGCCCTGATGATCTCGGCGTACCCGGCCGGATAGCCCGGTGGCACCTGTCCCCTGAACGGAAGACGCTTCCCGTCATCCGCCGTCGCCACCAGGTACAGGCACGACAGCAGAACGCACGTCATGCCCGCAACGCGCTTTGCATACATCCGGATTGCTGTTGAAGCCGCCGCCACCGTCCCTCCCTTGGTCGCTCTCCCAGGCGCGCAAGCCTTCGGAACCCGTCTCCTTCAGGCAGGCACGGGAACCAGAAGCACCGGGACGCTGGTCTTAGCGGTCACCGCCTGTGCGACCGAGCCGAACAGCAATCCCTTCAGAACACTTGTACCGGACGTTCCGAGCAGGATCAAGTCCGCGCTCACCGTGCGCGCCTCGTCGAGAATGAGCTGCGCCGCGTCGTCGCCCGACCGCACCTGTATATGGGAAATCGCGTCGTAGATGACGTTTCGGCCATACTCCGCACGCCGCGCGGCAAGCTTCTTCTCGATCGCTTCGCGCACCCGTTCGGCGTGTTCCGCGTGATACTTCTCGATGGCGTCCTGGGGCACATACGAATCGGCCTCGACGGCCGCGTTCTCGCGCTCGTCCTCGATCACCGTCACGACGTGCAGCTTCGCACCCAGTTGCCTGGTGGTGCGGATCGCGAAGTCGAGCACCTCTTCACTTCCCGTGCCGAGGTCCGTCGCGCAGAGGATGGTGCCAATCTTCTCGCTCACGAGAGTCCTCCTCGGAAAGCGCTGCTCAACGAGCGTGGCCCACCAGCGGCACCACGCCGAAAACTACCGCCGCGGTCAGCATCACCAGCGACGCCGTGATCGACCAGAGCAGCGTAAAGCGCTGATGGTCACCGAACTCGACCTCCGCGAGCCCCACGAGAAGATAGGTCGACGCGACGAGGGGGCTCAGCAGGTGCACCGGCTGCCCGGTGATCGAAGCGCGCGCGAGCTCGGCGGGGCTGATCCCGTAGATCGCCGCCGCCTTCGCGAGGATCGGCACGATGCCGAAGTAGAACGCGTCGTTCGAGATGAAGAAGGTGAAGGGGATGCTGAGAAGCCCGGTGATGATCGCGAGATACGGCCCCATCCAGTCCGGGATCACCGCAACGACGCTGGTGGCGATGGCATCGACCATCTTCGTGCCGGAGAGAATGCCGACGAAGATGCCGGCGGCGAAGATCAGCGACACCACCGGGAGCACATTTTCGGCGTGGGCGGCGATGCGTTCCTTCTGATCGCTCAGCTTGGGATAGTTGATCATGATCGCGATTGCGAAAAAGATCATGAAGAGTACGGGGAGCGGCAGCACACCCAGCATCAGCATCGCCATCAGCGCGAGGGTGAGCGCGAGGTTCACCCACAGCAGCTTCGGCCGCGCGATGTCGGGCTTGGTCGCGGAAAGCTCTTCCCCGCCCTTCGCCGCGAGCGCATCCAGGTCGACGATGCCGATACGTCTGCGCTCGCGCATGCCCAGCATGTAGGCCACGAACAGCACCCAGACGATGGCCACCGCCATCGCCGGAAGCATCGGCACGAACACGTCGCGCGGGTCCACGCCGAGCGCACTCGCGGCGCGAGCGGTCGGTCCGCCCCAGGGCAATATGTTGAACACGCCGCCAGCCAGCATGATGACACACGCGAGAATCAGCCGGCTCATGCCCAGGCGCTTGTAGAGCGGCAGCATCGCCGTCACGGTCAGAATGTAGCAGGTCGCGCCGTCGCCATCGAGCGAGATGATCATCGCGAGTATGGTCGTCCCCACCACGATCTTCATCGGATCGCCGTGGACCAGTTTCGTTATCTTGCGGACCACCGGATCGAACAAGCCGGCATCGATCATGATGCCGAAATAAAGAATGGCGAACGTGAGCATGACCCCGGTGGGCGCGAGGTTCTTGATGCCCGTGAGCATCATCGGCCCGAGGTCCTTGCCGAAGCCCCCGATCAGGCCGAACGCGATGGGCACCAGGATCAGGGCGACCAACGCCGGCAGGCGCTTCGTCATGATCAAAGTCATGAACACGACGACCATCGTGTAGGCCAGGGCCGTCAGCATTGCACTCTCCTCCTTGAGCGGATTCGCTCACCCGTATTTTTCGCGAGATCACGGGATCATGAGCGGCGCAGCAGGGACGGGCTGCACGGCGGCCCGGCCCAGAATAACAGTGGACAGCGCGGGGACGTTACACCTGATCGCGCCCCCGCGCCAGACATCGCGGCCGATTCCTGCGTCCGACCGCAATGTCCGTTTTCGCTTACGCCACGAAGCGGCAGGCCGACTGCGGCGTGCGCGTGTCCATGTTTTTGCCGCGGTTCAGATGGTCGTCGATCTCGGCCGCGCAACCGATCATGCGGCCGTACAGGAAGACCGTGAACGCCGCCGTCTCCAGTTGCTCACCGCTGAAGCTGCCGGCCTGATAGCGGCCCCACAGCATCTTCAGCAGCAGTGCCGCGATCACCGCATCGACGTTGACGCAGAACACGTTGCGCGTGACGTTCTCGTCGTACAGCGCCTGCACCAGCGTGCTGTAGTAGTCGTGGAACACGTTGTACTCGCCACGCTTGTCGAACAGGCTGCGCACGAACACTTCACGCGGATCGACATTGACCGGTTTGCCCTTGAACACCGGGTGGTTGATGCACGGCAGCGCCTGCGTCTGTTCGGCGCCGAGTTCCTTGCGCTTCACCCGCTCCTCGCCGTACTCCTGCGCGAACTTTGTGGCCATGGCCTTGAGGTCCAGTCCATGTTTCGGATTGCTGGGGTCGTTGAGATCCACCCCCTTGAAGCGCTCGATCAGGAATGCCACGCCCTCGAAGCCGTTGCCGCCGTGAGCGTAGCCGGAGTGGGTAAGAAAACCCACCATGGCCTTATTGAGTTGCGCGCGATGCGGTGACTCCGGACCGTCGGCGGAAGTCGCCCCCTTGGCCCCTTGCGAGGAGATCGCCCCGGGGCCGTTGGTGAGCAGCAGCCCGACCAGGGTCTGGAACGCGAACAGGTCCGCCGGCTTGGGCTCCTGGCCGATCAAGGCCACGCACGCGACTTCGGTGAGCGAGCGTTTGCCGAGGATGTCGGCGGTAGAGATACCGCAGAAGCTGCCCGCCTGGTGCTCCTTTGTGTCCACGGAAGCGCCGATCAGGGTGCCGAAGAGACGCATCCACCACGGCAGGCTCTCGGCAGTGGTGCGCGAGATACGCTTGCGCATGAGCGGGCCCCAGGCCAGGGTGGTGGTGATGGCCGCGAGCACCGCATCGGCGGTGGGGTTGCCGAGAGTTTCGAGATAGCGCACGAACACCGATTTTGCGCCCCGCGCTTTCAAGCCCGCGAGCATGGCCGCGGCCTTGGGATCGGGCTTGGCGCCGGCGAGCAGCGCACGCGTGGCGGCATCGGGGGTGAAGGCCTTGACGTCGAAGAGATCATCGAGCGCGCTCTTAACGCCGGCGGCAACACCCAGATCGATCAGCGCACGCGCGGCGTTGCGCGCGCCTTCCACGCGCTTCGGACCGACGATGCTCAAGGCCGCAGCGACCACGCTGTTGGGCGCATTGCCCGCTTCGCGCGCCGCCTGGGCCGCCACCAGCGTCGCGTCCCCGTGCAAGTTGACTTCAGCACCGATGGCCACACTCACGAGCTTCTTGTCATTGTCACCCCCCGGCTCGTGTAAGAGCGCAAGCGCCACGTTCGCTTCCATCGGATACTGCGCGGCCTCCAGCATGGACACTCCGTGCAGGCTCGTGACCTGGGTCTTCGGGTCCATCTGCGAAGCGCCCGAGGTATCCTTCATGGTCTGGCGCGGGATCATCGCGCCGACTTGCTTGTTCAGTTGCGCGATCTGCTCGTTGTACGGCGGCGTCGCCCCCACCACCGGCAGGTCCAGTTCTTTGGGCAGCTTCAGTCCCATGTTCGAGCCGAACCAGGGCTTGAGCTCAAGCGTGCCCTCGGGGGCGAAGTCCGGTTTCGCACCGTTCTCTTTCATGACCGCGGTAAGCGCGGCGGGGATGTGGGCGATGTTGGTCACCACCGCGCCCTTGGCCGAGAACACCGGCTTCTCCGGCGTGAAGATGCCGTCCACGCCGAACTTCTCCATGAACCAGCGCTCTTTGCTCGCGGCATCGTCCGCGCCGCCCGCCATTGCGCCGGCGTGCCCGACCGCACGCGTGAGCTTCGCTTTCCAGCGCCCGACCACGCACGCCACCACCGGCTTGGTGAACTGGGCGTCCAATTCATAATAGCCCCCCGGCTCGGCGTAGAGCACCGCGGCCTTGCTGCGCGCATCGTTGGCAAGCGCGAAGGCGAACTCAGGAGCGGCGAAATGGATGTAGACATCCTTGCCGCTGGAGATCAGCGTGGTGGTGCCCCAACCTCCCATGCGCAGATAGGTGGCAATCGTGGTGGTGAAATTGCCGGAGTTGGAGAAGATGGCAATCGAGCCCTTGCGCAAGGCCTCCGCAGGCGCGTCGCCGCCGAGCGCGCCGCCGATGCGCACCTGGTTCCAGGCGTCCGCCACGCCCAGGCAGTTGGCGCCGAAGATGTCGATGCCGTTCGCCTGGCCGATGGCGCGGATCTCGCGCGCATCGTGCACGGCGATCTTCTCGGTCACGATGAACACCTTCTTCAGATCCGGGTTGACCCGGATCAGCTCGGCCACCCCGTCGCGCGCCCCCGACGGCGGTAGGTAGATCACCCCGCAGTTGAAGCGATGACCGGCTTCCATCCCTTCGAGCACGCTGTTGTACACCGGCACATTGCCGAGCGGGGTCTCCAGCACCTGGCCGCGGCGTCCGGGCGAGGTGCCGAACACCACGTTGCCGCCCGAATACGCGTGACCAGTCGGTGTCACCTCGCTCGACTCTCCGCCCAGGATGTTCAGTACGCACACCCGATCCTCGCGCGTGGCCACCTGCGCGAGCGAGCTGATCCCCACGTAATACTTGAAGTCGCCTACGCCCTTCTGGTGCATCTTGATCTCCTCGAATTCTTCGCAAACCCTTATCTCGCGCAGCCTCCCGCAGGAAGCTCAAGCGCGCCCTTGCCAACCGTTCTCGGCGCCCCTCAGGCGGCCTTCGGGGTGGCGGTAATGCCGAGCTGCGCAGCCACCTGCTCGCGCCCGCCCGCCTTCATCCAGGCGTTCGCCGCCTTGGCGTAGTGGATGACCTCGTTCATGTCGGAATCGAAGCCGAAGATCCGGTAGGGAATGCCGAGCGCATCGAAGGTGTCGCGCATCGCGCCCATGCCGCGGACCAGGTTCGGTCCACCGCGCCCGATCACCGCATACAGCGGGGTAGGCCCGTTCTGGCTGAAGTGCTCGCGCAGCGCGTCGGCCATGGCACGGAAGGTCTCGAAGATATCGGTGTTGTTGGACTTGCCGCCGATGATGAACAGCAAATTGGTCTGCTTGAGCCAGTGCTTGAAGCAGATGCGCGCGACCTCCTTCATCTTTTCATACGGCGGATTGCCGCCGAAATCCGAGGAGATGATCGCGTCGTCGCCGAGCATCTCGGAGACCATTGAGTTGGCGCCCCCGCCGAAAGTGGGCGCGAGAATGGTGCCTTTGTCGTTGATCACGTAGACGTCGCTCTGGCCCTGGTAGGTGCGCAGCTGGTTGATCTCCTGCTCGAAATTCGAATAGTCCACGGAGAACAGATTCGAGGGCAGCTTGAGCCGCTGCCAGCGCGGATCGTCGCGGTCGAAGCCGCACTTGAAATCGCACGCGACCGGCGTCAAGCGCCCGCCGCGCTCCACCCGCATGCGGATCGGATTCAACTCGAGCGTAGTCATGCCGAAGTCGTGATACAGCTCCCACAGCTTGGGCAGATGCTGCACCAGCGGCGAAATGACCTCCTTCGGTGAGTTCACCCCGATCAGGGCGTTGGCCACCACGAACGCCTTCATGCCGGTGAGCGGATCGAACGGCACGGTGGCGACCTTGTCCTTCCCCAGTTCCTCGATCTCCATCCCGCCAAACGGCGTGAGCGTCATCATCGGCGCCCGATAGCGCGTGGAATCGGTGAGCGAGAAATACACCTCGTGCTCGGCCGGCACGCCGCCTTCGAACGTCACCCCGTTCGACTTGGCGTACTGGTTACCGTGCCGGTGCTCGCAGAAGTACAGACGTTCCTTCTCCTTGAGCGCCGTCTTCAGATCCTTCGCGCGCCCCAGCAAACCGGCTTTGCCTTTCTTGCCGACGCCGCCCTTGAATACCGGCTTGATGAACACCTGACCGCAGCGATCGATGAGCGCCTTGATCTCGTCCTCGCTCGCGTCCGGCCCGAGTACCTCGGCCGTGGGAAACCCAACGAACTGGAGCATCTTCGCGCCATACAGCATGCCTGTGACTTGCATCGGTTCCTCCTTGGGGAATGGGGTGCCTCGCTTGAGATGCGGGTCTGGGGATCGTGCCTTACAAGGGGCTAGGTATAGTCCTCGTCGCTTGAAAAGGCAACCAGCGGCAAAGCCAAAACCCGGAAACGGCATCTCACGTACCCGGGACCGATGCTACCCACCGATCCTTTCAAAATGCTTTCAAGCGCGGATTATTTCTTGCCGCAGCGCGAAATGAGAAGAAGCAGCGCGGGAGGCGACGCGCCGACGAAGCCGGCCTTTGGCATGGCCCAATCGTGATACCTTTCCCGAGCGCGCTTCACAGGAGGAGGTCGTGCGGATTCTGCTCGCCGAAGACAATGCCAAGCTGGCCGATTGGCTGGGCAAGGCGCTCACCCAGACCGGCTATGCGGTCGACTGCATCCACGACGGCGCGAGTGCAGACCATGCGCTGATGACCGAGCCGTACGATGCCGTGATCCTCGATCTCGGCCTGCCACGCGTGGACGGTATGGAGGTGCTGCGCCGCCTGCGTGAGCGCGGCACGCCCGTTCCCGTGCTGATCCTCACCGCTAAGGCCGATCTCGATGATCGGGTGCAGGGCTTGAACCTCGGCGCCGACGACTATCTCGCGAAGCCGTTCCAGCTCGCCGAGCTGGAAGCTCGGATCAAGGCGCTCATCCGACGCGCCCATGGTAGTGCCAACCCGCACATCAGACTGGGGCCCCTCGATTACGACAGCGCGGGACGCCTGTTTCGTCTGAACGGCCTGCCGCTAGCGCTGCGGCCGAAAGAGCACGCGGTGCTCGAAGCGCTGGTGCTCCGCGCTGGAAGGGTCGTGGGACGGGAGTCGCTGTTCGAGAAGGCCTTCAATCTCGACGCGACAGCCAACCCCGAAGCCGTGGAGATCTATGTCTGCCGTCTGCGCAAGAAGCTGGAAGGCTCGGGCGTTTCCATCGTCACCGTGCGCGGCCTGGGCTATGTTCTCGAGACAGCGCCTGCCGCGTAGCCTGCTGCAGCAGCTTCTCGCCTGGCTGCTCATCCCCCTCATCGCGCTGCTTGCGGCGAATGCCATCCTCGGCTATCGCTCGGCGCTGGAGACCGCGAGCGAAGCGTACGACCGTCTGCTGCTCGCGTCGGTGCGCGCCATCGCCGATCGCGTGGCCGTCGAGAACGGCGAGGTCACGGTCGATCTGCCCTACGTCTCGCTCGAACTGTTCGAGTCGAAAATCCAGGGTCGGATCTTCTACCGCGTCACCGGACCAAGCGGAAATACCATAACGGGGTACGACGACCTGCCGCTGCCGTCGCGACCGACAGTTCCCAATCAGCCGATGTTTTACCGCGCCCGCTATCACGACGAAGCGGTCTATCTCGCGGCGATAGCCAAGCCGCTGTACGACCCGGATATCCCCGGCAACGTCCTGATCGTGGTGGGAGAGACCTCCGAGACACGGCAGGCCCTGTCGCGGCGCATCCTCGCCGATCAGTTGCGGCGCGAAGGGACGCTGATACTGGTGGCGGCGCTGGTGGTGTGGCTCGGCCTGAAGGGAGGATTGCGTCCGCTCCTGCGTGTGCGGGAACGCATCGCGGCACGTGCGCCGACCGATGTCACGCCGATCGACGACAGCGAGGTCCAGACCGAAGTCCGGCCTCTCATCCAGGCGATCAACCAGCACACGAGCCGCATCGAGCAGATCATCGCGGCGCGGCAGCGCTTCCTCGCCGATGCCTCCCATCAGGTACGCACGCCGTTGGCGGTCCTGCGCACGCAGGCGGAATACGGAATGCGCCAGCAGGATCCGGCGGCCATGCATGCGGTCTTCGCCGACCTGCATCACACCACCGAGCAAACGTCCCACCTGATCAATCAGCTCCTCGCGCTGGCGCGTGCGGAGCCCAACGCCGCCGCTGGCCACGCGACGACCGAGTTCGATTTGGGCGAACTCGCCCGCGCGACCGCGATCGAGTGGGTACCCGTCGCCCGCCAGAAGCACACGGATCTCGGCTTCGAAGCACCCGATGCGGAACGTCACCATGCGCGGCGACAGGCTGCTCGTGCACGAACTCATCGCGAACCTCATCGACAACGCGATACGTTACAGCCCGGCTTCAGCGCGCGTTACCGTGCGGGTGTCGAGAGAACAAGGACGAGCACGGCTCGAAGTCGAGGACAACGGTCCGGGCATCCCGGCCGCCGAGCGCGATCGGGTGTTCGAGCGCTTCTATCGCGGAATGAATGCCGCGGCGGACGGCTCCGGGCTCGGCCTCGCCATCGCGCGCGATGTGTGCACGGCGCACGGCGCCGAGATCGAGCTGTCGGAACCGGAGGGAGCAAGCGGTCTGCGGGTGGTGGTGCGCTTCGCTTCCGGCTCCGCTTGAGGCTTCACCGATTCACGGCGACGGCGTGGTCGCGGTTTTCCATCGATCGAGAAAGTCGCGCCGCTTCACCTGGTCGAGATAAACCAGAAGCCCCGGACCCACGGCGATCGGACGCAGGCTGGGGCCCAGCGTCTTGGTCAGCGCGGCAGCAGTGAATTCCCCCGCCACGTCGTTGCGAATCGAAAATAGCGCCGATCTGGTTGCCATCAGCGCCTGCCCGCGCTGGGACAGGATATAGTCAGTCCACAAGCGCGCGGCGTTGGGGTGTTTCGCGTGCCTGGCGATCAGCGTGACGCGCGACATCACTAGCGTGTAGTCGTGGGGCAGGACGACACCAAGGGAAGGATCGAGCTTCGCCTTCGCCATCGCATACGATCCGATGATGTTGTAGCCGAGAAGAGACTCGCCCGCGGCAATGCGCTGGAGAATGTTTTCGGCGACCGGCTCCAGCCGCACCTGCTTCGCCCCGAGCGTTTTCGCAAGGGTCCAGAACCCGGGAGAGGTCTTGTTGTCCTGGGTCGCGAACAGAAATCCGACCGCGGACTTTTCGATGTCGTAGGTGGTGACCTTGCCGGCGAACTGCTCCGGGTGATCGCGCAGCACGCGCACGAAATCGGTGTGGTTCTGCGGCACCTTGTCGCGCTCGAGCAGCCGCCTGTTGTAGACGAAGACCGCGGGCTCGAACGTGGTCGCGAACGCTTCGTCGCGCCAGACTGCCCAGTCTGGCAGGTTCCCGATTTCCGGCGACCGGTAGGCTGCCGCGTAACGATCGTTCGCAAGCTTGATCTGCAAATCCATCGCCGAGCTCCACAGTACGTCCGCGGTCGGCTCAGCGGCCGCCGATTCGGCGACGAAGCGCCGATAGACTTCGGCGCTGTGCATTTCCTCGTACTCGACGCGGATGCCGGGATAGAGGGATTCGAAATCCCGGATCAGCGGCGCGGCGAGGTCGTAGTCGGTGGTCGAATAGACAACGACCCGGGCTTCCGCCCGGCCGGTCGCGATCGTTTCCCGGTAGGAACCCGGATAGTGATTCGGCACCTGGGCGCGGACCGGCGCGCTCAGAAGTGCGAGCCCCGCGAGGAGAAGCAACGCGGCGGCTGACGCCAACTTTGCGAACCGCGCACGGGCGATGTTCGTCATTAGCTGCCTATCTGATCCGCGCGACCAAACAAAAAGCCCGGGGCTCTCACCGCGGGCTTCCTGGCTGGAGACCTGCGCAAGTGGACTTACAGCATCTCCGGCTGCGAAACGACGAGGCTGCTGCTCTTGTTTTTCTCGGCCTTCGCTTTTTCGGAGCAACCTTGCCCATCGGCAATCGCAGCGAACGAAAACGCGAAAACCAATGCAGAGGGCAACCAGCGACAACAGACGTTTCATGGGAGGCTCCTTTCGAAAGGCGCAGACGGCGCGCCATGGGTAAATGGTAAATCAATGACCATCCCGGCGCGAGGAAAGTTTCGTAGACGTTCAATAAACAGTTACGGCTCGAATAACTAGGTAGTTAGAGCGCTTACCGATCCAGACTTCCAGATGGCCGTTCGCGCCAACTCCGGCCATTCGTGTCCAAAAAAACTACCGTCGGGAATGACCGGTCTGCGTGACGTGCCGGCCGAAACGCCAGACGGTGTCCGGCTGCCGCTGTATGCGAATATCGGGTCTCCGATTCGAGCGGCTCAGAGCAGCGGTGCGTAAGATGTCGGCCTCTATCGCACGGAGTATCGCTTCTGCTGCGCGAGGCTTTTCCGGTCGAAGGCGAGCAGTATCAGATCTATCGCGAGTTACTACAGGCCTTCGCCGGGAAGCCGGTGACGCTGCGCACCCTTGACGTTTGCGGCGACAAACTCCTGCCGTATTTCCCGTGCAAGAGGAAAACCCCTTTCTGGGTTGTCGTGGAATTCGATTCTGGCTTGACCATCCGGAGATCTTTCTGATCCAACTGCGGGCGATGTTGCGAGCCAATGCGGGCCTTAATAGTCTGCAAGTGCTGTTTCCCATGATCAGCACCGTCGGTGAAATGGATGAGGCCTGGGGCTGCTGGCCCGTGCTCATCGCGAACTGTTGGAAGAAAGCAAAGCTTCAACAGAACCGCGAGTGGGTGTGATGATCGAAGTGCCCTCCGCCGTCTATGTTGAATGGCGCGCTTGAACAAGGCGGGGTTTGAAGACCAGACTTCACGAATGACCTACAAGAGGAATGGCAACCCCGGTCAATCACCCACAGCGCTTCACTCTCAATTGCGAACTGCCCGACAGATTCTCGCCAAGATCGCCTCAAAGCGCCCTTCTTTCTTCCCTTCTCCCGCCCGCTAGGGACGGTTTGAGCAATCCGAGCCGAAGACGCACTTCGGTCCTCTCGCTGTACTCGTTCTCCCCCCTGTCCCAAGGGATAACTCACTCACCAAGCAGGAGGGTATCGTCGCGCCACTGAGCGGGCAATCGCGTGGGATCCTCGGTCAACCCTGAGGTCTTGCGTAACACTTGGGCTCGCTTGGATGGTACCCCCGTAGGGCTACCCGAACTGCGTGGTCGGTGCTCGATTGGCGAGGATGACCGCACGGCTTGCTCCGCCAATGTCGTCGCTGTCGTTCTTGGGTTTCCGCGTATCGCCAACTTGCCGATGTTGCGCCCCTGCAACGGAGCCCGTCCACCCTCCCATCCCCCTTTAAGTATCACTGGCCGAACCCAGAATCGACTTGACATCGCCGCGCCAATCCGTATTATTACATCCAATAAGATGGTGCATGGATGGTATACAGATGGTACGGGAGGGTTTATGAGCATGCATGATCTGCGGCCAAAAGGGGCTGACAGCGAGAAAATTACGATCAATCTCGGGTTCATTGACCTGGGGCAGATCGACCTGTTGGTGCAGGAAGGCTTCTATTCCAACCGCACCGACTTCATCAGAACTGCCATCCGCAACCAACTCACCGCGCATGCTGAGGTGGTCAAACAAGCGGTGGCCCGAAAGACCTTGGTTCTCGGCCTGCAGGACTTCAGCCGTCAGGACCTCGAAACAGTGCAGGCAGCCGGACACAAGCTGCAGATCCAGGTCCTGGGCCTGGCCCGCATCGCCCATGACGTGTCCCCCGAGCTGGCCCGCGCGACCATCGATTCCGTCATCGTGCTGGGCGCCTTGCACGCGAGCGCAGCAGTCAAGGCTGCACTGGCTGATCGGATCCATTAATCAATACCAGCACATAGAGGTAACCATGGATATGAATGAAGTGATGCGCGCCGGGATGCTCGAAGCCGCGCGCCTAACCCGCGCCGGTGGGCTCCTCGAGGCCACCGCCACGATTCAACGGACGCTGCGGGATATCGTCGCGCGTGACGCTGCCGCCGCCCCTCCCCACGCGACCACCGGTGCGCCTATCGAGGGCACCTTCCGTGTCATTAATGTCGAACCTCTCCGTTCGCCTGGCGATGCCGATGAACGCCCAGAGCATTCGCATGGGCTATTCACACACTTCCGCGCTCCACCGCGTCCACGGGGGTCGGATCGCTCCGAGCCGTCATTCCAGCCCACGCCCTCTCGAGATCGCGCACATGACGTCGAGCCCGGTGGGCAGTTTCTCGCCGGGTCGTACACCAATCAGGCGGGAACCCGCAGCTACAAGCTGTACGTCCCCAGTAGCTACCGTGGGCAAACACTTCCCCTAGTCGTCATGCTTCATGGATGCACGCAGTCCCCTGACGATTTCGCCGCCGGCACCCGCATGAATTTATCGGCCGAAGAGCACCAGTGCTTCGTCGTGTATCCTGCCCAAGCGCCTGCCGCCAATGGGTCGAAGTGCTGGAATTGGTTCAAGGCGCCCGATCAGCAGCGCGACCAGGGAGAGCCTTCCATCGTTGCAGGCATCACCCGCCAGATCATCAGCACCTACGCCGTCGACGCGCGGCGGGTCTACGTAGCTGGGCTATCAGCCGGTGGGGCGATGGCGGCGGTCATGGGAATGACCTACCCCGACCTCTATGCAGGCGTCGGCATTCATTCCGGACTTCCGTACGGTGTCGCCCACGATCTTCCTTCCGCGCTAACCGCGATGAAGCGCGGTGAGGCGGCGCCAGGCCAGCTACATAGCGGCGTTGGTGGGCCGGAGCGATATTCGCGGGTCGTCCCAACGATCGTGTTTCACGGGGATCGCGACACAAAGGTACACCCGCGCAACGGCGACCAGGTGATCGCGCAGTTGAAAACGGTCCATGCCCTTAACGAGGCTCCCAACAGGGCGGCGACAGATCCGCATGTGACGGTTCAGCGAGGTGAAGTGCCCGATGGTCATGCCTATACGCGCATCATCTACCACGACGCGGGCGGACAAGCGATCCTGGAGCAGTGGCGGGTCCACGGGGCCGGCCACGCATGGTCGGGTGGTAACGCCCGCGGCTCGTATACCGATCCGAAAGGGCCCGATGCAACGAAGGAAATGCTTCGCTTTTTTTATGAGCACCCGCGCGGCTAGCAGGCGGACAAGCAGAATCGCCGCGAACAATTCCGTGGATCGGCGCCTGCTGCTTCTTCGCCCCAAGCTTCGCAAAGATTTCCCGCCACCTCTACACCCTCGCGCCCTCGATCGGTAGCTTCGCCTCGACTCTCAGCTTCTCGGGGTCCGCCTAGCCCTTCCCGCTCTGAATTCGCTGGGTGATCCGTGTGGAGATAGACGATCAAACAGGCAGCACGGTACCGCTCCCGGGGGATGCCTGTCTTCTCCCCCGGCCCCGATATTCTCTCCACCCCCTATTATCGGTTGATCGTAGCGGCGTTTATCCAGGCTGGAACGGCGCACACGCCTGGGATCGATGAATAGGCTTGCCACCCAGCGAGGTCCGGCGGTCCATAAGGCTGGGTCCTTCGTCAGTCACAGACGTGATCAGTGCATAGTCCAGGTAACGACGTTCCTGCGAGGTCTCGTTCAGTTCGACCAGCAGGGCCCTGATCAGGCGCAGTGCCGAATCGGCGTTCGGGAAGATGCGTATTACCCACTCTCAGCGGCGGATTTCCTCGTTGAGCCGCTCTTTCATGCTGGTGCGTCTGAGGTACACACACCACGCTTTTACGGACTCAGTCCCGGTATCCTAAGTCGAATCCCTTTCGTAGGACGCCTGGATCGCGACGAGTCGAGCATCTCAAGGGTATCATTCGTCAGAAATTCCACCGCGAAACTGACACAAGAATAGCGTGGCAACCCTGGTCAATCATCCGCAGCGTTTCGCGCTCAACTACGAGCTGCACGCCCGTCCACCGGAAGCGATCAACATCCCGGAGCAGGCATCGTATTTGGCCCTCGCCACTGATCCTTCCAACAGGGAGACTGAGTACGAGCGCATCGTGGAACTATGCACGCGCTACGGCGTACATTCCCCAGCGCCGGAGCTGAACCACTTCCAAGTGGATCTCGGTACGTTCCGTCTCAAGTGGGAGCGGCGCACCGAGTGCAACAGCTATACCTTCTTCCGTCAGGGCGAGTTCGACGATCCCTTCGCCGAGCCGGTGATCGCGAGCGTGCCGCAAGACTGGCTGGAAAGCTTGCCGGGGCAGGTGCTGGTGGCGGCGCACGTCGCGCTGCGGGCGGCGTCGAAGAAAGCATCCAGCGTCGAGGAGCTGGCCGCGCTGTTCGAAGGCAATCCGCTCACCGGTTCGCGTGTCGGCGACGGCGTCGCCACCGTGGTAGCGGACTTCCGCATCCATGCAGACGGCTTCAGCCGCTTCCTGATCGATGACGTGAGCCTCACTCCGCGTCAGGCGGGACGCGTGGTGCAGCGGCTTCTGGAGATAGAAACCTATCTGATGAGAGCGCTGCTCACGTACCCATTGGCACGGGCTACCATGCCGGTGCTGGTGGATGCCGACCTGCAACTTGCCGCGTTCATCAACGAAATGGTGGCGGTCAAGAGTGAAGAAGAGCCCGCCCTGCTCGACCGGCTCACCAGGCTCGCCGCGACCGTGGAGAGCACGATTTCGTCCACCCTTTACCGGATTTGCGCTGCGCGTGCCTACCAGGAGTTGGTGGAGCGACGTATTGCGGAACTGAGGGAAGTGCGTGTGGAAGGCCTGCCGACCTTGCGCGAGTTCGTTGAGCGGCGTCTCCTCCCGGCGATGAACACCTGCGAAACGGTGGCCAGGCTGCAGGAGAGCCTGTCGGAGCGGATAAGTCGTGCCAGCGAATTGTTGCGCACGCGGGTCGACATCTCGTTGCAACGGCAAAACCAGGCAATCCTGAGCACCACGGCGAGGCGGGCCAAATTGCAGCTGCGCCTGCAGCAGACAGTGGAGGGACTGTCTGTTGCGGCGGTCACCTACTATGTGGTCGGGTTGATTGGCTATATCGCCAAGGCGATCAAAGCGGCGGGTGTGGCGGTCAATCCGGATATCGTAACCGGGGTCGCCATTCCGATCGTCGCCGTCGGGGCTGCTCTCGGCGTTCGGCATATCCGCCGCGTGGTGCAGCGCGCTGCGATGTAGATGTCATACCATCGCCTGTCGGTCATGCCTATCCCACCCATTGTGCCGAAGGATGAAGCTTTGCGTCGCGCCGTCGCCTGAATGTCTGCTATCAAGATATTGTGTTGAAAAACTCGGTTTGGATTCGGTGTTGCTGCGGCGCCGCGGTTGCGGAAGTTGGAATTTGGTGAAGTCGGAAGCACGGTCGTGGAGCTCGAGTGCCGCGCACCTGTCGTTATGCGGACGCCAGGGTTGCTTCAGGTCCTCTTGGCATCAGCCATTTCGCCATTCTTCGCAAATTCTGGGCGGTTGCCGCCAGCAAGAACTCGTCCTGCGCACCACTGAAACCACGTAGTCGCAGCTTGTCCAACTTCAGGATGCGCTTGAGATGGGCAAACAACATTTCCACCTTTTTGCGATCCTTGCGCGACTGTTGATACGCGGCCGTTGTGGCGATATGTCGGGCCACATCGCGCGCACTTTCATGAACGCTGCGGGTGATCTTGCGAAACGACGTATTCGGACAGCAACGGGCCTTCATCGGGCACAGCGCGCAGTCAAGCTCGCTTGACCGATAAATGATGGTGTCGGCTTTGGTGATGTGGGTGCGCGGATTCTTGAATGGGCGCCAGGCGCAGCGTAGCGCCTTGTGCGCGGGGCAGCGGTATTCGTTAGCCTGATCTATCCACTGAAAGGCGCCGCGCGAGAAGGTGCCGTCTTGGCGCTCTGATTTCTCCCAAACCGGCACATGGGGTTCGATCTGCTTCTCATCCACCAGCCAGCCAAGCATGGCGGCTGATCCGTAGTTGGTATCGCCAACCAAACGGGCCGGAGTCATGCCGAAATTCGTTTCGACCCGATCAATCATGGTTCGGGTCGCTTCGACTTCGGCTGCCTTGTTCACGGCGGAGGCTTCGACATCGACAATGATCCCCGCCTTCAGGTCGATCAGGTAGTTGGTTGAATAGGCGTAGAAAGCCGGCCCACCCGGTGCCGCGGTCCAGGTTGCAGCGGGATCGGTCAGCGAAATAGCCTTGGGCGTTGTGCCGGAACAGTTCTCTTCCTCCAGGCCCGCCAGATACTCGCGTACCGGCCGGGCGGCTGCCTCCGGATTGCCCCAGTCGATGGGCTCACACCCGGGAACCCCACGCTGGCGCTGCGCATCAGCCTTGATGATGCTGGCGTCGGTCGCAAAGCCTTCTCCACGAACCAGACCTTCGGTCATGCAGCGTTGCAGGACGCTCTCAAACAGATGGCGGAACGTGTCGCTCTCGCGGAAGCGGCCATGGCGGTTCTTGGAGAAGGTGGAGTGATCCGGCACCGGATGCTCCAGTCCCAACTGGCAAAACCAGCGATAGGCGAGGTTCAGATGGACTTCTTCACACAGGCGGCGTTCGGAACGAATGCCGAAGCAGTAGCCGATGATGAGCATGCGAATCATCAGTTCGGGGGCGATCGAAGGACGCCCCGTGTGGCTGTAGTAGCCCGCCAGATGCTGGTGCAGCTCGCTCAGGTCGAGGAAGTGGTCGATGCCGCGCAGCAGATGATCCTGAGGGACGTGGCTCTCAAGATTGAAGGAGTAGAACAAGCGCTCCTGAGCCTCTGCTTTCTGCCCCATCATCACCGCACCCCGGCATCAACATGCTATAAGCATACTGCACCAAGACCAGGCCAGCAGCAGAAGTTTTTCAACACAATAAAGAAGCACGAGACAGCGGCATTGGGTCGGCAGCACTCGTCACAGTTCGGCCACACCCTGAACGGAACGGACCGTACTGGTTGCAACGCGGGCTCTTGGCACTCCTCGTTTCGTCGGAGACTTTGTAGCCGCGGACCAGAGCGCTAGGCGGAGCGCCGCATCGCCCCGCCCGCCTCGGGCGTACCGCTTCCCACGCTGATCGGGTGCGAGAGTCCTTGCGGGACCGGCAGCTTGAGTATCTGATAAAGGTGGGCGAGATTCTGGCGATACAGATGGTCGAAGCTCGCGACCGAGTGCGCCGGGTTGTAGTCGCCAAACCACCAGAACCAGTCCGAGCTTTCGCATGAGGCGAGCTGCACGAGCACGGCCTGCTCTTCCTCTTCCGTGAGCCGCCCGCTCCCGAGCACGAGATCGCAGCTCTGCTTCGCCTGCACGAGTAAATCCCACGCGTGATTCTTGTCGGTGGAACCGATCCAGGTGGCGAGGTTGCCGTATACCCAGCTTCCCGCCGCGAGGACCGGGAGATCACCGGTGGCCGGATGAGGCCAGCCGTCGCGGCCCGGGCCGTCGAGCCATGCGGTGTAGGTGGTAGGACGGATGAAGGGGTGAGCCGCGAGACGGCTGTAAAGTTCCGACAGAAAATAGAAGCCATTGTACGGATAGAACTCCCATGCGTTCTCCCCGTCGAGGATCACCGAAACAACCGGGACCTCGTCGTTGGTGGGTGCCGTGCGCGCGACCGCCTCGAGCTCGCCAACGAGATGCGCAGCGGCATCGGTTCCGTGCCAGCGGCAGTACTCGAACCCGATCAGGTCCGACAGGCGATCGTCGCGAAACCAGCACACGACGCTTGCCGCCTCGCCGCCGACACGCCACGGACGATATAGCCATTGGACCTTGTCGCCGGGATCACGTCCCTCCCGGCGCAGCGAATTGGCAAGCACGCCTTCGCCGCTCGCGATCCACCGTACGCCTTGCCGCGCGAACACTTCCAGCGTCGGCTGGGACACCGCGCCCTCGGCGGGCCATACCCCTTGCGGCGGCTGTCCGAATCGCCGCGCGTGACTCCCAAGCGCCGATTCGAGATGGAACGCGACGCGGCCGCGCCCGCCCGGATAGCTCGATGCGGACGGCAGCGGCGCGTCGGGCACGGCATCACGCGCAGCCCTGAAGTCGATGAGCAGCGGGGCGAGCGGGTGAAAGTGCGGCGTCGAGGAGAGCTCGATGCAACCGCTTTCTGCGAGCCGCCGATAGCGCGGAATGAGCCCGCAGATCGTGTTGCGGATGAGGTCGAGCAGTGCGAGCCGGTCGGCGTGGCTGAAACGCTCTCCCTTCGCAAGAAGCTGCGGCACCAGCGCATGGCCGCGGCGCACCGTCTCGCCAGTCCAGGCAATGTGATACCAGGTGAGCAGATCTGCGAGATATTGTCCGGACAGGTATGTCAGGGCGGCCTCGCCGTCGCGCTCCACGAACTGGAAGAGATCGCGCAGCCGGCGATAGGGCGGGAACGGCTCGATCATGCGCTCGTGATTGGCATGCCAGCAGCTGTCGAGCACGAACGCGCGCTCTTCCTCATTGATCCGGTCCAGGTCCTCGCGCGCGAGCAACCGCAGCAGCGGGTCGCGCAGCTTGCGCGTGGTGAGCTGATCGGCGTAGTCCTCGATCTGGTCGAGCAGGATCGGGACGAAGTTCACCACCGCCTTCATCCCCGGGTGGGCTTCGAGGTGCGCTGCCATGTCCGAGTAATCCTTCAGCGCGTGCAGATAAACCCAGGGCATGGTGAACTCGCCGGTGGCATAGTCCCGGTAGTCGGGCTGATGCATGTGCCACAGCAGAACGAGGTCGAGTCGCGGAGTGTGCATTCCGAGGCCCGGCGTTCGGATCAGCGGGCGTGATGCACGTGCTGCCCCAGCATGTCCGGCGTGATCAGGGTGATGCCGCGCTCCGTGACAAAAAAGCGCTTGCGGTCCTCGTCGTGATTCACGCCCACGACGAGTCCTTCCGGAATGCGGCAGTATTTGTCCACTACGCACCGCTTCAGGGTCGCGTAGCGACCCACGTCCACATTGGGCAGGACAACCGAGTCCTCGATCTCGGAATAGCTGTTCACGCGCACGTCGGAAAAGAGCAGTGAACGCCGTACCGTCGAGCCGCTGATGATGCATCCGCCGGACACGAGGGAATCGACCGCCATGCCTCTGCGTTCGTGGTCGTCGAACACGAATTTCGCGGGCGGCAGCTGCTCCTGGTGGGTCCAGATCGGCCACTCGTCGTCGTACATGTTGAGGTCCGGGACGACCTTGGTCAGCTCGATATTGGCTTCCCAGTATGCGTCGACGGTGCCAACGTCGCGCCAATAAGGCACGCCTGCCACCATGCTCACGCAGCTGTCGGCGAAACCTTGCGCGTACACCCGGTAGCGCGGAACGATGTGGGGAATGATGTCCTTGCCGAAATCGTGGTTCGAGTTGGGATCGTCGGCATCGCGCACAAGCTGCTCGAACAGGAAACGTGCGTTGAAGACATAGATGCCCATGCTCGCGAGCACCCGGTCCGGCTGTCCCGGCATGTGCTGCGGGTTAGAGGGCTTCTCGGCGAAACCGTGCACGCGCCACTCGTCGTCGACGCTCATCACGCCGAAGGAGCTCGCTTCGGCGATCGGAACGTCGATGCAGCCGACCGTCATGTCCGCCGCCTTCTCTACGTGGTACGCGAGCATCTTGCCGTAGTCCATCTTATAGATGTGGTCGCCGGCGAGTATGAGCACGAAGTCGGGTTCCATCTCCCGCACGATGTCGAGATTCTGGAACACCGCGTCCGCCGTGCCCTGATACCAGAGCTCCTCGAGACGCTGCTGAGCCGGCAGCAGCTCGACGAATTCCTTGAACTGGCCGGCGAGAAACGACCAGCCGCGCTGAATGTGGCGGATCAGGCTGTGGGACTTGTACTGTGTAAGCACGCCGATGCGGCGGACGCCGGAGTTCACGCAGTTCGAAAGCACGAAGTCGACGATGCGGAACTTGCCGCCGAAGGGCACGGCAGGCTTCGCGCGCCAGTCGGTCAGATGCGAGAGGCGGCTGCCGCGGCCGCCTGCCAGCACCATGGCGTACGTGTTCTTCGTCAGGAGACTGATGAAGCGCGGAACGG
Source organism: uncultured beta proteobacterium (assembly GCA_963747225.1). GTDB lineage: Bacteria > Pseudomonadota > Gammaproteobacteria > Burkholderiales > JAEUMW01 > JAEUMW01. The sequence goes on along the minus strand of CAVVES010000026.1, from coordinate 270,692 downwards.
ATTCGGGCTTGACTGTTGACATGGCCGTGCTCGGTTGACGATCTGGTGGAGGATCGAAACGTGTGGCGGCCGATGGAACGAGGGGTAAATTCCAGTACGGCTATAATGACCCGGTGAGCCTCTGAAGCCACGCGTCCCGGAAAGCAGCTTGGCGCGCCGATCGTGACTCGTTCAGAGGTTCTTGGCCGTCCTTGCGCATGAAACACGACCTCCCCAACGAAGTCAATCCGCTCGTTCGTGCGCTGCTCGAAGCGCGGCTGCACGATCCGCATCGCCTGCTCGGCCCGCACAGGGAGCGCGGTACGCAGGTCGTGCGGGCGTTCGATCCTCATGCCGAGGCACTGTCGATCGAGACCACGAACGGCTGGGCACCCATGCGGCGAGTCCACGCCGACGGGCTCTTCGAATGGCGCGGTGCCGGTCTGCCGCGACGTTATCGTCTGCGGATACAGACCACCGATGACGTGGAGTTTCGCCACGATCCCTACGCGTTCAAGCCGACGCTGTCGGACCACGATCTCTATCTCTTCAACGAGGGCAAGCTGCATCAGGGATATCGTGCACTCGGCGCACAGCCCCTCGAACTGAACGGTGTCGCGGGGTTCCGGTTCGCGGTTTGGGCACCGAACGCCGAGCGCGTCTCGGTGATCGGAGACTTCAATCGTTGGGACGGGCGCGTGCACCCGATGGTGACGCGCGGCGCAAGTGGCGTGTGGGAGCTCTTCGTTCCCGATCTTCCGGCCGGCAGCCTCTACAAGTTCGAGATCCGCAATCGCCATTCGGGAGAGGTGCTGACGAAGTCGGACCCGTACGGCTCCTGGTTCGAAGTGCGGCCCAGCACTGCTGCCCGCACCTGCGCGCCGACGCCGCACGTCTGGCGCGACAGCGACTGGATGGCGGCGCGCGCGAGTTGGGACTGGCTGCACGCGCCGATCAATCTCTACGAAGTCCATGCGGGTTCGTGGCGGCGCCACCCTGATGGGCGCTTCTACAGCTACGACGAGCTCGCTGGGTCGCTGATACCCTACGCGCGCGAGATGGGCTACACGCACATCGAGCTGCTCCCCCTGTCGGAGCATCCGCTCGATGAATCATGGGGCTACCAGGCCACGGGTTACTTCGCGCCGACCAGCCGCTTCGGCGATCCGGACGGTCTGCGCCGCTTCGTCGATGCGTGTCACGATGCGGGCGTCGGCGTCGTGCTCGATTGGGTGCCCGCGCATTTCCCCACTGACGCCTGGGCGCTCGCCCGCTTCGACGGCACCGCCCTGTACGAGCATGCAGATCCACGCCTCGGTATGCACCAGGACTGGGGCACCCATGTGTTCAACTTCGGCCGCAACGAGGTCAAGGGCTTTCTGCTCGCCAGTGCGCATTCTTGGCTGTCCGAATTCCACATCGACGGGCTACGGGTAGACGCGGTCGCCTCGATGCTCTACCTCGATTACTCCCGCAAGCAGGGCGAATGGCTGCCCAACCGCTACGGGGGACGGGAGAACCTTGACGCGGTCGAATTCCTTCGCGAGCTGAACGTGATGGTGCACGAGCAGTTTCCCGGCGCCCTCACCTTCGCCGAGGAGTCGACCGCGTGGCCGATGGTCTCGCGCCCCGTTTACCTGGGCGGTCTCGGGTTCTCGGTGAAGTGGAACATGGGTTGGATGAATGACACGCTGTCCTACCTGCGGCTCGATCCGATCTACCGCCGCTTTCAGCACAACCTTCTGACCTTCGGCCAACTCTACGCCTACAGCGAGAACTTCGTGCTGCCGCTTTCCCACGACGAAGTGGTGCACGGAAAATATTCGCTGCTCGGCAAGATGCCTGGCGACAGCTGGCAGCAATTCGCGAATCTGCGATTGCTCGCGCTCTACCAGCTCACGAGCCCGGGCAAGAAGCTCAATTTCATGGGCAACGAGTTCGGGCAGGGACGCGAGTGGCGCGTGAAGGGGGAGCTCGAGTGGTCGCAGTCTGCGCGCCCCGGCCATGCGGGTGCGCAGCGGCTGAACCGGGATCTCAACCTGCTGTACCGAGAATGTGCGCCGCTGCACGAGCTCGATTTCTCCCAGGACGGCTTCGCGTGGATCGACTGCCACGACACCGACCAGTCGGTCGTCAGCTACCAGCGTCGCGCGCGGGACGGCGCCTTCGTGATCGTCGTACTCAATTTCACACCGGTGCCGCGCCGTGGCTATCGCATCGGCGTACCCCGCGCAGGAATCTACGAAGAGCTGTTGAACAGCGACTCGGCGTATTACGGCGGATCAAACGTGGGCAATGCCGGGCGCATCGAAACGAACGGCAGGCCCTGGATGGGGCTTCCCGATTCCCTGCTGATCGATCTACCGCCGCTCGCCGGGCTGGTGCTGGGATTTGCGGGCAGCTCAGGCGCCGTCGATCTCGGAGTCTAGCTCCTCGTCGCCGGCGGTCTTGCGTGCGGTCTTGGCCGCATACATGCCTTCGTCCGCCCGCCGCAGCAGCGCGCTCGCGTCCGTCGCATCGTCCGGGTACACGCTGATGCCGATGCTCGCGTCAATAGCGAGGTTGCGCTCGCCACCGTACACGGGCGCGGACAGCCGCACCCGCACGCTCGCCACGACCGGCGCGATATCCTCCCTGCCGTGGACGCCTTCGATCACGAGCACGAACTCGTCGCCCCCGTAGCGCGCGACCGTGTCGCTCGCGCGCACGGCTTCGCGCAGATGCGCAGCCACGGCGACGAGCAGATCGTCACCCACGGCGTGACCGTAGGTATCGTTGACTGGCTTGAAATCGTCGAGATCGATCATCACCACACCGACCTTCGTGCCGGCCCGGCGCGCGCGCTCGATCGCCTGATCGAGCCGGTCGTCGAGGAGCATGCGGTTGGCGAGGCCGGTGAGGGCATCTTGGGTCGCCTGCCGCTTATGCCGCGCGGCGCTTTCCCGCAGGCGCTCATTGGCGAGGGCGAGCTCCTGGGTTCGTTCTGCGACGCGGTTTTCCAGTTCCGTCTCCGAGCGCTTCAGCGCCGCGACGACCCCCTCCCCGGCTTTTAGCGCTGCGACCTGCGCGAGTTCCTTTTCCCGGCGCAACGTGTTGATGCGATGGGCGAGCGCGAAGGAGAACAGAACCATCTCGAGCGCCGATGCGATCTGCATCGCATAGCTGGTGAACCAGTTCGTAGGAAGCCAGCCCATGTTTCGCGAGGAAAGGGTGGCCACGCCGGTGAGCAGCAAAGTCCACGCGAGGAGGAAATACCCCGCGCCCGGCTGGCGCTTCTGGAAACAGCGAATTCCCGCGACCACCGCGAGCAAGGAAAAACCGAGTCCCGCGAGGCTGACACCGACCGCAAGGACGCGATAGTGAACGAACATCCCGAACGCTACCAGGGCGCCGAAGACGGCAACCGCGACCAGCAACAGCCGGTCGAGAACCGGCGTATGGCGCGCCGTGTCTAGAAACCTGCGGGCGAAGAGCGCCCCGGACAGGCCGCAGAGGGCAAATCCCCACGCGAGGGCGTCGTTGCCCCATTTGGTGGCTTCCGGCCACAGCCACAGATTCCCGAAACCGTTGAGCGAGAGCTGCCCGATCCCCATGCCGGCGGCCATCCCGACGTACATGAGATAAAGCGGGTCACGCACCGTGAGAAAGAGGAGCAGATTAAACGCGAGAAGCGCGATCAGCAGCCCGTAGTAGAACGCGAGCACGGCATAGGAGCCGCGGTCGTGCTCCGCCAGCGCTGCCGGCTGCCACACATGCACCGGTATCGTGCTGTTTCCTTCCGTCTCGACGCGCAGGTAAACCGTCTGCGGCACTCCGGGGGTTAGGTGGAGAGGAAACACGATGTTGCGGTGTGGAAAGACGCGTGCGGCGAAGGGCAGCATGTCGCCCGCCTCCATCACGGTGGGGCCTCCCGCTGGATGCGGGAGAAACAGGCTCACCCGATCGAGGGGCGGATAGGCGACTTCCAGTAACCATTCGGAGGGGGCGTCCGGCGTGGGGTGAAGGACGAAGCGGAGCCAGACCGCGCCTGCGCGATAGCCGAAATTCACGTCGTCGCCTTGCCGTTCCGACACCGGACCGAAGCGCGACGGATCAGCCGTCACCGACTGGTACGAGGCACTCCCGTCCGGATCGAGCCAGACGTTGAACCCGCAGCGCAGGTCGACCATTGTCGTGTCCGGATCCAGGTGGACGGCCTTCCCCGTGTAAGCTCCGGCGAGTGGTTGAATGGCGAGGAGGAGGAGAAAGGCGGCCATCAGGGCCCGCTTCCAGCGACCGCCAATGGGCAGGAACAGGGCGCCGATTGCACCCAAAGGAGTGAACTTGCCTCGATGAGACCGCATCCGGAACGTCTTTGTTATTGATTCCTTTGGGACCGGCCGGCACTTGCTCGCAACCGCATCCGAACGGGCGGTGGGCGACCGCAAGAAGAGTGCCGCTGCGGCCTATTCAGGTCAGCGCACGGGGTCAACCCGTGGGGCCGGTAATATAGCGCAGGGGCGTCGACCGTTGAAAAAATGCGCGCCATATCCCTTACAGACCGTTCCACATTGATGGAACGGCTCCGGCTCCGGCACCTTCCGCTTCTCCTTGCGTACGCCTTCGGTTCATGAACGATTCGCTACAGCGCTTCCTGTTCGAGGAAGCACCGGTGCGGTGCGAACTGGTGCATCTCGACGCCCCTGGTGCGCGGTGCTCGACCGGCGTGACTATCCGCAGCCGCTTCGGCAGCTCCTCGGCGAGCTGATGGCCGCGTCCGCACTGCTCGCGGCAACGGTGAAATTCGAAGGCTCGCTCGTGATGCAGATGCAGGGCGAAGGTCCCGTCAAGCTGGTGGTGGTCGAGTGCACCCAAGAGCACACCATGCGCGCGACCGCCAAGTGGGACGGAGAGGTCCACACCGCCCCGCTCTCCGAGCTTCTGGGGGAGGGACGCTTCGTCATCACCATCGTGCCGGGGGAAGGCAAGCAGACCTATCAGGGAATCGTCGCCCTGGATGGGGACACGGTCGCGGAAGTCTTGGCGCACTGCATGGCGAACTCGGAGCAGCTCGACACACGGTTCTGGCTGGCGGTCGACGAGCATCGGGCGGCGGGCATGCTGCTTCAGAAGATGCCAGAATCCGCCGCGCGGCACGTGCGCGACGACGAAGCCTGGGAACGCGCCCTCGCCCTTTCCGACACGTTGACCCCCGCGGAGCTGCTCGAACTCCCGGCCGAGAACGTGGTGCGCCGGCTGTTTCACCTCGATCTGGTGCGTGCATTCGAAGCGACCCCGGTATCGTTTCGCTGCGGCTGCTCGCGCGGCAAGGTGTCCGGGATGGTGCGCATGCTGGGGATGAACGAAGTGCGCTCCATCGTGACCGAGCGCGGCGCGATCGAAGTGTCGTGCGAATTCTGCAACCGGCGCTACGAGTTCGATACGGTCGACGCGGAACAGCTCTTCGCGGCCCAGGTCCTGCACGATGTCGACTCGACCAGACACTGACGGCGCCGGCCACCCCGGGCGGGATCTATTCCCTCTGCTCGCGCCCGCGCTCTTCGTCGTGCTGTGGAGCACCGGGTTCATCGGCTCGAAGCTCGGCTTGCCGTATGCGGAGCCGCTCACCTTCCTGCTGGTGCGGTTCGGCGTCGTGCTCGCGCTGCTCGTGCCTGCGGCGTTCGTGTTCAGGTCGCCCTGGCCCGTCAGGCTCGAGGATGCGGGACGTGTCGCGATCGCAGGAATGCTCCTCCACGGCGGCTATCTTGGAGGTGTCTTCACCGCCATCTACCACGGTGTCCCGGCGGGGATGGCCTCTCTGATCGTCGGCCTGCAGCCGTTGCTGACGGCAGCGGCCGCCGGCACCTTCCTCGGCGAGCAGGTCACGCGGCGCCAGTGGGTCGGCCTCGCGCTCGGCGCCGTGGGCGTGGCGTTCACGGTATCGGACAAGACCGCCTGGCAGGCGCCGTCGCTGGTAGGTATCGTCGCGACGATTATCGGCCTGCTCTCGATCACGGGCGGCACCCTGTACCAGAAGCGCCACGGCGCGTCGGCGGGGCTCATCGCCGGCTCGGTTATCCAGTTCGCGGCGTCAACCGCGCTACTGCTGCCGATCGCGCTCCTCACGGAAACGATGAAGGTGCAATGGACCGGCCAGTTCGTATTTGCGCTCGCCTGGCTCTCGATTCTCCTCTCTCTCGGTGCGATCACCCTGCTTTACCAACTGCTGCGCCGGGGCGAAGCGGCGAAGGTTTCGAGCCTTTTCTTCGCGACGCCGCCAGTCACCGCGGTGATGGCATGGCTCATATTCAGCGAGCGGATGGGTCCTCCTGCCTGGATCGGAATGGCCCTCGTCGCAGGGGGCATCTGGCTCGCGATGCGACGCTAGCAGGCTGGCGTTCCGCTTTCTCGACACTGCCTTGGACCGGGCGTAAACTCCGCGGTCCGGGCCACGCATTCCATGCCCAGAGTGGTAAGCCGCAAACGCCGGCCGCCCAAGTTTTCTGGCAGCCAAAGCACGAAACCAGAGGAGAGACGCAAATGACGGACGTAGTCATCGTCGCCGCCGGCCGCACCGGCGTCGGAAAATTCAGTGGAACCCTGGCCAAGATTCCCGCCTCCGAACTCGGCGCGAAAGTCATTTCGACGCTCGTCAAGCAAAGCGGCATCGATCCCAACCAGATTAGCGAAGTGCTGTTGGGCCAGGTGCTGACTGCGGGCGTGGGCCAGAACCCGGCGCGGCAGGCCGTGATCAAGGCTGGTCTGCCGGACGCAATTCCGGCGATGACGATCAACAAGGTTTGCGGCAGCGGTCTCAAGGCAACGCATCTTGCCGCCCAGGCGATCAAGGCCGGTGACGCGGAAATCGTGATCGCGGGTGGTCAGGAGAACATGAGCGCATCGCCCCATGTGATGAATGGCTCGCGCGACGGCTTCCGCATGGGCGAGGCGAAGCTCATCGACTCGATGATCATCGACGGCCTGTGGGACGCTTACAACAACTACCACATGGGCACGACCGCCGAGAACGTCGCGAGGAAATACGGCATCACGCGCGAAGAGCAGGACGAATTCGCGGCCAACTCCCAGCGCAAGGCGGAAGCCGCGCAGAAAGCAGGGCGCTTCAAGGACGAAATCATTCCGGTCATGATTCCCCAGCGCAAGGGCGATCCCGTTGCCTTCGCCACCGACGAGTTCGTCAAGCACGGCACCACGGCCGAGTCGCTCGCGTCGCTGCGGCCAGCGTTCGCCAAGGACGGCACGGTGACTGCCGGCAACGCATCGGGCATCAACGACGGTGCCGCGGCGGTGATCATGATGTCGGCGAAGAAAGCCGAGCAGCTTGGCCTGAAGCCGCTTGCCTACATCAAGGCCTACTCTTCTGCCGGCCTCGATCCGACGATCATGGGCATGGGTCCGGTGCCGGCGAGCCAGCTTTGCCTGAAGAAGGCGGGATGGACCGTCAACGACCCGGATGTGATGGAGATCAACGAAGCGTTCGCGGCCCAGGCCATCGCCGTCAACAAACAGATGGGATGGGATACCTCGAAGGTAAACGTGAACGGCGGCGCCATCGCCATCGGTCACCCGATCGGCGCATCGGGCGCGCGCATTCTGGTCACGCTCATCCACGAGATGATCAAGCGCGATGCGAAGAAGGGCCTTGCCAGCCTCTGCATCGGCGGCGGCATGGGTGTCGCCCTCGCGATCGAGCGCTAGTCGCTGCGGCAACCCAGAGAGGGACGACTCATGGCCGGGCGTGAGGTAGTGGTGCTAAGTGGCGTGCGAACCGCCATTGGTGACTACGGCGGTTCGCTGAAAGACAGCCCTGTGGTGGATCTCGCGGCGAAGGTGGTCAAGGAGGCGGTCAGCCGGTCGAAGGCGGATCCGAAGGACATCGGCCAGTGCGTGATCGGCAATGTCATTCATGGAGAGGCGCGAGACATGTATGTGTCCCGCGTCGCGTGCATCAACGGCGGCCTACCTCGGGAGACCATGGCGGTGACCGTGAATCGCCTGTGCGGCAGCGGGCTGCAGGCGATCGTGAACGCCGCCCAGTCGATTCTCCTCGGGGACACGGATGCGGCGGTAGCCGGCGGAGCGGAATCCATGAGCCGCGCCGGCTACAACGCGCCGAGCTTCCGATGGGGTCAACGCATGAGCGACGGGGCGCTGGTCGACATGATGGTCGGCGCCCTGACTGATCCCTTCGATACGGTTCACATGGGCGTCACCGCCGAGAACGTCGCCAAGCAGTGGAACATTTCGCGCGAGCAGCAGGACGCTTTCGCGGTGGAAAGTCACCGCCGGGCGATAGCGGCGATCGAGGGCGGTCGCTTCAAGGATCAGATCGTACCGATCGAGATCAAGACGCGAAAGGGAGTGGTCGTTTTCGATACCGACGAGCATGCACGCAGCAACATCACACTGGAGAGCATGGCGAAGCTCAAGACCGTGTTCGACAAATCCGGCTCGGTCACCGCCGGCAACGCATCGGGTATCAACGATGGGGCGGCGGCGGTGGTGCTGATGGATGCTGCGACCGCAGCGAAGAAAGGGCTGAAGCCGATGGCGCGGCTGGTTGCCTACGGGCATTCCGGCGTCGATCCCAAGATCATGGGGATCGGACCGATTCCAGCCGTAAAGTCCGCGCTCATCCGGGCTGGCCTCAAGGTGTCCGATATGGACGTGGTCGAATCGAACGAGGCCTTTGCCGCCCAGGCTTGCGCCGTCTCCACGGATCTCGGCTTCGATCCGGCAAAGACGAATCCCAACGGCGGCGCGGTCGCGCTCGGCCACCCGGTCGGTGCAACCGGCGCGATTCTCTCCGTGAAGTGCATCTATGAACTGCAGCGCAGCGGCGGCCGCTACGGCCTCGTCACCATGTGCATCGGTGGAGGTCAGGGTATCGCAGCGATCTACGAGCGCCTGTAAGCCATTGTTACCCAAACAAAGGTAAAGCCCGACGTCCTTGGCGTCGGGCTTTTTCTTTGGCACTGCCAGCAGCAATCTGGACGCGGGGTCCGCATATGCCACCTTGGCTTTCGCATCTCCAATCGCGCGATTAGAATCGTCTTCTGACGCGTCACACAAAACTTTCACGCAGTACCCCTTGACAAGCCTTTTCAAGGCGCTACAATGGTGTTTGTGCGCTGCAACAAACTAACCTTGGTGCGGCGCGGCATCGAAGGTTGCCACGAGCCCTTTGTCCATTGACTCAAGAGGAGTTTTGCCATGTTTGTCGTCCCCGAGCAGTTTGCCGCCGTCAATAAAGCCGCTGTCGAAGCCGCTGTCAGCTACAGCAATATCGTTTTCGAAGGTACCGAGAAGCTTCTCGACCTCAACGTCAAAGCCGCGAAGAGCGCCCTTGCGGATAGCGCCAAGAGCGCCAAGGCATTTGCCGGCGTGAAGGATGTGCAGGAACTCGCCGCCCTTCAGCAGTCCATCGCTCAACCCGCAGTGGAGAAGGCGGTTGCCTACTCCAAGGCTGTGTACGAAGTGGCCGCCGAGACCCAGGCTGACCTGCAGAAGTTTGTCGAAAGCCATCTGGCCGAGACCAACAAGACCGTCGTCGCGCTGGTGGATAAGTTCGTGAAGTCAGCCCCGGCTGGATCCGAAGTTGTGCAGGCCGCGGTGAAGTCGGCGATGGCCGCCGCCAACAACGCGTACGAAACGGTTTCGAAGGCCGCCAAGCAGGTGGCTGATCTGACCGAAGCGAGCGTTGCCGCCGCGACTACCCCGGGCGTCCCCGCGAAGAAGAAAGTCGCGTAAGCGTCGATTCACAGCAGCAAATCCGAAGCCCCCGGCGCGAAAGCCCGGGGGCTTGCTCTTTTTGCGCGCGGACCTCCGCAAGCGAAACCCTTTAGAATGACGCGCAGCCGAAGGTGGTCGCGCGGATTTTATTCTCGCGCGAGCCTGAGAAACCAAAACCGGGGATACCGCGCATGGACGAAGAAGCATTCAATCTGAGCATCCGCAAATTCCTCAAGACCGTGGGCGTGCGGTCCCAGCAGGAAATCGAGAAGGCGGTCAGGGCAGCAATCGTCGCGAAGCAACTCTCCGGCAATGAAGCGCTGCAGGCGACCATGAACCTCAAGATCGGGGAGTTGGCCGTCGACGTCGACTTCACGGGCACCATCGACCTTGCCTGAGTCACGCGCCGCTGGGCCGGGCGCCGGTTTGCGCGTCCTTTTCGCCACTTCCGAGGCGGCGCCCCTCATCAAGACAGGCGGGCTCGCTGACGTCAGCCACGCGTTGCCGGAAGCCCTCAGGCGCCTAGGCACGGACGTGCGGGTATTGATGCCCGCCTACCCGATCGTGCTCGAGCGAATCGTCATCACGCTCGACCTCGCCCGCATCGACGGCCTCGCGCCTTTTCCGCCCGCCGCGCTGCTGTACGCGGAGCTTCCCGGCGGCGTTCCGCTTTATCTTCTCGACTGCCCGGAGTTGTACGACCGGACCGGAGGTCCGTACCAGGACGCCGACGGCGCCGACTGGCCCGACAATGCCGAGCGCTTCGGACTGCTGTCACGGGTCGCGGCACTGCTTGCCGGCCCTTCGAGTCCACTGCCCTGGCGGCCCGACATCGTCCACTGCCATGACTGGCAGACGGGCCTCGCGCCCGCCTACCTGCATTTCACCGAGGGCGATGCCGTGCCTTCGGTGATGACAATCCACAACCTCGCCTTTCAGGGGATCTTTCCGCCCGAGCAGGTCGGCAAGCTCGGCCTTCCTCCCGAGAGCTTCTCGATCGACGGCCTCGAGTACTACGGAAACATGTCGTTCCTCAAGGCGGGACTCTTCTACGCCGACCATCTGACCACGGTGAGCCCGAGTTACGCGCACGAGATCCAGAGTGCAGCGCTGGGCTTCGGCTTGCAGGGACTCCTGACGACGCGCGCGCATGGGCTGACGGGAATCCTCAACGGCATCGACGCCACCGTCTGGAATCCTGCCAAGGACGAGAACCTCACCGCGACCTACGATGCCCGCCAACTCACGCGCAAGAGCGGGAACAAGCATTCGCTGCAAGCGCGTATGGGTCTCGAAGAACGCGAGGACGTGCCCCTCGCGGCGCTCGTGTCGCGCTTCGCGCAACAGAAAGGCGTGGATCTGGTGCTGGCCGCCGCCGAACCAATTCTCGCGCTGCCGGCACAGCTTGCAATGCTGGGAAGCGGCGACGCTTCCCTGGAGGACGCCTGCGCCGATCTTGCCGCGCTGCATCCGGGCCGGTTCGGATTTCAACGCGGCTTCGACGAGCCCCTGTCGCACCTGATCGAAGCGGGTGCCGACATCTTCCTGATGCCGTCACGCTTCGAGCCGTGCGGGCTGAACCAGATGTACAGCCAGCGGTACGGAACGCCTCCCGTGGTGCACGCGACCGGCGGACTGATCGATTCGGTCGTGGACGTAACGGACGCAACGCTCGCCGATGGAACCGGGAGCGGGTTCACCTTCGCGCCGGCGGAGCCCGCCGCGCTTCTCGCGGCGGTCCAGCGCGCCGTCGCAGCGTGGAAGAGCAAATCGGTCTGGCGCGCCATCCAGCGCAACGGCATGCGCAAAGACTTCAGCTGGGAGGCAAGCGCGCGGAAATACATCGAGGTGTATCGCAACGTAGTCGGTGCACACGGGGCGTAGCGCGAAGAGGCGCTGACACCTCACTCGCCTCCTGCGACAGCAGTTCGGCGCCAGAACCGTCTGCGTTACCTTTCTCCAGTTCGTCCGGCGGCTTTCTCGACTCAGCGACGGGACGTAGAAGACCCTTCGCGACCTGCCGTCACAACCACACCATCAACCCCGTCTCGAACGGATGCGTCAGCTGCTCGTTGTGCGGGTACGCGCGCACGCGGTATTCGAGCTTGCCGCACTTCCCGGGGTTGAGTTCAAGGGCGAAGACGTGCTCCCCATCCTCGTTCACCACGCCGACAAACTCGAAGGCACGGCGCTCGAAGTCCCGTAGCTTGTTGCGCTTGCTCTGCCGCCCGATCAGCATTTCCACCCGCACATCTTCCGGCTGCAGACCATTCAGGCGCACGCCGATTTCGCAGCGCACTGCCTCACCGAAATTGATCGACCTCCAGCCGCCGTCAAGGCGGCGCAGTGTCACACCGCTCCAGTGCTCATGCACGCCGCGCTTCCACTGGGCGACGCGTACGGCGGCGTCGAAGTCGCTTTCGATCAGGCGCCGCCACTTCTTGCTCGCGGGCAGGTAGAACTTCGAGACGTACTCACCGACCATCCGCGTTGCGTTGAAGCGCGGCATCAGCGTGGCCATCGAGTGCTTCGCCATCTTCACCCAGCCCGGAGAGTACCCGAGGGTGTTGCGCTCGTAGTAGAGCGGGATGACGTGATCCTGCAGGATCTCGTACATGGTGCGCGCTTCTTCGCGGTTGCGGCGGTACTCGTCGAGCATCTGCGAGGCAGGTTTGATCGCCCAGCCGTTCCGGCCGTCATAGCCTTCGTCCCACCACCCGTCGAGCACCGACAGGTTGAGCCCGCCGTTGATGCCCGCCTTCATTCCGGACGTGCCCGAGGCTTCGAGCGGATAGATCGGGTTGTTGAGCCACACATCGACACCAGAGACCAGGCGGCGCGCAAGACGCAGATCGTAATCCTCGACCAGCAGCAGATGCCCTTCCATCTCAGGCAGGCGCGCAATCTCGGCGATCCGACGGATGAGATCCTGCCCCGGCACATCGGCGGGATGCGCCTTACCGGCGAAGAGCATGAGCACGGGCCGCTCGGAATCCAGAACGATCTGCTTGAGCCAGCCAAGGTCCTCGAACATCAGCGCCGCACGCTTGTAGGTCGCGAAGCGGCGCGCGAAGCCCAGCGTGAGCACGTTGGTGTTGATGGGATCGGCCAGCCGCAGCAGCCGGTCGAGGTGCGCCTCGCTGCCGTTGTTGCGGTAGTGCTGCGTGGTGACCCGGTGGCGCACGAGGTGCAGCATCTGCGCTTTCAGCGACTGCCGGACGCTCCAGAACAGGTGATCGGGAATCGCGTCGATGCACTCCCAGAAATGCGGATCGCGGAGCCGGTGCGTCCACTCGAAGCCGAGATAGCGATCGAACAGCTCATTCCATTCCTGGGCGAGGAAGGTCGGCACGTGCACGCCGTTGGTGACGTGGTCGATGGGATTTTCCTCGACCTCGATCTGCGGCCACATGCTGGCAAGCATCCTGGAGCTGACCTCGCCATGGATGCGCGACACGCCGTTGTGAAAGCGGGAGCCGCGAATGGCGAGCGCGGTCAGGTTGAAATCGGAGCTGTCCGGAGTGCGGCCGAGGGCGAGGAACTCGTCGCGATTGGCCTTGAGGTCGGGATAGTACGAATCGAAATACCGCAGCATCATCTCTTCGGAGAAGTGATCGTGCCCGGCCGGTACTGCCGTGTGGGTCGTGAAGACGGTATTCGCCGCGACCGATTCGAGCGCGGCCGCGAAGTCGAGCCCGATGGAAACGTGGTTGCGCATGCGCTCGAGGATCTGGAACGCGGCGTGACCTTCGTTGATGTGCCAGACCGTCGGCCTGATGCCGAGCGCGCGCAGCGCACGCACGCCGCCCACACCGAGCACGATCTCCTGCTCCAAGCGCAACGTCCGGTCGCCGCCGTAGAGCCGGTGGGCGATGTTGCGGTCGTGGGGCTGGTTCTCCTCGAGATTGGTGTCGAGCAGATAGAGATGCACGTGTCCGCAGCGCGCATGCCACACCTTGCACACGACGCGTCGACCGAGAAGCTCGACGTCGATGCGAACTTCGGAGCCGTCTTCGCGCAATTCCGGGCTTACCGGCATGTCGTCGAAGTCGGAGTCGAAGTACTTCGCGTGTTGATTCCCTTCGAAGTCGATGGTCTGTATGAAGTAGCCCTGCTTGTACAGCAGCCCGACGGCGACGAAGGGCAGGCACATGTCGCTCGCGGCCTTGCAGTGATCGCCGGCGAGAATGCCGAGGCCGCCGGAATAGATGGGAAAGCTCTCGTGGAAGCCGAACTCTGCGCAGAAGTATGCGACGAGATCACCCCGCCCCAGCCATTCGGAACCGTCCCGGCGCATCGGCTCGTTGTGATAGGTGTCGTAGTTGGACAGGACGCGGTTGAAGTTGCCGAGATAGACCGGGTCGTCCGCGGCCTGCAGCAGGCGACCCTCGTCCACCCGCTTCAGAAACGCGCGCGGATTGTGGCCGATCGCATTCCAGAGTCCCGGATGAAGGCGGGCGAACAGGGTCCGGGTCGGCCGGTCCCAGCTGTACCAGAGGTTGTTGGCAAGCTCCTCCAGCCGCGCCAGCCGTGGTGGCAGCTTCGGGCGCACTTCGAGCACGTACTGGGTTCCACGCATGATCTCTCCTGTGAGAACTGGGGAACGGGGTCGCCCTCGACCCCGCCGAAAACCGTCATGCATTCTGTCGGCATCGGTGACGTCGCGACGCCACCCACGCGACTCACGTTCAGGGCTGGAGCAGATGCTCCCGGTAGTAGCGCAACTCGGCGATCGATTCGTGGATGTCTGCTAGCGCCTCGTGCTTCCCCTGCTTCGCGAAGCCGGACACGATCGCGGGCTTCCAGCGCCGCGCCAGCTCCTTCAGGGTGCTCACGTCCAGGTTTCGATAATGGAAGTACGATTCGAGCTCGGGCATGTAACGCGCAAGGAAGCGCCGATCCTGGCAGATGGAATTGCCGCACATGGGAGATGCACCCTTCGGCACGTGCCGAACCAGGAACGCGATCACCTGCGCCTCGGCGTCGGCTTCCGAAAGCCGGGAATCCTTGACCCGCGCGATGAGCCCGGTGCGCGCATGGGTCGACTTGTTCCAGGCATCCATGCTGTCCAGAACTTCATTCTCCTGGTGCACGGCGAGCACCGGCCCCTCGGCAATCGTTTCGAGTTGCGCATCGGTGACGACCACTGCCATCTCGATGATGCGGTCGCGCTCCGGACTGAGGCCGCTCATTTCGAGATCGATCCAGATGAGCGCGTTGGCGTCCTGTGCCATAATTTTGCGGGGAATTCTGATCGCCCCTATTGTGTCATAGCTATCGTTACCGGCATAACTAGACAACCATGACCGCGTTCACCCTCATATTTCTTGCTGCTCTCGTCATCGCGACGGCGACTCGCCTGTGGCTCGGCAACCGCCACGTGCACCACGTGCAGTCCCATCGCAACCAGGTGCCCGCGGGGTTTTCCGATCAGATCACCCTCGCCTCGCACCAGAAAGCGGCGGACTACACGACGGCGAAGACCCGCCTCAACCTGGTGCATGTGGTGATCGACGCGCTCGTACTCCTCGCCTTGACCCTCGGCGGCATACTCAACGGCCTGGACGGATTCTGGCGCAGTGCCCTCGGGGACGGCCTTTGGTCCGGGTTCGCGCTGATCGCGAGCGCAGTCGTGATCATGTCGATCGTCGACGTTCCGCTGAGCTGGTACAGGACGTTCCACATCGAATCGCACTTCGGCTTCAACAAGATGACGCCGAAGCTGTTCCTGAGCGACTTGGCGAAGCAGGCACTCGTCGGCGCAGTCATCGGCATCCCGCTGCTGGTTGCGGTGTTGTGGCTCATGCGCGGCATGGGGGAGCGCTGGTGGCTCTACGTGTGGGTCGTGTGGGTCGCCTTCAGCGTCGTCATGCTGGTCGTGTACCCGACCTATATCGCGCCTCTCTTCAACAAGTTCTCACCCATGCAGGAAGGCGAGCTTAAGGGCCGTATCGAGGCGCTGCTCGTGAAGTGCGGCTTTCGTTCCCAGGGCCTCTTCGTAATGGACGGCTCGAAGCGCAGCAGCCACGGCAACGCCTACTTCACCGGCTTTGGGCGCGCAAAGCGCATCGTCTTCTTCGACACGCTGCTCTCACGCCTCGATCCGCCGGAGATCGAAGCGGTGCTCGCGCACGAGCTTGGGCATTTCAAGTTACGACACGTGGTCAAGCGCATGGCGCTCACGTTCGGGTTGAGCCTCGTTTTCCTGTGGGTGCTCGGCAGGCTGATGGATCAACAGTGGTTCTTCAACGGGCTGGGGGTATCCACCCCGTCGACGGCGATGGCACTGCTCCTCTTCTTCCTCGTCGTGCCAGTGTTCACCTTTCTGCTGCAGCCGATCTCCAGCTTCTACTCGCGCAAGCACGAGTTCGAGGCGGACGCCTATGCGGCCGAGCAGTCGTCTGCTTCGGATCTGGTGCACGCGCTCGTGAAGCTGTACAAGGACAACGCCTCGACCCTTACGCCGGACCCGCTGCACTCGGCGTTCTACGATTCGCATCCGCCGGCGGCGAGCCGAATCGCGCGCCTGGAGCGCTTTGCTCACGCCTGATGAGGGATCAACCCGTGGCGCGAAACAGAAAACTGCTGCGGGTTGGGCTTCTGACCGCGGGGCTGCTCGCGGCTTTGCCCGCAGCCGCTGACCCCTTCGCGAAGGCGGACGCAGCAAAGGGTCAGCAACTCGTCGCGCAGGGCAAGTGCAACGCGTGCCACGTTTCGCTGGTGGGTGGCGATGGCACGGGGATCTACACCCGCGCCGACCGGAAGGTAAAGACCGCCTCGGGGCTGCTTTCCCAGGTGCGCACCTGCAATACCATGCTCGGTACCAACTGGTACCCGGAAGAAGAGGAAAACGTCGCCGCGTACCTCAACCAGACCTATTACAAGTTCAAATAGGACTCTCACGGAGCGAATCATGACCAGCGTAGCCTGCGAACTCGCAGCGAAGAAGTGCAAACCGTGCGAAGGCGGCGTGCCGAAGCTTACCGAGGGTGAAATTCGTTCCTTGCTCGAGCACATCAAGGGTTGGACGTTTGCCGGCGGCGGCATCACAAAGACCTATGGTTTCCGCAACTATCACGAAACCATGGCATTCGTGAACGCCACCGCGTGGATTTCCCACCACGAGGATCATCACCCCGACCTTCTGGTGGGGTACAACCAGTGCACGGTGAACTATTGGACCCATGCGATCGACGGCCTTTCGGAAAACGACTTCATCTGTGCGGCCAAGATAGACGGGTTGTTCGATCTGTGAACGCGCCATCGATTGAGCCTGGGAACGTCGTTTCGGCGCAGGCTTATGCGCGGAGCGCGTTATGCCGGAATCAAAATGACTTCGATGTGCGGCGAAGGTCGACACGCTGCTCGATGCGTGGGGCAGTAGTCGCCGGCAGTGCGCTCGTCGCCCGCTAGAGCGTGCCGCAACGCAACTCGTCGAAACCGAACTCCCTCCTCCTTCCGGGCCTCATCGTCGCCGCGTTTGGTCGCAGCTTCGAGGTGGAACTGGCCGACGGCGAGATCGTTCCCTGCACGACCCGGGGCAAGCGCGGAAGTCTCGCGTGCGGCGATCGTGTCGCCATCGTATGTACCTCCGCCGGACAGGGCGTGATCGAAGCGGTCGATCCGCGCTCGACACTCTTTTGCCGCGCCAACGCTTTTCGGCAGAAGCTCCTTGCGGCCAATATTACCCAGGTCGTAGTCGTGGTTGCCCCCTGGCCCGTCTTCTCGGCAGAGATGCTCGACCGCTGTCTGATCGCGGCGGAGCACGCTGGAGCCCGAGCGGTCATCGTCCTCAACAAATCGGACCGCCTCGATGCGGATGCGGCAAGGGAGCGGCTCGCAGTCTATCCCGCGCTCGGCTACGAGGTGGTTTCCCTTTGCGCGAATGAGGACGTCACCGCCCTTATACCGCACCTCACCGGACAAGCCAGCGTGCTCGTGGGGGAGTCAGGCATGGGAAAGTCCACCATCGTGAACCGGTTGCTGCCCGAGGCACGAGCAGCGACGTCGGAGGTGTCGGAGTCCCTCGAAACCGGCAAGCACACCACTTCCCACGCCCGTCTTTATCGTCTCGACCCCGAAAGCTGCATCGTCGATGCACCTGGCGTGCAGGAATTCGGGCTGGGACATCTCGATCGCCACGACCTCCAGCGGGGGTTCGTGGAGTTCCGGCCGCTACTCGGCACTTGCCGGTTCACCGACTGCCGCCATCTGAAGGAACCGGACTGCGCCGTGGCCCGCGCCGCCGAGGCGGGAGAAATCCCGCAGCGGCGGCTGCAGGTCTACCGCAGATTGCTGAGGGAAGTTGCAGCGTGATCGCAGCCGTTGCCTAGCCCACCCAATTTGCGACGGAAACAAGCAGCAGCAAACCGATCCACAGAGCCAGCACGCGCCACACGAGACCGTTGGCACTGCGCATGTGATCGGCGTCGGGGTCATCACCGGTTCCAATCTCAGGACGAAAGTGGACCGTCGGCCCCTCGGGAACCGCTTCACCGAGACGGACGCCGATCGCGCCGGCGCCGCTCGCGAGCAGGATGCCCTGCCGGTGCGGCGTCCATCCAAGCGCCTGCGAGCGCCAGCAGTACACCGCGTCCTCGAAGTCGCCCGCGACCGCGAAGCTTGCCGCCGTCAGCCGTGCCGGAATCCAGTCGAGCAGGGCGAAAGCAGTGCGGGAAAATTCGCCGAAACGCCCGAACTCCTCGTCGCTGCGCGCGCCCCAGTTGCGATCCAGTTCCGACGCGAGGCGATAGAGCAGAGCGCCGCACGGACCCGGCAGCACCAAGAACCAGGCTATCACCGCGAAGCCCTCCCGATGGGCATCGAGCAGCCTGTGCTCGATCGCCAGCTTCGCGACATCCTGCGCGGACAGCGCTTCAGTGGGGCGCCCGGTCCATTCGTGGAGCGCCGCTCTTGCCACATTGACGTCGCCGGCACGCAGAGCATCCCCGATCACCCCGTACGGTTTGCGCACCTGACGCAGGCCCACGGTGTAGTACAGCACGATCGCGTTCAGCACCCACGCGAGTAGCGGTGTGATGCGATACAGGAGGTGATACACGAGCAGGGCCGCGACCACCGGAACACCCACCGCGAGCAACCATCCCACCACTCCGTGCCGATGCTGGCCGGCATTGAAATTGTGCTCGATGGTTTCCGCGTAGCCCCGAAAAACCACGAGCAGACGATTATCGCGCCCGAGGGGACGTACCTGCTCGAGCAGGAAGGCAGCAAGGAGCGAAAAGAAAGACATCTCGGGAGCGGGCGCCGCAAATGAGGCGTTATAGTACGGCGCGCCCGGAAGTCATTTCAACCGACCCACTTGTAGGGTACAGACGAAAAAAACCCCGCTTCCTGAGGAAGCGGGGAAGAGCGCACAGCGGAGGTTTTCTGGCGTCTCGCTGATACTGCTTCAGGCTGTCCAACAGCGAGAAAGAAGCGCCAGACGCTGGTTACTTTCGCAACCGCCGTGCCAGTTGAGCCGAGCGTTGCTAAAACATGCACTTGGGTGCGAAATGCCGGTCGCATGGGGCCAAGCGCCGATTCAAGTTGGTGCCGTCTGGAAGGTCGCGGCATCAAGGTGGTGCACGTACTTCCGCCGGCAAGTTGCCGTGCGGCAGGTGCAAACCCGCGAGCCACGTCTATTGAGGAACTGAGTACGGGATCAGTTGTACCGAAGCGCGAGAATCTCGAGCTCGGTGTCTCCCGCCGGCCGCTTCCAGACCACCATATCGCCAACCTTCGAGCCGAGCATTGCCTTGCCGAGGGGCGACGACCAGCTGATCTTGCCCGCGCCAACATCCGCCTCGTCTTCGCCGACAATGCTGAAGGTGTGGTGAGAATCGGTTTCGTCACTCACGTCGACAATCGCGCCGAAATGAACCTCGTCGCGGGGCTGACTCGAGAGCGCAACGGGAATCGCGCTTTCCAGCCGCTGCTGAAAGTAGCGCAGGTCCCGCTCGATCTGTTTCACCTGCTGCTTCAGGAGCGGATCGTCCGCGGCGGCGAGCTTCGCCCGCCGCTCCTGCAACTCCCCGTAGTGGCTCTGGAGCTGGGCGAGACCAGCCGGCGTGACGTAATTGGGGTAAGGGCTCTGGGGCCGCTCGGGCAACTCGTCGGCAACGAGGTCTTCGTCGGACTCCTTTACGAAAGCTCGGCTCATCATCGGATCCCATGCGGACTGCCCGCCGTGAATTTCTATTGTGGTGGCTCGGACCGCTGGCGGCAATAGCGCAGCGAACCACGGTCGCGTCTTTCAGGCAATGCGCGTCCAGACCAGAAGCCGGTTGTTCGCGGGCATCGAAACGTCCTGCGCGAGGGAAAGACTATTCGCTTCGGCAAGCGCCTCGAGCGCCTCGATGTCGCGTAACCCCATGCGCGGGTCTTCGCGCCGCAGGGCGCCGTCGAACCGCTCATTGCTCGGGGATGTGTGCTGGCCACCGAAGCGGAACGGCCCGTAGAGGCAAAAGATTCCTCCCGCCCCGAGGAGCGCTCCGACGCCACGAAACATGGCCTGCACCTCGATCCAGCTCATGATGTGCGACGTTCTTGGCGGAGAACACGGCGTCCGCACGGGTGAGCGGCCAAGGTTCCAAGGAGACGTCGAGGGTGATCGGAAGCAGTACGTTGGGCAATCCGCTCTCTTCGATCCACACGCGCAGACCGGCATGATTGTGGGGCCGATCGCTCGTCTGCCAGGTCCACCGCGGGAGCGCACCGCCAAAATGCACGGCGTGCTGCCCGGTGCCGGAACCGATCTCCAGGAGGAAACCGGTTTCGTCCAGCACGTCTTGCAGAACATTCAGAATCGGTCCCTTGTTCCGCTCGCAGGCTTCGGAACAGGGTTTCGCGGTGAACGATCCGGCCATGGGTCCGACTAGCCGAGCAAGTCCGGAATCAGCAGGAGAGAATGCGGTGCAGGTTCACGATCATCGCCGCTGTCGCTCCCCAGATGTGGCGCCCCTCGTACGGCATGGCGAAGTAATGGCGCCTACCGCCGTTGTATTCGTAGCTGTGACGCTCGTGACGGGCCGGGTCCATGAGGAACTCAAGGGGCACTTCGAACGCGTCGGCGACCTCGAAGGTGTCGAGGTGAAGGGAAAACGGCGGCTCGACCCAGCCCACCACCGGCGTCACCCGATAACCCGTGATCGTCCAGTAGTCGGGTAGCATGCCGATGATCTCTACGTGGCGCCGGTCGAGACCGATTTCCTCCTCGGCCTCGCGCAAAGCGGTGTCGATCGGGTCCGTATCCCGTGGCTCCGCGCGGCCGCCGGGAAAGCTGACCTGACCCGCGTGATCGGCAAGATGCGCGGTGCGCTGGGTAAGAAGGACAGTGAGGCCGGAAGGCCGATTGACGATCGGCACCAGCACCGAAGCGGCGATCGCGTCCTGCGAAGCAACTTCAGGTCGGTCGAGCACGTCGCCGTGGAGGCGCGCGGTTTCATCCCGCGGCGCCGCGAGCCGATCCCGCAGCCAGTCTCGGGTTACGGCTCCAATGAGGAGGCCTGAAAAGCGGGTCGGTTGCTGCTCCATCAACATACCTGTGTCCATGCAAGGGCTGTGCGCGCCGAGATCCTCAGCAGGGTCTATACTGGCAGAGAACGTATCTCTCGCCAGACTGCTTTCCGCGAGTGGGAGTTCCTCATCGCCACTTCTTCACAAGGAGATCGATATGCGCATTCGTTCCTGGCTCATCGGCATGGCCCTCGCCCTCGCGAGCAGCGCTGCCTTCGCCTTCCACTGCCCCGCCGACATGAAGAAGATCGACGAAGCGCTCGCGACGAATCCCAAGCTCACTCCCGCGCAGTTGGCCGAAGTGAAGAAATATCGCGCCGAAGGAGAGGCGCTGCACAATGCCGGCAAGCACCAGGAGTCGATCGACACCCTGGCCAAGGCCGAAGCGATCCTCGGCATCAAATAGCGCAACCCAGCAGCAGGGAGCACCTGTGTGGGCTCCCTGCCAGGGCGCAGTTGGCCGCGGTGCAGGATCGTCCTCCAATCTCCGACCCGTGATCTGCGCCGCGACGAGGCGCGACACGGAGTGGTTCCGGCTACCACGGAATTGGCTTGCGATCCCGGAAGAACCCGCCCGTGGGCCCACCTTTGGGAAGGGTCGCAAGCCAGATCGCCGTGTCCGCTCCCTGCTCCACCGTGGAAAGCGCATTGGGGCCGCCCATGTCCGTGCGCACCCACCCCGGGCACATCGAGTTGACGAGGACGTTGGTTCCGCCGAGTTCCGCCGCCAAGGTCCGGGTGAGCGCGTTGAGCGCTGCTTTCGACACGCGATAGGCAGGAGTTCCCGCGCCCATCTCGGCGAGTTGTCCCAACCCGCTCGACAGGTTGACGATGCGGCCGTACTGCCTTGCTTGCATCAGAGGCACCAGGGCCTTGCACATCAGATAAGGTCCGACGAGATTCGTCGCGAGTACGTCCTGCAGCGTGGCAGACGACGTAGTCAGCACCCTTGCACCCTTGGGGTCGACTATGCCCGCGTTGTTGACGAGGATGTCGACCCCGCCAAGATCACCGGCGAGCCATTCGGCTAGTCCATGGATACTCGCTTCCCGCGTCACGTCAAGCTCGCGCCAGGTCACGGTAACTCCGGTCGCGGCGAGCTTAGCAACCGCCGCATCACCCTTCGCCGCGTTCCGACTCGTGAGAACGACGCGCATCATCCCCAATTCTGCGAGCTGACGACACACCTCGAAGCCGATCCCGCGGTTCGCACCGGTGACGACTGCGACTTTGGGCTCGCTCATCGGGATTCGTCCTCGCTCGAACCGGTTCAGGAAACCTGAGCGGCTGCCTGCTGTGCGTCCACGACGGTGAGCGCAGTCATGTTGACGATCCGTCGCACGGTCGCGCTGGGGGTCAGGATATGAACCGGCATGGCAGCGCCCATGAGAATGGGCCCGATCGCAACACCGTCACCCGCGGCGACCTTGAGCAGGTTATAGGAAATGTTGGCAGCGTCGAGGGAAGGCATGATCAGCACGTTCGCCTCGCCCTTCAGGTGCGAATTCGGAAACACTTCCCGACGCTGCTCGACGGAGAGGGCGGCGTCGCCGTGCATCTCGCCATCGACCTCGAGATCCGGTGCGATGGTTTCGAGGATGAGGCGCGCCTCCGCCATCTTGAGCGCAGACGGCGCCTTCGAACTGCCGAAGCTCGAATGGGAGAGCAGCGCCACCTTCGGCGTGATGCCGAAGCCGCGCACCACGTCCGCCGCGAGCACCGTCATTTCCGCCACCTGTTCGGCCGTAGGCTCGACCGTGACATGGGTGTCGCAGATGAACACCGTGCGTGCCGGCAACAGGAGCGCGTTCATCGCGTAGTAGTTGCGCACCCGCGGACGCCGGCCGATGACCTGCTCGATGTAATGGAGGTGCAGGCGATGGGTGCCGAAGGTGCCGCAGAGCATGCCGTCGGCAGCACCCTTGCGGATCATCATCGCGCCGATCAGGGTGTGACGCCGCCGCATTTCGACCTTCGCATACTGGGGTGAGATTCCCTTGCGTTCGGTGAGCTGGTGGTAAGTCATCCAGTAATCGCGATAACGCGGGTCGTCGCTCGGATCGACGAGCTCGAAATGCCTGCCGCGTTCCAAACGCAGTCCGAGCTTCACGATGCGGCGCGCGATCACCTCCGGGCGACCGACGAGGATGGGCCCGGGCGAGAGCTTCGTCAACGGCGATCTGGACCGCACGCAGCACCCGCAGATCTTCGGCTTCGGCATAGACGATCCGCTTTGGATCGTGCCGCGCCTTCGAGAAGAGCGGCCGCATGAAGATCCCGGAGTGATACACGTATTGCGTCAGCTGCCCGCGATAAGCCTCGAGGTCGGCGATCGGCCGCGTCGCGACCCCGCTCTCCATCGCCGCGCTCGCCACGGCGGGCGCGATGCGCTCGATGAGGCGCGGATCGAACGGGCGCGGAATCAGATACTCGGGTCCGAAGCCTTCCGGGCGATCACCATAGGCGTGGGCGACGATCTCCGACTGCTCGGCCTGGGCGAGCCCTGCGATAGCGTGTACCGCTGCGATCTCCATCTCCGTGGTGATGCGGGTGGCGCCCACATCGAGCGCGCCGCGGAAAATGAAGGGAAAACAGAGAACGTTGTTGACCTGGTTCGGGTAGTCGGATCGACCCGTCGCGATGACCGCGTCGGGTCGCACCGCCTTGGCAAGCTCGGGGAGGATCTCCGGTTCCGGGTTGGCGAGCGCCAGGATGAGCGGCCGGTCGGCCATGCCCGCAACCATTTTCGGCTTCAGCACGCCGCCCGCGGAAAGGCCCAGAAAGATGTCCGCACCCTCGATAACTTCAGCCAGCGTGCGGGCACTGGTTTCCCGCGCATAACGCGCCTTGTATTCGTCCATGAGGACGGTGCGCCCGACGTGGACCACACCTTCGATGTCGGTCACCGTGATGTGCTCGATCGGCAAGCCGAGACGCACGAGCAGATCGAGACAGGAAAGTGCTGCTGCGCCCGCTCCGGACGCAACGAGTCTGACCTCCGTCAACTCCTTGCCGACCACCTTTAGCCCGTTCAGCACGGCCGCACCGACGATGATCGCGGTGCCGTGCTGGTCGTCGTGGAAAACCGGGATGCGCATGCGCTCGCGCAGCTTGCGCTCGACGTAGAAGCATTCGGGCGCCTTGATGTCTTCGAGGTTGATGCCGCCGAAGGTGGGTTCGAGACGGGCGATCGTCTCCACCAGCAGGTCCGGGTTCTTCTCGTTCACTTCGATGTCGAACACGTCGATGCCGGCGAACTTCTTGAAGAGCACCGCCTTGCCCTCCATCACCGGTTTTCCGGCGAGTGGACCGATGTCGCCGAGGCCGAGCACGGCGGTTCCGTTCGTGATGACGCCGACGAGGTTCGCGCGCGCGGTAAGCGTGCTCGCTTCAGATGGATCGCGCACGATCTCGAGACAGGCCGCCGCCACCCCGGGGGAATAGGCCAGCGCGAGGTCACGCTGGTTGACGAGGCTTTTTGTGGGCGTAACCGAAAGCTTGCCCGGACGTGGCAAGCGGTGATACTCAAGGGCGGCCAGCCGCAGCGCGTCGTCCATGGAAGAGCGTTTACAATCTCGCGGAAAGCGAAATTATACTCCCCGCGTATGACCGTTCCTGCCAAGACTGGGGCCAAGCGTAGGAAGGAAAATCGCGAGGGAATCATCGGCCTCGCGCGAGCGTTCCGACCCCGCGCTGTCATCGTCTCCCGACGCGGAGATCAGACCCCCAGCAGCTTCGCGGTTCTGACCACGTCCTGCGGTTTCACCCAGAAGATGGCCCCGAAACGTCCCGCACCCGCCGCAACCGCATCGATTGCGGTGATGTTGATGTCGGAAGCCGCGAGGGTCTCCAGCATCTCCACGATGGCCCCGACGCGGTCCTTGCCGCGCACGAGAAATCCGGTCTTGGTTTCTTCGAGCTCGATACCGAGCTTGCGCGCAATCTTCTTGAACAGCGCTGCGTCTTCCGGCACGAGGTCGATCTGGGCCCTGCGGCCGCTCGGAAAGCCGTGGAAGGCGTATAGGTTCACGCCCTCTTCCTTCAGTTGCTTGAGCAGGTGGGCGCCCTCGCCCGGCTTGTTGGGACGATTGCAGATGAAGTAGGTCACTTTCTGGATGCTGTCCGCCATGAGTTCCTCACGGTTGGTGTCGTCTTCAAAAAAAGCCTCTCGTATCTAAATAGCAGTACCCTTCGCGTTTCGCAAAGGGAGTTTGGATTCCTTGCATCCGATCCCGTCCCCCGCGCGTAAGAGCACACAGCGCTGGACGAAATCTCTCGCCTGGCGTATCCCGCAACATCACACGGAGAAGCTTGAGATGAATGCTACCAGCAAGATGACCGGTGCCGCTCTTGCGGCCGCTGCCGCCGCGCTTTTCGCCACCGCCTCGATCGGGACCGCCGTCGCCGCGGACGAAGCCACGGTGAAGTGCGTCGGTGTCAATTCGTGCAAGGGTTCCGGTGCCTGCAAAAGCGCCAAGAACGATTGCGCGGGAAAGAACGGCTGCAAGGGCCAGGGTTGGGTGAAGGCCACCGAGAAGGAATGCACCGCGAAAGGCGGCTCCGTCGTAAAGGGCTGATCGCGGCTGGCGGGAACGTCGCCCTGGAGTCGTTCCCGCCGCGCACGTGTTGACACGATGTTCGACCGACCGGTTTCCGGATTTGGCTTGGGGTTGCGCGCGCCGCACTACGAGGCGGTCCTCTCGTCCAGTCCGCGCGTCGATTGGTTCGAGGCGTTGACGGAAAACTATCTCGTGCCGGGCGGCAAGCCGCTTCATTACCTGGAGCGGGTGCGCGCCGAGTACCCGGTGATGCTGCATGGCGTTTCCCTTTCCATCGGCGGGACTGACGCCTTGGACGCGGAATACTTGCGTCAGCTGGGCCAGCTTGCTCGTCGCATCGAGCCGGCGGGTATCTCGGATCACCTGTGCTGGACCGGCATCGATGGCAGGAACCTTCACGATCTGCTGCCCTTGCCCTGGACCGAAGAAACCCTGCGTCACGTCGCGGCGCGTGTGCACACCGTACAGGACTTTCTCGGCACGCGCATTCTGCTCGAGAACGCATCGACCTACGTGGCTTTCTCCGCGTCCGAGATGACCGAATGGGAGTTCCTCGCGCAGCTTGCGAGCGACGCCGATTGCCTGATCCTGCTCGACGTGAACAATGTCTACGTGAGCAGCCGCAATCACGGCTTCGATCCCCTCGTTTACCTCGACGCCATTCCTCCAGAACGGGTGCGCCAGATTCATCTTGCCGGCCACACCGACAACGGTGACCACGTGATCGACACTCACGATGCGCCGATCGCCCCCGCGGTCTGGCGTCTGTACGAGCATGCCGTGGAGCGGTTCGGCCCGGTGCCGACGATGATCGAGCGCGACGACCACATCCCCCCCCTTGAAGAGTTGCTCGCGGAGCTCGATGTGGCGCGCGGCATTGCTGCTCCTATATTCGAAAGGCAAGCAGCATGATCCACCTGCGAGCGCTGCAGCGCGCGTTCGCTTCATCCGTGCTCGGCGCGGATCCGACCGCGCTCGAAGCGCTCGACCCACCCCCTGCAGGCAGCCGTGTCGAGCGTTTCGACATTTATCGGGAAGGCTACTGGCTGCGGCTCATCGAATCCCTCGCAACGGACTACCCTGCGACCAAGGCTCTGCTGGGCGAGGAACGGTTCTCCGAGGTCGCGCGAGCCTTCGTCGAGGCACATCCATCACCCTATTTCAACCTGCGCTGGTATGGCGGCGAATACGCGGGGTTCATCTCGGAGCAAAGGCTCGGAGATGATGCCCTGGTTGGCGGTATGGCGACCTTCGAATCGGCCATCGCCGGCGCGTTCGACGCGCCGGATGTGAATGCCATCACGGCAGAGCAGATGGCAAGCATTCCTCCGGATGCGTGGCCGGCTCTCGGCTTCGAGTTCCATCCGACAGTAAGGCGCATCGAGATTCCGGTCGCCGTACCGGAAATATGGAAAGCCGCTACAGCAAACCAGCCGCTTCCGGCCCCGTTTCAGATATCGGCTGTGTCATCGTGGCTCGTCTGGCGGAAGGACCTGGCGGTGCTGTATCGGCGCGTCGACCTGGACGAAGGGGAAGCGCTCGACGCGGCAGAGGGTGGGGCGGATTTCGGCGAGGTGTGCACCGGGTTGGCCGCGCACGTAGCGGAAGCCGAGACTGCGGTTCGTGCAGCGGTCCTGCTGCGTCGTTGGATCGAGGAAGGGCTCATTGCGGCTTTGCGCGGCGCTCCGCATAAAGCACTCCCGTCCTAGTAAGACGATCCCCGCTCGGCCAGAAACCCGATCTCCTGCGGCGTGCTGGCCCGCCCCAACGCCGCGTTGCGGTGAGGAAAGCGCCCAAACCGCGCGATCACCTGACGCCGCCGCCGCGCATACTGCGCATAGCTGACTAGAGTCGGCTCGGCTTCCCATTGCGCCAAGAGACGCACGCCTTCGTCCTGATCCGCGAGCGCTTCACTGTGTTCGAACGGCAGATAGAAGAACGCACGGCCAAGTGGGGGCACTTCCCGGTCGAAACCGAGGCGGACAGCATCGCGCGCCGCGGCGAGCGCAAGCGGGTCGGATGCGAATGCCCTGGCCGTACCCCGGAACATGTTGCGCGGAAACTGATCGAGCAGGATCACGTAGGCAAGACAGTGCAGCGGACCGCGCCGCCAGTCCTCCAGGGTTCCATCGAGCGCTTCGCGATAGAGCGCGACGAAGCGAGTGAGAATCTCCGCATCGAACACCGGATCGCGGGCGAACCAGCGGCGCTGGAGCACCGCGGGCACGCGGTCCAGATCGGCTCCGAACCAGAAGTGAAGGATTTCCCGCGGACGCGGATCTGCCCCGGGAATGAAGGTGGCACCGCTCACGCGGTGGACGCTGCCCCGCCGCAGGCGGCCTTCATGCAGCGGAGGATTCGCGCTCCCGGGAGCTGTGGCCGGCGCGGCCCTTCATCATGGCGAGCAGTTCGTCGTGAAGATCGTTGAATTCCCGGGCGAGCTTGTGCCCGGGCGCATAGTGGATCATTGGCTGCGACACTTCGTGGGACTCTCGGATCTTCACCGATGGGGAGAGACGCGACGCGAGCACCGGAAGTCCCTCGTTCTGCAGTTCCTGAACCAGCTTCACCGGCAGACTTGCCCGCGCCTGAAACTGGTTCACGACGATCCCCTCGACGAACAGTCCGCGATTGTGGTCTTCGCGCATCTCGCGCACGGTGTCGAGAAGTGAGTAGAGGGCGCGCCGCGAGAAATCATCGCAATCGAATGGAATGAGGCAACCCTCGGCGGCGATCAGCGCCGCGCGCGTGAAGAAGTTCATCGCCGGCGGCGTATCCAGGATGATCTCTTCGAACATCCCATCGAGCCGTTCCAGGGCATCGCGCAACTTGTAGATCTTGTAGCGCGACTCGAGCTTTCCGGACAGATTTTCCAGTTCCGGATGGGACGGCATCACGAACAGATTCGGGTAGGGCGAGGCGTGGACGAACTCCTCAGCTTCCTTTTGATAAAGCCGGAAGGACAGCATCTGGTCGAAGAACTCGGCGAGATTGGACTCGAGAGTGGCCCCATCCACACCGAGCAGGTAGTGCGTGGAGTTACCCTGCGGGTCTAGGTCGATCAAAAGAGTGCGTTTGCCGCGCGCCGCGCTGATGGCCGCAAGGTTGCACGCAATCGTGGATTTGCCGACGCCACCCTTCTGGTTGAAGACCACCCTGCGCATGTGTCACCCCTTGCGAGCGAGAAACGAGGAAGACAGAAGCCGTCTGCCGAGGGACGGGACGGAGGGAAAATTATACGCAGGGCGGATCGATTGCGTCCGCCTATTTGGTACGGTAAGCAGGCAGCAGCGCGCGAGTCAGGGCTCCGATTGGGGGGGCGGAGTCGAACCGGCGGTTTTCATTGCCTCGGCCGAGGTGCGCATCGCCTCTGCGGAAGAGCGGATCGCCTCGAGCCCGGATTTCTGCATTTCCAGAGTCTGGATGGTCATCTGGAGCATGTTCAGGTTCATCGCGAGCCAGCTCTCCACCGCCTTCAGATCCGCGATCTTCTTCTCGACTTCCGCCGGATTGAGCGTCGGAGTCATCATGGTCGGCAGCGGAATGTTGAGCGGGTTCCACATCTTCTGCATCAGTTCCAACATGTTGGTCATCGAGGACTCGCCGGACATCGGCACTCTCCTTTGGGATTAAGCGGAACGGAAACCATCCCCGCGGGCGCGGGAAAGAGACAACGCTGGAAAATTCGGCGCGCGGCGCGGGACCTGACGGGTGAGGCGCCGAATGTCATGTGGCGAACTGCTTCGAATCGAGCAACCGGCAGCCGCTGATGCGCCAGCTTCCGTTCGGTTGGCGCTCGAGAGAAAACGCCGCGATGCTTACCGCACCGTCCAGGGCGACGACCTCCACGGCCTGCACCGGTTCACCGTCGATGACTGCGGACTTGAGGAAGCGGAAGGTTCGCGGACGATACACGGGGCGGTACTCGCTGCGCACCATCTCCATGAAGTTGCTTGCAGACTCGAACATCTCTCGTATGCCAGGAGAAGCAAGCGAGAACGCCGCTTCGTCGTCGTCCAGGCGAAACGCGTTCATCTGCCGGGAGATCACGACCTGAATGGCTCGCCAATCCTGGGAGCTCACGCGCCTTACCTTGCGGGAATCGAGCGCAGAGGCGATCGAGGAAAGGAAAAGCAACGCGAACAGCACCAGGATCGCGAGCAGGCGCGAAAAGGATGAGCTGGCCCGGGAGGATGCAATCACGGAACGAATGGTAATACTTTCCCCGTAAGGGGAGAAGGCGCAAGGACCGCCGGTAACAGACGCGCGCGGCGGTCCCTCCGTCCTTGAATCCGCTCGCTTTCAAGCCAGCGTCGGATTGGGGCAGCAACCCCCCGGGAAATGCTAGGTGGCGCCGCGAGCGCGGCGCGAGAACACCTGCCGCAACCGTTCCTTCTCGGCAATGACTTTGTTCGCGTATTGCGCGCTTGCGTCCGAGGACGCGCCGTTATAGCGCTGGAGCCCGGTTTGCAGGTTGCCGCCGCTTCGCGCGATGTAGTCCTTCAACACCTTCGCACCGACGAGCACGTTCACTTCGGGATCGAGGAACGAAGCGTCCGCGTTGGAATCGGGGACCTTGTCTGCGTGGTATTTCGGTATGACTTGCATCAGCCCCTGGGCGCCCGCATTGCTCTCGGCAATCGGGTTGAAGCGCGACTCGATCGCCATCACGGCAAGGATCAGGAGCGGATCGAGCTTGACTTCGTGCCCCACGGAGAACGCCGTCTCGACGAGCCGATGAACTGCCTCGTTCGAGACGTAATAGCGCTTGCCGAGGTAATCCGCCATCGCGCGAATCCGCCCCTGCTCCGGTCCTGCGCGCCGCTCGACCACAGTCCTGGCCTTCGCCTTTGGCGCCGCCGGCGGTGCCGTGATCTTTTTGGCTGCCACCGGGGCGGGTGGACGCGGGCGATCCTGCACACTGAGGACAAACGCAATTCCGCTCAGTATGAGAGCGATCAAAGTACCCAACGATGCGGACGGGCGCTTGCTGTGAAAATGGGAAGCCCTTGTCAACTGCAAGGGATAACGGAAGGGATAAGCGAGTGAATTCGCCATCGCAGTCCTCCTTTCTGGTTGTGGAAGCGTGCGTCGGCGTGAAACGACCGGACTTGTAACCGGGCGGCTTCATGGACGCGCTTCTTTCACCGGGCATGTGCCCGGTGCCCGGCCGCGCACCGAGGGAAGTCCTCAGTGCCGTTTCCGGAACGGGAAAGCGCCTGTTTTCAATAGGCGGGCGAATTTGCTGCGCCGCAGCAAGACCGATTGTGCGGGATGCCGCACGTCATGTCAACCCGCGCCCCTGCACGAAGGCAAGTGTGTCCTTGCGGGAAACTGGCGCTTGCTTGCTTCACCAGGGGGGGCTTCCTATACTCGGCGGTCACCAACGAGAACAGCAGGAGGAGATCAGATGCCCAAGTTCGGCACGGAGTCCATTCGCGCCATCGCCTTGGTCGGTCATGGAGGAGCCGGCAAGACGACTCTCGCGGAAACGTTGTTGGCGACAACCGGCGAGATCCAGAACCCGGGCACGGTCGAACGGGGGAGCACGGTCTGCGACTTCGATCCCCTGGAAAAGAGGCACGGTCACTCCCTCTACTCCGCTCTTACCCACTTCACCCATCGCGGTTCCCACGTCTACCTCGTCGATACACCCGGCTACCCGGATTTTCTCGGGCAGGCGATAGGCGCACTCTCCGCGGTGGACACCGCCGCGATTGTAATCAATGCACAGAACGGCATCGAAATGATCAGCAGCCGGATGATGCAGTGGGCCGCGAAGCGCGACCTGTGCCGCCTGATCGTGGTGAACAAGATCGATGCCGACAACGTCGATCTTCCCACGCTGCTCGCCGCGATCCGCGAGGCATTCGGCAAGGAATGTCTGCCGATCAACCTCCCCGCCGCCGGAGGCACCGAAGTCGTGGACTGCTTCTTCAATCCATCCGGCAACTCGGATTTCTCCTCGGTGGCAGAGGCACACCAGGCGCTCGTGGATCAGGTGGTCGAGGTGGATGAGGGGCTGATGGCTCTATATCTCGAGCAGGGTGAAATCAGCCCGGAGCAATTGCACGAGCCGTTCGAGCGTGCATTGCGCGAGGGCCATCTGATACCCGTTTGCTTTGTCTCCGCGCGCAACGGCGCGGGCGTGCCGGAACTGCTCGAGATATTCGGACACCTGATGCCGAACCCGACCGAGGGAAATCCGCCCCTATTCCTCAAAGGCGAGGGCCAGAATGCCGAAGAGATCAAGGCGGTGCCCGATCCCAAGCGCCACGTCCTTGCCCACGTTTTCAAGGTTGTGGTCGATCCCTTCGTGGGCCGCCTCGGCATCTTCCGCGTCCACCAGGGAACGATCACCCGCGACACGCAACTCTTCATCGGCGATGGGCGCAAGCCGTTCAAGGTGGGCCACATGTTTCTGTTGCAAGGCAAGGAGCACGTGGAAACGGACCTCCTGGTGCCAGGCGACATCGGCGCGGTCGCCAAGGTCGACGATATCGAGTTCGACGCGGTGCTGCACGATTGCCACGATGAGGACCACTATCACCTCCGCCCCCTTGAGTTTCCGGTCCCGATGTACGGGCTCGCGATCGAGCCGAAGCGCCGCGGGGACGAGCAGCGCATCTCCGACGTGCTGCACAAGCTTACTGCCGAGGACCCCTGCTTCCGGGTGGGTCACAGTGCTTCCACCCACGAGACGGTGATCCGCGGCTTGGGCGAGTTGCACGTGCGTTGCATCCTCGAGCGCATGGCCGAGCAGTACAAGGTGGAGGTCATGACGCATCCCCCGCGCGTCCCCTACCGCGAGACTGTCACTTCGAAGGCCGAAGGTCACCATCGGCACAAGAAGCAGACGGGGGGCGCCGGGCAGTTCGGCGAAGTGTTCCTGCGTATCGAACCGCTTTCCCGGGGTGCCGGATTCGAGTTCGTCGACGACGTCTATGGCGGCGCAATCCCCTCGCAGTTCATTCCAGCGGTGGAGAAGGGAGTGCGTCAGGTCCTCGAAATCGGTCCGCTCGCGGGATTCCCTGTGCAGGACGTTCCGCGTGATTGTCTACGACGGCAAATCGCACCCCGTCGATTCAAAGGAAGTGGCTTTCGTGTCCGCAGGCAGAAAGGCTTTCCTCGATGCAATCATGAACGCGCGGCCGATCGTTCTCGAACCGATGGTCAACATCGAGATTCTTGCGCCGGAATCGAACATGGGAGATCTGGCAGGCGACCTCTCGGGCAAGCGCGGCCAAGTCACCGGCACCCAGAATCTGCGCGGCAGCATGGTCCAGATCAAGGGCATGGTTCCGCTGTCGGAACTCAACAACTATCACTCCCGCCTGAAGTCGGTGACCGGGGGGCAGGGTTCGTACTCGATCGAGCTAAGTCACTACGAAGCGGTACCGCCCACCGTTCAGCAGCAGTTGGTTGCCCAGAAGAAGGTCCAGCACGAGGACGATTGAGGCGCTGCGCTAGCGAATGCGGCGCGCGGTGTACTCGTCCTCGATGTTATCGCGAAAGTAGCTCACGGCCGTGGGCGCTGCCATGAGCCGGCGGTGCACCTCGGACGGCACACGCGAGTACTGAACGATTTTTCCGTCGGTGAATTCGATCTCCAGCAGCTGGCTCGGCGCATCATAGCCGACGCTGCGGATCTTATCGGAACTCACCTTCCTGCGATCCATGGCTGCATTTCCGTTGACGTCCTGGCCTCAGCCGGTCCAAGATATTGCGGGCTCGCGAAATTCCGTGGCAAGTTAGAGAAAGTGCCTGCGGGCGGAGATGCCAGAAAACACTGGCCGCCGCACGCGGAGCCCGGACCCGCCCGACTGCAGCGGAACCCGGACCGCGGGGGGCAGAGGCTTGAACTTCCAGAGCCCGTGCCCGCCCGCAGGCAGGGTCAAGCTCAGTTAGGCTTTCCGGACATCGGAAAAGGCCACGCTCCCGGCACCGATGCGGGCTTGGAAGCTTCGGAGCTTTCGGAAGCGGGCGCGGGAGCAGGCTTCGCAGCCTTCTTCGGCGCTGCCTTCTTGACTGCTGGCTTCTTCGCCGCAGCCTTCTTCGGCGCAGCCTTCTTCGCCACAGGCTTCTTCGCTGCCGCTTTCTTCGGCGCCGCCTTCTTCTTCGCCGCAGCTTTCTTCGGCGCTACCTTCTTCCTCGCCGCAGGCTTCTTCGCTGCTGCTTTCTTCGGCGCCACCTTCTTCTTCGCCGCAGGCTTCTTCGCTGCCGCTTTCTTCGGCGCTGCCTTCTTCTTCGCCGCAGGCTTCTTCGCTGCCGCTTTCTTCGGCGCTGCCTTCTTCTTCGCCGCCGGCTTCTTCGCCGCAGCTTTCTTCGCCGCTGGCTTCTTCGCTGCAGGTTTCTTCGCTTTCGTTGCCATCAGAACCTCCATTTAGAGTAAAGGCACTACTGCACTTCAACGCACGACACCGCGGAGGGTGTCCTCAACACCGCCAGCGCCCACAGCCGCTGGACACATGACGCGCCCGCGGCTGCTGGACGACACAGCAGTTCTGAAGCGGCACCGTTCAGCTGGTCAGGGCCAGCAGAACCGCGCCTACAATCTCTTTCCGTCGCGCGAGGGCAAGCTTTTTCGATCAATCCCAGCTGAGCGCACCACCCGTTTGATACTCGATGACGCGCGTCTCGAAAAAGTTCCGCTCCTTCTTGAGATCGGTCATCTCGCTCATCCACGGGAACGGATTAATCGCGCCCGGGAAAAGTGGATCGAGGCCGATCTGCACGCAGCGGCGGTTAGCGATGAAGCGTAGATATTCCTTGAACATGGGCGCGTTCAAGCCCAACACCCCGCGCGGCATCGTGTCTTCCGCGTAGCGGTACTCGAGCTCGACGCCTCTCTGTATGAGCGTCCTGATTTCTTCGCGGAACTCGGGCGTCCACAAATGGGGATTCTCGAGCTTGATCTGGTTGATCACGTCGATGCCGAAATTGCAGTGCATCGACTCGTCCCGCAGGATGTACTGATACTGCTCGGCGGCACCGGTCATCTTGTTCTGGCGCCCCAAGGAGAGAATCTGGGTAAAACCGACATAGAAGAACATCCCCTCCATGATGCACGCGAAGACGATCAGGCTCTTCAGGAGTTTCTGATCAGCCTCAGGCGTCCCGGTTCGGAATGAAGGGTCCGTCAGAGTATCGATGAAGGGTATGAGGAACTCATCCTTCTCGCGGATACTGGAAATCTCGTGATAAGCGTTGAACACCTCAGCCTCGTCGAGGGCGAGGCTTTCGACGATGTACTGATAGGCATGCGTGTGGATGGCCTCTTCGAACGCCTGGCGCAGCAGATATTGCCGGCACTCCGGAGCGGTGATGTGACGGTACGTTCCGAGCACGATGTTATTCGCTGCGAGGGAATCCGCCGTCACGAAGAAGCCGAGGTTCCGCTTGATCACGCGACGCTCGTCGTCGGTCAGGCCGTTCGGATCCTTCCACGTGGCGATGTCGCGGCTCATGTTGATTTCCTGCGGCATCCAGTGATTCGCGCAGGCGGACAGATACTTCTCCCAGGCCCATTTGTACTTGAACGGGACCAGCTGGTTGACGTCCGTCTTGCCATTGATGATCCGTTTGTCCTCGATGCGGATGCGCGTGAACTGCTCTTGCTCGGATTCCGTCTTACCCGCCCGGGGGAAACCGGCCATCGGACTCGCCGTTGCGAACCGTCCGAGGGGCAGCGTTTCTTCGTCGAACTGCAGCATGGTCAAACCTCCTGGAATTCTTTTTCTGGTTGCGCGGCGGACCGTGAATTCCAGCTTGCCTGTTGCGTCGCGGGCTGGGTGCGGAAAGCAAAGCGCGTGCCGTATTTCCACGTCATATCAACGGCAAGCACTGCCCAGATCCCACGTTCGCGAATCAGCCGGAAAGCGAGACGGCGCCGTGCACTCGCTGCGAAAACATGCTTCACTGGCACGACTCGCACTCAGGATTATCGATGGCGCAGAACTTCGCCTCCGGCTCGGCGCCAGCACCTTTCTCGGCGGGAACGGCGTTGAGGCTCCCGGCGCGAACGGTCGACTTTTCCGCGTGCGTTGCCCCCAGAGTGCGCAGGTAATAGGTCGTCTTCAGCCCGCGTATCCAAGCGAGCTTGTAGGTCTCGTCCAGCTTTCGGCCCGACGCCCCGGCCATGTAAAGGTTCAGGGATTGCGCCTGGTCGATCCACTTCTGGCGCCGCGAAGCCGCCTCGACCAGCCAGCCGGGCTCGATCTCAAAGGCGGTCGCGTAGAGATTGCGGACATCCGCGGGGACACGGTCGATGCGCGCCAGACTGCCGTCGAAATATTTGAGATCGGAGATCATGACCTCGTCCCACATGCCCAGTCTCTTCAGGTCGTCGACTAGATAGCCGTTCGCAACGGTGAATTCTCCCGAGAGGTTGGACTTCACATAGAGGTTCTGGAAGTTCGGCTCGATGCTCGCGGATACCCCGACGATGTTCGCTATGGTGGCCGTGGGGGCGATCGCGAGGCAGTTCGAGTTGCGCATGCCCACCCTTAGTATCCGTTCGCGGAGCGCGTTCCAGTCCATTCCCGCCGACAGATCCACATCGACGTACCCACCCCGTTCTAGAGACAAAAGCTTGAGCGTGTCCGGAGGAAGGATCCCCTTCGACCAGAGCGATCCGTCGAAGGTCGAGTACGTGCCGCGCTCCTCCGCCATCTCAGTCGAGGCCCAGTAGGCGTAGTACGCGACCGCCTCCATTGACTGATCCGCGAAAGACACCGCAGCCTCCGACGCGTACGGCACCCGCAGGACATGCAGGCAGTCCTGGAAACCCATGATGCCGAGACCAACCGGACGGTGCCTGAAATTGGAGTTGCTGGCCTTCCCCACGGCGTAATAGTTGA
Source organism: uncultured beta proteobacterium (assembly GCA_963747225.1). Lineage (GTDB taxonomy): Bacteria > Pseudomonadota > Gammaproteobacteria > Burkholderiales > JAEUMW01 > JAEUMW01. Next base: position 234,046 of record CAVVES010000026.1, on the reverse strand, counting down.
TGTCGATGACGTTATCCAGCATGCGCATGGCGGTGCGTACGGTCTTGCGCAGCTTCGCGTGATCGATGCGGCCCTCGACGAGATGGTTGAGGATGTTCACGGAACCGAGGTTGCATACCGCGATCTCGGTATCGGAAGTGTTGAGCGTGATCTCCGTGCAAAGATTGGAGCTGTGAACGACGCCCATGTGGCGTTGCGGGGACCGCACGTTGCACGGATCCTTGAATGTGATCCACGGATGGCCCGTTTCGAACAGCATGCTCAGCATCTTGCGCCAGAGCTGCTGGGCGGGCAGCTTCTTGTAGAGCTTGAGCTCGCCGCTCGCCACCCGCCTTTCGTGATTCAGGTAAGCCTGCTCGAACTCCTTGCCGCATTTGTCGTGCAGATCCGGCGCATCCGAAGGCGAGAGCAGCGTCCACTCGCCAGCCTCCATGACCCGTTTCATGAAGAGATCCGGTATCCAGTTCGCCGTATTCATGTCGTGGGTCCGGCGCCGGTCATCCCCGGTGTTCTTGCGTAGTTCGAGGAATTCCTCGATGTCCAGATGCCAGGTCTCCAGATAAGAGCAGACCGCCCCCTTGCGCTTGCCCCCCTGGTTCACCGCCACTGCGGTGTCGTTCACCACCTTGAGGAACGGGACCACCCCTTGAGACTTGCCATTGGTGCCCTTGATGTGGGAGCCGAGCGCGCGCACGGGAGTCCAGTCGTTCCCAAGCCCGCCGGCGTACTTCGAGAGGAGCGCGTTCTCCTTGATCGCCTCGTAGATGCCATCGAGATCGTCGGAAACCGTGGTCAGGTAGCAACTCGACAGCTGTGAGCGCAAGGTACCCGAATTGAACAGGGTCGGCGTCGAGCTCATGAAGTCGAACGACGACAGGACGTCGTAGAATTCGATCGCCCGCGCCTCCCGCTCCGACTCGTTGAGCGCAAGACCCATCGCCACGCGCATGAAGAAGGCCTGGGGCAGTTCGATGCGCTGATCGCGGATGTGCAGAAAATAGCGATCGTAGAGGGTTTGCAGTCCAAGATACCCGAACTTGAGGTCACGGTTCGCATCCAGCGCCGCGCCCAAGCACTTGAGGTCGTACTCCCCGAGCCGCGGGTCGAGCAATTCCGCCGCAATCCCCTGGGCGATGAAATCTGGGAAGTACTCGGTGTACCGCGTTTTCATGTGCTCCTGAGACACCTCCTCGCCCAACACGTCGTGACGCATGGTGTTGAGGAGCAAGCGGGCGGTGACGAAACTGTATGCCGGGTCCTTTTCGATCAAGGACCGCGCGGCGAGCACGGCGCACTTTCGCACCTCATCCATCGGGACGCCGTCGTAGAGATCCTTGACGACGCTCTGCATGATGAGTGTGCCTTCGACGTCGGCGCCCAATCCGCGGCAGCCTTCCTCGATCAACTCGTGGATGGCACCGAGGTCCAGAGGCCGCGCGACCCCGTCCTCGACCACGTTGATGACGTGCGCCGCGGTCGCAGCCGACTCTCTCTGCTTGGCCCGCTCACGGGCCCGCTCCTCCCGATAAAGCACGTAGCGGCGCGCGACCTCGTGTTCCCCGGAACGCATGAGCGCAAGCTCAACCTGGTCCTGGATGTCTTCGATGTGAAAGGTGCCGCCGTCCGGCTGTCGCCGCATCAGCGCGCTGACGACGGTCGCGGTCAGATCGGCGACCAACTCCCGCACCCGCGCCGAACCGGCACCCCGCCCACCGTTCACGGCGAGAAAGGCCTTGGTCATGGCGATGGCTATCTTCGCCGGCTCGAAACCGACGACGGCGCCGTTGCGCCGAATCACCTTGTATTCGGCAAAACGGACATCAGGGTGCGCCGCGTCCGCGATCGGAAAGACCGCGGCGGCAGCGACAACGCTTTCTGTAGCAAGCTGCATGAGGATGTCTCCTAAATTCTGCGTCCGGTGGTCGCCCTGGGCGGCTCGCCGTGGTGTGCGGTCATCATCACAATATCTTGTGCTCAACCTATGGAACAGCCATTAACCGTTGTTTAAGCCCACAACATATTGTGATGTGACGGCGCGATTTGCACTAATTCTAGTAAGGCCGCTGGATGGAAGCAAGTTGTTTTTCGCTCGTCGGCGACGAACGGTCCGGTGGCGTCATTCGAGCCTGTGGCGAAAGCGACCCGCGACGACAAAGCGAGAGAGAGGCGAAGCACCGCATTGCCGTTGGGGGAGCGGCTCTCCACGAGTCAGCCGCTCGTTCCCGGAAGCGATCCGCGCGCAGACGGCCGGGGCGTCTCGTCTTCGACAGCAGGCGATGCTATTGGGCAGTTCTGGCAGTAGCGCGCGCGGCGACTACCGCGTCCGGGCCAGGTCAGAACGAGGAGCGGATACCTGCGCCGTCCGAGTCGTGCGCGAGCAGCGTCCGATAGCACGTCCAATCGAAGTACGGACCGGGATCAGTCTTGCGGCCTGGAGCAATATCAGAGTGACCCGCGATGTCGCGGATGGGGTAGACGGACTTCAGGACATGTGTGAGGCGAGTGAGCGTTCTGTACTGCGCAGCAGTGAACGGGATCTCGTCGGTGCCCTCCAACTCGACACCGATCGAGAAGTCGTTGCAGCGCTCCCGACCCCGCCAAGTGGATACTCCCGCATGCCACGCCCGCTTCGAGCATGGGACGAATTGCGCGAGATCACCGCGCCGCCGCACGAAGAAATGGGGCGACACCCGCAGCCCTGAGAGTCCTGAAAAATAGGGATGTGCGGCGGTGTCCAGCCGGTTCAGGAAAAGATCCATCACCGCGCTACCCTTGAAACAGCCGGGCGGCAGGCTGATGTTGTGGATGACGAGCAGCGTGACCTCCATGCCTGGAGGGCGTTCGTCGCAGTTGGGCGAGGGATGGGAGCGTGCAGCAGGCAGGCAGCCGACGTCATCCAGCAGCCAAGCTCGTCGAGATCGACGACTCACGGCAATCGTATTGCGGGACAAGAGCAGCGTCCGCCGCCGTCGCGTCGACTCAGTTGATGCCGAGCCGCTCCATGCGATAGCGCAGCGCCCGGAACGTGATGCCGAGCAGCTTGGCCGCGGCCGTACGGTTGTACCGGGTCTTGTCGAGGGCCTCGAGGATGGCCGCCTTCTCGACACCGTCCAGATATTCCTGCAGCGGTACCTTGCCCCCTGCGGGAAGCGCCGCGGTGCTTCCCGCAGGCATTGCGGTCACGCCCGCATCATCCCCCTTGAGCAGTTCGGCTGGAGGAGTGAGCTGCAGGTCCTCGAGCTGGATCAGGTTGTCCGAGCATAGTGCCAGGGCGCGCTCCAGGATGTTCTCGAGCTCGCGCACATTGCCAGGAAAGTCGTAGCGCACGAGTGCCGCCATCGCGCCGAGATCGATCTGCACCGCGGCGCTCCGGCCCTGGGTGCGCGTGAGCTTCTGGAGCACGGCGTTGGTGAGCAGAGGAATGTCCTCGAGCATCTCGCGCAGCGGCGGCATCTTGAGCTCGATCACCGCGAGCCGGTAATAGAGGTCATGGCGGAACTTCCCTCCCTCCGTGAGATCGGCTAGCGACTTGTGGGTGGCGCTGATGATGCGCACGTCGGCGGGATCTTCCTGGGTCGAGCCGACCTTGCGCACCTTCTTTTCCTGGATCGCGCGCAGCAGCTTGACCTGCATCAGCAGCGGCAGATCCGCAACTTCGTCGAGAAACAGGGTGCCTCCGCTCGCCGCCTGGAAAAAGCCGTCTCGGTCCTGATCGGCGCCGGTGAATGCACCTCTCTTGTAACCGAAGAACTCGCTTTCCATGAGGGTTTCGGGAATCGCGCCACAGTTCACCGGGATGAAGGCCCTCTCGCGGCGCGCACTTTTCTCATGGATGAGCCGCGCGGCAAGCTCCTTCCCACTTCCCGATTCCCCGGAGATGTAGACTGGCGCCTCGCTGCGCCCAAGCTTCTCGACCAGGGTTCGCACCTGCTGGATCGCCGAGGAATCGCCCAGCAGGGAGTGACCGGCCGCAGACTTCGCGGCGGCTGCAGCCTGCGGCAGGCTCAGCGCGGATTTGACCAGCGTGCGTAGCTGCTCGAGGGAAACCGGCTTGGCGACATAGTCGAAAGCGCCGGCTTTCAGTGCAGCGACGGCGTTTTCGGTATTGCCGTGAGCGGTGATCACCGCGACCGGGAGGTCCGCGCAGTCCTTGCTGATGTGTTTGACGATGTCGATGCCAGTGCCGTCCGGCAAGCGCATGTCGGTAATGCAGAGATCGTAGGAGTGCGCCTGGAGCCGCGCCAGAGCCTCCTTCACCCCCGATGCACGCTCCACTTCCAGCCCCATGCGGAGCAGCGTCAGCTCGAGGAGTTCGAGGATGTCCGCTTCGTCGTCGACGATGAGCACCGTGCGCGGCACGGCCCCATCCATACGGCCTTTGCGTCTCAAGTGTGCGCCCTCTTGCAAAGAATCGTGAATTGCGCGCCCCCGCCCGGGGCGTCCGAATAGTAAAGGCTAGCGCCGTTCGCCTGGCAGACCTCGCGGGCGATGTAGAGCCCCAGACCCGTGCCGCTCACGACTGTGGTGAAAAACGGCTCGAACAGCTGGTTCGTCAGATTCTGGGGCACGCCGGGCCCATCGTCGATCACGTCCAATTTTACAGTATCTGCGTTGTGCCCCAGCCCTACCACGACGCGGATGCTTCCGGTCTTGCGCTGGCAGTGGCGCAGCGCGTTGCGGGAGAGGTTCCACATCACCTGGTTCAGGTGCGATCGGTCAAATGCCACGAGATAGTCGCCGCCGAGTTCGATCGCGAAAATCGGGGTGTGAATCTTCTCTATGGCGCTGAACTGCTCGACGAAGGTATGCAGATACGCGCCCACGTCGAAATTCTCCTTCAGGGCACGGTCACGACGGTTCAGCTTGAGCACGTCCTGCACCATCCGGTCGAGCCGCTGGACGTTGTCGTGGATGATTTGCAGCAGTCGCGTCTGGGTCGCCGACAGGCCGGGTTCTTCCTGCAGCAGCTCGGTGGCGTGACTGATCGCGGACAAGGGATTGCGGATCTCGTGGGCGATGTTCGCGGTGAGGCGGCCGAGGGAAGCGAGCTTGAGTTGCTGCGCCTGACCCTGTACCCGGGACAGGTCCTCAAGAAAGATCACCGCGCCCAGATACTCCTCGCGACCCACGCGCACGAAGCGCACGCTTGCCTGACTCTGTGGATCCGCACTCGGAATGGGCTCGACGGCAAGACCCGGATCGGCGCGCCAGCGGGCAATCTGATGCCCGAGAGCCGGCGCGTATTCGGAAAGCAGCATCTCCCGTCTACCTCTGGGCACTGCGCCCAGAAGTTCCTCGGCCTGGGCGTTGTGCTGGCGGATGATGCCCTGATCGTCCACGACGAGCACGCCGTCCTGCATGTCCTGGATCACCAGCTGATTCACCTGAGCGAGGTTGGCAAGGTCGACGCCGCGCTGCGCGGCGAGTTGCTCGCTTTCGATCGTCCGCTGCGCAAGGGCGTGCGCAAGCCAGGCCGTGGCAAAGTAGCCGATGCTGAGGAGTCCGGCCTGCACGAATTCCGCGATATGGGCGTCGCGCGTCACCACGTCGAATGCGTGCTGAAGCAGCACGGCGATGCTCGCGAGCGCGGCGTGGAAGACCGTCATGCGGCCGCGCCCGATGAGACCGCTTGCTGCCAGGGACGCGAGCAGCAGCAGGCCAAGTCCGCTCGAGATGCCGCCGCTCGCAAACATGAGGGGCATGATGAAAGCGATGTCCGCGGCGACCTGGACGGTGAGCTGTAGGTTGAAGGCCGGCGTGCGCGAGGTGATGGTAATGAAGCACCCGGCGCTGAACAGGACGTAGAGGCCGCAGACGTACTTGTACAGGATCGGATTGGCCGAGCCGAAAGGCAACTCTCCCCCGAACAGCATCGGCGTCACTGTGAGGATGAGCGCAAGGACGCAGCGGTAGAGATTGAAGTAGAGCAGCGAGCGCCAGTAGTAGTCCGGACGCTCCGCACTGCTCGCGATCGCACCTACGGCCGCGGACGGGGACGACATTCGACTATCTCGAGAGTTTCACGGAAGAGTTTCCGATCGCGGTCCGTCGCGACGCGAGACGATTTTGCGGATCGCACACTTCGAGAACGTCGCCTCCTATCACGGCTCGGGCTTGTGCAGGCGACGATGCTCGACCGAGCAGTAGAACTCGCCTTCAGCCGAAATGCTCTCGCCCCGGGGCAAGTGCATGCCGCAGTGGGCGCAGCGAACCATGCTCTCGATCTCGCCGGCGCTCTGCCGCTTTCCGCCGCCTTCCAGGTTCTTGCGGTAGCTCCTCAGCAGCCAGAACACCAGCGCGATGATTGCGACGACGAGGACTAACCTGACCAAGTGGAGGCCTTGGAGGAAGATCGAAGGCGACGAGGATACCGAAAAAGCGGCCCCCGGTCACCGCGCAAGGCTCCCGAGCCGACGCCGCCTGCAGAACGCCGGCGCAGGCGGTCGGGCGCAAAGAGCAGGTGGCCAGGATTCGTTCTGCACCTGTAAACTCGGCGTCCGTGACCGACCATCCTCTGCCACATCTCTCCACCTTAAGCACCCTGCTGCTCGCCTTAGCCGGGGCTGCGGGCTATGTCGATGCCGTGGGATTTCTTGTCTTCGAGCACGTGTTCGTCGCCAACATGACGGGGAACAGCGTGCTCCTGGGGATCGCCGCTGTGGAAGGTCACACGGATGCGACGCTGCGTTCCCTGCTTGCTCTCGCCGGATTCATGGTAGGGGCGACGATCGGAACGACAATCACGGATACGCGCAAGGCCGCGGGTTTGTGGCCGGCGCCGGTCACCGCGGCGATCGCGATCGAAAGTGTCGTGCTCGTCACGGTTGCCGTTGCGTGGGCCGCGGTCCCCCATGGAACCGGGGCACTGGGCGGTTTCGTTCTCGGTACCGCAATCGCGATGGGGCTGCAGAGCGCTGCGGCCCGCAAGCTGGCAGTTGCGGGTGTCTCGACCGTGGTGTTGACGAGTACGCTGACCTCGCTCGTCGCGCGCGCGGTCGCGCACATCCATCACCGCAAGTGGTCGGATCCGACGCCGAAGGACCCGACCAAGGGGCCCGGCATCCTGTTCGGAGTATGGTTCGCATACGTCATTGGCGCGGGTCTCGGCGCCTGGCTTGCGCGTGTACATCCGCGACTGGTCATAGCGGTGCCGGCCGCACTGGTCCTGCTCGTCATGTTTGTGGCGCAGCACACCTTCCACCGTGGCGAGGTGCGGGAGTGAGTCTGCTCCGTGACGCGTTCCAGCTTGCCGCTGATCTTGATGGGAGTTGCAGAGGATGAACGTGCCCAGAGCGGAGCATTCGAATTCTTCGATCCTATTGCGTGCGGCACTTACCGGTCTCGGCTACCTGGCCGCGCTGCTGCTGTCCTACCACTTCGGGGGCGGGTTCGATCAGGAAGCGAACATCTGGCTCCCGAGCGGAATCGCGATCGGCGTGCTCACCCTCGTTAACCCCCGGCGCTGGTCGCCGTATCTTGCCGCCATTGCCTTCGCCGCGCTGGTCGGCAATCTCGCGAGTGGGGCTTCCCTCGCTCAGGTCCTGATCTACGCGCTTCAGGAAATCGTCGTCGCCATGCCCATTGCGTGGTTGCTGCGGCGCCTGCTCGGACCCGCGCCGTCCCTGGATGAAGTGCGCAAAGTGTGGATCTTCGCTGCCGTCGGCGCGCTCGGGAGCGCAGCTCTCGCGTGGGCGGTTGCGGTCCTCGCCTATGCCGTAATCGGGTTGCCGAGCCCGGCGAGTCAATGGCCGCTGTGGATCGTGTCCGGCACCGTCGGCACGCTCGTAGTGACACCCCTTCTGTTCGCCTGGGCCGGGTTCCGCGCGAAGCGCTCGGGCGGCCCGACCATGAGCGACTTCCTGGCCGGCGGCACCTTTCTCCTGCTCATGATTACCGCGACTGTGGTGGTATTTCGCGGGGAGACGGCGGAGCGCTTCCCCGGAAGCGTGGGTTTCTCGCTCACCTACCTCCCGCTTGCGTTCCTCGTTCTGGGCGCGCTTGCATGGGGTTCGCGCGGCGCCACCCTTGCGACGTTCATACTCGCAACGATCGCAGTGCTCTATACCGAGCGCGGAGAAGGGCCGTTTTCCGGCATGGAGGAACTCATTGGCGAAGGCGCGCTGGAAGTGCAGGGCTACGTCGCCGCCGCCGCGCTCCTCACCTTGATGGTGACGGCGCTCCAGGGGAGTCAACAGCGGGCGCTGCGCGAGGCGACGGAGTGGCGTGTGCGCTACGAAGGCGTCATCGGCGCAAACGATCAGCTCCTGTTCGAACTCGATCCCGCGTCTGGCAGCGTAAGGTGGGCCGGCGACACCGTTCGCCTTCTGGGAGTCGAATCCAGACAGATTGACACCATCGCCGCGTATCTCGACCGCGTGCATCCTGACGACCGCGAGGTGCTGCGCTCGGCGTTCGCCTCGCTCGGTCGCGGCGTCGAGGTGCATCTCGATGCAGGTCACCGATTCGAATCGCCGAACGGAGAGCAAAGGCGGCTCGAAGGCGAAGTCACCGCCATCGTCGACTTCGACGACACGATCCACCGCTTCGTCGGCTTTCTGCACCCAGTGCGCAAGAGCGCCTGATGGAGACGTGGGACCGATGACGGATGGCGAGCGAATCGAAGCCGAGCGCGCAGGCCGGGCGGGCGTCTTCCTGATTCATGGCCTCGGAGGAACCGAGTACGACCTCGGTTCCATGCACAAGAAGCTCAAGCTTTCAGGCTTCGTCACCCACTCGCTGACGTTGCCCGGCCACGGAACGAAACCCGAGGACCTGCTCGCCGTGACGGCGGACGATTGGCTCGCGGCGTGCCGCGCCCGTTACCGGGAGCTCGCCGCACAGTACGAAACGTTACACCTGATGGGTATGTGCATGGGCTCGCTCCTCGCCGTCGAGGTCGCGAAGCAGGAGCGGCACGGGAAGGGGCGGCTGGTTGCGCTCGCCCCGCCGATCTTTCTCGACGGTTGGGCGACACCGTGGTATCGAGGCCTGCGCCACCTGCTCTACCGGGTCCCGCACTTGCCACGGACCATGCGGGTGGAAGAAGAAGATCCCTTCGGTATCAAGAACGCGCAATTGCGCGGAATCGTCAAGGCGAAGTTCGAACGCAACGACGGTTTTCACTATCGCTGGGTACCCCTTGCCTGCGTGCGCGAAGTCGACCGCCTGCGGGAGCTCGTGATGACGGACCTGGAACGCATCGCGTGCCAGGCGCTGGTCGTTCACGCGCGGGAAGACGAACTTACCAGCCTGCGCTCGGCAGACTTTCTCGTGCGCGGCATCGGCGGTGACCATGCGCGCATGGTGGTGCTGGAAAACAGCTATCACATGATCTGCATCGACAACGACCGGGAGACCGTCGCCCGCAACGTGCTCGAATTCTTCGGCGTGCCGCCCCTCGAAGCGGGTCAGCTGAGCGACGATCCGAAGATGTCGGCGGAAGCACTTCGGAGCTTGGTGGGGCGCGTGTGCGCGGCGCTCGAAGCCGGAGCCTGGCGCGATCTGCCGCCACTCGGAATTCCGGATCTGAGCTGGTATCAACCGGGAACCAATCGTCTCTCCGGCATCCACCGCGGCGGAAAACCGTTGCGCCGGTTTCTCGCTGAAGTTCAGGCGTCAGCCGAAGGTGCGCGCCTTACGGCGTTCGGAACCGTGGTCTTCAACCGGGGGGTGGCCCTCGTGCCTGCCACGTGGGTCGCAGCGCGCGGCGAAGCGCAGCTCGCTTCCCACGGCGCGCTAATGGTCGCGATGCACGCCGACCGCATCTACGAGCTGCGCTGGTTTCCCGACGATGAGGACGTCGAGGACGCCTTCTGGGGCACCCCTCCCGCCGCGCAACCGGAGGCGCCCCCGGCGCAACCAGCCACTGATTGAATTCAGGAGATCAGGAATGCTGGAGTTGCGCGGGAAGGCGTGAAGGGGAAAGAATCCTGGTCGGGGTGAGAGGATTCGAACCTCCGACTCCTGCGTCCCGAACGCAGTACTCTACCAGGCTGAGCTACACCCCGAAAAAATTTTGCCGGCATGAACTGCGCTGCCGGCTCCGATCGCACTTTCGTCCGCGACGCTCAAAAACTCCGCGTCACGGCGAAGTCGGCCAATTGTAGCAAAGAATCCCTGTACGTTGAACGCGGCAGGTCCGCGAGCGCCTCGCGCGCACGCTGGGCTTCTGCGTGTGCCTGCTCGCGCGCGTACTCCAGGGCACCCGTCGCGCGGATTGTTTCCAGCACTGGACCGAAGTCACCAAAACCTCCGTTTTCGATTGCTCCGCGGATGAGCGCCGACTGCTCCGACGTCCCTCGCGAGATCGCATAAATGAGCGGCAGCGTGGGCTTGCCCTCGGCAAGGTCGTCGCCGAGATTCTTGCCGGTGCTTTCCAGGTCTCCCGAGTAGTCGAGCACGTCGTCGACGAGCTGGAATGCGGTTCCGAGGTGCGTGCCGTAGCGCGCGGCCGCTTCCTCCTGGACCTCGTCAACCTCCCCCAATATCGCCCCAATGCGCGCTGCCGCCTCGAACAGCTTCGCCGTCTTGTAGCGGATGACGTGCAGGTAGCTGTTCTCGTCGATGTCCGGGTTGTGGCAGTTGAGGAGCTGCAAAACCTCGCCCTCCGCGATGACGTTGGTAGCGTCCGCCAGCACCTCGAGTATGCGCATCCTGTGCAGGGCAACCATCATCTGGAAGGCGCGCGAATAAAGGAAATCTCCTACGAGAACACTCGCTTCGTTGCCGAAGAGTGCGTTCGCAGTGGCGCGGCCGCGCCTTAACTCCGAAGAATCGACCACGTCGTCGTGGAGCAGAGTCGCGGTGTGGATGAACTCCACGACCGCCGCGAGTTGTTCGTGATCGTGCCCCTCATAACCGTGGGCTCGCGCCAGCAGGCAGACGAGCGCAGGCCGCAGACGCTTGCCACCGCCGCCGATGATGTATTCGGCGACCTGACTGATGAGAACCACCTCCGATTGCAGATGGCCGCGAATGCACTCGTCGACCGCCCGCATGTCGTCAGCGATGGCGGCGCGGATCGTTTCCAGGGAGGACACGGGATGGGCGCGAGGGGAAAGGCGAAATGGTAGGGAGGCACTTGGAACGGGTCAAGGACGATCGCTCGGGTTCCGGTCGGACTGGATCGGACCGGGTAGTGGTTGAGAGACGCGGTGCGGCCCTATATAATCCGCGGTTTTCTAAAAGACCCTAACCTGCTGGAGCAGTCTATGTACGCGGTCATCAAAACCGGCGGAAAGCAGTACCGCGTCGCGAACGGCGATACCCTGAAGGTCGAGAAGCTCGCGGGGGATGTCGGCAGCGAGATCGTTCTCGATCAGGTGCTTGCCGTCGGCGAAGGCGAAAGCCTGTCTCTCGGCACCCCACTCGTGGCGGGCGCCTCGGTCAAGGCCACCGTGGTCGCCCACGGGCGCGGCGAAAAGGTGCACATCTTCAAGATGCGGCGGCGCAAGCACTACAAGAAGTCCCAGGGACATCGGCAGAGCTACACCGAAATACGCATTGACGGAATTTCCGTGTAGCGGGCTCAAGGAGCGATCGAAATGGCACACAAGAAAGCTGGTGGAAGCTCGCGCAACGGCCGTGACTCGCAGTCAAAGCGCCTCGGCGTCAAGCGCTTCGGCGGCGAGGTCATCAAGGCCGGAAGCATCATCGTCCGGCAGCGGGGCACCCAGGTCCACCCGGGCGAGAACGTCGGCATCGGCCGCGACCACACACTCTTCGCGAAGGTCGACGGACAGGTGAAGTTTTCCGTGAAGGGCCCGGAGAACCGCAAGCGGGTAAGCGTCATTCCCGTCTGACCCGCGCATTGCCATACCAGCCCTATCGCTTGCGGTAGGGCTTTTTTTCGGCCACTGTTCCCGCAACGGCTTTGTCTCCATGAAGTTCATCGATCAGGCGATCATCGAGGTGCATGCCGGCAAGGGCGGCGACGGTGTCGCGACGTTCCGGCGCGAGAAGTACGTGCCCCGCGGCGGCCCGAATGGCGGCGACGGTGGTCGCGGCGGCAGCGTTCATGCACTGGCGGACCGCAACGTGAATACGCTCGTGGAGTATCGTTTCGCGCGCATACACCGGGCAAAGAACGGGCGAAACGGTATGGGCGCCGAATGCGCCGGACGCGGAGGCGACGACATCGTGCTGCCGATGCCGGTCGGCACCATCGTGCGGGACGCGGACACGGACGAAGTGGTCGCGGACCTGTGCCGGCACGGAGAGCGAGCCGTGCTGGCACGCGGCGGAGAAGGCGGCCTCGGGAACGTCCATTTCAAATCGAGCACGAATCGGGCGCCGCGGCAATGCACACCCGGTCAGCCCGGCGAGGCGCGGCGCCTCGCGCTCGAACTGCGCCTGCTGGCAGATGTCGGGCTCCTCGGCCTGCCCAATGCGGGCAAGTCCACTTTCATCCGCGCCGTTTCGGCGGCGCGCCCAAAGGTTGCGGATTACCCCTTCACCACCCTGCACCCGCATCTGGGTGTCGTCCGTGTGGATGAAGGGCGGAGCTTCGTCATCGCCGATATTCCCGGACTCATCGAGGGCGCGGCCGACGGGGCGGGGCTTGGCCATCAGTTCCTGCGCCACCTCGCGCGCACGCGCCTCCTGCTGCACATCGTGGACATTGCGCCGTTCGACGCTGCCACGGATCCCGTTCGCGATGCCGAGGCGATCGTCCGGGAACTCGGCCGCTATGGCGCAGGCCTGGAGGAAAAGCCGCGCTGGCTGGTGCTCAACAAGCTCGATCTCGTGCCGCCGGGAGAACGCCCCGCCCGGGTGGAAGACTTCCTTCGGCGCTTCGGACAGGAGGGACGCCACTTCGCGATTTCAGGCCTCTCCGGCGAAGGATGCCGCAAATTGTCGTTCGCCATCATGGCGTATCTCGACGCCATCCGTCCGGCGGAGCCGAGCGACACAGAAGCGGAGTCGCAGCATGGCCTGCGGGGCTGACTTCGTGCACCGACGTATGGAGCTCCGCTGATGGCTTCGGCCCTTGCGAGTGCCGGCCGGATCGTAATCAAGGTCGGCAGCAGCCTCGTCACCAACGAAGGTCAGGGACTGGATCACGACGCGCTCGCGGGATGGGCGGAGCAGATCGCGCTCCTCACCCAGCGCGGTCGCGAGGTGATCGTCGTCTCGAGCGGCGCCATCGCCGAAGGTATGCAACGCCTGAAGTGGAAGAAGCGCCCGCACGCCGTCCACGAGCTGCAGGCCGCCGCGGCGGTTGGACAAATGGGTCTGGTGCAGGCCTACGAGTCCTGCTTCGCGAAGCACGGCCTCACGACTTCCCAGGTCCTGCTCACCCACGACGACCTCGCCGATCGCAAGCGCTATCTCAACGCCCGCTCCACGTTGCGGACCCTGCTCGAACTCGGCGTCATCCCCATCGTCAACGAAAACGATACGGTGGTAACGGACGAGATCCGCTTTGGCGACAACGATACTCTGGCGGCCCTCGTCACAAACCTCGTCGATGCGGACGTCCTCGTGATCCTTACGGACCAGGAAGGTCTCTTCACGGCGGATCCGCGAAAAAACGCCGCCGCCAAGCTGGTGCGAAGCGCAACCGCTGGCGATCCCGCGCTCGAACAGATGGCGGGAAGCGCGGGCAGCGCCATCGGTCGCGGCGGAATGCTGACGAAAATCATTGCGGCAAAGCGTGCGGCGCGCCGTGGGGCCCATACCGTGATCGCATCGGGGCGGGAGCCAAGCGTGCTGGTACGCCTGGCGGCGGGAGAATCCATCGGCACCGAATTGCTGGCGACCACGATGAGCATCGCTGCCCGCAAGCGGTGGATCGCGGATCACCTGCAGGTGCGCGGTCGACTCGAGCTCGACGCCGGTGCCGCGCGCGCGTTGCGCAACGAGGGGAAAAGCCTGCTGCCGATCGGCGTTCACGCGCTCACTGGAGAATTCGAGCGCGGCGAGGTCGTGAGCTGTTTCGATCCGGAAGGCCGCGAAATTGCGCGCGGACTCGTCAACTACAGCGCCGCCGACTCACGGCGCATCCTGCGCACGCCGAGCAGCGAGATCGAGGCGAAGCTGGGTTACATCGACGAGCCGGAGCTGATCCATCGAGACAACCTGGTGCTGCTCTAGCGGGCGCGGACCTGCCCCGCAGCCGATCAGTAGCTGTCGTAGGCGTTCATGTGGGCGCCCGAGCGCAGCGCCCGCACGGCCTCCCCCGGAGTTCTCACCGGGACCTTCTTCGGACAGAAGAAATCGTTGAAAAGCACGATGCGATAACGGTTGATCTCGACGTATTTGATGTCTTTCCACTCCGGGTGCTGAACCTCCGACCAGGTTCCGTCTGCGTGTCCGAAAGCGTAGACCTTGTACGCGTACTTCGAGCAGTCGAGCCCCTCGTAACTGATGGTCCGCGCGCCAGCCGGCGAGCGGATCACGGCGGCGTAGCGGATCACGCGATCCTCGCCCACGGAAATCGAGGCGGAGTCGACGTAGAACTCATTGCGTGAAACACCGCCGACCTCGAAACGGATGAGTCGATCCTCGGCCGGGAAAGATGGCAGCGTGATCGTGTCTTCCTTCTGGCTGGACGCGGAGCCCCCTGTTTCTTCGTCCGGGTCTGGAACGCGCAGATAGTGGTCGCCGCCGCCGCATGCCGAGAGCGCGACAGTGGCAGCGAGTAACGCCAGAGTGACTCGGAGCGAATGTAGTTTCACTGGGAAATATCGAGGAGCGGGATCGCCGTGCACCGCATTCTACCGGCGCTCCCTACGGTTTGCTCAGGTTGCTGGTGTTGCGGCGAAAGAGCTACTGGACCCGCAGATCGGCGACCAGCGAAGCGTGCATGCCCGGATCGGCAATGGGAACGCTGACGTTGTAATGCGGATGGTCGACGCCCATCGTGAGGGCCGCTCCGGCCGACAATGCGGTCCGCATCTGGGCAGGAACCTCGAAGCGCAGAAAGTGGACGGATGAGGTCTTTACGTCGTTGGGCCGGTCGAGGTCTTCATCGGCAATTGCGTAAACCTTGCCGAAGCCATCGACACGCATCCAGACCGGTCTTCCACGCCTATCAGCTTCGAGAACAGCGCTTGCGTTCCTCCAGCTCGGGGTACTCGATCAGCATGGTGGCCTTCAGTTGGTCCCGTTCGGGCAGGAGCGGGCCCTTAGACCGAGTCTAAATGACTAACTGAACGACAGGAGTCGCAACCTTGGTCTGTCAAGTTCATCGACCCCGCAGGACGAAGCACTCCGAGATCACCTTGCCCGCATGAACACTGATTCGATTTCGGCGAATGTGCGCGCAACCTCCGTCGTTTGAAGATGGACCCCGAGCTGCCGCGCGATCTGCGACACGGAAAATATTCCTCGCACTGCCTGGCGTTGGCTGTCATCCCGATCCACCACGATCGCGTGCTGACGGCCCGCGGCTTTCAGCGTGGCGACGATGTGCCCCACTTTCGCGAGACGAACGTCTTCAAACTGGAGGACGTACATCTCCGTGTGAGGGGTCATGACGTCGCGCACCAGCACATCTTCCCGATGCACGCCACGGCTCTGGACGACTTGCATCGGCTTTTCTCCGAGCACGTCGACCGCGGTGATCACCCCCTCTACATGACGGGTTTCCTCCACGACGAGCAGCAGGCGCACACCCCGCTTCTTCATCCGTTCGTTGGCGGAATCTATCGTCGCGTCGGACTCTATGGTGAGCGTGGTCACGAGCCGCAGATCGGTCATGCTTTCCACCGCGGGACTATCCAGCGTGACGCGCGCCGGCAGACTCTGGGTCGGCTCGTGATACGTGAGATCGCGCTCGGCGAGGCGCGCTGGAAGGGGAATGTACTCTCGCAGCATGACAACGATCCTCCATCGGTTTAAGGGGCGCGCCACCGCGGTCGGCGCGCTGGCCAGATCAGATCGTAGGGGGACCGGAGGAGTTATTCAAGCCATTCGAGACCGCCCCGAAAGAGCCCCTATGGATGGCACGACGTGCGGGCGGGTGGGCCGCCCGCCGAGGCTCAGCGCAAAACGATGCCAGTCCGGCTCCAGCGCGCCACGGAACGCGGCAGGAAACGCGACAGCTCGGACAGAGCCCGTTGATAGACGTCTCGCTTGAACTCGATCACCGCTTCCAGAGGAATCCAGTACTCATGCCAGCGCCACGCGTCGAACTCCGGCTTCGCGGTCGCACGCAAGGACACATCGCAATCGCGTCCGACGAGTTTCAGCAAGAACCAGATCTGCTTCTGGCCGCGATAGCTGCCGCGCCACTCGCGCCGCACCCAGTGCGCGGGTACATCGTAGCGCAGCCATTCGCGCGTGCGGCCCAAGATCTGCACGTGCTGCGGCAGCAGCCCGATCTCCTCCATCAGCTCTCTGAACATGGCCTGTTCTGGCGTCTCGCCCAGCTTGATGCCCCCCTGCGGAAACTGCCAGGAGTGCTCACGAACCCGCTTGCCCCAGAAGACCTCGTTCCGGTTATTGCACAGTATGATGCCGACGTTGGGTCTGTACCCATCCCGGTCAATCATGCCAACCACCTGTTAATTCAGCGTTTAACGCAATTGTTGCACAGTTCCGGTGCGAAAAAAAGCGCCCGCGCGGCTCTTTTCTGGGAAGCGGCCGCGGCTCCTTCGAGGTCAGATGAAGAGGCGACGCGGATCGTGGGGATTCATGCGCTCGAGTTCGTCGACGAAGGCACCAAACTCGAGGCCGCAGCGGGAAGTGAGTTGACCTGCCCGCCGGCGCAGGCTCTTCCACGCCGGTCGATTCTGGCCCCGCGCAAATCCCAGCGCGATGAGGTTGCCGCCCCGCTCGTCCGTGAGACAGAGCAACCGGCCATCGAAGACTTCCCCCAGCAGACGCAGATGGCGGTTCAGGTCCTTTTCCCGGGTGAAGAGATTCGTCACGAGAACGCCATTGTTCGTAAGGGTCCGCGCGCAATCCGAGTAGAACGCGGCCGTCCCGAAGCCGGGCGCCGCTTCGTCCGCCCCGAAGCCATCGATCATCAGCACATCGGCCGCATCGCGATGGCTGCGCACGTATTCCACCCCGTCGCCGATCTCTACGGCAAGCCGGCCCGGATCGTCCGGAAGCTCGAAGAATTGTCGCGCTGCGGACACCACTTGCGGATTGATTTCCACGGCGGTGATTCGCGTTTCGGGCAGGTTGTGATAGACGAATCGAGCGAGCGATCCGCCTCCCAGACCGATCATGACCACGCGCGTGGGAGTCGGCACGAAAAGCAGGAACGCCATCATGCAGCGAGTGTATGAAAGCTCGAGATCGTTCGGGCGCGAGCGGCGCATCGCGCTCTGGATCGTTTCGCTTCCCAGATGCAGGTAGCGCACCCCGTTCTTTTCACTGACCTCGACGCTCGCGCTGGCCGCAACCTGCTTGTGAATCCGGAATCGGGAGAGCTGGCGCATGCTGGAAAGACGCTGACGGGCTGCCAATGCCAAACCGTTAGAATAGCGGCTTTTCCCGCGGGAGCGCTCCATGCGCGTCAGCCAGTTCTTTCTCTCCACGCTCAAGGAGGCACCGGCAGAAGCCGAACTTGTGAGCCACGCACTGATGCTGCGCGCAGGCCTCATTCGCAGACTCGGCAGCGGGCTCTACACCTGGATGCCCCTTGGCCTGCGCGTCCTGCGCAAGGTCGAGGCCGTGGTCCGGGAAGAAATGAACCGCGCCGGGGCAGTGGAATTGCTGATGCCTGCCGTGCAGCCTGCCGAATTGTGGCAGGAAAGCGGACGCTGGTCCGTGTTCGGCCCGCAAATGCTGAAGATCAAGGACCGCCACGAGCGCGACTTCTGCTTCGGCCCCACGCACGAAGAAGTCATCACCGACATCGCGCGCCGCGAGATTCGCAGCTACCGTCAGTTGCCGGTCAACTTCTACCAGATCCAGACCAAGTTCCGCGACGAGATCCGCCCCCGTTTCGGCGTCATGCGTGCGCGCGAATTCGTGATGAAGGACGCGTACTCGTTCCATGTCGATCAGGCAAGCCTCGAGCACACGTACCGCGACATGTACAACGCCTACGGCCGCATCTTCTCCCGTCTCGGTCTGCGCTTCCGGGTGGTCGCCGCGGACACGGGCGCCATCGGCGGAACGGGCTCCCACGAGTTTCACGTGCTGGCGGAATCGGGCGAGGACGCAATCGCGTTCTGCCCCGATTCCGACTATGCCGCCAACGTCGAGCTGGCCGAGGCGCTCGCTCCGTCCACGCCGCGGGCGGTTCCAGGTGCGACAATCTCAAAGATCGCGACTCCAGGGCAAAAGACCGTGGCGCAGGTGAGCGCGAGTCTGGGGATTCCGCCAGAGCGCATTGTGAAAAGCCTCCTGGTAGTCACCGGCGACCGACGGGAATGTCTCTTGCTCGTTCGAGGCGACCACACCCTCAATGAAATCAAGGCCGCCAAGGTGCTAGCCTGCAACGAAGGCTTCCGTTTTGCCACTGAACCCGAGATCCGTGCGCGGTTGGGTGCGGGCGCTGGTTCCATCGGCCCGGTCGCCGCATCGGTGCCCGTCATCGCGGATCGTGCGGTAACGACGTTGGCCGACTTCGTATGCGGCGCGAACGAAGACGGCTTCCACTTCACCGGGGTCAATTTCGGCCGCGATCTGCCGGAACCGGTTCACGTCGCGGATCTTCGCGATGTCGTTTCCGGTGATCCAAGTCCCGACGGCAAGGGAGTGCTGGAAATCTGCCGCGGCATCGAAGTCGGGCATATCTTTCAGCTGGGCACGAAGTACTCGGAAACGATGGGCGCGACCGTCCTCGATGAGAGCGGTCAGAGCCGTGCCATGGAAATGGGCTGCTACGGGATCGGCGTCTCGCGCATCGTAGCCGCGGCAATCGAGCAGAATCACGACGCGCGCGGCATTCTCTTTCCGACCGCGATCGCTCCGTTCCAGGTCGCCATCGTACCGATCGGGATGGCCAAGAGCGCCCAGGTCCGGGAGATGGCGGAGCGCCTTCACCGCGAATTCGAAGGGGTCGGGGTGGAAGTTCTGCTGGACGATCGGGACGAGCGGCCCGGCGTCATGTTCGCCGACATCGAGCTGATCGGCATCCCTCACCGGATCGTGATCGGTGAGCGCGGTCTGAAGACCGGGATGGCTGAATACCAGGGCCGGCGCGACAGCGCTGCTCAGCAGGTACCGCTTCTGGAACTGGTACCCTTCGTGAGAGCGAAGCTGTGCGATTCCTGACCCTCGTCGCGATCGCAGCGTTTCTGCTTCCGCGCCTCGCGCTCGCCGGAGCGCAGGCGGAGGAGCCGCTCTCGGCCAGCGTGCGCGCCTCCCTGCAGCGCGCTGTCAGCGATCGGGCCGCGCCGCAGCTCGCTTTCAATTCGGAATCGGACGCACGCAATTGGCTCGGGGCAATGTCGCGGCGCCTTGAGCGGCACATGCCGGAGGAAGGTCCCCGTCTCGATTTCCTCCGGACCGTCCACTACGAAGCGCTGCGGGCGGGACTCGACCCCGAACTGGTCCTCGGCCTGATCCAGGTGGAAAGCGCCTTTCGCAAGTACGCGGTGTCGGAGGTGGGTGCTCGCGGCTTCATGCAGGTCATGCCGTTCTGGATCACCAACATCGGCACTACCGAGCACAATCTCTTTCACCTGCGCACGAACCTGCGCTACGGCTGCACCATCCTGCGCCACTACCTCGATATCGAGCAGGGGAACGTCTTCCGGGCGCTGGGCCGTTATAACGGCAGTCTCGGCCAACCCGAATACCCGAATCTGGTCCTCCGCGCCTGGAGCACGTGGCGGCTGCCCTCGACGCGGACGGTGGAGTACAAGTCCCCCGGCCGCCCCTTCCCGACCACTCCCTGACCTCGCTCCCGAGTCTGGCTGCGTCCGCTACGGACGTGCCGCCGCAATCAAACCTTCGATCTGCTTGCGCGTGATCGCGCCCAGGTGAGTTTTCACGAGCTTGCCGGTTGGATCGTAGATCAGCGTCGTCGGCAGAGCGCGGATGCGGCCGAACTGATCAGTGGCCTTCCGGTCCCCGAGAACGATCGGATACGAAACGAGCATGTTGTCGGCGAACTCGATGACTTCCTTCGGATTCCGGAAATCCACCGCCACCCCGACTACCATGAGATCCGAGTCCTTCCGCGCATCGTAGAGGGACCCGAGATCCGGCATCTCCTCCAGGCAGGGAGGGCACCAGGTTGCCCAGAAGTTGACGATCACCCACTTCCCGCGAAAGTCGGCGAGTCGCAGCGTGTTGCCTTTCGCATCGACCAGCGAAAACGCTTCCGCGCTCGCCGTAGCGCAGAAGCAAAGCACGAGAAAAAGCCACGACAGACGTCTAGGCAACAACGGCCCGTTCCTCGCCGCTGCGACTCGCTTCGCCGTTCACGTTACCCGTGCGCGGCTCCAGCAGGAAAAGCTCCTCCAGCGATATTGCCAGCTCCCGGCTCATGCCCGCTTCCAGGTGAGCGAGGGGGTGCTGGACCGAGGCAAGCGCCGGCGGCACCGGACCATCGAGAGGCGCGAACACAAACCGTTCAAAGACATCTGCCAGCGTGATCTCAGACGAGTCGCGGCCAAGCGCCCAGCCGCCTCCAACCGCCTCGACCACCCATCCGTGTCCGGAAAGCTCTACCAACAGTGCTTCGGTATCCGCAATGCCAAGACCCGCCACTTTCTGAAGTCTGAGCGTGGGCAGCACCTCGCCACTGCGGTGGGCAATCGCAAGCTCCCGCAGCACGGCGAGCACTCGATAGAACCGGTGTCCCGTGTGTCGCTGTCCCGCCTGTGCGCCCGCGCGCCAGTCCGGCAGGACGGCGACCACGACCGCCCCCACCAGAACGATCAGCCACGACAGATAGATCCAGAGGAGAAACGCCGGCACCCCTGCGAACGTGCCATAGACCAGGGTGTACGTGGGAAAGAGGGCGAGGTACTGGGAGAACCCGACCTTGACCGCTTCGAACACGATGGCGGCCAGCACGCCGCCGATCAGCGCGTCGCCCATTGCCACCGAGCGGTTGGGGACGACGTTGTAGATGAATGCGAGAGCGAGGGTCGTGAGCAGGAACGGCCCGGCTTTCAGTAGCATTCCATTGATGCCCGGCGCAACGCCCGTAAGATCCTCCGAAAGAGTGAAGAGCCACGAGGTCAGTGACAGGCTGCCTCCGATCAGGATCGGCCCCACTGTCAGCACCGCCCAGTAGAGCGCAATGCGGATCGGCAGTGGTCGCGGTCGCCTCACGCGCCAGATGTGGTTGAACGAGCCGAGAATCGTATGCATGACGAGCACGGCCGTGATACCCAGGCCAATGATGCCGAAGGCCGTCAGCCGCGCGGCGTTGTCGACAAACTGGCGCCCGTATACCGTGATCAGTCGGGTGGCCGCCTCGGGTACCAGATTCGACAGCAGAAACTCCTTGATATGGGCGGTAAACGAAGCGAAGGCCGGAAACGCGGAGAACACCGTGAGCGCGATGGTGACGAGGGGAACGAGCGCGAGCAGCGTAGTGAAGGTCAGGCTTGCCGCGGTGTCGAGGAGATTTTCGGCGGCCATGCGCTCGCCGATCAGGTCCGCGAGGACGCGGGCACGCGAAAGCGCAGTCGAAACCGGCCGGGGAAGGAACTGCTTCATGACCCGTCATATAATACCCGTGATTCCCTGATCCTCCCCTCGTGCGCGACGTCCTCGTCCTCTACTACAGTCAGCGCGGCGCCGTGCGCGACATGGCGCGCCTCATCGCGCGCGGCATTGACGAGGTCTCGGGGTGCGCGGCGCGCCTGCGCACGGTTCCGAAGGTCTCTGCGGTGTGCGAGGCGATCGCGCCGGTGGTTCCCGATGCGGGCGCACCCTACGTTGAACTGCAGGATCTCGAAGAGTGCATCGGTCTCGCGCTCGGCTCTCCAACCCGCTTCGGCAACATGGCGGCGCCGCTCAAGTACTTCCTGGACGGCACCTCGCCCCAATGGCTCTCCGGCGCGCTGGCCGGCAAGCCCGCCGCCGTTTTCACATCGACCGGCAGCCTGCACGGCGGGCAGGAATCCACGCTGCTCTCCATGATGCTGCCCCTGCTCCATCACGGGATGCTGATCGTGGGCGTGCCCTATACCGCGCCCGAGCTTTTCACTACCGCAAGCGGCGGAACACCCTACGGAGCGAGCCACTGGGCGGGACCAACCGGGGAACGCCCCATCACGGAGGAAGAAAGAAAGCTTTGCGTGACCTTGGGACGGCGTCTCGCCGAGGCCGCCTCGAGGCTCGCGCGGTGAAGCCCGCCGAGAAGGCGCGCCGGCTGCTGCGCCGCTGCCGCTTTGGTGCGCTCGCGACCCTTTCGCAACGCATCGCCGGGCATCCGTTCGCCAGCATCGCGCCTTACGTGCCCGATCACGAAGGACATCCCGTCATTCTCATCAGCGCGCTCGCCGAGCACACCAAGAATCTGCAAGAGGACGCACGCGTGAGCCTCCTCGTTCATGCGGAAGCGGAGGACGTGTTGAGCGCCGCACGAGTCACCTGCGTCGGCCGGGGGCAAAGGCTCGAAGAACCGTTCCCCGAGCTGAAGGAGCGCTACCTGCGATATATCCCTCAGGCCGCGCCGCTGCTGGGTTTCGGCGATTTCGCGTTTTATCGCATCGAGCCGCTCGCGCTGCACTGGATCGGCGGTTTTGGCGATATCCAGTGGATCCCCGCCGAAGCATATCGACCGCCCTCCTCCGATCTGGCGAAATCGGAAGCGGACATCATCGCCCACATGAATGCGGACCACGCAGCAGCCATGCGCGACTACTGTCGCTTCGTGCACCAGCGCGAAGTGCTCGACGTCGAATTGGCCGGTGTGGACTGCGACGGATTCGATGTGCGCGCCGACGGTGCGCTGCTGCGGTTCGACTTCGAGGCACCGGCGCTGTCACCCGCGTGGGTGCGCACGGCACTGGTCGACCTTGCCCGCCGCGCCCGCGCCTGAACCGGTCGGACGCGCGGCCGCCGCTGCGGGCAGGTACGCGCTCGCGGGATCGGCCATCCTCGTCGCACTGGCGCTCCTGATGATCGCGTGGGAAGCGTGGGCGGCACCGATCCGCCCCAGAGGATCATGGCTCCTGCTCAAGGCGCTGCCGCCGCTCCTGATCCTGCCGAAAATATTTCGGGGCGACGTTTACACCTTCAAGTGGACACCCCTCGTCATGCTCTTCTACTTCACCGAAGGGGTTGTGCGCGCGTGGTCGGAACACGGAACGTCGCGCTTTCTCGCGAGCATCGAGATGGTGCTCGCCATCGCATTCATTGCCTGCTGCTGGCTGTACTTGAGGGCGCTGCGGCCGACACGCGGTTGATCGCTTCCTCTGCAAGGCTCGCGATGAGTCGGGACCTGTCGCCGATGCCCAGCACGTGGATTCGAAACTTTGCGTGCTCGCAAAACCTCGGGAACGCGGCATCGACGATCCCCATCTCTGCGAGCTGCATGGGCCTTTGCACCGGCACCACGCACGACTTCACCAACCACAGCGTGGACGCTTCGAGCTTGCGCGCGAGCCAGGCGGAGAGGCTGTCCGAGGTGACCTCCCAGCTGGCGGGAAGGTCTTCGGCGTCCACGGCAACGCGGTGCGGCATCCAGATCGGAACGCCCCCTCCCCGCAACACCGCCTGCATCGCTGCGAGGGTATCGCTTGGCACCAGGCAGCGCTCGAGTGAAGCAAGCAGCAGACCGCACTGATCCATGCCGAGCAGCGCCATGCGATGCGCCGCGCGATCGTTGAATCGATGGTCGGTCTGAGCGCGCCGCACCGCGTCCGCAAAGGGCCCACCCCCCGGGACCACGACGACGCGCCCGCTTCCTGCCTCAGTGATTGCATGCAGCCAGGCGCGGAGCTCCTCCGGCGCTTTCAGCAGACTTCCGCCGAGCTTGACGACGTGCATGCGACGACGCGACGCAGTCGCTACAGCCGCGCGGAATTGTCCGCGCACTGCTGCATGAGCCGCAGCATCGCGGCAGCCTTGTCGAAGGATTCCTGATACTCCTCCTGCGGCCGCGAATCGGCAACGATCCCACCCCCCGCCCAGAACCGGGCGATACCGCCCGAATTGACGAGAGTGCGGATGACGATGTTGGTGTCCATGGCGCCGTCGTACCCGACGTAACCGATGGCGCCGCAGTACACGCCGCGCCGGTGGGGTTCCAGTTCCTCGATGATCTGCATCGACCGCAACTTCGGAGCGCCCGTGATCGAACCGCCGGGAAAGCAGCCGCGCAACAGGTCGACCGCGTGGAATTCCGGGCGCAGTTTTCCGGTGACCGTGCTCACGAGGTGGTGCACGGTTGCGAAGCTCTCTACATCGAACAGTTTCGGCACCCGAACCGAACCGATCTCGCAGGTTTTCGAGAGATCGTTGCGCAGCAGGTCGACGATCATCACGTTCTCCGCGCGGTCCTTGTCGCTTTCCTTCAGCACCTCCGCAAGCGCCGCGTCGAGCCGCGGATGCCCGGCCCGCGGGCGGGTCCCCTTGATCGGCTTGGTCTCGACCAGGGCGTCGCGCACCCGCAGAAATCGCTCCGGCGACGCGGAGAGTATCTGCACGAAGCGGAGATTGAGATACGCGGCAAAGGGCGCTGGGTTGAGGATGCGCAGCGCCTGATATGCGAGCCAGGGATCGCCGGCCGCCGGGGCGGCAAAGCGCTGAGCGAGATTCACCTGGTAGCAGTCGCCGTTCGCGATGTACTCCTGAATGCGGTGAAAGGCCTGTACGTAACGCTCTGGCGTGAGATTCGAGGCGACCGTGCCGGTGATGCGAAAAGGCGTGCGGAAGCGCTCGCGTGGAGGATCGGAAAAATCCCTGATCAAGGAGCTCCACCGTTGCGCCGTTTGGGGATCGCGTCCCGCGCTCACCAGCCGGGTTCGTCGCTCATGGTGATCCACGACGCAAGCCCAGTCGTAGATTCCCACCGCCATCTCTGGAACCTTTTCTACGTCTTCGGCGATGACGGGAAGGCGTTCGAGGCGCCGCCCGAGATCGTAGGCGAAGTAGCCGATCGCCCCGCCGACAAAAGGGATCGTCTTGTGGGATTCGACCCGTTCGCCGAGACGGCGCTTCACAAGGGCGAACGGATCGTCTGGCGAGAGCTCGGCGGTAGTGCGGCCGCGAATCTCGGTCATGTTCCCGCGAGTCACCAGCGTCTCGGTCGGATCGGCGGCGAGAATATCGAAACGGGAGTGACCGGGGAGGTGGCGTCCGCTGTCCAGAAACACCGCCCACGGCTCGTCGGCGATCTTCTCGAAGAGGGCAACGGTGTCCTCGCGATAGGGGAGTTCAACGATCAGGGGCGACATTTGTTGGCGGAGTCGGAAAGCGCGGTGTTGGGATTGTGGCGCCAGGCAGTTCGAGCGAGGACCTCGCACATTCTAGCCCGACGCACTCCGCGACGACATGCGCAGCAGGCTCGCTACCGCGAACGCGGGGGCGCAGGCCATGAGCAGGGGCGCGCTCGCGCCAGAAAGCTGAACGAGCGTCGCGAGATCGACGCAGACCCGACTCAGCCTTGTGGCAAGTTTGTGGGCAAGGAAGCTTCCGACCCCCGTGGCAACGATTGGCGCAGCCGCCGGCAGATCGGCCCGCGCAATCACGCGCGACGCGGCGTCGAGTAAGCGTGCAAGTTGTTGCCCGGCGAAGAATGCCGCCAACTCCCGCCACGAATCGAGCGGCGCCGACTCTGCATCGCGGCCGATCATGCGCGCGAGGCGCCGCGCGCTCGCGTCGACCGTCTTCGATGCACCGTCAGCGCTCGGATGCAGATCGGCATTTTCGGGAAGCTCGCCGGTCAGGCGGTAGACATCCGCGGTGGTCGCGAATAACTCCGCCATCAAACCCACGGACTGACCGTCGAAGGGAACGCGCGGGGCCATTGCCATCAGCGGCGTGCGTGCCGCGCCGCTGTAGACCAGTTCGTCCGCGGCGAGCCGCGCGAAGTCGTCGCGACCCAACGCACGCACTTCGCCGGCTGCAATCGGTATCAGATCGGCCGTCGTGCTCCCCATATCGACGAGGAGCGCGTCGTCGACCACGGTCGCGACGTGAAGAGCAGTGGCGAGCCAATTGGCGGAGGCGATGTCGACCGCATGGGTCGCGACCGCGGATATGTCGACGAACCCGCACCGCCCCGCGAAGAAGCGAAGTCGCTCCGCTGCAACGTGCTGCGCCAGGGTCGCTGCAATCGCAGCAACACCGCCTGCACGATCCGGAAAGCAGTCGGAGAGCTCGCCGGTCATCGTGACGGCGTGCATCGCCGGTGTGTACGGCATCTGACGGAGAGCGGTCCCAATTGCTCGCTCGAGATGTTTGATGCCTCGCCACAGGGGGCACGGAAGCTCAAGGGCGCTGCGCGCCGCGCCATCCTCGTCCACGAGCGCGACCTTAAGGTGCGCCCCGCCCACATCCCAGCCGAGCACGCTATCTCCCGACATGGTCGAGTTCCGAGCTCACCTCGGCGCAACGCAGCGAAGCCGGAACGGCAGGCATCGGCGCACCGTCTTCGAGCAAGTGCAATACGAGCGCTGCGGCATTGACTCCGGTCGCTTCGCGCAAGCCAGCGTAGGACGTGGTGAGGCGAGGATTGACGTCGAGCACGATGGGACCCGTGTCCGAAAGCACGAAGTCCACACCGACATAGCCCCAGAGGCCGGCCAGCGCCTCGGCGATTCCTTGCGCAAGCGGCGCAAGCGATGCGCGCCACGATGCCAGTCCGTTCACCGTGCAACCCCGAAATCGAAGCGAGCACCCTTCGAGGGCGATGCTTTGCCGGTTAACGCTCAGAATCTCCGCACGGCCACTGCGCACGAGCAGCGAAAGGCTCGCCGGCACGCCCTCCACTAACGGCTGGAGCACGACGTTGCGGTCGCGACCACCCGCTTCCCAAGCTTCGAGTGCAGCTCCGAGACTCTCGTATACCCGTGTGTCGACGCAGCCTGCACCGTCGTCGGGCTTGAGCACCGCACGACCCGGAAACGGCGCGATCGGCCGTGTCGGGGTGAGCACCGGAACCACGGACACACCGTATCGCGCCAACGCGGCTGCCGTGCGCGTCTTGCTTGCGGCAATGCGAACCGCCTCCGGTCGGCTGCCGAGAAGACAGCCATTGCGGGCGAGCACCTGTTCCGAAATCCGCTCGAGGATTCCATCTGTTTCCGGCGCGACGACCCATGTCGCGTCGGTCGCATCGACGCACTGACAGAAGAGCGCGGAGGCTTCCCGCGCGTCGTGTGGCGTGAAGACTTCGATCGGACTCGAGACCAGAGGAAGCCGCCGGTCTCGCGTCGTCACCACTTGCACTCCGGGCAGCTCGTGCAGGTCGCGCAGCAGCGCGCGCAGCATGAGTTCCCCTTCGCGGGTGAGTGAAGTCGGCAGCGAGTCATCGATCAGCCCTCCGCCCGTGATAAATTCGTAGACGAAGATCCGCATCGGCACCGTGTTCCGGCTCATCCCCGTCATCGATCTCAAAGGTGGTCGCGTCGTACACGCGCGGCGCGGCGCGCGCGATACCTACGCGCCGATTCGCTCATCGCTCGCCCCCTGCGCGCACCCGGTCAAGATCGCAGCGGCGTTGCTGCAGCTGCATCCGTTCGAGACAATCTATCTCGCGGACATCGACGCGATCCAGCGACGGGGCGACAACCTCGGAGCGATCGAAGCGATCCATGCCGCCTTTCCCGCCATCGAGCTTTGGGTGGATGCAGGCATTGCGGACGTCGCCGGGTACTCGGCGTGGCAGACAGCGCAGCTCGGGCGGGCGGTGATCGGGACCGAGTGCATGCCGGACGCGGCACTGATCGAATTGCTGCACTCGGATGACCACCCGTCGGCACCTGTCCTCTCGCTCGATTTCGGCGCGACGGGTCCGCTCGGGCCGCCCGAACCTTTCGATCATCCAGAGGGATGGCCGCAGGACGTGATCGTGATGACGCTCACCCTGGTGGGATCGGACGCCGGCCCGGATGCGACGACACTCGCTGCCACAGTCGGGCGGGCTGGAAGTCGCCGGGTGTATGCCGCAGGGGGCATACGCGGCGCGGATGACCTCGCGCTGGTGCGCCGGCTCGGAGCGGCCGGCGCTCTCGTCGCGTCGAGTGTGCACGACGGTCGCCTGGGCGCCGCCGACTTCGCGCGGATCGCGGCCAGCGCGGCGCCCGAACGGTGACTTATGTATGCGCTGCGAAGGGGTGCCCCGTGGTTCGCGCCTTTGCGAGCACGTCCTGCACCCTGGGGTCTCCGGCAAGGGCGCGCTTGATGGAAAGCTTGGTCGCCTCGTAGTTGTAGTCCTGGATCTTGTTGTCGTCCTCGGCGAGCCAGTGAATAAATACGCCGACGCAGATGAAGAGATCGTTTGCCTGCTGCTCGGGGATGGTGCCGTCGGCGACGCAGTCGGTCACCGCCATCGCCACCGCGCGCTGGGCCGGCCCGAACATCTGCACCGCCTGCTTCGCGCCCTTGATCGTCACCTTGTTGAACATGACCGTGTTCGGCTTCGCCGCGAGGTTGGGCGCGACCACAGAGAGCAGCGTCGTGAAGCCGTCCTTGTTGTTCGCCAGCGCATTCGTGAACGCGCGTTCTGCCGCCGAGCCGCGCGGTCCGATGATAAGGTCGATGTGGGCGACCTCGTTGCCGTCTCCCACCAGCGCTTCGCCCACCATCACGCGATTGATGCCCCGTGCCGGGGCAGCGGGCGCAGGCGCTGCTTTCGGCGCCGGTGCCGCAGGCCTGACCGGTGGTTCTTCCGGTTTCTTGCCGCCGCCGAAGATTCCCAGAATCGCATCCCAGATCGACATTGCTATCCCTCCAGTTCCTGTTCCCCGGGAGCCTCCTGGTGCAGCCCGTCGGGTCAAAGCGAAAACCGGCCGGCGGACTCGAGCCGCCGGCCGCGGGTGGCAGCTCTTATACGTGACCTGCGAACGGATGCGGCGTGCCCTTCTTCGCGATCACGTCCGCAGCCTTGGGTTCGCCGGCGACGGCGCGCTTGATGGATTGCTTGGTCGCCTCGTAGTTGTAGTCCTGGATCTTGTTGTCGTCCTCGGCCATCCAGTGGATGAAAACACCGACGCAGATGAAGAGATCCTCTGCTTCGCTCTGGGGAATGGTGCCGTCGGCGACGCAATCGGTCACCGCCATCGCCACCGCGCGCTGGGCCGGTCCGAACATCTGCACCGCCTGCTTCGCGCCCTTGATCGTGACCTTGTTGAAGAGCAACGTGTTCGGCTTGCAGGGCAGATTCGGCGCCACCACCGCGAGCAGCGTGCTGAAGCCGTCCTTGTTGTTCGTGAGGGCGTTGCAGAACGCGTATTCGGCAGCGCTGCCGCGCGGTCCGATGATCAGGTCGATGTGGGCAACCTCGTTGCCATCGCCGACCAGCGATTCGCCTACCATTACTCGATCGATCTTTGCCATTTCGTACCTTCTCCTTCTCCAGTGGTTGAAATTGTGGACTTTGCCGCTGCAGCGACCGCGCCGCGCACGGACAGCTTGCGAAACGCTAACGCGCAGCGGCCACAGGCATCCACGTTCCTTTGCGGGGCGGGATGCTGGATTCATCCCGCTCCGAAAACTGCTCCCCGATCAGGCGATCGAGGCGCGCGGCGAGCAGGCTCGCGACCGTCAGATCCGCGCTCGTGCCCGGGTTGAGGCCACGCGCCTTGAGCGACGCATCCCACTCCCGCAGCAACGCGTCGCCCGCCGAGGTATTTTCCGCTTCGATCCACTTCTCTTCCAGCAACAGCGCTTCGTGGCTAACGACGCGGGCCGCCTCCAGTCCGCGCTTGCGTGCGATGTGAGTATCGGGAAACCGGCCAAGCCACCCGAGGAAGCATGCAACGGTCGCGCGCTCATCGCTCACCAGCCGCTCCGACGCCGATCGGAAAAACGGCATGCCGAATTCGAACACGTCGCGGAAGTCGTTCGCATATTGCCGGGCGATCGAGTCGCGGGGTGCCGCCTCGCGCATCGCTTCGAGCAGACTCGCCGGCGCAGCCTGACGCACATCGAAACCACCCACATGGCCAAGGCCGGCGGGATTTGCCCGCACAATCGCGTGGAATGCCTGTGCGGCATCTTCGGCATCGAGCCCCGACAGCACTCTCTGGACAGCCGATTGCAGACTCTCGCCCGGCGCCGCCGACAGCGCTGCCTCGGCGAGAGGCGCGGCGAGGAGCACGATGCCGAGATTCGTGTTCATTCCAACTCGAGACCAGGTCGCTTCGACAGCCTCGACGATGCGCCGACCGACCTTGCGACCCAGAGCGGACATCGGCTCCGCAATCGCTTCCGCGCTGGCGAGGAAATCCTCCGCGCACATGCCGTGACCCGGGCTCTCGAGGCTCACGTTTCCGGGCTTCGCGGCGAGCACGTCGAGCCGGCACGCCCACTGGAGCGCATCCGCCAGCGATTTCGGCGACACGGTCCTCAGCATACCGCCTCTAGGGGCTGTCGTATCTCCGCGCGACCCGCATCGAGGTGCCGGCGCGTGAAGTCGCTCACGAGAGCGTCCGCGATATCGACATGGGTAACTCCCTGCAATCCCTTCCAGGCTGGAATCCCGTTCACCTCGATCACCCACAGGCGGCCGTCCTGGCCGCGCACGATGTCCACGCCCGCGTAATCCGCACCGACTGCGTCGGCCGCTGCTTCCGCGAACTGGGCGATTTCCGGCGTAAGCGCGAGCTTCTCGCAGCGACCGCCCTTGGCAACGTTGTTGATCCACGACGTGCCGCGTCGCACCATCCCCGCGACGGCCCGGCGCCCAATCACGAAGACCCGGTGATCGTGCCATCGTCCGGCGCCGCTTTCCACGTAACTCTGGAGGTAATACACGTGCTGGTAGTGTTCTCTGCCTGGAACGTCCATGCCAGCGGCAAGGCGCCGCAAACCAGCACCTTGGGAACCGAACAGGGGCTTGATGATGACCTCCCGGCCCACCGCCCCTTCCCGAGCCAGCACGGCCCGCGCTTCCGCAGCGCTTTCCGTCACCCACGTGGGCGGTGTCGGGACCCCTGCACGCGTGAGCAGGAAGCTCGTCATGCTCTTGTCGACGGTGCGCTCGATCGCACGCGCATCGTTGTAAACCGCTATTCCCACCTCCTTCAGCGCGTGCAGAATCCCGAGCCGCAGCGTGACCTGCTCCAGGGTGCCGCCGGGGACGCCACGGACAAAAACCCCGGCGGGAAGCTTACTCTCAAAGCCTGGCATGACGATACCGTCGTGGCCACCGGCAAGATCGATCCGGCAATCCCGCAGCGATATGAAGACTGCTTCCATTCCCCCCGCGGCGAACCTCTGCCGGAGCCGCGCACCGTGCCAGCCCGGCTCGTCGGTGATGATGGCGATGCGCAAGGACATGGCGCGCGGGTATCCGGTCACTCGCCGAAAGACATCGCGAGCAGCACGTCATCGACCGCGCCGGCGCGGAACACGTTGCCGGTCTGCACGTTGCAGACAATCGCGGACGCCGGCGCAAACAGGTTGGCGTCGATCTTGTAGAAATCGTATTGCACCGCCTTGAATACCTGCGCGAAGGGACGACCGTAATCGCCGCAGGTGCTCGAAGGCAGCCGCTCGGCCAAGTCCTTTGCCGCGGCGTCCTCGGCATCGACGAAAAGCTGCACAACGCCGCCGAAGATGATGGCGTCGTTCGTGCGTCCCATGGCGTTGAGGAAGTCGGGGGCAGGCGGCGGCAGGGGCGCCGAAGCCGAACCGTCGAGAACCTTGTCCAGCGGGAAGCCGAGGGTGTGGACCTTGTGCAGCGCCACTTCGAGCGCGCGCCCGACGATCTGCACGACGCCCGCGATGCTGCTGGTGGGGGTGAGGATGAACGTGAGATTCCCGGGCGCCACGTTGCAGTCCCGGCTCACCTTTTCCACCACGGCGTCGGGCGGCGCCTTGTCCACTTCGAGCACAAGGCTGGTCGCCGTCGCTTCGTCCCGGTAGCCGAGTTCCTTGAAGAGTTCTTCCTTCACCGAGAGGGACCGTGCGGGTCCCGATCCGAGCGCGTGAAATTTTCCCTTTCCCTCGCCCGCGGAAAGGCTCCATCCTGCGTACTGGCTGCCAAGACAGGCGAGAACCGGGTCTGCGGTGACCACGCTCACCCGCAGCGGCCAGCGGTCGGCGGTGGAGAGCAACCGCACTTCTCCCAGACCCCCGAGACAGATCTCGGCGATGCGTCGGCCGGCTTCGAGGCCGCCCGCATGGCTGATGCCGGCATCCACGATCCGGCAACCCGTGGGATGCGTCTCGACACCGACGCGCAACCGGGCCGCGTCGCGTACGAGCGCGTCGACGAGGGGCTGTGCGGTCGCATTGATGCTCGGGCGCGAGCGCATTGCCGACAACCCCTGATCAGGCAGAATCATTCTGGTTTTCCTCCCTCCGGCCGCCTCAAGCGGCGAGCGGCACGACACTCAGCATGATGGTCCGGCTGCGCTCGAAGAGCAGCCGCTCGACCCGCACCACGTCCTTACCCACCGCGTGCACCGTGCAAACCGGCGCTCCGGCGCGAAAGCTGGCTCCGGGCTCCGGTCGATCCGTCACCCAGTACGGCCATCGCACCCACGCCGGCACGGTCAAGGTCGAGGCGGCATACACGATGGCATGGCCACGCACCTCCCGAACCGCGAGCGCATCCGCCGGCATGTTCCCTTCGCATGCCTCCACATGCCAGCGGAAGAGTCCGCCTGCTGCACGCTCGTCGTAAAGCTCGCCGGTCGCGGTCGGACGCGGGTTGATCTCGAGAAAGTACGGCGTTCCTTCGTCGTCGAGAATGAAGTCGATGCCGTTCAGGCCGACGAGTCCGACCCGCTCGGTAAGTTGCGTCGCCCAGACCTCGACCCGCGCCCTAGCGGTTGGAGCGAGCTGCGCGTCGGAGGTCGCCCCGCCGTAGGAAAAAGGAAAGGGCGAGCAGGCGCTGCCGGCTGGCCACTGCTCGTTGAACCCGATGACGCGGGCCGCGCGTCCATCGGCCAGGAAGAGGACCGAAAGGCTGCGGCCGGCGACGAAGCGCTGAAAGTAGCACCCCTTGGCTGGCTTGGGACCGCGGCTCGCCGGCTGCACATGGGCGCCGCCAGCACCCCCGGCGTGCTTCACGAGCCACCCTTGCCGCTCCCGCGGCTTGCGGCAGGTCGTCGCCGGGTAGGAAATGCCAAGCGAGTCCAGCAGCGGGAACAAGGTTGCCGGTTGCTTGAGCTCCGTGATCGTCTGGGCGGAATTGCCGTACAGCCTGCGACCGGCGGCAAGGCGTGCGAGCAGCTTCGGCCGGCCTTCGAAGCCGGAGCCGGCCACGAGACCCGCGCAGGCGGCCGGCGGCGCGACTTCGGATGCTGCCCGCAGCAGGCGCCTGCCGTGGAAGCCCAGCGCGTGATCCAGGGAAACGCGCCGTGCAACGTCGCAAACCTCTGCGGTATCCGAATCCGCGAAGAGATCGAGCACGACCGAGCGCGCACCGGCTCGCTTCGCCATCGCAGCGAGCGCCCGCCCGGAAGCCGATGCAATCAGGAACGGTTGTCGTTCAGGCCACATTCTCGCGCGCCATGGCGAACGCATCACGGAAATCGAGATAAAGCGGCTTCTGCGCATCGAGCATGGCCTCGAACAAGCCGCGCTGCACCCGGTACTTGATGTCCCCCACGGCGAGGGCGCCGATCCCGACCGCCTTGCCGGAGCCGGCCGCGAGGGGCGCACCCTTGTCCATGACACCGACGCCCTCGATGCCGGCGGGCGGCACCGCGTTCACGTCCCCCGCCACGAGCAGCCGCGTTGCCTTCGCGAGCTCTGCCTTCGAGAGCACCTGGATACCGGCCTTGGCGGTGGCGAGCACGACATCGACATTCTCGATGAGCGCCGTCTTCTGCTCGATCGAGCCGGCTTCGGCCGGCTGCGTCGACGCCCCGTAGCGCGCGTTGCACACTTCCGAGGTCATGCGCGCCCGATTGCCGCTCGAGTGGCTCGCGATCATCACGTGCGCACCGGCCCCGGAAGCGAGCACCGCCGCCGCCGCGCCGACCGGTCCGGTCCCACCCAGAACGAGGACGTTCTTGCCCTGGAAGTCAGTCTGGAATTTCTGCTTGAGCTGCGCCTCGGCGCAGGCGACGAGCGCGGCGGCAGTCGTGAATGCGCCGCTCGGGTCGGCGAACACCGAAACCTCGAAGGGTGGGACCATCGCAGCACGCGCCGCATCGAGCATGTCCGCCGCCATGCCGATCTCGCGGCCGCCCAGGAAGATCGCCGTGCGCTTCACGCCCGAAGGTCCGCGGGAGAAGATTGCGTCCTGGGTCAGCGGTTGCACCTGGTCGAGCGTGACGTCCGTGTAGGGCGTCACCGCATCGTAGCCGGCGTCGTACGCCATGTTGACGTCGAAGGGGCTGACGTTGCGGGTGGGAGTCAGCATGTGCAGTATGAACAGTTTTTCCATGTCCTCAGCCTGAGATTGGATTGATCAGTACGCGCGCTGCGCGCCACCGGCGCCCGCCCTCTGCGCGGACTCGAAGGCAATGTCGCCGCCTCGATTGCGCCCTCGGCAGACCACGAAGTCAAGACCGCCGCCGGCGAACTGCTTCTTCAACAGGGCGACTGCATTCCATGCGATCGCTTCGGACTCGACCACCGCAAAGCCGGTCGGTCCCCATGAGCTCTGACCCACACAGGTGATGCCTTCGGCCTCGAGCCGGGACAGGGCCGCCGACACCACCGGACTCGA
Source organism: uncultured beta proteobacterium (assembly GCA_963747225.1). Classification (GTDB taxonomy): domain Bacteria; phylum Pseudomonadota; class Gammaproteobacteria; order Burkholderiales; family JAEUMW01; genus JAEUMW01. The sequence goes on along the minus strand of CAVVES010000026.1, from coordinate 199,377 downwards.
GAACCGACCGCCCTGTGCAGGCCCGAAATGATCGCCGACGATGCGCTGCAACTCGCTCACCGCGCGGCCGAACTCGAACAGATCGACCTCGACGAGGGCAGGCAGCAGACTCATCATCACCAGGCGGCAGAGATGCGCTGCGCGCGCCTCGGGAAAAGGCGGCAGCGCGCGGAAGGCCGCCTGTTCCGCCGCACCGTGCAAGCCCTGAGCCGAAGGATGCAGGACGAGAATCACGCTCCAGGCCTCGGGAAACTCGATGCGGCTCGTGATCGGTGGTGGCATGTCGTTCGCGCCGCGTCCGCCGTCGACGAGAAAACCGCCCCGCTCGAAGGCGCCAATGCCGATGCCGGAGCGAGCGCCCCGGTCAAGGAGCGCCGCTACGTCGCGGGGAGCGAGCTCGAGATCAAAGAGCTTCACGAACGCACAACCGAGCGCCAACGCGAGCTGAGTGCCGGAACCGAGTCCCGCGTGCTCGGGAATCGCTTCTTCAATCGTGATTCGAATGCCCGGCTGTACGCGGGTCGTCTCCTGCATGATCCCGAGCGCACGCAACGCACGGCTGCTTTGGGGTCCAGCGACTTCAACCCGCTCTGAGCGTTCGACGCGAACTCGCGTGCCGACGCCGTCGAGGGTCAAGCCAACGCTGCCGAAACGGCGGGCACCCCCGCGGCTCAGATCCATGAACCCAAGATGGAGGCGGGCAGGAGCATCGACCACCACGATATCTTGACGCACTGCGGAAAGCAGCCGTTTCATCGGCGGCGAAAACTCAAAATGGAACTCCGCAGCGCGTCATTTCGATTCTGTTGTTATTGGCCACTACCCTCAATCGCCTCCACCGTCGAAGAGACATTGCGACGAAAGCGGAGCAAAGTGTCCCGTACCCCGCGCATCGTTCCGCTGCGAAAACGCGACGCACCATACCTGCCGGCACTGCGCGAAAAAGCGGCTCAACTATAGCAAAAATGCACTGCGCAACGGCGACGATTACGTGCATTAGCAAGGGTCACGAAATTCCGGTTACACTCGCGTTCGAGTCACGGTCGCATTGGCGACCGCAACATCGACACTCATTTCTGCTCGCGCGGCACCCGACTAGCGACGCCATTTCGATGAGCAGCACCGAACGCGATCTGCGCGACATTCCCTGTCCGTTTTGCGGACTTGCCTGTGACGATCTGGAACTGGAGGTCGCACAGGGTGGCGTCGAAGTGAAGGCGAACGGCTGTCCGATCAGCATCCCGGCATTTGCGCGCACCGGCGCAGCCATGTCCGCGCAGCCGCGCATCGCCGGCGTCCCCGCCTCGCTCCCGGACGCCGTTTCGCAAGCGGCGAAGATACTCGGCGGAGCGCGACAACCCCTCATCGCCGGGCTTGCGGTCGACGTGGCCGGCGCGCGCAGCGCCCTCGCACTCGCCGACCGCATCGGAGCGGTCATCGATCACATGGGCGCGCAGGCGAAGCTGCGCAACCTGCTCGTCGTTCAGGACGCGGGCTGGATCACCACCACCCTCACGGAAGCGCGCAACCGCGCGGATCTGCTCGTCATGGTTGGCACCGACGTCGTCAGCCGCTTCCCGCGATTCTTCGAGCGCATCGTATGGGTGGGCGAGAGTCTCTTCGATCTCGATCCGGGTGCGCGCGAAATCGTTTATCTCGGCGAAGCGAAGAACACCGATGCCGGAATCGCCCCTGACGGCCGTCGGCCAACGGTCATTCCGTGCGAGAACCGTCGCCTCGGCGAAGTGCTCGGTGCGCTGCGCGTCATGGCCGCGGGTCGGCTCCTTGCGCGCGACGAGGTCGCGGGGATTCCCGTCGAAACGCTCGAGAGCCTCGCCGCGAAGATGAAGCAGGCGAAATATGGGGTCGCCGTCTGGGCGGCGGGAGACCTCGCGTTTCCCCACGCAGAACTCACGGTCCAGACGCTCACCGATCTCATCCGCGATTTCAACCGCAACAGCCGTTTCAGCGGACTCGCCCTGGCCGGAACCGACGGCGATTTCACCTTCAACCAGGTACACACTTGGCAGACCGGGTTTCCATTCCGCACCAGCCTCGCGAGCGGTCATCCCATCTACGATCCTTACCACTTCCGGACCGATCGCCTGCTGGAAAGCGGCGAAGCCGACGCTCTGCTCTGGGTGTCCAGCCTGAACCCGGATCGCGTTCCCCCTGCGACCACGGCGCCTACCGTCGTACTGGGTCACGGGAGCATGACGCTCGAGCGTGAGCCCGAGGTGTTCATTCCGGTCGCGACGCCGGGAGTCGACGGCAGCGGCCACTTCTACCGCGCCGACAAGGTGGTGGCGCTGCCGCTGCGCAAGTTGCGCGAGTCGCCCGTTCCGAGCGTTGGCGAAGTGCTCGCCGCGATCGGGACAACACTCGGATAGCGGGGACGATCGTGCTCAAGCTCAAGGGCGGAACCGTCATCGATCCGGCGCACGGCGTGAAGGGCGAGGTGCGTGACGTGTTCTTCGAGCACGGCCGCATCGTCGCGGACCCGGGTCCCGGCGTGCGCGTTCACCAGGAGATCGACGCAAGCGGAATGATCGTGATGGCGGGCGCGATCGATCTGCACACCCACATCGGCGGCGGCAAGGTCAACATCGCGCGCGCCATGCTGCCGGAAGATCACCGCGGCGATCTCGTGGACCGCACCGCTCTCACGCGTTCGGGCTGCGGTCACGCTGCCCCGTCGACTCTCACGACCGGCTATCGCTACGCGGAAATGGGATACACCGCCTGCTTCGAACCGGCGATGCTGCCAATCAACGCGCGGCAGGCACACATGGAGATGGGCGACACGCCGATCGTCGACAAGGGTGCCTACGCGATGCTCGGCAGCGACGACTTCCTGCTGCGCATGCTCGCGGCCCGCAAGGATCAGCGCGCGATCAACGACTACGTGGCCTGGACCATCACCCACGCCCAGGCAATCGGTTTGAAAGTGGTGAACCCGGGCGGCATCTCCGCATTCAAGTTCAACCAGCGCACGCTCGACCTGGACGAAGCCCACGCGTACTACCGCGTGACGCCGCGTCAGATTCTCAAGGTCCTCGCGCGGGCCGTGCACGATGTTGGCGTGCCGCATCCGCTGCATGTCCATGGCTGCAACCTTGGCGTGCCGGGCAACGTCGACACGACACTCGCGACCATGGACGCCGTCGAGGGTCTGCCGATGCACCTCACGCACATCCAGTTCCACAGCTACGGCGCCGATGGCGATCGCAAATTCTCCTCCGGCGCCGGCCGCATCGCCGAGGCCATCAACGCGCATCCGAACATCAGCGCGGACGTCGGCCAGATCCTGTTCGGCCAGACGGTCACCGCCTCGGGCGACAACATGGCGCAGTTCCGCAACGCGGGCGCCGGCAGCCCGAAGAAATCGGTGGTGATGGATATCGAGTGCGATGCGGGTTGCGGCGTCGTACCGTTCAAATACAGCGACAAGAATTTCGTGAATGCGCTGCAGTGGGCGATCGGGCTCGAGATATTCCTGCTGGTCGAAGATCCGTGGCGCATCTTCCTCACCACCGATCACCCGAACGGCGCTCCGTTCACCACGTACCCGCATCTGATCCGCTTGCTCATGGACAAGACGTTCCGCAACGAGAAGCTCGCGGGACTCAATCCAGATGCGCAGAAGCTTTCGGATCTGAGTTCGATCAACCGCGAATACTCGCTTTACGAGATCGCAATCATGACGCGCGCCGCGCCAGCGCGCACGCTCGGCCTCACCGATCGCGGCCATCTCGCGCCGGGCGCTGCGGCGGACATCACGGTCTATCGTCACGACGCCAACCCGGAAGTCATGTTCGCGAAGCCGGCCTACGTCTTCAAAGACGGCGAGCTGGTGGCGCGCGACGGAACCATCGTGAAGGTGACCTGGGGCGATACCCACGTCGTGAAACCCGAATACGACGCCGCAATCGAGCGCGCGCTCGCGCCTTACTTCGAGCGCTATCACACGATGCGGATGGGAAACTTCAAGATCACCGACGACGAGATGTGCGAATGCGGCCACGGCTCGAAGTTGATCCGGCACGAATGCCGGAAAGCACGACACGGGTAGCGGCAAGGGAGAGGGGGCAACGGTGAAGAGCTCATCGCATCCACAGCGCGCGGTGCTGATCCGGTCTCCGACAACCTTCTCGATCGGAGTGCCATGAACATCAACGGCGTCCACATCGACGACACCTTCGCCGAAGCCTTCGGCATGAAGGCGACGCGGGTGCTGGTCACCGCGCAGAATCTGAAATGGGCTTATCACGCGGCGAACGCCACCACCGGTTTCGCCACCTCGGTGATTGCCTGCGGTTGTGAAGCGGCGGTCGAGCGCAAGCTCGATCCGAGCGAAACTCCCGACGGCCGGCCTGGAGCCTCGATGCTCTTCTTCGCCGTGTCGGGCAAGGAGCTCGCGAAGCAGATCGAGCGCCGCGTCGGCCAGTGCGTGCTGACCTCTCCCACGAGCGCGGCCTTCGCCGGTATCGACGAAGGCGAGCCGATCGCGCTCGGCAAGAATCTGCGCTTCTTCGGCGACGGCTTCCAGCTGTCCAAGTTGATCGACGGCAAGCGCTACTGGCGCGTGCCGGTGATGGACGGCGAGTTCCTCGTGCAGGAAACCACCGGCATGGTGAAGGCGGTCGGCGGCGGCAATTTTCTCATCCTTGCCGACACCCAGCCGCAGGCGCTCGCTGCCTGCGAAGCCGCGATCGAGGCGATGCGCAAGGTGCCAAACGTCATCATGCCGTTCCCTGGCGGCGTAGTGCGCTCGGGCTCGAAGGTCGGATCGAAATACAAGGCGCTCATGGCCTCGACCAACGACGCGTTCTGCCCAACCATTCGGGGCATCACGAAATCGGAGCTCGCCGAGGGCATCGAGTCGGTGATGGAAATCGTGATCGACGGTCTCACCGACGCCGACATCCGCGTTGCAATGCGCGCGGGAATCGCCGCGGCGTGCGAGCTTGGCGCCGCGAACGGCATCCGCCGCATCAGCGCGGGAAACTATGGCGGCAAACTCGGCCAGTTCCACTTCAAGCTGCGGGAGATCATGGCATGAGCTACCCGGCGAGGGGCCCCGGCTTTGGTGGGGATCGACGGCAGGGGCGCGCTGGAGCGCGGAGCAGGGGCTCCATGCCTGCGTGGGGATGCGACCGCGCAAGCGCGCAGGGAGCCCGCGCATCAGCCGCGCGCCAATCGCCCGCTTCCGGGTCGCACCTTCGCAAAGAGCGCGAAGGCACTGCTCCACCTTCCGCGGGCGAATGCCATCCGCCGCCGACTTGGTCATGCGTGGATGAAGGCTTCGCTTGTGGAGGCGTCGGCATGAGCTACCCGGTGAGAGGGCGGGCAGAGGCGGAGTCGTGAGCGCACTCACGTTCACGCTCAGGGAAACGCCGCGTCAACGGGTGGACTGCTCCGCGCTCACGCCGACGCGGCTGCAGGGCAAATCGCTGCGGGAGATCGCGGCGATCGAACTTCCATGCGGCAATCGCAAGCCGCGGGTGGATGCGTTGTTCGCGCTCCAGGGCGAGGACACCTCGAACGTCGTTTTTCGCAATACGTCCGAAAAGCTCGACCGCATCGGCGAGGGCATGGTCGACGGCGCTATTCAGGTGGAGGGAAATGCCGGCGCGTACCTCGGCCTCAGCATGCGCGGCGGCCGCGTCAGCGTGAGCGGAAGCTGCGGCGCGTTTGCCGGTGCGGAGATGAAGCGCGGAATGATCCACGTCTTCGGCAACGCCGGCGACTTTCTCGGCAGTGCACTCCCCGGCGACCGGCAAGGCATGCGCGGCGGTACCGTCATCGTCGGCGGCAGCGCAGGCGATCGCTGCGGTGACCGTCTGCGCCGCGGCAGCCTGTTGATCGAAGGCGACGCGGGCGATTACTGTGCCTCGCGCATGATTGCGGGGACCATCGCCGTGCTCGGTCGGCTCGGTGCCTACCCGGGCTACGCGATGCGCCGTGGCACCCTCCTCCTGACAGCGCTTCCGGATTCGCTGCCCGCAACCTTCCGCGATTGCGGTGTCCATGATCTGCGCTTCCTGCCCATCCTGGTGCGCTCGTGGAAGTCGCTTAATTCCCAGTTTGCGCACCTGGAGCCGCGCTCCCGGGTGCGTCGGCTGATGGGCGATCGGGCCTGCGACGGCAAGGGTGAAGTGCTGGTCTGGGCTTGAGCGTCGAGGCGCCACCGGGTGCCTGACCTCGCGCACCACTCCTTCTTCCCGACCTTGTCTTGCGTGCGCGGCAAACCGCCCATGACCCGGCAATCGCTCACTCGATTTGCGTGGCTTTCGATCGGCGCGGCCATCGCCACGATCGCGCTCAAAGGACTTGCCTGGCAGCTGACAGGCTCGGTCGGTATGCTCTCGGACGCGCTCGAATCGTTCGTCAATCTGGCAGCGGCGATCCTCGCGCTGTGGCTGCTTACGGTCGCCGCGACGCCACCGGACGCACAGCACCAGTTCGGCCACGACAAAGCCGAGTATTTTGCGAGCGGGATCGAGGGGACGCTTATCCTCGTGGCGGCAGCGAGCATTGCGGCCGCCGCGTTGCCCCGCCTGCTGCATCCGCAGCCGCTCGAGCAGGTCGGCTGGGGTGTAGTCGTCTCGGTGCTCGCATCACTGATCAATCTTGTCGTCGGCCAGATCCTGATCCGGGCAGGCAAGACCCACCACAGCATCACCCTCGAGGCCGACGGCCATCACCTGATGACAGACGTGTGGACCTCCGCCGGCGTCATCGTCGCGGTGCTGCTGGTCGGCGCGACGGGTTGGCAGCGGCTGGATCCGCTGATCGCCCTGGCAGTGGCGGGACGCATCTGCTTCACGGCGGTGCGCCTCATCCAGCGCTCGGTAAGCGGACTCATGGACAGCGCCCTCCCGGACGAGGAAGAGCAGCAGGTGAAGGCGATTCTCGCGCGGAGCAAAGGCCAAGGCATCGACTACCATGCGCTGCGAACCAGACAGTCAGGACACCGGCGCTTCGTCTCCTTTCATCTGCTCGTGCCGGGTGCCTGGTCGGTGGAAAAGGGGCACGATCTGATGGAACGCATCGAGAAGGAAATCCGTGTTGCCGTGCCGCATACGACGGTCATCGCGCACCTGGAGCCGGTCGAAAACCCCAGCTCCTACGAGGACGTGGATCTCGACCGGTGACAAGGGCCTTCCTTCACCACAAGGGATTTTTTCCGGGTCAGATTTGCACGGTGATCGAGTAGAATTCGCCGGACGGAAATCCATGAATCGCCAGCGCCTTTTCATCGAGGTGATCTGTTGCGTGCTCGCGTCGATCGCGGCGCTCATGCTCGGCGCGCCTGCGTACGCCACATCGGATGATCCTGGTCCGCGGCCCCTGGTGCTGAAGACGGGTTCAGTGCGTGGTGTCTACTATCCAGTCGGCTCAGCGCTCTGCACTCTTTTCAACCTGGAGCAGAACGAAGGACCGCGCTGCGTGTCGCAGCGCTCCCGCGGGTCGGTCGCGAACATCGAAAGCCTGCGGCACGGCGAGGCTGCGTTCGCGCTCGTCCAGTCCGACACCCAGGCCGCGGCGTATCTGGGCAGCGGCCCGTTCAAGGGTCAGGGACCGTACGCGCACCTGCGCTCGCTTTTCGCGCTCTACAACGAGAACCTGGCGTTGCTCGTGCGCGCGGACTCCGGCATTCACGAGATCCGCCAGCTCAAGGGCAAGCGCATCAACGTCGGACATCCGGATTCCGGACAGCACGCGCTCGTCGAGCAGGTACTCGTGGCGGTGGGGTTGTCCCCGCAGGACTTTCGCATCTATCGAGAGAAGGGTCCGGGACAGGTGAAGCGGCTGTGCACCGGCGAACTCGATGCAGCCGTCTTCGTCGGCGGCTCTCCCAATGGCCATGTGACCGAGGTCGCCCTCGCCTGCGAGGTGCGCCTGCTGCCGGTGACGGGTCCGAAGATCGGGCGCCTCCTCGCGGAGAACCCGCAGCTCAGCTGGGGCCTCATTCCCGGTGGGCTCTACCGCGGCAATCCCGACGACGTGCGCACGGTCAGCGTGACTGCCACCCTGGTCACGTCGGAGGCGCAGTCCGAAGACGCGGTGTACGCTTTCGTGCGTACGATGTTCGACAACTTTCAGGTTCTCGCGCAGATGCACCCCGTGTTGAACGAGATCGAGCCGCGCGAGATGGTGCGCAGCCACGGTATCGCACCGCTGCATCCGGGCGCGCTGCGCTTTTTTCGCGAGCGCGGACTGATCGAGGGCGCCAACCCGTGATGCCGTCAAGGCGTGCGACCCTTGCCCTCATCGCGGGAAGTGCACTCACTGCCGCTTTCCCGCGCGTCACGAGCGCACAGCCGCCGACCGCGCCTCTCAGGTTTCGGATCACACGCGATGGCAAGCCCATCGGCAACCACACGATCACCTTTCAACATTCCGGCAACAGCCTTCACGTCTCCACCGCGATCGATCTGGAAGTCAAGATCGCGTTCATCTCCGCATTCCATTTTTCGCACCGGGGCGAGGAGCGGTGGGAAGACGATCGCCTCGTGGCGCTGACGGGCATCACCGACGAGAACGGCGAGCGACACGAGGTGAACGGGGCCCTCGCCGCCGGCGGACTCAAGGTCACCGCTCCGAACGGCAGCACGGTTGCTCCGGCCACGACCTTCACCACGAACAACCTGTGGAACCCGAGCGCGTTGCGCGCAAGAAACCTCGTCGATGCCCACCACGGCGGACTCGTCGGAATCGTCGGGCGGATGGAGAGCGAGGAAGAGATCGCCGTCGCCGGCAAGCGCATGATCGCAACGCGCTATCAGATCATCAGCCCGTTCTTCGCCGGGACGATCTGGTACGACCAGGGCAACCGATGGCGCAAGAGCGTGTTCGAGCTGAAGGGTGAACAGGTAAAGTATCAGCCGGTCTGATCATGGCGCACACTGCAAACCATGAAAAGGAGAGTTCGATGAGATCAATTCACAAGGCAATTGGAATGGTTCTCGCCGTCACGGTTCTGCTCGCGGGCTGCGGAGGCTCGACCGTGAACAAGACGGTCAACGCGGGCAGCGTCGGCAAGGAACTCGAGGATCTAAAAAAAGCGTACGACCTGGGCGCCATCAATCAGGCGGAATACAACCAGGCGCGCGCGCGAATATTGAATCAGCGCTGAGCGAAGACGCGCCTGTCTCTCTCGTTTCTCCCGTTTGCCCGGGCCGGGCACGTCGCGTAGAATCCGCTGCCCTGCGAAGGCGGACCACTTTCGCTTGCAATTACAATGGAGATACGAGCATGCAGAAAGCTTTAATGGCGGCGGTGGCGGCAGCGTCCCTTGCCGTCGCTAGCGCGTCTTTTGCCGATCAGCACGAGGACAAGGTCGTCGAGGTCGGCGGCGTAGGCGCGGTGAAGGTCGCGACTGTGACTGCGACCGTGCAGGCCATCGACCTCGAGAAGCGCATCGTCACGCTCAAGGGACCGGAAGGAAACGTGTTCGACTTGCACGCCGGCGACGAGGTGCGCAATCTGCCTCAAGTGAAAGTGGGCGACGTGGTCGTGACGAAGTATTACGAGTCGGTTGCGATCGACGTCCTGAAGGGCGGCGTAGGCATTCGCAGCAAGGAATCGCAAACCGCCACCTCGCGCGCCCCTCTCGGTGCGAAACCCGCCGGTGCAGTCGCCACCACGACGACCATCGTCGCGAACGTCACCAACGTGGATGCGAAAAAGAAACTGGTCACCCTCGAGGGACCGAGTGGCAAGAGCGTGAAAGTGAAAGTCATCGATCCCGCGGTGATGAAAGAGATCAAGGCTGGCGAGCAAGTCGAGATGGTCATCACCGAAGCACTTGCGATCGCGGTCGAGTCGCCGAAGAAAAAGAAGAAGTAGCGCTGCAGGAACACCCGAGAAAACGGCTTCAGTCCGCTTCCTTCGGGTTTTGTCCGCGGGCCGTGGTCTGCCCATCTGCTCCGTGGTTAGGCCGCGTCGCCGCGCGCATAATGCGGCAGTCCTCCACGAGGAGCCCGTCGGTGCTTGGACGTTCTCATCGGAATTTCAGCGCTCACTGCGGTATTGCTGTGCACCGGCTGCGCCACGTTGAGCGGAATGAACGCCCCGCGGGTAAACATTTCGAACGTCACGCCCCAGGACATCACGCTGTTCGAGCAGAGGTTCCTCGTCCAGCTGCGTGTCCAGAACCCCAACGATTTCGACCTCGCCGTGAAGGGCATGACGTTCAGCCTCGACCTGAACGGCAAGTCGTTCGCGACCGGACTTTCCAACAAGCAAGTCACCATTCCGCGCTTCGGCAGCGAGGTGGTGGACGTGGAAATGATCAGCGGCACGACCGGCATCCTCCGCCAGCTGCAAGGCCTGACCGCGGGCGCCGCGCCGAAATTCACCTATCGCTTGCGGGGCAAGGTCTACCTGGAGAAACCTTATTCCGGATCGCTCCCGTTCGACGAGCGAGGCGAGCTCGAATTGCCTTTCAACGATATGGCGCGGTAGGGATATTTTGCCGTTGTCGCCGATTGGCGACGCCGCAAGCGTCCTTCAGGTCGGACAGTGGCAATTCGAACGCGTGTACCGTCGTCTGACCCCGACAGATTCCTCGCTCAATGGATACGCGAAACGCCGGCCGGTTCCGGCAGGCTTTGATTATTATGATATTTACCTCCATGGCACGACCATTGCCATTCATCGCTGCGTGCGTGGCGGCTCCGTCACGTATCTTTCTCCCGCGTGCTTCATGCACGCACCCCGGGACGCGTCTCCCCCACGCGTCCCGGTTTTTCTTTCTGCTCCCGACTGGCGGTTTTCCGGACAACGGTACCCGCTTTCCGGTTGGTTGGGTTAGACTTATATAAGATAACTAATATAAGTCGCGGTCCGGCTCGGGAGGCTCGCCCCGATTTGCCGGTCCCCCAGGATTTCGAACTAGGCACGAGGATCGTTCGCGATGAATCTACCCTCCGAGGCGACGGGATCGCTGTTCTCTCCCGCTCCCGAGCACGTGAAGCACGAGAAACTCAAGCAATGGGTCGCCGCGATGGCGCGGCTTGTCAAACCGGCCCGCATCGCCTGGTGCGATGGCTCCCAGGAAGAGTACGACCGACTCTGCAACGAAATGGTCGAAGCCGGAACACTGATCCGGCTCAACGCCCAGAAGCGCCCGAACAGCTTCCTCGCCCGCTCCGACCCCTCGGATGTGGCACGCATGGAAGACCGAACCTTCGTCTGCAGTCAGCTGAAGGACGACGCCGGCCCCAACAACAACTGGGTCGAGCCGTCGGAGATGAAGCGCAAGATGCACGGCCTGTTCGATGGCTGCATGCGCGGCCGGACGATGTACGTGATCCCCTTCAGCATGGGTCCGCTGGGCTCTCCCATCGCTCATATCGGCGTCCAGTTGACGGACTCGCCGTACGTGGTGGTGAACATGCGCATCATGACGCGCATGGGCCAGGGCGCCCTCGATGTCCTGGGAACCGACGGAGAGTTTGTCCCCTGCATGCACTCCGTGGGCGCGCCGCTCGAACTCGGCCAGGGGGATTCGCCGTGGCCCACGAATCGCGAACACAAATACGTCGTCCACTTCCCCGAAGACAAGGAAATCTGGTCGTTCGGCTCCGGCTACGGTGGCAACGCGCTTCTCGGAAAGAAATGCTTCGCCCTGCGCATTGCCTCGGTGATGGCCAAGGAGCAGGGCTGGCTCGCCGAGCACATGCTGATCCTCGGCCTGACGCCCCCGAACGGGGAGAAGCGTTACGTCGCCGCGGCGTTCCCGTCGGCCTGCGGCAAGACGAACCTCGCGATGCTGATTCCGCCGAAGGCGTTCGACGGCTGGAAGGTGACCACCGTCGGCGAGGACATCGCCTGGATCAAACCGGGCGCCGACGGCCACTTCCACGCGATCAATCCCGAAGCGGGATACTTCGGCGTCGCCCCCGGCACCTCAGAGTCGACCAACCCGAACGCGATGGCGACTCTGCGGGCGAACTGCATCTTCACGAACGTCGCGCTCACCCCTGACGGCGACGTGTGGTGGGAGGGCATGACCAAGCAGCCGCCAGCCGAGCTGATCGACTGGCAGGGTCAGCCGTGGACGCCCGATTGCGGCCGAAAGGCGGCGCACCCGAACGCGCGCTTCACTGTGCCCGCGTCCCAGTGCCCGTCCCTCGATCCGGAGTGGGAGAACCCCGCCGGCGTGCCGATTTCCGCGTTCATCTTCGGCGGACGTCGCTCCACCTCGGTACCCCTCGTGTTCGAGGCGTTCAACTGGAACTATGGCGTGTACATGGCAGCCACCATGGGCTCGGAAACCACGGCTGCCGCCTCGGGTGCCCAAGGCGTCGTGCGCCGCGACCCGTTCGCGATGCTGCCCTTCTGCGGCTACCACATGGGCGACTACTTCAACCACTGGCTGGGAATCGGTCACACCATCACGAATCCGCCGCGCATCTTCTGCGTGAACTGGTTCCGTCTCGACCGGGATGGCAAGTTCCTGTGGCCTGGCTTCGGCGAGAACATGCGCGTGCTCAAGTGGATCGTCGAGCGCTGCCAGGGTCAGGCCCACGCGGTGGAAAGTCCACTCGGCTGGATGCCTGCGTATGGTGATCTCGACTGGAAAGGACTGGACGGCGTCGACGAGAAGCAATTCGATCAGCTCATGGAGGTCGACACGAAACTGTGGGACGACGAACTCCGTGCGCACGGCGAGCTCTTCGACAAGCTCAAGTCGCGGCTGCCCCGGCAATTCGCATTGAAGCGCGAGCTCTTCCAGCTCTCGCTCTGGAACCAGGAATAGGCTGCACGCTCGGGGAGGCAGGGGCGGAACCACGGTTCCGCCCTTTTCCATTGGAGCCGCGGATCTTTCCGCAGCGTCCGCCGCTTGACCCGCATGCCCGTGGCCAAGATACTCCCGCCGGCGACACCCGAGTTCCCATGTTTCGACGCTGCCCCACCTTCGACACCATCCGCCGCATCCCGATCTCTCCGACGCACAGCCTTCGTAAGTCCTGCTTGCGGGGCGACCGATGATGCGCGGGAGCGCGCGGCATGTCGCGCTGACCGGCATCGGCATTGTCGCGAGCGGCGCAATTGGCCGCGACGCGTTCTGGCGGTGGCTCACCCGCAAATACGACGAGCCGGTGAAGTTCTTCGTCGAGGACTTTGACGCCAACGACTGGATGCCGCAAAAGGATGCGGCGCGGACCGACGCCTACATTCACTACGCGGTGGCGGCTTCGCGTCTTGCCGTCGATGACGCGGGCGGCCTCTTCGCGGACCGCAGCCGCACAGGCGTGTTCCTGGGCAATGTGTTCGCAGCGCTCGAATCCCTCGACAAACAGCTCGTCGGATTTGCGCGTCATGGTGCTTCTGCGATGTCTCCGTTTCTCAGCGCCATCGTATCGGCCAATGCTTGCTCGGCGCAGGTCGCCCGCCAACACGGCGCACAGGGCCACGTGCAGACCATCGCCGCGGCGTGCGCCGGCAGTACCTATGCCATCGCAGACGCCGCTGCGCTCATCGCCCGCGGCGAGGCCGACGCTATGCTCGCCGGCGGAAGCGATGGACCCGTGGTGGCGGCGATGCAGGCGTCGTTCGACAATCTTCGCGTGCGGGCGAACGGTGGATGGGTACGCCCCTTCGACCGGCGCCGCGCGGGCACGGAATTCGTCGCAGGTGCCGCCGTCGTGGTGCTTGAAGCGTACGAGAGCGCAGTCGCACGCGGCGCGCGCATCTACGCCGAGATCGCGGGATCTGCCAAGACCAACGACGCCGGAAGCATGGTCTCGCCCGCCGGCCCCGCTGCGCTCGATTGCATGCGTCTTGCTCTGAGCGATGCGCAACTCACGCCTGCCGACATCGCTCACGTGAACGCTCATGGCACCGGCACCCGCAGCAACGACTCGGTGGAAGGTCGCAACCTCGCGACGCTGTTTGGGGCCTATGGTCCACCCGTCACCTCCGTGAAGGCGGTGACCGGTCACGCTCTCGGCGCAGCGGGAGCGCTCGACATAGCCGCCGCGTGCCTGAGCATCGAACACCGTCTTCTCTCGCCAACCGCCATCGACTTCGAGCCGGAGCCAGATCTTCAAATCGATGTAGTGGCCAGTGCGCCGCGCCCGTGGAAACCCGGGCCGGTGCTGTCGAATTCGTTCGGATTTGGCGGCCAGAACGGCTGCGTCGTGCTGATGCCGGCGGGATGGCGCTGAAGGCGGGAGAGCAGCGCGTGCCTACCAAGCTTAATGCGCGGGCTTACCACGCGAGCCTGACGCTTGGTGGTCCTCTTCGGGTTCACCCCTCCGGCGGGGGTACGAAAGGCTCGATCTGAGCGGTCAAATCGGGAATATGCGTGGTTAACACTTCCCAGACTCGGTCGAGGTCCACATGGGTCTAGTCGTGGATGAGCCGATTGCGCAGCCCGACTATTCGCTTCCACGGGATCTCTGGATGTGCTTCGCGAAACTCTTTCGAAACCTTGCCTGCCGCTTCGCCGACGATCTCCAGAGCCCGTACGATCGCCGCCTGGTGCAGCTTACTGGTCGCGAACACTTCCTTCGTCAAACCCGAACCGAATTCCTGAGCATCGCGTGCCGCAAGGAGAATATCCAGCAGATACGCTTCATCCCGCCACATAAATGGGCTGAACATCGCGAAGAATATGCTTGCGTCGAATGTAGCTCCTGCTCCGTTCGACGCTGCCACGCTCTACCAGATCGACCGGTCGATCGAAGAGTGTCGAGAGTTCTTCCTGCATCGTCATCATTTCGTAGAGCGTCGGTTTGGCATCGGGCTCTAACTCGACGAGCACGTCCACATCACTATCGGGGCTAAAGTCGTCACGCGTCGCGGACCCGAAAAGCGACAACTCCCGTATCCGATGCCCTCGGCAAAAGTCTGCAACGGCTTGCTCGGCGAATCTGAGATTGGGATGAATCATCGATGTTTCCGGCACGGACGAAGCAGGTTAGCTGCGATTCTACTGCCGGCCCCTGCGCCAACCAAGTGCGCATCAGTTTCCGCTGCGGCGCTGGTGCCGAACACGCTCATGGGGTTTCTTCCCCGGCCACCTCCGGCGGCGCGCCGAGATCCCGGTAGGCGATCTTCTGCGCGAACTCGCTGCCCTTGCCGAGCTCCTCGCGCGCGATTCTCACGATGTCCTCGGCGTAGCTGTCGTCCTTCGCGAACATCAGCGCTTTGGGCACGTCAGCGCGGCCGGGGAAGGTCGCCGCGCGCGGCGCGGCTGGCAAGCGCTGGCCACCCATCGAGCACAGACTCGCAGATCGCAACGCGGGCGGCATGTGTGCTCGCCCGGCCGTACTCCTGAACGTCCCAGCCGGCGAGGGTCAACAGCTTGTCAATTTGCGCCCGAGCGTCCTGCTCATTGGGCATGTCGGTCTAGCCTCCCCCTTGGAGCGCGATGCTAGCACAGGGTATCCACTTGGGCGCGCCGGTCACCCGCTGCCATCCCGCCTAGCACCTATCTCCTAATCCCCGCGAAACGCGTTGACGCCTCCCCTACCCCGCCCTAGTATCTGAGCGTCCAGTTTACGTCGCGTCGCACCCGCGCTTGCCTCCCGGGTGTGGGCGAGTCTCGATGAAGCCGTTTCGACCTTGGGTGTTCCTCTGGCTGGGGCTTGTCTCCGGGCCCGCAGCGCATGCTGCCGAAATCGGAGTTGTCACGCTCGTCGAAGGCGCCCCCCTCGTCCTGCGCGGGGCAACGTGGTACAAGCTCGCGCCGGGGGTGCAGCTGGAGGACAGCGACATCATCGAGGCCGGCGAGCGGGCGCAGGTGCAGTTCGAGACCCCGGGCGGAACCGCCGTGAACACGGTCGGCGTGGCATCGCTGTATCTCGTGGCAATGCGCACGGACGCGGACCCGGGTCCGCTCACGCTCGTGATGCCGCGCGGCTGGCTGAAAGTCGCGGTCAAGACGCGGGAGCTGCGCGTGCGCATGACGACGGCGGAGATCGCAACCACGGATGGCACGCTGGTGATCCACACGCTCGGACCGATCCTGGAATTCTTCGTCGAGTCGGGCGGGGCGCGGTTCACCGAGTTCCTGCCCAACGGGGCCATGGCAGCGGCGCGCGACGTGACGCGCGGCGAGTTCTGGAACAAGCCCGCCGACGGCGCACTGGCGCTGCTCGCGCAGCCGCCGCGCACGTTCATCGACGCGATGCCGCATCATTTCGTCGATCCGCTGCCGAGCCTTGCGGCGAGATTCTCCGCGAAGCCCGCCCTTGTCGCCGATCATGACGTAAGCTACACGGAGGCGGAGCCGTGGCTCGCCGGCCGCGATCGCGCGGTGTTCGAGAAGCGCTTCACGGTACGGCTGCGCGACCCAGCGTTCCGCAAGGCCGTTGAGCCGTACGTCGCGCGCTACCCGAGCTGGGATCGCCGGCTCCATCCCGAGAAGTACCGGCCGAAGCCCGTCACGTCACCGCCGGCGGCCCAATCCGCAGTCACTGTTCCATCGCGGGACAGGAAGGAGACACCGTGAAGCTCATCTGGAAGTTCAACCTCGTCCTGCTCGGCATTTTCCTGCTCGGGTTCGGGATCACCGGCTACGTGTCCTACAACGCGCTGCAGGCGAACGCGCGCGAAGAGATCGTGCAGAACGCGCGGCTGATGATGGAGGCCGCGCTCTCGTCGCGCAACTACACCACCACCCAAGTCAAGCCGCTGCTCGAGACTCAGCTTAAGTACACCTTCCTGCCCCAGTCGGTGCCCGCCTACGCGGCGACGGAGCAGTTCAGCGAGCTGCGCACGAAGCACCCGGACTACGCGTACAAGGAAGCAACGCTGAATCCGTCCAATCCGCGCAACCGCGCCACCGATTGGGAAGCCGACATCGTCAACGTGTTTCGGCAGACCCCGTCCACCGCAGAAATGGTAGGCGAGCGCGACACGCCGACCGGCCGGTCGCTTTATCTCGCGCGCCCGATCCAGATCAAGAGCAAGACGTGCCTCGACTGTCACAGCACGGTGGAAGCGGCGCCGCGGACGATGATCGCGCTCTACGGGAACGCCAACGGATTCGGCTGGAAAATGGAAGAGATCATCGGCGCGCAGATCGTCTCGGTGCCGATGGCGGTGCCGATCCAGCGCGCGAATCAGACGTTCAAGGCGTTCATGGGCTCGATCGCCCTCGTATTCCTCTCGATCTTCGTGCTCCTCAACGTGATGCTCTACACGATGGTGATCCGCCGGGTGACGCGCCTTGCTGGCATCGCCGACCAAACAAGCCTCGGCAACATGGAGGCGGGTGAATTCCGTTCGCGCAGCAAGGACGAGATCGGCGTCCTGACAGAGGCGATGGGCCGCATGAAGGCAAGCCTCGTGCAGGCGATGAAGATGCTCGAGTGATGACGCTGGTCCGCTAACGCGAATGAGCGACCTCGAGCGTCTGGGTAAATACGAGATCCGCAGCGTCCTCGGCCGGGGCGCGATGGGGATCGTTTACAAGGCGTTCGACCCGCACATCGAACGCCCGGTCGCGCTCAAGACCATTCGCAAGGACGTGGTCGATCCCGAGGTCGCGCAGGAATACATGGCGCGCTTCAAGAACGAGGCGAAGGCGGCCGGCCGCCTGCACCACCCGAACATCGTCGGCGTGTACGAGTACGGCGAAGACGACACCGTCGCCTACATCGTGATGGAGTACGTCGAAGGCACCGGCCTGCGCGAATATCTCAACCGCAAGGCGAGCTTCGATTTCGGGCAGCTCGTCGCGCTCATGACGCAGATGCTGACCGCGCTCGAGTTCGCGCACGCCCATGGCGTGATCCATCGCGACATCAAGCCGTCGAATCTCATCGTCAACAGCACCGGTCTACTCAAGGTCGCGGATTTCGGTGTCGCGCGCGTCGATACGTCAACGCTGACGAATGTCGGCATGGTGATCGGCACGCCGTCGTACATGTCGCCGGAGCAGTGCATGGGCGAGGAAACCGACCCGCGCTCCGATCTCTTCAGCGCCGGCGTCGTCTTCTACGAGCTGCTGACGGGACACAAGCCGTTCGAAGGTTCGCTCGCGGCGATCGCGTACAAGATCTGCAACGACGAGCCGGTGCCGCCGTCGAAACTGATGACGCTCCAGCTTCCGGAGGCAGTGGACCGGCTTGTCTCGACGGCGATCGCCAAGCACCCGGCGGCGCGCTTTCAGAGCGCAGCGGAGTTCAGCGAAATGCTGCGCCAGGTGGCGGCGCTGACCATCGAAGTGGAAGACAGCCTGGGAAGAACCGTCGTCGGCCTCGGCGATGTGCGGCTGCAAGCACCGCCGCCGGCGTGGGACGACGCAACCCTCAGCCTCGCCGAGAAGGCGCTCGCACGCTATGTTGGACCGATGGCGCGGCTCATCGTGCGCAAAGTCGCCACGCAGACGAACGACCGGGCCGAACTCTGCCTGTTGCTCTCCGAAAACATCGAGGACGTCGAAACGCGCAAGCGGTTCGTCGAGATCTTCACGAAGAGCACGAGCGGCATCCGGTCGAGTGGCACCAGCCCGCCCGGAGCTTCCAGCGCGCCGCGGACAACCCCGACATCCGCACCGACGCGATCCGGCGGGAGCACGCCCGGCTCGTTGCCCGGCACGGCGCTCGACGCGGCTTTCGTGGATCGGGTCACCGCCCGCCTCACCGTCTATCTCGGACCGATTGCGCGCATCGTCACGAAAAAGGCCGCGCAACAGACCAGGAGCCGACGCGAATTCGTTCGTCTCGTTGCAGACAGTCTGGGTACGCAGGAGCGCGTCGCGTTCCTGCGCGAGATGGGATACGGCGAACCCTGACGGGCTGTCGAAAAAGCCCGGGGCCCGCCGCGTTGCCTTACTGGGGTGGAATGCGCAGCTTCTGACCGGGATAGATCTTGTCCGGATGCGAGAGCATCGGCTTGTTGGCTTCGAAGATCACGTTGTACTTGTTCGGGTCGCCGTAATACTGCTTGGATATCTTCGAGAGGTTATCGCCCTTCTGCACCTCGTGATATTGCGCTTCGGGTTGCAGATTGAGCACGTTCAGCTGGTCGTCCACCCTTTCCACGCCTGTGACGTTGCCGGCGGCGAGCAGAATCTTCTCCTTCGTGCCTTGATCCTCGCAGGTTCCGGAAACGGTGCAGGTGGACGAGCCACTGTCGAACGAAACGTTGAGCGCAGTGGCGGACAAGCCGAGGGTGCCGATGTAGGTCTTGATCGCGTCGCCCGCTGCACGGTCGAGATTCTGTCGATTCTCGGGAGTGGGTGCACTCGCCACCGCGTCCTGCGCGGCCTTCGCTTCACCGTGACCAAACAACTTTTCGCCTGCGTCCTTCAGAAAGCTCATGAGACCCATGACAATCTCCTTTTTCTCGAGTAGCGCCGGTCCGGCTGGACCGGTCGTGTGGGGGAAACCGAGGCGGACGGCGGATTCGAGATATCCAGATTCTGCTTCGGACCGGGGATTGTATGCGAAGCCGGCGACCAAGACCAATCCGGCGCCATGAACCGTCCCGTGACAGTGCGTCTTCCCGCATTGGTCTATTATTCAGCGAGAGCTAGCAAGAGGAGTCGAACCGATGCCCAAACCACCCCCGCCGATCGATCCCCTGCAAGGTCCGAAGCTCGCGCTCGCAGGCCGCATCGTCTGCATGGACGACGCCGATACCGTGCTCCCGCGCGGTATGTGCTACACCGAGAACGGCGCCATCGTCGCCGTGCGCCCGACGGGCAGCCCCGCGCCGGCCGGATTCGAAGCGGTGAAGGTCGTCGATACCCGCGGCACCCTGTTTCCGGGTTTGATCGAGTTGCACAACCACCTCGCGTACAACGCCCTCAGGCTGTGGCAGGTGCCGAAGAAGTACAGCAACCGGGATCAGTGGTCCGGCATTCCGGCGTATCGACAGCTCGTGAGCGGTCCGATGACGGTGCTCGGCAAGACGCCGGGGATGCTGCCGGCGTTGATCCGCTACGTCGAATGCAAGAGTCTGCTCGGCGGAGTGACGACGAGCCAGGGCGTCCAGCTCTTCAGCAACGCCGGCATCCGTCGCTACTACCGGGGTATCGTGCGCAATGTCGAGCAGACCGACGATGCCGATCTGCCGGAAGCCTCCACCAAGATCGACGACGTGGAGGCGAAGGACGCAAAGCTCTTCCTCGCTCGGCTCCTGAAGCAGACGTGCTTCCTGCTGCACCTCTCGGAAGGGCGCGACGCCAACGCGCGCAAGCATTTTCTCGCGTTGCAGATCGGTGACAACGAATGGGCGATCAGCAAACAGCTCGCCGGCATCCACTGCGCCGCGCTCACCGCTGCCGATTTCAAGGTGCTCGCGGCCAACGGTGGCGCGATGATCTGGTCGCCGCTGAGCAATCTTCTCCTCTATGGCGCGACCGCAGACGTTGCTGGGGCGAAGAACGCGGGCGTACGCATCGGCATCGGATCGGACTGGTCGCCCTCGGGCAGCAAGAACCTGCTAGGCGAATTGAAGGTCGCCCGCGCTCACAGCGATCAGCTGGGAGGTCTCTTCAGCGCGAGCGAAATCGTGGCGCTCGCCACGCGCAACGCGGCATCGATCCTTGGCTGGGAGCGGGTCATCGGCAGCCTCGAAGCGGGCAAGCGCTCCGACCTGCTCGTGATCGACGGCAAATCCGGCGACCCCCATGCCGCGCTGCTCGATGCGAAGGAGACCGACATCCGTCTCGTCATGATCAACGGCGTGCCGCGGTACGGCTTGCCGTCGTTGATGCAGCGCCTCGGAGGAAACGGCGAGCGCGTCTCGATCGGCGGGCTTAAGCGGCAGCTCTATCTCGAGCAGACGACGCAGGACCCAGTGGTTGCGCCGATCGCGCTGCGCGCTGCGTGCGATACGCTGGCGGACGCGCTCCATCGTCTGCCCGAGCTTGCCCGCGTCCTCGAACGAGCGCCGGCTGTTCCTCGGGCCGCGCTCGGCGCGGAGCCGGTGACGTGGCAGCTGGTGCTCGACGAGCTGCACGACACCGGCGTCGATCTGCGTCCGCGCCTGCCGCTGCCGGGCGAAGACCGGGCGACCGGACCCGTGCGCCTGGCACCCAGGGCGTCCGCGCCGCTGTCCCAAATTCTGAAGCCCCTCGAGCTCGATCCGCTGACAGTTGCCGACGATCCCGATTTCCTGAAAGTGCTGGCCCAGGAAATCAACCTTCCGGACTACGTCAAGATGGCCCTGCGTAAGCAGTACGGATAGGGCGTCTGTCAAGCACCGCGCGTCTATTGCGTTCGCGAGGCGTAGTCTCCAATCCACCCACCTGTCCGCCATCACGGGCGAATCTGAATCGCTCGACAAATCTGCGTGCGCTGTTACCGACAGCCCGAATCACGCAAGGGGGCACTCTACAGAAAGATTCACGAAAGCGTCTCGCTTTGCCGCTTGCAACATCCCTCCGTTACACGCATTACCTTGACATATTGACTCCGGCAATCGCCAAAGCCGTGGACCATATTGAGGGCAACCGTTGGGTTTCGGGGGAGGTCACGCACCATGGCACATATCATCGGAACACCGGCTGACGACAGCCTTAACGGCACCGTCGAAGACGATCTGATCGAGGGGTTGGAGGGCAACGACACCCTCACCGGCGCGGGAGGCAACGACACTCTCGACGGCGGGCCCGGTGTTGACTCGATGGCGGGCGGTCCGGGCGACGACCTGTATTACGTCGATGCGGCCCCCTTCTTCGGTTTTAGGGGGTACCACTCCCCTGGTGACAGCGTAAGCGAGAACGCCTTCGAAGGCACGGACGAGGTGCGCTCAACGGTCAATCACACGCTTGAGGCCAATGTCGAGAACCTCACTCTGATCGGTAGTTATGCTAGCAGCGGGACGGGGAACGAGCTGGCTAACGTCCTTACCGGCAACGACTTTGACAATTGGCTGGCCGGACGGGGCGGCGCCGACACGCTCGTCGGTGGAGGCGGGGTGGACACAGCCAATTACTACGACTCTCCAACGGGCGTCACGGTTTCGCTCCTCACCAACACCGGCAGTGGCGGCGACGCCGAAGGCGACACGCTCTCGGGGATCGAAAACCTCGGGGGCTCCGTCTTCGCCGACACGCTGATCGGTGATAGCGGCGCGAATGAGCTGGTCGGTGAGGACGGGGACGACACGCTAGTCGGGGGTGGGGGCAATGACCGACTGAACCCCTGGCGTGGCAACGACCGTATCGACGCCGGCGACGGTGACGACCTGATCCTGACGTTCTGGCGGAGGCATGGGCACCGTGCAGACAATCACAGTGGGGCCGGGGCGGGACACGCTGCGGATCGGGCAGCCCACTGAAGGAGAGGTCAACTTCACCGACTTCACGGCCGGTGCGGGGGGCGACATCCTCGACGTGGATTCGCTGATGTGGTGGAGCGCTTCGGTCGGAGGTTATGCAGGCGGCAACCCGTTCGATTCGTCGGTGGGGGTGCTCAGGCTGGTACGGCAGGGGGCGGATACGCTGCTGCAGTGGGACCCGGACGGGCCCGACGGCGCGGCATCCTGGTCTACTCAGGCGCTGCTCCAGAACGTGACGGCGACCAGTCTTACCGCCGAGAACATTAAAGGCGGCATTCCTCCGCGAGGCGGGCTGATGCTGGGCGAGGTGATCGTGGGCACCCAGGGCGACGAGTACCTGGCCGGCGGGATTGGCCCCGACCAGATAATGGGTCTGGGGGGTAACGATCAAATTTGGGGTTCGTTCGGCGATGACAACATCAATGGTGGGCTGGGGAACGACCAAATCCAGGGCGCCGAGGGCAACGACACACTCAACGGGGGCGGTGGGGACGACAGCCTCGAAGGCGGTACGGGCAACGACACCCTGCTCGGGATGGGTGGCAACGATTGGCTCTCTGGCGGGGACGGCGCAGATTCCGCGAGCTATGTTGGTTCGCGCGCCCAGTATGGCGTCCTGAAGTCGGACTACGGTGAGGTCGTAGTGGGAAGTGTCGGCGAGGGTCTGGATAGCCTCGAATCGATGGAAACCCTCAACTTCGCGGATCAGTCGCTACCGGCGACCCGCGCGAACACTCCGCTGGAATACATTGCGTCCTACCCAGACCTTATTGGCGCGATTGGCGCCGACGCCTCTGCGGGGTTCTATCACTTCAGGTCAAACGGATACGCCGAAGGGCGAACTGTCAGCTTCCACGGATTGGATTACATCGCCTCCTACGAGGATCTCATCAATGCGTTTCGGGATCAGATCGCTGAAAACCCCGATCCTGACGTGGGCTCAAATCACTATATCGCCGCTGGATATTCCGAAGGGCGCCAAGTTGCGTTTGACGGCCTGGCGTACATCGCTACGTACGGGGACCTGATCAATGCGCTCGGCACTGATCCCGATGCTGGCGCGACCCACTATATCGTGGCTGGGCACAGCGAGGGGCGCACGACCGACTTTGACGGCCTCCAGTACATCGCTTCCTATGGCGATCTGATCGAAGCCTTCCACACGCAAGTAGCGGTGAGTGGCAGCCCGGAAGATATCGGCGCTACCCACTACATCACCAGCGGCTACAACGAGTACCGGTCCGCCGACTCGTTCGACGCCGCGCAGTACCTCGCCAACTACGCCGATCTGCAGGCGGCGTTCGGCACCGACACCGAAGCGGCGACACTGCACTACATCACCTTCGGCTATTTTGAAGGGCGCACCGATCATCCAGTCTGAGAGACGCGCCAGCGTAGAGATTCAGTCATAGGCGGACGTGGCGGCGGTCGAACTCGGACGGGTCAGGCGCATCAAAGACGCGGCTCCCTTGCGACCTTCCCAACGATCCCGACCGCATGTTGAAGATTCCCCTCGCCGTTCTTGCGGTCATTGCGGGCGTTGCGCTGGCTGCGGGCGTCACGCGCACCCCATCGCCGCAGACCTGTCTCAGCCCCGGCCAGTGGTACACGCCGAAGGGGGAGCGCACCAGCGCGCTGGCAATCCCGCAGCTGCTCACGGATCTCGCAGACAAGCGTGTGGTTCTGCTCGGAGAGCATCACGACGATGCGGATCATCATCGCTGGCAATTGCAGGTCATCACCGCCCTTCACGTACAGCGCCCGAACATGGTGATCGGCATGGAGATGCTGCCGCGCCGTGCGCAGCCCGTGCTCGATGAGTGGAGAGCGGGAAAGCTCACCGAAGCGGAATTGCTGCGACAGACCGACTGGGCGCGGGTGTGGGGAATCGATCCCGGCATGTATCTGCCGATCCTTCACTTCGCACGCCTCGACCGCATCCCTGTCATCGGCGTGAACGTGAACCGTGAGGTGGTCGGGGCGATCAACGACAAGGGTCTCGCCGCGCTGTCCTCGGAGGAGCGCGAAGGCGTCGGCACGCCCGCGGCGCCCACGCCCACGTACCGCGACGAGCTCACGCGAGCGTTCGGAGAACATGGCGGTCACAAGCAGAACAACGCCGACGCCGCCCGATTCATCGAAGCGCAGCTCTTCTGGGACCGCGCCTTCGCGGAAGGGCTTGCAGCGGCAGCGAGGAGGCCCGACAAGCCTTTCGTCGTCGGCATCATGGGTTCGGGTCACCTGCGAAACGGCGACGGCGTGCCGCGTCAGCTCGCCGATCTGGGCGTCGCGGAGAGCGCGGTTCTGCTGCCCGTCGATGCGGACACGCCGTGCAACGAGCTGCCGCAAGGCATCGCCAGCGCCGTGTTCGCGGTGGCGCCGTCGCCGGTCAGGACAGCGGCACGACCCAAACTTGGCGTGCTGCTGGAAACGGGCGCAGACGGGGTGCGCATCGCCGAGGTCACCGCCGGCAGCGTTGCCGATCAGGCGGGCCTCAAGGCAGGTGATCTCGTGCGCGAAGTGGCGAGCCGTCCGGTGAAGAAGAGCGGCGACGTGACGGGGGCGGTGGCGCGGCAGGTGCCGGGCACATGGTTGCCGCTGAAGGTCACGCGCAACGGCAGCGATCTCGATCTCATCGCGAAGTTTCCGCCCGAGCCGTGAGGAGTTTCTCCCTGCGGCGACTTGCGGTCGCGACGGTGTTCGCGCTGGCAGCACAGATGTCGAGTGCGGCCCACGTGGACCTCGACGTGGTCCTCGATCCGCTGCCGCGCAGGCTGAGCGCGACTGCAACGTTGCACTTCGCGAAGAACGAGGAACGAGCGTTCGCACTATCTCCCGAAGCCGTGATCGAGCGCGTGCAAGTCGACGGCCGTGACATCGCCCCGAAGCGCGACGCGCGGGAAGGTCGGGTCCTCTATCGCATTCCCGCAACGGCGGCTGATGGTCCGGTCACGGTTGCGTATCGCCTGGAGCTTGCGCCCCTCGACACCGCACGCGACCACCGCGGCGTGCTCGGCGGACTGCCAGCCATGGCCGACGAGAAGGGCAGCTTCCTTCCTGCGGGGAGCGGCTGGTACCCGGAGCCGAAGGGCGATTTCAGCTACGCCGTAGCGCTGTCGGTGCCCGACTCGCAGCGCGCGATCGTCCCCGGAAAGGTCGCGGACGAATCGGAGGCGGGTGGCCGGTATCGCGCACGGTTCGAATTTCCGCATCCCGCGCAGGGCATTGATGTGATGGCTGGTCCCTATGTCGTCCGAGAGCGCACCGCACGCATCGCGGAGCGCGACTTGCGACTGCGCACCTACTTCGCGCCCGATCTTGGCACTGAGTTGTCCGACGATTACCTCGCTGCCGTGGAGCGTTACCTGCGGCTCTACTCCGACTGGATCGGTCCGTACCCCTTCGAGGGCTTCAGCGTCGTGTCGAGCCCGCTGCCCACGGGCTTCGGCATGCCGACTCTGACTTACCTCGGAGTACAGGTGATCCGCCTTCCCTTCATCCGCGATACTTCCCTCGGTCACGAGGTGCTTCACAACTGGTGGGGCAATTCCGTGTATCCCGCCTACGCGCGCGGCAACTGGTCCGAGGGGCTCACCACTTTCATGGCAGACTACGCCTACAAGGAGCGCGCCGGCGCTGCCGCTGCGCGGGAGATGCGCCACGGATGGCTACGCGATTACGTCGCCTTGCCTCTCGGCGAGGAGAGCCCGCTTGCCGACTTCACTTCGCGCTCTCACAGCGCATCGGCTGCGGTGGGTTACGGCAAGGCGGCGATGGTGTTCTACATGGTGCGCGAGCAGATCGGCGCCGAGGCGTTTGATCGCGCCATTCGGGCGTTCTATCGCGACTACCGTTTCCAGCACGCGAGCTGGGCGGATCTCGAAGCAGCGTTCTCGAAAGCATCGGGGCAATCGCTCGCACCGCTCTTCCAGCAGTGGCTCGCACGCATCGGCGCACCGCAGGTCTCGGTCACGAAGGCGAGCGCCGGGCCGGTCGGTTCGGGCTGGCGTCTGACTCTGGGGTTGTCGCAAGGCGTCCCGCCCTATCGTCTCGACGTGCCCGTCGTGGTGCAGACGAACATGGGACAGGAAACATTCCGGGTGGCGCTGTCGAAGAAAAGCGAAGCGGTCGCCGTGACGGTCCAGGCACAGCCGGTTTCCGTCACGATCGATCCGGACTTTCAGCTCTGGCGACGGCTCGCCCAGGGCGAATCGCCCCCGATCGTGCGCGAGGCAATCGCCGCCCGCGACCCGGTGATCGTCGTCGCCGACGAGATCAGCGAGTTCAGGAACGCGGCAGAATCGTTGGCCAAGGCGCTGCTGGAGCTGCCAGCTCGGTTCGCGAAGACACTGCCCGGTGACGCGCCGGTCGCGATTGTCATGGGAACGCCGGCGAGCGTCGCGGCCACGCTGGCGGCGCACGGACTCGAGCCGCGTCCCGAAGTTGCGGAGAGAGGTACGGCGCAAGTCTGGACTGTGCGCAAAGGCAGACAGACCGTGCTAGCGATCGCCGCCCAGGACGCCGACGCGCTTTCCACCCTCGCGCGTGCTCTGCCGCACCTCGGGGGTCAAAGCTGGGTGGTGTTCGAAGGTGGGAAACCGATTGCGCGGGGCGTGTGGAAGGCTGAATCGCCGAGCGTTCCGGTGGCAATCGTCGGAGGCTGATGTAATGCATGCCGGATTTGTCCGGTCCGAATAACCGCAAGCATCCACCGCTTCGGACCATGATCTATCGCGGCCGTTTCGCCCCCTCCCCCACCGGGCCCCTGCATTTCGGCTCGCTCGTCGCGGCGGTCGGAAGCTGTCTCGAAGCGCGGTCCCGCACAGGTGTGTGGCTCGTGCGCATGGAAGATCCCGATCCGCCGCGCGTGATGCCCGGCGCGGCGAAGCATATCCTCCATACGCTGCATGCGTTCGGCTTCGAGTGGGACGAGCCGATCGTGCACCAGAGCGCGCGCAACGACGCGTACCACGCCGCGCTCCATCGGCTGCGAGCAGCTGGCGCTGTCTACCCCTGCGCGTGCTCGCGGCGTGAGATCGCCGATTCCGCGGTGGGAGGCATCGAGGGTCCCGTCTATCCGGGCACCTGCCGCGAAGCGTCGGGCGACGGGCGCGCGGCACGCGCGCTGCGGGTTCGCACTTCCGATGAACCGATCCGCTTCACGGATGCCGTACAAGGTGAAATCGTCCAGTGCGTTGCGCGCGAGGTCGGAGATTTCGTGCTCTATCGTGCCGACCATGTCTTCGCTTACCAGCTCGCGGTCGTCATCGACGATGCCGAACAGGGAATCACCGACGTCGTGCGCGGGTCCGATCTGCTGCTTTCGACGCCGCGCCAGATCTACCTGCAGCGGCTGCTCGAACTTCTGACGCCGCGCTACATGCACCTGCCCACAGCCGTGAATGCGGAAGGTCGGAAGCTCAGCAAGCAGACGCTTGCCGCGGCAGTCGTGCGCGATGCGGCAGTGCCTGCGCTCGCTGCGGCGTTGGCCTTTCTGGGACAGGCCGCTCCGCCCTCGATGCGAAGGCTGTCTCTGCGGGAATTCTGGCGTGCAGCGCTCGCAGAGTGGGATCCGGCACGCATTCCGCGCGAACGCGAGCGACCGGCGCCCGAATCGCTATGAAGGCATGGCCAGCGGCTCGCCATCCTTGAACAGCAGCAACTCACCCGGCGCCATGGTGGTCCAAGCCTCGTTGTCGGTGAGCGGCACGGTGGCAATCACGGCAACCCGGTCCGCCGGTGTCGTCAGCTGGCTGAAGTCCACCGCGTAGTCTTCGTCCACGAGGTGCGCCGTGGTGAATGGCGCCTTGCGCACGATGTAAGCGAGCCGCTTCGCGCAATAGGCGAACAACACGTCGCCGTTCGAGAGCAGATAGTTGAAAGTGCCGAACGCCCCCAGTTCAGCGGTGATGTTGGCGAGTGCGCCATAGAGCGCGGGCAGTTCGGGCTGTCCCGCGGGAAAGAGCCGGCGCAAGGTTTCGAGGATCTGGCAAAATGCGAGCTCGCTGTCGGTGCGGCCTACCGGAATATAGCGCCGGTAGCGCCCATTGAACCGCGGGGCGAAACCCTTCAGGGTGCCGTTGTGGGCAAGCGTCCAATAGCGCCCCCACATCTCGCGCACGAACGGATGGGTGTTCTCGATCGCCACGTTCCCCACGGTCGCCTTGCGGATGTGCGCGATCACGTTGAGCGAGCGGATCGGATAGTTGCGCACGAGGGCCGCCACCGGTGACTCCGCGGCGGGCTTGGTGTCGATGAAGAGACGGCAGCCCGGCCCTTCGTAGAACGCGATGCCCCAGCCGTCCACGTGCTGGTCGGTGCGCCCGCCCCGGTGATGGAACCCGGAGAAGGAGAAGCAGATGTCCGTGGGGACGTTGCAATTCATTCCCAGTAGCTGACACATACCTCAATCCCGAATTACGATAAGCGACAATCCACCACCCACCTGCCAAACCCAACGCCCATGTCAACCCGCACGTTTACCCTCTCGGACGCGCTGTACGAGTACGTTGTCTCGGTTTCGCTGCGCGATACCGACCTGCTGCAGCGCCTGCGCAAGGAAACCGCCAGCCTGCCCCGCGCGCACATGCAGATTGCCCCCGAGCAAGGCCAGCTCATGGCGCTTCTCGTTCGCCTGACCGGTGCGAAACGCTGCCTCGAAGTCGGTGTTTTCACCGGCTACAGCACGCTTTGCACGGCGTCCGCGCTGCCGCCCGAGGGGCGCATCATCGCCTGCGACGTGAACGAGGAATGGACCGCGATCGCGCGACGCTACTGGCGCGAAGCGGGCGTCGCCGATCGCATCGACCTTCGTCTCGCACCCGCCATCGAGACCCTGGATCAGCTGCTCGCCCAGGAGGAGGCAGGTGCTTTCGACTTCGCCTTCATCGATGCCGACAAGGTCAACTACCTCAACTACTACGAGCGCGCGCTGACGCTGGTGCGCTCCGGCGGCCTGGTCGCGATCGACAATACGCTCTGGTACGGACGCGTCG
Source organism: uncultured beta proteobacterium (assembly GCA_963747225.1). Lineage (GTDB taxonomy): Bacteria > Pseudomonadota > Gammaproteobacteria > Burkholderiales > JAEUMW01 > JAEUMW01. The sequence goes on along the minus strand of CAVVES010000026.1, from coordinate 170,122 downwards.
CCGATCCTTCCGATCACGACGAGGACACCGAAGCGATTCGCGCCTTCAACGCGCGCCTGCGGAACGATGAGCGGATCGATCTCAGCCTCGTTCCCATCGGCGACGGCATGACCCTGGCTCGAAAGCGCTGACGGATCATCTCGCCTCGCTGGCTGTCCACGCCACGATCGCATTGACGACGTTCTCCGCGCCCTGGGCGAGGGCCTTCGCACCGCCCGGTGCATCCGCGGTCGCGACCGGCAGCTCCGACGCAAAGGTCCGCTGCGCGACGACCTGCCTTTCGCTCGCGCGGATCAGCGTCGCACGCATGCGCACCAGCGCCCGGCTGCGGTCCGGCGTGTCGAACACTTGGCTGAACGCCTCCAGTTCCACCCTCAGCACCCAGTCCGCGCCGACGCCGTCCTGGGGCAACACCAGCCTGTCCCGCGTCGCCGCCGACACGGCAGTCCGCAATTCTTGGGTAACGAGGGATGCGGGCGGCGCGACCCAGCGGCTGAGAGCGTAAATGCGGGTCCGCGCCTCGTTGTCGTAGGCAAGCCGGTAACTGATGCCCGGCGAATCGAGCCAGCCCGGTGCGGTGACATCGGGTACCAGCACACTGCCCCGGATCGACGCGAGCTGCGCTGCATCCGCCGTCGGCAACCCGAAGTCATAGGTGGCTTCACGCTCCCGCTGTACGCCGGGCGTCGCACATGCCGCAAGGAGCGCAGCAGCGACGATCAGGCTGGGTAGTCGATGTGTCATTTCCCGCGTGATTGAGGTGGGTGGAAGCCGGGTTCTCCCGGCCCCGGTTCCGGTGCCGGCGGTCCGAACAACAGTTGCTGCGGCTGCTCCCGCAGCCCGCTTGCGAGCCGCTCGACGCTCCGCGTGGTGCGGGAGAAATCATCGACGGCATCGTTCACCGACGGCGCTGTCTCGGCGGTCAATCGATCTCCCAGAACGTGCCACGACACCGAAGCGCGCTGAAAAGCGCTGCTGGCGCGCTCGACGCTGCCGATCTGCGAGCGGATATCTTTGGAGAGCAGATGCAGATCAGCGATCAGCGCGTCGGCGCGCGTCAGCACGGCGATGGCGTTTCTCTCGACCTGAGGCAGACCGGCCAGCGCGGGCTCCAGCTTGTCGGCGACGACGATCAGGCGCCGGGAAACGGTCTCGAGATTGGCAAGGGTATCGGTGACGCGCCTGCGATTTTTCTCGTCGAGGAGTTCGTTGAGACGTTTCGCGGTTTCGCCCGCATTGAGCAGGAGCTCCTGGCCCGACTGGGACACCTGGTCGATGAACGAAGGCTGCAGCTCGATCTGCGCGAGTTGATCCCCGGTGGCCACAAGGGGTGCCGGGTCCTTGCCTGCGTCGTCGAGGCTGATATAGGCAAGGCCGGTGATGCCCTGGTAGCCGAGAGTTGCGTAGGTGCCGCGGGTAATGGGCGTGCTCTCGTCCACGTCGATTTGGACGAGGATCTGGAGCGGGTTGGCAGGATCGAATCGGATCGAGCGCACCTTGCCTACGATCACCCCGCGCAGCCGCACCTGAGCCTCCGGGTTGAGGCCCGACACGGGCGTCTTCGCGACCAACTGGTACGAACGGACGCGCACGGCGTCCCCGGAAAGCCAGACCGCCGCAGCAACGACCGCGGCGGCAAGCAGGAACACGAAAATTCCCGCAATGATGGCGTGGGCGCGGTTCTCCATCCGGATTCTGGTTGTTGGCGGATCGAGGGTTTAGCAGGCTGTTGGAATATTCATCGGGGCTGCGGCGCCCCTTCGGGTTTGCACGACAAAATGCCTATCTGCTTCGTTCCGCTCCTCGGCATCGTAGATCAAGCTACGACCTTCGTCGCGCGCCTCGCATTTGAGCATTTTTCGTGTCAAACGCAGCTCCCGGAGGGTTTTTCAACAGCCTGCTAGCTTACACGACCGGCGCGCCGACCCCCAGCGCCTGCACAACGCGCTGGCCGCGCTCGCCGTGGAAGAGACTGCGGATGAAGGGATGATCGTTCTCGATCACCTCGCGCACCGGACCGATGGTGATGAGGCGCTGATCGGCGAGAACCGCGATGCGGTCCGACACTTCGAAGAGGGAATCGAGATCGTGGGTCACCATCACCACGGTCAGGGCGAGCTCCATTCGCAACGCGCGGATGAGCTTCATGATTGCTTCGCTGCGATCGGGATCAAGCCCCGCCGTCGGCTCGTCCAGAAACAGCAGCTCGGGTTCAAGCGCAAGCGCGCGCGCGAGCCCGACGCGCTTGATCATGCCGCCGGAGAGTTCCGCCGGCAGCTTGTGCGTGTGCTTCGCCTCGATACCCACCAGCGCGAGCTTGAGCATCACCAGCTCGCGAATCACCTCTGGCGGCAGCACGTTCAGCTCACGCAGCGGCAGCGCGACGTTGTCGAACACCGTGAGCGCCGAGAACAGCGCGCCCTGCTGAAACAGCACCCCGGAGCGGGTGCGCAGGGCGTGGCGTTCGTCCGCGCCAATGTCGGCGAAGCAGCGGCCGAATATCTTGATCCGCCCCTTCGCCGGCGTTTCCAGACCAAGCAACTGGCGCAGCATGGTCGTCTTGCCGCTGCCGGAGCCGCCGACGATGCCGAGCACTTCGCCGCGATAGATGTCGAACGAAATGTTTCGATGGACCGTGGTGGGCCCGAACCGACTCCAGAGGCCTTCCACTTCGATCACGGGCACCGGCGTCAAAATCCGTACCCCACATTGGAGAAAGCGATCGCGAAGATCGCATCGACGATGATGACGGTGGTGATGGACACCACGACCGAGGTCGTGGTCCCGGTGGCCAGGCTCTCGGTATTGGGTTCCACGCGGAGCCCGTAATGACACGCGATGATGGCGATCAGCGCCCCGAACACCGCACCCTTGGAAAGACCCAGCCAGAGATTGGCGATGGGAACGGCCTTGGGCAGCCGTTCGAGGAACAGCGCGTAGCCAATGCCGAGCTGAACGTCTGACGCGATGATGCCGCCGATCAGGGCCATCGCGCTCGTCCAGAGCACGATGAGGGGCATCGAGACCGCGAGCGCAATCACCTTGGGCAGCACGAGCCGCATGGTGTGGGAAATGCCCATCACGGAGAGCGCATCCAGCTCCTGGGTCACGCGCATGACTCCGAGCTGCGCCGTCATCGATGACCCGGACCGGCCCGCGACGAGGATTGCCGCAAGCACCGGCCCGAGCTCGCGAATGATGCTGAGGCCGAGAATGTTGACGATGAAGACATCTGCGCCGTAGGCCTTGAGTTGCTTGCCGGACAGGTAGGAAAGCACGATACCAATGAGAAAGCCGACCAGGGCCGTGATCCCCAGGGCCTGGGCGCCGGTCCGGTAGATATTCGCCGAGATCTCGCGCCAAGGTGTCCGCGAAGGATGGAGGACGAGATGCCCGAGGTCGAGCGCGAGCTGTCCCATCATCCAGGTGCCGTCCCGCACCTCGCGAAATGCTCCGACGATGCCGCGACCGATCCGTGCGAGGCCCTGGAGCAGTATGTGGCGCCGTCGCGGCATCTCGTAACCGGGCACCTGGGCGACATGGTCGAGAAGCGCCGACTGGTCGGGCGCGATGGCCAGGGCGGCGGGGCGTTTGCCGCCCCAGGCGCGCCAGAGCAGCAGCGCACCGGCGTGATCGACCGTGCGCGCGTGCGTGAGGTTCCAGCGAGTTCCCGTCTCCGCAGCGAGGGGCCGCAAACGCGACTCCATATCCTGAAACTGCGCCTTGAGCGTCGAAAGCACCCAATCCCCCAGCACCAGAATTTCCGGCACCCCGTCGCTGCTGGTCTCCCTCCGGATTTCCGGCGCGACCCGCTCCGCGCCAGGATCGGGACCGGGCGCATCGAGAGGCGAACAGGCGGGAACGGGAGGCGTCATGGTGGGCGCAGCTTCATTTGGCGGGCCCTAAGAACCGGGCGCAAGGGCGGCTTGGACCATCTTGGCAACGAGGTCGCGCACGCGATGATGAGTTAAGTAGCTGTTTATGCTGCGACGCACAATGTCTTTACGCTGAGAATACAAAAGTACTTGACACCATAACGTTCGCCTATATAATCGCTTTTGTGCAGTGCAGCAAACCAAGCGTTGAGCGGCACTCGAAACTTTCACTCATTCACTGAAAAAGGAGTCATACCATGAGTAACATTCCCGCCATCCCCGAGCCGGTCATTGCAGCCAACAAGGCCAACGTCGACACCGCTCTCCGTGCGGCCGGCATCGCGTTCGAAGGGACCGAGCGGCTCATCGAGCTGAATCTGAAAGCGGCGCGTGCCGCCTTCGCAGACGGCGCCAAGGCTGCCAAGTCGCTCGTCAACGTCAAGGACATTCAGGAACTCCTGACCGTCAAGCCCAACGGTGCACATCCGAGCATCGAAAAGGCTGCCGACTACGCACGCAGCGTGTGGGAAATTGCCTCTTCGACCCAGGCCGAGCTCTCCAAGCTGGTCGAAGAGCGTGTCGCTGAGTTCAACAAGGGTGTCGTAGCGAGCCTCGACAAGGTTGCCAAGTCTGGCCCGGCTGGTTCCAACGTCGCGGTGGCCGCAGTGAAGTCCGCGATCGCTGCTGCGAACTCGGCGTACGATTCGGCGGTGAAGGCTGCCAAGCAGGTTGCCGATCTGACCGAAGCGAACGTTGCCGCCGCGACCCAGGTCGCGACCATCGCGAAGAAGAAGGCCGCGTAAGTCTCCACCGCAATTCCTCGCGCTACCGAGCCCCGGGCCCAACCCGGGGCTTTTTATTGAATGCCGTCTGCACATGCGGCGGTTAGCGTTCACTTGCCGGGATCGGGAGGCAGCGGAATGTCCGCCGGCAGCGGATAGTCGGGATAGCGGCGGCGGAACGCTCTGAAGCTGTCCTCCGCGCGGGTGAGATCCCCCTTCGCCCGCAGTTCGCGGATACGCTGAAGCCAGACCTCGGGCGACAGCAGTTCGGCATCCTGCTCGCCCTGTGGCGTGCCCGGCGCTGATTTGCGCAGCGCCTTCGCATCCGTTGCGGCAGTGGGTGGCGACACCTGCAACGCAGCGGTGGGAGCACCGCTCGGAGTTCCGGCCGCCTCGTCGGGCGGCGATGCCGGAGCCGGCGCGGCCGGCTGCGCTCGCTCCGGCGACGGGGCAACGTCGCGCCTGCGGAACATCTCTTCCCGTGTCGTTCGCTCCCGCGACGGCCGCACGGTGACCGCCGCCGAAGGTTCCGGCGTCTGCTCGACGTTTGCCTGCGGTGGCGGCGGTGAGATCTTTTCCCCGAGCACCACCGAATCCCGCGCGGACGGTGCCGATATATTGCCTGCGGTGGAGGGCAGGTCGCGGCGGTCGACCGCGAGGAAAGCGACGCTGACGCCGACTATCAGGGTGACGGCGACGGCAAGCGGGACGCCCCACCGTTGCAACGGGCGGCGGTCCTGCGCACGCGGCCGCGAATGCACCCCGCGGCGGGCGGCAGCGCAGATCGCGTCGTCGAGCTCGGGTGAAGGTTCGTCCCGGGCGCTCGCACGATACGCACGGGAAATATCCTCGGCCGGCAGGCGCAGATCGACCCCCTCGTCCGAGGGCGTGCGGGGGTCGCTCATGCCTTGCCCTCCAGCGCTTGGCGCAGCTTCGCCAAAGCGTACCGCAGTCGGCTTTTCGCCGTTTCCGGACCGACCTTGGTGACCTCGGCGATCTCGCCGACGGAGAGTCCTCCCTCTTCGTGCAGCAGAAATGCTTCGCGCTGTTCTTGGGGCAAGGCTTCCAGCGCTGCAAGCACGCGCGCAGCTTCCTGCCGCGCCGCCACGTGCCGCTCCGGGTTGCCGGCTGGCCCTGCGACCGCGAGCGCCTCCGGACAATTCACTCCGTCGAGCGGGACGGACAAGGCGGGCGCATTCGACTGGCGCCGCGAGCGGTCGATCAGTCTGTTCACCGCGATCTGGTAGAGATAGGTGGAGAAGCGCGCCTCGACACGGTAGCGTGAGCGGGCTTCGATGAGGCGCATCCATACCTCCTGAAAAATCTCCTCCGCCTCGCCGCGGATCGGGCACTGCCGGAGGATGAAGCGAAAAAGCCCCGCGCGATGGCGGTTGTACAGCGCGTCGAACGCACCGGCGTCCCCGTCCCGATAGCGCAGCATCAACTCCTCGTCGCGCAGCGGCTCCATGTCGCCGCCTAGTCTAGCAGCGCCGCCCGTCGCGCATGCGCATCGCAATACATGAAACGCCCGGGCGCCTGAGTCGGGTTGAGCCTCAACCTATCGGAGCGCGCTCGTCATACACGTACCCGAGCGCGCTCACCCCCGAGCGCAACTCTTCCATGGCGACGACCACACGCCCCGCGTCGCCGCGGAAGCCAAGCTCAATGAGCCGGCCTTCCGGCGCGAAGCGGGGAAGGCTGAAGAGTTTGAGATCCGGATACTTGTCGACGCAGACGGTCATCAGGGGAAGCAAGGCGCTTTCGGCCGCATCCCGCACCACGATGGCGTGATCCACCTTGCGCTGAACATGGTGGAGGCCGGGATAGATGTGATCGAGCACCCATTCCATCATGGGACCCGCCATCTCGGGGAAGCCGGGAACAAAATGATGATGAGCGACGCCGAAACCCGGAATCCGGTTGAAAGCATTCGGTATCAGCGTGCAGCCCGCGGGCAGATCGGCCATCAGATACCGCGGATGATCCCGTGGCATCGCTCCGAACCGCCCCTCGATCTCCGCCACCGCACCGGGATGCCGCTGCAGTCCGACGCCTGCAGCAGCCGCGGCGCACTGGCGGGTGTGATCGTCGGGTGTGGCACCGATTCCGCCGAAGCAGAAAACCGCCGTGTCCGCGAGCGCATAGGTGCGACGCAGGGTCGCAGTGATGCGGGATGGCACATCTCCGATGTATTCGCAGAATGTGAGCTCGAGCCCGCGCTCGGCAAGCAGGCCGATGAGGCGCGCCATGTGCTGATCCTGACGCTTTCCGGTGAGGATTTCGTCCCCGATGATGATGGCTCCGAATTCCATGACGGTGCCCTTGCGTTGATGTGAAAAAAGCGCGGATTCCGGCACACCACTCACCGCACGGACGGTGCGGACTTGCTCATACCTCGCATGCACGCTTTGGTGCATCGCCCCACCACGGCGCTTCAAGAGGGGGCACGATATTCCGGCGGCGCTTCGCAACCTCCTGAATTAGCACGCGTCACATGCGGCACGCCGATTGCTCGAATCCGCGCGACGAGGTATGGCGGCAACCCCGCCGGTTCTTCCGGCCGGGACCGCCGCCTCAGTCACGACGGGGGCACCCTATGCATGGTTCGCTGCGCCCTCACATTCCGCGCTCCAACCCTCCGCCCTAATAGTCTTTTCGCTCACGCATGCGGCAGCACCTCGGACCCACGGTGGGCAAGCACCGACCTGTTGCGGCCCAATGTAAAACGGCCCCGCCATCGCAGGGCCGTCTCGCGGCAGCGCTCCCGCTCCCTCCCGGGTACAGAAACGCCTCATTGCATGATGTAGGTTTCGAGCTGCTGGATGAGAAACTCCTGTTCGGAGATGATCTCCTTGACGAGATCGCCGATCGAGACGACGCCGACCACTTTGCCGTGCTCGATCACCGGCAGATGGCGGCAGCGTATCTCCGTCATCATCGCCATCGCTTCGTCCACCGTCTGCTCCGGCTTCACGCACACGACCCGCGGCGTCATGATGTCCCGCACCAAGGTGTCGCGGGAGGTCTTGCCCTGAAGGACGACCCGGCGCGCATAGTCCCGCTCGGAGAAAATCCCGAGCAGTTCGTCGCCGTCCATGACCAGAAGCGCACCGATGTCCTTGTCCGCCAGGATAACTAGCGCGTCGTAGACCGTGGTGTCGGGCACCACCGAGATGATCGATCGGGACTTGCCGATGAGCAGTTGCTTGATGGGTCGCATTTCCGTACCCCCTGTGCGCGGCATGGGCGGTTGCGCGTCAAGGCGTTCTCTGCCGCCTCGGTGAGGTTCCTAGTTTAGTCAAACTTGCCTCCCAGCGTAAAGGCGGATCTCCTCGGCGGGCCTGCGCGGGCGACCGGCTAGGCGAGTTGCGGGGGGTTGTATCCGCCGGGCGGCGTTGCCGCGCTCGCGGTCAGCTCCCTGAGCTTCCATGCCGATTCGTGGACGTTCTCCCGCGTGAGTACTCGATAGAGTGGCTTATGTAGCCTCGCGTAGCCTCCGTCCAGAAACTTCTCGTACGAGTTCACGGGGCGCACCCGCCCAAGCTCTTCGTCGCTCGGCACTCCGGCGAGGGCGCTGAATTCGAGGCCATTCCCGTCCAGCTGACAGCACTCCTGCATCCATCGCAGGGTAACGTCGGCGAGCGCGTGACTCTCGTAGCCGCCGCCGATGTCGCAATGGCAACCCGCGAACCAGAGCTGCTTCACGTTGCGACCGGGCTCGATGTCCGTCCAGAGGGTAGGCGCATAAGCCTCCCGATGCTCGTCGATGGCGAGAGCGTGAAACGCATTCTTCACGTACCGGCTGAGCTTGGCGTCATGAAAACCATACATATCCGCCTTGATGTGATCGACCAGGTTCCCCACGAGCTTGAGCGGCCCGCTCTGCAAGAGATCGGTCGGCACTCCCAGGGCGCCCACCGTATCCCATACGCCCACGACACAGATATCCGGCGGGGACTCGGAATAGGAGTATTCGTGACGGAAGGCCTTCACGTCGTCCGCATCGGCATCCTTGTCGCGGCGGCGATAGAGCTTGTAGGCGTCTTCGAGGCGCGGGTTATCCGCAGGATCGGGGTCGCTGGCGAATTCGGTCCGCACCACACCCGTCTTGCGGATGAGACCGGCCAGGCTGCGCGCCGAGTACGCGCCACGGCTGAAACCCAGACTGTAGATCTCGTCTCCCGGCGTGTAGTTTCTGACCACCGTGTGATACGCGTCCATGATGTTGCGCGAAAGGCCGTAACCAAACGCGCCCCGCACCTTCTCTCCCCAGTGCGCGCCGACCCCTGCGTCGTACCACTTGAGAGTGCGCACCTGCGGCGATTTTCCCGGAGCGCACCTGCGTGGCCCGATCTCTTCCGCCAGCACGCTCTCGTAGAAGCGTACGACATTCGAAGCGAGCTTGCCGCGATCGGGGCTCCCTTCCCAGTCGTTCCACGTTCCGTCGAAACACAGGATGATTCTCTTCATGTTGCCCTCCTTTCTCATCGATGCGCCAGCCTTGCGCGCCGGTCACGTTCCGGCGCCCCTTGCAAAGTCTAATTCAAGCAGGCGGGTCGCGAGCATCGGCCATAAGGCCTACATTCACTCGCCCAGTCCACGACAATTGAATACACTCTGAATCTCGCAATAACCGCAAGACGCGGAGGCACCAATGCTCAAGACCATCGTCGAATTTTTCGAAAGACACATGGGAGGCGTGCCTGCGGCAGCGGTGGAGGAAAACCACAAGATCCAGGTCGCCACGGCTGCTCTGCTGGTGGAAATGGTGCGCATGGATGGCGAAATCCAGCCGGCCGAGCGGGAGGCCGTGTTGCGCCTTGTCTGGAGCAAGTTCGACTTGAGCGCAGTGGAGGCGGCGACGCTGGTCCAGCTTGCGGAAGAGGAGGCAGGGCAGGCAACGGACTTCTATCAGTTCACCTCCCTCATCAACAAGCGCTTCACCAAGGAGCAGAAGGTGCGACTGATCGAATCCCTGTGGCGAATCGCTTACGCCGACGCCGAGCTCCACATCTATGAGGAGCATCTCGCGCGCAAGGTCGCCAACCTGTTGTATGTGCCCCACGAGGACTTCATCGCCGCGAAGATGCGTGCCCGGGAGGCAGCCGGCTCGTAATCGACACGTACGCGAATCACCGCGCAAGCAGAAGATAGATCAGCAGCAGGTTGACGATCAGCAACACGAGGGAGACAGCCTGCCAGCGCGCAGCGGGATGTCTTTCGAGAAGCGGAATCGGTCGCGGCGCCGCGACCGGCCGTGCTCCACCCCGCTCCAGCGCGTAAAGCATCTCCTCTGCCGTCTCGAAGCGCTCTTCCTTGTTTCGCGCGACCGCCCGCAGCAGAAAGTTTTCCAGCCAGCTCGGAATGTCGGGCCGGTAGCGGGTGGGAGGCGTGGGATCGCCGAAATGCGGGCGCTGGAAGGGTTCCACCTCGCCGTAGGGATATTTGCGCGTCAACAGATGATAGAGGCTGACGCCGGCGGCAAAGAGATCGCTTTGCACTGATGCAGGCTCTCCAGCCAGCAACTCCGGCGCCATGAAGCTCGGCGTGCCGGGATTGCCCTCGAGTTCTTCGTACGGAACGCCCGCCGCGAGCGCAACGCCCATATCCAGGATGCGCAGCCCGCCGTCCTCGCCCTGCAGCAGATTGGCGGGCTTGATGTCGCGATGGAGGATCGCCAGCCGGTGCAGGGCGCCGAGCCCTTTCGCCACCTGCATGCCGATACGAGTCACATCGCTCGCCGAAAAGTGCCGTCCACTGTCGAGCTGTGCCTGAAGCGTCCGCCCGGCATGGTAGGTCATGACGTAGTAGAGATACTGGCGGGCGCCCGCGGCAATCGGAATCACCTGCGGAAAGTAGGACGACACGAGACGCTTCGCGAGCCACTCCTCGTTGAGCAGTCCTTCGCGACTCTGGCGGTCATCTCCGAACAGCGGCTGCAGCGTCTTCAGCGCCAGCGCCTGTCCGGACATAAGGGATCGCACCTGATACAGCAGCGTGGCCCGCGATTCGTGCAGGAGTTGCACGACCTCGAAATCGTCGATGCGATTGCCGGGCTTGAGCTTCACCGGCACCGGAAGGTGCAGGTCCGACGCGATGCGCTCGCGCCAGCTCTCGGTTGCCACCGCATCGATGCGTGCGACGACGACGGTGGCATTGTCCTGCCCTCCGCGGTCGAGGGCGGCCTTCACCAGTGCGTCGGCGGCATCCTGCGGATCCTCGTGCAGCCGAAGCACCGCATGGATGCCGGCGTCCCCCAACGGTTCCCACACGCCATCGCTGCAGATCAGAAAGCGGTCGGCGGTCTGCAGCTCTCCGTCTCCATGATCCACGACAAGGTGCGTGTCGAGACCTACCGCGCGCCGCAGGACGTGGTTCCGCTCCGGCATGTCCCAGACGTGATCGTCCGTGTGCAGCGTGAGCGCGTCGTCGCGCAGGCGGTAGATGCGCGAATCGCCGACGTGGCCGAGATAATAGCGGCCCCCTCGCAGGACAAGCACGCTCAGGGTCGTCGCCAGTGTGCGATGCGGCTCGTGCGCGGTGCCCTGAGCAACCAGCCAGCGGTTGATGCCCGCAAGCACGCGCTCGATCGCAAGCGAGACTTCCCACGTTTCGGGGGTGGCGTAGTAATCGGCGAGCAGCCCGCGCACGCAATATTCCGCCGCCTCGCGCCCCTCCTCGCTTCCGGACACGCCGTCGGCAACGGCGAGCACGGCACCGCGAGAAGCGAGCTCGGCACCTTCCGGCGTGACAATGCCCCAGTAGTCCTCGTTCCGGTCGCGCTTCCCGGTCGCCGTGGCGGAACCTACGGAAATCTCGAGGGGCATCGTGCGTCACGCCGCTCCGGCAAGCTCGTCCGCAGCGAGCATGAGGCGCGGCTCGCCGAACCCCCGCAGCCGCTGCATCAGCATAGACAACTCGCCTGGCGTATTGCGCTCCACGCGCATGAGCGCGACCTTCCCGTCACCGCGGGCGACGCCTGCTTGCCGCGCGTCCTGCCAAGATTTTTCCAGTGTCGCGCCGAGCAAATGCAAATCGGTGGACTTGTCGACGACCAGTACAATCGATTCAGTCGGCAGCCGCAAAAGGAGTTGCTCGAGTTCGAAGACACAGCCCTGGTTCTGCTGCGAGAAGCTGCGCACGTCCATCAGCACGCAATCACTGGAATCGAGCAACGCTTCCACCGCGGCCCGCCACGTATTGTCGTGACAATAAACGTCGTTTACGCGAAAGCGTCCATCGGGATCGCGCTCGTAGTCGAGCCGCGCCATGCGTTCTCCGACATCCGCGACACTCGCCACATACTGCGTGTCCAGGGCACCGCTCAAGAGCTTCAGCATGTCCCCGGGGTCCGCGGTGCGGGTCGCGAGGTCGACGCCGGCGATGAGTTGCACCGGACCGTGGAAGCGCCACGCCTGGGCAAGCCGGTCGAACAGCGACTCAGTGCGCGATTGGTAGCCGAACACGCGCAGTAGCAGCAGGCGCTTTCCGCCATCACCCCGGATGCGTGTACGAAGCGCAATACCCACGATGATGCGGTAGACAGCGAAGGCCGCTGCAGCACCGGCGATCGCGCCCAGCCCGAGCTTGTTGGAGAGCAAGGCCGCCTGCTCGGCTGAGACGATCGCCCACCAGCAATCGACGATCAGCTGCACGTCGCTGAATCGCTTGCGCTCGAAGCGGCTTGCCAGGTTACGCAGAAGCATCCATGCGAGCAGACCCACGGGCAGGCTCATCAGAAGAAAAAGCCCGTAGTACACGACTTGGACGGACGCAAGCGCAGACAGGTCAAGGATGACCGAACGCGCTGCGGCGATGTCGAATGCCCATATCAAAATCTCGCGAAAGAGCATTAGCAGTTTGTTGAATTTATTCCCTGATCCTGTTTACGGAATCGGGGGGAGTACGTTGAGTAATGCGTCGTATGGATCGAAGGGGATGAGCGCGATGCGTGGAGCCGACGTAACCCAGGAAGGCTTGTTCGTTGTGAAGCAGACCTCGGATTACGTGCCGGCGGAGCATCCGCTGATCGCGATTCGAGAGATTCTCAATCCAGCGCTGCGCGACATGGACCGGCTGTTTGAGTCGATGTACGAAGAGCGTGGTCGGTACTCGGTGCCCCCGGAATGGCTGCTGCGTGGATTGGTGCTGCAAGCCTTGTATGGAATTCGGAGCGAACGGCTGTTGTGCGAGCAATTGGGTTACAACATGCTGTTCCGCTGGTTCGTCGGACTGGGCATGGAAGACTTGGCGTGGGATCACAGCACCTATACGCAAAATCGCGACCGGCTGATCGATCACGATGCGATCAAGACGTTGTTCGGGCGCGTGATGCAACAAGCGGAAGAAGCCAAGCTGCTCTCGTCCGAGCATTTCAGCGTGGACGGCACGCTGATACGTGCCTGGGCCTCGCTCAAGAGCTTCGTGCCGAAGGATGGGCCCCCGCCGAACAAGACTGGCAGCAAGAACAATCCGGAAGTGGAGTTCAAGGGCCAGAAACGCAGCAACGATACGCACGCCAGTACCACCGACGCGGATTCCCGGCTGTTCACCAAGTCGAAGAAAGCCCAGGCTCTGCCATCCTTCATGGGCCATGTGCTGATGGACAACCGCAGCAAGTTGGCCGTTGACACGCGACTGACGCTGGCCACGGGCACGGCCGAACGCGAGGCAGCCCTCGACATGTTGGCCAGTCTTCCCGGCGAGCAGCGCAAGACGGTGGGGGCGGACAAGAACTACGATACCGAGGACTTTGTCAGCGCCTGCCGTGAGCTCAACGTCACGCCTCACGTGGCACAAAATGCCTACGAGTACGACCACCAAGACCGCACGGGCGAAGCGCGAAAGCCGGATCGACGGCCGCACGACCCGGCACGACGGCTATCGGGTCAGTCAGGTGACGCGCAAGCTGATCGAGACGTTGTTCGGTGATGGCAAGCAGCATGGCGCAACGATCCGTCAGGTCAAGCTGCGTGGCCAGCCGAAAGTCAGCGACGTGTTCACACTGTCCATGCTGGCGGTCAATTTGCGCCGGTTGCCGAAACTGTTCATAGCACAGGCGATCATGGGCGCGACCGGATAAACGGGAAAGGTGCGTCCGCATTTGCGGTTCGCGTGCAAATAGCGGCGCAAAACACCAACGCGGAAGCGCAAACCGCGAGAAACCTCGCACGGCTTCCTCTCCCATCTTGAAAATCTCGTTGCGATCCAATGCCCGCACCCAAATCATCGATAATTTCAACGAACTGTTAGCGCAAAACCGAACGCGAGCGTGCCGGCCAACGCGAGTGGCATGACCGCGCGGATGCGCCGCCATCCAGAGACCGCGATAAGGGCGAGCGGCGCCCAGACCGCCCACGCGAGGCCAAGCAGGAGCCAGTACACGTTCGTGATCGGTGCGGTGTTGAACGTCCCGTGGAGCATTTGTCCGGCGAGCGTGAAAAGTGAAACCGCGGCGACTCCCACCAGGAGGTACCAGCCCACGAGCCGGATCATCGCCCGGCGATCGAGCACGAGCAGCGCCGCGAGCGCCGGAAGCACCGGCCACATGTTCTGCCACCACCGTCCGAGCCACGCCACCCATGGATAGCTCGGCTCCTCACCGCCTAACTGCAGCGTCGTGATGACGATCGCGTAGGCCGCGGCGCCGAGCCCGTACGCGACGAGGAGACGCCGGCGCAGAAGCGTGTCAGGGTCCATCGAAGTTTGCCGCGCGGCAAACTTGTTGTCGGCCGCCTCGAACATTGCGAACGAAAGTTCCGCCGGCGCGTTCGGCTCCGGTCGATCCGCGATCGACTGATCTCGATCCTGCGTGCGGATTTCGGCACCCGTTCCGCGCCTTCGCATCAGCGTCTGTACCGAGCGGCGAAACCAGAGGAGCGCGGCAAGCGCGAGGACCGTCGCGTCGAGAATGGACACGAGAAAGACGTAGGTGAGCTTGCCGGAGAGGAGTCCGTCCATTGCCGCGGGAGTATACTCGCGGGCGCATCGCACCTCACACCATGGAGCAGGTTCAGCGACGGGGTTTCCTCCATTCCCGGCTTGGCCGGATAGTGGTTTTCGTCGCTATCGTTTGGACCGTCGCCGGCAGCTTCATCGCGATCGAGATCGCAGCGCTCGGCGGGATGGGCTGGTTCATGGCGCGTCCTGACATGGCCGGCAGCCTCGTTCTCTCGAACGCCACGCGAGACTCGAAGACTTGCACGCCCGCGGCTGGTGAGAAGGCGGCCCCTGCGGCGGCGAATACCGCGGAGGTGCGCACGGCAGCTTGGCTGATGGGGCTCAACATCGGCCGCGACGGCGTCGCACGCCAGTCCGCGTCCGTGGATCGCAACACGCTCGCGGAGGTGATGAAAGATGTCGAGACGCTTGCCAGCACGTTGGGCGTTCCAGCTCCGCAGCCGTTCGTGCCGCGGCAGCTTGCCGATGCGAACACCGAGTTCATCAAGTTCGTCGAGTCCGACTCGAACGAAACCGCACAAGCCCTCGCGCACAGGCATTCGCCCGAGGCCTGTCATCTTTTCAAGCTCGGGGCGTTCTGGGGCTACGCGAATCTGGTCCGCCCATTTGTGCCGGGAGAGCGGGCGATCTTCGCGGCCGAGCTCCGATATCACGCAGTGCGTGCGAAGCTCGATTCGTCTCTGTGGCAATCCATGACCGAAGGCACGCAAACATCAGCAAGCCGCGAAGAAATCTTTCGCGCCGACGCAGCAGTGACGGAGAAGCTGACGAAGTATCTTGGCGGTCAGGGGTAGAATTCAGATCCGCGAGGTTAATGACTAGGTGGCCAAGTCAATGTACCGTCCACTGTTGCGGACCTCCTGGCGGAAAGGGACGAACAGACAAGGGCCGGAGATCGCTCGGTGAGTCACTTCAACAGGGCCACGCGCGCGCGGATTGGATCGCTTGGTTCGACAAGCAACTCGCGCAGCTGCCACCGGACCGAGCGTAGAAACTGCGCCCCTGCTCCGCGTTGCTTCAAGCCTCACGACCTCTACAACTCGCTCCCGCCGAAGCGAAACGCGGCTACGACGCCTCCTTCACCTCCGGCACCTTCCACGTCCCGTCCAGGATCGAGGGCGGCTTGTCCTTCGGCCAGTACAGTCGCATCATCAAGACGAACGCATCCGCCGGCGCCGGCAGCCAGTTCGATTCCCTGTCCTTGCCCGGCGATTCGTGCTGAATGTAGAGATCGACCGATCCGTCCTGGTTGACCTTGAGCTTGTTGCGCTGACCGAGCGTGTAGCGGTTGAGCGGATTGGCCACGAAGAAGTACTCCGCGTCGTACATGGTCAGCGACCAGAATCCGTTCACCGGCGGTAGCTGACCTGTCTCGAAGCGCATGACGTATTTCTTCGATCCGTCGTACTTCTTCAGGAGCTCCGGCCCTTCGGAAGTGGGATAGACCGCGTCCTCGGGGCGATTGGCGCCGAGGCCGATCGCGGTGATGAGCGCACGCTGCAGATAGCTCGTGCCGTAAAGGCCGGTCTTGGCGGTGAAGAGCCACCCGTTCTCGAGCTTGAGGTCGCCCGCGACGATGCCTGCCTTGAGCCAGCCCATGATGAGATCCTGCGCCGGCTTGGGTGCGGCGACGACTCCCTTGGCGACCGCCGGATCGAGCTTGGCGGCGTCGAAGTCCTGCCCCGGAACGATGCCGATCGTCGCGAGCTTCTGCACCATCGACGCATCGGCGGCCGCTGCCGGATTCGACTTCAGCAGTTCCGCGAATTTTTTGAAGTAGGCAGCCCCGTCCATGGCGTTGACCTGCTCGCGCACCGCCGTCTTCATGTCGAGCGCAGGGTCGACCTTGCCGGGCTCGGGCTTGAACGGCTTGCCGTAGGAAGACAGCGGCACCACCGAGACCTGATCCTGCAGGGCGTGCACCGCCTTGTAGTCCTCCGGCGTGCCGGTGCAATAGATGCGTCCGAGAATCCAGACGATGCCGGTCGGGGACTTGTACTCGGTCACGCCAGCCGGGAGCGTTCCCGACCAGCCCGGACCGGTGATCGCGTACTTCTGCGCCTTAGTCCCCGTGGTGCGCTTGCCGGGCACCTCGAACACATTTGTCCAGCCGTCGAGCATCGGGAAGAGGAAGTAGCGCCCTTTCATGTCCGGGATGCTCAGTATCCACGGCTCCTTCGACACATCGAGCCAAGTGGTCGTGTAGAGCGTGTCCGCGTTCGGCGCGGTGACGTCCCGATACGATGAATCCGGATACGAGCGCATGCGGACGAACTGACCCATCGGGGCACGCGTCCCTGCTGCGCTTTCCACGTTGGTCATGATCTGCCGCGTCATCTCCATCGTGACCAGCGGATAGGCATAGACATACGCCTCCGTAGCAATCGCCAGCGCTTCCGCTTCCTTCGCCAGGACTTCCGCTGCCTTCGCTTCCGCCTCGGCCTTCGCCTTGACTTCGGCCACAGCTTTCTCCGCAGACTCCTTCACGGTCGCCTCTTCCTGCTTGCTGCACGAGGCGAGCGTCACCGCGAAGACAATCGCCGCGATCAGCGAATAATCCATGCGCTTCATTCGATGCTCCGAGTTGCCGCGCTCTAACGCGCGTGAAGCCGCGAATGCTACTCGAGCTTCGCGTTTCGACTCAAGCCGGGGATGCGGTTGCGAGCGCTTGCGGCGTCGCAAGTTCTTTCGGGCGGAAGCGCGCCCACAGGCCGGTCAGCGCATCGCGAAAGGTCGGCACGCCTGATTCTGGGGAAGCCTGCGCCGGTGAGCACCACGACGCGCCGCGCGCGAGGCAGCCGATCGATGAGGTCGACTGGAATACTGGCGGGCTGATCAAACATGCTCGGCGCCGACTCCTGACGGGTTGCCTCATCATGGAAAAAGGCCGGTCGCCTCGCGGCGAACCAGCCCGTGCAGCTTCAGGGGCGGCGCACGCCGCCCGGGTACAGCGTCAGCCCTGGTTGGGCGCGACCGGGATGAAGAGGGTCGAGTCGCCGCGCTTGACCAGCAGCGCAAGCGGTGCACCCTTCGGCGCCTGCTCCAGCGTCTTGCCGAGATCGTCGGCACCCGTAATGCGAGCGCCGTTCACGCCGACGATCACGTCTCCGGGACGGATGCCAGACTTGGCCGCTGGCCCCTGCGCGCGCTCGACTTTCACGCCACCGTCGATACCCAGCGCGTTGCGCTCGCGGGCATCCAGCTCCGACACGGAAAGTCCGAGGGATGACATCTTCCGGCCTTCGCTCTTGGTGCTACCGCCGGCCTGCGCAACCTTGTCCGTCGGCGCTTCGCCGACGGCGACCGTCGTCGTGCGCTCCTTGCCGTCGCGAAGATACACGACCGTTGCCTTCGCTCCCGGCTTGGTGGAACCAACGAGGGGCGGCAGCTCGGAGAACTCGTTCACCTTCTTGCCGTCGTATTCGGTGATCACGTCACCCGCCTTGAGCCCCGCTTTCGCCGCAGCGCTGTTCGCATCGACGGCCGCGACGAGCGCACCCTTCGCGTCGCTCAGGCCGAACGATTTCGCGAGTTCGCCCGAGATCGGCTGAATGCGGATGCCGAGCTGGCCGCGCGTCACCTTTCCGTGGGCCTTGAGCTGGTCCGCGACATTCATCGCGAGGTCGATCGGAATCGCGAACGAGACACCCATGTAACCGCCGGTGCGGCTGTAGATCTGCGAATTGATGCCGATCACTTCGCCCTGCAGATTGAAGAGCGGGCCGCCCGAGTTGCCTGGATTCACCGCCACGTCTGTCTGGATGAACGGCACGTAGCTGTCGTCCGGCAGCGACCGGCCCTTCGCGCTGACGATGCCCGAAGTCACGGTGTTCTCGAAGCCGAAGGGCGAGCCGATCGCAGCGACCCATTCACCGACCTTGACCTTGCTCGGGTCCCCCATCTTCAGGGCAGGCAGGTTCTTCGCGTCGATCTTCACCACGGCGACGTCGGTACGCTTGTCAGCGCCGATCACCTTGGCAGTGAACTCGCGGCGGTCGGGCAGTTTCACGGTCACCGTGTCCGCACCGTCTACCACATGGACGTTGGTCAGGATGTAGCCGTCCTCGCTCACGATGAAGCCGGAGCCGACACCGCGTGAAGGCGCTTCACGCTCGTCGGGCCCGGGACCCGGCATCGGCATGCCGAAGCGCTTGAAGAACTCGAACATGGGGCTGTCTTCCGGAATTCCCGATAGGTCCGGCGTGTTGCCGGCCACGCTTTCGTTCCGCGTGACGGAGATGTTGACCACCGACGGGCCCGCGGCTTCGAACAGCGCTGTGAAATCCGGCAGATTCCGCTGGGTCGGCTGGACGACGGCTGGCGGGGGCGCCGCATTTGCCTCGGCCACATGGGGCAGGTGCTCGCTGGAGCAGCCTGCCGCGAATGCGGCGACGACTGCCGCAGCGATGGCGCTGCGTGCAACGCGCGTGTTCTTGATCATGTACATCTCTCCTTCTGGATTGGGCGATGAAGGCAAGCGGCCTTCGACGCGGGCCATCCTAAGGAGCCATGCTTAAGACAGACTTAAAACGCGACAACACTCCCTTCAAGTGCTGGCGGGAAAGCGGATACGAACCCGCAGCCCGGTCCCGCCCGCCCCGTCGGCGAGTTCGATCCCGGCCCGGTGACGGTCCGCGATGCGCTTGACGATCGCGAGCCCGAGCCCGCTTCCGGTGCCGTCGGCTTCCGCGCGTCGGTAGAAACGGTCGAAGACTCGCGCGCGCTCTTCGGGAGGGATGCCGGGACCTGTGTCGACGACTTCCAGCAGCGCGTCGGCGGTTCCCCGCGTGACGCTGATGTCCACGCGGCCGCCCGGTTCCGTGTAACGGATCGCATTGTCGAGAAGATTGCCGAGCAGCACGCGCAATCCGTCTGCATCGCCGTACACTTCAACCGGCGTCGCCTCGGTGAGACCGAGGTCGATACCCTTCGCGTGGGCGATCGCGGCGCGCTCTCCGGCGACGCTGCGCGCAAGCTCGTCCAGCCTGATCGCGGTGAAGGGACGCTCCTGAGCGTCGGGCTCCAGCCGCGCCATCGTCAGCAACTGCTCCGTGAGATGCGTGGACCTCTCCACGCCGAGTTTGAGCTGCGCCACCGCTGCGTCCCGCTCCTCTGCCGTGCGCGCGGTCTCCAGCAACTGGATCTGCAGCTTCACGGCGGTAAGCGGCGTGCGCAACTCGTGGGCGGCGTCGGCCGTGAACTCGCGCTGGGCCGCGAGCGCTTTCGAGAGGCGTGCGAGCAGATCGTTGAGCGCCCCCACCAGCGGCCTGGTCTCGGTCGGAAGATCGGCGGTCGGCAGCGGTTCGAGGGAACTCGGGCTGCGGCGGGCAACAGCGCCGGCAATGCGCCGCAGCGGCGCAAGACCGCGTCCGACGCCGAACCACACGATCAGCGCAAACACCGGAATCAGCGCGAGGATCGGGAAGAGAATGCGTTCGGCGATGGCGCCGATCATCTCCTGCCGAAGCGCGAGCGGATGGGCAACCTGGATCACGCGCCGGTCTTCGAGGGTCGTGTACACGCGCCAGTTCTCTCCCCTCCAGCGCACGTTGCTGAAGCCGGTCCGCACCGCCCGTGGCAGGTCGGTCCCGGGGCGCGAGAAATAGATGAGCGTGCCGCTGCGGTCCCACACCTGGGTAATGAAATGGGCGCTGTGATCGTCATCGTCGTCGTCATCGTCATCGTCATCGCCCCCACGGCGAAACGGACTTGCGAGCCCAACGCTGGGAAAGGGTTGGTTGCGTAGCGAGAAGGCGAGCTGCTGCAGCTGATAGTCGAAGAGCTCGTTCACGTCGTCGCGCGCTGCGAAGAAGCTGGCGGCAAGGGCAGCAACGGTGGTGATGGTGAGGGCGCCGATGAGCCACACCAGCAGCCGTCGCCGGATCGAGGTCACGGCTTGTCGCCCATCATGTAGCCGACGCCGCGGATGTTGCGGATCAGCTCTGCGCCGAGCTTGCGCCGCAGGTTGTGGATGTGCACCTCGATCGCGTTGCTCTCGACCTCTTCGCCCCAGCCGTAGAGACGCTCTTCGAGCTGACTGCGCGAGAGCACCGCACCTGGCCGCTCGAGCAACGCTTCGAGCACCGCGTATTCGCGCGCGGAAAGCGCAACCTGCGTTCCATCGAGGCGCACGTCGTGCCGCGACGGATCGAGCACCAGCGCGCCATGCTCGATCACCGTCTGCGTGCGGCCGGCCGCACGCCGGGAAAGGGCGCGGATGCGCGCCGCCAGCTCGTCGAGATCGAACGGCTTCACGAGGTAGTCGTCGGCTCCGGCGTCGAGGCCAGTCACGCGATCGGAAACTGCGTCCCGCGCAGTGAGGATGAGAACCGGAAGGGTGGCACCCTTGCGTCGAACGTCGGTGAGGAGATCGAGCCCCGACTTCTTCGGCAGCCCGAGATCGAGCAGCATGAGGCCGTAGCTTTCGGCCGCGAGCGCAAGCTCCGCCGCGCGTCCGTCACGCACCCAATCGACGGTGAAGCCGGCGCGCCGCAGTCCTTCCTGCACGGCTGCGCCGATCATGGCATCGTCTTCGACGAGGAGGATCTTCAAGGTTTCCAGGAAAGAAAAGCCCGGTCCGGACATTGTATCCGCGACCGGGCGGAGGTGCCCCGGTGTGATCACCGGAGCAGGGGGAGAGAAGAATCAGTCGTCGTCGTCATCGTCATCGTCGTCGTCAAGCCAGCTCGTCAGGGGGTTCTTCTGGTGGCTCGCGAGGACTTTGCCATCCGTTGCATCGACGTATACCTTGTGGATGCCGTCGGGTCCGGCGACTTTCACTTCGTAGTAGACGCCCTGCCTGCCATGTTCGAGCTCGGCTTCGACAGCTTGTCCGTTGACCTGCTGCTCCGCCGTCGCGACGGCCTGCGTCATGGTGATCGCGGGCGGCGTGAGATCTACCGTGCTGTCTTTCCGCGCGTGCGCGGCAGTACCGGTGGCGAGGACACCGGCGAGAACCGCGGCCGCGAGATATTGTCTCTGGCGCATATCAAACCTCCACTGATCGGATGGGACGGAGGACCGTGGCCTCCGCACGGTTCGAATGTTGTGCCGCTTCGCTTAAGTCAGCCTTAAGAAGCCGCGCACAGCGGTGAGCGCGGGCGTGCCGAAGACTGGCGTCCGCTACAATACGCTGCTCCTGCCGTCTGCCTTCACACCTTGTCTGCCGCCGTTCTGCCCCAGCTCCACGCGCTCCAGTCTGATCTCGACCGGACGCTGACCCGCGATCGCTCGCGTTTCGCGCGCAGATTGCAGGACCTGCGTGGCAACCGGTGGCGCGCGTCCGAAACGCAGATCCAGGCGCTGGCACAGGACATCGCGGCATCGTGCGCGAAGTGCAAGGCGCGGACTGCGGCGTTGCCGAAGCCGACCTTTCCCGCAGAACTTCCCGTCTCGGCCAAGCGTGTCGAGATCGCCGCCGCGCTGTCGCTGCACCAGGTCGTCATCGTCTGTGGTGAAACCGGTTCCGGCAAAACGACGCAGATTCCAAAGATCTGTCTCGACCTCGGCCGCGGCGCCGCCGGGCTCATCGGACACACCCAGCCGCGGCGCATCGCCGCGCGCACCGTCGCGAACCGCATCGCGCATGAGCTTGGCGTGCCCCTCGGGAAAGCCGTCGGCTACAAGGTCAGGTTCCAGGATCATGTGAGCGAGGAAGCGTGCGTGAAGGTCATGACCGACGGCATCCTGCTCGCGGAAACGCAAACCGATCGGTTGCTCGCGGCCTACGATACGCTGATCCTCGACGAGGCCCACGAACGCAGCCTCAACATCGATTTCCTGCTCGGCTACACACGTCAATTGCTGCCGAAGCGGCCCGACCTCAAGCTCGTCATCACTTCCGCCACGATCGACGCCCAGCGCTTCGCGCAGCACTTCGGTGGCGCGCCGGTGGTCGAGGTGTCGGGGCGGCTCTATCCGGTCGAAGTGCGCTACCGACCGCTCAAGGTGGACCCGGAGAAGGAAGACGAAGAGGACACCACGGACGCTATCCTCGACGCCATAGATGCGGTGAGCCGCCCAGGCGAGCAGGGCGACATTCTCGTCTTCCTTCCCGGCGAGCGCGAGATCCGCGAAACCGCAGAGGCGCTGCGCAAGCATCACCCGGCCGGCGCAGAGATCCTGCCGCTCTATTCCCGGTTATCGGCGCAGGAGCAGGATCGCGTGTTCGACTCCGGCGGCGCGCGGCGCATCGTGCTCGCCACCAACGTCGCCGAGACTTCGCTCACCGTGCCGCGCATCCGCTACGTGATCGACCCCGGCTACGCCCGCGTCAACCGCTACTCGTATCGCAACAAGGTCGAGCAATTGCTCACGGAGAAGATTTCGCGCGCGTCCGCAAACCAGCGCGCGGGCCGCTGCGGCCGCGTCATGAGCGGTGTGTGCATACGTCTCTACGACGAGGAAGACTTCGCGAAGCGGCCCGAATTCAGCGAGCCCGAAATCCTGCGCTCGTCGCTCGCTTCCGTGATCCTGCGCATGGCGGCGCTCAACCTCGGCCATGTCGAGCAGTTCCCCCTGCTCGACGCGCCGCATCCACGCATGATCGCCGATGGCTACCAGCTCCTCAACGAGCTCGGCGCGATCGACGCGCAGCATCGCCTCACTGCCGTCGGCGCGCGCCTCGCGAAGCTTCCCCTGGACCCGCGCATCGGACGCATGGTGCTCGCCGCGAAACAGGAGAACTGCCTCGCCGAAATGCTCGTCATCGCCGCTGCTCTTTCCGTGCAGGACCCGCGCGAACGCCCCACCGAGAAGCAGGGATCGGCCGATCTCGCGCACGCGCAATTCCAGGACGAGCGTTCCGACCTGCTGTCGTTCGCCAAGATGTGGGCGTTCTACGACGAGGCGCTGAAGCACCGCAAATCCAGCCGCAAGCTGGCCGAGGCGTGCCGCGAGCATTTTCTTTCGTTCCTGCGCCTGCGGGAATGGCGCGACATCCACGGACAGCTCCACGCGCTGGTGATTGAAATGGGTCTGCGCCTCAACGCGCAGCCTGCGACCTACGAGCAGATCCACCGGGCGCTCCTAGCCGGACTCCTCGGCAACATCGGCACGAAGAGCGACGAACCGGGCGAATACGTCGGCGCGCGCGGCATCAGGTTCCGCATTCATCCGGGCTCGGGCACGAAAAAGCAACAACCCAAATGGCTGGTCGCGGCGGAGCTCGTGGAAACCACGCGCCTCTACGCACGACATATCGCCCGCGTCGAACCGGAATGGATCGAGCAGGTGGGCGCACACCTCCTCAAACGCGAATACTTCGACCCGCACTGGGAGCGCAAACCCGCACAGGTCACCGCGTTCGAGCGCCTGTCGCTGTACGGCCTCGTGGTGAATCCGCGGCGGCGCGTCCACTACGGTCCGATCGATCCGAGGCAGGCGCGGGAGCTTTTCATTCGCGGCGCGCTGGTTGCCGACGAGTTCGACACGCGCGCACCCTTTCTCGCGCACAACCGCAAGCTGCGCGCAGACGTTGAAGCCCTCGAGCACAAGTCGCGGCGCCTCGACGTGCTGGTTGACGAGGAAAAGGTATTCGCGTTCTACGACGCGCGCGTGCCTGCCAGCATCGTGAACGGCGCCGGTTTCGAGAAGTGGCTGCGCGACGCGGAGCAGAAGAATCCGCAGCTCCTCTTCATGGCCCGAGAAGATCTCATGCGCCACGGCGCGGAAGGCATCACCGCGGAGCTCTACCCCGAGCGCTTCAAGGTCGGCGAGGTGACCCTGCCACTCACCTATCGCTTCGAGCCCGGTCACGCGCTCGACGGGGTGACACTCACCGTTCCCCTGCACCTTCTCAACCAGATCGATCCGCGGCGTCTCGACTGGCTGGTGCCGGGCCTGTTGCGGGAAAAGGTGAATGCGCTGCTGCGCGCACTGCCGAAGCACATGCGCAAATTGCTCGTGCCCGTGCCGGAAACCGTGACGGCTTGCCTCGTGGAGTTCGACAAGCGTCCCGCAGACACCGGTCCGCCGACACTGACCGACGCGCTGGCTGCTGCGCTCAAGCGCGCGAAGAACATCGACGTTGCCGCGGAGGAATGGGACCGGAGCGACCTTCCCGCGCATCTCTCGATGAACATCTGCGTCGTGGACGAGGAAGACGCCGAGATCGCCTCGGGCCGCGACTTGCAGGCGCTACGCGACGAGCTCGGAGTGCAGGCGCAGAAGCGCTTCGCGCCAGAGAACCCGTGGGAAAGGGAAGGACTCAAGACCTGGGAAGGTTTCGAGCTGCCGGAATCGACCGTGTTCGACCGGGAAGGACAGTCTCTCGTCGGCTATCCCGCGCTGACGGACGAAGGCGAGTCGGTGTCGCTCACGCTGATGGATACGCCGGAGAAGGCGAGGGTTGCCACGCGCTGCGGCGTGAACCGGCTGGTGCGGTT
Organism: uncultured beta proteobacterium; assembly: GCA_963747225.1. GTDB lineage: Bacteria > Pseudomonadota > Gammaproteobacteria > Burkholderiales > JAEUMW01 > JAEUMW01. The sequence goes on along the minus strand of CAVVES010000026.1, from coordinate 145,120 downwards.
AGAGCTGAAAGAGCAGATGACGTTTCTCGAGCGCAGCCTGCCCGGCTTCTCGCAGCTCGCGCTGCTCTACGCGCCCCTGGGAAACGCCGAGCGGCTCCGGCACGATCTCATCGCGGCGATCGTCGATCGGGCAGTGTGGGCGGAAGATGCACCCGTGCGCAATCGGCACACCTTCGAGGCGCGGCTGAAGCAGGTGAAGAGCCGTATCCTCGTGGTCGCGCAGGATTACACGCGCCTTGCGATCGAAGTGCTGACCGATGCGCAGGCGGTGCGGAAGACTCTCGACGGTCCGCTCGCGGCGAAGTGGCGCGAGGGGTGCGCGGACATGCGGCGTCAGCTTCAGAACCTGATCTTCGCCGGCTTCATCGTTCATGTGCCGTACACGCGGCTGCAGGAGTATCCGCGGTACCTCAAGGCGATGGTGCGGCGGCTCGAGAAGATCCCGAACTGGTCGGAGCGGGATTCGAAGTGGACCGCCGAGATCGCGCGGCTGTGGAAGCAGTACGAAGACCGGCTGGCGAAGCATCGCAAGACTGGCGTCAGCGATCCGAACCTAAACGAGTTCCGGTGGCAACTGGAGGAGCTGCGCGTGTCGCTCTTCGCCCAGGAGCTGAAAACGCCCTACCCGGTGTCGGTAAAGCGGCTGGAGAAGCTGTGGGCGATGGTGACGGCGTGACGACGTCCCGAAGTGCGGCATCGATCACAGCTTGGAGACGGCGGGAACACCCCAGACCCCTGCTGCGACGGGGCGCGCCGGTTACAGCCAAAGCTTGCGTCTTTAGCTGCTTCTGAAGATCCAGGCAGTGTGAATGAAAACCGGCCACAAGCGAGCCCTGATCGGAGTCGCAATCGCCGCGCTCGGGGCAGGGGTCGCCACCCTTTACTACGGTGCGAAGTTGGCAGCGATTGGCACATCCTATACGGCCAAGATTCTGTGCTCGGGCGTCTTCGTCTCACACCGTGATCCGCAGTCTGTCCTCGACACCGATCTGTCGGCCGACGATCTTCATAATCTGCGGCATATCGATGCACGCGTGGATCATGACTCGCGCGAGGTGACGGCGAACCTGTTCGGAATCGCGGAGCGCAAAGCAACCTATCGTGAAGGACTCGGGTGTTTCATCGGCCAAGACGATGGGGTAAACCACGGACGCGTGCTCAACCCACCGTCGCATTCCGCGGAACGGCTACCCGCAAGGGATGATCTCCGGATCGCGAGCGGGCTGCCCCCAGAGGTCGATGAGGTTGGCTTACAGAGGGCCTTGGACTGGGCCTTTTCCGAGCCCGACCCGGCGTTGCCGCGACGCACCCGCGCCGCGGTGGTCGTTCACAAGGGTCAGCTCATCGCAGAACGCTACGCAGAGGGGTTTGCCAAGGACACGGCGCTGATCGGCTGGTCGATGACCAAGAGCGTGGTGAACGCATTGGTCGGTGTTCTGGTGAAGGGCGGCAGGCTGTCGCTCGACGACCCGGTCCCGATACCGGAGTGGCACGCGGCGGGCGACCCGCGTCGCAATATCACCCTTACGCAGCTCTTGAGGATGACGAGCGGTTTGCAGTTCGAGGAGAACTACGCTAACCCGCTCGCAGACGTGACCGTCATGCTGTTTGGTGTCCCGGGCGCAGCGTCTTTCGCAGTCGCGAAGCCGCTCGAAGCGGAACCTGGCACCCGTTGGAGTTATTCGAGCGGCACTACCAACATCCTCAGCCATGCGATTCGTCACACTGTCGGGGAACCGGACTACCAAGGCTTTCCCAGGCGTGCGCTATTCGATCGGATCGGAATGTCCAGCGCAGTCCTGGAAACCGACGCAGCGGGAACCTTCGTCGGCTCCTCCTTCATGTACGCGACGGCGCGGGACTGGGCACGCTTCGGTCTTCTATACCTCCAGGACGGCGTGTGGTCGGGTGAGCGCATCCTGCCCGACGGCTGGGTGACATACTCACGGACACCGGCGCCAGGCGCTCCAGGTGGGCAGTTCGGTGCGCATTTCTGGTTGCATGTTCCAAAGGAATTCCATTGCGCCAATGACACGCCTGATCTGCCTGCCGACGCTTTTCACGCGATCGGGCACGAAGGGCAGTTCGTCACGATCATTCCCTCTCGATCGCTGGTGTTGGTCCGGCTCGGGTTCACGCACTATCCTTGCGCCTGGAACCACCAGAAATTCGTTCAACTTGTATTGCGCGCGATCGACCAAACCACCAGCGATTGAGCCAGCGCCTACGAACCGGGATAAGCTGACCCACGACGCTACCGTCGGTTCGGTGGCGTGGTCGTGGACTTCGTACCGATATTCGATGTCGCGTTGCTCATTCAGCTCTTCAGTCACATGGCGCGAATGGCCGTATCGCTGGTTGGCAATGCCCGAGAGTCGCGCCTTCGGCACCCGGCGTTCCGAACGCCGACCTTGTAAGGTTGATGGGTGAGCACTCCCTACTGCCCAGTTGTGGTGGGCTGCCATGTCGATGGGCTGAGGTGGGTTACGCGCAACCCATCCTGCATATCAGATCACTCGCTGGGCTATTGATCCGACTCGCCTGTGGTGTACCATCTTTGGTCGCAGTGGTCAGACCGGCTTAGACATTATCAGACCGAGCCGACCGCAGTTGATCCACGTTCCAAAGAGGGAGGACGACGTTATGAATTCCAAGAGGTCACTGGCTTTCGGTGCGCTGGCTCTCTCACTGTCGGTTACCGCGGGCGCGGCAATCGCCCAGAACATCGACAAGCTCAAGCAGTTCAAGGTCTCGGGCACGGACCTCAACATCCCCACTGTTCCCCAGACCGGCAAGAACGTCGATGCGATCCAGGAAAACCTCAAGAAGGTCAAGCTACCTCCCGGGTTCAAGATCGAGCTCTTCGCGATGGTGCCTGATGCGCGCCACATGGCGGTTGGTCCTTCCACACCCATGCTGTTCGTGGGCACGCGCAAGACCGCCGTGTGGGCGGTGACAGATCGCAGCGGCGGATCGGGCGCGGCGGTCGAGGTAAAGCCGTTCGCGCCATCGCTCAAATTCAAGAACCCCAACGGACTGTGCTGGACGAAGGACGGCATGCTGATTCTCGCCGAGCACAATCGCGTCCTGCTCTTCCCCGCCGCGGAGTTCTTCTACGAAAGCCCCGACGTTGCGGTGGCCGAAGTCGTGCCGCAGGGCAAGCTGATTCCCGAAGACGAAGAGTCTTTCAACCACGGCGCGAGGGTGTGCCGCATTGGTCCGGACGGCAAGCTTTACATCACGCTCGGCCAGCCCTTCAACGTACCGCCGCGGGACAAGGTTAAGCTCTACGACGACATCGGGATGATGGGCATCGTCCGCATGAATGTGGACGGGACGAACCGTGAAGTCTTCGCGCGCGGCGTGCGCAACTCCGTGGGCATGGACTTCAATCCGAAGGACGGCACCCTGTGGTTCACCGACAACCAGACCGACGGACTCGGCGACGACACCCCACCGGGAGAGCTCAACCGCGCCACGAAGGCGGGACAGAATTTTGGGTACCCCTACACCGTCGGCCACGTGCGTATCAAGGAGAACGGGTTCGACAAAGATGCGCTGCCGAAGGACGTCGTCTATCCGCAGGTCGAGATGGCGGCACACGCGGCCGACCTCGGAATGGTGTTCTATACGGGCAAGCAGTTCCCGGCCAAATACCGCGGCGGAATCTTCGTTGCGGAGCATGGATCGTGGAATCGCACGAAACCCATTGGGGCACGCGTCATGTTCACTTCCCTGAAAGCGGACGGATCGGCAGACAAGACCGAAGTCTTCGCTGAGGGCTGGCTCGACAGCGAGACGGGAGCCTACCGCGGCCGCCCGGTCGATGTCGCGCTCTGGAAAGACGGTTCGCTGCTGGTTTCCGATGACTTGGTAGGGGCGATCTATCGCATCTCCTACGTCGGGGACGAAAAGTGAATCTGAGGCTTGCGCGCGTTCCGGCGGCTCTTGCCGCCGGACTCTGCGGGCTGCTGTGCACACCGGCTGCGACGGCCGCCGAGCCTCCGGCGAAAGCGGTGCAATGCTTCCAATGCCACGGCAAGGATGGCATCGGCCTGGGTCCGGACTTCCCGAACCTCGCGGGCCAGAAGGCAACCTACCTCACGAAGGCACTGCGCGACTTCCGCTCGGGCAAGCGCCAGGACGAGGTGATGAGCCTGATGGCGAAACCGCTGACCGATGCCGAGATCACGCAGCTCGCGGAGTACTACGAGTCGCTCGGAGCGAAGTAGCACGGGCGGTCGCGGACCGCGGCTTTCCGTCCGCCCTTCACCTGGTGTAGCGCGCCGCTCGCCCCAGCTGGACTAAAATCGGCCGTGGCAACATTAGCAAGCTGCGGACAACGCGCACGCTGCATCCGCTGCAAACACGCTCAGGGAATTCGGTTTGATTCGCATCGGTGTAGACCTGGGTGGAACCAAGATCGAGGCGGTTGCCCTGGATGCGTCCGGACATGAGCTGCTGCGGGACCGCGTGCCCACCCCGCAGGGTAATTATCCCGAAACGATCGCCGCTATTGGCAATCTTATAGCTCGTATCGAGCGCGAGGTCGGAGAACAGGGAACCGTCGGTATCGGAACGCCCGGCGCAGTGTCACTCGCGAGCGGACTCATCAAGAATGCGAACTCGACCTGCCTGAACGGCCAGCCGCTTGTGGAAGACCTTGCGCACGCGCTGGCGCGTCCGATCCGCGTTGCGAACGACGCGAACTGCTTCGCCCTGTCCGAAGATTCTATGGTCTATGTCAAGGGATTCGTGAGACGCGCAGGATCGAATTCGGTCTTGTAGGTGTAGATCGACCAGGCGGTACGAGCGATGCGCCGAGCGAGGATCACGAGGGCCGCAGTGCTGGATAGGCCCTTGGCCCGGTAATGCTCGTAGAGTGGCCGCCATGGCTTCGTCTTTACGGCCGACAGCGCCGCCAGATAGAGCAGCCGTCGCAGTTCGGCCGGTCCGCGTTTGGAGAGGCGCCTTTTGCCGCGATGCTGTCCCGAGTCATCCGGTCGAGGATCCAGGCCGGTGAAGGCGACGAAAGCGTCCGCGTTCTTCACGGGCACTCGCTCAAGGGTATTGACCAGCGCGGAGCCAATGACCGTGCCGACGCCGGTAATCGTGCACAAGCGCGTGAAGTTCTGTTGGCGATCGGGACTCGCTTCGACCAACGCCTTGACCCGCAAGTCAATGCGCGCGATCAGGTGATTGAAGTGCGTTCTTAGCGCCTTGAGCTCCTCGGCGAATCCGCCCAGTTCATGAAGCGACATTGCGACCGCTTCACGCAGGGAGATGAGCGTAGCGCGACGTTTAATCAGTCGATCAATCTCGCGTTGCTGCGGTGTGGGTGGGATCCAGGCGTGCAGCTTGGTATGTTCGTGGGCGATCATCCGGGCGATGAGCTCGGCGTCCACACGATCGGTCTTGCCCCGCAACCCAACGGCCTTGGCATAGTGGCGGGTATCCTTGGGATTGAGCACGAAGACCAGAAAGCCGAGCTGGTGCGCAGCCTCAGCGAACAACTCGTGATAGGTACCGGTGGATTCCACGCCGATGCGGCTGCCCGCAGGCAGACTCCTGAGAAAGGCAAGCACCGCAGTGCGCTGATTAGCGACCTCGCGCACGGGGAAGCTTCCTTCAGAACAAGCCACCACGATTGCGTCCTTGGCGACATCGGCGCCGATATTGAGCACTGCGGACGGGGTTTGCATGATGTGCCTCCGTTGACTAGGCTTAACGGTGCTGGGGTGGAACACACCCGCGTGAGCTTGCGTTCAAATCGGCGGTCGTAGCCGCTAGATTCCTCATCGACGCTTGGCGGTGTGGGTGGGGGGATTCTTTGGAAGTCTGTCTCTCGAGACTGAAAGCAGATGCAGTCATTGGCCCCTCCACCCCGGCTTCTTCACTGTTTCAGAAGAAAGCCGAAAACACCACCCCACCATACAAGCAGTCGATGGCGCCGGCGCGGCGCACCGAATGGTGTTCGGCGTCATCCTCGGCACCGGCGTGGGCGGCGCCGTCGTGCTGGATCGACAACCGTGGACCGGACGGAACGCGATCGCGGGCGAATGGGGTCACAACGATATTCCGCGGCACACCGACGATGATCTTCCCTTGCCCGCGTGTTATTGCGGGCGGTCGGGATGCATCGAAACCTATCTGTCCGGCCCCGGATTGGAGGCGGAGCACGCACGAAGAACCGGCGAACCGCTCGATGCTGACGCGATCGCTGCGCTCGCACACTCGGGCGACCGAGAGGCGCTAGTGACGATGGATCGCTTCCACGAGCGGCTCGCGAAGGCTCTGGCCTCCGTCATCAACGTGCTTGACCCGGACATCATCGTGGTCGGAGGCGGGCTGTCCAACATCGACGAAATCTATCGGGAAGTGCCGGCCCGCCTGCCGCGCTACGTGTTCTCGGATGTTGTGGCAACGCCAGTTCTCAAGAATCGCCATGGCGACTCGTCCGGAGTACGGGGTGCGGCATGGCTATGGCCGGCATAGCTGGGACGCTGCAAGGAGACTGCGATGACGCATACCGTGGATCCGGAAGGCACAAGGCTTCCGATCAAGCTCGACTCGACATCGAACGGCGAATTCGCGCCGATCCCGCTATCCCACACCAACCGCATGGCGAATCAGTTTGCCCACGAAGCGGCGACGCGCAACGCCAAACGGTTGGGACTCACCCGCAGGAGCTTTCTGCTCTCCACCTGCGGCGCGGCGAGCACCTTGCTCTCGTTCAATGACGCGAACGCGACGGCAGGCAAGCGCAGCGGATGGTTCGAGCTCGAAGCGGAAGCAGCGCTGGAACCGCAAGTTGCGGCTGCAAAGCTGGAAGGCGACGAGTTCATCTTCGACGTGCAGGGCCACTTCGTCGACCCTACAGGAGCGTGGGTGCGCACAGCTCCTTCCGATGCTTTCAAGTGGTCGCCGAAGTCGGAATGCGCGCTGGGCAACGAGCCTGATTCCCGCAGCTATCTGCGCTGCCTGGGCCCCGACGAATTCGTGAAGGACATATTCCTCGACAGCGACACGAACATGATGGTGCTGTCGTTCGTCCCCTCGCGCCGCGATGCAGAGCCCCTGACCATCGCCGCCGCGGATGCCACTCGGCGCATCGTCGATCGCATGGACGGAACCCACAGACTGCTACTGCACGGGCGCGTGAATCCGAATCAGGCCGGCGATCTCGAAGGGATGGACGAGCTGGCGAGCCGTTGGAAGGTCAGCGCCTGGAAAACCTATACACAGTGGGGACCCGACGGCAAGGGCTACTTCCTCTCCGACGACGTCGGCATGCAGTTCATCGAGAAGGCACGCGCGCTCGGGATCAAGGTCATCTGCATCCACAAGGGGCTGCCATTCGGACGAGAGTCTTACGAACACAGCCAGTGCGGCGACATCGGTGTCGTCGCCAAGCGTTTCCCGGACGTGAAATTCCTCGTCTACCACTCGGGGTTTGTCGCCGGCAATGCCGAGCACGCGTACGACGAAGGCGCGAAGCGCGATGGCATCGACACTCTCATCCGTTCGCTCGTCGAGAACGGCGTCGCCCCGAACAGCAACGTGTACGCCGAGCTCGGCAGTACGTGGCGATTTCTCATGCGCGACCCGGACAGCGCCGCACATGGGCTTGGCAAGCTCTTCAAGTACTGCGGCTCGAACAACGTACTATGGGGCACGGACTCGATCTGGTATGGATCGCCCCAGGACCAGATCCAGGCCTTCCGGACATTTCAGATCTCACCCGAATTGCGGGCGCGATACGGATACCCGGAGATCACATCACAACTCCGCGCTCAGGTGTTCGGGCTCAACGGGGCGAAGGTCTATGGGATCAGCGCCGAGGACATTGGGAAATACGCAAGGCATGATCGCATCGCGCGTGAGCGTGCCGCCTACAAAGAACATCCGGAGCCGCATTACCTGACTTACGGCCCGAAGACGCGTCGCGAATTCCTGAACCTGCTCGGGTGGCTCGCCGGATCGCGGGCTTAGCTCGGGCGGCGAGCGCATGGATCAACGCCAGCGCCCGACCGATCGCAGGGTCCCGCGATCCGGCGAGCCACCCGTTCCGGTTGGGGGGAAGTCTCTCGAGGTAGCGCCGAACCGCCTGCACGAAGAGCAGCTCGGACAATTTCGAGAGAATCGTTTCGGAGCCTGCATGTCCCCGCTGCGACCTCGCGCGCGGCATAGCGGAACGAGCTGTCGACCCACTCCCCCGCGGGCCCGTCGCGCACCGGGAAATGCAGTACCTTCGGCAACGCGTCCACGAGGGGATGATGCCGCGCCGCACTTCCGAGAAATCCGCAGATGATGTGCGTGCGCTCGCCGCCGCCACCGTAGCGAATCTGCGCAAGCTCTCCCTCGCGATGCGCGGGCATCACTGGTCCGCGCTGACCGGCGGGAGATCGACCGCGCGCCGTGGCGGACAACTGGTCACCCGCGAAGTCGGTCACGCGGCAACCAGGGCGATCAAGGCGTTCGGACGGCGACTACGCCGGGACGGTCCGGCTGTTGCGGCCGATTCGCCGCATCGCGCACCCCTTCGGAGGCAGTCACGCGCAGCGCGATCTCCTCGATCTGACCCTCATCGAGGCCGCTTTCCGCTCTGGCGAAAGTGGACTCGCCCCCGCGTTAGCTGCCGAACGCAGCGCGGCCAAACCGAGGCGCCCGTTTGCCCGATCGCTTGCGGTGCGCGCCGCCTCTTTTGCCGAGGCAGCCTGAGGCGATGCGCCCGCGTGGAACCGGCGCACTAAAACGAGGCTCGTCCCGGTTGTCATGCACTTTTGTTGATCACGGAAGCCTGCGCGACACGCCGCGGATGTGCGCATCTCACTGAGTCAGAAGGAGAAGCCGAACTGGATTGCAATTTGCTGTGCCGCAGCGTCACTTTGAACGCCAATGGAAGAAGTCAGATCCACATGCTGCTATTGCGGCGTTGGCTGCGGCGTTGTTGTCGAGACGGACGGCGGGACGATCGTTGGGGTTCGCGGTGATGTCGATCACCCCGCCAATTTCGGGCGTCTCTGCACGAAAGGCTCGACGCTGCATCTCAGCACCGGCCTCGCAACGCGCGCACTCTACCCGGAGCTGCGCACCGGTCGCGATGTCGGTTCGCGCACGCGCTGCAGCTGGGACGAGGCCCTCGACTTCTGCGCGCGGCGGTTCGCCGAAATCGTCCGGCGCGATGGGGCGGATGCCGTGGCTTTCTACGTTTCCGGCCAGCTTCTCACCGAGGACTATTACGTCTTCAACAAGCTCGCCAAGGGGTTGATCGGCAGTAACAACATCGACACCAACTCGCGGCTCTGCATGTCGTCTGCCGTGACCGGCTACAAGGCCACCCTCGGGATGGACTCGCCGCCGGCCTGTTACGAGGACATCGATCACGCCCAGTGTCTCTTCATTGCCGGGTCCAACACGGCGTTCGCGCACCCGATCCTGTACCGGCGCATCGAGGCCGCGCGGCAGAGCAATCCAGAGCTGAAGACCATCGTCGTCGATCCGCGCCGCACCGACACCGCACGCGAGGCGGACCTGCACCTCGCGATCCTGCCGGGTACCGATGTGGCGCTCTACAACAGCATGCTCCACGTGTTGCTGTGGGAAGGACTGTGCAACCACGCATACATCGCGGCGTACACGGAAGGCTTCGACGCCGTCAAGGATACGGTGCGGGAATACACGCCCGCCGCGGTGGCGCAAACGTGCGGAGTGCCCGCCAAGTCCATCATCGAAGCAGCGCAGTGGTTCGGCAAATCGAAGGCGACGCTCTCGCTCTATTGTCAGGGGCTCAACCAGTCGAGCAACGGTACGCAGAACAACGCGGCGCTGATCAATCTGCACCTTGCCACGGGCCAGATCGGCCGCCCCGGCGCCGGCCCGTTCTCGCTCACCGGCCAGCCCAACGCCATGGGCGGACGCGAGGTCGGAGGACTCGCCAACCTGCTTTCCGCGCATCGCGACCTCGCCAATCCCGCGCATCGGGCCGAGGTCGCGCGCCTGTGGGGCGTGCCGGACGTGCCGGCGACCCCCGGCAAGACCGCGGTGGAGTTGTTCCGGGCGCTCAACGAGGGAGAGGTCAAGGCCGTCTGGATTGCCTGTACCAATCCCGCACAGTCGCTGCCCGAACTGGACACCGTGCATGAAGCATTGCGGAAGGCCGAGCTGGTCGTGGTGCAGGAAGCGTTCAGCAATACCGACACGGCGGCCTTCGCCGATGTACTGCTGCCCGCCAGCACCTGGGGCGAGAAAGAGGGGGCGGTAACCAACTCCGAGCGGTGCATCACGCGCGTGCGGCAGGCCGTGCCACCGCCCGCGGAGGCGCGCGCGGACTGGGAGATCGCGCGCGACTTCGCGCTGCGTCTGGGAAAAGAGCTGGGACGCCCGGACGCCGCGAAGATGTTCGCCTATGCGAGTGCCGAGGAAGTGTTCAACGAGCATCGCGAGTCCACGCGCGGGCGCGACCTCGACATCACCGGCCTTTCGTACGCGTTGCTGGAAACACTCGGTCCCCAGCAATGGCCCTTCCCGGAAGGCGCACGCGCCGGCAAGGCGCGGCTGTACGAGGACGGCATCTTTCCGACTTCCTCCGGGCGTGCGCGCTTCGTCGATGCGAAATACAAGGCGACCGCGGAAAAAACCGATGCGCGCTTTCCGCTGCACTTCAACACCGGCCGCCTGCGGGACCAATGGCACGGCATGAGCCGTACCGGACGCATCGCGCGTCTTTACAACCATGTCGAAGAGCCGGTGCTCTCGATGAACCAGCAGGACATGGAGCGGCGACAACTGCGCACCGGCGACATCGCGCGGGTGAAGAGCCGGCGCGGCGAAACCGTGGTGCGCGTCGCGGCCTCCGAAGAGGTGCGCCCCGGCCAGACGTTTCTCCCCATGCACTGGGGTGCACAGTTCATGAACTCCGCTGGCGCCAACGGCCTCACGCTCGGGGCGCTGGACCCCGTGTCGAAGCAGCCGGAGCTCAAGCATGCAGCCGTGCGCGTCGAAAAGCTGAACCTTCCCTGGCAGCTCGTCGTCATGCGCACCGTAGATGAAGCGGGCAACGCTGCCACCGTCGGTTCCGGCAGGGCCGCCCAATGCATGGCTAGCGTGAAGCCGCTGCTCTCCGAGTTCACCTATGCAACGGTCGGTCTGTTCGGTCGGGACAAACCCGCGGTGATTTTTCGTGCCGCCCACGAGACGCCGGTGGCAGCCGAACTCATCGCAAAGATCGACCGCTTATTCGAGTTCGACGACGGAAGCAGTCTCACCTACCTCGATTCGAAGCGCGGCATCTCCAAGCGCGTGATGATCGAAGACGGCATCGTCAAGGGTGCGCGCCTCACGGGAGAGACCGCGGCGCGCGACTGGTTGAAGGACATCATGGCGCAGGGCACGTCGGCGGACACCGTGCGCAAATGGGTGCTCGCGCCAGTAGCTTCGCCCCCCGCCGGAAGCCGCAATCGCGGCCGGGTGATCTGCAATTGCGTGGACGTGGCGGAACAGCAGATCCAGGACCAGATCGCGCGAGGGGCGGATTTGAGCGCACTGCAGGAAAAGCTGAAATGCGGCACGGAATGCGGGTCCTGCGTACCGGAGTTAAAGCGGCTCGTCGCGCTCGGCGGTAAGGCTGACAACCTGACGACGCTGGCGTCGTAGCAAAGGGGAAATCGTGAGCGGCAAGGTATATCTGATCGGTGCTGGACCTGGTGACGTCGAACTGCTGACGCTGAAGGCGATCCGCGTGCTCGGGAAAGCCGACGTGGCGCTGCTGGACGACCTCGTGAATCGCGAAGTGCTGCAGTTTCTGCGACCCGAAGCGAGAGTGATCGAAGTGGGCAAGCGCGGCGGTTGCCGGTCCACGCCGCAGGCATTCATCGAGCGGCAAATGGTGCGGCTCGCGCGCCGGGGACTCTGCGTGGCGCGTATCAAGGGCGGCGACCCGTTCGTGTTCGGTCGCGGCGGCGAAGAGGTGACTGCATTGCGGACCGCGGGCGTCGAGGTTGAAGTCGTGAACGGAATCCCCGCCGGCATCGGAGTGCCCGCGGCGCTCGGAATCCCGGTGACGCACCGGAGTCATTCGCGCGGCGTCACCTTCGTGACGGGTCACGCTCAGGGGAATGAGCCAACCCGCTGGGACACACTCGTGCGAACCGGCACGACTCTCGTCATCTACATGGGAATGAGCCGGTTGCCGGAGATCGTCGCGGGATTGCGCGCTGGCGGAATGGCGGCAGCGACGCCGGTGGCCATCGTGCAGAACGGCACGCTGCCCAATCAGGTGGCTCTGGTGTCATGTCTGGGAGAAGTGGTGGACGCCGCACGCAAAGCGCGGCTGGGTAGCCCGGCGCTAGTGGTCGTCGGAGAGGTCGTGCGCTTCGCGGCAGGTGCAGAAGGCGTCGCCGAACGACGGGTGGCTTGAATATCCCGGCAGACAGGCCGGAGACGAAGGCGGCAACGGAGGACAGGAAGTCATGAAGAAGACGAAGCTGGTACTGATCGGCAACGGAATGGCCGGAGTGCGCACAGTGGAGGAACTGCTCAAGATCGCGCCGGACCTCTACGACATCACCGTGTTCGGGGCGGAACCGCACCCCAACTACAACCGCATCCTGCTGTCTCCGGTGCTCGCCGGAGAGATGACGCTAGACGACATCGTGCTGAACGATCTCGCGTGGTATGAAGCCAACGGCATACGCCTGCACCTGAACAAGAAGGTGGTGAAGCTCGACCGCGTGACGCGCAAGGTCGTCGCCGAGGACGGCACGGAAGAAAACTACGACCGGCTGCTGCTTGCCACCGGATCGAATCCGTTCATGCTCCCGGTGCCCGGGAGCGATCTGCCCGGAGTCATCGCGTACCGCGACATCAAGGACACCGACGAAATGATCGACGCGGCATCCCGTCACAAGCACGCGGTCGTGATCGGCGGCGGGCTGCTGGGGCTGGAAGCGGCCAACGGTCTCGCGCTGCGCGGCATGGACGTCACCGTGGTGCACGTGATGCCGTGGCTCATGGAGCGCCAGCTCGACAAGACCGCGGCCGCCATGTTGCAGAAGTCGCTGGAGGCAAAAGGCCTCAAGTTCAAGATGGAGAAGCAGACCCAGGAACTGATCCGGGGTGAGTCCGGCCGCGTGTGTGCGATCAGGTTCAAGGACGGCGAGGAGGTACCCGCCGACCTCGTGATCATGGCCGTCGGTATCCGCCCCAACACGCAGCTCGCCGAATCCGCAAAGCTGCGGTGCGACCGCGGCATCCTCGTGAACGATACGATGCAGACCTACGACCCCCGCATCTACGCGGTCGGCGAGTGCGTGTCCCATCGCGGCATCGCATACGGTCTGGTGGCACCGCTCTTCGAGCAGGCCAAGGTCTGCGCAAACCATCTCGCGCAATACGGCTTTGGTCGCTACACGGGCTCGGTCACCTCCACGAAGCTCAAGGTGACGGGCATCGATCTCTTCTCCGCCGGCGACTTCACGGGAGGTGAAGGCACTGAGGACATCGTCCTGCACGATGCCTCCGGCAGCGTCTACAAGAAGCTCGTGATCAAGGACGACAAGATAGTCGGCAGCGTGATGTACGGCGACACCGCCGACGGCTCGTGGTATTTCCAGATGCTGCGCGAGGGCAAGAACATCGCCGACATCCGCGACCATTTGATGTTCGGCCAGACCACGCTTGGCAATTCCGGCCATCAGGGGCAGTCGCACGCGGCGAGCATGCCGGACGAGATGGAAGTGTGCGGGTGCAACGGCGTATGCAAGGGGGCCATCGTCAAGGCCATCAAGGAGAACGGACTGTTCTCGCTCGACGATGTGCGCAAACACACGAAGGCTTCCGCATCCTGCGGATCGTGCACCGGGCTGGTGGAGCAGATTCTCGCGTCGACGCTGGGCGGTGCTTACGCGCCGCAGGAGAACACCCTGAAGCCGATGTGCGGCTGCACCGCCCTCACCCACGAGGAAGTGCGCAGGGCCATCCGCGAGGACAAACTGCTCTCGATCCCCGAGGTCATGGAGTTCCTAAGCTGGAAGACGCCCAACGGCTGCGCCTCGTGCCGCCCGGCGCTCAACTACTACCTCATCTCCTCGTGGCCGCACGAAGCGAAAGACGATCCGCAGTCGCGCTTCATCAACGAGCGGGCGCACGGGAATATCCAGAAGGACGGGACCTACTCGGTCATTCCGCGCATGTACGGCGGCGTTACCTCCGCGCAGCAGCTGCGGCGCATCGCGGACGTGGCGGACAAGTACAACATCCCTACGGTGAAGGTCACCGGCGGCCAGCGCATCGACCTGCTCGGCGTAAAGAAGGAAGACCTCCCGAAGGTTTGGGCCGATCTCGACATGCCCTCCGGTTACGCGTACGCCAAGGCGCTTCGGACGGTCAAGACCTGCGTGGGCTCCGAATGGTGCCGGTTCGGCGTGCAGGATTCCACCAACATGGGTATCGAGCTGGAGCGCGCATTCGATCGCATGTGGTCGCCGCACAAGGTGAAGCTCGCGGTCTCTGGCTGTCCGCGCAACTGCGCCGAATCGGGCATCAAGGACGTTGGCATCGTCGGCGTCGAGTCCGGATGGGAGATCAGCGTCGGTGGCAATGGTGGCATCAAGACCGAAGTCGCGCACTTCCTGTGCAAGGTCAAGACGCGCGAGGAAGTGATGGAGTACTCCGGCGCGTTCATTCAGCTCTACCGCGAAGAGGCGCGCTATCTGGACCGCACCTGCCATTGGGTGGCACGCGTCGGGCTCGACTACGTGAAGGAGCGCATCCTGGACGATGCCGAAGGGAGGAAGGCGTTGTACGAACGTTTGTTGTACGCGGTCTCCGGCGAGAAGGATCCGTGGAAGGAACGGGCGCAGGAGCACGTTGCGAAGCACGAGTTCGAGGCGTTGTCCGTATGAGGCATTGCGCGACTTCGCCCACCCGTGCGCTCCGTCACTGACCATCCAACACAGGAACCCAACAACATGTACGTCGCAGTGGTTACCTTCCAGGCTTATCCCGACCAGGTGGACGAAGTCATCAAACGCTATCAGGAGTTCGGCGTGCCGTGGATGAAGTCGCAAAAAGGCATGGCCAACTTTCGCGTGATGACCGACAAGATCTCCGGCAAGGGACGGCACGTGGCGGTGTGGGAAACGGAGGCGGACGCGCGCGCGTTCGTGGAAACCGGAGCCTTCGTCGAACTCTTCTCGCGGTTCCGTGATGTCTTCACCGGGCCTCCCGCCCGTGAAGTGTATGAGCTCGACATCCAGGCTTGAGCAGCAGAGCGCATCAACCGGAAAAGGGAGGAACTCGAAGTGAGCGACTGGGTGAAGATCGGCACTTTGGACAACATTCCGAGGCTGGGCGCACGGGTGGTGAAAAGCGCGGCGCACGGCAACATCGCGGTGTTCCGCAACGCGGACGATGAAGTATTCGCGCTGCGGGACGAATGCCCTCACCGGGGCGGCCCCCTCTCGCAGGGAATCGTCTTCGGTACGAAAGTGTCCTGCCCCCTGCACGGCTGGACGATCTGTCTCGACGACGGCAAGGCCGTGGCGCCCGACGAGGGATGCGTCGAGCGCTTTCCAGTCAAGGTCGAGGACGGACAGGTATTGCTCGAGGTTTAGCGGTCCGCAACGCTGCGACGAGGAGTTATCAGCCATGGATAAATCGTTTCTGAAGTCCGGTCACACGCCGACGTTGATCGCCGCATTCCTCTACTTCGACCTGAGCTTCATGGTGTGGGTAATACTTGGACCGCTGGGAGTGCAGATCGCCAAGGACCTCGCACTGACGCCGGCGCAGAAAGGACTGATGGTCGCCACGCCGGTGCTCGCCGGGGCGCTGCTGCGCATCGTGATGGGGGTGCTGGTCGATCACCTGAAGCCGAAGATGGCGGGGATCATCGGGCAGATCATCGTGATGCTCGGGCTGCTCGCGGCGTGGTACTTCGGCATCCACAGCTACTCGCAGGTACTGGCACTCGGTCTGGCACTCGGCGTCGCCGGGGCGGCGTTCGCCGTGGCGCTACCGCTTGCTTCGCGCTGGTATCCACCGGAACACCAGGGGACGGCGCTCGGCATCGCCGGTGCGGGCAACTCCGGCACAGCGCTCGCCGCGCTCTTCGCTCCGGGCCTCGCCATTGCGTTCGGCTGGAACAACGTTCTGGGTCTCGCCGTGATTCCCCTGCTCATCGCATTCGTCGTCTTCCTGATCTTCGCGAAGGACAGCCCGGAGTGTCCGCCGGCCAAGTCTCTCGTCGAATATCTCAAAGTTCTCAAGGACAAGGACGCGTGGTGGTTCATGTTCTTCTACAGTGTCACCTTCGGCGGCTTCGTCGGCCTCGCCTCCTCGCTGACGATCTACTTCAACGATCAATATGGCCTGACACCCGTGATGGCGGGGTATTTCACCGCGGCGTGCGTCTTCGCCGGATCGCTCGTGCGCCCCGTCGGCGGCATGGTCGCCGACCGTATCGGCGGCATCAAATCGCTGTCGTTCATGTACGTTTTGGCCGCGCTTTTCATCGGTATCGTAAGTGTCGGCCTGCCGGAGCCCTGGATGGCACTCACCGTCTTCATGCTCGCCATGCTCGCCTTCGGCATGGGTAACGGCGCGGTGTTCCAGCTCGTTCCGCAACGCTTCCGCAAGGAGATCGGCGTGATGACGGGCCTCGTGGGCATGGCGGGCGGTGTCGGAGGCTTCTATCTGGCGTCCTCTCTGGGCTACTCGAAGCAGATCACCGGAAACTATCAGGTCGGCTTCCTCGTCTTCGCCTGCCTGGCTCTCTTCGCGCTGACGGGGCTGACCGCGGTGAAGAAGCGCTGGCGCACGACGTGGGGAGCGCCGCACATGACGACCGCGAGAGTTTAGACCGTATACCATCTCGCATGGCGTGCGCCGCCCGTTGCATCGCGCAACTACGGTACGCCAGGACGCCGCGCACTTCTCTTTCACCGTCGCTGCAAACAACGGAAAAGCTGCTTGCACGTCACCAATATTTGACGAACGTCAAGGTTTGCTCGAACCGCGTGTACTAAGGTGTTGCTATGGCGCGCCGAAGATTGGTTTTGAACCGCATTGCGCATAGCCACCTTGCCCGAATACATTGGAGGAGCGACCCATGGCAAACGTTACCCGTTACGACCCCTTCACCGACGTCTCGAGCCTGTTCGACGACTTGTCCCGTGGATTTTTCCTCCGGCCAGTCAAGACACCCGAGTTGCCCACGCGGATCAAGATCGACGTAAAGGAGGACGACAAGGGCTACATCGTCCACGCCGAGATCCCGGGCGTGAAGAAGGAAGACATACAGGTGTCGATCGACCGCGATCAGGTTTCGATCGGCGCCGAGGTCAAGAAGGAAGTGGAGGAGAAAAAGGACGAGCGGGTCGTTCATAGCGAGCGCTACTTCGGGCGCGTGGCCCGCTCCTTCACGCTCGGCCACGAGGTCGACGAGGCCCAGGCGAGCGCGAAGTACGCGGACGGCGTGCTCGAGCTCACGTTGCCGAAGAAGGGTGCGACTGGTGCGCAGAAACTGACAATCGAGTAGCTCGAAACGCCTTGGGGGCTCATGGCAGTGCAGACACGCGTAACGGACGCCGGCCGAGCGCTGCAGTTCACGATCTCCGGTGCGCTCGACAACGCGTCGATAGATGAAGTGCTGGCGCAGTGCCGGCGTTTGCCGCAGGTATCCTGGGATCATCTCGAGGTCAAGGTGGTGTCGACCGACCGTCTCGACCTGAGGGGGTTGGAGCTACTGCTTCTGTTGCGGGAACGAAGTCGCGAGCGGCATAGCCTGATCACCCTGGTCAACTGCACTGTCGAGGTCAGGCAGCTCCTCAACGAGTCCGCACTGCACCATCACTTTCTGATCTGCGACGATGCGACGACTGTAATGTAGTAATCTATCGTTGTGCACGCTCCGGAGACTGGATCATGTTCAAAAGCATTCTCGTGCCTACCGATGGCTCTGACGTTTCGACGAAGGCAACCAAACAGGCCATCGCGATCGCCAAGACCATGAAAGCGAAGGTCGTCGCACTTCACGTGTGCCCCGAGTTCCACTCCGTCCTCGAATACGAATACATGGGGCCGGTGCCGATGCTCAGCCGCAAGGACTACAACGCATCGGCAAAAGCGACCGCCGAAGGCTACCTGTCGGCGGTCGAGCGGGCGGCGAAGACGGCTGGAGTGCCGTATGACCACGCGATCGTTGCGGCGGATCGGGTCCACGAGGCCATCGTCAAGACCGCGAAGAAAAAGAAATGCGATCTCATCATTATGGCTTCCCACGGCAGAACAGGTCTTTCGAGCTTGATTCTCGGCAGCGTGACCCAGAGAGTTCTCAGCCATTCCAGCATTCCGGTGCTGGTGCTGCGTTGAGAGGGCCCAGCCACATCAGACGGCTCGCCCCTCTTCCAGCTTCTGCTTTAACAGCAGGCGCTCCAGTTCCGCCGCCGCACGCACCGAGAAGATCTTAAACAGCGTCAGATGCGGCAGGTCCTGCCGCATCGGCTTGCCGTCCATGCAGGCGAAGTGGCCGATGATCCTGCCGTTGGAGTCGAACATCGGCACACCGATGTAGCTGTCGCGGTCGTACTGCTTCTCGTCGGGCCAGATGTCGCAAACGCCGGTCGGGCAGTACACGATGTCCTTTCTCGCGATCACCGCGCCGCACGAAGTGCCCGCGAGGTCGTAGTCGAAGTTCTCCCAGAACTCGCCGCCCGCGTAGTACGCCAGGGTGCGCGCCTTGGTCAGCGGATCGCCCGGGCAGTAGCAGACCAGGTTGTCGCGCGTGCCGAGGCGGCGGTGCGCGCCGGATTCATGCTCATGCCCGAGAGCGGCGCTTCGAAGGTGATGTAGAGAGCGACGAGCGCACCGGCGAAGATTCCGGTGTAGCGATTGAGTGCGCGGTGATTGGAGGCGATGAGCACGGTCAGCATCAGTCCGAACGAGATCGCCAGCTCGGCGCCGAAGCCGAGACCTACCCCGCCCGCGCCGGGCTGCGTCACCGCATAGTTCACCGCCACGTGCCCCACGAGCATCGGACCGCAAATCACCGCCGCGATCACCACGCCGAGCGCGCCGCCTACAAATTGAGCGAGCACGTAGAACGCCGCCCCATGACTCGATCTTGCCCAGCCGCCAGAAGGTGAACGTCACCGACGGGTTGAGGTGTGCGCCCGACCGTTTGCCGAGCGGCGAGTAGATGATCGCGATCGCGGTGAGTCCCATCGCCACGCCGATCAGCGCCCTGCGGACGAGCGGGTCCGACAGCGCGCGATGCGCCGCCGAGTCGGGATATTCGAGCAGCACGGCGACTGCGCAGGCTGAAATCATGAATAGACCGAGGCCAGCCGCTTCCATGAGGTACTCCGGCCAATGCAAGGCGAGCGCTCGCAGCGCGCCCGCGCCGGCATGACGCGGGAGCGATGCCACGGAAGGAGCCTGCACCGCCCTCGCCGTTTCACGCGGCAACGGAATGCTCACCGCTCTTCGCCTCCGCCGCCTTCCGCTGTTCCCGCCAGTACGACGGAGCGCTGTGTCGATAGCGCCGCTGCACCAGGTTCGCCACCAGTCCGGTCCAGCCGGTCTGGTGCATCGCGCCGAGTCCCAACCCGCTGTCGCCGTGAAAGTACTCGTTGAATAGCAGCAGATCGCGCCATGCCGGATCGCTCTGGAACGGGCTGTCCGCAGGCAGCGCGGGAATGCGCCCCGACGCATCGCGCCGGAACATGCCGACCAGTCGGTCCGAGATCAGTTTCGCGACTTCGTTCAGCGAGAGTTCCGCGTTCTGAAGGCATGGCACCGTCACCTTGAAGCTGTTGCCGAGAAAGCGGTGATAGCGCTCGATGGCCTGCACCAGGACGTAGTTGGTCGGCATCCAGACCGGCCCGCGCCAGTTGGAGTTGCCGCCGAAGAGCCCGGAATTGGATTCGCCCGGAACGTATTCGATGAGCGCACGTCCGATGCCGTGAACATGCCCGAGGTCCTGTCGCTCCGCATGGACCCGCGACACCGCACGCACGCCGTAGCTAGACAGGAATTCGCGCTCTGAAAGAAGATGCTGCAGCACGCGCCTGAGCTTGTCGGCATCCACGAGGGCGAGGAGATGCTCACCGCGCTCGTTGGTCTTGGTCGGGCATTCGCTGACCTGCGTGCCGTTGAAGAGTCCATAGCGGTGCGCGTTCATCACCTTGCGAAAGCGCGGCGCTGCCTTCAGCAGGCGCTGGTCGACGACCTCGCACGCAAAGAGCGGAATCAGTCCCACCCACGAGAACACATCGATGCGCTGGGCGCTTCCGTCCGGTCCGACGACGACGTCCTTGAAGAATCCATCCTCCTCGTCCCAGAGGGAGATGCCCATGCCGCTGCCGCCGGCGATGGTGTTGGCGATGCCGAGAAACTGCATGTAGCACTGGATGGCTACGTCCTCGTAGTCCGAGTTCGCCGCCGCCAGCTCGAGGCACATGAGCGTCATGTTGAGCGCGAACATCGCAACCCAGCCGGTCGCGTCCGCCTGCTTCAGGCTGTAGCCCGGGGGCAACGGTTGCGAGCGGTCGTACACAGAGATGTTGTCGAGCCCGAGAAAGCCACCCTCGAATACGTTGTTGCCGTCGGCATCCTTGCGGTTCAGCCACCAGGTGTAGTTCATCAGCAGCTTGTGCGTGACACGCTGGAGGAAACCGATATCTGGCTCTCCACGCTGCACGCGTTCGGCGCGGAAGGCCTTCAGCGCAGCCATCGCGAGCACCGGCGGATTGACGTCGTCGAAGGACCACTCGTAAGCCGGAACCTGACCGTTGGGATTGAGATAGCGTTCGTTCAGCAGCAGCTCGACCTGTTCCTTGGCGAAGTCCACGTCAGCGAGCGCCAGCGCCCCGCAATGGAATGCAAGGTCCCACTGCGCGAACCAGGGGTACTCCCACTTGTCCGGCATCGAGACGATGTCGGCCGCCTTCATGTGCCGCCAGCGGCGGTTGCGCCCGAACTTGCGGCTGGTTGGCGGCGGCAACTGATCGCCGTCCTGCCACCGCGCGACGTCGAAGTGGAAGAACTGCTTGCTCCAGATCATGCCGGCAAGCGACTGGCGCAGGATCTTCATGTCCTGCGGATCGGCCTGAGGCAGAAGGTCTTCGTAGAAGGTCGTCGCTTCGGCCTCGCGCCTGGCGAAGATCACTTCGCGCTTGTCGAAAGGCGCGGCAAGGGGCTCGCGAGAGAGCGTCATGTCGATCATCACCGAGTGTCCGGGCTCGACGTTCATCTGGTGCCACGCGCCGAACTTTGTGCCGGTCAGTGCAGGATTGACCGCGCCCACCTCGCCGTTGACGATGAAACGATGGAACGCGTCCTTCACGAAGGGCGTTGCGCTGGGAACATTCCACAGCCGCTCCGCGTTGCTCTCGTTTTCCGTGTACAGCGTCTGCGCTACGTGGCGGCCGAAGAGGTAATAGGTTCCGAGCGTCGGGTGGTCGGCCTGCACCGCCCACATCGCCCCCTTGGGCGCTGGAACGTCTTTGAGCATCGGCTTGTCCACTGGGTCGCCCCAGGACCAATCGTTGCGGAACCAGAGATTCGGGATCAGGTGGAGCGGCGCCGTCTCCGGTCCGCGGTTGATCGCGATCACGCGGATGTGGATCTCCTCCGGCCCCGCCTTCGCGTAGCGCACCTCCACATCGAAATAGCGCCCTTCATCGAACACTCCCGTGTCGAGCAGACCGAAGGGCGGATCCTGCCGCGACCGCCGCCGGTTCTCTTGGACCAGCCAACTGTATGGATAGGCGGTCTGGGGATATTTGTAGAGATAGCGCAGCCAGCTATGGGACGGTGTCGCGTCGAGGTAGAAGTAATACTCCTTTACGTCCTCGCCGTGATTGCCCTGGTTGCCCGTGAGACCGAATGCCCGCTCCTTCAGGATCGGGTCGCGGCCGTTCCACAGCGAAAGCGCGAAGCATAGACGCTGGTGCTCGTCGCTGAGGCCGCCCATGCCGTCCTCGTTCCAGCGATAGGCGCGCGAGCGCGCCTGATCGTGGTCGAAGTACTCCCACGCCGTGCCACCTGCACTGTAATCCTCGCGCACCGTACCCCACGCCCGCTCGGAGAGATATGGTCCCCACAGACGCCAATTCTCTTTCCCCGCCTTCTGGGCTTCGAGACGCTGGCGTTCGGCGTTGAGGTCTGCTGGATTTTTCACTTCTGTCTCCAATTGAGAGCTGAATCAGGATGCAGCGAGCGCGGTCGCGGTGTGCGGACCGGGAAGCTCACTGGCGTTATGCTTGCGGGCGCGCTGAAGACGCCACCACGCTTCCAGCGTGCAGGCGACGGACCATGCCTGGCAGGGTGCGCCGCGGGGCGTATGCGGAGGCGCGCCGTCGAAGATTTCGGATACCGAGCCGAGCGCCGCATCGCTCAGATGGTCACGCATAGGGTCGAGCAGGCTCTGCGCGAGGTCCGCGTCGCAGGACACGCGATGGGTCGCAAGCGCGTAATGTCCGAGCAGCCACGCCCACACCGGACCCTGGTGATATGCGCTGTCCCGCTCCCACACACCGGCACCGTATTGCGGGCGATAGTCGTGATGGCGCGGGTCGAGGGAACGGAGACCATAAGAGGTCGCGAGAAAGCGTCCGCACACCTCCACGACGGAGCGCTGACTGTCGGGCTCGATCGGGCTCGCGGAAAGGCTCACGGCGAAGATCTGGTTCGGGCGCACGGTCGCATCGACGCCGTTCGGGCCATCGATGACATCGAAGAGCCCGCCGTCGGGATTCACGAAGCGGCGAAAGCCCGCGCTCACGCGGGCCGCCATCTCACGATAGGGAGTCGGATCGCGTTGAAGCTGCTCGGCGAAGCCCGCCATCGCGACGAGCGCGTTGTACCAGAGCGCGTTCACCTCCACCGGCTTGCCGATGCGCGGCGTCACGACCCAATCGCCGATCTTCGCGTCCATCCATGTCACCTGCACGCCCGGTTCGCCGGCGCGCAACAGGCTGTCCGCGGTATCGACGCCGATGCCGTAGCGCGTGCCCTTCACGTGCCAGTCGATGATCGACTCGAGGACCGGATAAACCTGCCTGATCGATGGCACGTCACCTATCGTCTCGACATAGGCGCGCCATGCTTCGACATACCACAGCGCCGCGTCGACGGTGTTGTACTCGGGTGTGTCGCCCCGACCGGGAAACACGTTCGGCAGCATGCCGCGATCGACGAAACGGGCGAAGGTCTGCAGCACGCGGCGCGCGGTCTCGAAGCGGCCGGTCGCGAGCGCGAGACCGGGCAGAGCGATCATCGTGTCGCGACCCCAGTCGCCGAACCACGGATAACCCGCGATGACCGACTCACCGTCGGGCGCGTCGGGAAGCGGGCGCGCGAAGACGAAGCTGTCCGCCGCCATGACGAGATGGCTCACCCATTCTGGGGCTTCGATGAGCTGCGGCACTCTGACTTGCGCCCGGCGCAGCTCACCGAGATCGCGGGCTTGCGCACGGCGCAGGGCTTCCTCCAGGTATGCGGATGGATCGGGCAGCAGGCTCGCCACGACGCCGGTCCATTCCTCGTGGTCGAGCGCGAGTTCCACTTCGCCGACGCACAGATGGTTGTCCCGGTCGGAAAGTCCCCGGTCGCGCTCAACCGGCAGATCGAAATTTTCATACCATTCATGGCGCGTCGCGATGGTTCCACCGCGCGCACGCGCCGTGAGCGTGAACCAGTTGGGAAAAGCGACGCGCAGCTCCGCGCCGTCTGCCTCGATGACGGGATTAAATTCCCAGGGCCGCGCAGTCCCGTGAAAATCCCGCGCGTTCGCGAGCAGCGTCACGTTCAGGCGGAGCGGACGTGAGGGCGCGCCACTGCACAGGCGCCACGCGCAGTAGGTCGTGTCGGCACCGTACTCCATCCAGATGCGGTGCTCGACGCGAATCTCGTCGCACGCGTAGATCCAGACGGGAATCCGTCCGTCCAGGCGGAACGACTCCACCTGCAGGTAGCCGCGCGGCTCGACCGCCCCGCTCCCCCAGCGGTTGGTGAAGAGCGGCCACGAGCGCTCGCCATCGGTGAGCGTCGCATCGGCCTTCGCGACGACGAGATGACGTCCGAGCGGCGGATTGACTGGCGCGATCAAGTGTCCGTGATAGCGGCGCGTGAGGGTTCCCGCCACCGTACCGGCCGCGAACCCGCCGCGACCGTTGGCGAGCCACCATTCACGGCGCTCGGCCTGGGCGAGGTCGCCGCAGATCTCACGCCCGAACCGTATCGGCGCTGGCAGTGACGTGTTCATGGGATTCTCCCCTGGCACCGAGACGGCTCGCGACACGCAGCGCCCATGCGTAGATGGTGAGCGCCGGGTTCACCCGACTCGAGCGTGGCAGCACGCTGCCGTCGACGACGTAGCAGTTCTCGAGGCCGTGCACTTTTCCGGATGCATCGACGACGGAAGTGGCAGGGTCGTCCCCCGCGACGAGCGTGCCGCATGCGTGCACGGTGCCCGTGATCGGAATCGACTTTGCCACCGGCAGGTAACCGAGGGAAAGAAGCTGCCGGACGAGGGTCGTGCGCAATTGCTCGTGCTCCATGGCAGCTTCGGGCAAGCGCGCCGCGTCGTAGTCGATCTGCGGCAGACCGGAGCCGCTTGCCTTTGCGACGATGCGATTGTCCGCATGCGAGCCGTCCTCGGTCTGCAGAAAGAGTCCATACGCCCGCCGCGCCGCGAGACCGGAAAGCCAGTGGGGGACGAAGCCCGGCACCTGTGCGCGCACGATCTCCTCGGCCAGATTGCCGCCGATCGCCTGCACGCTGCTGTGGGGGAACGTTTCGTTCAGGAGCAGCACAGTCTTGCACAGAAGATCGGTCACCGGCCGCCACGAGAACACGATCACCAGGCTCAGGAGATGAGCCTTGTAGTTTCGGCCTACCTGCCGGTAGCTCGCAAGCCGATTGTGGAGTCCCGTGCTCTCCAAGTAGGTCTGGAGCAGGCGGGGGCTGTGGAGCGCACCGCATCCGAGAAACACCGTGTTCGCCTCAAAGCGCGAACCATCCTCGCACAGCACGCCTGCGATGCGCGCAGGGGTTTGCTGCGACGGGATCAGCGCCTTCACGGCTTGACCAGTTTCGATCGCGAGGTTCGGCTTGTTGCGCAGCCGGGAAAGCAGGCATTGCTCCGCGTCGGATTTGAATCCGCCGGTAGAGGCGAAGCCGTCGAAATGCTGGGCCTCGCGGCGGTGTTCGAGAATGTCACGGGCGAGCCCGATCGGCATGGGCTTCGTGCGCGCCACAGCGGGTCCTTGCCTGCGAGCCCGGCCGCGATCGCCCGCAGGTTCCGCCCGATCGGGAACTGGTGCAGATCGAGCAGCCGCTCTGCTTCGTCGTAGAACGGTGCGAGGTCGCGATAGCTGATCGGCCAGGAGAGACACTGGTGTGCGCGCTCGGCTTCGAACTCATGCGCGCCGAATCGCAGCAACGCGGCGCCGTACCACTTGGTCTTGCCTCCGAGATTGAAGTGCTCTTCGGGCACCGTGGTCCGGCCCTGACCGTCGACCCAGGGTTCGTTGCTGAGGAACAGCCCGCGCTTCAGCACTGCTTCTGCATCAAGGGTGCTGCCGTCCTTGGGAAGCGGAAGACCTTTCTCCAGGAGCAGCACGCGCTTGCCGGTCTGGGTCAGGTGGTAGGCTGCTGCCGAGCCGCCCGCTCCGGAACCGACGATGATCACATCGTATCGCTGCATGGTTTCCTCGCCTCCGGCTCAATAGAGTGCTGCGGGCGCCACCACGGCGGCGGTCGAGCCGCGCGTCTTGCCGTGGGTGAGCACGAACAGGAACTCGTAGACCTGCTTCTGCGCGAGCTCCTCGGTCTTGAGGTTCTCGAGCCCGAACAATCCGAGCTTCACGTACATGGTCTGCGGCACGAGGAACGGGCGTTCGCGGTCCTCGCCCGGCACCGGGCCGTAGCTCCACGTATCGGCGCCGGTCACGGCTACGCGACGCGCGTACAGCCACTGCACCACTTCGATGCCGGGACCCGGTTCACCGGACAGGAACTGCTCGTTGTCGCGGCCGAAGAGAGCGCCCCATCCGGTGTGGAAGAGTACGGCGTCGCCGGCGCGAACGTCGATCCCTTGCGCACTCAAAGCCGCCTCCACGTCGGCAACGGTGATCACGTAACCTTTGTCGAGCTGCGCCACACCCTTGATCCGTGCGATGTCGATCAGCACACCGCGCGTCACGATCGGCGGCACGGTTTCGATGCCGAACCGGTTCAGGCCCCACGGTTCCACGACTTGTTTCGTCGTCCAGCCGTTGTAGAAGCGATCGCCGATCTGGATGTGACCGATCGAATCGAGCTGCGTGCCGACCTGGAACGTGCCAGCCTGGATCTCCGTGATCCAGTTGATCTCGTTGCGACCCCAGCCGCTGCCGTGCGCATCCGCGCGCCGGCCGTTCACGAAGTGAGGCGAGGCGTCCACGGTCTGGTGCCAGTAGCGACCCGGGAACTTGGGCGTGTCGTCGTCGAGCACTCGCCCCAGGTCCACCACTTCGCCCTTGCGCACGAGACGCGCCGCGCTTACCACCACTGCCGGGCTGACCTCATTCAGTGTGCCGATCTGGTCGTCCTGCCCGTAGCGGCTGGGCCACCACGGCTGCTGACCATCGGGCAGCGCTCCCGACTGCGGCGCCGGGGAGGCAGCGCACACCGGTCCCGCGAGGGCCGCCAACAGTGCGACGCTCGTTGTGAGTTGGCGCAACATCCCTAACCCCCTTCGCGGAATTCCGGATACAGGGTCATGCCGCCGTCCACGTACAGCGTGGCGCCGGTCACATAGTCGGAATGATCCGAAGCGAGCCACACCGCCGCGCGCGCGATGTCTCGCGTTTCGCCCACCCGATAGTAGGGAATGAGCTTGAGCAACGCCGCCTCCGCTTCCATCGTCGACCACGCCGCGGTGTTTATCGACGTCTTGATCGCACCGGGCGAAACCGCATTGATGCGGATCTTGCGGCCGGCGTATTCCTGCGCGAGCGTCTTCATGAACATCGACACGCCGCCCTTGCTCGCCGCGTAGTTCGCGTGCCCGGCCCACGGAATTACGTCGTGGACCGACGAAACGCAGATGACCTTGCCCGCTGAGCAGGAGAGCTGGGGCTGTACGCCGCGGCGCAGAAACTCGCGGATTGCTTCCCGTGCGCACAGGAACTGGCCGGTCAGATTGACGTCGATCACCTTGCGCCACTGCGCGAGCGTCATCTCGTGCACCGGCGCATCCACCTGGAGCCCCGCGTTGTTCACCATGATGTCGACCGAGCCGAAGGCGTCGTACGTCTGGCGAAACATGGATTGCACCTGCGCTTCGTCGCTCACGTCGGCCTTGACCGCGATGGCGCGCCCGCCAGCGGCTTCGATCTCCTCGACGATGGCGGCAGCGCGATCGTCGCCGGAGACGTAGTTCACCACCACCGCAGCGCCGGCCTCCGCCAGTCCGCGCGCGATCGCCTCACCGATGCCGGAGTTGGCGCCTGTAACGATGGCGCGCTGCCCTTCGAGGGTCGTCTCGCGAATGCTGATCTTGTGCATCCGCGTTTCGCAGACCGTGCAGTCATTCATGACATCTCCTTAGGCGAAGACCTTGCGGCGGATGAAGTAGTCCACGGCAATCTTTCCCGGACCGTGGAATATCGTGACCAGCATCAGCAGACCCCAGTAGATGTGGTCCTTGAGCCCGCCTTCGGAAAGCCCGGGGTACGAGATCACCGCGATGATGTTGAAGACGAAGAGTGCGATCGCCGCCGGCCGCGTGAAGAATCCAAGCACCAGGAATACAGGTAGCGCGAGCTCGGCCGTGGTGCCAAACAGGGCCGCCACTTCCGGTGAGAGGAACGGCACGTCGTACTCGTTCTCGAACAGCGCGATGGTCAGGTCCCAGTTCGCGGTCTTGGTCAGCCCGGAGGTGAAGAAAGCGTTGGCGACCCAAAGGCGGATCGCGAGGTCCAGAAGCGGCGACAGAAAGTCGAGTGTCTTGACGGCGGTGACGGCGCGTGCGATCCACGTCCTGGGGTTGTAGCGGGGCGGATTTGCGGCAAGTTCCATGGTGATTTCCTCGATGTGTGAGTAGCAGTGTCGAAGCGTTGAACTCGGGAACCATTCTCCCGGACCCACCTCACGCTACGATCCCGGAAATCTCAAATAAAGATCACATTTCTGTCACGCGGCGGCAGCGCTGAAACCGCCGCGCTACGCAACGACTGTGGCGCCGAGGCGAAAATCCACGAACGTTCGCGCAAGCACGCGACCGTGCAGAAACCGACTCGGGTCGAACCCGGCATCGAGACTTTGTGCCTCCGCGAACGCCGACGTTAGATCGGCTCCCTCCGCGACGAGCGTGAGCGCCGCGAACTCTGCCGCGGAGACGAGCTCGAATTCCACGCTCGCAGCGGGACGCGTGATCAGGAGGTGCACACGACCTTCACTCAGGTCCACACAATCGTCGTCGCGGGCACCCGGCTGGTTGACCTGCCAGATGCGATGGATCGGGTACGGGGAGCGCAGCAGACGGCAAGCGGGGTGCAGCAGAAAGACGAGCGCGGGGAACTGTTCCGGATCGACCTGTCCCAGTCGCGCAAGATCGAGGGGGTCGTGGTCGGCAGCGTGAAACGCCTCGTGCATAACCCATTCGAGGCGCGCCGTGTCGGGCAGATACTTGAGGTCGCGCGCGCCGTGAAAGCGCGCGAGGAACTGCGGAAAACCGTGGCCATAGCGATGCAGATCACCGCTGACCGAGGGGACGGTGCGCACATGCTCGCGTGCGGCATGCG
Source organism: uncultured beta proteobacterium (assembly GCA_963747225.1). Taxonomy (GTDB): domain Bacteria; phylum Pseudomonadota; class Gammaproteobacteria; order Burkholderiales; family JAEUMW01; genus JAEUMW01. The sequence goes on along the minus strand of CAVVES010000026.1, from coordinate 116,327 downwards.
CGAAGAATTCCGCGCCGACGAGTCTCTCCACGACCGGAAAGACCGAGCGCAGCGCTCCTGTGAGGTTCGCTACGGTATTGTTCGCATATACCGGAAATCGGTCTCGATCATGCGCCGTGAGCGCGTCCGCGCAAGGCGTCCCCGCGTTGGGCCACGCGTTCCCGTCGAGAGCGCCGGCAAACGCGAGCTGCAGCTCACGCAGCGACGGCATCGCGCACCTCCTGGATCGCGTCGGCGGTTCGTGCCTCGGCGAGCAACACGTCAAGAGCGGGGATGTTCGTGTCCCACTCGATAAGGGTGGGAATCGGACCTGCGCGCCGCGCCGTCGACTCGTACAAGGCCCACACCGGATCGGCGACTCGCACGCCGTGTGTATCGATGAGGCAATGCTCACCCTGCTCGAAGCCGGCGAGATGAATCTCGCCCACGTTGCGGAACGGAATCGATGCGATGTATTCGAGCGGATCGAAGCCGTGATTCACCGCGCTCACGTAGACGTTGTTGATGTCGAGCAGAATGCCGCAGCCGGTGCGCTGGGCCACCGCGCGCAGAAACTCCCATTCGGTGATCGTCGAATGGCGAAATGAAACGTAGGTCGACGGGTTCTCGATCAGGATGCGCCGTTCGAGAAAATCCTGAGTTTCCATCACGTGCGCCGAGAAGACCTGCAAAGCTTCCTCCGTGTACGGGAGAGGAAGCAGGTCGTTGAAGTGACGACCGACCACGGACGACCACGCGAGGTGTTCTGAGATGAGGTCCGGTTCGTAGCGCTCGACCAGCGCTCTCAGCCGGGTGAGGTGCTCGCGGTCGAGAGGGCCCGCCGAACCGAGCGACAGTCCAACGCCGTGCAGGCTCAAGGGATAGTCCCGGCGCACTCGCTCCAGATACCAGTGCGGCTGACCACCCGCGCCGAAGTAGTTCTCGCTGTGGACTTCGACCCAGCCGATGTCGGGCTTGCGCTCGATCAATTCACGGTAATGGGACGCGCGCAATCCGATTCCGGCCCGTGCCGGAATCGAGTCCGCGGCAACACCGGAGCGTGCTGCCCCGGTCCCCATGATCACTTCTTTCCGCCAGGCTTCGCGAATTCCGAGACCTGGACGCGGCCGCCCGCGATCTTGTCGCAGGTGCCGGCCGGCACCAGGATCCACGCTTCCTTGTCGTTGTCGACTTTGGCGGTGCCGGCGCAGGAACTGACGCTGGTGCCGCAGTCGTTCTTCTCGGCCTTCACGATGCCCGCGCATTTCTCGGTGTCGCCCTTGGCGGCAAAGGCATCGGTGCCCGCGGCGCCGACTCCGAGTGCAAGCAGACCCGCAACGGCGGAACGGATGACGGTGCTGGACTTGCTCATGATTGCTCCTTTTCGATTGAGGTGAAGAAAACTGGTTGACGGATCCGCGCGGGCCGGAAAATACCGCCCACGAGCATCGCGCTAAGGGTGAGTCTGGGGCGTGGCGTTCACGACCCGATCACGGGGACTTCAAGTTTTCGTCACAGGCGGGCGGAGCGGCGTCGGCCAGGAAGGCCGATCGAGATCGAAGAGGCTTCCTGGTGCTGCTCGAAATGAAAGGACTGGACTACGGATCGGGTACCGACGGGGACAATCTCGGGTAAAGAGCGCCGACGCGGACGGCAGAAGCCCCACCCGATCTCGGGGCAGGCCGAAATCGGGTGGCGCAACACATCCTACGCCACGCTGCCCGGCAGGTTCGCTGCTGCCAGGACGCTGCTGCCTTGCCTGCGGTTGTTCCCGTCTAGAAGGCGGAACAGCGCTCGCACCGGCTCAGAGGCTGCCGTCGCTTTCCTGAAGTTGACGTTGTAGCGTTTTCGAACACGTCGCGAAGGCGATCAATCATTCGTCGCGGCGTGCTTCGCGCGCCTTATTTCGGATATTGGGAGCCGTCGGTTTCCATAAGTTGCTGTTGCAACCACTCGTCCTGACTCAACATCTTGTTCTTGTTCTTGTCCATCGCGTCGAACTTCTTCTCCATCGCCGCCATGAACTCGTCCTTCGAGACCTGGCCATCCTTGTTGGTGTCCATCTTGTTCATCTGTTCCGTGGTCGGCTTGGTCGACTGGGCGGTCGCCAGAGGCACGCAGATGATCGCGGTACCGATCAGGGCAAGCATGGACAGGCAGTGGGGGGCGTTGGCTTTTGACATTTTTCGACCTCCTACATGTTGGGGTTGCGTTTCGGGTCTCTTAAGCACCGGACAGGCGTCCTGGCAGTTCTATTGTAATAACGAGTGCTTCGCCAAGTATAGGTGCAAACGGGTCGGGTCAAAAGAGCCCCCGCGCAAGCGTTCAGTGTTCTCGCTCCGCACCTCACTCACCCGCGCGTCGCGGCCGCAAACTCTTGCGATGGAAGATACCAGATGGGGTTCTTCTTGCAGTAAAGGACGCCAGAATGGGCGGGAACAGCCACGCTGCTCGCGCTCGAACCAAGTTTCGAATCGGACCCGCGAGCGCGGGAAGAGGAGGAGGAACGAGGGACCAGAGGGACCAGAGGACGCCTAGCCCCCGCCCGATCTCGGCGCTGTCCGAAATCGGGTTCGATACTTGAGCGTCACGCAGGCCGACGAGCCTCCTGTCTCGGCGGAACAGAATGACGATGCTGCTTGCTTCGTGTGCTCCTTTCTGCGAACGGAACACCGCTTGTCGAGCTTAGTAACTGCTGCCGTCCGATTCCTGCAACTGCCGCTGCAGCCATTCCTGCTGGCTCAATGCCTTGTTCTTGTCCTTGTCCATCGCATCGAACTTCTGCTCCTGGTACTTCATGTACTCTTCCTTGGTAACCGTGCTGTCCTTGTTGACGTCCATCTTGTTCATCTGGTCGGTGGCCTGCTTCGTCTTCGCGTCGCCTGCGGACTGCGCGTTCGCCAACGGTGTGCAAAGGAACGCGGCGCTGATCAAGGCAAGGATGGAGAGGGTGACTTTCGACATTTTTAACCTCCTACGTGATGGGACTTCTGGCAAAACACCGGACCGACCGGTGCACTTTGCATTGTAGTAACTGCGCGCGGGAAGCGCCCAGCTAAGTGTATTCCTGAAAGCATGTGGAAAGAAGCTCCGGGGCAAAGGCGACCCGCGCGCACCACCACGTTAGTGTTTCGCCTTCCATACCTCGCTGACTCGCGCGTCGCGGCCGCAGCTGTTGCGGTAATAGGTATAACGGATCGGATTCTTCTTGTAATAGTCCTGGTGGTAATCCTCCGCGAGATAGAACTGTCCCGCGGGCACGATCTCGGTGTAGATGTGCGGCAAGCGTCCGCTTTGCTCCAAAGCCCGCTTGCTCGCCTCGGCCGCTGTGCGCTGCGCATCGTTCTCGTAGAAGATCGCCGTGCGATATTGCGACCCGACGTCGCAGAACTGGCGATCCTTCACGGTCGGATCGACGTGATGCCAGAAATAATCGAGCAGCTGATCGTAGGTGACCGTATTCGGGTTCGTACCACACGCGCACGGCCTCGGCATGTCCGGTGCCGCCGGCGCTCACCTGTTCGTACGTCGGGTTCTGCACCTTGCCGCCGGTGTAGCCGGATTCCACCTTGGCCACCCCCGGCAGTTTTTCGAAGTCCGCCTCCACGCACCAGAAGCAGCCACCGGCAAAGGTGGCTGTGGCAAGCTCGCCGAACGCCGGGTTCGCGGGCGACGATGGTGTGGCAGCGAGCGCACTGACGGACAGAGTCAGCGCTCCGAGGATCGATGCAAAACAATCGAGCAGCTTCATGTTCTGAGCGCAGGCGAGGGTTCCGACTCAGGAACGAACAGCAGCGCCAGGCCATTGTTGCAGTAGCGCAAGTGGGTGGGTGCAGGGCCGTCGGTGAAAACGTGTCCCTGGTGCCCGCCGCACCGCGCGCAGTGGTACTCGGTGCGCGGCCAGATCAGCTTGAAGTCGCGCCTCGTGTCCACGGCCCCGGCGCGCACGTCGAAGAAGCTGGGCCATCCCGTCCCGCTGTTGTACTTCTGCGAAGAGTCGAAGAGCGGCAGGAAGCACGCTGCGCAGACGAATGTGCCACCGCGCTTTTCATCGTTCAGCGGGCTCGTGAACGGACGCTCGGTGTCTTCCTCGAAGAGGACGCCGTAACGGTCGGGAGCCAGCAGCGTCTTCCAATCGGATTTCGGTTTCGCGAGAGGGTTCAAGACGGACTTCTCCTTTCCGGCCGCGGGAAATGCGGCGGTGAGCAACAAACCGGACAGGCCGGCGACAAACGTACGACGGGTTACCATGGTATTCCATTCCAGCGGTGGTTGTGTTCCCTCGACCGGCAATCGAAAGCGGCCAAACATCGTGCGCCGCCGCGCTTCCTGCGAGCCGGCGAACCGGGTCATGCTTCCGGTCCGTCCCGACTCGCGGAAAGGTGCAATTACTTCGAGGTGGGCGAACCCGTGGCGAGAAACTCCTTGGGCCCGACCATTCCGGTCTTGCCGGGATCCATCATTTCGAACACCGTGACCTGGTAGGCGATGAACTCGTCGTGCGATACCTTGCCGTCCTTGTTCTTGTCGATCTTGTGCATCATCTCCTTGCTCTGCAATCCGCTCGCGTAGCCGCCGGTGGCGAAGGACGCCATTTCACTGGACGGGGTCAGGAATTCCTTTTCGTCGATCATCATGGTCTTGTCCTTGTCGAGCATCACGAACACCTTCTCCTGATACGCGACCCATTCGTCCTTTGACACCATGCCGTCCTTGTTCGTGTCGATCTTCTTCATCATATCCATGGTCCGAAGGCCACTGGCATAGCCACCGGTGGCGAACGAAACCATGTCGTCGGCAGCGGCAAATGGCATGTAGACGAGGGTCGCGGCGAGGGCCGCAAGCAGGTGCATTCGATGGATGGTCTTGGGCTTCGACATTTTTGATACCTCCTTGATGGGGTTGACGACCTGCGCGCCGGGCAGGACTTGTTTACGGCTCACGCCACATTCAGTGTAGCAGTCTGCCCATGGAGGGTCACGCCGGCATCACGAGGACTTCACATTTTCGTCACGGCGTCGCGACCAGATGTCGACAAGGTCAACCGCCTTGGTATTCGCCCATCACCCCACCCCTCCACGGATCACCGGCGAGCACGACCGTGCCGAACCCATTGCTCGCGGTCACCACTTCGCGGGCATATCCGCCGGTGGCGAAGGACGGCGCGGGTCTTACGATGGTGGGCGAAGGCTCCGCAATGGTTGCGCTGCCCTCGGCTGAGAGCCGTGCATAACCACCGGTCGCGAAGGCGGGTGCGGGCGCTGCGACCGTTGTCGTGCTCCGGCTCTCGACGGTCGCACCGGCCTCGGACGCGATGCGGGCATAACCGCCTGTCGCGAAGCTTAGGTCGGCGTGTACCGGCGCCGCAGCCACGATGGTGGCAGCAACGAGGGCAGACTGGATGATCTGGCGTGTGTGAAACATGATGGTTACCTCCAAAGTTGGGATGATTGCTTGTCGCGCCGTTTCGGACGACGCTCCAGGAAAGCTCTGCGTGTTCCGGTCTGCATGATGTTCATTGTCGTCGGGTTATCTCACGGCCCCATCACGCAAACTTCACATTTGGATCGCGCTTGCATCGCTGTTCGGATCAGTCGAAGAAGTGGTTACCCAGGTTCCCGCCGGTCGAACGGGACAGGAGAGCCATGAGCGGGATGCCGGATGTTTCGTGGTCTTCCTCGTCCTTCTCTTCCGGTTCGTCGAATGCCAGCAGACCGCGAAACTCGAGCTCGCGCCTGAGCCGTCGCTCGGACATCTTCGCGAAGGCGGTGAAATTCTTCCCGCACACGGTCTGCAGGCTTGCGGTGGCAGGCTCCTCCGACTGCGATTGGCAGTAGCTCACCAGACGGTTCACCATCTCTTGCTTGTTCATGATCTGCTCCTCATGCGTGGCTTGGGGTTGCCGGAGGAGTCGAGAACGCCTCTCCCCTTCCTGACGACCCAGAGTGTGGGAGGGGGCAGTCACGACAGCGTCACGCACAGTTAATATTTTTGTCCCGGCACTTTCGCCCGAGCGGTGGGAGCGGGCATTTGCAAAGTGTCACGTGTGTGGTATTCGTAACCCTGCGCGCGCCGCACCGAGAGGTCGACTTGTCTTACGAAGGATCTGCGTCGCGCTTGCGTGCCTATCCACGGAGAACGGATTCAAGATGATCTTCACCGAGACCAGCCTCAAGGGCGCGTTCGTAATCGGCCTCGACCGCAAGGAGGATATCCGCGGCTATTTCGCGCGGACGTTCTGCGTCGAGGAATTCCAGGCGCACGGACTCAACCCGAGCGTCGCCCAGTGCAATGTGAGCTTCAACAAGCGCAAGGGAACACTACGCGGCATGCACTGGCAGGCGCCGCCCAGCGCGGAAGCCAAGCTCGTCCGGGTCGTGCGCGGAGCGATTTGCGACGTGATCGTGGACCTGCGTCAGGAGTCGGCCACGTACCTCCAGCATATCGCCGTCGATCTCACCGCCGAGAACGGTCTCGCGCTGTTCATCCCCGAAGGCTTCGCCCATGGCTTTCAGACATTGGCGGACGACACCGAGGTTTTCTACCAGATGTCCGAGTTCTTCGCGCCCGAGCACGCGCGCGGCGCGCGATGGGATGATCCCGCGTTCGGCTTGCGCTGGCCGCTGCCGATCTCGATCATGAACGAGCGCGACCAGTCGTGGCCGGTCTTCGCCGCGCGGGCAGCTCGCTGAATCCCGGCGGATACTTTTCCGAACGCCGCTGCTGTGATAATTTTACGGCCCGTCTTTACGTTGAGAGGCATCTCGCGATGAACACGCGGGGATTGTTGTGGGCAGTTGCCGTCATTCTGGCTGGCTGCGTCAGCCCCGCCGAACAGAAGGCGGCGGACGAAGCGCAATGCCGCGGATACGGTTACACGGACGGCACGGACGCCTTCGCGAACTGCTTGATGACGACGGCGAATCGCCGGGCCGATCAGCAGTGCAAGTGGGACGAGGAGCGGATGAAAAACTTCGAGGCCAGCCAGCAGAAGCAGCAGACGCAAGCAGCGCCCGCAGCGAGTCAACCCGCGGAACCTACCAAGGTGAATTGCACGTCCACCGAGACGACGTCGACCGCCGGCAACACGACCGCCACCCACACCTCGACGAATTGCTCGTCACGCTGACGGTTCAGTGCTTTCCGAGATAAGCCTGAAGGCGGCGGACGCCTTCCTGCAGATTCTCGATGGATGTCGTGTAGGCGAATCGCACGTGTTCCCGCGTACGGTGCGTGCCGAAGTCAATGCCGGGGGTGATCGCCACTCCTCTGCGCTCTAGGAGCTCGTGCGCCAGCGCGAAGCCGTCGCGGCCGAATAGGGTGCATCCCGCGTAGACGTAGAACGCGCCTTCCGGCTGAGCTGCGATCTCGAATCCCAGGGATGCCAGGGCCGGCACGAGATAATCCCTGCGCGCCCGGAACGCCTGTCTTCGCGCCTCGAGAATGGCGATGGTCTCAGGCGCAAAGGCGGCGAGCGCCGCGTGCTGAGCCGGCGTCGATGCGGCGAGGAACACGTTCTGCGCAAGACGGTCGATCGCGGGCACCCACGACTCCGGCGCAACGAGCCATCCGAGCCGCCATCCGGTCATGCCGAAATACTTCGAGAAACTGTTGATCACGAACACGTCGTCACCGAGCGCTAGCGCGGTCTGGGCATCGTCCTCGTAAATGAGGCCGTGGTAGATCTCGTCCACGATGAGGGCACCGCCGCGCCGACGCACTTCGAATGCGACGTCCGCGAGGGTAGCGGAATCGATCAGGGTGCCCGTGGGATTGGCTGGCGATGCAATCATCACCGCGATCGTGCGCGCGCCCCAGTGACGGCGCACGAGCTCTGGGGTGAGCTGGTACTGGGTGTCGGCATCGACCGGGATGCCGACCGCCTCCCCTTCGAGCATGCGCACGAAGTGGCGGTTGCAGGGATAGCCGGGATCGGTCATCAGGATCCGATCGCCGGGATTCACCATCGCCGACAGGGCAAGGAGCAGCGCTCCAGACGCACCGGGCGTGACGACGATACGCGACCGACTCACCTCCACCCGATAGCGGTCGCGGTAAAAGCGGGCGATCGCCTCGCGCAGCGCCGGCATGCCGAGGGCAGGCAGATAGTGCACGTTGCCGCCGGCGATCGCCTTGAGGGCCGCTTCGAGTACTGGCTGCGGCGTCGTAAAATCCGGCTCGCCGATCTCCATGTGAACGATGGAACGCCCTTGCGCCTCCAGCTCTTTCGCCCGCGCAAGCAGCGCCATGACGTGGAACGGTTGGATGTGTTCCAGGCGGGAAGCGAAGCGAGGCGCCAACTGCGCATCGGGGGGCAAGTTCACGGATTCGAGCATAGCACGGTCGCCGGGGACCGCCGCAGCGAGCTCGCGGGGAGTGCGTGAAGAGGTGAAGCGCGCCCTTCAAGCGCGGTAAACTCGTCCGTGGCGACAAGCTCAGGAACCGAAATGGCACAGCTGCCGCAGTTCTCCAAATCGAGGGTCGAGGCTCTCACGGACGGCATCTTCGCCGTGGTGATGACCCTGCTCGTGCTCGATGTCAAGCTTCCGAACGATCTCGGCACCCTGACCGACGCGGAGCTCTGGAGCCTTCTCGTGAGCTTCGAACCGAAGCTCTCCGCGTACATGATCAGCTTCATCGTGTCCGCCGTGTTCTGGCTCGGGCACCATGCCCTGATGCATCGCGTCCAGGGCGTAGACCGCGTGTTTCTCTGGCTGAATCTCGCCTTTCTCTTCTCCCTTACCTTCCTGCCGTTCACCGCCGACCTCATCGGTGAACATCCACACGTACAAACGGCGGTCTTGCTGTACGGCATCAACCTCGTCGTAATCGTTTCGCTGCAGTTGCTGTTGTGGCGTTACCTGTTCGCGCATCCCGAGTTGCAGGAAGGGACGCTATCCGACGTGGATCGGGAGGATCTTTCGCGGCGCTATCAGCTGACTCTCCTCATAGCAGTGGTGGCCGTCGCACTCTCCTTCTTCAGCCCGAAGGTGAGCATCTACACCTACGGGCTGTGGGTGTTCGCCGTCCTGATGCGGCTGCGCGCTCCGCGCCGGCTGAGTCGCTGAAAGCTGTACATCACATGTCTGCGCCGCCGGAAGACCCTTTCGAAGCTGCGGACGGCGGAGAGGCCGCGCCCGCCGCGCCACCGTCGGCAAGCACCAGGAACTACATGACACCGGCCGGCTGCACGCGGCTCCGGTCCGAGTTGAAACGGCTGGTCGAGGTCGAACGGCCGGAGGTTACGCGCACGGTGGCGTGGGCCGCCTCGAACGGCGATCGCTCCGAGAACGGGGATTACATCTACGGCAAGAAGCGCCTGCGCGAAATCGATCGCCGTATCCGCTACTTGATGAAGCGTCTGGAGAATGTCGAAGTCGTGGACCCGCGCGGCCAGCAGCACGAGCAGATATTCTTCGGGGCGACGGTAACGATCTGCGATCGCACTGGCAACAACGAGCGCACCGTGAGCATCGTCGGCATCGACGAAGTCGATCCGGCACGCGGCCGCGTATCGTGGATCTCTCCCATCGCCAGCGCCCTCATGAAGGCCCGCGAAGGCGACATGGTCGTGCTGCGGACCCCGGCGGGTGTGGAGGAAGTCGAGGTCGTCGAGATCCGGTACGAAACGCTGCCTTGAGACTCCACCCGGTTGGACGTGCGCGTTTGCTTACGGACGCTGATTCAGGCCGCGCACGTTGTCTAGCCGCGCGGTATCCAGTCCCTTCACACCACGCAACTCGGCTCCGGTAAAGTCAGCGCCGGAGAGATTGGCGCCGCTGAAGTCCGTATCGATCATCTTCGACTCGGCTAGGTTCGCGCTGGTCAGATTCGCACCCTTGAAATTGACCGCACTCAGGTCGGCCTGAAACAGTCTCGCACCCGACAGATTCGCACCGGACAGGTCGGAGAAGCTGAAATCGGCCTTGGAGAAGTTCGCCCCCGGAAAAATCGGCGCCTTTGACGTTCGCGGAGATCACGTTGGCCCGCACCCTTCCCCCTTCCCCCGTCCCTGCCCCCGGTCTCGGTACGACTCTGACTCATGGTCATCAAGGGATTATCAGAGACTGGGGCACCGCGCATCGTCGCTGCGAGATGCGATGCGCCGTTCACCCTCGAGGACGAGACCGGCTACGTGAACGTCGTGGTGTGGCACACGGTTGCCCAAAGACAGCGACGGGAACTGCTCGCATCGCGGCTCATGGGCATCGCCGGCACCATCGAGCGCGAAGGCGCGGTGGTGCATCTCGTCGCGGGCCGGCTGTTCGACTACACGCCGCTGCCGGGCCGGCTCGTCAACCGCTCACGGGATTTTCACTAGCGAGCCGTCAAGGTTTCCTGACCTTCGCGATCTCGCCCTGCAGCTCCTTCACCAGATCCTCGCCGTATTCCTTCGTGTACTTCGCGCTGACCGCTTGCGTCTTCTCCCGCATCTTCGCAAGCTCCTGCGGCGTCACTTCGTTGACCTGCATACCTCCTGCCTTCAGCTCACCCAGAATGCGCGCGTTGCTCTCGCGGGTGACCTTGCGCTGATAGTCGCGCGACTCCAAGCAGGCGTCCTCAAGGATCTTCTTCTCGTCCGGCGAAAGCTTGTCCCAGAACTTCTTGCTCACCAGCACGACGAACGGGCTGTAGGAATGCTTTGTCAGGCTCAGGTACTTCTGCACTTCGTTGAACTTGGAAGTCTGGATGGTGGGAATCGGATTTTCCTGGCCGTCCACCGTTTTGGTCTCGAGCGCGGTGTAAAGCTCGGGGAAAGGCATCGGCACCGCATTCGCCCCGAGGCTGTTGAAGAGATCGATGTACGCCGTGCTCTGCATGGTCCGGATTTTCAGTCCCTGGATGTCGCCGACTTTCGCAACCGCATGCCTGTTATTGGTGAGCTGCCGAAAGCCGTTTTCCCAGTAGCAAAGGCCGATGAGTCCTTTGGGAGGCAGCCGGTCCAGCATTTTCTTCCCGAAGGGACCATCGAGCACGGCATCGACTTCCTGCTCGTTGGTGAAGAGAAACGGCAGGTCGAAGACGCCGAATTCCTTCACCATTCCCGCCAGCGGCGCAGTCGAAGGAATCGTCATTTCCTGGATACCGCCCTGGAGCGCGGAGACCATGGTCACGTCGCTGCCGATGGACCCCGAGTAGAAGTTCTTGACCTTGATCTTGCCGCCGCTCTTCTTGTCGACGATTTCGGCGAACCGCTTCACACCCTGACCTTGCGGATGATCCTCGGCGAGACCGATCCCGAGCTTGACCGAACGATCGCTTACCTGTGCACTGGCTCCTCCGGCAGCGGCGAGCAGCGAAACGGCGATGATGAAGCTGACGAGAGATCGCGTGCGGATTCCGTTCATTTTATGTCCTCCTCTCTGGCGAAACTTCAACCTGCAGACAGCGCGCGCCACGCCGTGACGAAGCGCCGCGCCCGCTCGGCTACCTGTTCAGGCGACATTCCTGGTGCGTACAAGGCAGAGCCGAGCCCGAAGCCGTTCGCTCCGGCGCTGACGTATTGAACCATGTTGTCGGGAGTGATCCCACCTACCGGAAGCAGTCGCACTTGCCTGGGCAATACCGCGCGCATCGCTTTCACAACCGGCGGAGCGATCATCTCCGCAGGAAAGAGCTTGAGCGCGTCTGCCCCGGCATCGAGGGCCGCGAAGGCCTCGGTCAACGTCCCCACGCCGGGCAGGCAGAGCAGATTCGCGGCCTTCGCGGCGCGGATCACTGCCGCATCGCTGTGCGGCATGACCACGAGCTCGCCACCGCTCGCGCACAGACGCGCGACATCCTCCGTTCGCAGCACCGTGCCGGCACCGACGAGCGCATCACCCGGAAGCGCACTGCGCACGCGCGCAATGCTGTCGAAAGGATCGGGCGAATTCAGCGGCACTTCGATCAGACGGAAACCTGCGGCGTGCAATGCGACCGCGACCGCTTCGGTGTCCGCTGGCGTGATGCCTCGCAAAATGGCAACCAACGGCAGCTTTGCCATCGCGGCTTCGAAGCGATTGTGAAGACTGGTATCGGTCACAGGCGCTCTCTTCGTAAATGACGCAGGTCGATACTAATGCAGAAGTCCTGCAGCGCGAGCGAATTCCCACAGTCCGCGCGGTGCGGTGTTATCGAGCTGCGCCGGTGCGGGACTGCCCAGGACCTCCAGCGCAGCACCGTACCGTCGACACAGCGCGGGATCGCCGATCAGAATGAGAGGCGCGCCAGCGTCGAGCCTCGAGCGGGACGCCGCGAGTCCCGATACGAGTTCGTGTCCGATGAGCAGCCCGGACAGATAATCGGACAGGGAGCGGGCCGGCAGGCGCTTCGTGAGTCCAAGCGTGCGCGTGGCAAAGAGCTGATGTGTCAGGTCACCGGGCCCGCTCGCTCGGGCGGCTTCGAGACCGCGAACAAAGGCGGCATCTGTCGTTTGCGGATCGGCTGCCGCTTCCTCAGGCATCAGGCGACCGAGGATCGAATGCCGACGCAGGACCGCGTACAGTTCACCCGTCATATAGGTAGCAAAGCTCACGATGCAGCCCTCCTCGATCCACGCCCACTTGGAATGCGTCCCGGGCAGCACGATGCAAGCGCGCGCAGCGAGGGCAGGTTGCGCCGCGAGTGCGCCAGCGATCTGGATTTCCTCGCCGCGCATCACGTCGGGCGAACGATCGGGATCGTCGAAGAGCACGCCGGGAGCAATCAGGACCTCGGGCCCCAGGCCGCTCGGTACGCGCACCCCTTCCGCAGCCAGCGCCCGCGCGTCCGCCGGACAGCGCGCATACGGCGTTTCCTTCCAGCCCTGCGCGCTGCCGACCATGCCGCCCGCAACCACGGGCAGCGAGGGCCAACGGACGAGCCAGTCACGTACAATCCCGGCGAAAGCCTGCTCGAAGCCGCCGACTTCCGCAGGCGCGGGCAGATGCAGGATGCCGGTCGGGGCGTGTTGGGCGTCGAGCACCGCTCCGGTGTGACTCATGAGGAACGCGCGCAGGCTCGAGGTACCCCAGTCGAGCGCGATCAGCACTGGAGAGGTGGGTTCCAATCTGCCGGCTGAGTCGGTCACGGCGCATCCCGGGTGGCGAGTAGCATGGCCATTCTACGCACGCGCTACGGCCGTTTGAAGAAAGTTGCGTGATGGGGTGAGCGACAGAACCGAGCAGGACTTCGGCCGAAGATCTACGACAACGCGCACGAAGTGGGAGGATGGATGAAACGGCGTCTCTATCGCGGCCCGGATTTTCGACGGGCGCACAACATCGAGGAATTACGCGGGATCGCGCGGTGGCGCACGCCCAATTTCGCCTTTGAATACGTCGAAGGCGGCGCCGAGGACGAGGTCACGCTCTCGCGCAACCGGTCGGTCTTCGATGACATCACGTTGCTGCCGCGCACCCTGATCGACGTCGGCCAGCGCAGCCAACGGATCGAGCTGTTCGGGAAACCTTCTGCATCGCCCTTCGTGATCGGTCCGACAGGTTTCAACGGCATGCTCACCCACGAAGGCGATCTGGCCCTCGCCCGCGCCGCCGCCCAGGCGGGAATTCCGTTCACGCTAAGCAACGTCTCGACGGCGCCGATGGAGGAGATCGTGCGACAGGCGGGTGAGCAGGCCGGCGGGCGCGTGTGGATGCAGCTTTACGTCTACCGCACCCGCGAGTTCGCGCGCAAGGTCGCCGAGCGTGCCGAGCGAGCGGGTTTCGAAGCTCTCGTGGTCACCACGGACAGCGCAATATTCGGCAACCGCGAATGGGACCGCCGCAACTTTCGCAGCCTGCTGCAGCTCAACCTGCGCAACACCGTCGATGTCGCGTTCCATCCGCGGTGGCTGTTCGACGTGATGATTCCCCACGGCGTGCCGCGCCTGAAGAACCTGGGAGACCTGCTGCCGCCGGGACAGGATTCCGCCAAGGGAGCGGCAGCGGCCATCGGCAGGGAGCTGGACCCGTCGATCAGCTGGGAGGACATCCGCTGGCTGCGCGGGATCTGGCCGCGCACGCTGATCATCAAGGGCATCAGCACCGTCGAGGATGCGGTGCTCGCGGCGGAGCACGGCGCCGATGGCATCGTGCTCAGCAACCACGGCGGGCGTCAGCTCGACGGCGCCGTTTCGACCATGGAGATCCTGCCGGAGGTCGCGGCCAGGGTAGGCGACAAGCTGACCATCCTGATCGATGGCGGCTTTCGGCGCGGGTCGGACATCGTGAAAGCCGTGCTGCTTGGTGCCGACGCCGTTTGCCTGGGGCGGGCGACTCTCTATGGACTCGCGGCGGGTGGCGAGGCCGGCGCGACCCACGCGATCAGCATTCTCAAGACCGAGATCGATCGTGTCCTGGGCCTTCTCGGGTTTCCCGACATCAACAAGATGGACCCGCGCTGCCTGCGCTGGCGAAGCGCCGGCCGATTGTTCACTACGAACATGGCTTCGGAAGGCTAGTCGGCCGGCAGCCAGGCAGCTCGTTCCGCGGGCGCCACCGCACACACGGCGTCACCGGTTCGCATGGAAGAACGCCTTGAAGCGCTCCGCGGACAGGGGGGAAGAAAAATACCAGCCTTGTGCCATGGTGACACCCGCTTCCTTCAGGAGCTCGGCCTGCCGCAAGGTTTCCACACCCTCGGCGATGACCTGGACGTTCGTCGCTTTCACCAGTGCCCGCAGACCCGACAGATTCGCGGGCGCGCTCTTCTCGTCGAGCAGAGAATCAGCGAAGGACTTCGGAAGCTTGATGATGTCCACGTTCACCCGCGAGAGCACCAGAAGGTTGGCATTGTTGATCGCAACGTCGTCGAGCGCGACGCGTATCCCCGATTGTCTCGCCCGGTTGATGGCGTTGACGCCGATGGCATCTGGCACGCCGTGCTCGGTGATTTCGAGGACGATGCTGCCCAATAGATCGCTCAGGCCGGAAGCGGTGGCAGCGTACTCGAGTCCGCCGCGACCCAGGATCTCGGGTGGAACGTTGATGGCCATGTGCGCATCGCGGTTTGCCCGCAGCCACGCACCGAGTTCCCGGGCGACGGTTTCGATCACCCAATAGGTGATGCGGCCGGAGAGGGCGGTGTCCTGGATGAGCTCGACGAAATCGAACGGATGCACCACTCCGGATTCGTGGTGCCACCGCGTCAGCGCCTCGGCCCCGACGCAGTTTCCGCCCGCGAGGGAGATCGTGGGAAGGTACTCGACGAAGAACTCGCCGCGGTTAAGTCCCGATCTGATGGCTTCGAGGTCGATCATGCTCACCTGCCGTCATTGCGTCCCTGCGGAATCCGGATGCGCCGGTTTCGCCGCCGGCACTTCGTACCATTTTTCCTTCGGCACGGTCACGACTTGCGGCGGCTGCACTTGGAAATGGGGAGAGAGAATCTGCACGCCGTATTCGTTGAACATGTCCTGAATGTTCGCGTGCAGATCGCTCATCGCCTGCGCCCGCCTGGCCGGCGCCGAAGGGCCCGCCCGCGCGACCAGACGATACTCCACGTAGAAATCGGAGAGGGCCGTCTGGATCACATAGGGCGCCGGCGAGTCCAGCACCCCGCTGGTGCGCCGCGCGGCTTCGAGCAGCATCGCGTGCACCTGGCGCCACGGTGCATCGTAACCGATGGTGACCGACGCATCGAGAACATAGCCCTTCTCACCTGCAGTGCGCGAGTAGTTGATGGTGGAGTTCGAAAGCACGAACGAGTTCGGCAGCACCACCTCGGCACCCATTCCCGTCTCCACCCTTGTCGCGAACATTCCGAGCTCGGTGACCGTTCCCTGAGTATCGGCGATTTTCACGTATTCCCCAGGCTTCAGGGTGCGCGAGTAGATCAGGATCAAGCCGCTCGCCGCTTGCCCGACGAGGTTCGACGCACCGAGCGAGATCATGAGACCGACCAGCACCGACAGGCCGCGAAAAGCTTCGGTCTGGGAGCCGGGCAGGTACGGGTACGCCATGGCGAGCGCGAAGAGCCAAAGCACCACGACGACGATGCGTCGCGTCGGGCCTGCGGTATCCGCGTCGAGCCATCCCCATGCGGCCCGGCCTGCGGCGAACCGGTCGAAGAAGGCGTGCGTGAGCTGCACCAGGAACCGTGTCATAACGAAGATGATCACGACGATCACCAGCCCGGGAACAGCCGACAAGATTCCCCGCAGCACGGTGACGAGGGTGTCGATCAGGAAGTTCTGCAGCCCCTCGCCCCACGGTCGCGTGTAAGGGAACTGGACCAGCGTGAACGTGAGCCACAGGTCCGTCGCCATCAAAGCGAAAACCCAGGCAGCACACACCACGACGCGATGTGTAATGATCAGCAGATAGCGCGGATTCACGGCAACCACGCCCGCCAACTTGAGTTTCTCCGCATGGGTCTCGACGGCGGCCGAAAGCCTCGCATCCAGCCAGCGGTTGCCGACAATGACGCCCCACAGGGCGAGACCGAACAGGAGCGTCGCGACTGCCGCCCTGGCTAGCGCGAGCAACATCAGTTTGAGGTTCCGCGCCTCGCTGGTTTCGTCGATGGCGGTGGAGAGTTTTGCTACCGCCGCGGCGGCCGTGGATTCGAGCGTCTCGCCCGCGAGCGCCGTCACATCGCCGGGACTTATCCCGAAGACCAAGGCGCCGTCGATCTGGACAGCGATGCCCTCGGCGAGCTTCGCGGTGGTCACGACACCAGGGCCGCCCTTCGATAGGGCCGCTGCGATCCGGCGCTCGGCGCCGTCCGCGCGTTCGGCCGGCGAGTAGCCGAGAAAGGGCACGCGCATCTCGAAGATGGTCCGGTTGTTGACCACGACCGGCACAGGAGCTGCCGCCTGGGCCGCGGGTGCGCCCCTTGCAGCAGGCGCTGCGCCCTGCGTCTCGTCTGCTTGCGCGAACCGCTCCGCACCAATCAGCCCGGCAAGCAGCACCAATAGCCCGCCAAGCCAGACAATCGTCCCGGGCCAGACGCTCTGCCGTTTGGAGTTCGTATTCATGAGCGAATGACATGATGCCGTGCAACCCCTCGAAACTCAAAGCCCGTCCGAGAACCCGCATACGGGGTGCATCCCGCATTCCGGTCTTGATTGCGATGCCGTAGACTGCGGCAACCACGTACCGTGACATCGTCCATGCAGAAGTGGCTCATCACCCTCGGCGTCGTATTGCTCGTCCTCGGCATTGCATGGCCGATCGTGAGCAAGCTCGGCCTCGGTCACCTCCCCAGTGACATCCGGATCGAACGGAAGGGATTCACGCTTTTCCTTCCGATCACGTCCAGCATCGTCGTTTCCCTCGTTATCTCGCTAATCCTCTGGATCTTCCGTCGCTAGTGTGAGCACAGAGCCACCCGCCTTCGACTTCGACACGCCTGTCGACCGCCGCGGCACCGGTAGCCAGAAATGGGACAAATACGCCGGCCGCGACGTGATCCCGATGTGGGTGGCAGACATGGATTTCCAGTCGCCTCCTGCGGTGATTGCGGCGCTGCACGTGCGCGTTGCACGCGGCGTCTTCGGTTACACGTCTGCTCCGGCCGAGTTAGCCGAGGTCATCGTCGATCACCTGCGGCGCGATTTCGCTTGGCGCATCGAACCGCAATGGATCGTCTGGCTGCCCGGACTCGTGACGGGCCTCAATCTCGCCTGCTCGCTGGCGGGTGAGTCGGGCGACGCCGTCGTCACGCTGACGCCGATCTATCCGCCGTTCCTGTCGGCGCCACGGCACGCGCGGCGCGAGTGTATCCGCGTGCCCCTTGTGGACGACGGAACGCAGTGGGTGATCGACTTCGACCGTCTTCAATCGTCGGTCACGCCGCGGACGCGGATGCTCCTCCTGTGCAATCCGCACAACCCGGTCGGACGCGTGTATGCGCCGGACGAATTGCGGCAGATCGCTGAGCTCTGCGCGCGTCACAACCTGATTATCTGCTCGGACGAAATCCACTGCGGCCTGCTTCTCGACACGGACAAGCGCCACGTCCCGATCGCAGCGCTCGACCCTGATATCGCAGCGCGAACGATAGCGCTCATGGCGCCGAGCAAGACCTACAACATTCCGGGGCTGGGAATGTCGTTCGCGGTGGTTCCCGACGTGCTACTGCGCCAGCGGCTGTGCACAGCGATGGCGGGCTTCATTCCGTCGGTGAACGCACTCGGGTTCACGGCAGCGCTTGCCGCCTATCGCGATGGGGAAACGTGGCGCACCGCCCTGCTCGACTACCTGCGCGGCAATCGCGAGTTGGTCGAGCGCAGGATCGCCGCGATGCCGGGTCTGTCGATGCGTCACGTGGAGGCGACTTATCTCGCGTGGATCGATTGCCGCGAAAGTGGCGTTGCGGACCCGCATGGTTTTTTCGAGCGTGCCGGCGTTGGGCTTTCAGACGGCAAGGACTTCGGAGGCACAGGCTTCGTCCGACTCAATTTCGGCTGCACGCGAGACCTGCTCACGAAGGCCCTGGACCGCATGGCGGCCGCGCTTGCGCCACGCTGAGCAGCCAAGCCCTGTGCACCCGCAAAGCTATCGCTACTACGACCTCGTGATGGCGACGTTCGTCACAGTACTCCTGTGCGCGAACGTGATCGGTCCCGGCAAGGTAGCAGCCCTCGGAGGCATCTCGTTTGGCGCGGGTGTGCTGTTTTTTCCGGTGTCGTACATCTTCGGCGACATTCTCACTGAGGTCTACGGCTACGCCCGCGCGCGCAGGGTGATCTGGGCCGGATTCACCGCACTCGCCTTCGCGTCGTTCATGAGCTTCATCATTGTGAAGCTGCCGCCCGCGCCCGGATGGGAGAATCAGCCCGCGTACGAAGCGGTGTTCGGCCAGACGCCGCGCATCGTGTTCGCCTCGCTGGTCGCGTTCTTCTGCGGCGAGTTCGTGAACTCGTTCGTGCTAGCGAAGATGAAGGTCTGGATGGAAGGACGGCGGTTGTGGATGCGCACCATCGGCTCCACGATCTTCGGCGAGTGCGTCGACTCGCTGATCTTCTATCCGTTGGCGTTTCTCGGCGTGTGGCCCGCGAGCCTGGTGCTAACCGTGATGGGAAGCAACTACCTGATCAAGGTCGGGTGGGAAGCGCTGATGACGCCGTTCACGTACAAGATCGTCGGCTGGCTCAAGCGCGCGGAACAGGAGGATTACTACGATCGCAAGACGGACTTCAACCCGTTCACGCTGAAGACGTAGCGCGCGAACCAGTTTCAGACGCCGGGTGCAAGTCGGCGGAGCAACGCGCAGATGTGCACGAGGCGGCTTGCATGTTCATCTTCCAGTTCCAGGGTTGGCGTCCGGCGCGCCGATCTCCTGCATCAGCGCTTGGAAATCGGGCGCCTGCCTGAGAAGCCGTCGCGCCAGCGCGCGCAGGTCGTCGACGTCCTTGCGTTCGAGGTGGAGCGTGGTCGGAATCGACATGAAGCGCTCCCGTTCCGCGGGGTCAACGATCGAACGCAGCGAGGCGTCGATCACATAGAGCTTCACTTCGGGGGCATCGGCCGGGCGCGCGGTGCGAAGCTCATCGCGCCACTTGGCCATGGCCTCGTCAACCATCACCGAGGAGTCGAACGAGCCCAGGTTGAAAACGTTGCCGAGCGCGTCGATCGTCTCGACCGGGCCGGGCACGTCCGCTTTCTGGTCGAGGTCGAAGGTGGGGTCGCGTTCGGCGTCCACCGCGATGAACACGATGTGTTTGAGGTCTTCGAAACCGAAGGCCTGGAGCGCCGGCAGCAGACCGCCGCGGCGCATGACGAGCCCCATCGGCTGCCGCAGGCTGAGATTGTCCACGAGTCCGCCATCGAAGAGATGAATGTACGGTCGGCGCGTTCGATCCAGGTAGGAGTGCATCTCCTTCAGATCGCGTTGAGTGCGCTCGTCGAGATCGCTACGGCCCTCGAACCAGGGCGGCGGCTCATAGCCGCACTGGCCTGCATAGTTCCAGAATGTGACGGGGCTGAAGTAAGGGGGCAGCGCCATGGACGCCGCCACAGCCCTGGCGACGGATACCTTGCCGAGATCCGAGCACATCAGGTCGAAGCGCTCCTGCGAGAACGGAAACTGGGCGCCGAGAGACATGTCGGTGGCGCTGATGACGACGAAGGGCTGGGGATTGCGCGCGAGGTCCAGAAAGGTCGCGCCGTCGAAGATCTGCTCGTTCAGATAGTCCCCCAGCAAGTCGCCGCGACCGTAGCGGGCGAACGCGATGCGCCAGGCGTTCCGAGCAAGCCTCGACTTGAGTTCACCTTGCACGTCGCGGTAGAGGAAGCGATCGCCGAAATCGTGAAAAAGCCGGTCGCGGTAAAGGCCGTAGTAAGCCGCCACCGCGCTGCCCCCGGAGACCGCGCTGATGTAATCGACCTCCTCCAGCAGAGTCTCCTGCTTGCCGCCCACGACGACGCGGGTATCGCGAAGGGCTTCGAGCGCGCCGTACGCGAGCGCCGCCGCCCGGGTACCTCCTCCGGAAATCAGCAACACGACGAGAACGTCCGCGGACTGGCCCGGACGCACCCGGCTGTTTTCGAACCTGTGACCGTACCCGGGATCGTGTCGCGCCAGGGGCGGGTTGACGGGATAGTGCACGCCGCTGTCGCACCCGCCCACCGCGATAACCGCCACGAAGGCGAGGACCGCCGCGACCGTTCTGCTCGACGACGGGCGCCGAGACGACATCCTACTGACCCATGCGGCGATTGTATGCGGCCGTGAGCCGCTGGTTGAGCGCGGGGTCCTGCGCTTCAGGACCGCGCGTCTTGATGCTCACCCGCACGCTGCCATCGGCCTGGGTGACGAGGCTCAGAGTCACGTCGAAAGCGCCCTTCCGGCCCACGATCACGCCCCGCGAACGGTCCTCCGAGGTCACGGTGACGCCCTCGTCGTACGCCGCGCCGCGCGCAGCCTCCCAGGCACGGTCGAAGGCGCTTGGAGGCGCGGGGGCGTAGACGCCGGGCGCCGTCTGGTAGACCGTGCAGCCGGAAAGGATGAGCAGGCCGAGCGCAAGGGCGAGAGCCGCACGGGAAATAGCTTCGATATGACGGAAAAACAGGAAGCGCCACATGAATGTTCCTCCGGAGTCGGCGTGGGCTGCGGGGCGGGTCGTCTCAATTCGGCATATGGCCCACCGTGTCCGAACACAAGAAGCGATGTTAGAGCACCCCGCGCCCAGCCGCCACGCCTGAATCCGGTCATGTCAGAGCTACCAAGTGCTTCGACGACCTGCTTTGCTCCCTCGCAGGCTATGTGCGAGGATTTCACGCCCTTCCTGACAACAACACCACTCGACCGTCTCCCTGAACGTCGCGCTCCAAAGCGGTTACACTCGCGGCCGTGACGCAGGCATGGGTCGAATGATGCCCAGCCCGACCGATAGCCGCTCGCACCTCAAGGACCCGATGAAGCTTCTCCTCCTCGCGCTCAGCGCCGTCGTCGCGGCGGCCGACCCGGCAAGGGCGCTCGCCCGGGCGCAGGATTTCACCGGCAAGGACCTGGCGCGGTTGGGAAAGCTGTACGAGGCCTCGGTGCGGGACGGGCGTTTCTCGTCCGAGTACGAGGAGCGGCAGGTAAACTACTTCATAGGCTATGTCGAAGGGGCAGCGCTCGCCTCACGCAGCATCTGCCTGCCATCCGCGCGCGGCGTTCGCGATCAGATGAGCGCCGCGACCGCAAGATACCTGCGCGAGCACCCGAAGCAGCTGCACATGGCGCCCGATGCCCTGGTCGTCAAAGCGGTGCAACCGCTCTTTCCCTGTTCGACCACATCGACTCGCAAGCGCTGACAAGGCATGAAAATCGTCCATCGTCTGTTTTTCGCGTTCGTGGGAGTGTGCGGCGTGCATGGCATCGCGGCGGCGGAGCGCTGGACCGTCGTGGGCCAGACCGAGAAGGTCGTCGTCCACGTCGACGCCGACAGTATCGCCGTGAAGGACGGTTTCCGGCGCGCCTGGGAGAAGTGGGAGTATTCGGAGGACCGCTCGCCACCCCCACTCACCAGCGTGCACAAGCCGTTTCGGACGGCCCGCTATCTCACGAGCTACGACTGCAAGGCGCGCACATCGGCGGAACTGCAGGCGATCTTTTACGACGTCAATGGCGAGACGGTCGGGAAGATCATTGCCGAACCAAAAAGCGTGACGTTCAGTTACATGGTGCCGGGGCTGCTCGGCGATTCCGCGCTCGATTTCGCCTGCTCCGCCAAGCTGCGCGCTCCGCGACGCTAGCAGGATTTGGCCGCATTCAACCCTGACAGGAAGGCGTCCTAACATCGCGCGCGGAGGCCCGGTTCGCCCAGAGCGCCCAGATTCCGCGGGGCGACGTCCTCACCAGCGTATAGCGATCCTTGAGGCTCGCGTCGAAGCGATTCCGCGCAAAGGTGATCTGCTCCGCGGACATGTTCCAGGGCGGTGTTTCCGTTGAGCCCTGCGGCAGCGAGCGTCCGAACACGAGAACATAGTCCAGCGGAACTCCCGTGGAATGCTCGAAGTTTTCGAGATCGAACGGCGGCGGCGCGGCTTCCACCGAGAAGTATCGGTGCCCCGGCTGCACGAGGTGTGTATAGGGATTCGTCTCTTTCCGGAACTTGAGCAGACCGAACGGCACCGCCCAGTCGACGGTGCCAAGATTGAAGCTTTCTCGGACGACGGTCAGCCGCCCTGCTTCCGCTGCCAGTTGGGAAAAGCGTCCGAGCGAGCCGAAGTGGACGCGGCGCAGATTGGCTTGAACCACGGTTGATCCGGCCGCCAGGCACGCCTCGAGGGAATCGAGATCCTGCACCGCGGCCTCGATTGCGCGCAGCTCGTCGTAGCGTATCGCCGCAAGAGTCGCTGCTGCGCCCACCGCGACGGTGCAGGCCGCGAACAAAGCACGGGATGGCAGTTTCTGGCAGGCAAGCCAGAGGATTGCGCCGAGCACCGGAAACAGCATGTACCGGATCGAGCCAAGCGTGCCTCCCGTCCGGATTTCATCGGGAGCGAACAGGGCTACGAACGACGACAGAAGCACAAATGCGGCAACTCCTGCCGGAATCGGACGGGCGATCCACCTCCCGCGGCTGCGGACGAGCGCAAGCAGCACGAGGCCCCATACCGCGAGCGCGGCTGCGGCGCAGGGCAGTTTCTCGAACCTGTCGTAGGTGGCGATGCTCCCCGTCAGCAGCAGCAGATCCTTCAGCTTCCCCAGCGGATCGAACGAGACAACCGCCGGCGCGGAGTGCGTCGAGACCAGGAAGATCAGCGTCAGAACGGCTGCCGGTGCCAGGGCGGCGATGGCACGCATAAATGCGATGGAGCGGCGTTCGCTGGCCAGGGAAGCCGCGCAGAGCATGCACGCGGCGAGGAGCCCGGCTTCCAGGTAACCGACCAAATGTGTGAAGAATACGAGCACCAGCGCGAACGCGAGCAGCGCCGTGCGTCTGGAATCGAGCTGCCCCTGCCAACGCAGGAGCAAGCCCCCGACGACGAGGAAGCCGACGATCGAATAGCTGAAATTCAGGAACCCCCACAGAAAAGGTACGTTGAACGTCAGCGCAAGCACCAGGAAAGCGAGGGGCGTCGCGCCTGGGCGCACCTGACGGATTGCCCAGACGGCGGCAAAGGGCAGCAGCGCGACATACCCGAGCACGATGAGGCGCTCCGCCCAATGGGGGCCGATTACTCGCATTACGGCCGCGAGGACCAGTTCGGGAAGCAGATTGGGAACCGGGACGAAGTTCCATTCCAGAACACGGGAAGCGGTGATCGAGCTGCCGGCGACGAAGTCTGACAGGCCCTTCGCGGACACGAGATGCGTGGCCGTGTCCTCCCCCGGGAATGGATCGAATGCGAGGACGAACAGAAGCTGAGCGGCAACGCAGGCGCTAAGAGCAAGTAAGGCTCGCCGATCCACGCTCCAACTATCAACCATATTGCCGCTCCCAATCACGCGTTAGAGTCAATCAGCCCACACGTCAGTCCGGCATGTAATCCAGTGGCCAGCGCTGCGCGAGGAAGTTGACCAGCCGAATATCCGCGCCGGGCGTGCTGTACGTGTAAATCGGCGCGCCAGTCACAAGCTTGTTCAGCTTGGACGCCCTGATGTTAACGGCGAGCACAGGGTACCCTGAGGAGCGCAACGCCTCAGCCTCCTGTTCGCGCTCCGGATCGTACTCATAGGCTAGCCCCTCGTGAATGAACGCGTCCTGCAACCGCTCGAGTTGGTGGCACGGTAGGTCGGGCACGGGAATTAGCGGAGCAATTTTGGATTTCGCACTCGGGCGTGGCGACCAGCCAGTCGCCATAGACATCGTCCTACGCGGAGCGGTAGCACACCGTCTGGTTGGTCGAGTAGTAGTGCTCGAGCATGAAGAAGCTGCCAGGAATTCGTGGGCTCTTGCGCCCGTATACCAACCGTATATATATCGTCGTTCTGCGCGAACCAGAAGAGCGCGCAAAGGAGCCCCGCACCTCGTGGCGCATAAGCGAGATGGACATATGGTTCGACCATGCCGGCTCGTTGACCATCGATGTTGAAAGCGGCAAACGCGCGGCGCTGGCTCGCCTCTTGGTTACGCGTGAAAACCAAGATACGCTTCGGTCCGGATACGGCATTGAGCTAAGTCAATAAGAGGGCTTTCACCTTTGATCTCTGTCAAATCGCTGCAAAGATCGATCGCCTAATATCTGGATCAAATCGAGACCCATGGCGGTCCTCCAGGACAGGAGTGCAAGGGCGGGGAATCCTCTCATGCGGTGGCCGAGAGCCCTGAGGAAGCCGAAGCCCCCTGCCCCGCCCCCGTTAGCTTGCGCTGCAGCAAGAAGAGGCCAGCGTCAGAGTGAGTTTCATCGCTTGGTGCCCTACTGGCCGGAGCTTCCTTGGGGTGCGTCGCACCGAGACCCCCGAAGCGATCATCGCTTGATTTGACGAGCGTCAAATTCCGGTGCTCGGAGAAGGAGTAAGTTGCGGCGATTGCAACCCCTGCTGCGAGGCGGATTCGTATTGTATGGATCGAATTGAAAGCGAGGAAGCGATGAACGTCGGTGAGCTCTGTCACCATATCGTTGTGCTAGCACACGGCAACACAAGGCTCACGGAGGCGGCCAACTGATGCTGGGGCTGTTGGACTCAGGCTAGGTTGTGGAGACAGACAGGTTAACGCGAGGGAGGGAGGTCATGTACAGACAAATTCAGGTAGCAGTGGATGGCAGCGACATCTCCAATTCCGCTTTGCTTGAAGCGGTGAAGCTGGCCAAGGAGTTGGGGTCTCGTCTTCGAATCGTTCACGTTGTCGACTTGGTCACCGTGAAGTTTGTTTCCGAGGTAGGTGACCTCAGTGGCATCCAAGAAGCCTTAAAGGAGTCCGGCGTGAAAATACTGGAACATGCACTGGCGGTAGTCCGCAATGCTGGTGGTGAGGCGGAAACGAAACTGGTACAAGTCACCTCATTTGATGCGCGGATGACCGACCTGATCGTGAAGGAAGCGAATGCGTGGCCGGCTGATTTGATCGTAATGGGGACCCACGGACACCGAGGTCTCCACCATCCATTGCTGGGTAGCGTGGCCCAAGGCGTGGTGCATAGCGCGACCTGCCCGGTACTGCTGGTGCGCGGCAAGAAACCCTGACCTTATCGGGACTTCCGCCGGTCCTTTCTCCCTGCCTTCGATCCGGGCTGGTCTACCCCGTCTGAAATGCGATATCGAAGGTCGCCGCGTAGCCGGAAGCCACCGGCACCACGGCCAGTATGAGCTGCGATCCGCCGTCCCTGAAGATGCCGTCCCGCTCGTTCAGAGTACGTCTCCGACCTTGCGCTGCATACGGAGGTCGGGAGTGCACTTCGTCCGTCAGGCTTTCATCGAAGAACCACTGGGAGGTGAGCTCGTGCATCGACCGCGCGCCGGCGGTCGACCTGACCTTGAAGTGCACGTGCACGGCGCGGCCCGGGTACCAGCCCGGATAGATCGTGGTGAACGAGACCTTGCCGTCGGCATCAGTCACCTGGTAACCCCGGAGGAATTTCTTTCCGGCCGTGTCGAAGTGCGGGTCGCGCACGCCCGAATACAGTCCCCGTGCGTCGCAATGCCAGAACGTCGACCCTTGCGCCGGCAAGAGGAACGCAAGCGCTCGAATCAAGGCGCGCCAGATTCACGGTCAGCTGCAGCGGCACACCGGGCGCGACGCTCCCGTCGGAAGGGTCGGAACGGATGTCGGATCTCTGCAGCTCGTTGTCGACGAAGTACGGCCCTTCCGTCAACTCGGGCCGCACCACGCACGTGCCCGTTCGCACCGCTGACTCACTCCGGAACGAGTAGCCGGTCAACGCCCAGGTGCCGCTCGCGGCAAGAAGCTTCAACGCTTCGCGGCGCGTGAAGATCCACCCGCGAAGCCGGTCGTCGTTATGCATATACGTTGCAACGTGTAACCGGAAACCTAGGAGAAGGCATTCTCAGGGACAAGTTTCCGTAGTCGGCTTGTTGTTTTTCGTAACCGCCGCGTTCTTCTGCAAGGAAAAGAACGGATCGCACGCGGGAGGGATCGGAGCGGTGACGACGCTCACCTCCGCCGAGTCTGGGCTCTCCTTGTTTCCTGATTCCACCGCCCTTACCACGTAGAAATACTTCGTGGTCGGATTCACTTTGTAATCGACGAGGGTCGTGCCCGCCTCCGGTTGTGTGTTCACGCGCTGCGCATCGCTGTAGGGTCCGCCGGCGGTCGTGCTGCGGTAGACGTTATATCCGGAAGCGCCTGCCACGGGATCCCACCGCAAGCCCACCTTCCGATGAGTGAAATCGCCGACGACGAAACCCGCCGGCACAGCGCCGGACGGGGACGCGGAAACGCCCGCGGGCGTGACCGCAGACTGCTGTCCGCTCAGCCGATCCAGCATGCGGCGGATGGCCGCGATCTGCAGTCCCTGCTTGGTCGCATAACGCCCCGAGGGATTGAACGCAGAATCGTTGTAGCCCCACCAATCCCAGCAACCTTGCGGATTGATC
The DNA here is from genome assembly GCA_963747225.1 of uncultured beta proteobacterium. Taxonomy (GTDB): domain Bacteria; phylum Pseudomonadota; class Gammaproteobacteria; order Burkholderiales; family JAEUMW01; genus JAEUMW01. Next base: position 89,450 of record CAVVES010000026.1, on the reverse strand, counting down.
GGGAGGCCGAACAACAACGTGGCCTGGGTCTGCGGATAGAGGACGATGAGGTGATTGTTGTCCGCCCACTCGTTGTAGCCGGCGTGCTCGTAGAACGCGCTGCCGATCTTGTCGGCGGACTGCAGGCACCCGTGGAAAGCTATGTGCACTCGGCAGCGCTCTTCCTTGCCGCACGCGTCGGGGACATACACGTATCCGTCTTCAGCCATCGCAATACGTATCGGTAGTGGCGCACCGGTTCCATCGCGCGCGAACTCGCTCTGCGAAAAGGGGATGATCTTCCCTTTCGGCGCGCTGGGGCTGCTCCTCGGCGCCAAAGTACCGTAGATGTGTTGCAACATGCTGCCTGCGGCATCGTAGGGAACGTTGGTCGCACCGGCTTGCTGGCATTGATTCATGAAATTGCCGCCGGTGTGCTGACAAAGGTTGCATACCCCTTGCCGGTCCCCGCACTCATCGGTGATCTGGGCGTGGCCGGCCTTCAGATTGTCCTTGTAGAAAATCCGGCTCGGATCCACGAAGTGCGTGTAGTAGTCGTAGAGCGCATCGCTGACGGGATACCTCACGACACCGTCGTTGTACCCGTGGAAGATCCAGATCCGTTGCCGCTTCAGGTGAGAAGTCGCATCGATCCTGCCCGCGCGTGCCCAGGATTCCGTGGCCTTCGCCATGGCACCCATCTGCGTCTTCGTGATCGGCCGCTTGGGATAAGCGGGATCTCCCTGCATGCAGCGCGCGATCACGTTGCCGATGGTTCCGCGCAGCGATGGCACGTCGTCGGAGGCGCAGAAATACGGACCCCCTGCGGTTGCGCCGACGCCCTTCACGATCGAAGAGTGCGCGACGCCGAACTGCACCGCCATGAATGCGCCAGAAGAAATCCCGGAGACCGAAGTCTCGCTGAGATCGACGTTGTACGACTTCAGCGCTTCAGCGGCAGAGGTGGGGCCTGTCGGACCCAGCAACGTCCACGCGACGCAAATGATTGCCGAAAGCAAGCGCGCGTGGCTACGGCGTTGAACGTGAGCGGTCATGATGGATTTCCAGTGAGGGAACTGCGGGGGCAGCGAAACAAACTGATGCTCGCTTGATGCGGCTCGGGATTGGTGCAAAGAGCGGAAGCATAGTAGGCAAGCCACATACCAGCAAGACCGGAGGCGCGAAGTCCTCCGTTTTGCGTTATGCAAGCGATGCTTGGCGCAGGAAATCCATCGACAAATCTCAGAGCCGCATCATAGGCGTGCGATGCGACCCCGATCCGCTTCGAGATGGTGCAGCGCTGTCGTTGCGGGATTCCCTCGCGAGAGTTGGCGCTTCGGTATCGGAAGAACCCAGATTAGCGATCAACCTCACTCCGAGATGTCGTGCAAGTCCGCGGCCCCCTTCAGCCATGACCTGATCGTGATTCCACCGAAAGACCGGTGCGAGAATCGGGGCCAGAACATTCATCCAGCGCTTTGCTGTGGCAACAGTCCACTCATATCGCACGCGCGTGGTTTCTCCGCTCGTGCTGAGTCGCCAGCGTCCCACCCCGTTCAGCTCGCCCGTTGCGACCGCTTCCATCAATGCGTATCGCTCGACCACGGTGGTGCGCATCTCGAACGCGAGTCGATAGGGCAGCCGGCTCGACCAGACGTAGCGCCGAAGAGCACCGACGCCATCCGCGTCGCCGGGCTCGAGTTCCGCGACCGATTCAAGAAAGCGCCACCAGCGCGGCCACTGCTCCACCGCGACGAGCGCGTCCCAGACCTGCGCGACCAGCGTGTCGAGATGCCACGCCGTAACGAGGCGGTATTCCCCCATCAAGGCACGCTCCGAATCGCTATGGCCATCGGCGCGTCACCGTTGCACCACCCCGATCGCCGTATTTACTGGCTCCACGAGCTGCGCCGGGCGGGACGCCGAAGCCGATCATCACCAAGCTCAACGCAGAGATCGTGAAGATTCTCAATATGCCTGACGTGAAACAGAAGTTCGCTGCCCAGGGTGTGGATGTGATCGGCAGCAGTCCGGAGCAGTTCGCTGCGTACATCAAGGAACAGATGGAGGAATGGGGCAAGGTCGTCAAGGCCGCCGGTGTAACGCCTGAGTAACCAGCACGACCGGCGCATACAAGAGCGTTGCCGTGGTCCCCACCGGCTGGTCGCCGCTAGTGCCACTACTCTGAGCTGACTGTCGAAAACGAAGCGCCGTCATTCAGGTCGAGCTTCAGGGAAAATGGATCGACGCCCTCCAGACATGCAACGTTGACGCGATAGGTGTCCGGAGCCATGCGGGGGCGATGAAAGACGTGAATGCCGCACACCTTGCAGAAGTAGTGCTTGGCCACGTTCATGTTGAACTGGTAAAGCGCGAGTTGCTCCTCGCCGCGGAGCAGTCGAAAATTCTCTGCGAGTACCGGCGCGATGATCGTTCCTTTCCTGCGGCAGAGGCTGCAATTGCAGCGCAACGACGGGCTCAACGTGGATTTTACTTCGAAGCCGACCGCACCACAGTGACACGACCCTTGGTAGTTCTGAAGTGTGCCTTGCATGATTCCCTCCCGCGAAGGACGTTACGGTCAATGCTACCGACACTTCACCGATCTTGGGTATCCTTTCGTGAACGTCGCGATCGGCACGGAGCGGCAAGCGCGGCTCACGGGTACAATCGAGACTTCACGCCACTCCGGACCCCCAGGAGGCCCCATGAAGCGCATTGCCCTCTTCCTGCTCACCAACATCGCCGTACTGGCGGTGATTACGATCGTCCTCAAGTTGCTCGGCCTCGATCAGGTGATGTGGCAGCAAGGCATGCCTCTCGGACCGCTGCTCGCCTTCTCTGCGGTCGTCGGCTTCGCTGGTGCCATCATCTCGCTCCTCATATCGAAGCCGATGGCCAAATGGTCGACGGGCGCGCAGGTGATCGACGGCTCCGAAGGGACAACCCAGCGCTGGCTCGTCGAGACCGTGCATAGACTCGCGCAGAAGGCCGGCGTCGGCATGCCCGAGGTCGCGATCTACGAAGGCGAGCCGAATGCCTTCGCCACCGGTGCGTTCAAGAACTCCGCCCTGGTCGCCGTTTCGACCGGTCTGCTGAACTCCATGAATCAGGAAGAGGTCGAGGCGGTACTCGCGCACGAGGTCGCGCACGTCGCGAACGGCGACATGGTCACAATGGCGCTGCTTCAGGGAGTCGTCAACACGTTCGTCGTGTTCCTTTCGAGGATTGTCGGGTCGATCGTCGACCGGGCCGTATTCCGCACCGAACGCGGCATCGGGCCGGGATACTTCATCACGGTAATCGTGTGTCAGATCGTGTTCGGACTGCTCGCGTCGGTCATCGTCGCCTGGTTCTCGCGGCAGCGGGAGTTCCGCGCCGACCGCGGCTCCGCCGAGTACAACGGTTCGCAACCGATGATCCGCGCTCTCGCCCGTCTGGGCGGCATGGACCCGGGTCAGCTGCCGGACACGGTCCGCGCGATGGGCATCAACGACCGCCCGGGATGGATGGCTCTCTTCTCCACGCATCCGCCGGTCGAGCAGCGCATCGCCGCGTTGCAGGCACTCGGCAAATGATGACGGACGACCGGACGAAAGCGTCCGGCGTCCCGCCTACTCGAGCTTCTGGTCTTCGCGTTTTGCGTCTTCCATCGCTTCCGGCTCGAGCTCTTCCGCGGCGCAATTGAGGCGGACGAATACGCCCCAGCCAGCCAGCAGTACCCCTACCGCAAAGATCAGCAGCGCGGCGTACAGCAGTTCCGCGGTGTCTTCGTGAGCGCCGCGAAAGGTGGCGACCAGACCTTCGATGGTCAGCGCCACCACGACGACAACCAGGAAGCGTGAAAGAAATCGCCGGACCCGCGTCGGTCCGCTCACGTGCGCCGTGCGAACGACCTCTTCCTCGGCGATGGTCTGCGCAATCTGCAGCGCAACCACGGCAGCCGTGAGAAGTCCGATCGCTTCGATGATCTCCTGCGCCGCTGCGCGGGTCAGGCCATCGGCGAGCGCATGCCATCCGATTTTCGTGCCGATGGCAACCAGCATTACCGACGCGAGAGCGAACAGCACGGCCAGAACGCCGTGCAGGAGCGAGAAGACGCGCAGCACCGGTTTCATCGGCTCGCCACGCCGCGGGCGCGAATCTAGAAATCCGCGTCGAGCACGATGCGGTATCGCGCCTTGCCTGCCTTCAGCCGCTCGAATGCCTCGTTGATCCGGCTCATCGGCAGATGCTCGGTCTGCGGGGTAACGCCGTGCCGCGCAGCAAAGTCGAGCATGGTTCCGATCGCCACGGGCGACCCGGTCGGCGAACCAGAAACGCTCTTCTGACCACCGATCAGCGAAAAGGCGCCGACCGGAATCGGCTCCAGCACCGCACCGACGACATGCAGCCGGCCGTTCGGAGCGAGGGCCGCGACCAATGCAGCCCAGTCGAGCGGGACGTTCACTGTCACGATCAACAGATCCAGCGTGCCAGCCAGCTTCTTGATCGCGTCCGAATCGCGGCTCGAAACCACATGGTGCGCGCCGAAGCCGCGCGCCTCGTCGAACTTCCCCTCGCTGGAGGTGAACGCGGTCACCTCGCAGCCGTATGCGGCGGCGAACTTCACGCCCATGTGACCCAGGCCACCGATACCGACGATGCCAACACGGTCTGTGGGTTTCGCGTACATCGCAAGCGGATTGAAGACCGTGATGCCACCGCACAGGAGCGGTCCGGCTTCGGCGACATCGAGCTCGTCCGGAAGCGGGACCGCCCACGCCCAGTGCGCGCGCGCGCGGCCGGCGAATCCGCCGCGATGGCCCACGATGGTCGGCTGCACCTGCGCGCATAGGTGCTGGTCGCCGGATATGCATTGCCGGCAATGCATGCAGCTCGCGGCATTCCAGCCGATGCCCACGCGCTGGCCAACCATGATGCCCTTGACCGCCGCGCCGACCGCCATCACGCGACCGACCGCTTCGTGCCCCAACACCGCCGGGTAGCTCGAAAAGCCCCATTCGTTGTTCAGGACCGAGACATCGGAGTGACACAGCCCGCAATGTTCGACCTGCACTTCCACGTCTTCGGACCCGAGGGGCCCGAGGTCGATCTGCTGACGTACCAGTTTCTGCCCGGCCGCTGTGGCGACCCATGCGTCGATTAGGGTCATCGCGATGCTCCGGATAGGCTACATGGTTTAATCCATCTTCTTTGAAATTCCGAGACGCGCAACATCATTCTCAGGTTCCTTTTCGCTTGATTTCGCAAGCTCGTCAGCGGGCTGCGCCCGGAAGGAAGGTGGGGCCCCAGAAACGTGATGAAACGTTCGGCAGATCTTCTGACACATGACCACGGCTTGATCCCACTTGATATGACTGCCTTCTTGATCATATGCATATCCTCCTTCTGATTTCAGACAATCGGGAAATAACCTCTGTAATTAGGAATCCCAACAGGAAGCTGGTTGGGCCGACAACTACATGTACCCAGCCTGCCATCATGAGTCTCAGGAGGCCACCTCTGAGAGACGCACCCCGTGCGTTTCGGCGTATATCGGTAAGGCTTTAGTCAACGTGGAACCATCCTTCAGCTTCCCCCGCGCCCTTCTTCTCCTTTGGGGGAAGTTACGGCACTCCTGATCCTTCGACGGGAGCGTAGCAGATTTGTTCGGCGGATGCGGCAGTACGAGGCAGGTATGGACCTATGCCCAATCGGCGTCAACGTCACTTAGCGTCGAGAGCTGCACCATTGTTGTTCGCAAGGTACACCGTCGTGATTGCCATCCATCTTGACGTTGGGGCAGTTCTGCAGGAAGAACGTGGCTTCGGCGCAGGACGACATTTGTCCGCAAGAGGTGCGACCGTCGCAGCGAAAGGGTGACGAAAAGCTTGCCTGATCGATCGGCTGTGCAACCGCAGATTCCTGGGGAGCGCCGCGGCGGGAGTATTGACTGTATCCGTAGACGATCAACAGGAAGACAGCAAGGGGAGCGATGCGAGCAAGGAAACTCTTTCTCTCAGGGCGGTGATGAGAAGCAGTGCTCCGTGGGGTGTAAGCGCACTGGCGGTCGGAGCACACAAGATTCTTTGCCCGCTTCCTTCCCCCGTTGTCGATTTCAATTTCGAAGGTAAGTCGCTCTCCGATTCTGGGGCGACTTCCATCCCTTGGAAACACGGAGATGTGGACGAAGACTTCGGGGCCACCATGGGTCGCCTTGATAAATCCGAAGCCGCGGTCGTCGTTCCACTTTGCCAGAGTGCCTTCGATGCGCATGTGAGAGGGCTTAAGCGTTCGCGATGAGCGGCCGACACAGGCCGCAGGCCGCGCGCTCCAACGCAAGGGTCGGGCCCGCATCCCGTCTTGATTGGCGACGGCTCAGCACTACACGCTGTCGATTCGGCGGATCAGTGCAACAAGTGCCGAGAGCAAGTTCTCTTTTGCACTTGACCTCTAGGGCAAAAACCGCCCCGGATAGAAGACTGGACTTGGGTGGCTGGTTGGATTCGGATAACTGCCGTCTCACTCCGGCAGCAGCGAATCGCCCAATCCTTGATCACAAACGATTTCACCAACCCCTCGAGCATGAACGGGTCCTCAAGCGAAAAGGCCTCCGCTTCCGCTCGCGTCTTGAAAATGGCCATGTTTCGTCCATCGGAAAACGGCCCTTTGCCCAGACGACACCCCGCGCGACGAATTTGTCCACGATCGCCTTGTCGCGCGGATAGACCGCCATGGTCGCATCCCTGGTGGCACCCGACGATTGGCCGATGACGACGGCTCTCATGAGATTCCTCCAGAGTGTATTACGGGACCGGCCACTCAGAGCCCACAGACGATGCGGGTGTACGACTGCGTGGTCACCCTCGTTTTGCCACCACTGTCGATCAATCTTTTCCTTCGCGGGGGAGTCCATATGCGAGGGGTTCGGGTTCGACTGCTACCACTTGAGATCCGCGACATCAAACTCGAAGACGCGAGTTCCTTGCTGAAAGAACTGAGCCTCGATGTACACATGCTTCGCCTTCTTCGTGGCAGCGACGAAGCGATCGTAGCCTCGGATGAACAAAGTTGTCGTGCTGTGATCCGAGGGTCCGACGGCAGAGAAGTTCTGTGCCTTGCCTTCGTCGAAGCGAACCGAGACAGTGCAGTCGTCGATGCCGCAAAGGAACTGGCCCTTGTCGATAGAGAGCATGACGTCCTTGCCGTACTTGGGATGGATGCGTAGCGTAAGGGTTCCGCGTTGATTGCCACGGTACGGAAAGTCGAAGTTAACTTCGTTGAGCGAATTCACTTGCGCCTGCTTGACGGTTCCTCGTCCCATCTGCTCTGAAGACTCGTCGTAACGCCACTTGAGCCCAAGAGATCGGGCTTCCTGCTCAGCCCGGGCTCGCTCGGCTTCTGCGCGTTGCTCAGGAGTTTGGGTTGCAGCCGCTGGCTGGCCAGGCCGCTGAGTCGACGACGGCGATGTACTTTCCGACGAGCACTGCCGCGGACGCGTTCACCCGCAATTGCGCGACATAACGCAATTTGCATCGCCACCCGTGCTGGCCGCTCGGCTGGCCATGTGAGAACGCCAGACCCAACCATTGATCTAATAGTTTCCTTGGCCTTTGCATACCAAGAGTCAAAGTCGACAACTGGCAAGACGGCGCCAAGGAAGCCGGCGAGCGGTTCTTCGTCCACGATGTGCAAGAGACGCGACAGCACACTCTCGCAGGACTGAAATGAAGCATTGCGAAAGTCGGATATAGCCTCCGCCAGGTCTCGAAGAGATGGATCCAGCGTGCTGGTTAGTGAGGTCACGATCGAGACTTTTTCTGACGCTTAACGAACAGGTCGTATCTGTCGTGCGCCAGCATGGCAGATAAGATCAGTTGAACGAAACCGCTGCTATCAGGCTCCGTAGTCTTGGGAATTGAATGGGAGCGAGCAGTCAAAGTGGTGCCGGAGGGGCGCGCGCCGAAGTAAGCTTTGAAGTCCGACGCGCGTCAGGGTCGGTCAGCCTTCCTTGTGGCCCTTCAGCAGAGTCGAGATCAGATCGATCGGCAGCGGGAAGACGATGGTCGAGTTCTTGTCCGCAGCGATCGTAGTGAGCGTTTCCAGGTAGCGCAGTTGCAGCGACGAGGGCACGCGAGCGAGCACTTCTGCGGCCTGCGCGAGCTTCTCCGACGCCTGCAGCTCGCCTTCGGCGTGGATGACCTTGGCGCGCCGCTCCCGCTCCGCCTCCGCCTGCTTCGCGATGGCCCGCACCATGTTCTCGTTCAAGTCGACGTTCTTGATCTCGACGTTCGCCACCTTGATGCCCCAGCTGTCGGTCTGCGCATCGAGCGCCTTCTGGATCGCGAGATTCAGTTTCTCTCGCTCGGCGAGCATGTCGTCGAGCTCGTGCTTGCCGAGGATGGAACGCAGCATCGTCTGCGCGAGCTGACTCGTGGCGAGGAGATAGTTCTCCACGTTGATGATCGCCTTCTGCGGGTCCACCACGCGGAAATAGAGCACCGCGTTCACCTTCACCGACACGTTGTCGCGCGAGATCACGTCCTGGCTCGGCACATCCATCGTGACCGTCCGCAAGTCCACCCGCACCATCTGCTGGATGCCGGGGATGATCAGAATCAGGCCCGGGCCCTTCACCTTCCAGAAGCGACCAAGTTGGAATACCACGCCGCGCTCGTATTCCCGCAGTACCCGCAGCGAGGCGAAGATGATGATAACGACGATGATAACAATGCCGCCCAGTCCAAATCCTGCAAACATTGTATGACTCCTCAGCTTTCCTCAACGACAACGTCGAGCAGCAAACCGCGCACGCCCACGACGCGGACCTTTTGTCCCTTGTGCAGGCGGCCGGCTCCGCGCACGCGCCAAGTCTCTCCCCGCACGAGAGCGAATCCCTCGGGTTCGGCGTCCTCCACCATTTCGCCGGTGCTGCCGAGCAACTCTTCCTTACCCGTCAGCACCGGGCGGCGCCGCGCCTTCACCGCCATGCCGACCACCACGAGCACGAAGAAGGCGCTGACCGCCGTCACGGTTCCGATCACCGTCCACGGAATATCGTAGCCGGGCACGTCGGTGTCGATCAGCATCACGGAGCCCAGCACGAACGCGATCACACCGCCGATGCCGAGCGCGCCGAAGCTCGGCATGAACGTCTCGGCGACCATGAATGCGATGCCGAGTATCAGCAGACCCAGCCCCGCATAGCTGACAGGAAGCATCTGCAGCGCGAAGAGCGCGGTGACGAGCGCGATCGCGCCGACCACGCCCGGCAGCACGAAGCCGGGATTGTAGAACTCGAAGAAGAGGCCGTAGACGCCGATCAGCAGCAGGATGTACGCGACGCTCGGATCGGTGATGACCGCAAGCAGCTTCGTGCGCCAATCGGCGACGATGGTCTCGACCGGTGCCTTTCCGGTGTTGAGCGTGCGTTCGGCTCCGGCCGCAGACACCTTGCGCCCGTTCACCTGCTTGAGCAGGTCGGGTACGTCGGCAGCGATCAAGTCGATCACCTTCATCTGCAGCGCCTCCGTCGCCGACAGACTCACCGATTCGCGCACCGCCTTTTCCGCCCACTCGGCGTTGCGCCCGCGCATCTGGGCGAGACCCCGGATGTAGGCCGATGCATCGTTGACCTGCTTCGAGCGCATGGCCTCCTCGTTGGCCGGCACCTTGGCTTCCTTGTCGGCCTCCTTCGCCTTGTCGTTCTTGTCCTTTTCATCCTTGCCCTTGTCGCCTGCATCCTTGGGTTTGGGCTGCTGCGGCTCGGTTCCCGGCGCGCCACCGATGTTCACGGGCGTCGCTGCGCCGAGATTCGTGCCGGGAGCCATGGCAGCAACGTGGCTCGCATAGAGGATGTAGGTGCCGGCGCTGGCAGCCCGGGCGCCGCTCGGAGCAACGAAGGCGGCCACCGGCACGGGCGAGGCGAGAATGTCCTTGATGATCTGGCGCATGGAGGTATCCAGCCCGCCTGGCGTGTCCATTTTGAGCACCACGAGCTGAGCGCCGCTCTTCTGCGCTTTGGCTAGCCCGCGCTCGATGAAGTCCCCGATTGCGGGCCCGATGGCGCCCTCGATCGCGAGCACGGCGACTGGTGCCGGCACATCGGCCGCCCACGCGGGAGCGAACAGGGGGAGGGTGAGCAGCGCGAAAGCAAAGTCGAGCAGCGAGCGAGCCATAGCGGGAATATACCGGGTTTGCGCGGCGGTCGAATGTCGGACCTCGGGCAGCGGCGTAAATTCCGTCCCCGGCGAAAGTTGCCTCGGCGGCGGAATTGGCGCATAAAGCGCCTTTTTTCGCAGCCTCATTCCATGCGCAAGCCGGTCAGCCGCGTCCTCGTGATCAACGACGAGGCGCTCGTCCTGAAAGATCTCATCAAGGGTCTCAATGCCGCCGCGAAGAGCCTCGACAACCCGCTCGGCGTGAGCTTCACCGGCGTCGACACGGCGCGCGAGGCGCTGCGCGCGATCGAGGACGACGGCGACCTGCAGGCGGTGCTGGTGGACGATACGCTGTACAGTCTCGCGAACGGCAAGGGCAAGAATTCGCGCCGCTCGCTGCAGATGACCGCGCTCTCGCTCGTGCGCAAGATCACGCGGCTGCGGCCCGAGCTCGACGTGTACATCCTGATCGCGAAGGAGGCGGAGGACGAAGTGGTCGACGCCCTGCTCGCGGAGGCCGTGGATGGGTACTTCTACCGCGAGGAGCGCGACTACCGCGGCTGGTACCGCATCATCAATGCGCAGATTCAGGAAAAGGCACGCACGCCGTTCTACGACCAGCTAAAGAGCTATGTCTTCATGGCGAAGGACGCGTGGCACTCGCCGGGCCACTCAAGCGGCGACAGCCTGCGTGACAGCCCGTGGGTGCGCGACTTCTACGAGTTCATGGGGGAGCACGTGTTCGACGCAGACCTTTCGGTCTCGGTGCCCATGCTCGATTCGCTGATGAAGCCGGGGGGCGTCATCCTCGAGGCGCAGAAGATGGCGGCCAAGGCATTCGGCGCGCGCCGCACATTTTTCGCCACCAACGGCACCTCGACAGCGAACAAGGTGATGCTGCAGACCCTGATCGCTCCCGGTGAGAAGCTGCTGCTCGACCGCAACTGCCACAAGTCGGTCCACCACGGAGTGATCCTCTCCGGCGCCCATCCGATCTACCTCGACTCCTCGGTGAACCGGCGCTACGGCATCTACGGGCCAGTGCCGAAAGCGACGCTCCTGCGCGCGTTCGAGGAGCATCCGGACGCGCAGGCGATCGTGCTCACCTCCTGCACCTACGACGGCCTGCGCTACGACCTCGCGCCGATCGTCGAGGCGGCACACGCGCACGGGATCAAGGTCATGGTGGACGAAGCCTGGTACGCGTTCGCGCGGTTTCACCCGGAGTTTCGCCCGACCGCGCTCGAGGCGGGCGCCGACTACGCAACCCAGTCGACCCACAAGGTGCTTTCCGCCTTCTCGCAGGCGAGCATGATTCACGTGAACGATCCGGCGTTCAACGAGCATATCTTCCGCGAGAATTTCAACATGCATACGTCCACGAGCCCGCAGTACGCGATCATCGCGAGCCTCGACGTGGGACGGAAGCAGGCGGTCATGGAAGGCTACAAACTCCTCGCGCGCACCCTAGGCCTCGCGCGTGAGCTGCGCCAGCAGATCAATTCCACAGGGATGTTCCGGGTGCTGGAGCTGGAAGACCTGCTGCCGGAAGAAGTCGCGGGCGACGGCATCCTGCTCGACCCGACCAAGGTCACGCTCGACATCTCCTCCTGTGGCCTTACCGTAGAAGAGTTGCAGGGAGAGCTCCTGGAGCGCTTCAACATTCAGGTGGAGAAGTCCACGTTCAACACGCTCACGCTGCTGCTGACCATTGGCACGACCCGGAGCAAGGTCTCGCGCCTCTACGATGCGCTCATGCGCATCGCCCGCGAGGCCCGCGCGCCGCGGCGGCTGTATCCCGCCCCGTACTTGCCGCGCTTCACCGAGCTGCGCTTCCTGCCCCGCGACGCGTTCTACTGCGCCGGCGAACCGGTCCCGCTGCTCCTCGAAAACGACCAGCCCAACCTCAAGCTCGAAGGCCGCGTCGCCGCGGATCAGATCACGCCGTATCCGCCGGGAATCCCGGTGCTCGTTCCCGGCCAGGTGCTGACCACGGAGATTGTCCATTACCTCGTGGGGCTACTGCGATCGCCCAAGAAGATCGAGATGCACGGCATCCTGTACGAGGGCTACCTGCCCTGCGTGCGTGTCCTACAGGCGGGCGAGGAAGAGGCGCTGCACCGCCTCTCCCACTGAGGTACCAAAGCCCGCCACACTTGCGAGTCCGGACCGATTGGGGTACATATCGCCTACTCCGATGTGACGTGAGCACACGCGGCCTGTGTCCCGTGTGCCTTTTGTTTTCTGGGTGATGACATGGCGAATCTGATGAACAACTACGCCCGTCTGCCGCTCGCCTTCGAGCGCGGTCAGGGCGTCTGGCTCTGGGACGAATCCGGCAAGCGCTATCTGGACGCGCTCGCGGGCGTTGCGGTGTGCGCGCTCGGCCACGCGCACCCGCGCCTCGTGAAGGCGGTTGCGGAGCAGGCGGCCACGCTCATCCATACCTCCAACATCTACCGCATCAAGCGCCAGGAACAGCTCGCCGCAAAGCTTTGCACCCTGTCTGGCATGGAGGAGGCGTTCTTCTGCAATTCGGGCGCCGAAGCAAACGAGGCGGCGATCAAGCTCGCCCGCATGGTCGGCCATCGGAAGGAAATCGAGGTGCCGACCGTCATCGTCATGGAGCACAGCTTCCACGGCCGCACCATGGCGACGCTGACGGCCACCGGCTCGCGCAAGGTGCAGGCGGGTTTCGAGCCGCTGCTCACCGGTTTTGCGCGTGTCCCCTATGGCGACGTTGCCTCCGTCGAGCAAGTGGCGGCGCACAACAAGAACGTGGTGGCGGTGCTGGTGGAACCCATCCAGGGCGAAGGCGGCGTGCGCATACCCGCCGCGGACTATCTGCCCCGGCTGCGTGCGATCTGCGACGCCAACGGGTGGCTGTTGATGCTGGACGAAGTGCAGACTGGCATCGGCCGCACCGGAAAGTGGTTCGGTTTCCAGCACACGGGCATCCGTCCCGACGTGATCACCCTCGCCAAGGGACTCGGCGGTGGGTTGCCGATCGGCGCGTGTCTCGCTGCCGGTCCCGCCGCAGGCACCTTCAAGCCTGGCACCCATGGCTCCACCTTCGGCGGCAACCCGCTCGTGTGCGCTGCGTCCCTTGCCACGCTCGAAACCATTGAAACCGAAGGGCTGCTGGCGAACGCCAACAGGATGGGAGAGCTGATCCGCACCGGTGTCGCCGAGAGACTTGCGGGGACGGAGGGTGTGAAAGACATTCGCGGCCAGGGCCTCATGATCGGCATCGAGCTCGACCGTCCCTGCGGCGAACTGGTGAAGCTCGCTCTGGGCCGCGGCTTGCTCATCAATGTCACCGCAGACACCGTGATCCGCCTGGTCCCGCCGCTCGTCATCTCCGAGGCCGAAGTGCTGCAACTGCTCGAAACTCTCGTGCCGCTGGTAGCCGACTTTCTGGCGGTGCCAGCCGCCGTCGCCGCTGCGCATTGAGCGGCAGCGCGCTTCCGGGATGCGTCCGATCCGCCATTTTCTGCAGTTCAAGGATCTCGCGCGCGAAGAGTTCGAGTACCTGTTCGATCGCACGCGCTGGATCCGGGAGCGCTTCAAGTCCTACCAGCGCTACTGGCCGCTTGAAGATCGCACGCTGGCGATGATCTTCGAGAAGCAGTCCACGCGCACCCGGCTGTCGTTCGAGGCGGGAATGCATCAGCTCGGCGGCGCGGCAGTCTATCTCAACACCCGTGACACGCAACTTGGCCGCGGCGAGCCCGTGGAAGACGCAGCGCAGGTTATCTCGCGCATGGTCGACGTCGTGATGATCCGCACCTTCGAGCAGGCGATCGTCGAGCGCTTCGCGGGCCACTCCCGCGTACCCGTCATCAACGGACTCACGAACGAATATCATCCGTGCCAGATCATGGCGGACATCTTTACCTTCGTCGATCACCGCGGACCGATCGCTGGCCGGACTGTCGCGTGGATCGGAGACTCGAACAACGTCTGCAACACATGGCTGCAGGCAGCCGAAGTCCTGGACTTCAACGTGCACGTCTCCACGCCTCCCGGTTACGCGGTGGAGCCGGAGCGGGCGGGACTCTATGGCGACGGTCACTACGAGGAATTCGACGATCCCCACGATGCCGCCCGAGGGGCGGACCTCGTCACGACCGATGTGTGGACCAGCATGGGCTTCGAAGCCCAGAACGAGGAGCGGCGCCGCGACTTCGAGCACTGGCGCGTCGATGCCGAGATGATGCACCTCGCCAGCCCGAATGCGCTCTTCATGCATTGTCTGCCAGCGCATCGCGGCGAGGAAGTCGCTGCAGAAGTGATCGACGGTCCACAGAGCGTGGTGTGGGACGAAGCGGAAAACCGCCTCCACACGCAAAAGGCGCTGCTGGAGTTTCTGGTGTTAGGACGAGTGGAAGCATGACCAGGGCTCGGGTGGAGTCGGTTTGGATGCAGGCTAACTTGGTCGACTGCAGGCGCGACCAAGTTAAGCGCAGCGGCCGGAGCCAAAATTGCCTGCACACCCAAAAGGCACTATTGGAGTATCTCGTGCTCGGTCGGGTAGAGGCACCATGAACGACAACGTGCGGGCGCTTTCGGCGCAGGCTCACGTGAGCTTCGCGAACGTTAAGCGTAGCGGCCGGAGCCAAAATCGATTTCACACGCAGAAGGTGCTACTGGAGTATCTGGTGCTCGGCCGTTGGATCCGAAATGAGGGATTGGGCGCAGGCGAACCTAACCAAGCGTGGGCGGGCAGGTTAAGCGCAGCAGCCGGCTCCCGCCTCGTCCACATACAGAGAAGGCACTCCCCGCCTCGGTCGCGCTGACACGAAGTAACGCCGGCGCCTCGCGTCCTTGTCGGCCGTTGTTCCCTTATCTCAACTCCGAAGAGCAGACATGTCTCAGATCAAGAAAGCCGTCCTCGCCTATTCCGGCGGACTCGACACCTCGGTCATCCTCAAGTGGCTGCAGGATACCTACCGGTGCGAGGTGGTGACCTTCACCGCCGATCTCGGCCAGGGTGAAGAGCTCGAGCCCGCGCGCAAAAAGGCGCTGCAGTTCGGCATCAAGCCGGAGCATATCTTCATCGACGACGTGCGCGAGGAGTTCGTGCGCGACTTCGTGTTCCCGA
The DNA here is from genome assembly GCA_963747225.1 of uncultured beta proteobacterium. Lineage (GTDB taxonomy): Bacteria > Pseudomonadota > Gammaproteobacteria > Burkholderiales > JAEUMW01 > JAEUMW01. The sequence goes on along the minus strand of CAVVES010000026.1, from coordinate 74,225 downwards.
TGTTCCGGGCAAACGCGATCTACGAAGGCGAATACCTGCTCGGCACTTCCATCGCGCGTCCGCTGATTGCGAAGCGCCAGATCGAGATCGCACGCGAGACCGACGCCGATGCGGTGGCTCACGGCGCAACGGGCAAAGGCAACGATCAGGTCCGCTTCGAGCTCGGCTACTACGCGCTCGAGCCCAACATCAGGGTGATCGCTCCGTGGCGCGAGTGGGACCTGCTCTCGCGCGAGAAGCTGCTCGCTTATGCCGAGCAGCACGGCATTCCCATCGAGATGAAACACAAGGCTGGCGGATCGCCGTATTCCATGGATGCGAACCTGCTGCACATCAGCTTCGAGGGGCGTCATCTGGAAGACCCGGCAGCCGAAGCCGAGGAATCCATGTGGCGCTGGACGGTATCGCCCGAACAGGCGCCCGACGTCCCGGAGTATCTCGACGTCGAATACGAAAAAGGCGACATCGTTGCGCTGAATGGAACGCGCATGACACCGGCCACCGTCCTGACCGAATTGAATCGCCTCGGCGGCGAGCACGGCATCGGCCGTCTCGACCTTGTGGAAAACCGCTACGTCGGGATGAAGTCGCGCGGCTGCTACGAAACGCCCGGCGGCACGATCATGCTCAAAGCCCATCGCGGCATCGAATCCGTTTGCCTCGACCGCGAAGTCGCGCACCTGAAGGATGACCTCATGCCCCGCTACGCGAGCCTGATCTACAACGGCTACTGGTGGAGCCCGGAGCGGAAAGCGCTGCAGGTGCTCATCGATCACACGCAGCAGCACGTCAACGGGTGGGTGCGGCTGAAGCTCTACAAGGGCGGCGTCAGCGTGGTGGGACGCGACTCGAAGAGCGATTCACTGTTCGACCCGACCATCGCCACATTCGAGGATGACAAGGGCGCATACAACCAGGCCGACGCGGGGGGCTTCATCCGCCTGAACGCGCTGCGGATGCGCATCGAGGCAATTGCGGGGAACCGGAAGTAGCGGAAGCGCGTCGCGGCATTGGCTCGAGCATGCGTCTCGTCGCCGGATGCCCTCCGGGCCCTGCAACCTCGAAAGCCGCGCAAGCGAGGCTACTGGGTCTTCTTCATAAGTTCGGGCCGCTCTTCGTTCGCCAGAGCTTTTTCCGTGATTTCCTTGTACAGGTGCGACATGCGCGCGGCCAGCGCCTGGTATTCGGCGTGTCGCTCGCTGATCGCATCGACCTTCGTTTCAGCGGCGAAGGCATCCTCGAGGAACGCCGTGTCGAATTCGTCCAGGCGCTCGCCCCGATCGACTTTTTCCTTGATGTCCATCGCTCTCGGCAACTTGGTCTTTTCGAGGTCGATGATCAGCGCCTCGATGAGTCCCAGATCCTCCGGTGAATTCTCCATGACTCCCATTCGAACACGACAATCGCGAATGCTTCAAACCGCGAGCATCCGTGCTTTGTCGCGGCAAACAGTGGATCAGAGTCTCGCGCTCTAAGCGAGGTTGCGCAACTCCCGTAACGCTACCGACAGCATCGACACATCCGCCGAGGCCGCGGTACGCAGTTCGCTAATGAGGCGCGTGACGCGGTCCACCGCGCCTGCGTTCACCGCCTTCCATCGCTCTACCACGTCCGGCGCCTCTCCATCCGCGGCCGCTGCGAGCATCTGGCCTGTACTGCCTGCTGTTCCTAACCTAGCCGCGTCCCGTGCCTCCGCACCCCCGCTCCCCGTGAACACATTCGCCGTGACGCTGCGCAGCAACCCCGAAAGATCATCGTGCATCGCTCCTTTCGCTAGGGTCTGCCAATAGCTCTCGGAAGGCAGTGCGGCGATCCGATCGCGCAGCCAAGCGACATTCAGCTGTTCCGAGACTTCGAAGTAGACGCGGGCAACCGCCTCAACCGGGCGACCGGTTGCACTCGCCACCTCCACCATGTCGAGCGCGGCATACAAGGTATCGCCTGCAACGACACGACGCGCGACGTCCCGCGCTACGCCGTCCTGCTCGTAACGCGCGACACGGGCCGCCTGTTCACCAGTCGCGAGCAGCGGGTCGAGTTGTTGGTAGACCGCTTCCACACCGGGCGAGAAGTGCGCGATCGTCTTTCCCATGTCGTCGTACAGCCTGCGCGAGCGTAGAAACCAGATCGTCGCGCGCGAGATGAGGCGGTCGCACTCGATCAGCATCTCCGCCTGGGCGAGATCCGGCACCTTGTTGTCGAGCCCTTCGATCTGCTGCCACAGCGATACGAGCCCGAACACTTCCCGCGTAAGCAGATACGCGCGCGCGACCGCAGGCGAGCGCTCGCCGGTCGCTTCGCCGATCCTATGCACGAAGGTCGCACCGACGCGGTTCACCATGCTGTTCAGTACGTGGGTTGCGATGATCTCCCGCCGTAGCGGGTGCCGCGACATATACGACGCATACTTGTCTCTCACAGCGGTCGGGAAATATCGCGTGAGCGCCGTGCCGATCCAGGGATCGTCGGGGAAACTCGACGCCAGCAACTCGTCGTAGAGCCAGATCTTGCTGTACGCGAGCAGCACTGCGCGCTCGGGACTCACAAGGCCGAGCCTGTGCGTCCGGCGCGCCGCAATCTCCTCATCATCCGGAAGGAACTCGAGCGCGCGCTTGAGCCGTCCCGCCTTCTCGAGGAACTGGATAAAGCGTTGCTCGTTGTCCAGCAGTTGCGGCGCGCTGCGGCCCGCCACCGACAACGCCTGGGTCTGGAAGTAATTGTCGCGCAGCACGAGCTGCCCCACCTCGTCGGTCATCGAGGCAAGCAGCGTGTTGCGCTGCTTTTCCGTCAGCTCTCCTTCCGCGACCACCAGACCGAGCAGAATCTTGAGATTCACCTCGTGGTCGGAGGTATCCACGCCCGCGGAATTGTCGATCGCATCGGTGAAGATGCGCCCCCCGGCGAGCGCGTATTCGACGCGACCGCGTTGGGTCAGGCCGAGATTGCCGCCTTCGGCCACGACCTTGCAGCGCAACTGCCTGCCATCGACCCGCACCGGATCGTTGGTGCGGTCCCCCGCATCGGCGTGGCTCTCCTCGGCGCTCTTTACATAGGTGCCGATGCCGCCGTTGTAGAGCAGGTCGACCGGAGCCTTCAGGATAGCGTTGATGAGATCGTTCGGACTGAGCGCGTCCGCCTCGATGCCGAGCGCGCGCTGCGCCTCTGGCGAGATCGGCACCGACTTCACGCTGCGCGGCCACACGCCGCCGCCCATCGAGATGAGCGCGGTGTTGTAGTCGCTCCACGATGAGCGCGCGAGCTTGAAGATGCGCTCGCGCTCCACGAAGCTCGTCTCGGCATCCGGGTCGGGGTCCAGGAAGATGTGCCGGTGATCGAAAGCCGCCACCAGACGGATGTGCTGCGACAGCAGCATGCCGTTCCCGAACACGTCGCCGGACATGTCGCCGATGCCGACCACGGTGAAGTCGGTCGTCTGGGTATCGATGCCCATCTCGCGGAAATGGCGCTTCACCGACTCCCACGCGCCGCGCGCGGTGATGCCCATCACCTTGTGGTCGTAGCCGACCGAGCCGCCCGAAGCGAATGCATCCGCCAGCCAGAAGCCGTACTCCTTGCTGATCGCGTTCGCATAATCCGAAAACGTGGCCGTGCCCTTGTCGGCCGCAACCACCAGGTACGGATCGTCCGGATCGTGACGGCGCACCCGCGGCGGCGGGATCACCTGACCCCCGACGAGATTGTCGGTGATGTCGAGCAGACCACGCAGGTAGTTCTGGTAGCAGGCCACGCCTTCCTTCATGAGCGCTTCCCGGTCGGTCGCGGGCGGCGCGTTCTTCAGCACGAAGCCTCCCTTCGACCCGACCGGTACGATGACCGTGTTCTTCACGATCTGCGCTTTCACGAGGCCGAGAATCTCGGTACGGAAATCCTCCGGCCGGTCAGACCATCGCAGTCCGCCGCGCGCGACCCGGCCGCCGCGCAGATGCACACCCTCGAAGCGCGTCGAATAGACGAAGATCTCGAACAAGGGTTTCGGCTCTGGCAGTCCGGGCACCTTCGAAGGGTCGAACTTGAACGAGAGAAAGCCGCGGCGATCACCGTTCTCGTCGCAGCGCCAGTAATTCGTGCGCAACGTGGCGAGCACGAGTGCGAGATACTGACGCAGCACGCGGTCCTCGTTCAGGTTCTCCACGTGGTCGAGCGCCGCTTCCATGGCGCGCACCTGGGAGGCGGCCGCTTCCTCGCTCGCGCTCTCCGGATCGAAACGCAGCTTGAAGAGATTGACCAGCATGCGCGCGACGGCAGGGTTGTTGGCCAGCGTCGATTCGATGAACGATGGCGAGAGCGGAAATGCGATCTGGCGGAGATATTTCGCGTACGCGCGGAGCACGACGGTCTCCTCCGCATTCAGGCGCGCAGCGAGCACAAGCCGGTTGAATCCATCGTTCTCGACAGCCCCGACATACACGCGGCCGAACGCGTCCTCGAAGCTTTCGCGCAGTGCGTCGATCTCGATTTCCGTGCCGTCGGAGGTGGCAAGGCCGAGGTCTTCGATCCATACCGGCGCGTTCCCCTCCGGTGTGATCCGGTAGGGGCGCTGCTCCAGCACGCGCAATCCCATGCGCTCCAGCATCGGCAGGCTGTCAGACAGCACGGCCGGGCGTCCCGGATGGAAAAGCTTGAACCGCAGAGTGCCGGCAGACGCTTCGACGGGCCGATAAAGACTCATCCCCAGCCCCCCGCTCTCAAGGGATTTCTCCATCATTTCGATATCGGGAACCGCGTTGCGCGCCGGGTAGTCCTCGCGGTACGCGGCGGGAAAGGCTGCGCCGAAGCGGCGACACAACGCGTTGCCGCGGGCCTCGCCGAGCGTGTCGAGCAATGCCTGCCGCAACTCGTCGCCCCATCGGCGCGCAGCAGCGATCAGACGTGCTTCCAGTTCCCTCACGTCGTACGCAGAGATCTGGCCGGGCCTGGTGCGAACCGTGATGAGAATACGCGCGAGCACCGATTCGGAGAGGAACACGTTGAACTCGGAGCTCACGCCGTTGAATGCCTGGGTCAGGATCGCCTGCCATTTGCGCCGCAGATCGGTGGTGTAGTTCTCGCGCGGCGCATAGATGAGGCAGACGCAGTAGCGCTCGAACGCGTCGCGGCGCACGAACAGGCGAAAGCGCTGGCGCTCGCCGAGGTGCAGGATTCCGAGCGCGTTTTCGAGCAGGTCGTCCTCTCCGATCTGGAACAACTCGTCGCGCGGGTACGTCTCGAGGGTGTTTTCCAGCGCCTTCGCCGCGTGACCGCCACGGGCAAATCCCGCGCGAGCGACAACGTTTGCCACCTTGCGCCGGAGCAGCGGAATGTCCGCGGGGCTCACGCTGTAAGCCGTGTGGGTATAAAGCCCGAGAAAACGATGCTCGCCGCACACCTCTCCCCGCTCGTCGTAACGTTTGACGCCGATGTAGTCGAGGTATCCCGGCCGGTGCACCGTCGAGCGCGAGTTCGATTTCGTGACCAGCAGCAGATCTTTCACGCGCGCATACGCACGCGCCTCCGGGGGCAGGGCGGCGAAACTCGCGGACAGCCGCTCGTTGTCGCTGCCGCGCAGAATGCCGAGACCGGATCCGGGAACAACCTGGAGCGCATCCGCACCGTCCACCTCCCTGAGGTCGCTGCAGCGGTATCCCAGAAAAGTGAATTGATCGGACACGAGCCAGCGCAGGAAAGCCCTGCCCTCGTCGATATCGTCCGTCGCAATGGGAGGCGATCGGCGGTCGAACTCGGCGATGATGGCTTCGGCCTGTGCCAGCATCGGGCGCCAGTCGTCGACCGCAAGCCGCACCGCGTTCAGCACGCGCAGGAGATCCGCCGTCAGCGCCTCCATGGAAGCCGCACCCGGCATCCGGTCCACCTCCAGGTGCATCAATGATTCCTGGAGTGCACCGTCGCCGGACGCTGCGGCTTCGAGGAGCTGTCCGGCCGCATCGCGGCGGTTCGCCATGACGGGATGAATGGTGAGGTGCAGGGTGAGGCCATGGCGGTTCACTTCCATGGTCACGGAATCCACCAGGAACGGCATGTCGTCGTTGACGATCTCAACTACGGTGTGGGTGGACTGCCAGCCGTGCTCCTCGATGCTCGGATTGAACACGCGCACCTTCGCGTGGCCGGGCTCACGGCGGCGCGCAAACGCGAGGTGCGATAGCGCAGCCCCGTAGATGTCCGCTGCCTCACGTTCGGCAAGATCCTCGGCGTCCACCTGCCGGTAGTACTCCCGCACGAAGCGCTCGACACCCGCGCGCTCTTCGGCGGGCACCTTGGCCCGGATCAGCGCAAATACCGCTTCCAGATGCGCGCTCTTGTCCTGCTCGGTCAGCGCCAGCATGTCGATTTCCTCCGCAATGTGGCAATGAAGCGGTCTGTCGCCGCTCGATTCGCGCGGGACAAACGCCTCCCGCTCGGATGGTTGAAGTCTAACAGCCCCTCATGGCGGAACGTTGTCAAACGCTCAGTTTCCGAATGCGATCGCCGGCAAGGTGGGGATACGGTTTGGTGCGGCGCATCATCCAGCGTATGATGGGCCTCCGTGAGGGTCGCCACGGCACGCTGGATTCGGCAGCGGCGATTTGTTAATTTGGGTAAGGGTTCGGCGCGGTCTGCGGCCCGACCCGGACGATCACCTCGCTGCCCGACATTTCCCGATCATTCCAAGGCGGACGTCCGCGCGCCCGCCGCTGCCCTCCTCGTCAAAGTGAGCACCGTCACTGTCGTCCGAAAGCACGGCTATGTCGCCATCGCCTGTGACACCCTCACCAAGTGGGGCACGGGGATGGAACCGGCAGGCTACATCGTGAACCACGACAAGATCCTCCGGGTGGGGGACAGCCTGGTCGCGGTGACCGGCGCGGTCACCTTCCGGCACGCCCTGGAGGAATTCTTCGGCGCTCCGGACGCTCCGACCCGCCTGCACACGCCGATGGAAATTTTCCGCGCCTGGCAGGAACTGCACGTCGCACTCAAGGAGCGGTATTTTCTCCTGCCGGAGGAGGACAAGGACGAAGGGCTGGAGTCCTCGCGCATGGACGTGCTTATCGCGAACCCGTCCGGCATCTTCGGCGTCTCCGCCCACCGTACGGTGCAGGAGTTCTCGAAGTTCTATGCCTACGGAAGCGGGGCGGATTATGCTCTCGGGGCGCTCTATACGATCTACGACACGCCGGATCGAAGCGCCGAGGAGCTCGCCCGCTTCGGCGTACAGGCCGCGGCGGAATTCGACGACGGCACCGGACTTCCGATCATCTCCTACACAGTGCCCCTGGAAGCAGGCAAGCGCGCGACCTAAGACCCGGAGTGCCCCATGCCATCGTTCGATATCGTGTCCGAGGTGGACAAGCAGGAGGTTCGCAACGCGGTCGACCAGACCAACAAGGAAGTGTCCACCCGCTTTGACTTCAAGGGCTCGAATGCCCGGGTCGAGCAGGCCGATTACGCGCTGACGGTCTTCGGGGACGACGAATTCAAAATCGGCCAGGTGCAGGATATCCTCGGCCAGAAACTCGCGAAGCGCGGCGTCGACGTACGTTCACTCGAACGGGGCAAGGTCGAGAAGATCACCGGCAACAAGGTCAAGCAGACCGTCACGATCAAGGTCGGAGTCGAATCGGATCTCGCCAAGAAAATCGTCCGTCTGCTCAAGGACAGCAAGCTGAAAGTGCAGGCCAGCATCCAGGGCGATGCGGTTCGCGTGTCCGGAGCGAAGAAGGACAACCTGCAGGACGCGATCGCACTCGTGCGCAAATCGATCACGGACTTCCCGCTGCAGTACCAGAACTTCAGGGACTGATCGTGTAGTGTCCGGCGGAGCGTCGACACCGCTTTACTGCCTGAACCCCCTCACCCATCGATCGTAGAGCCGGTCTGCGATGCGGTGTAGGCGCGCCACGCGGGGCGCGAGGTCGGACTGAATCACCTCCGGTGCCTGCACGCCTGCGCTCGTAAGGCTCGTTTCGATCTCCTCGGCGCCGCCCCGGCACCACAGCCGTACCAAGTCCTCCGTCATCTCGACGTGGCATTGCAGCCCCAGGTGCGGGCCCAAGGCGAATGCCTGATTCTCGCAATAGCTACTCGACAGGATGCGCACCGCGCCATCCGGGAGCGCGAACGCCTCGCCGTGCCAGTGAAAGGAATCGAAGTCCTTGAGATCGCCGAACCAGTCGCGGGCGACCGGATCATCCGCCACTTCGCATCGCCCCCACCCGATCTCCTTTATCGGGTTTTTCCCCACCGTAGCGCCCAGCGCTTTGGCCATGAGCTGCCCGCCGAGACAATGCCCCAGGACCGGAATTTGCTGCCCGACCGCTGCCCGGATCAGGCTCAAAACGCCCGGAATCCATGGCAGATCGTCATTGACGCTCATGGGTCCGCCCATGAACACGAGCCCGAGGAAGCGCTCCGGCTGTGCAGGCACCGGCTCTCCTTCGTCCAGCCGGAAGAGTTGCCAGGCAATGCCGCGACAGTCGAGATACTCCGCTAGATAGCCGGCCCCTTCGGTTCGGGCGTGACGAAAGATAGCAACGGGATTCATGGGATTCCTCGAATCATGCAACGACGGCGCGCCATTCTAACCGGCGTCGCGTTCATCCTGCTTCCGGGCAGGGCGACCGCGACTGATGTCAATGTGATCGGCCTCTTTCCCGGCAAGGCGGTGGTCGTCGTCAATGGCGGCAAACCGCACACCCTCAAGGCGGGAGACCAGACGCCGGAAGGCGTGAAACTCGTATCGGTCGATACCGAAACGGCTGTTCTGGAAATCGACGGCAAGCGCCGTACCCTCGGCATGGGGCAACCGATCTCGATGGCCGCGCCTGCGAATGGCGGGCGCTCCCAGGCGACCCTTTCCGCCGACACGCGCGGCCACTTCATCACCTTCGGCCAGATCAATGGACAGTCCGTGCAATTCCTCGTCGACACCGGCGCGTCGATGGTCACGATGAACGTTTCCGATGCGCGCCGCCTCGGCGTGAACTACCTCAAAGGCGAACGCGGCGTAGCGTCCACGGCGAACGGCGTCGCGACCGTTTACCAGGTGAAGCTCGATACGGTGCGCGTCGGCGACATAACCATCGGCAACGTCGACGCCCTCGTGCACGAGGGCAACGCGCTTCCCGTCGCTCTTCTCGGAATGAGCTTTCTCAACCGCGTCGACATGCGGCGGGACGGCCCGACGATGACGTTGATCAAGCGGTTCTGAGAACAGCGCAAGCGGGGCGCGGGAAAGGCAGAAACACGAGAGAGCAACGCGCGAAACCAACGGCAACTCACCGTACCGCTCTATGCGCTCTCTCGCCGTCTTTTCTCCTGATCCCACGCCTTGAGGCTTGTCGTCACGAAGGCTTCTCGCCATCGTCGCCTTCCGCCTCCACCAGCGTCAGCAGATGTCCGAGGCGGTTGCGCTTCGTCTGCAGGTAGTGCAGGTTCGCGGTGCGGGGCGGCGCCTCGATCGGTACCCGTTCGGTCACCTGCAGACCGTATTCCTCCAGCGCTCTCACCTTGTCGGGATTGTTCGTCAGCAGACGCACGTTGCGCACGCCGAGGTCGAACAGGATATGAGCACCCACCCGGTAGTCACGCATATCGGCCGCGAACCCGAGCTGGTGATTGGCATCGAGCGTATCGTGTCCCTCGTCCTGCAAAGCGTAGGCGCGTATCTTGTTGAGTAGTCCGATGCCGCGGCCTTCGTCGAACATGTAGACGATCACGCCGCGCCCGGCATCGCCGACGAGGCGCATCGAGATCTCCAGCTGCTCGCCGCAGTCGCAGCGCTCGCTACCGAAAACGTCGCCCGTGAGGCACTGCGAATGGAGCCGCACCAGGACTGGATCACTGCCGGACACGTCGCCTTTCACGAGCACGACCCACATGGTGGATTCGAGATCGTCGCTGTAGATCACGAGGTCGAAGTCGCCGCCGTGACGGGTGGGAAGCCGGGTTTCGGCTTTGCGCCGGATCAGCCGCTCGTGACGACGGTATTCAACCAGGTCTGCGATTCTGAGGATGCGCATCTCGTGCTTGGCTGCGAAACGCTCGAGCTCTGGCATGCGGGACATGGTGCCGTCGGCATTCATGATCTCGCAGATCACCCCGGCAGGCTTGAGTCCTGCCATGCGCGCCAGATCCACCGCCGCTTCGGTGTGTCCCGACCGTGTGAGCACGCCGCCATCCTGGGCACGCAGCGTGAGCAGACGACCCGGGCGGATCAGATCGGCCGGTCGCGCGCTGTCTGCGATGGCAACCGCGATCGTCCGCGCGCGATCGGGCGCGGACATGCCGGAACCGACGCCTTCGCGCGCATCGATCGGCGTTGCAAACGCCGTCTGGAAACGGGTGGTATTGCCTTCGTCGCTCTCGATCAGCGCCAGCCCGAGCTGGCGCGTGCGCTCCTCCGTGAGAGCGAGAGACACGAGCCCGCGGGCACGGGTCGCCATGAAATTGATGGCTTCCGGCGTGGCACGCTCCGCCGCGACGAACAGGTCACCTTCGTTCTCCCGCTCCTCGTCGTCCACGAGGATCACCATCCTGCCCTTGCGCACATCTGGCAGGATCTGCTCCACGATGAACTCGCTCGTCTTCCGGATATCGACCATAGAGATTGCGCGGAGGGACCGGTACCGGCTAGGAGATGAGGCGCATAAACTCCGCGCGCGTCTTGTCCGTGAAGAACTCGCCCGTGAACGCCGAAGTGGTGGCGACGGAATGCTGCTTCTGAATGCCGCGCATGGTCATGCACATGTGCTGCGCTTCGATGACGACCGCGACGCCATAGGGATCGAGAGTCTCCTGGATGCAATCGCGGATCTGCGTCGTGAGCCGCTCCTGAACCTGGAGGCGCCGTGCGAATGCATCGACCACACGCGGAATCTTCGAAAGCCCCACGATATGCTCCTTCGGAATGTAGGCGACGTGGGCCTTGCCGAAGAAGGGCAACACGTGGTGCTCGCACAGGGAGTAGACCTCGATGTCCCGGACCAGCACCATCTGCTGGTAGTCCTCGCGGAACTTCGCGGAGTTCAGGATCGCGGCGGGGTCGAGATCATAGCCATGTGTCAGGAACTGGAGCGCCTTCGCGACGCGCTCGGGCGTCTTCGCGAGGCCTTCCCGGTCCGGCGCTTCACCGAGCTCCTGGAGGATGTTCTCGTAGTGCTTGGCAATGCGCAAGGTCGCGCCAGCATCGGGTTCCCGTGGGGCGGGATACCCGTTCACCTGGTTCTCGTCGCGTATCCGGGGCTTCAAACTCATGGTCATCCTTCGCGGAAAGGGCGAAGCAGGATGCTACGCCGCGGCGGGCTTGCGCTTGTCGCGGACCGCGAGGCGTTCGCGGATGCGGCCGACAATCCCGTCCCTGGTGAGACCGCACTCCTTGATCAGGATTCCGGGATCTCCCTGCTCGAGAAAAATATCGGGCAAGCCGATCATGAGCACCGGGACAGTGATACCGCGATCCCCGAGGAGCTCCGCGACCGCGCTTCCCGCACCGCCGAGCACCGTGTTCTCCTCGACGGTGACGAGCAGCCCGTGGCGCTGCGCGAGATCGACGATGAGATCGGCGTCGAGTGGTTTCACGAAGCGCATGTTCGCCACCGTTGCGCCGAGTTCGGCGCCGGCCTCGAGCGACGGCGTGAGTCCCGCGCCGAAGGCGAGGATGGCGACGTCCCTGCCCTCACTCCGAATTTCACCGCGGCCGACAGGCAGCGCAGTCATTTTCCGCTGTATCGGCACTCCCGGTCCCGCGCCCCGCGGATATCGCACCGCTGCGGGCGTATTCATCTGAAACGCTGTGTACAGCATCTGCCGACACTCGTTTTCGTCGGCCGGTGCCATCACGGTAAGGTTGGGGATGCACCGCAGGTAGCTGAAGTCAAAGCTGCCGTTGTGGGTCGCGCCGTCAGCGCCGACGACCCCCGCGCGGTCGAGGGCGAACACCACCGGAAGGTTCTGGATCGCAACGTCGTGAATGAGCTGGTCGTACGCGCGTTGCAGGAAGGTGGAGTAGATCGCCACCACGGGCTTCATTCCTTCACAGGCGAGCCCCGCCGCGAACGTGACGGAGTGCTGCTCAGCGATGCCGACGTCGAAGTAACGGTCGGGAAAGCGTTCGGAGAATTTCACCAGGCCCGACCCCTCCCGCATCGCAGGGGTGATGCCGATGAGGCGCGAATCAAGGTCGGCCATGTCGCACAGCCAATCCCCGAAGATCTGAGTGTAGGTCGGCTTGCCGGCGCCTTTTGCCACGATCCCCTGCTCCGGATCGAAGCGCGAGACGCCGTGATAGAGGATGCAGTCATCCTCGGCGAGCTTGTACCCTTTGCCCTTACGGGTGACCACATGCAGGAACTGGGGACCGTCGAGTTCGCTCACGTTCGAAAGCGTGTCCACCAGCACATCGACATCGTGCCCATCGATCGGGCCGATGTAGTTGAAGCCGAATTCCTCGAACAGGGTACCGGGAATGACCATTCCCTTCATGTGCTCCTCGGCCTTCTTGGCCAGCTCGCGCACCGGCGGCGGCAGCACGCCGAGCATCTTCTCGGCGCCGCGACGGGCTGCCGAGTAGAAGCTTCCGGAGAGCAGGCGCGCAAGGTAATTGTTGAGGGCGCCGACGTTGCGCGAGATCGACATGTCGTTGTCGTTCAGCACGACGAGCAGGTTCGCGTCCATGGCGCCGGCATTGTTCAGGGCTTCAAAGGCCATGCCGCCGGTCATGGCGCCGTCGCCGATCACCGCAACGCAGCGCCGCCTTTCTCCCCGGCGCCGAGCGGCGATCGCCATGCCGAGCGCGGCACTGATCGAGGTGCTGGCGTGGGCGGTGCCGAACGTGTCGTATTCGCTCTCGGTCCGTCGCGGAAATCCCGAGAGTCCCTGCCACATGCGCAGCTTGGCCATGGCTTCGCGGCGGCCCGTCAGCACCTTGTGGGTGTAGGTCTGATGACCGAACGTCCCACACCACGCGGTCATACGGTGTGTTCAGCACATAGTGAAGTGCGATGGTGAGCTCAACCGTGCCAAGGTTGGATGACAAGTGGCCGCCGGTTCTGCTGACCGATTCGATCAGAAAGCGGCGCATCTCGTCTGCCAGCTGATGCAGGTCGCTGCGCGAGAGTTTGCGCAGGTCTGCCGGATCGCGGATCGACTCGATCAGCTTGTAGCGCACTTCGGGTGCGTTCATCAGGATTTTCTCATCACGATAAAGTCGGCAAGCTCGGTGAGTCTCGCCGCCCGCGCGCCCAGCGGCGCAAGAGCATCAATGGCAGTCGCACGCATTTCGAGCGCGAGCTCCCGGGCGCGGGAAATTCCCAGCACCTGGACGTAAGTCGGCTTGTTTCGATCGGCATCCTTGCCCGCCGTCTTGCCCAGCGCGGCCGTAGTCGAGTCGGCATCGAGCACATCGTCCACCACTTGAAACGTCAATCCGATATATTTCGCGAACCGGTCGAGCCGCGCAAGTCCGTCCGCATCCAAAGCGGTGCCGCAGCGGGCGCCCAGCAGGACCGCGGCGCGGATCAACGCTCCCGTCTTGTGGATGTGCATGAATTCTAGTTCCGGCAGGGACAGGGCCTTTCCGACCGCCTCGAGATCAATCGCCTGCCCCCCCGCCATTCCCCGCGACCCGGCCGCCGATGCCAGCAGCCGCGCCATCTCCAATTGACCGCCCGGCTCCGGCGCCAGCTGCCGCCCCGACAGAAGCTCGAACGCGAGGCTCTGCAGGGCATCCCCCACGAGGAGCGCGGTTGCCTCGTCAAACCGGACATGACAGGTCGGCCTGCCCCGGCGCAGGACATCATCGTCCATGCACGGCAGGTCGTCGTGCACCAGTGAGTACGCATGGATCAATTCAACCGCTGCGGCAGCCATGGAGACCCGGTCGTGGGGAGCCTCCGCGACCTCGCCAGCGGCGAAAGCGAGGAGGGGCCGCACCCGTTTGCCGCCGCCGAGCACCGCATACCGCATCGCCTCGTGGAGGCGAGCCGGCGCGATAGCCGGTGTCGGCAGCACGCGCGCCAGCACGGTCTCCATCTGTTCCTGCAGCGCCGCGGCCCATTCCTCAAAGGCCGGTCGGTGAGTCGCACTCATGGCAAGGTGGCGGAGTTGAAGGGAGGACGTTGGCGATTCCGATTCTCGCAATTCCACATCTGCCCGGTGCGCGACAGCCGCAGTTTCGCACCGGCGGCCTGTCATGGCTCCAGGGTGGAAAAGGGCTTGAGCACCCCATCTTCGAGAATCTTCACCTGCTGCTCGGCAGCCTCGAGTGCAGTGCGGCAGTACTGGAGCAACTCGGCCCCGCGCTTGTAGGCGGCGAGCGACTCTTCCAGGGGCAGCTGACCGGATTCCATGCTCGCCACCAGTCGGTCAAGCTCCGCCACCGCAGCTTCGAAGCTTGGCGGAAACGGGTTGTCGTTCTTGTCGGACTCGGGCACCGCACCCCAGACGGAACTGAAAGCGGGGTAAGGTATCTCAGCCGGTGCGCTCGGGTCAACGTCGAGGCCGTGGCAAGGTACCGGAAAGCGGGGAAAAGCAATTGCTTTCGGCCCCCGTTCTGGTAAAGTACCGGCCCACTTTTCCGCATTTAGTCAAGACCTTCTGGAGAATCTGACCCCTCAAACCAACCGCAAAGGTGAAAAATTGCCATATGACTGACCTGGCCACTGCTGGCTTGACCACCACCCCCCAAGCCCTGTCCATAGACTGGTACTTCGACCACCAGATCTACGACGCCGAACTGCGGACGGTTTTTGCGGAAGGACCGGGTTACGTTGGCCACCAACTGATGGTTCCCGAGGAGGGCGACTACCACGTCCTCGACTGGACCAGCAACGGCAAAGCCCTCGTCCGCAACGGGCAACACGTCGACCTGCTCTCCAACGTCTGCCGCCACCGGCAGGCAACCCTGCTCCAGGGCCGCGGACGCGCCAACAATATCGTGTGCCCGGTGCACCGCTGGACCTACAGCACGCAGGGCAAGCTCCTAGGCGCCCCCCACTTTCCGAATCAGCCCTGCCTCGATCTCGACCGAACCCCATTGACCACCTGGAACGGCCTGCTTTTCGAGGGTAAAAGGGATGCCGCCGCCGATCTCGCGGATCTCGGGGTTGCGAGCGATCTCTCCCTGGACGGACATTTGTTCCACCACGCGGACGTGGTCGAATACGGCTTCAACTGGAAGACCTTCATGGAGGTCTACCTCGAGCTTTATCATGTCGTGCCTTTTCACCCCGGCCTCGGGCGCTTCGTCGATTGCGACCGTCTGCTGCGCTGGGAACTGGGCGAATGGTACAGCGCACAGATGTGCGGCGTGACCGACACACTGGGCAATGCAGGCACGCCAGCGTACCAGCGCTGGCAGGAGCGGCTGCTGGAATATCGCGGTGGCGCGGTCCCTAAGTACGGGGCACTCTGGTTCGCCTATTACCCGAACATCATGATCGAGTGGTATCCCCACGCGCTGATCATCAGCCACGTCATCCCCCGGGGGCCGGAGGCTTGCACAAACGTGGTGGAGTATTACTACCCCGAGGACATCGCGCTCTTCGAGCCGGAACTGGTCGAAGCCGAGTGTGCGGCGTACAACGAAACGGCTGTCGAAGATGCCGATATCTGCCGGCGGATGCATGATGGCCGGCGTGCGCTGTATCGACAGGGTCGAAACGAGGCCGGACCATATCAGTCGCCGATGGAAGACGGCGTATGGCACTTCCACGAATTCCTGCGACGCCGCGTCGAACCCGGGCTCGCGACGCCGCGTAGCTGAGTTTCCCTTCTGGCAACGTACACAATCGGGTGCGGCCATGTCCCGCACCCTTTTTCTTTTGCACTATCCGATGCGATTCCCTCTGCCTCACCTGCGCAGCCAATGGATGCTCGTCGCCGGCCTGCTCTTCGCGGTCATGAGCGTCTTCGTCAAGATCGGCTCGCAGCGCGGCTTCTCGGGCGCCGAGCTGGTGTTCTACCGATCCGCCATCGGCCTGGTCGTCGTCTACGGGATGGTGCGGCACCGGCGCCTCACGCTGCGGACGGAACAGCTCCGCAGTCATCTCTATCGGGGACTCGCCGGCTTCGCATCCCTGCTGCTCTATTTCTACGCTATCACGTGGCTACCGCTAGCCACCGCCGTCACTCTCAACTACACCTCGCCGCTATTCCTCGCGGTGCTCGCAGCCGTCGTGCTCAAGGAGCGGGTTTCGCCCTGGGTCCTGGCAGCGGTGGTGGCAGGTTTCTGCGGCGTCGCGCTGCTGCTGCGACCCACGTTCGACTCAAACGCGACGGTGGCCGGCCTCGTCGGGGTCGCGTCCGGAGCCTTCGCGAGCGTCGCGTATCTCAATGTGAAGCAGCTCGGCGCGCGGGGAGAGCCCGGCTCGCGCATCGTCTTCTACTTCACCCTGATCTCGACGGTTGCCGCGGGATTGTGGGTCTGCGCAAGCCCCTTCCACCCGATCACGTGGGAGAGCGCGGGCATCATCCTCGGACTTGGTTCAAGCGCCACGCTCGCGCAGCTCGCCATGACTCGCGCCTACCAGGAGGGTCAGACCCTGGTGGTGGGAAGCCTCGGCTACAGCACAGTAGTGTTCGCGAGCCTCCTGGGCGTGCTGGTGTGGGACGAGGTTCTGGGACGCGAAAGCTGGATGGCAATCGGAATCATCGTTGCGAGCGGCGTGGTCGCGACGCTGGCAGCCCCCCGGCAGGAATTCGATTGATTTCGCGCTGAAGTCGCCGCCCTCGGGGAATCCGCCTACCCTGCTTCTCCCGCTGGGGCTGGCCGCCCTCCCCTATAATCGGGATGGCACCCACCATGAGGCTTGGCCATGATCTCGATCCAGAACACCGATACCTACGTTAATGTGGCCGTGCTCGGCGAGTTCACGCTCGCCGACATCAAGGATCTGGAGCAGCATGTGCTGCATCGCCTCAAGTCCGAGGCGAACGTGAATCTGCTCGTCGACCTGCGCGACATGGTCGGTTACACCCTGGACGTGGCGTGGGAAGAGCTCAAGTTCACCCGCAGCCACGCCGGCGATTTCGGGCGCGTCGCCGTTGTCACCTACAGTCAATGGCTCGCGTGGAGCGCATGGCTGGAAAGCCTTTTCACGGACGCGGACATCGAGGCCTTCGAAGACTACGATCAGGCGCTTGCCTGGGTCGGCGCTTACGCGGACGGTGCGGGGGAAATTCC
The DNA here is from genome assembly GCA_963747225.1 of uncultured beta proteobacterium. Classification (GTDB taxonomy): domain Bacteria; phylum Pseudomonadota; class Gammaproteobacteria; order Burkholderiales; family JAEUMW01; genus JAEUMW01. The sequence goes on along the minus strand of CAVVES010000026.1, from coordinate 57,046 downwards.
ATCGTCGGAGGCCTGAGGGTCCGCGTCTCACCGCCGACGCGTTCCACCTTCAGCGCTCACCATGGGACAGGAGATCGAAACCCTCGGCTTCGATGCTGCGGCATTCGCCCGCTTTCGGTCTCATCTTGCCGAGGAGACGCAGCTTCTCGCGGAATGGGTGCGCGCGGGCGCGATAGCCGAGGCGCCCTACGTCGTCGGGTTCGAGCTGGAAGCCTGGCTGGTCGACCACAGCCTGTTCCCGTCGCCGATCAACGAAGCCTATCTCGCCGCCCTTGCCAATCCCCTAGTGGTGCCGGAGCTTTCCCGGTTCAACGTCGAGCTGAACGGCACACCGCAGCCGCTCGTACCCGGCGCGCTGTTGCGGCTGGAGCGGGAATTCGAAGCAACGTGGCGCCACTGCGTCGACGTCGCTCACGACCTCAACGCCTCGCTCGTGATGATCGGCATCCTGCCCACCATCCGCGAAGCCGATCTCTGCCTCGCGAACATGTCGCCCCTCAACCGGTACCATGCCCTCAACGAGCAGGTCATGCGGGCGCGCCACGGTCGTGCAATTCCGGTAGACATCAGCGGCCGCGAGCACCTTCTCGCAATGCACCGTGACGTCATGATGGAAGCGGCGACGACGTCGTTCCAGGTGCACCTGCAGGTGCCGGCGAGCCGTGCCGCACGCTATTACAACGCTTCGCTGATTCTGTCCGGGCCGGTTGTCGCCGCATCCGGCAACTCGCCTCTCCTCTTCGGACGCAACCTGTGGGACGAGACACGCATCCCCCTCTTCGAGCAGGCGGTCGCTACGGGGGCAGGGCACAACACGGGCCGCGACGCCACCCACAGGGTAACCTTCGGCAGCGGCTACGTGCGGGAGTCGGTGCTTGAATGCTTCGTGGAGAACGAATCGTTCTTCCCATGCCTGCTGCCTATGCACTTCCCCGATGGCGCGCCGACCCTCGAGCATCTGCGGCTCCACAACGGCACGATCTGGCGCTGGAATCGGCCCCTCGTCGGCTTCGACGCCCAAGGCACTCCCCACTTCCGTATCGAGCATCGCACACTGCCGAGTGGACCGAGCGTGCTCGACATGATGGCAAACGCGGCGCTCTACGTCGGTCTCGTTCATCACCTCGCCAACCGCGAAATCGCACCGGAATCGCGGCTCTCGTTCGAGCACGCGCGGAAGAACTTCTACCGCGCTGCCCACGAGGGCCTTACGGCCCAGCTGACATGGATCGATGGAACGGTCACTCACGCGCGTACGCTGCTGTTGGATGAACTGCTCCCTGCCGCTCGCGATGGCCTGGTCGGTCTCGGCCTGGAACCGGATGAGATCGACCGCTACCTCGAAGTGATCGAAGCGCGTGTCCGTTCGGGCCAGACCGGCGCAGAGTGGCAGCGACAACATCTCAATGCCCACGGTCGCGATCTTTTCGAACTGACATCGGCTTACCTCGAGCATCAGCGGAGCAGCATGCCGGTCCACGAATGGGAAGCTTGAGAGAGCAGAGGACTCGGCTCGGTTGAGAACCGCATTCGCTATTTCATCGTGCGGCTGTGTCCACGTCGCCAAACAGGAGGAAGCTCCGCATGCCTTTCGAAACCCTGGTCACCGCAGAAGACCTTGCTGCTCACGTTGCTGATCCCGGCTGGATCGTCTTCGACTGTCGTCACGACCTGGCAGACACCGGTAAAGGAGAGCGTGCCTATCGCGAGTCGCACATTCCCGGCGCGCGCTTTGCGCATCTCGACCGCGATCTCTCTGGTTTGAAGACCGGCCGTAACGGCCGGCATCCCCTTCCGGAGCCGCCGGCATTCGCGGCGTGGCTCGGGCGCATGGGCATCGACGCAACGAAGCAGGTGGTGGCCTACGATGATGCTGGAGGCGCCTTCGCTGCCCGGCTGTGGTGGATGCTGCGCTGGATGGGCCACCGGTCGGTGGCAGTGCTCGACGGGGGCTGGGATGCGTGGCGGCGAAGCCGCCTACCCACGCCCCCCGAAGTGCCGATCCCCTCTCTGTTGCAGTTCGAAGGTCGGCCCGACCCGTCGATGATCATCGACGCGGCCACGCTGCAAACTCAGCTCGACTCGGGAGTGCTATGCCTTATCGATGCGCGGAGTCCCGACCGCTTTCGCGGCGAGAACGAAACCATCGATCCGGTCGCGGGCCATATCCCAGGCGCAGGGAACCGGTTCTTCAAGGACAATCTCGACGCCGAAGGGCGCTTCAGATCGGGAGCGCAGTTGCGGGAAGCCTTCGACTCCATCGCCGCAGGCCGGCCGGCGTCGGAGATCATCAACCAGTGCGGCAGCGGGGTCACCGCCTGCCACAATCTCCTCGCGCTGGAAATCGCGGGACTTGCCGGCGCCCGCCTCTATCCGGGCTCGTGGAGCGAGTGGTGCAGCGATCCTCTGCGCCCGGTGGAAACCGGATAATGCATCACGGAGCGTTCCTCACGATCCGGCGAGACCGCCAAACTTGCGGACGCAGAAGCGTGTTAGCGATTTTCCAGCGGAAGAGGCGCGCCGGAGGCCATGTCGCCGACACGAGTGAGGCCGTGACCGGCGGCAGATTGCCCAGCGCCGGAGGGCGCGGGGGTGGACACCGTGTTCGCTTCGGGTCCAATCGGGCGCACGCTGCTTTGGGTCGTAGAGAGTCGCGTCAACGCGGAGAACCCGTGTTCAACCTGGTACATGGTCAGCCAGACGAATGCCGCGTACCCTGCTGCAAGCGCCCCGACTTTAAGCGTGGTCGAGATGCCATCCATGCGTTGCGAGAAGAACCGGTTGAAACTTGATGCGTTCATGCTTTCTCCGTGACTCATGACGAACTCCCTGGTTGAGCGCTGTGGGCTCCGATCGTTCACCCTTCGCTTCGAATTATTCGTGGATTGACGCGCTACTGGAATCGAACGGAGGTGCTAACGCCTAGGGCGAACGAGCTAGGCTGCACGGCACTTGGCTGTTGTAACCGGGTGCCACTGTACTAAACTTCGAGGGCGGAGCACGCACCGCGCGCCGGGCGGCGACGCCCTCACTACCGGGAGGAAGCCCTTTGAAGGTCATGATCGTCGACGACCACCCGCTCATTCGTGAAGCGCTGCGGGCCGTGCTGCAGCCCCTCGACAGCGAGATCGTGCTGCTCGAGGCCCAGAGCGGCCCGGAAGCACTGGATGTTGCGAACGCCCATCCGGATCTGAAGCTCATCCTGCTCGACCTGACGCTGCCCGGCATGGATGGGTTCTCTGCGCTCGAAGCGCTGCGTGAAGCGCATCCCGCGATCCCGATCGTGGTGCTTTCCGCGTCCGATCAGGTTTCGATCGTCATGCAGGCGCTGGATGCGGGGGCAATGGGCTTCATCCCGAAAACCTCGACCACCCAGGTGCTGATCAACGCACTCCGGCTGGTGCTCTCGGGCGGGGTCTATCTGCCTCCCGAAATCCTGCGCGATCACCACGCGACGCCGGAACCCACCGCTCGCGTCGCCGCGGAAGCCGCACGCAGCGGACGCGCGCTGGTGCCCCACGACATCGGCCTGACCGAGCGGCAGGCCCAGGTGCTCGCGTTGCTCATCCAGGGCAAGCCCAACAAGCTCATCTGCCGCGCGCTCAATCTCGCGGAGGGCACGGTGAAGATCCACGTGACTGCCATCCTCAAGGCGCTGAATGTCGTGAACCGCACTCAGGCCGTCATTGCAGTCAGCAAGCTCGGACTGAAGCTGCCGACGGCGTGAGTTGCGCGCGGCCGGGCCGGGGGCGGTCCGGCGCGAATAACAACGAGAGCTGAGGCCGCGGTGCGCGTCGGGATCCTGTTCGTATACGTCGACTATCATCGTCGAGGCCGTCGGAACCGGGTTTCGATGCAGCCGCAGATCGGGCCGCTCATCGCCGGTCTGCTGCCTCGGGACATCGCGGTCGAAGTCGTCAACGAGACCTGGGAGGAACCGGACTGGAACCGGGACTACGACCTCCTGTTTCTCTCCTGCATGCACTCGGATTTCGACCGCGCGCGCCAGATTTCGCATTACTGGAGGCGCCGCGGCGCCAAGACTGTCATCGGCGGCGCCTTCGCGAGCAGCTATCCCGACTTGTGCCAGCCGTTCTTCGACGCTGTGGTGGTCGGGGACCCCGAGCACACGGTTCCCCCCCTGTACGCGGATTTCTGCGCAGGTGATCTCAAAAGCCGCTACCGGAACACGGACTACGACGCCTACGCGGTCGCGACCCCGCGGTTCGATCTGCTCGCGGGAAAGGCGCTCCACTCGTTCGCGCTCGAAGCAACGCGCGGCTGCCCCTTCACTTGCGAGTTCTGCGTGCTGACCGGAGTCGGTACCCGACACCACACGCGTCCCGTGCATTCCGTCGTGCGCGACATCGTCGCCGGACAGCGGATGCTCGAGGGCAAGGTGCCCCGTTACAAAACGCGAGTAATCGGCTTCTCCGACAACAATCTCGGCGGCAATCTCGGTTACCTGCGCGAGTTGTGCGCGGCGCTCAAGCCGTTGAAGGTGCAGTGGTACGCCGCCGTCACGTTCAATATCATCTGCAACCAGAGCCTCGTGCAGCTCATGGCGGACGCCGGCTGCCGCATTCTGTTCGTCGGCCTTGAGAGCTTCAATCCGGCCGCGCTCGACGAGATGGGAAAGCACCAGAACGCCGCGCACAAGACGCGCGCTGCCATCGATTGCTGCCGCGATCACGGCATTCTCGTCATCTCGGGATTGATGGTCAGCCCGATCAGCGACGGGGTCGACTACATCCGCGCGATTCCCAGACACCTCGCGCGCTCCGGGCTGCACGTGCCGACGTTTCTCTGCTTCGAGACGCCGATCCTCGGGACGCCCTATTTTCATCGCCTGGCGGCGGAGCCAAGTGCCGCGTTTCTGCCGGACGCCCTACTGCGCGACTTTACCGGGTATACCCTCGTGGTCCGTCCCCGGCAGGCAGACACGGCCGAGTTCGTCGCGGCCTATCGAAACACCCTGCGCGAAGTGTTTTCCGCACGCAATCGGCTGCGCAAGCTCGCGGACGATCTACCGCGGCTGCTGCGCTCCGGTCACTGGTTTCCGGCGCTCACCGACCTTGTCGACATGGTTGCCATGCAGGCGGCGGACGGGGACGCGCCAGGTCGGACGTATGTCACCGGGAGCGACACTGCACCGCCCGAGCGGGTGCCGTTCGACGAATCGGATTTCGGCAGCGAGGAAGAGAGACGTGCGATCCTCGAACCTTGGCGCGTAACCGACTCGACCGGACAGGCGCTCGAATGCTGGCTACACAGCGATGCCGTGTTCACGTCGAAGTCGCGCGCGGGCAGGCCACTCGTCGCGGCGGCGGCACGCTGAGGGCCCGCCGTCGATTCATGACTGAGAACGCCTACCCACACGAACGGCAGGTACGCGCCGAGCAGGTCCGCTCGGTGTACCTTCAGCAGCCAACCACAACGATCGGCTCTCTCGTAGCGGCTGCCGTTCTGCTCACGGCGATGTGGGATGAGGTGCCGGCGCCCTGGCTGATCGCCTGGATGGCTGCGCTCTGCGTGCACCAGACGATTCGCGTCTTCCAATATCGGCAGTACATGCGTGCGTCGCCCGCGGAGCGGGCGGATCCGCGCTGGGGCAGGCTGTACACGATCGCCGCGGCGACCGCCGGATGCATCTGGGGCAGCGCCGGCCTCATCATGTTCGTGCCTGGCTCGATCGCGCACCAGTCGGTGCTATCCCTCATCCTGTTCGGGATCGCGATCGTCTCGATGACCTCGCTTTCCGCCTACGCGCCGGCGTTCTACCTGCTGATCCCCCTGACCCTGATTCCTCTGCTCCTGCGTCAACTCACGGACGTCGGCATCGGGCAGATCTACCTTGTCGCTCCAGGTGCGATCGTGCTCGTCGTGGCGCTCTCGTTCGGCCGCAACGTGAATCAGTTGATCGCCGAAGCGATAGGCAAGCGCTTCGAGAACCTGGAACTCATCGAGCAGTTGTCCCGCCAGAAATCGGTGGCGGAACAGGCACTGCAGGAAGCGGAAGCGGCGAACCGGTCAAAGACCCAGTTCTTCGCCGCCGCCAGCCACGACTTGCGCCAGCCGCTGCATGCCATGGGCCTTTTCGCGGGCGCGCTGCATCAGAAAATCAAGGATCCCGAGGTGCTGAACGTCGTGAACAGCATCAACGCCTCTGTTGCTGCCCTCGAGGGACTGTTCAACGAACTGCTCGACATCTCGAAAATCGATTCCGGCATTATCACGCCACATCTGTACGATTTTCCGATCAGCAGCGTGCTCGATACGCTGCTCACGGAGTTCCACGCGGAGGCCGCCGAGAAAGGGCTCGAGCTTACCGTCGTCGGCAGCCGGCGCTTCGTGCACAGCGATTCCGTGCTGCTCGAACGCATACTCCGCAATCTCATCAGCAATGCCATTCGCTACACGCGAAATGGCGGCGTTCTGCTGGGCTGTCGGTGGCGCCGCGATCGCGTACGGATCGAAGTCCGGGACACCGGCCCGGGTATACCGCAGGATCAGCAGGGCCGCATCTTCGACGAGTTCTATCAGCTCGAGAATCCGGGCCGTACGAGCAAGAAGGGACTCGGCCTCGGTCTGTCCATCGTGAAGCGTCTCTCCAATCTGCTTGGCTACCGGATCGATCTGCGTTCGCGGCCGGGCCGCGGCACCGTATTCGGTTTCGACGTTCCGCTGGCGGTAAAGCCTTCGGTTCCTGCCGCAGCGGTGCCGTTGGCGAAGGAGTCGGCCCCAGACCTGAACGGCCGGCTTATCGTGGTCGTCGACGACGAGGAATCGATCGTCGAAGGCATGCGCGTTCTGCTGCGAGGATGGGGCGCCGACGTGATCGGATCGCTTACCGGGGATGATGTGGTCGCGGCTGTGGAGCAACACAACCGCATCCCGGACCTCATCGTCGCGGACTACCGGCTCGCTGGTGGCGTCATCGGGACGGACGTCATTGACCGCCTGCGCCGTGAATTGGACCCGGAGATTCCCGCGATTCTGATAACCGGAAGCACGGCACCCGATCGCATCATGCAGGCCGAAACCCGCGACTACCAGCTGCTGCTCAAGCCGGTGCAGCCGCAGCGGCTGCTCGCGATGATCCACGAGAACCTGAAGACGTTTCCTTCGTGAAGGACACGGCTCAGGTTCGCGCCGTATTAAACGCTCGAAAGGAAAGAACCAGTGATCAGTGAACTCGTCGCTCCACGCAGCACGAATCTGCTTGGCCGGATCATTTCCGGAACTGGAATCTCCTGCGAAGTCGGATTTGCCTCCGGACAGATCGAACGCTTTGGTCCGGGTGATCCGCAGTTCAGAATCAGCTTCAAAAGCAACCGTCCGCTTCAGCACGGTTTCGATGAATTTGCCTTTGCCGATGCCTACGTCCGGGGCGACGTGGAGATCGAAGGCGACATGGCGGCATTGCTGCAATTGCGCACCCGAGTGAAGGATCGCCTGCGTCTGCCCGCGTGGCTGAGGTTTCTTCAAGCGCAGCTTCTCAAAGGCGACACAACGGTCAACCGCGAGGTCGTCGGCGCCCATTATGAGCACGGCAGCGAACTCTACCTCTCGTTCCTCGACCGCAAGTACCGGCTGTATTCGCACGGCATTTTCCATTCCCAGGACGAATCCCTGGAAGAGGCATCGGAGCGCAAGCTGGAAAATATGTATCGCGCCTTGAAGCTCGCGCCGGGCATGCGATTGCTCGACATCGGCGGCGGCTGGGGCGGGGTGGCGCAATTCTGTGGTGGGCGGGGTGTACACGTCACCGGGCTGACGCTCGGCGAGGATTCCTATCGCTACATGGACAATCTGATCCGCGATCAGAATCTGCCATGCGAAGTGCTGTGGCAGGATTTCCTTGAGTTCGAGCCGACACAAGCGTTCGACGCCATTGTCAACTTCGGCGTCATCGAGCACATCGTCGATTACCAGCGTTTCTGCGCCCAGGTGTGGCGGTGTCTGCGACCGGGCGGCCTCATGTTTCTCGACGGCTCCGCCTCTGTCGTCAAGTACGACGTCAGCAGTTTTGCCCGCAAGTACATCTGGAGCGGCAACCATACCTTCATGTGCCTGCAGGAGCTCATCAGCGACCTGCTGCTTCGTAACATGGAAGTGCTTCGCGTCGAGAACGAAAGCATGCATTACGGGCACACGATGCTCCATTGGGCGCAGCGACTTGAGCAAAATCGAAACGTGGTGATCGCGCGCTGGGGAGAAAAGCTGTACCGCGCCTTCCGTCTATATCTTTGGGGCGGTTCGCAGGCATTTCCGGAGCTTCTGCAAGCGTACTCCCTGGTGGCGCGACGCATGGAAAGCAGAACACCGTCGACGAGCCGCCTGCGCCGGCTGGTTGGCTGGGTAAGGGGCTGAAGACCGCGTCGTTTTGGACGCGCTCTGACCGATCCGACCGCGGAACCTTGCTTGGTCTCACAATCGCTCGTGGACGGGACGGAGCAAACAAATGCGCCTACTCATTGCAGACGCGATTCTTGTCGTTCACTTCACTTTCGTCGTCTTCGTGGTGGGCGGCCTTGCCTTCATCTGGATCGGAGCGGCGTTGCGCTGGCGCTGCGTGCGCAACTTGTGCTTTCGTGTCGCGCATCTTGCGGCGATAGCGTTCGTCGCGCTCGAAGCTGTGATCGGCGTGGCGTGTCCGCTGACGGTCTGGGAGGACGCGCTCCGCGGCGGAACTCCAGCCCATTCGACGTTCATCGAGCGACTCCTCGCTCCGATCCTCTTTCTGGATTTTCCACCGTGGGCGTTCACGGCACTACATGTTGGCCTCGCGCTGCTGGTAGCGCTCACCTTCTGGTGCGTGCCGCCTGACCTTCGCAGGTCAGAATCGAGGGAAGGGAGCCGTTGATCTGGCGCGGTCAAATCGGCCCAGCGACTTCGCCCAGATGTTCACCGCCCAGCCATCGGCAAGCGGAGCAAGTGCTTCATTCTGGTGCTTCAGTTCCCGCCCCGGTGATGCCCGTCAAGGCAAGGGCAGGGCATAGGCCCTTAACGTCGTGAAGGAAAAATAAAGGCCGCCAGGGCGGCCTTTTCCGCGGATCACGTGATAGTCACGTGACGACCGTTTCGGGTTCCTCACTGAAGACCAGCCGAATCTTGTCGCTCTCGTCAATGTCAACGGTCACTGAACCGCCGTTCGAGAGCCGACCGAAGAGCAGCTCATCGGCCAAAGCGCTCCGAATGGTGTCCTGAATGAGACGCGCCATCGGGCGCGCACCCATAAGTGGATCGAAGCCGCGCTGAGCGAGATACTTCTTCAGAGCCGTTGTAAAGCTGACGTTCGACCTTCTTTTCGTGCAACTGGCTCTCGAGCTGGATCAGGAATTTGTCCACCACTCTCAGGATTACTTCGCGATCGAGCGCGGCGAACGAGATGATCGCGTCGAGCCGATTGCGAAACTCCGGCGTGAACATTCGCTTGATGTCGGCAAGTTCGTCGCCCGTGTGGGACGCCGTGGTGAAACCGATAGTGGTCTTGGTGAGGTTCTCAGCCCCGGCGTTCGTGGTCATGATGATGATTACGTTGCGGAAGTCCGACTTGCGGCCATTGTTGTCCGTCAAGGTCCCGTGATCCATCACCTGCAGCAGGATGTTGAAGATGTCCGGATGGGCTTTCTCGATTTCGTCCATCAGCAATACGCAATAGGGGTGTTTGGTGATGGCTTCGGTTAGCAGGCCTCCCTGATCGAAACCCACGTACCCCGGCGGCGCCCCGATCAGGCGCGAAACCGCGTGACGCTCCATGTATTCGGACATGTCGAAGCGAAGCAGCTCGATTCCCATGATGTACGCGAGCTGACGCGCGACTTCGGTCTTGCCGACCCCGGTCGGACCGGAGAACAGGAAGTTGCCGATCGGCTTCTGGGGATTGCCCAGGCCGCTCCGCGCCATCTTGATGGCGCCGGCCAGCGCGTCGATGGCCTTGTCCTGCCCGAACACTACCGCCTTCAAATCGCGCTCAAGAGTCTTCAGGGCATTGCGATCGTCGGTCGATACGCTTTGGGGAGGAATACGCGCGATCTTGGCGATGATCTCCTCGATCTCGTGCTTACCGATGACCTTGCGCTGCTTGGCACGGGGCAGGATGCGTTGCGCCGCGCCGGCTTCGTCGATCACGTCGATCGCCTTGTCCGGCAGGTGGCGATCGTTGATGTAGCGCGCAGACAGCTCCGCGGCGGCAGAGAGGGCATTCCCCGTGTACTTCACACCATGATGCGCCTCGAAGCGTGACTTGAGGCCACGGAGGATCGCGACGGTTTCGTCCACAGAGGGCTCCGTCACATCGATCTTCTGGAACCGGCGCGAAAGCGCGTGATCCTTCTCGAAGACGCCGCGGAACTCGTTGTACGTCGTCGCGCCGATGCACTTCAGCTGTCCGCTGGAAAGAGCCGGCTTGAGCAGGTTCGAGGCGTCGAGGGTTCCGCCCGAAGCGGCTCCTGCCCCGATGAGCGTGTGGATCTCGTCGATGAAAAGGATCGCGTTCGGGTTGTCCAGAAGCTGCTTGAGCACAGCCTTGAGGCGCTGCTCGAAATCGCCGCGATACTTGGTTCCGGCGAGCAACGCGCCCATGTCGAGAGCGTAGACCTGGCAGCGGCGAAGAATATCCGGTACTTCGCCCTCGATGATCAGCCGGGCCAGCCCTTCCGCGATTGCGGTCTTGCCGACCCCCGCTTCTCCAACCAGGAGCGGGTTGTTCTTCCGGCGGCGGCAAAGCGTCTGAATGACGCGCTCGAGCTCCTTCTCGCGTCCGATAAGGGGATCGATCTTCCCGGCGAGCGCGAGCGCATTAAGATTCATCGTGTAGGTTTCGAGGGCGCCACCTGCGGCATTCTCCTGCTCTGGATCGCCCTCACTCTCGGCCTTCGACTGGCTCGCCTGAGGAACCTTACTGATCCCGTGCGAAATGAAGTTCACCACGTCGAGCCGCGTCACTCCCTTCTGGTGGAGAAAATAGACCGCGTGGGAGTCCTTTTCGCCGAAAATCGCGACGAGGACGTTCGCCCCGGTGACCTCTTTCTTTCCGGAGGATTGCACATGCAGGATGGCACGCTGGATGACGCGCTGAAAGCCGAGCGTAGGCTGCGTGTCGACGTCCTCGCGGGTGAGCTTGGGGGTGTGTTCTCCCACGAACTCGAAGAGTTGCTTGCGCAAATCGTCGACGTCAACGGCGCACGCGCGAAGCACTTCCGACGCCGATGGGTTGTCCAGCATCGCCAGAAGGAGATGCTCGACGGTGATGAACTCATGCCGCTTCTGGCGCGCCTCCATGAACGCCATGTGCAGACTGACTTCGAGCTCCTGCGCGATCATGTTAGGTTTCCTCCATGACGCATCTTAACGGGTGTTGATGCTGCCGGGAATACTCGGTGACCTGCTCGACCTTAGTCGAGGCGATATCCTTGGGATAGACACCGCAGATCCCCATTCCCTCCCTATGAACTTTGAGCATGATCTGCGTAGCCTGTTCACGTGTCATCGAAAAAAACGTCTGCAACACGGCTACGACGAAGTCCATGGGCGTGTAGTCGTCATTGAGAAGCAACACCTTGAAAAGGGGGGGCGGCTTTACCCGGCTTTTCTTGGTTTCAAGAACGGTTCCGTCGCGATTTCCTGAGGCCATCGCTCTAAGTTATCGCTGACCATCGATTCACGCCATCAATTCTTGCACTCGGCCGAAAATTTGCAAGTGCAAATTCTGTGCCCCTCGCGTCCTCTGCGGCGCCGCCCCGTCCTTGACGAATCGGGGCAAATAACCTAAAAAGACCGTGGGTATTGGGCTTCAAGTAAAGCACAACGTCGATCGTGCCGTTGCGGGCTTGAAACTCAAGCAGTCACGGGTCAGAGCCCGGATCGATCCACCAGGAGGAGGGATGATGCCTACCGGCACCGTAAAGTGGTTCAACGATGCGAAAGGGTTTGGATTCATAACGCCCGACGATGGAGGGGAAGATCTGTTCGCGCACTTCTCGTCGATCAACATGTCCGGCTTCAAAACCCTCAAGGAAGGCCAGAAAGTCAGCTTCGACGTGACAGAAGGGCCCAAGGGGAAGCAGGCGTCCAATATCCAGGCAAGCGGCAAATAACGAACGTCCCGCGGCGCAGTGCATCGCTGCGCCGGAAGCGCACGGCTAGCGGAACAGCCAGTGCCGGCCTGTTGCTGCCCCGCGATGGGGCAAAAGGACGGGCCTGCCTCCCCGGAATGGTGCAGGCAGCTTGATCGCGAGTGGCTTCACGTCGGAGTCCTTTGTTTCTGTACCGCTCTGGATGCGGCCCGACCGGTCGCTTCGCCCCACGGGCCGGCTCGAAAGAGGTTGCAGAAACGCACTGTCGCGGGGTAGGGAAAAAAGTCTTCCATCGTCCCGTTGCGGATGCGGCCTTGGCATGCCTGCCAGAACTCGGGGAACAACAGCTCCTGGTGATGCTTCCGGAAGATGGTGCGAACCGCCGGGTTGCTGAGCAGGAAGGCGCCGAACTCTTCAGGGAAGACATCGTTTCGCGCGACGGGATACCAGACCTCCGCGGACATCTCGAACTCGTCCGACGGCGCCTCCGGAATACGCCGAAAATTGCAATCCGTCAGATACTCGATCTCGTCGTAGTCGTAGAACACCACCCGGCCGAAGCGCGTGACCCCGAAATTCTTCCAGAGCAAGTCGCCCGGGAAGATGTTTGCGTAGGCAAGTTCCCGGATCGCGTCTCCATACTCGCGCACCGCCTGCTCCCGCTGGGTGTGACCGGCGCGATCGAGGTAAAGGTTGAGGGGAACCATGCGGCGCTCGATGTAACAGTGCCTGATCACGATTGTGTCCGCCTCTTCCTCGAGCAGCGACGGGGTGACGCGGCGCAGCTCTTCGAGAAGTCCGGCGGCAAAGCGAGCCTTGGGCAGGGCAACATCTGAAAATTCCAGGGTATCGGCCATCCGACCCACCCGGTCATGGCGCTTCACCAGCAGGTATTTCGCCTGCACGGTCTCGTGGTCGACCTCCTTGGGGGGCAGGATCGTGTCCCGAATCACCTTGAACACGTAAGGAAACGACGGCAGCGTGAACACCACCATCACCAGTCCGGGAATACCCGGAGCCAGGTCGAACAGGTCGCGGGAATGCCGCAGGTGCTGGATGAGGTCGCGATAAAAGAGTGTCTTTCCCTGCTTCGCCAAGCCAACCATGGTGTACAGCTCGGATTGCGGCTTGTTCGGCACCACGGTCTGCAGGAAGCGGATCCAGGCCGACGGGACCTCCATGTCAACCATGAAGTAAGCGCGGCTCAAGCTGAAGAGCATGCTGAGGTACGCTGGATCCAAAAGAATGGCGTCCAACTCCAGGCGGCCTTCTGAATCGTGCAGGACCGGGACCACGAACGGATACTCCTGGTAGCCGTTCACGAGCTTGCCTACGACATACGCGGCCTTGTTTCGGTAGAACGCTCCGTCCAGGACCTGGATCTGGAAGTTGGGTTCCGGCTCCGGCCATTCACCGAGGTGCCGCCTAGCCGCCTCGATCGCGCAGGCCACGTCGCGCTCGAGATCGACGAATGGACGCGACCACGCGAAGTCGAGAAAGGCACGGCAGAACGTCTGATACAGCGTCGCGATGGTGGGATAGTAGGTCCGGAAGGCCGGCGGGTCGGACTCGAGATATTCAGTCGAGATCGCCGGGCGCACGAAAATGAAATCGTTCTGAAAGTACGTCCGATGCAGAATCTTGCACGACACGGAGTTGAAAAAGGTCTCGGCGCATTCGGGTTGCTTGTGATTGGTCAGCAGCCCGATGTAGAGCAGCTTTGCCTGCTGCCAGGTGTTGTGGTCGATGGAATCGGCCCGGAAGTCCCGGCGCAGCCGCTCCACGCACTCGTTCACGCGATCGTCGTAGAACTGGATGCGCTCGCGTACGGCCCGCTGTTGCGCGGGCCATTCCGCCCGCTCGAAGCGCTCCTTGGCGGTGCGGCTAACCTCCCGGAACAACCGGTAGTGCCGGTCAAATCCCTCGATCAAGGCTTCGGCGATCGCTTGCGCGACAGGGTTCTCCCCTGCCGGCAGCGCCGTCGCTCTCGCCTCGTGTTGCCACGCCACCTTTCGTCTTCCCTTCGAGCGTCAAGCCCGCCATCGGGCCGAGGCCAAGCATAGCGGTAACGTGCAACCGGCGCCACGCATCCGAGTCGCGCGGCAGCGCTAACCGCGCTGGAAAGCGTGCGTCCCCTGGCGCATAATCGCCGCGCCAAACGAAGAAGATCGACCTTCGGTACGATTGATCGACTGCCGTTGGCCATCGTCCGCGGCGGCCGGGAATTCATCCCGCCGCGAGTTACTCCAAACGACGCCCAACCACAACAGGGATCACGATGAGCGCAACCTCCAAATTCAAGGTTCCCCAAGACGGCCAGAAAATAGTTCCCGGTCAGCCCGTGCCTGATCACCCGATCATTCCTTTCATCGAGGGCGACGGCATCGGCGTGGACATCACGCCGGTCATGCAGAAGGTCGTCGACGCAGCGGTCGCGAAAGCCTACAAGGGTGCGCGCAAGATCCATTGGATGGAAGTTTACGCAGGCGAGAAATCAACGCAGATCTATGGCGGCGACGTCTCGGCTGTCCGATGAGACCCTCGGCGCGCTGAAGGAATTTTCGGTTTCCATCAAGGGGCCGATGACGACCCCGGTCGGCGGCGGCATCCGGTCGTTGAACGTTGCGCTGCGCCAGGAACTGGATCTTTACCAATGCGTGCGTCCGGTGCGCTATTTCAAGGGCGTGCCGAGTCCACTGAAGAACCCCGAGCTCACCGACATGGTGATCTTTCGGGAGAACACAGAGGACATTTATGCGGGTATCGAATGGCCGGCAGAATCCGACGGGGCAAAGAAGGTCATCCGCTTTCTCCAGGAGGAAATGGGCGTCAAGAAGATCCGCTTCCCGAAAACTTCTGGCATCGGCATCAAGCCGGTGTCCCGCGAGGGCACCGAACGCCTCGTGCGCGCTGCCATTCGCTACGCGATCGACAACAACCGCAAGTCGGTGACAATCGTGCACAAGGGCAACATCATGAAGTTCACCGAGGGCGGATTTCGCGACTGGGCATACGCGCTCGCGCAGCGCGAATTCGGGGCGAAGCCGATCGATGGCGGACCGTGGTGCAAGTTCGCGAATCCCGGGACCGGGCGCGACATCGTCGTGAAGGACGCGATCGCCGACGCGTTTCTCCAGCAGATACTTCTGCGGCCGGCCGAGTATGACGTCATCGCAACGCTGAATCTGAACGGCGACTACATCTCCGATGCCCTGGCTGCGCAGGTCGGCGGCATCGGCATCGCACCGGGCGCCAACATCTCTGACCAGTACGCCGTGTTCGAAGCGACCCACGGGACAGCGCCCAAGTACGCCGGGCAGGACAAGGTCAATCCAGGCTCGTTGATCCTGTCCGCGGAGATGATGCTCCGGCACATGGGCTGGAAAGAAGCCGCCGAACTCGTCGTCAGGTCCATGGAAGACGCGATTTCGGACAAGGTCGTGACCTACGACTTCGCCCGCCTGATGCAGGGTGCGAAGGAGGTTTCCTGCTCCGGATTCGGTGACGCCATGGTCGGAAAGATCAACGGCTATTCCTGATCGAACAACGTCGCTGTAGAACCTGCGCTTGCGGGCTCCCCCCAACGCATTCCGCGCGTTTGCGGCGGTGCAGAATTTTGCACTTTTGTATCTTATATAAGATAGACTACCCCGGAATTAGGCAGGGATGCGGGCGGGTTTCCGCCGCTTCACCATTATTCCTCATTGAGGAGACCCTCCATGACCTTTGCGACTGCGGACCTTTGCGATGCTCACGAAGGCAAGGTCAGGGTCGCCGAGCCGATGTTCTGCGCTTACGGAGGCTCGCCAGCCTTCGGCGGTCCCATCGCCACGGTGAAGGTCTTCGAGGACAACGTTCTGGTGCGGCAGGCATTGTCCGAGCCGGGCGCCGGACGCGTGCTCGTGGTAGACGGCGGCGGCTCGCTGCGCTGCGCGCTGGTGGGCGATCAGATCGCTATCCTCGCGCGGGACAACGGTTGGAGCGGAATCATCGTCTACGGCTGCATCCGGGATTCCGCAGCGATGGCTTCGCTGCCAATCGGCGTGCGCGCGCTCGCCACACACCCGCTGAAGAGCATCAAGAAAGGGGCGGGCGATCGCGATATCCCTGTCACCTTCGCTGGGGTCACCTTCGTCCCCGGGCAGTACGTCTATGCCGATACGGACGGCGTGATTGTCTCTCCTGCGGCGCTGGCCTAGCCCGACCTCAGCGCTCTTCGGGCCGTTTTTGGCCGCGCACAACTTTATCCCGACACCTGCGTGGTGGATCGTCGCAAGAAGCTGTTTACGAAATCGAAATCAGAATGTGTCGTGATTGTTGCAACGCATAAATTAATTGCTATACTTGACCGACTCACGAACGCCGGCTGGATCACCGCAATGCCGGCGCAATCATGGGGAGGGCGTCGACCAAACGCGCTCCCATCCGGTTTGCCAGACGAGATCTCTGGCCACCCCGTGAATCGGAGACAGCAGCATTGAATTCAGGCTGAACCGATTGATCAAGCAAAGCTGTCATCGCCACCCGATCACCCGAGGGGCGAGACGGCAAAAGCTTCACAGCGGGAACAAGAGCCGCCCGACGGGCAGCGCTCCAGTGCTCCAAGACCGAGATTTCGCATACAAGGAGATTACCCATGAGTCGTGATCAAGAGATCGCAAAGATCAAGAAGGATTGGACGGAAAATCCGCGCTGGAAAGGCGTGCAGCGCGGCTACACCGCAGAAGAGGTGTATCGGCTGCGGGGCAGCCTGCACGTCGAGTACACCCTCGCCCGACGGGGAGCGGAAAAGCTGTGGAAGATGGTGACCGAGATGCCCTTCGTCAATTCCCTGGGCGCGCTCACTGGCAATCAGGCCATGCAGCAGGTCAAGGCCGGCGTTCCGGCGATCTACCTGTCCGGCTGGCAGGTGGCCGCGGACGCCAATGAAAGCCTGACGATGTATCCGGATCAATCTCTGTACTCGGTGACGAGCGTTCCCACCGTGGTGAAGCGAATCAACAACGCGTTGCAGCGGGCCGATCAGATCACGCACATGGAAGGCAAGGGTGACATCGACTGGTTCGCCCCGATCGTGGCCGACGCCGAGGCCGGTTTCGGCGGCGTGCTGAACGCCCACGAGCTGATGAAGGCTATGATCGATGCCGGTGCCGCCGGCGTTCACTTCGAGGACCAGCTCGCTTCCGTGAAGAAATGCGGTCACATGGGCGGCAAGGTGCTGGTGCCGAGCCAGGAAGCGGTGCAGAAATTGATTGCCGCCCGCCTCGCCGCCGACATAATGGGCGTGCCCACCGTGCTGCTCGCGCGCACCGATGCTGAAGCCGCGGATCTGCTCACCTCCGATGTGGATGATCGCGACAAGCCGTTCTGCACGGGTGAGCGCACCCCGGAGGGCTTCTACCGCACCATCAAGGGCTTCGACCAGGCGGTGGCGCGGGGCCTTGCGTATGCCCCGTATGTCGACATGCTCTGGTGTGAAACAGGCACGCCCGACCTCGACTTCGCGAAGCGCTACGCCGAAGCGATCCGCAAGGAATTTCCCGGCAAAATGCTCGCTTACAATTGCTCGCCGTCGTTCAACTGGAAGAAGAATCTCGACGATGCCACCATCGCGAAGTTCCAGCGCGAAATCGGGGCGATGGGGTACAAGTTCCAGTTCATCACGCTGGCCGGTTTCCACTCGCTCAACTACAGCATGTTCGAGCTTGCCCACGGCTACGCCCGCGAGAACATGACCGCGTTTGTCGCCTTGCAGGAGAAGGAGTTTGCCGCCGCCAGCAAGGGGTTTACCGCAGTCAAGCACCAGCGGGAGGTGGGCACCAGCTACTTCGACGAACTCACCCAGGTGGTCCAGGGGGGTCGATCCTCGGTCACGGCGCTGACCGGATCGACCGAGGAAGAGCAGTTTCACTGATCGAACCTTCCCGGTCTTGGCGAAGCGCCGCACTCAGGTTGGACTTCCCGGGTCCCATTGTGTGCGGTGTTTTTTCTTGCACGTTCCAAAACTCAAAAAAGCCGTGCGTAATCCCTCACGAGGTGGAGTTAAACCGACATGAACCGACAAGAGTTCTTCCCCCAGGGCGTTGAGCTGTCAGACAAGATCACGCCCGAATACGCCGACATCCTTTCGCCCCAGGCCCTCGAGTTCGTCGCGAAGCTGGCCCGGCGCTTCGATCCGCGTCGTCGGGGGTTGCTCGCCCGCCGCGCCGAGCGGCAGATCAAGATCGACGCCGGCAAGCTGCCGGACTTCCTGCCCGAGACCGCCAGCGTGCGTGCGGGCGACTGGGTGGTTGCCCCCGTTCCAGCGGATCTGCAGGATCGCCGCGTCGAGATCACGGGTCCCGTGGACCGCAAGATGGTGATCAACGCGCTCAACTCGGGGGCGAGCGTCTACATGGCGGATTTCGAAGACTCGAGCACGCCGACCTGGGCGAACGTCGTACAGGGTCAGATCAATCTGAAGAAAGCGATTGCGCGGACGCTCGGCTTCGTATCCGCCGAAGGCAAGCGCTACGCCTTGGGCGAGAAGATCGCCACGTTGATGGTGCGCCCGCGCGGCTGGCATCTCGTGGAGAAGCACGCGAAGATCGATGGCGAAATCGTCGGGGGTGCCTTCTTCGATTTCGGGTTGTACTTTTTCCACAACGTAAAGGCACTGCAAGAACGCGGCACGGGCCCCTACTTCTATCTGCCGAAGATGGAGAGCCACCTCGAGGCGCGGCTCTGGAACGACATCTTCAACTTCGCGCAGGACGAGCTCTCCGTCGGCCGCGGAACGATCAAGGCGACGGTGCTGATCGAAACGGTGCTCGCCTCGTTCGAAATGGACGAAATCCTGTACGAGCTGCGTGAGCACTCGGCGGGCCTCAACATCGGCCGCTGGGACTACATCTTTTCCTGCATCAAGAAGTTTCGCAACCGCGACATCTGCCTCGCCGATCGGGCGCAGGTGACCATGACCTCTCCGTTCATGCGTGCGTATGCGCTGCTGCTGGTGAAGACCTGCCATCGCCGCAACGCGCATGCGATGGGCGGAATGGCGGCGCAAATTCCCATCAAGAACGACGAAGCCGCAAACGAAGCGGCGATGACCAAGGTGCGTGCGGACAAGGAGCGCGAAGCGACGGATGGCTGCGACGGCACCTGGGTCGCGCATCCTGGTCTCGTGCCAATTGCGAAGGCGATCTTCGACAAATACATGCCGACGCCGAACCAGGTCAGCAATAAGCGCGATGACGTAAACGTGACCGCCGCTGACCTGCTCGATTTCCGGCCGGAGCAGCCGATCACCGAGGCCGGGCTGCGCATGAACATCAACATCTCCCTGCAGTACCTGGGTTCCTGGCTGGCAGGCGTGGGCTGCGTTCCGATCTTCAATCTCATGGAAGACGCGGCCACGGCCGAGATCTCCCGCTCGCAGGTGTGGCAGTGGATCCGGAGCCCGAAAGGCGTGCTGGAGGACGGGCGCAAGGTCACCGTCGATCTCTTTCGCAAGCTGCTTCCCGAAGAGCTCGCCAAGGTTCGCAAGCAGCTCGGCGACCACCAGTTCGTGCTTGGTGGCCGCTATGAACTCGCGGCGAAGCTACTCGACGACATCGTCACGCGGGAAGATTACTTCGACTTCATCACGCTGCCGGCGTACGATCGGATCGACTGATTTCAAGCGCAACAGGGCGCGTCCCCGTGGAGAAGCGGATCGCGTCCTGCTGTTCAACAAACCGTACGGAGTGATCTGCCAGTTCACCCCGTGCGGCGACCATCGCACCCTCAAGGATTTCATCCCGGTGCCCGGCATCTATGCCGCGGGCCGTCTCAACGTCGACAGCGAGGGGCTGCTCGTACTAACCGACAGCGGACCCCTTCAGCACCGCATCAGTCATCCGCGTCACAAGCTCACGAAGACGTATTGGGCACAGGTAGAGGGCGTCGCCACCGCGGCTGCGCTGGCGCGCATCGAGGCGGGGATCGAGCTCGGAGACTTTCGCGCGCTCCCCGCGCAGGTCGAACCGATTGCGGAGCCGCCCGGTCTCTGGGAGCGCGACCCACCGATCCGATTTCGCAAGGCGGTGCCCACGTCCTGGCTGCAGCTCACCCTCGTGGAGGGCAGGAATCGGCAGGTGCGCCGCATGACGGCAGCAGTCGGGCTGCCGACTCTGCGGCTAATCCGCCGGAGCATCGGAGACTGGACGCTCGAAGGACTCGCACCCGGAGCCTGGGCCTGGAGGGAGGTCTCAGCGTAGGCACAGCTTGCACCTAAGCGCGCAGGCGGCGAGCCAGCACCGCCACCTGCCGTCAAGCGATCTGCCCGCACGGCATCGCCTGTTCGCGGCTTGATCACGGTTTTCCGTGCACCGCCGCCGCCACGGGTAGAATTCGGGCTTTCCCGGAATGCTCATGATCTGGACTCCCCGCGTCACCGTCGCTGCCGTCGT
Organism: uncultured beta proteobacterium; assembly: GCA_963747225.1. Taxonomy (GTDB): domain Bacteria; phylum Pseudomonadota; class Gammaproteobacteria; order Burkholderiales; family JAEUMW01; genus JAEUMW01. The sequence continues at coordinate 36,534 of CAVVES010000026.1, read as the reverse complement.
CGAAGAGAACGGACGCTTTCTGCTGGTGGAGGAAGAGACCGGGGAAGGACTCGGACTCAATCAGCCCGCCGGTCACCTCGACGAGCACGAGTCGCTCCTCGAGGGCGTCGCGCGGGAAACCCTGGAAGAGACCGGCTACACCTTCCGGCCAGACACCCTGGTGGGCGTGTATCTCTGGCATGCGCCGGAAAAGGAGCTGACCTACCTTCGCTTTGCGTTTTCGGGAACACTCGTGGATCATGATCCGACGCGTCCCCTCGATACCGGCATCGTGCGCACGCTGTGGCTCACGCCTGCGGAAATCGCCGCCCAGAAGTCCCGGCATCGCAGCCCGCTCGTGCAGCGCTGCATCGACGACTATCGGTCGGGCCGCCGCTATCCGGTCGAACTCCTGACTCGCCTCGATTGAAGAACTTGCTTCCTGCAGAGCTGTGGCCGTTCGCGTCGCGAGCATCTGCCAACAAGGTGATTCCCACGCCGCGTGCCCGCGTTTCGTTCCATGAGTAAGACGAAGGTGATCGTGGGCATGTCAGGCGGCGTCGATTCGTCGGTCGCAGCCTGGCTGCTCAAGAGGGATGGATTCGATGTCGTGGGGCTCTTCATGAAGAACTGGGAGGACGACGACACTGAAGAATACTGCTCCTCGCGCCAGGATCTCGTGGACGCGGTCTCGGTCGCCGAGCGTCTCGGCATCGAGATCGAAGCGGTAAATTTCTCCGCCGAGTACAAGGAGCGGGTGTTCGCGAATTTTCTCGCGGAGTACAAAGCCGGTCGCACGCCGAATCCCGACGTTCTCTGCAACGCCGAGATCAAGTTCAAGGCGTTCCTCGACCACGCGCTTGCGCTCGGCGCGGAGCGCATCGCGACCGGCCACTATGCGCAGGTGCGCAAGAGCGACGGCCGCTTCCAACTGCTCAAGGCGGAGGACGGAACCAAGGATCAGAGCTACTTCCTCTATCGCCTCACCCAGAGCCAGTTGACACGCACGCTCTTTCCCCTGGGCAGGCTTTACAAACGCGAGGTGCGCGAGATCGCCCGCAAACTCGGGTTGCCCAATCACGACAAGAAGGACAGCACCGGCATCTGCTTCATCGGCGAGCGGCCGTTCCGGCAGTTCCTCATGCGTTACCTGCCGCCGGAGCCGGGCGCAATGGTCACGCCCGACGGCGCAACCGTCGGTCGTCACGAAGGACTGATGTACTACACCATCGGTCAGCGCCAGGGCCTCGGCATCGGCGGCGCAGGGGAGCCGTGGTACGTGGTCGCGAAGGACGTGAAGGAGAACGCATTGGTCGTCGCCCAGGGCCACGAGCATCCGGCGCTCTTTTCCGATCGACTCACTGCCGCCCAGATAACCTGGGTCAGCGGAACATCGCCCCATTGCCACTGGGTCTACGCGGCGAAAACGCGTTACCGGCAACCCGATGCTCCCTGTGCGCTTGCGCGCATCGGCGATGGCGACTTCGACGTCGAATTCGCCGCACCCCAGTGGGCCGTGACACCGGGTCAGTCGGTGGTCGTCTACGAGAGCAAGGTTTGTCTGGGCGGCGGCATCATCGAGCAAGCGATGCCGTGCAGTTAACCCCTGGGGGGCGCGGAATCGCGAAACGACGCTCGCTTGAAGAGCTTGTCGGAGTACTTCTCGAGATTGGGATACGTGCCGCGCCAGTCGATCTCGGGGAAGCGCAGGTCGAGGTATCCGAGCATGACTCCGACCGCGACATCGGCGAGGCTGTAGTTGTCGCCGAAGCACCAGTTGCGTTCGGACAACTCCTCGGCGATCGTGCGCAGCCCGCGCTCGATCTTCTGCGACTGACGCTCGATCCAGGCAGCCTCCTGCTTGCGCGCCTGGCGGCGTTTTTCCACAACGATGGCGCTGGCGGCATCGCACACACCGTCGGCGAGAGCCTCCCAGCGTTTCACCTGGACGCGCCCACGGGTCACGTCGGGAAGCAGTCGCGTGACGGGGCTTGCCGCATCGAGATACTCGACGATGACGCGCGAATCGTAGAGCGTGGAGCCGTCGTCCATGACAAGCACGGGAACCTTGCCGAGGGGATTGAACTCGGGGACGCGGGTCTCGGGCGCGCTCGGCACGTCTTCCTCGAAGGCATACTCGATGCGCTTCTCGGCGAGCACGACGCGCACTTTCCGCGTGTAGGGGCTGGTCTGGGTGCCGATCAGTTTCATGGCCGGTCGTCTTCTGCGGGGACGCGGATTATAGCATCGGGATTGCGCCCGCTCGTCGGCCGCGACGGTGTGCACGCGCACGCGTCCACGGGCCGGGTTGCGACGCCCGTTATGCTAGAATTTTCAACGTTCTTCTGGCGCCTCCCACGATGCCGCCCTCACCGTTGACTCCCCTTATCGCGCTCTCTCCGCTCGATGGCCGCTACGCCCGGCAGATGGAACCACTGCGGCGGGATCTGAGCGAATACGGACTGATCCGGCACCGGGTGCGCGTCGAGATCGGCTGGCTGTTGCTTCTCGCGGACGAAACAGCAATCGAGGGCGTGGGTCCCTTTCGCGACGCTGCGCGCGCGAAGCTGAATGCACTCGCAGAGGGCTTCAGCGAGGCCGACGCCGAGCGTGTGAAAGCGATCGAAAGCAAGACCAATCACGATGTGAAAGCCATCGAGTACTGGCTCAAGGAGCAGGTGGTAGGCGATGCGGAACTCGAGCGCGCCGCGGAGTTCATCCACTTCGCCTGCACCTCGGAAGACATCAATAATCTCGCATATGCGCTGATGGTGCGTGATGGGCGCGAAAAACTGCTCATCGAGCTGAGCGCACTCGAGGCCACGCTGACGGAGCTCGCCCGTACCCATGCGGCGCTCCCCATGCTCGCTCGCACCCACGGCCAGCCGGCTACGCCGACCACGCTCGGCAAGGAGCTGGCGAACTTCGTCCATCGCCTGCGCCGTGCCCGCGAGCGCGTTGCAGCAGCGCCGATTCTCGCGAAGATCAACGGCGCGACCGGAAACTACAACGCGCACTTCGCCGCCTATCCCGCCGTCGACTGGGAATCCTTCGCGCGCCGCTTCGTCGAGTCACTGGGCATGGCATTCAATCCCTACACGACGCAGATCGAGCCCCACGACTGTCTGGCCGAGCTGTTCGATGCGCTCGCGCAGATGAACACGGTTCTCATCGGCTTGAACCGAGACATGTGGGGCTACATTTCGATCGGATACTTCAAGCAGAAGCCTGTCGCGGGGGAAGTAGGCTCGTCCACCATGCCGCACAAGGTCAACCCGATCGACTTCGAGAATTCCGAGGGAAACCTCGGTATTGCCAATGCCCTCCTGCGCCACCTCGCGGAGAAGTTGCCCGTATCGCGCTGGCAGCGCGATCTCACGGATTCGACGGTGCTGCGTAACATCGGCGTCGCGTTCGGGCACAGCCTGCTCGCTTATCTCGCCCTGGGTCGCGGGCTCGCTCGGGTCGAAGCAAACCCGGAGCGCCTGGCCGAAGATCTCGAGAAAAGCTGGGAAGTGCTCGCCGAAGCCGTGCAGACTGTCATGCGCCGCCACGGCCTCCCCAATCCCTACGAGCAGCTGAAGGCGCTCACCCGCGGCAAAGGCGGCATTTCGCCGGCGGCGCTGCATGACTTCATCCGAACCCTCGATCTGCCGGAAGCCGAACGCGATCGCCTGCTCGCCCTCACGCCAGCCACCTACATCGGCAAGGCCGCCGATCTCGCGCGTCGCATCTGACCCGTACGGGCAGGTGCTTGAAAGCGCCGACAACGCCCCCAACTGCAGGGTCTCGAAGAGGAAACTCCCATCGTGACCAAGTACGTAGTCGAAGCGAGCGCCGCGACCTTCGACGAAGTGGTGCTGCGCGGTTCCCGCGGCGTCCCCGTAATCGTGGATTTCTGGGCACCCTGGTGCGCTCCCTGCCGCGCGCTTGCACCGGTGCTCGAGAAGCTCGCTGCCGAGTACGCAGGCAGGTTCGTGCTCGCCAAGGTGAACTCGGACGAGAACCAGGACCTCGCCGCGCAGTTTGGTGTGCGCGGCATCCCGAACGTGAAAGCGTTCGTCGACGGGCGCATCGTCGACGAGTTCAGCGGCGCCCTGCCGGAACCCGCGGTGCGTGCGTTCATCGAACGCCTGCTCCCGTCTCCGGCGGAGACGCTGCGGCGCGAGGCAATGGATGACTATGCAGCGGGCGATGCATCGTCCGCCCTTGCGAAGCTCGACCGGGCGCGCGAGCTCGACCCGTCGAACCGCATCGTGCCCATCGACCGAATCGAGGTGCTGATCGCACTCGGACGGGTGGACGAAGCGCGTGCGGCGCTGGACAAGCTCGACGTGCTCACCCGCCGCGAAGATCGCGTGAGCGCGCTCGAAGCGCGCCTGAACATCGCCGCGACGATGGCCGATGCCCCAGACGCCGCAACCCTGCAGGAGCGCATCGCAGCAGACGGGAACGATCTCGACGCGCGGTTGCAGCTCGCCAATCTGCATGCGGCGAGTGAGCGTCATGAAGCCGCGCTCGGTGAACTGCTCGAGGTCGCGAAGCGCGATCGCGGATTTCGCGACGGGGCCGGCCGCAAGCAGATGGTCGCGCTGTTCGGCTTGCTAGGCGAAGAGAGCGAGCTCGTGCATCGCTATCGGCGCCTGCTCGCGTCGGCGCTCAACTGAAGGAAAACGCTAGCCGAAATGCGTTGACAGAATCTGGCGACGCTCGCAAGGATGTGATCGGCAGTTTTGGTCCAGATGAACGGGGTTGGGTTTTCGTTGTAGGTATCGAGGTATTGGCGGATGGCGCGTTCCAGTTCAAGAGTGCTGCGATGCGTTCCGCGCTTGATCTGGCGTTCGCTTATGAGCGCGAACCAGCGTTCGACCAGGTTGAGCCAGGACGATGAGGTGGGCGTGAAATGCAGCCGAAATCGCCGATGACGGGCGAGCCAGGCTTTGACCGAGGGCGTCTTGTGGGTGCCGTCGTTGTCCAGTATCAGGTGCACCTCGAGCTCGGCCGGGACATTGGCTTCGACGGTACGCAGGAATCCGAGGAACTCCTTGGAACGGTGACGCCGATGCAACTGACCGATGACATGTCCGGTGGCCAGATCCAGCGCCGCAAACAATGTGGTCGTGCCGTGTCGCGTGTAGTCGTGCGTGCGCCGCTCCGGCAGACCCGGGGCCAGAGGCAGGATCGGCTGGGTTCGATCCAATGCCTGAATCTGGGTCTTCTCGTCCACGCACAGAACCAGCGCCTTGGTCGGCGGATTCAGATACAGGCCCACGATGTCGCGCACCTTGTCGATGAACAGCGGGTCGGTCGAGAGCTCGAAGGTCTCGGCACGGTGCGGTTGCAAGCCGAAGGCGCGCCAGACCCGACTCACCGTGCTCTGCGACACGCGCAGCTTCTTCGCCAACAGGCGCGTGCTCCAGTGCGTGGCCTCGCGCGGGCGCTCATTGAGCGTGGCGGCAATCAACTGCTCGATCCTCGCGTCATCGTGCTTGCGCGGCGCACCCGGGCGCGGCTCATCGAGCAAACCATCGAGCCGACGCTCCAAAAAGCGCTTGCGCCACTTGCCCACAGTCTGCTTGGTCACCCGCAGCCGCACCGCCACCGCGTTGTTGCTGGCGCCTTGCGCACACCCGAGGATGATGCGCGAACGCAACGCCAATGCTTGCGAGCTCTTATGCCGCCGCGTCCATTCGACCAGTCGATCGTTCTCTTGCACCGTCAATTCCAATGGCGCAAGCCGCGGTCCTCTTCTCATCGTTCGCTCCCTGAGTGCTCACACTATCGTGAGACTCAGACACGAACAAAACATTCACTGAATTAAAGACTCAGGACACTAGTCCGCTGAACCAGATGAATCGCACCTGATGCGGCGACGTGGGTCGGCATACTTCCACTTCAGTGGTGCGGCATTTTTGTTGTACTGACGGATGTATCGCGTGAGTTTCTTGTCCAGGTCTTTGACGCTGGTGAACACACCCCGGGTGATAACGTCGCGCTGGATGCGGGCGAACCAGTTCTCGACTTGGTTAAGCCAAGAGGAGTAGGTGGGCGTGAAATGCATCGTCACGTTCGAATGCTCGGCCAGGAACGACTGAACCGCAGGGGTCTTGTGGCTGCTGACGTTGTCGCAGATGACGTGGATTTCCTGTCCAAAGGGTTGGTTGCTCACCACATCGGTGAGAAAGCCGACGAACTGTGCGCTGGTGTGGCGCGCAGCGGTCTTGCCGAGCACTTCGCCGGTGGCCGTGTTCAACGCCGCGAACAGGCTCAACGTGCCGTTGCGCTTGTACTCGAAGCCGTGACTCTCGGCCCGCCCACGCGACAGTGGCAACATGCGGTCCTTGCGATCGAGGGCCTGGATGGCGGTCTTTTCGTCCACGCAGAACACCGCCGCGTGCGTCGGAGGATTCAGATACAGCGCGATCACGTCGGCCGCCTTGGTCTCGAAGTCCGGATCGTTGGAGACCATGTGCCGCTCGAGCCGGTGAGGCTGGAGGTCGTGCTTGCGCCAGATGCGCTGCACGGTCATGAACGGCAGGCCCAGTTGGGCGGCGAGCTTGCGGCTGCTCCAGTGCGTAGAGCCGTCCTTGGGCTTGCGCTTGAGCGTGTAGTCGAGCACCCGCGCTTCCAGCCGTGCCAAATCGCTTCGCGGTGCCCGACCCGGATGACGAGCATACAGCCCCGCCAGGCGATCGGCGGTAAAGCGCGTCTTCCACGTCGAGATGAAACGCGAGTCGCAGCGCAACTCACTCATGATCGCCTCGCGCGAGGCCCCTTCATCGAGCAACAGGATCAGTCGCGCGCGCCGCACTTGACCCACGGCCATCGTGCGGCTGCGCTGCCTGCTCATCAATTCCCGCCGCTCGGCTTCGCTCAGATTCATCTTTCCCATGCACCTACGAACAGGTGCATATTCATTGGTTCAATCGACTAGGAGTGCTGCGTCTTGTGGCGCAGGTATTCGATGATCCCGGGCAGGATCGAAACGAAGATGATGCCGAAGATCACGAGCGTGAGATTGTTCTTCACGACCGGAATGTTGCCGAAGAAGTAACCGGCAAGGGTCAGCGACACGATCCAGAGCACGCCCCCGGCGATGTTGTAGGCGGTGAAGCGGGCCGGCTCCATGGCGCCGACTCCTGCCACGAACGGCGCGTAGGTGCGGACGATCGGCACGAAACGCGTGATGATGATGGTCTTGCCGCCGTGGCGCTCGAAGAATCGATGCGTCCGTTCGAGGTATTCCGGTTTCAGGAAGCGCGCCGCACGCGACTTGAACACCTTCGGTCCGAGATAACGGCCGATTGCATAGTTGACCTGGTTGCCCGCGATCGCTGCGATCGTGAGCAGGAGCAGCAGTATCCAGAGGTCGAGCGCCCCGGCGGCGGCGAGCGCACCGAGCACGAAGAGCAGTGAATCGCCGGGCAGGAACGGCGTCACCACGAAGCCCGTCTCCGAGAAGATCACGAGGAACAGGATCGCGTACACCCAGGCGCCGTAGGTCTGGGTGAGCTCGAGCAGGTGCTTGTCGAGGTGAACGACCAGGTCCCACAGCCAGGTGAACACTTCCATGCCGCTTCTACTCCGGGTGACTAACTAACGGGGGACGCGGGTCTACGCGGCACGTTGCGACGCATCCGCCGGACTAGACGGTTGCGCCCGATTCGGTCTTCTTCTCCGGCTTCACGAGGTTTGACCGCGAAACCCCCAGCCACATGACGAGGGGCGCCGCGACGAGCACCGAGGAGTAGACGCCGAAGAGGATGCCGATGAAGAGAGCAAGCGCGAAATAGTGCAGCGCCGGGCCGCCGAAGAGGAGCATCGACACCACCATGAGCTCGGTCGAACCGTGCGTGATGATCGTGCGCGACATGGTGCTGGTGATTGCATTGTCGATGACTTGCGGGACGGAAGCCTTGCGCAGCTTGCGGAAGTTCTCGCGGATCCGGTCGAAGATCACGACCGACTCGTTCACCGAATAACCGAGCACCGCCAGCACGGCCGCCAGCACCGGCAAGGAGAACTCCCACTGAAAAAACGAGAAGAAGCCGAGAATGATCACCACGTCGTGCAGGTTGGCGATGATCCCCGACACCGCGAAGCGCCACTCGAAGCGCAACGCGAGCCACGCCATAATGCCCACGCACACGAACACGAGGGCAAGCGCGCCGTCGGTGGCGAGCTCCTTTCCGACCTGTGGACCGACGAATTCGACGCGCCGGAGTTCGACGTCCGGCGTAGCACCGCGCAACGCCTGCATCACGCTCTCGGATAGTTGCGCGCTCGACAGACCCGACTTGAGGGGGAGGCGCAGCAGCACGTCGTGCGAGGTGCCGAAGTTCTGTACCGCCGCATCGGGAAAGCCGAGCTTGTCGAGGCTGCCGCGGATCTTCTCGAGATCGGCCGTCTGCGGGTAACTCACCTCCATCACCGTTCCGCCGGTGAACTCGACGCTGAAGTGCAGGCCCTTGGTGGCGAGGGATGCGACCGCCAGCAGGAACGTGACCAACGAGATGATGTTGAACACGAGCGCGTGGCGCATGAAAGGGATGTCGCGCCGGATGCGGAAAAACTCCATGGGTCGTGGCTCTCCTTCCGGATCAGGTAGGCGCGGGCGCGGGGGGGCGGCCGCGCTTGTGCCAGTCCGTGTCGCCGATGGCGAGCTTCTTCACCTTGCGGCCGCCATAGATGAGATTGACGATCGCTCGCGACACCACCACGGAGCTGAACATCGAAGTGATGATGCCCAGGCAGTGGACGACCGCGAAGCCGCGCACCGGACCCGAGCCGAAGATGAGGAGCGCGATGCCGGCAATGAGCGAAGTGACGTTCGAGTCGAGAATGGTACCGAACGCGCGCTCGTACCCCGCGCTGATGGCGGCCTGCGGTGTCGCGCCGTTGCGCACTTCCTCGCGGATGCGCTCGTTGATGAGCACATTGGCGTCGATCGCCATGCCGAGTGCGAGAGCGATCGCGGCAATGCCGGGCAGCGTGAGCGTTGCCTGAAGCATCGAGAGGAGCGCCACGAGCAGCAGCACGTTCACCGCCAGCGCGATCACCGACACGACGCCGAACACCGAATAATAGAGACTCATGAACACGGCGATCGCGATGAAACCGAAGAGCGTGGAATGGAAGCCCTTGCGGATGTTGTCGGCGCCGAGGCTCGGGCCGATGGTGCGCTCCTCGATGATTTCCATCGGTGCTGCGAGCGATCCGGCGCGCAGCAGCAACGCCACGTCGTTTGCCTCCATGGTGCTCATGCGCCCACTGATTTGAACGCGGCCGCCCCCGATCTCCTGCCGGATCACGGGCGCGGTGATCACTTCGCCCCTGCCCTTCTCGATGAGCAGGATCGCCATGCGCTTGCCGACGTTTTCTCGCGTCACCTGCTGGAAGATGCGCGAACCCGCGCCATCGAGGGTGAGATGCACCGCCGGCTCGCCGGTCTGTCCGTCGAAGCCAGCCTGGGCGTCAGTGAGACGGTCGCCGGTCAGCACCACCTGTTTTCTTACGAGGAGCGGTGAGCCGCCGCGCTCGGTGTAGAGCTCGGTGCCGAACGGCACGTTGCCGCCGAGCGCGGCGCCGAGGTCGGCGGTATCGTCCACCATCCGCACTTCGAGGGTCGCGGTGCGGCCGAGAATGTCCTTCGCCTTCGCCGTGTCCTGCACGCCGGGCAACTGCACCACCACGCGGTCGGCACCCTGCTGCTGGATGATTGGCTCTGCCACGCCCAGCTCGTTGATGCGGTTGTGCAGCGTGACGATGTTCTGCCGGACTGCATTCTCCTGGGTCTTGTGCAGGGCCTCGGGTTTGAGTACGAGGCGGATCTTCTGCTCACCGCCGTCGTCGGTTCCGGCAAGTTCGAACTCGGGCTGTGTGTCCTTGACGAGACGCTCGCCTTTATCGAACGCTTCCTGATCGCGAAAGCGCACGACCACGGCGTTACCTTCACGCGCAATTCCCGCATGACGGATGTTCCGGTCGCGCATCTGCGTGCGCAGATCCGTCGCCACGCTGTCGAGGCGCTTGGTTATCGCCGCCTTCATGTCCACTTCGAGCAGAAAATGCACGCCCCCGCGCAGGTCGAGGCCGAGATACATGGGCAGCGCGCGCACCGCCGCGAGCCAGCGCGGCGTGTTGGAGAGAAGATTCAGCGCGACGATGTACGACGGATTCTTCTCGTCCGGGTTGAGTGCCCGACTGAGCACGTCCTTGGCCTTCAACTGGACGTCGGTATCCTTGAAACGCGCCTTGACGCCGACTGCGTCGAGCACAATCCCTTCGTTCTCGATGCTGGCAGCCTTGAGAGCTTCCTCAACGCGGGTGAGGAGCGCGCTGTCCGACTTGAGCGTCGCCTTGACCGGCGACACTTGAACGGCCGGCACTTCCCCGAAGAAATTGGGCAGGGTGTAGATCGACCCCAGAGCGATGGCGATCGCGACGAGCGCGTTCTTCCAGAGAGGATAACGGTTCATGCGCGCAAAGCAGGGTTCACAGGGCCTTCAGCGTGCCTTTTGGCAGCAGCGTCGTGACTGCCTGCTTCTGCACGTGGACTTCGATGTTGGGCGCAAGCTCCACGGTGACGAATGCGTCGCCGACCTTGGTGATCCGTCCGGCGGTGCCGCCTGCCGTGACGACTTCGTCTCCCTTCTGCAGAGCCTCGAGCATCGTCTTGTGCTCCTTCGCGCGTTTGCTCTGGGGACGGATGATCAGAAAGTAAAGAATCCCGAACATGAGGATCAGGGGAAACAGGCTGATCCAATCCATACCCGGAAGCCCCGTTGGGGCAGCTTGGGCGAATGCCTGCGAAATGAACATGGATGGGGCTCTCCCGAAAGTGGGGTCGGGGCACACTGCGGCCCCGGCCGGAATCAAAAGCGTGCGATTTTATCACGCCCCCGCAAGGACCCGCTTGACCGCTGTGGCGTGCTCCTCGAGGCGGCCGGCGGCAATGGCCTCGCGCAAACCGGCCATGAGCTCCTGATAGTAGTGCAGGTTGTGGATCGTGTTGAGGCGCGCACCGAGGATCTCTCCCACACGGTGCAGGTGGTGCAGGTAGGCGCGGGTAAAGTGGCGGCAGGCGTAGCAGCGACACGCCTCGTCCACCGGCGCGGTGTCGTTCCGATAGCGCGCGTTGCGCAGCCTGATGACGCCGCGGCGCGTGAAGAGCCAGCCGTTGCGGGCATTGCGGGTGGGCATCACGCAGTCGAACATGTCCATGCCGACACGCACCGACTCGATCAGATCCTCCGGCGTGCCCACCCCCATCAGGTAGCGCGGCTGCTCCCGCGGGAGCAGCGGGGCCGTATGGCGCAAGATGCGCAGCATATCGCCTTTCGACTCACCCACGGACAGCCCGCCGATCGCATAGCCGTCGAAGCCGATTTGAGTGAGCCCAATCAGCGATTCCTCGCGCAAACGCTCGTACATGCCGCCCTGCACGATGCCGAAGAGCGCGTTGCAGTTTCCGGCGTGCGCACGCTTGCTGCGCTCGGCCCACCGCAGGCTGAGCAACATGGACTCGCGCGTGCGCGCTTCGTCGAGCGGGTACGGCGTGCACTCGTCGAACACCATCACCACGTCAGCGTCGAGCACGCGCTGGATGCGCATCGATTCTTCCGGAGTAAGCGTGAGCCGGTCGCCGTTCACGGGAGATGCAAAACGCACCCCCTCCTCGGTGATCTTGCCCAATTCTCCGAGACTGAATACCTGATAACCGCCCGAGTCGGTGAGGAGCGGCCCGTCCCAACCCATGAAGCGGTGCAGCCCGCCGTGCGCTTCGATGACCTCCAGTCCCGGGCGCAGCCACAAATGGAACGTATTGCCGAGGACGATCTGCGCGCCGACTTCGCGCAGTTCCACGGGACTCACGCTCTTCACGCTCCCATACGTGCCCACCGGCATGAACGCGGGCGTGTCGACCACCCCATGGGGCAGTGACAGCCGACCGCGTCGCGCCTGGCCGTCGTGCGCCAGCAGCTCGAAGGTCAACCCCATCTCATGGGCAGGCGTGCCTGCAACGCTCGACGAGCATCGCGTCGCCATAGCTGTAGAACCGATAGCGTCGTTCCACGGCGTGACGGTAGGCCCTGCGAACCAGGTCGAGGCCACCGAATGCCGCGACCAGCATGAGCAGCGTCGAGCGCGGCAGATGAAAATTGGTGACGAGACGGTCCACCACCTTGAAGGGATAGCCCGGAAGGATGAAGAGATTGGTTTCACCAGTGCGGGCGCGTAGCTCTCCGTCCGGACAGGCCGCCTCCAAGGCGCGCAGCGTCGTGGTGCCGACGGCGAGCACACGACCGCCGCGCTCCCTTGCAGCTTGTACTGCATCCACCGTCGCTTGCGGAATCTGGTACCACTCGGTGTGCATCGTGTGACTGCGTACGTCCGCGTCACGCACGGGCTGGAACGTGCCCGAGCCCACGTGCAGCGTGATCCACGCAACGTCCACGCTCTTCCGTTTCAGCTGTTCGATCAGCGCGCGGTCGAAGTGCAGGCCGGCCGTGGGCGCCGCCACCGCACCTGGAACCAGTGCGTAGACCGTCTGATAGCGCTCTTCGTCCCGTTGCTCGGGCGCCCGCGTGATGTAGGGCGGAAGCGGCGTGCTGCCGTGGCGTTCGAGCAGGGTGAAAACGTCGCAGGTATCGTCGAATCGGACGCGATAAAGGGCGGCGCGGCGCTCGATCAGGGTGACGCCGATCCCGTCGGAGAGACGCAGCACGCTGCCTTCCCGCGGCGCATGGCTCGCCCGAATCTGCACCAGTGCGTGCTGCGAATCGAGAATGCGCTCGATCAGCACCTCGACCGCGCCGCCGCTTGCCTTGGTCCCCCGCAGGCGAGCCTTGATGACCCGCGTATCGTTGAACACGATCACATCGCCCGAAAGCACAAGATCCGGCAGGTCGCGGAACATGCCGTCTGCGAGCGCACCGCTGTCACCTTCCACGTGCAGCAACCGGCTCGCGCTGCGCTCCTTCGTCGGATATTGCGCGATCAGTTCGGGCGGCAGCGAATAGTCGAAGTCGTCGATTTGCATCGGACGGCATTATAGCCGCCACCGATTCATGCGACGGCACGGGTTGTCGCAGCGATTCGCTTTACGGGATAATCCGCGCTCCCGAAGCCATGGAACGAGTGGCCGGGATGGCGGAACTGGCAGACAAAATCCGCCGCGACAGAAGATCAAGCAGCCGGGATGGCGGAACTGGTAGACGCAGCGGACTCAAAATCCGCCGGTAGCAATACCGTGGGGGTTCGATTCCCCCTCCCGGCACCAAAGACACTTCCAAGGTAGTCCAGCAGAGTCCAGAAACCCCAGTAACAGCGGGCCGTGAAGGCTATCCGTCCGTCCGACATGGTCCACGGACATCACGACCCGCAAGCTCACGGTCACGGATTTCGGTGTCGCGGTGCTCGAGCATGCGCGTCACGTCGTCGAGGACGTGGCGGCCGCGGCGTCACTCGCCCAGAACCGGCAAATCCAGCCGAGCGGGCGCCTGCGTGTGACGATGCCGAGCGATATGGCCAACCTCGTCCTCGCGCCGCTGCTCGCCGAGTTCGTCCTCCAGTACCCAGCGATCACGCTGGAGGTCGATCTCTCCGCGCGCTTCGTGGATCTCATCGGCGAGAACTTCGACGTAGCGATCCGCATGGGGGAATTGCGTGACGACGCGTCGCTCGCCGCTCGCCGAATCGCCGTGTTCACGGGCAGCCTGTATGCCGCGCCCGCGTACCTCGCCCGCTGCGGAATGCCGTCCGAACCGGAGGCGCTCATGGAGCATGACGCGCTGCGCATTCTCGCCCGGACTGGCGATCCGATGCCGTGGATTCTCACCCGCGGCAACGCGCGCTGGGAGGGTATTCCCCCCGGCCGTGCTATCGCCAATTCACCGGAGCTGCTCATGCGCATGGCGCTCGCGGGCGCGGGGATCACGCTCATCAACGATCACTTCGCGTTGCCGTACCTGCAGCGTGGCGAGCTCGTTCAGGTGCTGCCCGACTGGCGTTCGGCACCGGTGAGCGCGTGGGCGGTGTTTCCGGGCAGGCGGCTGATGCCGGCGCGCACGCGCGCATTGCTCGACGCGCTCGCCGCGAAGTTCACGGGAGAGCAATGTCAGGCGATCGAGGCCGAGGTACAGAAGACCAAGGCGCGGTTGCGCGAAGCACCGGCGTATCGGTCAATCGACCATAGCTTGGCGGCGACGAAGAGCCGCTAACTACAAAGCCCCCCATCTAACGGGAGAACCGCCATCGGAAGCCAGTAGAATTACAAAGGCCGGCGAGCCGAGGCGGCCATGGCGTGCACCCCCAGACTAGCGCTCATCACTGTAACGAGCGGCAAGGTCGTCAGCGATCGTGTACTTGAGGACAATTGGAACGTCGCCGTGGGGGCGCCCGCGACCGCCTTACATCCAGCGAAGCGTACGTTTGTAGGCCCGAACAGTAGTATCACCTCGTCCATTGACGGAGGTTCCCCGAAATGAAATCGTCTTCTTTCGCCCGCGGCGCGCGATTCGCGTTCCTGACCCTTGTGTCAGCCGCATGCACCACTTCCCTATTGGCTTTGGGGGCACCAGCCGCCAGCACGGAGGTCACCGCCCCGCAGATGATCGACGCTTTCGAGGGTACCTTCGGCGTACACCCCGGCCAGCGCAGGAACCACATCAAAGGCACGTGCGCGGCAGGTGAGTTCGTTGGGACGACCGAGGCGGCTGCACTGAGCCGCTCGGCGATCTTCTCGGGCAAAACCATCCCTGTGGTCGCGCGCTTCTCACTCGGGGGAGGCAGTCCCGAAGTACCAGACGCGGCGCCGGCTCCGCGCGGCATGGCGCTCGAGTTCCATCTTCCTGGCGGGGCCTTGCAGCACATCACCATGATCAACGTGCCGATCTTCGCCGCAGCGTCACCGGCCTCTTTCCGCGATGCCGTCCTGGCCGCCAAGCCGGATCCCAAGACGGGCAAGCCCGACCCGGAGAAGCTGAAAGCGTATGCCGCCACCCATCCCGACGCGAAGGCTCTGACCGAGTTGGCGAAGCACCATACTCCAACAGCGAACTACTATCAGACCACCTTCTTCAGCATTCACACATTTAAGTTCATCGATGCGAAAGGCACCGAGCACCTGGTGAAGTGGCGTTTCGTCCCCCGCGATGGCACGAAAGAGATGACCGCCGCGGAAATGAAGGCGGCGCCCCATGACTTCCTCGAGAAGAATCTCATCGAGCGCACTCGCAAAGGGCCGGCGATCTGGGACATGATCGTCTACCTCGGCGAGCCCGGCGACCCGCAGGACAACCCGACGTTGGCCTGGCCGGAGGGTCGCAAGCATTTCAAGGCTGGCACCCTCACCATCACCCAGGCAACGCCGCAAGAGAAGGGCGGGGCGTGCGAGCCGATCAACTTCGACCCCTTGGTCATGGCTGATGGCATCGCCCCCACCAACGACCCCGTCTTGCTGTTTCGCTCCCCGGCGTACGCGGTTTCGTTCGCGAAACGCCTGTCCGGTCAGTGAGGCGGTTGGCAGAGTCGCCGTCGAAAGACACCTCGTCGCACCTCGCCTCCCCGAAGACCGAATAACCGACTTGCGTGAAGCTTGGTGACCGCTCGATTACATCGACGAGATGCGCGCCAGAGTCGTTTGCCGAACGGAAACCGCGGGAAGCAGGTAACGCACTTTGACAACTTACGAGCGCGGACGCCCGCTTAGATGCCGCCGGTTGCTACCCCTTCGGCTCCCCGCCAAGCGCTCGGCATCATGTGAAGCCGCCGCAGTGTCGATTCGTGAGTATGCGCGAGAAAGCGGTAGCCGCTACAAATCATTGACTTGCGGTATGCGCAGTGCACGCAAACGTCGCAAGCAGTGCACACGCCAATCCGTACCCGACGATCCGTCCGTAAGCGGTCTTCGAAACTCGGAGAGGCCCAAAAGTCCTGGCGATCCGCGCGAAAGGATTGCGAAAGGTCGCTATCCCAGGGGTGGCGCAGAATGTTACAGCTTGTTGGTTGCCCTCAAATCTACTTTCGTGCGAATAATCGAAGACCTGTGGCTTCAAACTGGGTCGGTCTAGTTAAGGGGAGTTCTGAGATATGAGCACATTTCGTCTCGGCGCATTGTGCGCTGTCTCGTTCTGGTTAGTGGTGCCCTCAACCGCACAAGCCGATACCGACGCGTGCACGCTGTTGACTCCGGCCCAAGTCGGAGCGGCTGTCGGCGCCACGGTCACCGAAGGAATACACACGACGCCAACTTATGTGAAGACTTGCACGTGGAATACGTCCGGCAACTCCGACGTGAAATTTGTGACGCTCAATCTGCAAACGGCCGCAGCGTATGACGGCGGCAAACAACAAGCAAACCAGATGGCCGCGTTGGCCAAGGGCGCCGCAATGAAAGCTGCGAGCGTCGGCGAAGACGCCTACTACTTCGTTGCAGTTGACCAGGTGGGGCTACTGGTCAAGAAAGGCGGCATTTCGTTCAAGGTCGCCGTCTATGCGAAGCTTCCCGTTGAGAAGAAAGAAGCGATGGAGATCACGCTCGCGAAGCAAGTCCTCTTGAAGCTCTGACTGTAGTGCTCTCGGTCATATCTAACCGTCTTAGTGGTACGCGTGATCGACAGCCTAGCGCACTCCGGGTGCGGGTAGATGCTGAAATCTCAAAGTCACTACCTATACGCCTATTGGCATTGCCGGAGATTTTCGGTTCCCCCTCCCGCACCAAATGCTCTTCCATTGGAGTCCAAGAAAATCCAGAATGCCAATAAGTATAAGGCATTACAGCGGCTTCATAGTCCAAGGTAGTCCGCTACAATCCATTGCAATCTACCCACCTAAGGGCAGCTTATTGGAATAGACAGATTCCAACTGGCGTTTCCCCAGGAATCTACCCCGCGGGGGCGAACATGCTCTCTGACCTTGATATCCGCTAGGCAAAGCCCGGGCTTAAGCCGAGTAAGGACGAGAACGACAAGCGTATCCACGAACACGTGGATGGCCATTACAAGTTCTTTGACGGCCGCGGCCTGTTCCTTGAAGTCACGCCATCGGGCGGCAAGCTGTGGCAGTGGAAATACCGCTTCGCCGGCAAGGAAGAACTGCTCGCCCTGGGTAAGTATCCAGATGTAGGAGCCGCCAAGGCGCGGAAGCGCGCGGCTGAAGCGCGGCAAAGCTGCACGAGGGCCGTGACCCATCCGCGGAACAACAAACGATCCCGTATAGTCTTCGATCGGCCGGAGCAGCGGTCCGACTTCCTTCGGGTCCGTGATCGAGACATGGTGCCGCACGCTCACGGGTGCCAGTTTGTCGCATAGCTCGGTGTCCCGCGAGGGATCGCGGTTGCATAGCCCGTGGCCCACGGCGTAGCGGAACACGCGCCCCATCAGGTTGTGGGTAGCTTCGAGTCAGTGGCTTATCCAATCGCCGATGACGCGGTTGGCGTGCCGCAGGGTCTCCGAAGCGCTGACGATGCATGCACTGCTCCGTCAGCGTTCGATGATGAACCTGCCCCGGTTTCACGTACATCAGATTGTTGGTAGTTTTCTGATGAACGGAGAAAGGAGATGGTGAAGAAAGAAGCGGTCCCGAACCGGCACGGCAATACACGGGTGAGTTCAAGGTCGAGGCGGTGCGGCTGGCCGAGTCGATTGGAAACAACCAGGCTGCGAAGCGGCTGGGTATCCCGGAATCGAGTTTGTCCAACTGGGTCAGGCGCGCTCGGGCGGGGATGCTAAAAGCAGGCGAAGAGACAGCGACAACGAGGCGCCCGACGACGGAACTGGAAGCCGAGAACGCCCGCTTGCGCCGGGAACTTGCCAGCGCCAAGCTCGATCTGGAGATCGTAAAAAAAGCGGCGGCGTATTTCGCGAAGGAGTCGCGGTGAAGTACGCCTGGATCGATGTGTATCGCGACCGGTATTGCGTGGCGCGGATGTGCCGACAACTGGAGGTGTCGCGAACCGGCTATTACCCGGACCTTGCCTACGACACGCTCGCCATCGCGCAGCTCTACCGCGACCGCGGCGATGCGGAGAACGCCTTCGATGAGTTGAAGAACCAGTGGGGCTGGGGTGGATTCACCACGCACGATCTGAAGCGTTGCCGCTTCACCGCCATGACCGTGGCGCTCGCCTACAACTGGTGGAGCCTGTTCGTGCGACTCGCGCACCCCCAGGCGCGCCTGGAGGCGATCACCAGCCGCCCGTTCCTGCTCTCGGCGATCGGGCGCATGACCTCGCATGCCGGCAAGACTCACCTGTCGATCACCCCGATGCATGCAAAGGCAACCTACGCCCGAGCCCTGCTCACCGCGGTGAGCCAGCGGCTGAAGGCTGGAAAAGATCTGCGGAGCAGTTGCCCGTCGTATCGGTGTGGCAGCGCGTCTGCGAGTTCATCGCCACTCACGTGACCGGATTCAACTGGCTCGCCACGCGATAGTGGCGCAGCCGTCCGAGCAGCGAGTGCTCGAAGGCCAATGTGAGGTTGGATGTGCAGGTGGCTTCTACAATCGTGTGCGGATACATACGTCGATCCAATATCGCTCGCCGGTCGACGCTGACTCCGCCCTCAGGGCTGCGTAGGGTGGCGTACGTCAAATCGAGGCAGGGTCACGCGTGCAGCGTCCGCGCCTGTAGCCGCGGCGCCCCCGCCCCAGTAGGCGTCGTCGATCTGCACCAGACCGCTGAGCTGGCGCGTGGCCTCGCGCTCGAGCATCGCCTGCATGAGCTTGTGCTTCATGAGCCAAGCGCTGTTGTGGAGATACCGAGCTGACCCGACAGTGCCAGCGAAGACACACCGTTCTCGGCTTGGGTGATCAGGTGGATGGCGAGGAAACAGTCAGCGGCAGCTTCGAGCCGGCGAACACGGTACCGGCCGTCACCGAGCTCTGCCGGCCGCAGGCATTGCGCTGGAAAAGGCGCCGGCTCTTCAGAACGCAATAGCCCGGGTGGCCACACTCGGGGCACACGAAGGCGATGTGGTCGTGCTGCGGACCCCGGCGGGCGTGGAGGAAGTCGAGGTCGTCGAGATCCGGTACGAAGCGCTGCCTTGAGACTCCGCCCGGTCGGACGTGCGCGTTTGCTTTACGGACGCTGATTCAGGCCGCGCACGTTGTCGAGCCGCGCGGTATCCAGCCCCTTCACACCACGCAACTCAGCTCCGGTAAAGTCAGCGCCAGTGAGGTTGGCGCCGCTGAAGTCCGTATCGATCATCTTCGACTCGGCGAGGTTCGCGCGGGTCAGATTCGCACCCTTGAAACTGACCGCACTCAGGTCGGCCTGAAACAGCCTCGCACCCGACAGATTCGCACCGGACAGGTCGGAGAAGCTGAAATCGGCCTTGGAGAAGTTCGCCCCGGAAAAATCGGCGCCTTTGACGTTCGCGGAGATCACGTTGGCGCGCATCAATCCCATGGACTGGTTTTTCATGTCCGCGGCGCCGTCCGCATTCCTGAAGTTGGCTCCCTCCAGATTCGTCCGGGTTAAATCTCCGATCAGCCGTGCGCCCGACAGGTTCGCCCCCTTGAGATTGGAGCCCTTGAACTGCGTGGAAAAGAGAATCGCATCGCGCAGATCGGCGCCGCTCAGATTCGCGTCCTCGGCAAAGGCGACTGTCAGATTGCAGCGGGAGAGGTTGGCGCCGGTCAGGTTGCTGCCGTTCAGGACGGAGGCGGTAAGATTCGCACCCTTGAAGTCGACGCCCGTCAGGTCGAGATTCGACAGATCCTTGACGGAGAGATCGGCCGGCATACCAACGGCGTTGCGGGCCACCGCCTGAACGATCTGCTCCCGCGTCAGCCGGTCATATCCGGTCGGCGCTTCCGCTCGCGCGGACACCAACCCGATCAATGCGAAACACACAGCAACCAGGATGAGAATCGGCCGAAAAACCCACGCCCTCGCGGAAATCGGCCGACGGTAAGGCGAGAGAATCGGAGCCACGCAACGTACTCGCTTATTCATAGGGTTTTACCGCCACTTTCCGATCAGGCACATCGACGTTGCATTCAGGGTGCAGACCTGGGCGGCACCAACGATCAATAGTTCTTAGACCAGCCTTTACCTGATGCGTGCGAGAGCGCACACCGCGGATTCAGCCCGCGCCAATCTTCCTGAACCAATCAGGCGCGCGAACCACATCGCGCAGTAGACCCAGGACCGTGGGTACGCCCCGATCGGTGCGACCAACAGCATCGAAATCGTACCCCCGGGAACGCCTCCGCGCCCATGCATCATGCCACTCCCAACGATCACTCCGGCCGCAACCAGGATCACCTTGCTTCGTGCGGCGCCAGCAGGATTCCAGAGTCCGCGGTCTGCAGGCTAACGAGAGTCTCGGATCCACGTGCCGGCTCCACAAGAGGACTGAGGCGCCGCATACGCGCCGCACCGAAGAACGTGGCAAAGGGCACGTCCGAAGCGTCGCGCCCGGTTCCGAGCCGGACCAGATCCGAAATCGCGGCGAGTTCAGTCGGGTCGAAGAGGTACCATCGATCGCCGAGAAAAGCTTCGACCACAGCGTGAAAGTCCTGGGGGGGGTCCTCGTACTTGCAATACGCAGTGACGAATCTTGCGGGGATGTTCAGCGCGCGGCACAGGGCAATAACGAGATGTGCGAAGTCGCGACAGACCCCGGCGCGGTTGGCCAACACGTCGCGCGCGCCGTAAGTCGTCGTCGATGATCCTATCTCGTAGTGAACGTTGGCCTTGACCCAGCGGCAGATCGATTGGACCCGCTGGTATCCGGGTGGCAGGTTTCCAAACGTCCGGACGGCAAATTTGTAGAGCGCTTCGACTTCGCAATAACGACTTGTCTGGACGTACGAGAGGATCGCGCCGGGCAGCTCTGCGAGCGGTGTCTCGGGCGCAAACGCATTCGCGTCGGAAGTCTGGACTTCAACCGTTGCCAGGTACCGGATGTTGAATTGTCCGGGCGCGACATTGACCCGGATGAAACGATTGCGTCCGGCTTCGTCGCGAAACTCGTCGACAGCCGTCTCGGGTGAGGTCGATACGGTCTCGGCAATGACTCGCTGTGTCTGCGTCGACGGTATGCCAAGGTTGAATACGAACAGCGACTGCTGGACAACGTCGTAGTCGAGCTCGCAATCGATGTGAAATGTTTTCATCGCTTTTAGGCCGGTGACCCGAGTCTCGTCCAGCCAGAAAACGCTGACGCTCTTTGCGCGGCCAGACGATTGCCGGCAGGGGGCTTGGTGTGCAGCACGTGGACTCTCCTGGTGTTGGGGAAACCCGGCAAGCGGCGGAGGAAAGGGTGGTAATGCAATCCCGACGTCGGACGCGGACCCAGCGGCGTCCGGCTTCCCCACGATACACCTTCAGTATGGAGTAACACCTGGCGATTGTCTGGGCGCTAGCGCACAGAACACGCCTGCCACCCGCATTACCGCGCCAATACCTCCGGAAGCAGGCGATCGAACTCCTTCTTGACGACCGCGTAGCACTCGCAAGAGCGGGCCTCCAAGCCCGGCCGGTCGAGCACGCTGATACGGCCGCGGTGATACTCGATCAAGCCAGCGCTCTGCAGATTTCCAGCGGCCTCCGTGACACCCTCGCGTCGCACCCCCAGCATATTGGCGATCAATTCCTGAGTCATGGTCAACTCGTTGGAGGGCAACCGGTCGAGGCTCAGCAGCAGCCAGCGGCACAGCTGTTGGTCGACCGAGTGATGCCGGTTACACACTGCCGTTTGCGCCATCTGGGTGATCAGCGCCTGGGTGTAACGCAATAGCAGATGCATTACCGGCCCGATGCGATTGAATTCCTGTTTGAGCAACTGCGCCTTCAGCCGGTAGGCGTGGCCGGCGCTTTGCACAACGGCTCGGCTGGGGGTGGTTTCGCCCCCCATGAAGAGGGAGACACCGACGATTCCCTCGTTGCCGACCACCGCGATCTCAGCCGATGCCCCATCCTCCATCACGTAGAGCAGCGACACGATGGAGTCGGTGGGGAAATAGACGTGACTCAACCGGCTGCCGGACTCGTAGAGGACATCTCCGAGGGGCAATTGGGCCAGTTCCAGGTTGGAAAACAAGCGCTCGCGGTCAGCCGCGGGGAGGACGGCGAGCAGATGATTCTGCTCGGGACGGTGAGGGCTGGGCATCGTCGACTTCCGACCTCGCGACAAACGGGTACACACACAAATTATACGACCAGTCCGCGACCCCTATGTGCTCTGGCGCACAAATCTTGTTCCGGCCCATGTCATTCCAGTCATTGCTTGATGTCGACAGGCCGACCCGAGGACCCAGGCCTCTGTTGGGCAGCGCACAGAACAACCCGGCACATTTGGAGGAGACTCCAAGACTCTACCCTGCCGATACCTTTCAGTTCTTGGAGGTTGGCGGGGTTGCGGCGACTGGCGACACTCAGGTTGAGCGTTCTCGTGCCTGACCGTATTCAACGCCGCTCCTCTAAGGACTAAAAGACTCCGGATCGTGGCAGCCCGAGCGCTCAGATCGGGCGCTGTGCGCTTCGATACGTCAAAGGGCGATTGAACATGACCGAAAGCAGCAAGCGTGACTACGACAACACCGTTTTGGTATTGCAGGGCGGCGGCGCGCTGGGCGCTTATCAGGCGGGTGTGTACGAGGGCCTGGCGGAAGCGGGCTATGTGCCCAACTGGGTGACGGGCGTGTCGATCGGCGCCATCAACGCCGCGCTGATTGCCGGCAATCCTCCAGAACGGCGCGTGGAGCGACTTCGGGAGTTCTGGGATCTGGTGTCGTCAGGATTGACCGGGCGTGCGCCGAGAATATTCGAGGGAATGCACCACGTATTCAACCGCGCGAGTTCGGCCATTAGCACAGCGGTAGGCGTTCCTGGCTTTTACAAGCCGCGCATGCCGCCTGCCGCACTCAGGCCGCGCGGGCACCCGGAGGGGCTGAGCCTCTACGATACGCAGTCGCTCAGAGGTACGCTCGAGCGCCTGGTGGACTTCGATCTGGTCAATGGACGCCAGGTGCGTCTCAGCGTCGGGGCAGTCAACGTCCGCACCGGGAACTCGACCTATTTCGACAATGCGCAGACCCGGTTCGGTCCCGAGCATGTGATGGCAAGTGGCGCGCTTCCGCCCGCGTTTGCGCCGGTGGAAATCGACGGCGAGCCCTACTGGGACGGTGGCATCGTTTCAAACACGCCACTGTGGTACGTCCTCGACGACTCGCCGCGCCTCAAGGGCCTCATCGTGCAGGTAGATCTGTTCAATGCCAGCGGTGAGCTGCCGCTGAATCTGGATCAGGTGATCGAACGCCAGAAAGACATCACTTACTCGAGCAAGTCGCGCTTCAACACAAGCCGCCTGACCGAGTCCCAGAAGCTGCGATACGCTCTCTACCCCGTTCTCCAACTCCTGCCTGAAGAGCTAAAGGCACACCCCGCCGTGAAGGCGCTCGAAGCGATAGGCCACCGATCGCACGTCGACATCCTGCACTTGGTCAATCGACGCTACGGCTATACCTCGGCCTCCAAGGACAACGAGTTTTCGCGGGCCACCGTGAATCAACTCTGGGAATCCGGGCTGGACGACGCAAGACATGCGTTTTCCCATTTCGATTCGTTGGCCACTTCGGAGGGGACCGAAGGGGTACGGGTATTCGATATCCTGCGCTGATCAGGAACTTGGGCCGGATGATTCGCGTAGGGATTTAGCCCGGTAGGGCAGTGGGTTGTCGCTAGCCTTGTTCCAGAACTCGCGCGCCTTATGGGAGCGTGCACTTCTTCTGCTTCAATTCCGCAGCCAGACCTTCGAGCAGTTCCGCGATCTCGTGGGCATGCCCCTCTTCGACGGCAAGGATACCTTCCAGCATGCGCTTAGTCGTCCGGTCTTTGTCACCCAGGTACTGGATGATCTCGCGATAGCTGTCGATCGCGATGCGTTCGGCGAGCAAGTCATCGTTGATCATCTCCGCCGGCGACTCCCCCTCTGCGTATTCGGCGTGACTGCGGCTCTCTAGCCGGTCTGGTACAAACTTGGGTTCACCGCCCAGCTGCACGATGCGTTCCGCAATCTGGTCGGCATGACGCCGCTCCTCGTTCGAGCGCTCCAGGAATGCCTCGGCGACGCTCTTCGACTGAATTTCCTTGGCCATGAAGTGATGGCGCCGGTCGCGCAGAACACAGACGTTCGCGGTGACCAGCCAGTCGTTCAGCAGCTTGATGACGGTTTGCTGGTCCCTGGAGCCTGAGGTTGGTGCTTCGTCGCCGATATGCTGCTCGGCGCGATAGCGTATCAAAGTCTGAACGTCTTTCAGGAATGTTTCATTCTGCATGAGCCTCTCCAGGGATCGCGAGCGTCGCTTTCCATTCGCGGTGTTCGCCGTGGGCGCCGGCGTATTGCGTGTTCGTGGGGCGCGGACGCAAAACTCACGAAAGGTGATCTCGCACGGGAAGCCACAGCCTAGTCGAAAAGCTCCGATTTCGTTTGTTCGGTACCGCACATGGACCGACAGTTTTCCGCCTCGCTATGTCCCTTGGCAACCCGATGACGCGATTTGCTCTCCCGCTCACGCTACCGGCCTCAAGTAACGGCTTGCCCCGAAATTCAGCACAACACGGTTTCACCCCGGTATGTGTGCAAGCGCACGGACTGTCCTGGAAAAAAACAGGATTATTTCGCCAATGCAGAGCCACCCATGAAGCGCATCCCTGCTCCAAACCGTCTGCTGTCTGCGTTGCCGCGCATAGACCGGGCTCGCTTTCTGGCAGCCTGCGAGCGGGTACCCCTGACTCTCGGCGAGGTGCTGTGCGAACCGGGCGACCGGATTCGCCATGTCTACTTTCCAACCGAAGGTTTCATTTCGCTGTTGACGTTGATCGCTGACGCGGAGAGCCTGGAAGTCGGACTCGTGGGCGAGGAAGGCATGTTCGGCATTTCGGTGATGCTGGGGATCGACGTTTCGCCCCTTCGCGCCCTGGTGCAGGGCTCCGGCACAGCAATACGGATGAAAACCGCGCCGTTTTGCCGCGAGGTCGCCCAAAACCTCGCACTCCGACGGGAGCTCGACCGTTATCTGTATGTCTTGGTGGCCCAGTTAGGCCAGGCAGCCGCGTGCACCCGCTTTCATGTTGTCGAGCAACGGCTCGCTCGCTGGCTTCTGATGATGCGCGACCGGGCCCACTCGGACGACTTCCACATCACCCACGACTTCCTGTCCAACATGCTTGGTGTGCGACGCGTCGGCGTCACGAAAGCTGCGGGTGCGTTGCAGGAGCGTAATCGATCAGCTATCGTCGCGGCAATATTACGGTCATAGACCACACCGGCCTTGAAGTCGCTTCATGCGCGTGTTATCGAGCCGAAAAGAACATGTACGAGCGCTTTCTCGGCTAGCGAAAGGGTTCCCATGTGAGCCTGGAAGTTGGCAACCAGCTCGCGAGGGATCAGCGCGCCTGCATGCTGTGCCTCACAGGTGGATGTAAGCATCGCGGGCGCCGAATGTATGTGCGGGAGCGCACAGAGCTCGTGTCATGGAACGGAAATAATGATCATCGGGTTTTCCACGATTGCTGTTCTTCACCGAAAGGGGTTCTCTCTTGAAATTCGATGACCAGACGCACGCGCTCTACGGGGCTGGCTGCCAGGGCATGGCGGCCATGCTACGGGCTTGGATGGAAGGGGCCGAGCGCGTTAGCGCCTGGCAACTGAATCTGTTCGCGGCGACGATGACCGGCAACGCCGACACCACAAATCTCCTGGGATACTGGACCGCGTTCTCGAAATTGGTTGATCGTTACGGACAGCCGGATTTGCGGGCCGTTGAAGCCGGTCCGGGGCTCCGTCGACCGCTGGAAGACATCTCCGGGGCGAATGAACCGGTCGTGCAATCGTTGACGAAGGGGCCGAACGGCAGCGCGTCGCTCCATCCTATCGACAACGGCATGGTGCAGGAGTCGGGCCGCGTTCCGCTCATTCTGGTCCGTACCGCGGCGCCGGTGTCGGCGGGGCGGGCGATGGGGTGAACGGATGCAATCTGGCTCCGCTCAGGAGGTAAGCATCGTCGAGGAGTTCCGGGCGTCCGCCCGATTTCAGAACCTTGCTTTGGCGCCGGTCCATTTGCGGTAGGGGCCGGCCTCCGCGATATTCCAGCAGAAATCGCGTCGCGATGAACGCACGCGCTGCCCGGTGCGTGAGGCGACGATCATGCTGAGCGTGCTTCAGCCCAGGAGCTCTCAATGACCGTACTCGTGTCAGTCAAGATCAACGACGGCGTGGTGATGGCCGCGGATAGCGCGAGTTCTTTCGCTAGCGGCATGATCTATCATCATGCCCAGAAGATCGTGAATCTCAGCAAGGGGCTGCCCATTGGCGCGATGGTGACGGGCGCCGGAGGCATCGGCAACGAGTCTATCGACACACTACTAAAGGACCTGCGGCGCCGGTTCACCGGCAGCGACGCGGATCATCTCGACTGGAAGCTGGACCCGGATCGTTATACGGTCGAACAGGTCTCCGTCCGAGTCCGCCAATTCCTGTTCGAGGAGAAGTCGAAGGCTCGGGGCGTCAATGTGTGGACCAAGGTACGCCTCTGCGGCTATTCCGCGGGCCGTTCTCTCGCGGAGGTCTGGGAAATTCAACTCATGGGACCAGACTGTGCCGCGCCGAAGCAGATTCAAGGCGAGCAGGACTTCGGGCGCCCGCAGGGCCGGCCCGCGGTACCGCTGCCGCCAGTGCCGCGTGGTGGGGACGAGCTCCGGGCCTCCCCGAGGTGCCCGACGTCGTCAGCAGGGCGTACGGCTCGTCGACGTCGAGCACCGCCCGCTCGCCCGCGACCAGGCGGTCGACCCACGGCCGGAACGCGCGGTACGGCGGACCGGCACCGCCCGGCGCCACTCGTCGCGGGTGCGGACGCCGCGGAGCCCGTGCTGGCGACCGAAGTCGGTACCGGTCGCCTGGCCCAGCAGGTCGTCCAGGACGGCCCGCTCGACGGGCGCCGGGGTCAGGCAGGCGGCGCGCTGCTCGCTCAGGGCGACCGCCGTCCTGGTGCGGAAGTCGACGGAGCCGCCGACACGGATGTTCGTCATTGCTGGTCCCCCGATGTGTGCCTGAGTCCGGTTCGCGTGCCCGGGACCGCCCGCCCGCGGGCGGGCCGGTGATCGACCGGGACCGCCTGGGAGCCCTGCCACGGTGCAGGAGGCCTGGCGGCGGTCAGTTCACTTCCGGCGCTCGGGCGCCAGGGCGATCGTCGGCGCCACGGCGCGCAGCTCGTCCATCCCGGTCGCGCTAGCCGGATCACGGCCGCCGGCTCGGTGGTGCAGTCGACCATGGTCGAGGGCGGGTCGAAGCACGACAGCTCGTCGCCCGAGACGATCACGTCGACGTCCCCGTCGAAGACCCTTGCCGCCGGCGAACGTGCGGATCTCCGGCTCGCCGGCGTAGTTCAGCGTGGTGCCGAAGACCGGGCCTCGACAGGCCCGACACCACCTGCTGCATGACGTGGTTGCGGCTCGACATCACCGCGACGGTGTCCAGGCCGTGGGTGAACCAGTCCCCGATCACCGCCGTCTTCTTCAGCACCAGGCACAGCGGGCCCGGCCAGAACCGCTCGATGAACGCCTCGGCGGACGACGTGAGCTCGGCCCAGCGACGCACGTCCTCGAACCGGGTATGGATGACGAAGGGCTTGCCCCGGTCCCGGTTCTTGATCGCGTAGACGCGCTCGACCGCCTCGGATCGGTCGCGTCGCCGAAGAATCCGTACACGGTGTCCGTCGGCAGGACGGCGATTCCTCCGTCTCGGATCACTTTGATCGCGGCTGCGATTCCGTCCGCGTCGGGGGCGGCATGGATGCTCATGATTCCTCCGGGGAGAACGGTCAGTTTCGGGGGGCCGGAACCGCGCCCACCACATTCGGTGCGCCGGCGCGGAGAGCTCCGGCCCGCCAGAGGGGCAGGCACTCGGGATTGACCAGATACGGCGGCGGGCGCCCCTCGAGCAGGGGCACCGACATTGTCGACGGCGGCGGAGACGAACGAATCGAACATCTCCACCGTATGCCCGGCCTCATGGCCGGTCAGAATGGCGTTGGGCGCGGAGCGCAAGGGCGAGTCGGAGGGCGGCGGCTCCACCGCGAACGTGTCGACCGCCGCGCCGGAGAGCTGCCCGGAATGCAGCAGCTCAGCCAGCGCGCGCTCGTCGACGATCCCGCCCCGGGAGGCGTTGACGAGATAGGAGCCCGGCTTCATCAGGCCGAGTCTGGAGCGGTCCAGCAGCCCCCGGGTCTGCGGCGTGGCGGGCAGGTTGACGACGACGACGTCGCAGCGGCGCAGCAGGTCGGGCAGGTCGGCGAACCTCACGCCCGGCCAGTCCGCGGGCCGCGGCGACCGGGTGTGCGCCATGATCTCGCCGACGTCCCAGGCCGACAGCAGCCGGACCGTCTGCTGCGAGATCCTGCCGAAACCGATCAGCCCGAGCACCCGCCCGCTCAGGGTCCTGCTGGTCACGGCCCGGTTCCCGGCCCGGAGCCCGGCCAGAGGCCCGGCGAGGGGTACGTGGAAGCGGGCCTGTTCCAGCGGCAGCTCGTACAGCAGGGCGAGACGAGGAGGACCGTGGCCTCGGCCATGCTGCGCACGTTGGCGGTCGCGCCCCGTTGGCGATCAGGACGCCGTGCCGGGTCGCCGCCGCGGTGTCGCAGGAGCCCGTCCCGATGGAGGGGAAGACCACCCCGCGCAGCCGGCGCGCCCGCCGCAGGCCTTCGGCGCCGATCACCGTGCGCGAGCTGACCACGGCCACGTCGACGTCGTCGTCCGGGTCGTAGAAGGTCAGCTCCGGCGCCGGTCGCGCCGCCAGTCGAATGACGTCGGCACCGGCCCGGCGCAATTCTTCGGCAATCTCACGCAAGGTCTCACCGAGTGCGTGGTCATCACCGACGACAATGCGTCCATGCATGCTCCCCCCAAGTCTCCGCACCGCACCGGCGCCGCGCCGCGCCGGGAAAGGCGCTATCGCGCGACGGTCATGAC
The DNA here is from genome assembly GCA_963747225.1 of uncultured beta proteobacterium. Lineage (GTDB taxonomy): Bacteria > Pseudomonadota > Gammaproteobacteria > Burkholderiales > JAEUMW01 > JAEUMW01. The sequence goes on along the minus strand of CAVVES010000026.1, from coordinate 7,580 downwards.
GTCATCGGTCGCCGAGCCATCGGTCACCACTCCGCAATGAGCGAGCGCCAGGCGCATCATGCGTTCGACGGCCCGGTCCGTGAGCCAGGCGACATGAGGCGTCACGACGACCCGAGGGATGGTTCTCCAGGAGATCGCCCTCAGGTAGCGGCTCGACATGTCGAGAACGTCGAGCGCGACTCTCCTCAACCACCCCTCCGCAACCATTGTACGCAATTCAGGCATATCTACAACACTGCCCGGGAGGTATTGACGAAGATGACGTCCGGCCGCATCGACCGCAGCAGCGCCCGGTCCAGCATGCCGATCGTGGGCGGCACCGCGCGCAGGTGCACCGAGACGACGTCGCTGGTGCTCATCAGCCGGGGCAGGGGTAGCGGCTCGACCCCGAGCCGCGACGCCTCGTGCGCCGTCAGGTGCCGCGAGGCGACCCGGACGCGCATGCCGATGGCCCGGGCGATCGGCGCCACGACGCGGGCGACCTGGCCGAAGCCCACCAACCCCAGCGTGGCACCGCACAGCTCCTTCCCGGCCCGGCCGGGGCGATCACCCGGGCCCGCCTCCCGGGCGGCGCGCAGCATCAACCCGACCGTGTGCTCCGCGACCGCCTGGACCGCCGCGCCCGGGGTGTCCGCCACCTCGATCCCGGCCGCCCGGACGGCCCCGACGTCGACGCACCCGGCCGCCGGGCCGGCGACCACGACCCGCGCCGGGGCGGCCGCCACCAGCAGGTCGGCCGGAAGCCGGCCGTCGTCGAAGAAGTGCAGCACCGTGGGCGGCCCCCTCCAGCCGGTCCCGCCACTGCGCCGGGCCGCCGGGCGGGCCCGAGAAGGTCCGGACCCGCCCGGCGGCGGCGAGCGCCTCGATCCGCTCCCGGACCTCCGGGTACCTGCTGGGCACCGGCACGACCACGTCCCCACGGCCTTCCCCGGCGCGGCCTCCCCCGGCGGGGTCGTCCCCGGCGCGGCCTTCGCCAGCGTGGTCGTCCACGGCAGCGTGGTCGTCCACGGCAGCGCTCAGCTCACCGGCGCGGCGGCGACCTGCCACCCGTTGAGGTACGGCAACTGGCGCATCGGTCCCGCACGGCCTGGCGTCCGCCCCGGCGAGCAGGGTGCTCAGGGTGTCCCAGGTCCCGCTGAGGAAGCGCCGGCGGAGCGACTCGTTGAGTTCGATCGACCACGCCCGGTCCCCGATCCGCAGCTGCTCGGTGACGAGGTCGACCATCGCGTCGGTCGCGGGATCGGCGTCCGCGGCGGCCCGGGCGCTGCGCGAGCCCTCCCGGTCGAGGGCGACACAGGGCAGCCCGATGGTGGCGCAGTTGCCCCGGAAGATCTCGCCGAAGCTGATCCCGACCACCGCGCCGATCCCCCAGCGCATGATCGCCTGTGCCGCGTGCTCCCGGCTGGAGCCGCAGCCGAAGTTCTCCCCGACGAGGAGGATCCGGGCCTGCCGGTGAGCCGGGTCGTCGAACGGGTGCAACCGGCCCGCGGCCCGGGCGTTGGCCCGGTCGCCCTCGAAGACGTGGTCCCCGAGGGCGTCGAAGGTGAGGCTCTTCAGGAACCGGGCGGGGATGATCCGGTCCGTGTCGATGTCGTCCCCGTCGAGCACGATCGGGGGGCCGCAGATCACGTCACGCACCGCGCTGTCTGCCGTCATGGTTGGTTTCCTCTCTGGCACGGGTCACCGGGGGCGGTCGGGGTCACAGGGCGACCGGAGCGACGTCGAACACGTCGCGCGGGTCGGCCACATGACCGCTCACGGCCGCCGCGGCCACCGAGATCGGCGACATGATGAAGGCCGGCCGGTCGGACGTCCCTGCCTGCCCTTGAAGTTGCGGTTCGACGAGCTGGCGGCCACCTCGCGGCCCACCAGGCGGTCGGGGTTCATCGCGATGCACATCGAGCAGCCCGGCTCACGGAACTCGAACCCGGCCTCCAGCAGCACCTTGTCCACCCCGCGGGCGACGAGTTCGTCGCGGACGGACGCCGACCCGGGGACGGCGATCGCCCGCACTCCCGGCAGCACCCGCCGTCCGCTGCGCCGCAGCGCCTCCGCGACCTGGACGAAGTCGGAGACCCGGCCGTTGGTGCACGACCCGATGAACGCGACGTCGATCGAGATGTCCTGCACCGGCTGGCCGGCGTCCACCCCCATGAACTCCCGGGCGTCGGCCAGCGCGGCGCTCGCCGCCGGGTCGGCGCGACGTCGCCCCGGCCATGGCCGGTGACCGGCACCGACTGGCCGAGGTGGACGCCCAGGTGACCATCGGCGCGATCGTGGACCCGTCGATCGTCACCACGTCGTCGTACCTGGCGTCCTCGTCGGAGGCGATCGAACGCCACCAGGCGACCGCCCGGTCCCAGTCCTCGCCGGCGGGGGCGAAGGGACGGCCCTGGAGGTAGGCGAAGGTGGTCTCGTCCGGGTTGCAGTAGCCGATGCGGGCACCGGCCTCGACGACCATGTTGCAGATCGTCATCCGCTCGTCCATCGACCATCCGGTCGATGACCTCACCGGCGAACTCCAGGGCGTACCCCACCCCGCTGTTCGGTCCCATCACGTGGATGACGTGCAGGATCACGTCCTTGGCGGTGACGCCGTCCGCCAACCGGCCGTCGATCTGGATCCGGCGCGTCCTCAGCCGGTTCATGATCACGGTCTGGGTCGCCAGCACGTCCCGCAACTGGGTGGTGCCGATCCCGAAGGCCAGGGCGCCGAAGGCCCCGTGCGTCGCGGTGTGCGAGTCACCGCACGCGAGGGTGAGCCCGGGCTGGGTCAGGCCCTTCTCGGGGCCGAGCACGTGCACGATGCCCCGTTCGCGTCGTCCGCCGGGGAGAAGAAGCGCAGGCCGTGCAGCGCCGTGTTCGCCTCGATGGCAGAGATCATCGCCTCCGCCTCCGGGTCGGCGAAGGGCCGGTGGGCGTCGAGGGTGGGGATCACGTGGTCCACGGTCGCGACGTTGCGCTCCGGGTAGGCGACCGGCACGCCCCCGCTCGCGCAGCATCGAGAACGCCTGCGGGCCGGTGGCCTCGTGGAAGAGGTGCAGGCCGACGAGCAGCTGGTACTGGTCCTCGCCGATCTCGCGCACCACGTGCAGGTCGAAGACCTTGTCGTACAGGGTGTCCGGCATCGCTGTCCTTTCAGATCCTGGTCGGTGGGCGGCTCGGCGGGTGCGGCTCAGGAGGACCCCGCCGTGACACCGCCGTCGACGATCACGGTCTGGCCGGTGACGTAGCCGCTCGCCGGGCCGAGCAGCCACACCACCGCGCCGGCGACCTCCTCCGGTGCGCCGAGCCGGCGCAGCGGCGCCCGGCGACGCCGGGCGTCCAGCGCCTCCGGCGACGCGTACAGGGCACGCAGCATGGGCGTGTCGGTGGATCCGGGGCTGACCACGTTGACCCGGATCCCGTCCGCGGCGTACTGCAGGGCCGCGGACTTGCTCAGCCCGACGACCGCGTGCTTGGTGGCCGCGTACACCGGGCTCGGGGTCTGCCCGAGGTGCGCCGCGACCGACGCGCAGTTCACGATCGAGCCCCCGCCGGCCCGCAGCAGGTGCGGGATCTGCCGGCGCAGGCAGTCCCACACTCCGGCGAGGTTGGTCCCGACGACCGTCGCGAAGTTCTCCACGTCGTCCTCGTGCAGCGGGCCGAACCGGCCGAAGACACCCGCGTTGTTGAACGCCCCGTAGAGCGGGCCGTAGCGGCGCACCGCGAGCTCGGTGGCCGCCTCGACGTCCGTCCGGCTCCTGGATGTCGCACCGCGCCGAGGAGGCCTCGCCGGGCCCGGTCGCGGCGGCCACGGTCTCGCCGAGGGCCTGCTCGGTCCGCCCGACCGCGAGCACGTTGGCCCCGGACCCCACGAGCTGCAGGACGACGGCACGACCGATCCCGCCGGCCGCCGCCCCGGTGACCATGACGTTCTTCCCGGCCAGACCGCCGTCGGGGGCGGCCGGTACCGGCACTCGGGCGACCTCGGACAAATGGACCTCCGATTAGGCAAGAGACTTCGACCAGCGAGGCGGGCGGGCGCCACCACCGATGTCGCACGACGTTTCCCACGGCGGGGCTCGACGCCCGGTACGGCACCACGTCGAAAGATTACCGGAAGCGATTCGATGCTGCTCCGCCGACAACTCGGTGCCGAGATGACGGCACCACCTCGTGCCCAGGACGTTCACGGCAAGAATGCTTGCCGATCACAAGAAGGGGCGCAACCCCTTGTCCGCATGATGGACATACGTCTCACCAATTGGGATTCCGGCTACGCTGACCGCACCCCCTCCGCGCCCCGCCCCAGACCCCTCTCGACCCACAGATCCGCCGGCCCAGCCGCCATGAAAAGTGCCTCTGACCTGGAGCGATCCACGTCGGCACGGCTCGGGACGGCCGCCGGCCGCACCACCGGGGCACGGCCTGCCCCGCGGCCGGCGGCGGCAGCGGCCCCTCGTCGTCCACCTCGCACCGCGCGACACCACCGCGCGCCGACATCTGTTACCTACGACTGCTCGCGACCTTGGGCGCCGATGGGAACGCGAGCGAAGCCAGAGCTCGATCAGATCTGGGACGCGGAAACGGGACAGCTCAAGCGAACATTTCAAGGCAATCGCCCCGTTCCAATCCCTCGTGCATGGCGTTTAGCCCGGACGGCAAACGCATCGCCTACGGATTCGCGGACGTTTTTCTGCAACCCGATCGAGTGCAGTTGTTTCTGAAAATCTCCGACATCGAAACCGGCGTCGAGACCTTATCCATCAAGACGGACCATGACGGCACCATCATGAACGTCGCCTTCAGCGGCGACGGCAAACGCCTGATCAGCACCGACAACAATGGCGAAATCAAGCTCTGGGAAGCACCGTGATCCGGAAACTTGAGTTTCTCGCGTGCACGCCGGGCGATTTCTCGCATGGATCATGGGAATTGATTCAGACCAAAACCCACCTCTCCTATCGTGAAAGGGGTCATCATGAGTATTCTTTGCCGAGCCTGGGCGCTCATCGGCGTCCTGGCGATTACAACGGCATCCTTCTCTCAGGAACTGAAAAAGGACGGCGTCTGGAAGACATCCCGAAGGAGGGATCGCCGCCGCAATGACATTCGCGCCGGGCGGCCGCACCGTCGTCGCCTACGTGGCGATCGGGAGTGAGGGCGAGAAACTCCAGAAGATCAACTGGAGCGAAGTCCGCCTGCTCGACATCGGCTCGGGAAAATATCGTGTCCTGGCGCGGGCCGCCACGCCCGCCGCACTGCCGGGGATCGGCGCCAATCATACGATTCGCGGGTTCACGGCCGACAGCAAGCAGCTGGTCGTCACCACCAGCGATCCGGGCGGGACGATCACAGAACTTCGTTTGGATCTTGCCGAGCCCAAAAAGGAGCCCGAAGGCAAGGGCAAGTAGGAGCGGTTGCCATGAGTGAAGTGACGAGCATCCTGGAAGCCATCGACCAGGGAGATCCGCAGGCGGCCAGCCAGCTTCTGCCGCTGGTGTACGACGAGCTGCGCCGATTGGCAGCGCAGAAGCTGACGCAGGAAAAGCCGGGACAGACGCTGGAGGCGACGGCCCTGGTTCATGAGGCGTACGTGCGGATGCTGGGCGGCGAGGGAGCAGAATCGTCTCGCTGGGCCAATCGTCGGCACTTTTTCGCCGCCGCTGCCGAGTCGATGCGCCGCTCCTTGGTGGACAATGCCCGGCACAAGCCGCCGCGAAGCATGGCGGCCACGGTCAACGGGTTCCCTTCGACGAAAACTTGGTCGTCAACGATGAAGCGTCGAGCGAGCTTCTCGCCCTGCATGAATCACTTCAGGAGCTGGAGCAACACGATGCGGCAACCGCTCAGCTCGTGAAGCTGCGTTATTTCGCCGGTTTGTCTCACCAGCAGGCCGCCGAGATGCTGGGCATGACCCGCCGCGCGCCGACCGTCGTTGGGCGTTGGCGAAAGCCTGGTTGTGCCAACGACTGGGCGAAGCGTAGAGGGATGCAGCAAGTCACATCCTTCGGCGATCACTGCCCGATTGTCAGCTCTCCAGAGGCGGTAGTGGACTATCGAACGCCTCGCGAAAGATGGAGGTCCCACAACTGTCGCTCTGACACGAACATCAAGAGCGGAATTCACTCGGCCGGCCGGATCGTGAAGATCCGCGAAAAAGCCCAATTTGGTCTACAACGTTAGCACGTTATGTCCACCGCTGGCTGCCAGACGAGCCCGCTTGGCGAACTCCTGACCGTGCACGTCGGCGAAATCGAATTCGTACGTGCTCAAGATTCGCCCAGGCACAGAAAGATTACAGGCTGATCAAGGTATTCACGTCTCTCAAGACGCCGCCCTGCAGGATCAGGGCATGAATCGTTTCCACGTTGTTGATCACGTCTCCCCGGAAAACGGGAATCACGGTTCGATGCGTGTGCCGAGTGCCTTCAGCAGTCGGCCCAGCCATTGCGGGTGAGCTGGCCAGGCGGGGGCGGTGATGAGCGTTTGCCGTCGACATGAGCCTGGTCCATGGCGACCTCGACGAACTTGCCGCCAGCCTGCCTGATCTCGGGGCCGACTGCCGGATAGCTCGTGCAGCTCTTGCCCTCGACGACGCCGGCCGCGGTCAGGATCTGAATGCCGTGACAGATCGCCGCGATCGGCTTGCCTTCGCTCGAGAAGTGTCGCACCAGACTGAATGACCTTCTCGTCGAGACGCAGGTATTCGGGCGCCCGGCCACCCGGCAGGACCAGAGCGTCGTAGGTTTCGGGCTTGACGTCGGCGAAGGCGGCGGTGAGCGCGAAGTTGTGGCCGGGCTTCTCCCTGTAGGTCTGATCCCCCTCGAAGTCGTGGACAGCGGTCTGGACCTTGTCGCCGGCCTTCTTGCCCGGGCAGACGACGTCGACGTGATGGCCGACCATGAGCAGAGCCTGGTACGACACCATCACCTCGTAGTCCTCGACGAAATCGCCGGTCAGGATCAGGATTCTTTTCGCGGCCATGATGTTGTCTCCGGAACTGTATCTGCCGAATCACCTGCGCGGTCATGAAGGGTGTCAGGCGTATCCTATGCCGACCGTCGCGTGATGTCGCGATCTCGTCTCAGCGCTACCAGCGGCTCTCGACCGGCAGAGGATTCCGCACCGCATACAATCTTCACCACCATGGCTGCTGAGCCGCGGATACAGCACGCCAGGGACCGCCCCTACTCCGAGGATATCATCGTGTGCCGACTACTCGCTGCCCTCGTCCTGACGATGTCTTATCTCCTGCTTCGCAGCGCCGGCGTCGCTGCCGCGGAACCACCTCCCGGTGCGGCCCGGATGCCGCTGTTGATGCCCGACGACTTCAGCGAACTGCACCTGACGGCCTCGCGCATCGAAACGGGAAGATCAGACCCGAACAGCATCCGGTCTGATCGAGGGAACGAAGCCATGGGACCGCGGCGGCGTCGGCATCCACGGCTCGGTGTTTCGCGATCCCATCGACAAACTCTGGAAAGCCTACCTCGTGTGTACGACCGCAGACTTCCTGCCCACATCTGCCAAAAAACCCTGGTCCTCGGAGAACCATGCCCAGCGTCGTGTCTGCCTGTTCGAGAGCAAGGACGGCG
>CAVVES010000025.1:0-102973 GCA_963747225.1 uncultured beta proteobacterium | reverse complement strand
CTAGCGTTGAATTGAACGACTCCGGTGTCGACCCAACTGCCGACTGTCGGTCTAGAGCCGGTCTGCTTCGATTCAATTGCCCCCAGTCTCGGTTTGGACTTTTATCTGGACATGCAGGCCTACGCTCCGTGCCATCAGAAGGCGAATACTTCCGGGTGCTGAAAATACTCGTAGGTCAATCTTACCCCACCGGGCGGCGGCCGAATGCGCGCCGACGCAGCGTTGCTGGCGATCACACGAGAGGGAGATTTGATCGCCAGCCGGGGAGCAGGGTTTCCATTGCGAGTCCTGCACCAACGGCGATCTCCGCGGCGGGTCTGGAACGTGGTGTCACAAAGCCTCGTCAGACATAGGTGATTGTGGACAATTGCACCGGGGATGCGTTGTGAGCCCCCGTCAACCTGACTATGATGCTTTCGCCGGAGCCGCCGCGAGGGAGATAGCGAGGGTCGCGAGCCAGCGGTCGATCCCCGCGAAGTTGCTCCCGTTTCACACTTACGGTACGACTCACTTCTCTCAAAGGACCTGCCATGAACAAACTGCTTATCGTTGCCCTGAGCTGTCTTCTTTTCAGCAGCATGACCTACGCAGCCGAACCGGGTTGCGAAGCACAAGCGGCCGAGAAGAAGTTGGCCGGAGCGGCAAAGAACAGCTTCGTGACGAAGTGCCAGAAGGACGCTGCTGCGGCAGCGACCTGCGATGCTCAGGCTGCCGAGAAGAAACTTGCCGGTGCCGCGAAGAACAGCTTCGTGACGAAGTGCCAGAAGGACGCCGCGGCGGCTAAGTGAAGGACAGAGAGACGCCCTGGGAGTGGCGCGCGAAGGAACGGAGCAGGAACGCCACCGGCACAGAGGCGCCGAACCGAACGGATTCCGGAGTAGCGAAGTGTGAGCCGCCTCAACGCCCGAGGGAACCGTAGCACCCTTCACCGACTCGGGCTCTACGGCGAGCGCAGTGATTGACCCCACGCCCCTCCTCCTCTCCCCCGGTTGGAGCACCATCAAAGATGAAACCTCGCCCGAGAGGGGGAGGGCTCGAAGGGCACGACCGGCGTGGATTGCGCTTGCGCTTCGAGGTGCTATGGTGAGTGCAGTGATTCAAACAGTGCGTCAGCAGATCGTCTTCCTGGTATTGGCAGCAGCCGTGGCGCTCGCAACCTTTGCCGTCGGGCTTTGGTGGTTCGGCAGATGGCACGACGAGTGGAGCGGCTGCAAGGCGAGCGGTACGATTGGCGACGGTTATTGCAATGTCGCGGTCATTCCCGTCGAGGGTGACATTGGTTTCTTTGGAAATGACGCCGAAGCGGGTTCCCCGGTTGCCGACGCGGATGATGTCGTCTCAACGATTCACCAAGCCGAATCAGAGCCCGGCATTCGTGGCATCCTGGTGCGCATTGATTCTCCCGGTGGTACTCCCGTCGCGGCCCGCGTGATCGCAGATGCGCTCAAGCGATCGTCACTCCCGGTCGCCGCTCTCATCCGCGAGAAAGGAACGTCCGCTGGCTATGTCGTTGCGACGGGAGCGAACACCATTGTTGCGGACCCGATGTCCGATGTCGGATCCATCGGAGTCACCGAGTCGTATGTCGATAATGTCGAGAAGAACCGACGCGATGGGTTGAACTATGTTTCTCTCGCCTCGGCAAAGTACAAAGACTCCGGTGATCCGAATAAGCCCCTGACAAAAGAGGAGCGCGCTCTTATCGAGCGAGACTTAAAGATCGTCCATGAGCAGTTGGTCAAGGTGGTTGCAGAGAACCGCAAACTCCCTTTGGACGATGTCGCGAAACTCGCAGACGGGTCATCCATGCCCGGCACCCTGGCGCTCGAGAGCAAACTCATCGATGCGCTTGGTGATCAGGAAACCGCTCGCTCGTGGCTCGCGAAGCGGTGGGGACTCTCAACCGCAGAGGTGCGGTACTGCGCAGTCGTGACCATGGACCATGTCCGGCACAAGAAGACCGCCCGGAGAGGCAGGTTAAAAGGCCTTGTGCCGCGGTACCAGAATGATCCACGCGATCGCAAAGGCTGAAGTGGGCGAATTGCAATTCTGGCGCGCATGGCCGTAAAACCGGGCTCTTGGCGTGATCGAAGCAATCCGGTCGGGGTGGCTTTCGCCGATGAAGATCACCGATGTTGGCCATTGGCCCGGAAGGGCTTCCCAAGCACCACGCCGTCACACGCGGCCGGACGAACTGGGCAGAGACCGACTAGGCGTGAGGGGGTAAAGCTCACGCCACGCCATCCATCGCCCGCTGGATGATGCCACGCATTGAAATCCACGCCGCCAGACACCGGAAATTGTCAGCGTCGATAAGCCCCTCCTGCAACAGCTCGCACCGCATGAGCACGTCAAACTGATTGACTCTGTGCGCCGACGCTTCGGCTGCGATAAGGAGCAGCCCGATCGCCATCTCCTCCGTGGTTTCGTCGGGGTCGACCGACATCTCACTGATCGCGTGCCACCTCGCTCCGTCATCAACAAAAAGTCTGGCGATGTCTTCATGCAGCACGAGCTTGAACGCACCCACTGCTCCACTGCGAAACCGTAGGGCGCAGACATCGAACAGTCTGGATCCGGCAGCGGAGATTGTGCAGCCTCTTGGCTTCGCGTAACGGGACATCGGAATGTCTTCCAAGTGACAAGACCGTGGTCTGCTGCGTCTTTGCTGTCGGCACCCTTCTCGGTGCAAGCGAGGCCCATTCTCTGCGAGTGCCGAACCTTACACAACGGGACAACCTTCCTAAATTTCTGGGACAACAGTACTACGCCACGATCGGTGATCTGTACTATTGAGCTTTCATGAAATACATGACGGTCTCAGATTGCGAGTTCCCGCCTGCTGCCAAAACGCTCTGATCAGCGTCGGACGCCGTTGCATGGATTTCAGCCGTTGGGTCGCATAGGTGCGCACTTCCTCGATCGTGTCCATGCACAGGTTGGCCAGTTCGCGTTGCTTGGCGTAGCCGAAGACGTACTCGGCGGGATTGATCTCTGGAGCGTAGGCGGGCAGCCGCTCGAGCTGGATGTGACCATCGAGCGACTCGACGTAGTCGCGAAGCCAATCGACTGCGGTGCGCGGGCGAGCCGTCCCAGACGATCAGCAGCTTGCCGCGGATCGTGGCTTTCAGCGCCTTCAGGAACTCGATGATCTGCGGCCCCTTGATTGCACCGTGAAAGAAGCGGAAGTACAGCCGCCGAAAACTCACGCCAGCGATCAGCGAGAGCTGCTTCCAGTTGGAGCTGTACCGCAGCACCGGGGGTTTGGCCCTTCGGTGCCCAGGTCTTCACCCGGGTGGGCCGCTCGCTTCAGCCCGATTCGTCGACGAAGACGATGGTGCGTCCGTCTCGTCTGGCGTTTTTTTTCTAGTGCTGGCCAGCGCTCGTGGTTTCCAATTGAGGATCGCCTGCTCGTCGCGTCGCGTAGCGCGGCCCATCGGGCGTTGCGACAGAACCCCATCTCGCGCAGCAGCGTCCACACGTGCCAGGTGCTGAAGGCGTCGGCCGAACGCGCGCTTCGACCAGGTTGGCTACGCGCGAAAGCGTCCACACTCGGTCGGAAAGCCGCCGGCCACTGCGCCCTGCACCAGCAGCTTGCCCAAACGCACGCGATCCTTCGCCCGGAACACCCCAGGCCGACCCAACGCACGGCGCCGCCATGCCCGCGGGTCCTCGGCGAGCATCCGCGCCCACGTCATGGCCGTTTGCCGGCTGACCTCGCACTGGCGCGCAACCTCCGCTTGCGGCACGCCGCGTGCGAGCATGCGCATCCCACGTCGGCGTCGAGTCTCCAGTGCTTTGAAATCGCGCTTGTATCGTTTCGTCGCCACGCCATATCTTTCGAGCAGTCCCTTGCTCGAATAACGCACATGGTAGCGAATCCGTTGTCAGGCATTTCAAGAAAGCTCAGAGTATAGTGGGCACCCTGGGGTCTGATCTCCGGCGCGTATGAGCGCACAGTGGACCTACAGCGGCAATTCGGGTCTTCCTGGCCTCGGACGCCGCCGCTGGGATTACGAGCCAGGTGATCGCGGTGACGGGTGGGGGCATCTAGTCCCGCGTGCCCGTCGCCTGAAAGGACGAACGTTTGAATAGTGACCACGCGGTAGCGAGCGCGAGGGGCCGAGGACGATTCAATCTTCTACTGGGCAACGTCGGTTTGCAGCATGGCAGCAAGGTAGGACACTGATCACACCAGGGTAGGACACTGGCCAGGGAATTTTCACCGAGCCGTGCAAATTGCGCAACGCTGAGATGCTCGGGGCAAACGAGCGCGAGCTGGGCCGCATTACCCTGTACAGCCCGAACGGCGGGGGCAAGCGCCTGCAAAGCGTGGGGCACTTTTCAGTGCAAAAGCCCCGGTGGGGAGCTAATTTTCATTCATAGGTTTCCACTCCTGGAGCGTTTCAGCGTGAAAATTAACTTCGGGTGCGCGACCGCGCCACGTCTCGTTGAGTGAGGAAAATTATCTGCTCCCGTCGTGTGAGGATCACGCATCTCGGTGAAACCATCTGCGGCTAGCGCATATCTGGAGGACTTGCGCCTGCTCTGCGCGTCGATCCCGTTCCGGCACCAGGCTATGGCTGGTTGGAGGTGTCGAGGATGGGGAGCGTGTCGCCGTCGGCGATGCCCCGACTACGGGCCGCCCGGTGAGGGGTCGCAGCATAAGGAGCGCGAGAATGAGATGGCGCATCTGGGACGGACACCCACTGAGTTAGCGAGTCAGTTAGCAGTTTCCGCACTCTGCAGTCGCGGGGATCATGCGCCGTCGCGGGCGATCTCCAGGAACGCGACGTGCCGCCCCGTTTGACTCACCTTCACGCATATCGACCGTGCGCTCATACTTGGAGCTGACCCCTCCTACTGGAAAACCCCGTGCGCCGCTCGCTGCTTGCTTTTGTTTTCGCACTGACTTGGCACCTTTGTGTCGCGGCCTCGAACGTTGTCGTCCAATCCTTCGCGCTTCCTGACGGTGGCGGATCGCCGCACGATGTGGCGGTCGGAGCAGACGGCATTGTCTGGTACACCGCCCAGCGCGACGGCAAGCTGGGCCGCCTTGACCCGACGACTGGGCAGATCGATCTCATCCCCCTCGGTGCAGGCGCCGCCCCGCATGGTGTGATCATCGGACCCGACGGGGCGCCCTGGATCACCGAAGGCGGCACCAACGCGATCGTCCGGGTCGATTCCCGGACCCGCCAGGTGAAGCGCTGGCCGCTGCCGAGCGCGCGCGGCAATGCGAACCTCAACACGGCCACCTTCGACAAACAGGGTCGCATCTGGTTTACCGGTCAGAGCGGAATCTATGGGCGGCTCGACCCGAGCACCGGTGACATGCAGGTCTGGGACGCGCCGCGCGGCCGGGGCCCTTACGGCATCGCGACCACGCCGGATGGGGCCGTGTTCTTCGCATCGCTCGCGAACAGCTATATCGCTCAAGTTGACCCCGACACGGGCGCTGCGACCGTCATCGAGCCACCGACCAAGAATCAGGGTGCGCGGCGTCTGTGGTCAGATTCCAGGGGACGAATCTGGGTGAGCGAATGGAACGCCGGCAATGTCAGCCGCTATGATCCAAGCACCGGCGGCTGGCGCACGTGGAAGCTGCCCGGCGAGCAGCCCCACGCCTACGCTGTCTATGTCGACGACAAGGACATCGTGTGGCTCAGCGAGTGGACCGCCAACGCAATCCTGCGCTTCGATCCCGAGACCGAGAAGTTTGAAGCGTTCCCGAGCGACCGCCGCGGCGCGAACGTCCGTCAGATCCTGGGGCGACCGAGCGAGATCTGGGTGCCCGAGTCCGGCGCCGACCGGTTGCGCGTGTTTCGGACCAATTGAGGTGGGTAGAGCTTCTCCCCTCTGCCCGAGGATTACGCCGGAGCCCTTCCGGTGGTTCTCATGCGGGCGCGGATATGTTCTCCCCTCGGTCGAAAACCACAGGCTCAGGACCGAGCGGGTTCGGCTTCGCCCGTTATGTGCCCCTTGTGCTTCCGAGATGCACACGTCGAGATGCAATCTCAGCCGCGGCGCGCCGCCTCGATTGCAGCGATGTCGATCTTTTTCATCTGCATCATCGCATCGAATGCGCGCTTGGCGACAGCGGGATCGGGATCGGTGACCGCTTTCGTCAGGGCGATCGGCGTAATCTGCCAGGACAATCCCCATTTATCCTTGCACCAGCCGCACGCGCTCTCCTGGCCGCCGTTGCCGACGATCGCGTTCCAGTAGCGATCCGTTTCGGCCTGGTCAGCGGTTGCGACCTGAAACGAGAACGCTTCGTTGTGCTTGAACGCGGGTCCGCCGTTGAGCCCGAGGCACGGAACGCCCATCACGCTAAACTCGACGGTCAACACGTCCCCTTTCTTCCCCGATGGAAAGTCTCCCGGTGCGCGGTGCACCGCGCCGACGGACGAATCGGGAAAGGTCTTGGCGTAAAACTGCGCCGCGTCCTCGGCGTCGCCATCGTACCAAAGGCAAATCGTGTTCTTTGCCGGCTTGACCATGTTACTTCTCCATCGTGATGAGCCACCCGAGGCCGGAGTCAACGATGTGCTCGCAGTCTAAGAGCAGTGGCTCGGCCGACGTTTCCGCTCTACTTGCGACAAAATTCGTACAGTTCCGGCGCGGCGTCATGCTTCGCACAAGCGAGATAGCTCGAAGCAGATCGCATAGCGACGGTTATTCCCGTACGCTAGGCCAGATGCGCCAGCCTCGTCAACCATAAGTGGCTGTGCTGCCATGTCCTTCCCCGGAGACTAATTAGCCTCGGCGACGACATGCACGGTGCGGAGCTTCGCTGCCCGTCGAAGCCACGATCGACGCCAAACCTTTTTCCGAGTATCCGCTACTGGCCGCGGGCTGCTCGCGCGCTGCTGCCCATCTTGCTTGCGAGCAAGCATTACCGCAGCGTGCATGTCCTGCTGCGCCGCACGCCGCCGGACATCAAGGCCAGTGCGAAGCTGACGATTCACGAAGCCGACTTCGCACGGCTGCCCACAGCGTTCCCGACGGTGGATGACGTGTTCATCGCGCTCGGCACCACGATCAAGCTCGCCGGATCGGAAGCGGCCTTTCGCCAAGTGGATTTGGACTTCGTTGTGAATATCGCCCGGGTGGCCAGGGCTGCGGGGGCGACGCGGTTGGCCGTCGTGTCGGCGTTGGGCGCCGATGCGAAGTCACGGGTCTTTTACAACCGCGTAAAGGGCGAAATGCAGGACGCCATCGCGCAACTCGGCTACGAATCGGTTGTGATCGCACAGCCATCGTTGCTACTGGGTGACCGAGTCGCCTTGGGACAGCCGGCACGCAGTGGCGAAGTATGGGCGGCACGGCTGCTCGGTCCGCTCGGTTGGATCGTGCCCAAGGGGGTGCGGCCGATCCCGGCCCGCACCGTGGCGTCCGCACTGCTGGCGGCGATTCTCGACGCGCAGCCCGGGGTTCGCGTCCTCAAATCGGGAGCCATGCAAGCGCACGGCCAGCCGTAGCGCGTTTCATCATCCCATGCTGCGGGAAGTTGCATCGGTCGACGCTCATCGGAGTGCTGGTCCAGCGTGTAGGCGGCTGCGGCGAGCCTACTCGCCTTTGGCGGCAGGCCGTCTTGGACAAGAACTCGGAGGCCTGGTCATGTTCTTAGTGGCGGCATAGCAGGTCACGGCCGGATCGTTCACAACCCAAATCAAGTCGGCCAGGCGACGGAGGGGACGAGACGTTCTCAGCACCGCAAAGTCGCAGTGCAAGCATTCAGAGAATTTCGAGCCATCGTAGTCGTTTCGCCCGCTCCAGCGCATGCTATCCAGGGGCAAAGTCGCTGCGGGGGGTGGACATGGCACAGTCGTCGGTGGAGCGGTTTGCTACGAAGACGAGGTTCATCCTGTGCTGCGTTGCCCCGAAAGTCCTCAGTTCCTTGCACAGGGCTGAGTTAGCCACGCCGCAGAAATACTGAATGGCCGCTCTTTGCAGTCCTGCGACCGCTTTGGAGCATCGGTACCATCGGCTCCGGGGCGACAAGCGCCCGTCTGCCTGGATCAGACTGCTTGCAGCTATCCGACTGGCGCCGGCTGTCCTTCCGAGCGGGTTAGTAGTAGATTTCGTGCCCGGTGGCGAGGACGAGCCACGTCGGTGCGAGGTGTACGGCCCCCACACTGCCTTCGATGACTGCGTCCATGCTCTCTCGCGACAGCGCTATCGCAATTTCCGCTGATCGCACAAGGGCGATACGTCGTGCGTTGAGAAGACTTCAGACGGCGAACCACACCAATCTCGATCGGCGTGGCATCAAGCAGCTAACGCCATGGACCGTTGGCCGCTGGTTCGGGCGTGATCGGCGCCGGATTCAGATCCAGCGACGCACTTCGCGCTTGAACAGAAGATACTGCTCACCGAACTTCGCCTCCAAATAGCGCTCTTCGCGCAGAACGACACCGAAGTGGAGGGTCACCAACAGTGGAATCGCAAGGAGTAGTGGAACCCAACCATCGAGAACGAAACCCAGCGCAAGCTGCAGCAGACACAGTGAGAGATACATCGGATTCCGGGTGAAGCGATACGGCCCGTTCCTTACGATTGTCAGTGCAGGCCGATCTGGACGGACGTTCGTCCCCGCCGCTTTCATGACGCGCTCGGCCCAGATTGCCAGAGCAGCGGAAAACACCGCCAAGACAATGCCGAGCGATGCCGATGGGGCATACCTCATCACTCGGATCGGGAAGATAAAGTGCAGCACACTGCCAACCACCGCAGACCCGAGGAAGATCAGCGGTGGCCACGCGACTACATCAGGATGGTCTGCGCTGCCCGGTAAGTTCACAGATATTGGCACCGAACACCGAAGCCCAGCGCGCCCCTAGAAGACTTTGACAAGAGCGAACCTGCCCAGCCGCGCAGTCGCCCAGGACCCGCGTTCGGCAGTTGCCGTGTTGACCCCGATGCCGGCCCTTCTCTCGCATGATGCCGGGCCAGGGAATTGGGTGAGCCCGTTGTGGGTTGAGTCCTACAAGCCAATCAGACGAATACTGATTCCGGCCAGAAGTATCTGCCGATAGGCTACACGCCAATACTCGGGTCGCCTCGAAGACACGTGCCGCGCATGACGAGTCAATCAGCGAAGGACACCCGCACGCTGTTGCGGCGAACAATTGAGAGGTCACAATGAACATTCCAACCGAAACCAATACAGCCAGCATGGCAGCCGTGCTGCGCCCTCCCCAAGCTCGCCGCATCCACATGGTGTCGGCGATCTATCCCAACCGAGAGGAAGCCGAGACAGTGCGACAGCGTTTGGTCGATGCCGGACTCGCCGGCGGCGGGGTGCGCATCCTGCACGACCATCCCTCCGGTATTGTCGAGCAAAGCAGTGACGAAGTGCTCAAAGACATGTTGGTGGACGGCGCTATCGGAACCGCCGTCGGCACCAGCGTAGGGGCTTTGGGCACCGCGATCTTATGGGCGTCAGGGATTACATTGTTTGTGGCCAGTCCCGTCGTTGCGCCCTTGGCGATGCTGGGCTGGTTCGCCGGCATCGGCGGCCTGGTTGGTGCAGCCACTGGCGCTGCGGCGGCCGGCGCTCCTGAAGCGGGCGGCCCACGGAAGGAGGGCAAGTTTTCCGAACTGGTCATGGATGCCATCAAAGCGGGCAATGCGGTGCTGGTTGTCCGTACCGATGACGACGCGCAGAAAGAGCAGGTCAAAGCGATCATCAGCAACTCCGTCAGAGGCCGAGAGGAAGTCGTTTCGGAATGTTGATACGGCGTTTTGCGGCCACGGGTACCCAGAGATTGCCCGGACACAACGAGTCGCCTCGCTGCGTCGAACGCGCAGCGACCGAGAAGTAGGCGGATCTGGCCGCCATTGGTTAGCCACCTGTTTCGCACGCGGAAGGAAAGCTCATGAACAACATCATCTATATCGTCGGCTTGGTCTTCATCGTCGTCGCCGTCTTGTCTTATTTTGGAATGGGCTAAGGGGTAAGACGAGCGCGATGAGCCGACGGCTCGGTGCACATTGCCACCCCGCCGGCGGCGTGTAGGGCACCGTCCGGCAACGCTTTGCGACGTTTCGCTTGCCGACTAGCCTTTCCGACGCGATATCTGAGCGCAAGGCATCGTTGTTCAACGAGAGGCCGTATGAGTAGACGCTTCGACCTCCCCGCGCCCGAGAAGCCGCGCATCCTCAACCGCACTCCGTGGCTTATTGCGATTGCAATGTGGGCCGTGATCGCAGTGCTGTAGGGGTGGATTTGGTGACAACCGAATAGCTTGCCTTTGCTACCGGGTTACCGTGCCGGTATTCCCACGGAGGTACTGCCTCAGCATCGGCCCATAGCCCAACATGAGCAAATCGCGCCCTTCCTCCGGGGTGCGTAAGTCATCTGATCCTACGGACTCTGCTCGCGGGCATATCTCTGGTACCACCACGTCACACCACGCCAGACGCGCTTCGATTTGCCGTAGCCCCACGTCCTGACCTCAACGATGACTTCCCCGCAATGCGCCCGTAGTTCTTGTGGTCCATTGTGAAGCGCGGCATCGTCGGTACTGCGCGCACACAGGGGATGCCGCGCGAGGCACGTTAAGCAGGTTCGATCAGCTCGGGGCTGTCGTTGCTGACATTGTTCACGCGGATGCTGACGGGATCGTGAAGGTGTGCAGCGCGCTGAGCTGCGGCGTAGGCGTCTAACACATGCGATGCCGGCTGCCCGTCCGCACCAGCTAAACTTAGATCCCATCACGCAGTGAAGCCTAGCTTGCTCCCCCGTTTCGGTTCGCGCGCAGTGAGCAAGGCGTACGAAATGGTTTGGTAGGGAATCACTACACGGTCAAATATCGGCCTTCCACGCTCGTCGCTCGGAATGAGTTCCTTTAACCTGTCCTCCGACAACAGCTCTTTTGGATAGACGAGCGCGACAAAATAGGCGTCAAAGTATTCCGCGATCTCGCTCACACAATAGATCTCGCCGGAAGACAAATGGATCTCTAGGGTCAAGGAATCCGCCGCCATCTCCCCAGCGTGCTTTGCTACTACGGTTTCTAGAGCAGCTCGGTCAATCATTTTCTGGTCAGTGCTTCTGCTTGATCGTGTCGCCACCCTTTGCCATTGACGCCTAACAGTCGCGCTTGAGCCACGGCCGACGAGCACAGCGAGGAGGTATCCGCATGCGGTATGCTCGCGGCCGGCGGCTCGAAGCGCTGGTTAGGCTGAACTTTGTTAGACATGGCTGCATTACAGATGCGAGAGGAACGCAGGGGCATCTTGCCACCTGTCGTTCAGGCCGTCGACGTAGGTAATGGGCACCTTCGACAGTTCTTCTTCGGTGACGCCCTCCAGGCACCCTACGTTGACACCGTACATCTTTCCAATTGGCGTCTCATTACCCACACCGAAGGCACGGACGCCGCAGTGCTTGCAAAAGAAGTGTTGGTTCTTCTTCGTGTTGAAGAGGTACTCAGTCATCTCCCCCTTTCCCGCCAGCAAGCGAAAGCCCTCCGGCTTCGCAACTGCTGCCCAGAAGCGGTTTCTCCTGCAGATCGAGCAGTTGCACCGGTACGTGTTTGCCGCGAGATCGAGATCAGCCTCGAACCTCACTGCTCCGCAATGGCAGCTACCTCTGTAGGTCTTCAACATGTCTGAACGCTTTGCGTAGACAGAGGATGATGCCATACCACCTAAACGTGACGCTAACCCGCCGCCCGAGCGTGAAGCGCGTGGGGTCCTATAGATGGCGCTATGACGAACCTCAATGCAAGGGCGTGGCTCGCACTCGCCGTCCTCGCCGTTGTGATGGGTGTCCTTCTGTTCGTCCCCGCGGGGACCGTTCGCTATTGGCAAGCATGGGCGTACTTGTCGATCTTCACCGGCGCATCGGTTCTCACTACGCACTCTCTCATGCGAAACGACCCGGCGCTTCTGGAGCGTCGGATGAGGGGGGGTCCGACGGCGGAGAAGCTACCCACTCAGAAATTCATCATGCTGTGTACGTGATGCTGGACCGTAAGCAGGAACCGGAACTCGCACAGATACGGATCGATCACCTTGCGAACCACGTACTTATTGAGCTTTCATGAAATACATGACGGTCTCAGATTGCGAGTTCCGCCTGCTGCCAAAACGCTCTGATCAGCGTCGGACGCCGTTGCATGGATTTCAGCCGTCGGGTCGCATAGGTGCGCACTTCCTCGATCGTGTCCATGCACAGGTTGGCCAGTTCGCGTTGCTTGGCGTAGCCGAAGACGTACTCGGCGGGATTGATCTCTGGAGCGTAGGCGGGCAGCCGCTCGAGCTGGATGTGACCATCGAGCGACTCGACGTAGTCGCGAACCAATCGACTGCGGTGCGCGGGCAAGCCGTTCCCAGACGATCAGCAGCTTGCCGCGGATCGTGGCTTTCAGCGCCTTCAGGAACTCGATGATCTGCGGCCCCTTGATTGCACCGTGAAAGAAGCGGAAGTACAGCCGCCAAAAACTCACGCCAGCGATCAGCGAGAGCTGCTTCCAGTTGAAGCTGTACTGCAGCACCGGGGTTTGGCCCTTCGGTGCCCAGGTCTTCACCCGGGTGGGCCGCTCGCTCAGCCCCGATTCGTCGACGAAGACGATGGTGCGTCCGTCTCGTCTGGCGTTTTTTTTAGTGCTGGCCAGCGCTTGGTCTTCCAATTGAGGATCGCCTGCTCGTCGCGTTGGGTAGCGCGGCCCATCGGGCGTTGCGAGGAGAACCCCATCTCGCGCAGCAGCGTCCACACGTGCGAGGTGCTGAAGGCGTGGCCGAACTCGCGCTCGACCAGGTTGGCTACCCGCGAAAGCGTCCACACCTCGGTCGGAAAGCCGTTGGCCATGGCGCCCTGCACCAGCAGCTTGCCCAAACGCACGCGATCCTTCGCCCGGAACACCCAGGCCGACCCAACGCACGGCGCCGCCATGCCCGCGGGTCCTCGGCGAGCATCCGCGCCCACGTCATGGCCGTTTGCCGGCTGACCTCGCACTGGCGCGCAACCTCCGCTTGCGGCACGCCGCGTGCGAGCATGCGCATCCCACGTCGGCGTCGAGTCTCCAGTGCTTTGAAATCGCGCTTGTATCGTTTCGTCGCCACGCCAATCCTCCGAGCAGTCCCTTGCTCGAATAACGCACATGGTAGCGAATCCGTTGTCAGGCATTTCAAGAAAGCTCAGTAGTTATGCCCCGGACGTGATCGCCGAGGGGGATTTCCTGATAGGACAAGGTCAGCCTCCTGGAAGTCAGGTTGCGGCCTGCCCCATTCTACCGGCCGCCCGTTTCGCGCGGGGATGGAGCTGAGGTACGACACTCCGCTGTACCTTCCTGCATGTGCACCGTGCGCGACGGAGGCACACGAACAAACAAGCCGCGCTAGTGTCCTGAGTTTTTAATTCAGCACGTTTTGTTCGCGTCTGAGTCTCACGATAGTGTGAGCACTCAGGGAGCGAACGATGAGAAGAGGACCGCGGCTTGCGCCATTGGAATTGACGGTGCAAGAGAACGATCGACTGGTCGAATGGACGCGGCGGCATAAGAGCTCGCAAGCATTGGCGTTGCGTTCGCGCATCATCCTCGGGTGTGCGCAAGGCGCCAGCAACAACGCGGTGGCGGTGCGGCTGCGGGTGACCAAGCACGACTGTGGGCAAGTGGCGCAAGCGCTTTTTGGAGCGTCGGCTCGATGGCTTTGCTCGATGAGCCGCGCCCGGGTGCGCCGCGCAAGCACGATGACGCGAGGATCGAGCAGTTGATTGCCGCCACGCTCAATGAGCGCCCGCGCGAGGCCACGCACTGGAGCACGCGCCTGTTGGCGAAGAAGCTGCGCGTGTCGCAGAGCACGGTGAGTCGGGTCTGGCGCGCCTTCGGCTTGCAACCGCACCGTGCCGAGACCTTCAAGCTCTCGACCGACCCGCTGTTCATCGACAAGGTGCGCGACATCGTGGGCCTGTATCTGAATCCGCCGACCAAGGCGCTGGTTCTGTGCGTGGACGAGAAGACCCAGATTCAGGCATTGGATCGAACCCAGCCGATCCTGCCTCTGGCCCCGGGTCTGCCGGAGCGGCGCACGCACGACTACACGCGACACGGCACGACCACATTGTTTGCGGCGCTGGATCTGGCCACCGGACATGTCATCGGTCAGTTGCATCGGCGTCACCGTTCCAAGGAGTTCCTCGGATTCCTGCGTACCGTCGAAGCCAATGTCCCGGCCGAGCTCGAGGTGCACCTGATACTGGACAACTACGGCACCCACAAGACGCCCTCGGTCAAAGCCTGGCTCGCCCGTCATCGGCGATTTCGGCTGCATTTCACGCCCACCTCATCGTCCTGGCTCAACCTGGTCGAACGCTGGTTCGCGCTCATAAGCGAACGCCAGATCAAGCGCGGAACGCATCGCAGCACTCTTGAACTGGAACGCGCCATCCGCCAATACCTCGATACCTACAACGAAAACCCAACCCCGTTCATCTGGACCAAAACTGCCGATCACATCCTTGCGAGCGTCGCCAGATTCTGTCAACGCATTTCGGACTCAGGACACTAGCGTTGAGCGAAACCGAAGCAAGCGTGGTTGTGGGCTTGGGTCCTTCCACCGGCTCACCGAACCGCTTTAAGTCCTCGTCGGTGATGAACCAAGTGACCTGCATACGACGACGCGGTCTAAACGATAAAGCTCACCTGGCGGGGCCGCTGGTGAGATGTTAACCCCTAAAAAGCCGTGATGCGGCCCCGGAAATCAACCGTGCCGAGCATTGTTTGGGGTAGGCATTCCCAAGAGGCCTACGACAACCCCTACGAATATGCCGCCCAGGAGCAGTTCCTTCGCGAGTCCATGGCGCTGCTGCGCGATCTCTGCACGCGTCTGGATTATCGGTTGAATTTCGGCATTCAACCTAAGGAATCTCCGCAAAACCATCGTCATGCAGGTTGCTGATCGATACACTTCGTCACGGACGATAGCCTTGCGAGGTTGAACGTTGAAGAAGCAGCTGACGCTGGCAAGCAACGAGTTTGAGCGGTTTCGCAAGCCGACGCGGCGCGAGCGGTTTCTGGCCGAGATGGACACGGTGGTGCCGTGGGCGGAACTGGGTCGCACTGATCGAGCCGTACTACCCGAAGGCCACCAGCGCCGGGGGTCGCCCGCCGGTGGGACTGGAGCGGATGCTGCGCATCTACTTTCTGCAGCTGTGGTTCGATCTGTCGGACCCGGCGGTGGAAGAGTGCGCTGTACGACTCGCGGGCGCTGCGCGCGTTCGTGGGCATTGACCTGGGGCGCGAGCCGGTGCCCGATGAGAGCACGGTGATGCGCTTTCGCCACTTGCTCGAAGAGCATCGCCTCGGGCGGGAGATCTTCGAGGCGGTGGGCCGGATGCTGCAGCAGCGGGGCTTGCGCCTGTCCCGGGGCACCATTGTCGATGCCACGATCATCGCGGCGCCCAGTTCCACGAAGAACGCCGAGGGTGAGCGCGATCCGCAGATGCACCAGACGAAGAAGGGCAAGCAGTGGTACTTCGGGATGAAGGTGCACGTGGGCGTGGACAGCCGGAGCAAGGT
Organism: uncultured beta proteobacterium; assembly: GCA_963747225.1. Lineage (GTDB taxonomy): Bacteria > Pseudomonadota > Gammaproteobacteria > Burkholderiales > JAEUMW01 > JAEUMW01. The sequence continues at coordinate 87,440 of CAVVES010000025.1, read as the reverse complement.
GATCCACTCGGTGGTGACGACCCCGGCCAACACGGCCGACTGCAAGGTGCTGGGCGATCTGCTGCACGGCCAGGAGCGGCGGGTCTACGGTGATCAGGCGTACAAGAGCCAGGGCGAGCGGATTCGCGCCAAGGCACCGAAGGCCAAAGACTTCACCCACCGGCAGTGCAAGTGGAAGCACTTCACCGATGAAGTCATTAAGGCGAAGAACCGGACGAAGTCGCGCATCCGCTCACGGGTAGAGCATTCGATCGGAGTGATCAAGCGCGTGTTCGGCTTCAACAAGGTGCGCTATCGCGGACTGGCGAAGAACGCCCATCGGGTATTCGCGACCGCGGCGCTGGCCAACATCTTTCTCGTGCGTTACACGGTCCTGGGAGCAGTGCGTCCACAGTAGGGAAACGCGCCAAGAAAGCCCCGATTCCACTGCCAAAAAACCCGAATACTGATCACAGCTCGATGAACCAACATTCTCTTCCGCCTGCGACCAAAAAATCACCCGGTTGTGCGGACGTTCCCTAAAAGGAGATCGCCCGAGTAAACGTCGAGGTCTCGCCCCGTTCGCTCTTCAGCGAAAGCTCATTCTGATTGAAGGCCAGAATGGTGCCCGAAGTTACGCTGTTCGTCACCCGCTCATCCTCCGCACTGGTTATCTTCAACGTGATGGTCTTGCCATTGATGGCCCATGTGCCGCGGATCGTGCCCGTGACGCCCTGGGAAAGGGTGTTGCTGATGAACCCGCGGGGGCGCGACTGGGCGATGAAACTGCCGTCCCCGCCGAAGGTAATAGACTCTTCCATGTCTCCCACGGCGCGCAGCCAGTTGCCCACGATTTTCGCGCTGTACTGTGCTTCGGGGACCGGGTTGGCCGGCGTGCAGGACGAGACGACCAAGGCCAATGCCAGCAGCAGGCCGACCCGCGCAAAGTTGAAGATGTGTTTCATTTCGAAGCGCAAGATTGAGAGCGGTATTGGGGTTAGCCGCGGCGATTCAGGGGAACAGGAACGAGATCTGCCCGAGCCCCGTCCAGGCAGGTCCGCCGTTCGGCCTTACGACATTTGACGTTGCCTGGATCGGGAAGCTCATTGATTGCTTGCCGACGTTGAAGATCTTGCCGAACCCGCCGCCGCCCGGCACGGTCCAGCGTCCGCTTGCGGTTGCCGTCCAGTCGGCAGTGATGGTAGCGTTGCTGTAGAGAAACCACCCCTTCGGCAGGTTGTAATTGAAAAAGTATTGCGCGCCGAATTCGTTGACCTCGTTGATCCCCGCGCCTCCTCCCAGCGACCAGACGTTCTGCAGCACCGCGCCGACGCTCCATCTGCGCTGGGGCCCCGAATTCCTCTACCAGTGTAGCGCCGATGCCGCTGACCCCGCCGCTGATGAAGACGACCCGGCCCCTGAGGCTGGGATAGCTTGCAAAAGCGTTGCTCATGACGAATCCCTCTCCGGAAACGGAGGCCGCACGCCACCTGCCTCAGCATGATCGCATATACGGTCAGTGACAGCGTCCGAAGGCAGGAGGAAGTACGCGGCGTTGTTCATGAGTTGCGCCGAAGGAACTTGCGTCGACCAGCCGTTGCCGGGAATCGAGCGTGAGGTGAAGTGGTGAACGACGATACGCTAATCGCGATGCTGCTCGGGCTGTTCGCCGTATTTCTGCTGCTTGGAGCCCCTGCAATCGTGCGCGGGTTCCGATTGATGAGGCAGGGTGGTATTCCCTCCGACACGCTGACTATCGATACGCAGCCCGTCGGACATCGTTGTGGCGGTACTCCCACGGGGGAACCGATTGGGAGTCCCCCCATAGGCCGACACGGGCCATCCGTGCTTCGTTTTCTGCCTGTGAGTAGGATGCCCGATCCTGAGGACTCTGCTCCCGGGCGTACTGCCGATACCACCACGCAAGGCCCGCTTGCAACTGTTGCAGTCCTACGTCCTCACCGTTCACGGTGACCTTCCCGACGATGCGGCCGTAGCGGTCGAGCTTCGACCATTCCACGGTTGCGCCTTTGCCGAAGGCAAGCGCCGAAAGATTCTGCTTGGCTCGGCTACCGAAGGGCTGTTTCTTCTCGGGGGCATCGATCCCGCTCAGGCGGACGCGATGCTGCTGGTTGGAACTGTCGAGGATAGTGAGTGTGTCACCGTCAGCGATGCCAACCACGCGGCAAGAGATCGTTTCCGCATGTACAGGCGCAAAGACTATCGGCGAAGCGAAGCCGAGGATTGCGACGAGGACGAGCGCGCGTTGTAGTCTAGTTCGCATGACGCTGACCGGATGCAAACGGTACGCCAAACGACGGTCTGTATCCGCCCGCTGGGCGTTCGCCTCGGTACTTGTCACCGCGGCAGGCATCGCGGCTGCCTTCGACGAGTCGGGCGACGGGGAGCGCCACCTTCCGCGGTCAGTCGAAAACATCGCGTGGAAACTCACCACAACCTACTACGCGACAACGAATGAGGCCAGCGCATACGATGTTAACCTGCGCGGCAACTTCCGCTCGCACACGGCATGGGTTGGATACTACGATCAACCGGGAGAGTTCAGCCAGGCACGGGTTGGTTACGAATACAACCTCAGCTTGCCACTGACTGAGGCAGTGCTATCGGCGCAGTACGCCTCACACGGCTTTCTGGGCGGCAGCGTGACCGCGGAAGTCGGTCGCGATCTCTACGGCGTGCTTGGCATCTCGCGGACGAACGAGAAGCCGTACTTCAACCTCAATTTCGACCCGAACGATGCCTGGACCCTCGGGCTCGGTGCGAAGCTGCCGCGTGAAACGAATCTCATGCTCTATCAGATTCACGGTGAATGGATCGCCGCCGGACAACGCGTGACACATGCGGTGTGTCGGACCAAGCTCACGCCGGACACGCGCCTCAGCGTGGACGTGTTCTACAAGTACGGCCCGCTGGACAGCGACGGGTGTAAACGGCGGAGTAAAAGGGAGCCAGAAGGCACCAGCGTAGGGGCCAGTCTCAAAGCCTATCCTTCGACACCCGAGGGGATCGAGGAAGGCAGAGAGGATGTACAGAGACGTGGACCTATACGCCAAAGTAAGGCGCGCCGTGATGGTGGAGAACCAGAGCGAGCGCGGAGCAGCGAAGCGGTTTGGGATCAGCCGCAAGACGGTATCGAAGATGATGCGGCACGCAGTACCGCCGGGCTACCAGCGCAAGCAGGCGCCGGTATCACCCAAACTGGGACCGCTGGTGGGCATCATTCATCAAATCCTGCAGGCAGACCGGGAAGTCCTCAAGAAGCAGCGGCATACGGCGGTACGGATATTTGAGCGACTGCGTGATGAACACGGCTACACGGGCGGCTACACGGTCGTGCGCGAGTTCGTCGGCAAGGAACGTCTGCGGCAGAAGGAAGTCTTTGTTCCGCTGGCGCATCGGCCGGGCCATGCCCAGGTAGATTTCGGTGAGGCCGACATCTATCTGGGTGGCGTCAGGACGCGGATTCACTACTTCTGCCTGGATCTGCCGCACTCGGACGCCATCTTCGTCAAAGCCTATCCGGCCGAGACGACCGAAGCATTTCTGGATGGTCACGTTGCCGCCTTTGCCTGGCTCGGTGGGGTGCCCCGGTCGATTCTCTACGACAACACCAAGATTGCGGTAGCCAAGATTCTTGGTGACGGCACGCGCAAGCGCACCAAGTCGTTCAGCGAATTGCAGAGTCACTACCTGTTCGAGGACCGCTTTGGCCGGCCGGCTAAGGGCAACGACAAGGGCAAGGTTGAAGGCTTGGTCGGCTACGCACGGCGCAACTTTATGGTGCCGCTGCCACGGGTGCGCAGCATCGAGGAATTCAATGCCCGAGTGCTGGCGGCGTGCGAGAAACGGCAGGTCGCGGTGCTGCGCGGGAAGAAGGAAAGCATCGGCGAACGGTTGCAACGGGATCGCCTGGCGTTTCTCCCGCGACCGACCGACGTATTTGACCCCTGCGAGAAGGTTTCCACCAGTGCCTCGTCAATGGCCCTGGTACGTTACCGGAACAACGACTACTCGGTGCCGACGGCCTATGGTCATCACGAGGTCTTGGTACGCGGTTACGTTGACGCGGTGGTGATTGGCTGCGGCAACGAAGTCATTGCCCGCCATAGGCGCTGCTATGACAAGGAGGAGTTCATCTACAACCCGCTGCACTACCTGGCGCTGCTGGAACGTAAGCCTGGTGCCCTTGACCAGGCGGCGCCGCTGCAGAACTGGGAGCTCCCCGAGGATTTCGAGCATCTGCGTCGCTTGCTGGAAGCCAGGATGGACAAGCAGGGTCGCAAGGAATATATCCAAGTGCTGCGCTTGATAGACACCTTCGGCGACGTGGAAGTGGCCGTCGCCGTCGAGGATGCGCTGCGCCTGTCGGCGATCAGCTACGACGCCGTCAAGCATTTGGTGCTCGCTAAAATCGAGCGTCGTGCACCGCGCTTGGATCTCTCGGCCTACCCGTTTCTGCCGCAGGCCACTGTTGGCATCACCGATGTCCGTGACTATCTGGCGCTGTTGCAGGCGCAGGTCAGCCAAGGGCGAGTGGAGGTGTCGCCATGAGCAGCGCTGTTGAAGAGGCCACAGTGCCGCCCCAGGTGCTGCTCGCCCATCATCTGAAATCGCTCAAGCTGCCCACCTTCGCGCGGGATTACGAGAAGGTTGCCTTCGAGTGCGTCCGGGCCCAGGTGGATTACCCACGATACCTGTTGCGTCTGTGCGAGTTGGAGCGGATCGACCGGGATCGGCGCAACATGGAACGTCGCATCCGGCAGGCCCGATTCCCGCAGACGAAGAGCCTGGATAGCTTCGACTTCAAGGCGATCCCCAGTCTCAACAAATCACTGGTTCTGGAACTGGCACGTTGCGAATGGATCGAGCGACGGGAGAACTGCATTGCCCTCGGTCCGGCCGGCACCGGCAAGACCCACACGGCGCTGGCCTTGGGTTTGGCGGCCTGCCAGAGAAATCACAGCGTCCTCTTCGTCACCGCCGCCGCCCTGGTCCATGAACTGATGGAAGCCCGCGATGAGCGCCGCCTGCGCTCACTGCAAAAGCAGTTGGCCAAGGTGAATCTGCTGATCGTCGATGAACTCGGCTATGTGCCCTTCACGGCCGTCGGTTCGGAACTGCTGTTCGAGGTCATCAGCCGTCGCTACGAGAATGGCGCCACGTTGGTAACCAGCAATCTGCCGTTCGATGAATGGACGAGCGTCTTTGGTTCCGAGCGCTTGACCGGCGCGTTACTGGACCGGCTGACCCATCATGTTCACATCCTGGAAATGAACGGCGACAGTTACCGGCTGGCCACATCAAAAAAGCGCGCCAGGAAAGCCAGCGCAATCGCGCCACCTGACGCCAGTGACCATGGGCATATCGATCCGAAAGAGGGTGCCACCGAAGCCGATTGATTCGCGCCAGCTTGCCTCGGGCACCGGGCTTCGCTACGCTACGCTCGCTGCACCAACTAACACACGCATCACCCAGCAAGAACCGGGCTCCTTCGAGCCCATTTCAACCAACCGACTGGCTCCCTTTTACTCCGCCATTCGGCTCCCGATTCCGCGCCATTTACAGACGGGGGCGGCACAGTGAGTGCCACGGGAGTTTCGGCCTCCATTGACTACAGAAGTTGGTTCGCAAGGATCGCGTGGGACCCAAGGGTGAACTTCACGCCGGACAACATGGTGCGAGTCGCGGTAGGCGCTAGGTTCTAACGTCTGGCGCAATCCGCCTGGGGACTTCTCGGACATGAGCGACGAGGAGCTTCATGGGCGGGCCGGTCATCAGAAGCGATGCGTCGGACGCGCTCCGAGAACTAGCAGTTTGTTGAAATTCGTCTTGCAAAAACGTGATTCGTGTCTATCGTTCTGATGAGGGTTTTCATAGGCAATCCTTCAAGGTCAGAGCGATGCGCGGCCCAGATGTTATGCAGGACACGCTGTTTGCGGTGCGGAGTCTGGAGAGCTACGTTCCGGCGGCGCATCCGCTGCGTCCGGTGCGCGACATCTTGAATGAGGCGCTCAGGGGCATGGATTCGCTGTTCGCCACGATGTACGCGCCGGCCGGCCGCAACTCGATCGCCCCGGAGAAGCTGCTGCGCGCGTTGATGCTTCAGGTGCTCTACGGGGTGCGCAGCGAACGCATGCTGATCGAGCAGTTGGGCTACAACCTGCTGTTTCGCTGGTTTGTCGGGGTGTCGATGCAGGACGATCCATGGGATCACTCGAGCTTTTCCAAGAACCGCGATCGACTGATCGCACATGACACCTGCGCGGTGTTGTTCGAGGAGGTGCTGGCGCAGGCACGGGCAAAAGGACTGCTGAGCGCCGAACATTTTTCGGTGGACGGCACGCTCGTTCGCGCCTGGGCCTCGCAGAAGAGCTTCGTGCCCAAGGACGGGCCACCGCCGCCGGCGAGCGGTTCGAAGAGCAACCCTGAAGTCAACTTCCGCGGCCAGCAGCGCACCAACGATACGCATGAGAGCTGGACTGACCCTGACTCGCGGCTCTATCGCAAGAGCAAGAATGCCGAGGCGCTGCGGTCTTATATGGGCCATGCGCTGATGGAGAACCGCAACGCGCTGGTGGTCGACCAACGACTGACCCGCGCGAGCGGCAAGGCCGAACGCGAGGCCGCCATCGAGATGCTCGCGGCGCAACCCGGCCAAACGCGCAAGACGGTAGGTGCCGACAAAGCCTATGACACGGCTGACTTCGTCGCTGACTGCCGCGCTATCGGGGTGACGCCACATGTTGCCCAGAACACCAAGAACCGCGCCAGCGCGATCGATGAGCGCACGACTCGCCATCCCGGCTATGCGGTCAGTCAAATCATTCGCAAGCTGATCGAAACCATCTTCGGCGACGGCAAGCAGCACGGCACGCTTCGGCAACTGAAGCTGCGCGGCCTCGAACGCGCCGAGTTGGTGTTCGCCATGACCATGACGGCGGTCAACCTGCGCCGGCTGCCGAAACTTTTCGCGCAAAGCGGGTAATCGACAGCAGAGGTGCGTCCGCCGTGCGCCAAACCGACCCGAAACGACCTCCAAAGCAGCTCGAACCGGGTGGCGATAGGCGAAACCCCGCGCCCTACCACTCGAACAATTCATTTTCGCGATGCGCCGGTGTTCAAGTTGAGCCGCTTTTCAACGAACTGCTAGTCGCCCAGGGGCAGCGGTGGAGTTTTACGTTTCGCTCCTCGCCTTATCCACGGCCTTGCGCGCCTCGATCTGCGCGTCAACTATGCGGTCTAGCTCAGCCCCGTATACGCGTTCACAGTTCCTTGTGAAGAGTAGTTGTCGAAGCGGTACTGGTTCGGATCGGTGCGCATGTGGGGCGGAACGTAGGTTCCATCCCTGCGGGTGTGTCCCTGAACGTAACCATCGTGATCGGGCGGAGGTTCAAGCCCGGTACACTGTCCTCCAAGCTCCGCCGTCGGAAGTTCTCCGGCAACGGGGCCATCTTGCGAGCGCCATAATCGAAGAAAACGATGCCAGTCTTACCACGGGCCACCTCCCGGTTCGAGGCTTTGTCGTCCATGCGCCAGAGAAGGTCGCAGCCGTATTTGTTGAAATCGGCGGCGGCCATCTGCACCACCATGACTTCGCCCTGGAAGGCCTCGGAGCGGTACTGCACTGCCGCGTCTGCCACGACGATGCCCACTCCCTCTACGTCCATCTCCGAATAGCTCAGCGACTGGAAATAACGCACCCGCGCCTCGGAGACCACCGTGAGCAGCAACGCGTTGTCCAAGTGCCCCGTGTAGTTCATGTGGCTCAAGTACAAGACAATCTCTGTGGAAAAGGGAAAATGCTCGGGAAGGTCGATGCTGATTCGGGCCATAAGGAATTCGATGTCGGATTCACAAAACTTGCGTTTAACTCATTTCACACGGCATATCAAGGCGGCCGCACACTGATAATTTGAATTGACTCATTCGCCGCGTGGACGCGGTCAGGCCCAGCCGCTGGTTCACCACAGGCCCGGAGCGGTCATCGACCTCGACGGAAATGCCGTCGCGCTCCCGTTGCTGCATACGCCCAACCCAGCAGAATCACAACATGCATAGTAATCCATGGGAGTCGCGCCGGCTCGAACCACGTTGATTACTACGCTTAACAGCGCAGCGTTGGAATGATTGGCACCGGTTGAAAGCCCATAAATGTGGAGACGCGTCCGAGACTGGTTGTCGTTGATCGCAGATTTCCTGCAAGTCGCTGGCTTCCTTGGTTGGACGCCCGCAGCGGTCGTCGGTGTGGTTGCCATTGCAGTCGGCTGGGTATCCCGGATTCAGATTTTCTGGGCCATCGTTATGACACCGATTCCGATTGCCGCAACCCTCGCTTTGACGCAATTCTTATTTCCTCGCCTCGGCACAGTGGGGCTTGCGCAACGGGCGCGTACTGCATACGAGCAGCTTCGAGGAACTCTCTCTGGGGCCGAGGCCGCGGAACGTGTGGGGGGCGAATTCGTAAATCTTAGCGCGAGTCCCCGTTGCCGTGCAGACTTGCGCAGGATCGCAGGCGTGATAGCGTTGCACCCATGCGTGACCTGACTCTCCTCGCCATTCACCTGCTCGTCACCCTCGCGAAACTCCTCCGCCCCCGTGGGGTCCGCGCGGTCGCCGCGGAGTCGTTGTTGCTCAAGCATCAGCTTCTGATCAGCAATCGCTCCCGACACCGCGCCCCGAATCTGACCTCACTCGATCGCTTCGTACTCGGACTGACCACGCTGTTCGTGAGCCCGCGCCGGATTCAGAAACTTGGCGCGCTCGTTAAACCCGCAACCCTGGTCAAGTTCCACAAGGCCTTGGTGGATCGGAAATACCACCTGCTCTTTTCCTGCTCAGCCAATCGCCGCAAACCCGGTCCCAAGGGTCCTTCCGCGGAACTCATCGCAGCGATCGTCGAGATGAAGCGGCGCAATCCGCGTTTTGGCTGTATGCGCATCGCGCAGCAGATCTCTTACACTTTCGGCGTGCAGATCGACAAAGATATCGTGCGCCGCGTGCTCGCGAAGCACTACCGTCCAGGCGACTCCGGATCTCATGGCCCCTCCTGGCTGACCTTCATTGCGCAGACCAAGGATAGCCTCTGGAGCTTGGACTTATTCCGCTGCGAATCGATTCGCCTGCGCAGTCACTGGGTGCTGGTGGTAATGGACGTGTTCACCCGTTGCATCGTCGGCTTCGGCGTCGAGCGTGCCCACATCGACGGCGTCTCCGCATGTCGGATGTTCAACCACGCCGTCGCCGGCCAGCCCCTACCGAAGCACCTCAGCACCGATCACGACCCATTGTTCCGTTTCCACCGCTGGCTCGCAAACCTGCGCGTCCTCGAGATCGAGGAGGTCAAGTCGGTCCCATACACCCCGGTGTCGCACCCTTTCGTGGAACGACTGATAGGTACGATTCGGCGCGAGTATCTTGATCGAATGTTCTTCTGGAACGCAGTGGACCTGACGCGGAAGCTGGGAGAGTACCGGGACTATTACAACGCTCATCGCGTTCATCGCGCGCTCGCCGGCTCCACGCCAGCGCAGGGCGCCTGGACATCATCTCCACCGCCCGCGCGTGCTGCTCTTCGCCAATATGCTTGGGAGGCGCATTGTCGTGGTCTGTTTCAAACACCGATTCCAGCCTGAGTACGAATTCGCATCCGACAGGTTACGCACGGCGCCGTAAACAATCAGCTTGCCAGCCCGCAGCCGATGATTTTGGCCAAGGAGGAGTCTCACGATGACCATCACCATTACCGCCTTTGAGCGGTCGCCCGATGGCGGCAAGGGACTGGCGCGTGATACGCGCGTTCGCTGGGCGCTTGAAGAAGTGGGCCAACCTTACGAGGTTCGTCTTGTTTCGTTCAGTGCGATGAAGGAACCCGCACATCTGGCGCTTCATCCTTTCGGGCAGATTCCGACCTACGAAGAAGGCGATCTCGGCTTGTTCGAGACGGGGGCGATCGTGTTCCATATCGCGGAGCGCCATGCGGGCCTGTTGCCAGACGATGCGAATGCCCGGGCGCGCGCGATCACATGGATGTTCGCCGCGCTCAGCACGGTGGAGCCGCCGATCCGTGAACTCGGAACCGCCAGGCTCCTTGAGGGCGACAAGTCCTGGTCCGCGCAACGCATGCCTCTCGTCGAGGATCGCGTCCGTAACCGGCTGAGCCAACTTTCCCGTCGCCTTGCCGATGCCGACTGGCTCGATGGCGCGTTCAGCGCGGGCGACCTGATGATGGTGTCGGTGCTGCTCAGGTTGAAAGCGTCGGGTATGCTGGACGAATATCCGAACCTCTTCGCCTATGTGGCCCGCGGCGAAGCGCGGCCCGCCTACAAGCGTGCCTTTGACGCTCAATTGGCGGTTAACACCGGCAAGCAACCGACCGGCTGATTGAGGTCCATCCTGGGCTCGAAGTCGTCATCCGAGTTTTTCGTTCAGTTTATGGGTCCTGACCTTAGCCTTGTTCCCTTTCCCGCGCATGACCGCCACTCGGCGGGCGACGAATCGGCGGGGGGCCTCGACGGCCCCGCGCTTCACTGCCTCTGCGCGTTGCGTCCAGTTGATGTCGTAGTGGTCGCCGCGGTGGAACCAACGAGGCCCTACACCGATAGCTGCCGCCATCTCATGGAGCTCACCTGCTGTGTCAGCGATCATGTGACACATCAACCAACGCCCGAACGGCACTCGCATGTCATCCACGTACACCGTCATCACCGCAGCTCCGCAATATCCGCCCGCCCCGCAAGCTGCGCGGCCGTGAAGGCGTCGCCCATCAACATAGAACCTTAGTACAGAAGGAAGGCGCCCACAAAGATTGCCGGCAAGACGCCATAGGCGGGAATCAGAACCTCTGAGGCACCTTCCGAGACCGTCCACATTTTTCTCATGATCGGCCTCGGGGCAGGTCGGTGATTCCCCGTCGCGGAAGCGTCAATCGGGTAGGCGCCGAGCGAGGGTGTGGCGCTGAGTCTGTCAGCGTCCCACCCACCCCTACACGACCCCCGCTCCCTACGGATTCGGCATGCTCGAGCCGGCAGGACAATAGGTCACCACGTACCATCGGTTGGGATCGGCCGAGCACGCGACCTGCTTGTCATCTGTCGGATGTTGATAGGCGTCGGGGCAGTCCACGCTGAAGCACTTCGAGCCTTTCACCTTCGTGCCCTTCGTTGTGAACGAGCAATCCAGGTTCGTCGTCCACTCGATGGGAACGTTGTAGAAGATGTTGGCCGCCTTATCGACACAATCGTTGGGATCGACTCCCGGTTGCCCGCATAGCTTGGGAGGCGAATGCGGCCCCGAACCGTAGTTCGTGCTCAGGTTCGCGAAGTCGTTGCTCGGTGTCCCCTTCGGCGTGAACTCCCAGTGTGTTCCGAAGGTACCGTCCTGCACCATGTGCGCGCCGCAACAGTTGTGCTGCTGCGCACAGATGCCGCGTCCGCTCAGGCTGGGACTGCAGTACGCCGCATACCTTGCGTTGTTGCCCATCCACATCCAGCCTTCGCGCTGTGTCGTGCCCGGAGGCCCGCCCAGGTCGGTCCAGCCATCGCAGTTCGGGCACTGGTTGTCACTCAGGTTTGGGTAGGGAATGATCCGGTTTGCGCCGCCTTGAAGGAAAGCGGCAATCGGAATCGCTTTCTTCTCCCCGGCAGCGAGCGTGCCGAGCGGAGGTCCGCTGGAGTTCAAGGTGAGGCTGTACTGGCACGAGTTCACAAAGGTCACTTGTCCCGCTGTCTGACCTGCAGCCTCCAGCGAGATGCAAAGCAGGCATACGAACAGAAGGCAGAAAGGCATTCTGCTCCTTGTATCCGTAACGGTTGCGATGAATGCGCTTGCGCCCCGACTCACGAGTCCTTCTCTGGAGTTTTGTTCGGCCGATCGTGTGCTTTCTTTATAGCCCAAGGTCGCCAGAGCGTTCCGCGATCTTTTTCGCTACCCTATCCCGGTCCCGACTTGTGATCGTTCAACCTGGGCTCTCCTGCGCAGTCCTTGGCCCTATTGCTGATTCGCTTTTCTACATACGCGATTCATGGCCGTATAAGGATAGCCGTTCCAGAGGGCGCAAAACTGTTCTTACCATGCCCTTGACCCGCTCTCGCCAATTCTAAGACCTCTGGCGCCTCGACACTTGGTAGGGGAAGCAAATGCGCGACAATTGTTGAGGGTGAACTAATGACTCGTTTTGTCTATCTGACTGGCTAGGACCACGCTGCTCACTGTTGTGTCTTTCATGTGGTACCTCTTGGCGTAGAGCCTCTGATCGCCTCTGATCCAAGTTCGGGTTTCGTTCTCCAAGATCACGGCTGCTTTGGTGGTCACAGGCTCCCTTTTCTCACTGGTCGCCGCGCCATACTGTTCGGCTAGAGCCGCGGTCACCCTCGAAAAGTTTCTCGAGGAGAACCGGACCATGACATGTCTGACGCTATTGTCCTGCAGACCTACTGCAACGTTGGCGGGCACTCCTGCGATTGAGCTTGCTGCGTCATAGCAGACTCTGTCCGAAAACGCAGCTTGCCGGTCCATGCATCTCACACCGGGGAGCTTGCTCTTCACCTCGGCCTCGCTCGTTCCGATGGTGATGCCCTCGAGCTCGATTGGAGGCTGGCCCTCGCCACTGGACTTGGCCGGGAGCACGACCAGCGCTAGCGAAGCCAACAGAAGCAAGAGAGAGAAGCGTTTCTTCATTGCACCTCCGCCTTCGCTGCCCAATCTCTGAGCTCTTCCACAGCTCTCGTATGCAACGCTGACAGCACGATTCGCTCGGCGTCCTGCAGTGAGACGTTGAGCGCGCGGGCGATCCTGGCGATGAGCTCGGTTAAGGGTTGCCTGCTCGAGCCTTGATTCGTTGCCTTAGACACCGGCGGTGGCTGTGCGATCACGCCTCGTTACACCGCAATTTCCAGTCCGGGAACACTCCCCCTTCCTTGCCAGCAAACCGCGTTGGATAGCCGGATTAGGGCGAGTGGATGGTCGAAACCTCTACGGCTCTGTCAAAGGCTCGCCGTATTGCCCGTGATCCTGCGACGGCCGGAAATCGTTCGCACGGCGCAATTTGATGTGGAGTCGATGGAACAACCAGCGGCTCGCGTTTTTCTAGACTGCCATTTGCAAACCCACTGTGCGTTTTGATAGAGCCGCAATGGCACGCGGGAGAACTGCCGATACGCACGCTGGAGTACTCACGACGGCGCCCTTGTGAGGTCCCATAGATGGGGCTCTTGGAGGTCGGGCCGTCGTGGCCCGCTCGTACCATCCAAGAGCAGGTCCCCAGAGCGATGCTCTAGCGGCCAATCAAACCGCCGCCGAGCGGTGCCTTCAGCCTCAGAAGTTCTTTGAGCCGCGGCTTTCTGCTTCATTGGCTGTAACACCCACACATGGGCGCAATGTTATCGGCCGGACGATCGAACGAATGTCATGGTGCTCTGTTGGAATCGCATGTGGACGGTGCCTCGATCGTTAAGGCGACCCAGGCATGTATCCGGTTCAATCTTACCCGTCTGATTCGGCTTGTCTCTTTCGCGTTGGTGACCAGGCGGCAGAAACAGCAAAATCAGATTAGGAGACAACTCTTATGGACATGAAACATCTCTCTGCGTTTCTCACCCTTTCGACCCTCTACCTCGGATTGCCATTGGGACGGCGCGGCAGCGACCGATGCGCTCCCCATCCTCGGCGCGGCGGCCGCACCGGGCTCGCCGATGTTTCAGACCCTCGATGCCAACAAGAACGGCTTCACCGCAAGGACAAAGCAACGAAGTCGGCCGAGGTGACACACAAACCAAAAGCAGCTCGCCCATAACCGAGACGGCCGCCGCTTGCCTGTGAGGCGAATTCGTAAATCTTAGCGCGAGTCCCCGTTACCGTGCAGACTTGCGCAGGATCGCAGGCGTGATAGCGTTGCACCCATGCGTGACCTGACTCTCCTCGCGATTCACCTGCTGGTCACCCTCACGAAACTGCTCCGCTCCGGTGGCGTCCGGGCCGTCGCCGCGGAATCGTTGTTGCTCAAGCATCAGATCCTGATCAGCAATCGCTCGCGACACCGCGTCCCGAATCTGACCTCACTCGATCGCTTCGTACTCGGACTGAGCACGCTGTTTGTGAGCCCGCGCCGGATTCAGAAACTTGGCGCGCTCGTCAAACCTGCAACCCTGTTCAAGTTCCGCAAGGCCCTGGTAAATCGGAAATACCACCTGCTCTTTTCCTGCTCAGCCAATCGCCGCAAACCCGGTCCCAAGGGTCCTTCCGCGGAACTCATCGCAGCGATCGTCGAGATGAAGCGGCGCAATCCGCGTTTCGGCTGCATGCGCATCGCCCAGCAGATCTCTTACACCTTCGGCGTGCAGATCGACAAAGATGTGGTGCGTCGAGCCCTCGCCAAACACTACCGTCCCGAGTCCGGTGGCAATGGCCCGTCCTGGCTGACATTCATCGGGCAACTCAAGGACAGTCTATCAGTTTGTTGAATTTATCCCCTGATACTGTTTACGGAATCGGGGGGAGTACGTTGAGTAATGCGTCGTATAGATCGAAGGGGATGAGCGCGATGCGTGGAGCCGACGTAACCCAGGAAGGCTTGTTCGTTGTGAAGCAGACCTCGGATTACGTGCCGGCGGAGCATCCGCTGATCGCGATTCGAGAGATTCTCAATCCAGCGCTGCGCGACATGGACCGGCTGTTTGAGTCGATGTACGAAGAGCGTGGTCGGTACTCGGTGCCCCCGGAATGGCTGCTGCGTGGATTGGTGCTGCAAGCCTTGTATGGAATTCGGAGCGAACGGCTGTTGTGCGAGCAATTGGGTTACAACATGCTGTTCCGCTGGTTCGTCGGACTGGGCATGGAAGACTTGGCGTGGGATCACAGCACCTATACGCAAAATCGCGACCGGCTGATCGATCACGATGCGATCAAGACGTTGTTCGGGCGCGTGATGCAACAAGCGGAAGAAGCCAAGCTGCTCTCGTCCGAGCATTTCAGCGTGGACGGCACGCTGATACGCGCCTGGGCCTCGCTCAAGAGCTTCGTGCCGAAGGATGGGCCCCCGCCGAACAAGACTGGCAGCAAGAACAATCCGGAAGTGGAGTTCAAGGGCCAGAAACGCAGCAACGATACGCACGCCAGTACCACCGACGCGGATTCCCGGCTGTTCACCAAGTCGAAGAAAGCCCAGGCTCTGCCATCCTTCATGGGCCATGTGCTGATGGACAACCGCAGCAAGTTGGCCGTTGACACGCGACTGACGCTGGCCACGGGCACGGCCGAACGCGAGGCAGCCCTCGACATGTTGGCCAGTCTTCCCGGCGAGCAGCGCAAGACGGTGGGGGCGGACAAGAACTACGATACCGAGGACTTTGTCAGCGGAGCATCGATCTCTTCCGCTGCGAATCGATCCTCCTGCGCAGTCACTGGGTAATGCTGGTCATGGACGTCTTTACACGACGACTCATCGGCTTCGGCCTCGAACCCGGAGCCCTTTCGACGAACGGATGCGACACTGGTGTGTATGGGACCGATTTGACCTCCTCGATCTCGAGGACGCGCAGGTTGGCGAGCCAACGGTGAAAGCGAAACAGCGGGTCGTGATCAGTGCTGACGTGTTTCGGGGGTGACTTGCCGGCGATGGCGTGAACATCCGGCATCCCGAGACGCCGTCAATCGCTGATCGGGCGGTTCGGCGTGAGTTTCACGATCACGTGTTCTTCTGGAACGTTCGCCGACCTCGCCAGGAAGCTGGAGGAATTCCGGAATTATTACAACGCCCATCGCGTTCATCGCCCTCGCCGGCTCCACGCCAGCGCAATGCGCCGGTGCGTCACTCACAGCGCCAGCCCGACTCGATCAATACGCTTGTGCGCCCGCATTGTCGAGGACTGTTTCAGACGCCAGTATCAGCGTGACCGCGAATTCGCCACCCACAGGCGAAGTGGTGCGCGGGGAGCATGGGGTAGTACTGCACCGGTCAGTCACCGGTGCACATCCGCGAGCTGGGCCGTCCCTGTTGTCCCGGTTGAACGCCGGGAATTCAGAGATCGGTATCAGGGAATTTCTTGGTCACGGCAAAGTCGTGGCACCCTAGCTAACCCGCTGAGTTGGCGAAGGCCAATGACCCGCATTCGGCGAGGTGGAGACCTTGACCGTCGTGCAAACGACCTCACGAGCATCGCTAGTCACGCGAGCAGAGTCCAAAGTCTCGAGCGCTGGCCATGCCGCGCGGCAGGCGCCTCGGCAGTGCGCGGGTCGCGCGCCGGTCGCGCGCACCGGTCGCTGGGTGTAAGGTGCGCGCGTGAGTGCGAGAGGCGTCGTCGCGGCTGGAGACCCACAGACCGCGGAGGCCGGAGCCAAGCTCCTCCGTGATGGGGGGAATGCGGTCGATGCCGCCGTGGCTTCCGCCTTCGCGGCGTTCGTCTGCGAGCTCCCGCTGTGCTCGCCGCTGGGCGGCGGGGTGTGCGTGATCGGGCGAGGCACAGAGCCTCCGGTCGCCTTCGACATGTTCTCGCGCACACCGGGACTGGGCCTGCCGCCCGGGACGAAGCCAAGCGACTTCGAGAGCGTGACCCTCAACTTCGGATCCGCCCGCCAGATCTTTCATGTCGGCCGCGCGAGCGTGGCCGTTCCCCTCGCTCTCTCAGGCCTCCTCGAGCTGCATCGCCGCTACGGCTTGCGGCCGCTCGAGACGGTCCTCGCTCCCGCCATCTCGCTCGGGCGCGACGGCTACACGCTCGGCCCCGGCGTCGCGTTCGCCTTCGACATCCTGCGCCCGATCGTCGAACGCACGCCCGAGTGCCGCGCGCTGTTCACGGGCCACGGCGGACGGATCGCGAGCGCAGGCGCTCGCCTCCGCAACGCCGACATGGCCTCGACGTTCGAGGAGATCGCACGCCGCCCGGGCGCGGTGCGCGATCTTCACGCCGAGCTCGCGCGGGAGATGGGTCCGGACAAGGGCGGGCTCATCACCCACGAGGACATCGCCGCGGCGACGATCGGAGAGCACACGCCCATCTCCGTCGAGCAAGGCGGGTGGCGGCTCTGGACGATGCCCTCACCTTCCGCTGGCGGCGTGCTCGTCGCCCTCGGCCTCCGCCTGCTCGAGGGTGTGGGCCGAACGGCATACCTCTCGCGTGAGCATGTGCTCCTCGTGGCAAAGGTACAGGAAGCGCTGCTCGCCGAGCGCGATGATACCTTCGCGGAGCGCTGCGCGGATCCGATGCTCGTGAAGTCCCTGCTCGCCGACGAGCGCGTCGCCATCGCGCGAGTACATGCGCGGAGCAACCTGCTCGGATCGACGACACATATCAGTGCGATCGACGACGAAGGCAGGGCCGTCTCGCTCACGCTGAGCAACGGTGAAGGCTCAGGACACGTCCTTGCTGGCACCGGGATGATCGCGAACAACCTCCTCGGAGAAGAGGACCTCCATCCGCGCGGGTTCCACCGCGATCAACCGGGCAAGCCGCTCGCGACGATGATGGCACCGACGCTGCTCTCGCGCGGGAGCGATCGCATCGCGCTCGGAAGTGGAGGCTCGAACCGCCTGCGGACGGCGATCCTCCAAGTGCTCGTCGGTCTGATCGAACATCGCGTTTCCGCGGCGGACGCGGTTCATGCGCCGCGCCTGCACCTCGAGATCGATTGTACGACGAAGCAGCCGCGCCTCGCGTTTGAGTCGGCCGGACTCGAGCCAAGCGTCGTGGAGGTATTGTGCGCCCATTACCCTCCGGCGCCGGCCGTTTTTGCCGCGCCCAACCTCTACTTCGGGGGTGTCCATCTCGCGATGCGCGTGGGCGACAGCTTCGACGGCGTAGGTGATGCCCGTCGCGCCGGCGCACGCGTCATCGCATAGCACGATCCGAGAGTCGATTCCCATCGCCAGCGCGCCGGGCACGAGCGGGTTGCGAATGCGGATAGCCACCCCGTCGTCCGTCGACTTTGGTGCACGCCGGCGAAGTCCAACAGACGATCGGTAGCCCTGCCCAAGTTCAATTGGCTGCGACTCAGCGACGAAGCGCTCGAATGCAAAGGTCAATTGACGGCACGACTTGGTTTCGCGCCGGCGACGGGCAAATCAATCCATGGAGCCGTGGCATCACAGCGCACGTGCGTTAGCCCGATATCGGGCAGATGCCGCCCCAAGGAACGTTGTTCTTGACGGTGATATTGTTTGCCACTTTCTTAGCAGGGACCGAGCAGACCATGTCCCAGTTGCCGTCTACATCGCCCTGCATGCTTAGAGACACGCCGGCCACTACCTTGACCTTGCCGCAAGTTGGCTGAGTGCCGGAAACTGCCGAACCGACAGTTCCCATGACTTTTCCGTTCTGAACAATCTGAACCTCGGCAGCCGCGTAATTCTCCACCGTGATCGTGGCATTGGGTGACCGATAGGTCTTGAGCGGCAACAGTCCGGTGGGCCAGATGATGTTGATGGTGGGACTGCTTCCCGCCGAAGCCAGCGGTGTGGTTGGAGACGTCGGCGCAACAGCGACCGGTTTCAGCGGCTCCCTGGCCGCGGTGCCGAATTCACTGGACAAGTCCCCTGCTCCGCCATTCGCGGTCGCCGTCAACGTGACTGTGCCGCCATTGTAGTGGACGTCGAAGAGGCCGTAGCCAGCCCCTTCTTCCAGCATCTGAAAGGCCACCTGTCCGGACAGCTGAGGGTAAAGCTGCGCGCGTGTATAGAGCTTCGGCACGATCTCCCAGGTACGCTGCCCGCCCAGACCGCCCGTTTCCGTCAAGATGACCGGGACGGGCAAGGGTGTGGCTTCGCTCGCGAGGCCATCGTAAGCGCTCATCGGGCCGCCCGGTACATAGCGATAGGTGTTGATGCCGATGTAGTCCATGCGCTCCGACGCGTCGCCGCTCGCGTAATACTGGGCAATAATGTCGGTGCCAATGAGCCCTACCTGGTACGCGTTGGGATTGGTGCTCTCCCAGGATGTCTGCGGGCCGTCCTGCATGGCACATCCCACGGGAATGGGCCGGTAGCCGTTGATGCGGATATGGTTCTTCACATCGCGCGCAAACGACCGCATCGCCTGGGCGACTTTGAGTTCGAGGGCGATGGTCATTCGGACGATATCGGCGCTCGTCCTGCCAGGATTCTCAGCCTTCAAATTGGCCGCCTGCTGGCCAGGAAATTCCACTTCGTTGCCAACCGAGAAGCACAGGGTGTTGTCGTAGGCCTGAAATTCATCCACGAGTCGTGCCGCGTGGTCGAACGTGCTCTGACTGTACTCCCCGGTCATTTGCTTGACCGAATGGGTAGAGGTGGCGAGCCCCACCATCACGTAGATACCGTTTCTTGCAAGCGTGTGCATCGCCTTAACGTGACTGTTGCTCGGGCTGACCTGGTAAACCCGGATCATGTTCACGTTGAGGTAGCTCAACTTTGGAATGATGGTGCTATTCATCAAATCCAGGTTGTCATCGGACAGAAGGTCGTCGACACGCAAGGCTGTACCCGCGGCGGAAAGGGCCACTCCACGGGCCATGAAACGTTGATTGGTGCTGGCGTCGTAAAACGCCTTACCGTTAATGGAAATGGGGGGCGTCGTTGCTATCTTCGTCATGGGTGAGGATCCGGATTTCGTGGTGAAAAACGTTGAACGTGTTGTCGCCGAGCGGCGCGATCCGGGTCCGGGTGAAAGCGAGGATCGTGCTAGTCGTCAATACAGCAGGGTGCTGCGCGTTTGTGGCGACCGTTCTGTTACCGACATCCGATCACTTCGCACTGTCCCGCGTCGTCGCCATTCGGCCTCTGCGCGACCTTTGCCTCGTTGCGGACGCGAGCATCGTCCCCCGACAGGTTGCTGCCCCACACTTACAGGCATACCGTCTTTCCCACTCTGCGCTAGGCCGCCCGCAACGCTCCAGCTGGTAGTCGTAGGTCAATTCTTCGCCCGCCGCGATCGTTCGCAGGGCTTCCAAGTACACCCGCTTGTTCTCGGAAACCGCCTCGCAGTTCGGTTCGCACGAGTGGTTGAAGTAGCGTGCCTCATTTCCTCCCGCGCCCGCATCGATGACCGTCCGTCGATCTACGGTAAACAGAAGCACGCGCGGTCGCTCACCGCGGTCATCGTCATATCTGGTGTCGGCCTGCAGCGGGGTAAGCCGCTCGCCGGTATATTCGATGATCCGGGTACCTTGGCGGATGCGCCGGCTGGCGAACGCACCGTGCCCTTGAATGGAAGAAGGCCGAATTTCAAAGAGGGGCTTGCGCATAAGATCGATCTTTCGTTGCATTCGAGAACCGGGATGCGCCCGACGCGCCCTTCAAGTCGGGTGCGCAGTGGGGGCCGTGGAACGGCCGTTACCGACGGCCTTTCCCGCCTCTCACATTACCCACAGTTGTGGCGGCGCAGTAACGCACCTGCGTCATTGGGACGTTGAGCTGTTTGGAGAACCATGCGCGGGCGCTCTCCTGATCGCCGAGCGCATCGATGAGCTTGTTCTGTAGCGCCAGCGTGCCGGGCATGGACGAGCCATCCGCAAGTCTCGCAACCTCTTCCAGAGGGAGCTTGCGGTTCTCCGCCACCGATTTGACCAACTCCTGGTGAACAATCTTCAAGTCTCGCTCGATGAGGGCGCGCTCCTCTGGTGTGAGGGGTTTGTTCGGATCACCCGCGTCCTTGTACTTTCCGGAGGCGAGCGAAATGTAATTCAACCCTTCGCGTCGATTCCTCTCCACGTTGTCGACGTAGGACTCCGTGACGCCGATGGATCCGACATCGGACATCGGATCGGAAAAGATGATCCTCGCTCCCGTCGCGGCCAGATATGCGGCAGAAGTCCCCGTCTCTCGAATTAGAGCGGCGACTGGCAGTGAAGAACGCTTGAACGCATCTGCAATCACGCGCGAGGCAACGGGCGTTCCGCCGGGGGAATCGATGCGAACCAGGATGCCAAGAATGTCCCGTTCCGATTCGGCTTGATAGATCATCGAGACGATCTCATCGGCGTCGGCAGTCGGCGACCCATCGTCGGTTTCATTTCCAACAAAGCCGATCTCACCCGCAACGGGGATCACTGCGACATTGCAGTTGCCATCGCCGATGGGACGGCTTGCGTTGTGTCCGCTCCATTCATCGTGCCACCGGCCAAACCCCCAAAGGCCGACGGCAAAGGTCGCGAGCGTGAAAACGCTCGCCAATACCAGGAAGGAAATCTGCTGACGCGCGGTCTGAAGCATGGCGCTCGCGATACTACCTTGAAGGGAAGGTGCTTGTCGCACCCGGGTTGCCGCGCAGAGATCCACGCCTCTGAAGGTCGCAAGCGTCCGTGACTTCCGCCTCCCCGATATCCGGAGGCACATTGGGATGGTCTTCGGCCCCCTTGGTGATGTCCTAAAGTTGCTGGAAATTCAGGGTGGGATGCATCCTTCGGTTTGAACGTGTGGAAGCGTTCGAAGCGAACAACGCAAAGGAGCATCCCGAATGGCGAGAGTACTGGCGTCGGAGAGGACGCGCAACGAGTTGAAGAAGACGATGGCCGGTGAGGGCATGGCTGATCGCAGCAGCCTGGTGCGGCAGGCTGCGCGACTGATCGTGGAGGAGGCGCTGGAGGCAGAAGCCGAGGCTGCGCTCGGACGCGGCTATTACGAGCGCGGTGCGGTGGGACGTGGCTACCGAAATGGTTATCGGAGGGCACAGGTAAAGAGCGCCGAGGGTGCGATCGAGTTCGCGGTGCCGCAAGTATCCGATACGGCAGAGCCGTTTCGCTCGCGGATTCGGGACGTGATTCGCGGCCGCACCGAGGAGCTCGAGCGCGTGGCGGTCGAGATGTATGCGCGCGGTCTTTCGGTTCGCGACATCGAGGCGGCCTTCACGGATGGGTTGGGACGCTGCGTGCTCAGCAAATCGGCCGCCTCCGAGCTCACCGCGCGGCTCTGGGCCGATTATCAGGCGTTTGCGAGCCGTGATCTGGCCGAGTTCAAGGTCCTCTACCTGTTCGTGGACGGCGTGGCGGAGAAGCTGCACCTGGGTCAGCCGCGCGAGGCGGTGCTCGCCGCCTGGGGGATCGTCGAAGGCGGCCAGAAGGTGTTACTGGGACTTGCACCAGGAACGAAGGAGGACACGGCGAACTGCCGCGATTTCCTGCGCGAGATGAAGGCGAGGAATCTCGCCGACCCGTTGCTGGTTGTCACCGACGGGGCTCCGGGGCTCATCCGTGCGGTCGAGGAGGTATTTCCGAGAAGCCTTCGCCAGCGCTGCCTGGCGCACAAGATGCGCAATCTGCAATCGAAAGTCCCGGACGAGCTCTGGCGCGAACTCAAAGGTGCGGCCCTCTGCGCCTACCAGGCCGGCAGCCCGAAGCTTGCCGCGATGGCGAAGGAAGACTTCGTGTCGCGCTACCAAGGCGACTACCCGAGTGCCACGGCGTGTTTTCTCGACGACTTCGAGGCCTGTGTGGCACATCTGCAGATGCCGATCGCGCACCGGCGCGTAACGCGGACCACGAATCTGCTTGAGCGGCTCTTCGGCGAGGAGCGTCGGCGGACGAAGGTGATTCCGCACGCCTTCGGTGAGCGGCCAGTCCTCAAACTCATGTACGCCGCACTCATTCGCGCGAGCGACACGTGGAAGAACATCGTGATCACGGAATTCGAACTGCGACAACTGGAACAGCTACGCGAGCACCTGAACCACCGTCACGCCGAGCGCACCGCATCAGTCGTGAAGGTACCCGTATCCCGCTCACGAATTTCCAGCAAGCACAGGACTTGACCGCCCCCTTGTTCCAGACTGCGACCCCTTGCCTGAAACAGTTACTGTAGTTGCGCCTCATCTGCCGTAGATACGCTATGACCGTCGTGGCGCGCAATTCCAGAAAGGATTGCGACGCGACGCGGAGATCCATTGCACAGAACGGGCTGACGACAACAGATCGAGGGGCGTTCAGAAGATCTGGTGCTTTTGGCGTAGGCGGTCCGGTGTATTTACCAACAGCCGAGCACGCGACCACAATCCGCGTGCATTCCTGGTCACAGATATGGACCATGGAAGAAGACTGCCAAGAACAAACTCGCGGGCGCGGCGGTGCATCGAAGGCTGCCACGGTTCAGCAGGAAGAGTCCGCTCGTCCACCTGGACATCATCCCCGTACAACACCCGATTGAAGGAGCATCACCATGGCGCAATTTACTTGGACCCTCAAAGGACGACTCCTCGTCCGCACTCAGTTTTCTCAACTCGCCGCTTCCGACGGTCTCAAGGACGACCTTGCCGGCATCGTTCCCCTGGCCGGCGTGCGCGTGCGCGTTCGCGCCAAGGAGACGAAACTCGATCCCACCGGCTTTGGCGAATGGGGCGAGGACGTGACCGATTCCAATGGCTACTTCCAGTTCTCCAAGCAGAAGGACGGCAGTAAACGTTTCTTCCAGGTGCAGGTCATGTTCCGGGACAACGATCTAGTCAAGATCTATCCCGAAAACGACGGCGTACTGTCCAAGGCGTGCGATCTGGTGACTGACCTCATCCCCGGCGGTCCGGTGGTAAAGGTGGTGACGCAGCTGAACGAGGAGTTGCTGGAAGCTGCGCTCGGGGCAATCTCCCGGGTGACCTTCGACGTTGACTGGATCACGGTCCACGAAGACCACAAGAACGAGGACAAGGAGGACAACGGCGTCGTGGATTTCGGCGACCTGATTTTCGAGTCTCCGGGCGATGAAGAGCTGGGTGGTACCACTCAGCGCAGACACGCCGACCTCTGGGCACTATCGAAGAAGCTCATCAATAAACTGGCCGACTTCGGCTCTGGCCTGGGTTTCATCGAAAAGAAACCGATCGCCATCAAGTATCCGCACAAATCCCCCCTGATCGGCGATCGCATCGAGCAGGCCTACGCGGATCCGCTGAACGACGTTGTCTTCCTAATCCAGAACTCTCAGCGCGACAGCTTCGATCTCGAAACCGCGATGCATGAACTCCTGCACCTGTGGACCTATCAGCACTGCAGTGGCGAGAATAAGCTTGCATGGCAGCTCTTCCTCCACGGCAGCACCCATGATGGCAAGCAAGCCAAGACCTGGACGGCCTTTCACGAGGCATGGGCCGAGTTTGCGAAGACGGAGCTGCACCGCCAGATGTTTGGCGCCGGCGCAACCATCTACGGCAGCAACAAGTATGCGCGTGCGCCTCTGTCGCGCGCCTGGCTCAAGAGTCAGGGCATTCGGATGCTGAGCGACATGGACAACTACGAATGGGGCTGGATGTCCACGTTCAACCTGCTCGTCTACAACCGCGTGACGGAACTGGACATGAACACCAGCGAGGACTATGCGACGCCTACGCTCAGTCCAATCATGGCGCGGCAGGCCGACTTGTCCTTCGCGGATCTGCTGGGTGTGTTCCTACCTCATGGTGCAGGCGCCTTCCGCACCGAGATGACCTCAGATCAGATGACGATTCCGACATACCTGAATCGCCTCTCGGCGAGCATCCCGGATCGCTTCACTGCGGAAGCACGTCGACGCCTACCTAGCCATCCTTGATCCGGCTGGCACTGAGCAGCCCAAGGATCTGCTCAAGATGAAGCTCCAACCTGCCGGACAAATTAACAAGAACCCGGGTTCCCTCACCGCCGTACACTGAGCTTGAGCGAAACCAAGCCGGAAGGCGTTGGTCATAGACTCATATGACCATCGCCTTCCGGTTCAGATCGACCCGGAACCTAACCCCGTGTTATGCCGCAGCACGTAACTGCCCCTCCTCCGGGGTAACCGCCCGCTGCATCGCTGCCACGGCCTGCTGTGTCGTCCATAACACACGCGCCATGAAGCGGTGTTTGATGATGTGTTTGTTAAACGTGTAGTTGCTTGCGTTTCCTCGGGAGTGAGGAACGGTTGTCGCGAGGTAAGAGCCACATGAGGGAGCCCTTACGCTGACAGATGGAGCTGCATGACATTGCTCCGTCGAGCGTTCCTTCCACCTCGAAGGCGATGCGTCCACAATGGCAGCTTCCGCGGTAATTCATTTATTTGTCGTCTCCCGTGGCATTTCGTAAATCGGCGAGCGACGAGATTTCCGGAATGCCAAGCACCGTTCGCCCTTGAGACTATCGCCTTTCCCTAGTGGATCACTTCGCCAGGGCGGCCGCGAGGAACGTGATCATCTCGGGGTTGCCTTCGCGCTGCGCGAGGTCGAGTGGGGAGTACCCGAGCAGGGTCTTCGCCGCCGGATCCACGCCGCGCCCCACGAGGAAGAGCCGGGCGGTGAGTACGTCGCCGCGCTTCACCGCCTCGAGGAACTGCCCATTGTCGAAATACTTGAAACCCATCGCGGTGAGGTCCTTGCGCGCCTGGATTGCGGCCACCTCGCCGGCTGAGCGCGCTTCCGCCGTGGCCTGCTTTTCGCCCATCGCTCCCATCGAGCGGCCGATCGAGACGAGGCGATCGCAAACAAGAAGGCCCCACGCGACGCTCCATCCTCGCGCCCGGCTCCCCCGCTCCGCCGGGTGTGCCGTTATGCTCGTCCTTTTCTAAAACCCCGATGATTACCCTCTGTTCCTACCCTGAGCTATTCGGGGTCGCCGACAACAACGGTTACGGCCTGAAGTTGTTTGCGCTCCTACGGCTCGCGGGAGTACCGTTCAGACACGAGCACATTTTCGATGCGTCGGCGGCGCCGCGCGGCCAGCTACCTTACATCGTCGACGACGGCGAGACGATCGGGGACAGCGATACCATCATCACGCATCTCATCCGCAAATACCGCCTGACGATCGACGCCAAGTTGACCGCGGCGCAGCGCGACATGAGCCATCTGATCACGCGCATGCTCGACGACCTCTATTGGGTCATGTCGTATTCGCGCTGGCAGGACGAACGGTACTGGCCGGCCTTCCACGCTGCGCTCCTCAAGGAGCATCCCATACTCACGGGAGCGGGCTTGAGCAAGGCGCGCGAGTTCAATCACCAGCGCTATTATTTCCAAGGCATCGGCCGCTATGCGTCCGACGCCGTCTATGCACGGGGGCTCGCGGACCTCGGGGTTCTCGCAAATGCCATTCCGGTAAGCGGCTATCTGCATGGGCCCGAACCGACCAGCATCGATGCCAGTATCTACGGCTTCATCGCCAATATCTACTTCTATGACATCGATTTGAAGATGGCCGCCACGGGGGAGGCTCTCTTCAGTCGGCGTGCGAGATTCCCATTTGCAGCGGTCAAGTGAAGGACGGAAATGCGGCAAACCGTGTTAGCTGCCATCCAATTCGAGCTAACGATTTTCTGTTGTGGCCGCTTTTTGCAACGGCGACGGAGGGCAGTGCGGATTTCTTAGAGCCGTAGGACCTGGTGGCCTCACAAGTACCAGGTAATCCTCGTAATCTCCAATCCAGAACCACACCAATCGCTCCGCCACCTGCACGGCTAGGGCTCGATGGTGCGCCCCAATGCAGACCAACCAACAGCAACCTATCTTCTTGAAGTGAACACTCCGATCTTGCGGATTACTATTGATCTTCGCAAAGGTCTTTTCGGCTAGCTCCTGGGCCTCTGCAGGAAGTCCCGCAAAGCATCTCCAGAAATCGTGGGAAGCCAAATGGCTCATAGGGGCGTTGTCTCTGCCTCCTCAAGTTCTCGCAAAGCGCGGTTGATAAGTCTAAAGAGTCTGTCTGCCTTAATATCCTCTTCGAGCTCGTGGTCCCACGCTTCCGGGTGACTTGTTTCGCACTCCTGACGTTTCTCCTCCACAGGCGCGGCCGAACCCGTTGGGGAGTAACCCACGCAGCTAATTGGGGTTGCTCGATTCATTTGGATAATGGGTGACGTGGGTGCGTGTGCGCTCACGCATT
Source organism: uncultured beta proteobacterium (assembly GCA_963747225.1). GTDB lineage: Bacteria > Pseudomonadota > Gammaproteobacteria > Burkholderiales > JAEUMW01 > JAEUMW01. The sequence continues at coordinate 60,662 of CAVVES010000025.1, read as the reverse complement.
GTTTTTGCACCGTCCAGTAACAGTGCGCTGTTGCTGACTGCCCTCAACGCGGCTCTGGCGGGGTATTACCCTCACGACCGACCGTGGTGTCGGCGTCGGCACAGCATACGCGCTGATCAGAGCGCAACCGCCTCCACTGCGCGGTTCGTATGAAGTGACTCAACAATGTCCGTTTACTTTCCGATTTGACGATGAACTAACTCAAAAGTGCCGGTTTGATCGTGAGCTGACCCAACGCAGTCAAAGCTCGCAGCGCGAACTAGGCGCGAAATTTACATAAGTTAATTAACGCTGCGCCGTAGGAAGCGTTGACCCGGCACCGTCGCGAGCAATGGTGCCGTTTTCGCTTTATTTACGGCTCGGCTGTTGTAACAGAGCATCTCGGCCAGCGGTAGACTTACCTCATATGCAACGCTGCCAGCACGATTCGCTCGGCGTCCTGCATTGGCACGTTTAGCGCGCGGGAGATCTTGGCGATGAGGTCGGTTAGCGTTTGCATCCTCGAGTCTCCATTCGCACTCGATGACTTGTTACTTGCTTTTTGCTCTTCGTGGCGCGTGCGCGTCTTTTTGCCGGCACCTTCGCGCCTGCCCGCCTCGCTTCCGATAGTCCGATTGCGATCGCTTGTTTCTTGCTCCTGACTGTTTTCCCCGAGCTTCCACTTTTAAGCGTGCCGTGGTTACGCTCGCGCATCGCTTTCTCAACCTTCTCGGACGCCTTTTTTCCATAGCTAGCCATGGTTCTCCTACTCCGACGAGTAAGGGGGCCGTGTGACGCGCCACCATACATAATTGCAATATGGTAGAAGGGAGCCAAAAAGAAAATCTGCTATCGTCTGAATGTGTTGTAAGAACTTTCCGACAAGACTGGCCTCGACGTAGTCACAAGCAGAAAAGCCACGAAGCACCAGGGAAACCGGCGGTTCTCAAATTGCTCGCGGCCTTCAACCGCATCGGGCACCAGCTGCTTTGGATAGTGGAATAGAAGGCAGTGGCCGAAAAGTCTGTTGAGGCTTCAGCGTGCATTGGGGGACTTGATCGGCCGCTACAAGCTCGCGCCGGGATCTTGCGTTTAGATTGTCCATGTGGAACGACGGACTCCAGGCTTGGGCTCGTATCGGCATTAATGTGGGGCCGAATACTGCTCCCCGTGGCGTCCCGAGAACTGTTTTTCGTCGCCGGGCGTTGGGGGAGACCCGTTGGGACTATTACTCGCGGTCTTCGTCGCCCATGCCGGCGTGCGCGGCGGAAGCTCGCATCCCGGGAACAACTCGGAATCTTGAGCTCGCCCTTGCGGAGCCTGGCAAGAACGTTATTGATCGATAAGACTGTAGATCTTGTCCTTCAGTCTTGGGACAAGATGCGGAACCACGCTGTAATGCCGCACCCCTGCCCTTACCAATTCATCGGTATGATCCAAATAACCGGCCAACTCCCCGCACACTTCGCAGTCTTTCCCGGCTTGATCCGCTTTCTCGGCGACCTGAGCGACCCATGTCATGATTAGGTGGTGACCAGCCTCGTAATAATCCGACACATTCATGTTCTCTCGGTCCGCTGCCATCACAAACTGCAGCAGATCGTTCGTCCCGACGCTCAAGAAATCGCAGACGGCCAAAATAGAATCGATGGCAAGCACAGAGGAAGGGGTCTCGATCATCGCTCCGAGCGGGATATTGTCATCGAAAGGAATATTCGCCTCTTTTAACCTGTCCTTTTCCTGGTCTAAAACCTTCCGCACCTGAACCACGTCTAGCGCAAGCGTGACCATCGGCACGAGGATCCTCACTCTAAACAGAGCGCTCAGTCTTAAAAACACCCGTACCTGCATCTGAAGGAGATTGGGATATTTTAAGAGGAGCCGGACCCCACGGACCCCCAGCGCCGGGTTGGTTCTCTCGACCAGATCGATATACGGAAGCGTCTTATCGCCCCCGATATCCAAAAGCCGCAATGTCGCAACTTTGTTCTTCAAGACGGCCAACGAGCTGTTCAGAGAATCGAATAAGGTGTCTTCCGTTGGCATCACAGAACGGGACATATAGATCTGCTCGATGCGATATAGCCCGATTCCGTCGCATCCGTACTTCTTCGCGAGCTGGCAATCTTCAAGAGACGCGACATTAGCGTCAACAATAAAACGTCGGCCTTCCCTTTCCAGCGGCAGTTTGGACATGCGCCTGACGAGCGACGCATCTTGTCTTTCTTCCTTCCTCCTCCCTTCATGAAACCGGGCGATTTCACTCCTCAGAGGATGCAGAATAATCTGTCCGGAAGCACCGTCCATGATCACCGGGACGCGATTGGGAACGCGATCCAGATCGATCCTCATCCCCGAGATCAAGGGGATGCGGAAAGCACTCGCCAGCACCGCCACATGAGAGTTCGGTCCGCCTTCCTCGGTGACGAGTCCCATGGCATTGGTCCTGTCCAGATGGACCGTATCGGACGGGAGCACGCGCTTGGCGAAAATAATAGAGCCGGCGGGAAGCGTCGTCAAAGCGTTGCCGTGGATCCCCAAGAGATGCTTCAAGAGACGCCGGCCGATGTCCGCGACATCCGAGGACCTTTCTTGAATCTCCTCGTTTGGGGAATCTTTGAACTTTCGTTCCCAACGGCGAAACACCCATTTGACCGCATGCTCCACATTGACGCGCTCGCTCCTCAATTCCTCCTCGATTTCTTTCAGTAGAGTAAGGTCCCTTAGGATGAGGCGGTGTACTTCAAAAATGGCGGCCTGGTCGGAATCCACCTGCTTTTCCACTGCGTCCTTCATACGCATCAGATCCGCTTCGACGCTTTGGATGGCCGCTTCCAAGCGTTGCAGCTCAGGATCGATTTGGGTCTCGTGAATGTCATAAGCCTCCAATTCACGAGAGAGGATGTCCTGGTACCGGAATACATGCCCGCTCCCAAGGCCAGGCACCACCGGCACGCCTTGGAGGATCCTTCGACCCCGGATCGGGCGTTCCTGTTTACGCTCCAAGACCTCTTGTGAACCTTCCTTCCTCGCAGACCCAGCTCTCTTAGCTATTTTGAGAGACTTGGCTTCTTCCATCACCAATGGCTTCTCAAGCACGCTCAAGATATTCTGCATATAGTCCAGCGCCGCCACCTGGACCCCGACAGGGCGCCCGAGCATGGCGCATATCTCCCTCTGGTGATGCAGAATCTCCTTGAAGACTTGCTTCGCTTCTTTTTCCTGCGTGATGAGCTTATGCGTCAGAAGGTACACGCACTCCACATAGATCTTGTCTCCCAGTTTCTTCCGAAATGTTCGTATGGCTGCCTGCTCTTGAGGGGTCCCCGTCCTTTCGCCGACAAACACCTCCAGCAAGGCGACATTGAAGGCTCGCTCCTGCATGAACCTTGTTTCTTCGCGGATTCCCTTTATCTTGGTGACATCGGTCATATCAAAATCCAGCAGTGCATCCTCCACGAGTCTCCATAACGTTACACCTTTTCACGGTGTACGATTCGGTGAGACGGTATCTGAAAAAGGTACCCTCTCGTTTCGACCACGACATCTGTCGCTGCACGTAAGAACATTGTTCTGGATCAGCGATTGATTAGGAGCTCAGGCGCTTCGTATGTCATCTGTAAGGCCCGCGGACCTAGCGTTTAGGCGCCTCTGCTCACGCCTCCCAGGACCGATTGGGCGAGTACGAGCGCCCCCGCTGCCAATCGATGTCGGGATTCGGACTTCGGGACTACCGTAGCTCCTCGTGGCGGATCCGGTACGCCAGGGCCCAACATGCTATGCGGTCGACCGCGGTTGTAATGTTCGACCCACGATTTCAAAATACATCGCAGATGGGCCTCGGACAGCGGAATCATCCAATCGAGGCACTCTCTTCGAATTGTCCCGATCACGCGTTCGCAAACTGAATTGGCCTTCGGACTCGCCACTGATGATCGCAGCACTTCCAGACCCAGCGCCCTGATCGACGCATCAAGATGCTTGGCGAAGATCTTGTCCCGGTCATGGATAAGAACTGATGCCCGCCTTCGTCCCCGACGACCGCACGCAACTGCTGCAACGTCCAGTCCGCGCTCGGGTTCGCTGTCACATTGACGTGGGCCAGTCGACGCGTGCCGTGCTCGATGACAACAAACACGTACAGCATCCGGAACGTCGCGGTGACAGCCACGAAGAAGTCGCACGCGAGAATCGCCCTGGCATGGTTCTTCAGGAAGGTGGACCACCGCTGATCTCCGCGTGGTTGGCCTGGCGGTCGCTTCGGCATGTACTTGCCTACCGTCCGCGGCGATACTGAATCCCGAGCTTGACCAACAGCTCGTTTGCAATCCTCTCCTCACCCCACAACGGGTTCTCTGCGGCCATCCTGCGAATCAGATTGCGTAGTTCTCGCGGAATCGGTGGTCGGCCCGCCCCGCACTTCAGGCGCCAGAAGATCCGCCAGCCCATTCGGTGCCAGCGAACGACGGTCGACGGTTGTGGGTTCAACTGATCTGCGCAACACCTTCTGATTTAATTGCGATTAGGCGCGTGATGCAACAAGCGGAAGAAGCCAAGCTGCTCTCGTCCGAGCATTTCAGCGTGGACGGCACGCTGATACGCGCCTGGGCCTCGCTCAAGAGCTTCGTGCCGAAGGATGGGCCCCCGCCGAACAAGACTGGCAGCAAGAACAATCCGGAAGTGGAGTTCAAGGGCCAGAAACGCAGCAACGATACGCACGCCAGTACCACCGACGCGGATTCCCGGCTGTTCACCAAGTCGAAGAAAGCCCAGGCTCTGCCATCCTTCATGGGCCATGTGCTGATGGACAACCGCAGCAAGTTGGCCGTTGACACGCGACTGACGCTGGCCACGGGCACGGCCGAACGCGAGGCAGCCCTCGACATGTTGGCCAGTCTTCCCGGCGAGCAGCGCAAGACGGTGGGGGCGGACAAGAACTACGATACCGAGGACTTTGTCAGCGCCTGCCGTGAGCTCAACGTCACCCCTCATGTGGCACAAAATGCCTACGAGTACGACACCAAGACCGGCAAACGGGCGAAGCGCGAAAGCCGGATCGACGGCCGCACGACCCGGCACGACGGCTATCGGGTCAGTCAGGTGACGCGCAAGCTGATCGAGACGTTGTTCGGTGATGGCAAGCAGCATGGCGCAACGATCCGTCAGGTCAAGCTGCGTGGCCAGCCGAAAGTCAGCGACGTGTTCACACTGTCCATGCTGGCGGTCAATTTGCGCCGGTTGCCGAAACTGTTCATAGCACAGGCGATCATGGGCGCGACCGGATAAACGGGAAAGGTGCGTCCGCATTTGCGGTTCGCGTGCAAATAGCGGCGCAAAACACCAACGCGGAAGCGCAAACCGCGAGAAACCTCGCACGGCTTCCTCTCCCATCTTGAAAATCTCGTTGCGATCCAATGCCCGCACCCAAATCATCGATAATTTCAACGAACTGTTAGGAGGTGCACGCATGGCGAAGATCGGACGCCCGGGATTATCTCGGGAGAAGAGGGCTGAACTTTGGGAGCGTTGGAAGAGTGGCCAGTGCGCGAGCGATATTGCCCGTGCACTTGCGAGGACCAAGGGCGCGATTCACCATGTCTTGGCGTTCAATGGAGGAATCGCGCCGGTAGCTCGCCGGCGCTGCCCGGTGGCGCTGGCGCTTGATGAGCGCGAAGAGATTTCGCGTGGGATTGCGGCGGGGCAATCGATTCGCCGCATTGCGGCCAGCTTGGGGCGCTCGCCCTCGACGGTCAGTCGGGAGGTTGCGCGCCATGGAGGGCGCAGCTCGTACCGCGCCACTGAGGCGGATGCGCGTGCCTGGGAGCGGGCGCTGCGCCCCAAGCCGTGTCGGCTGGCCAGCCATCCCGAGCTACGCTGGCGCGTGGCTGAGAAGCTGGCACTTGATTGGTCGCCCGAGCAGATCTCGGGGTGGCTCAAACGAGCATTCCCTGCCGACGAAGGCTTGCGGATGTCCCACGAAACCCTCTATCGCAGTTTGTTTGTGCAGGCACGCGGGGTACTCAGGAAAGAGCTGATCGGGCATCTTCGGGCAGGGCGGCACATGCGCTATCCGAAAGGTGGGACCACGCCAAGCAGGCTGCCTGGACAGATCATCGATGCGATTTCCATCCGCGAACGTCCCGCCGAGATTGAGGACCGGGCCGTTCCGGGCCATTGGGAAGGCGACTTGCTGTCGGGGGCCAACAACTCTCATATGGCGACGCTCGTCGAGCGTCATAGCCGCTTCGCGATGCTGATCAAGGTGCGGGGAAAGGACACCGCCAGCGTGGTCTGCGCACTCAGCAAACAGGTGCGCCAATTGCCTGTGCAGCTGCGCCGATCATTGACTTGGGATCGGGGCAAGGAGATGGCTAATCACAAGAACTTCACGATCGCCACCGATGTGCAGGTCTACTTCTGCGATCCGCGCAGCCCGTGGCAACGCGGCAGCAATGAAAACACCAACGGCCTGTTGCGTCAGTACTTCCCCAAGGGAATGGATCTCTCGGGTTACTCTCAGTCGTACTTGAACAAGATCGCATTGCGCCTAAACCAGCGCCCCAGGAAAACCTTGGGGTTTGAAACGCCTGCCGATAGACTTACGGCGGTGTTGCAATGACCGGTTGAACCCACCGTCGAACGTTGACCACCGCAGCGCGCCAATCGAACATTCTGGTGAATAGTGCGAGGCTGACGCGGGTTGCGTGATCCACGCGTCGGGGTTTGATACCACGCTCGATACAACTCGCGAGCTGTTTGCGCAGAACCAGATTCTCAGCGCGGATCGCGCTGGACGAGCGCAAGAACAAAACGCCTAGCCTCAGGATGTCCGAGAGAATTCCGACGATTGCTCGCGCCAACTGCAGCATACGCTCATCATGCCAGAGTCGGCCTGCGTTTGCGGGCGTCGGACACCGAAGTGCCCGCGGCGCGAATTATTGCGGACCACAACCCCCGCACCATGCTGAACGCAAACCAGTTGACGGCGCTGTCACGGATGAGCAATTCCAGGGCGAGATCGTAAGTCCGAAAAGCGGCTGCACGCCGGCATGCATGCAATCGCGAACGTCAGAACGTCATGCAGCACGAGGAATGCGACAACCGCCGGGAACGCTTTACCCGAAACGGGTAAGGCTTACCACCCAGCGCTCGCATAACTCCCTGCTGATGTGACGTTACACGGTGGCATGCAACCTGCCGCAGTAATCTACTGCAGCGCCCTTTTCGCGGGTCAAATCACAGAAAGAGGAAACGCCACAATGAGCAAGCGTAGGGTGAAGACGGCGCACGTGCAACAGCGCATGGTGGACAACCTGCAAAGCGTCGGCTGCGGGCGTGCGCAGCGGGTCGCGGACGGATTGGGCCTCAAGCTCGGTACAGCTTCGCGCCACGTCGACGCAGCAGGGCCGATCGAGGTTACACCTCCGAGCGAATGATGCGGTTCCAGCCTCCGCAGTTTGCCCGGGTGCCTTTCGTTGCCCGGGTTGCCGGGTGCGGTGCCGCCATGGCGCACCCGGCAGCGTTACGGCAATGGCTGGTTGCGCGCGGCGACTCCGTTCATACAGACGTGGGCGAGATTTTCGAGCGGCTCGTGGCGGAATGCGACGCGCTGCCGCTCCCGGGTGGGGGCCGCACGCTCGAGCGGTGGGATGCACTGGCTCAGGTGGCCGCAGCGAACCTCTCGCTCGTCAAACTGTACGAGGGCCACACCGACGCCCTGGCGATCCTTGCCGAGCTGGGGGCGGATCCGGAGAAGGTTCCGCGCAGCGGGGCCCGCTGGGCGGTGTGGGCGGCGGAGAATCCGCATACGCCGCTCATGGCGAGCACACGCGGGGGCGCCGAGCTCGTGCTGCACGGGCGGAAGGACTGGTGCTCGGGCGCATCCGCGGTGACCCATGCCCTGGTCACCACCTCCACCGCAAACGGTGAATCTCTCCTCGCAGCGGTCGGGCTCGCGCAACCCGGCATCCATGTCGACTCGTCCGACTGGCGCGCAGTCGGAATGGCCCGAACCGGGACGGCTGCGCTGACCTTCGACGGCGCGCGTGCGTGGCCGATCGGTCGTCCTGGCAGCTACCTCGCGCGACCGGGCTTCTGGCATGGCGGGGCGGGAATCGCAGCCTGCTGGCTGGGTGCGGCACGGGTGCTCGCCGACGTTGTGCGAGAGTCGGTTGCAAGACGGGACGATCCGCACGCGCGGGCGCATCTCGGGACCATGATGGTCGCACTGCAGAGCGCGCGGGCGCTCATGCGGACGGTGGCGTCCCGCATTGACCTGCAGCCGGCATTTCCCCATCGCCCGCTCGTGATGTGCCTGCGCGCAAGCGCAGAGTCCGCGGCGCAGCTCGTGCTCACGCATGCGGGGCGTGCGTTGGGCGCCGCGCCGTACTGCAAGGACGCGACGTTTGCGCGCCACGCCGCAGACCTCCCAGTATTCCTCCGGCAAAGCCACGCAGAGCGAGATCTCGCGACGATCGGAGCCGACGTCATCGCCGGGGAATTCGACAACCAGCCATGACGGGACGCGAAATCCGCGGCGATGGCACGCCCGAGCACGCGTGGAGGGCGTGGCCGGGTCTGGAGCGCCTGCCCCTATGCGCAGCGCAATCGCTGCCGAGCGGTCGAGTCGTGTTCGTCGCGCCGCATCCGGACGATGAGGTGCTCGGGGCCGGCGGGTTGCTGCACGAGCTGCATCGATCCGGTAGAGAGATCCTGGTGGTCGCCGTGACCGACGGTGAGAAGAGCCACGCGCAGTCGGCACTCGTGTCGCCGACGCAGCTCGCCCGCTTGCGGGCGGCTGAAAGCGCCGCAGCGCTCGAGGCACTTGGTCTAGCGCGGGCGCAGACCGTGCGCCTCGGGCTGCCGGATGGCGGTGTGAACGCGCGGCAACGCGTCCTCAAGGTTGCTCTTGGCGATGTTCTCCAACGTGGCGATTGCGTGATTGTCACGGCCCGCAATGATGGACATCCCGACCACGAGGCGACCGCGCGCGCGACGCTGCGCGCGGCGTGCGGAAAGGGAGCCCGCGTGCTCGAGGTGCCCGTGTGGATGTGGCACTGGGCGCGCCCTGGCGATGCGCGGGTGGCGTGGAATCGGGCGCGGCGGATCTTTCCGGCGCAAGAGGCGCTCGCCGCCAAGCGGCGGGCCGTGGACGCTTTCGCGAGCCAGACCACCTCTGCGCTTGATGCGGGATTGCCTCCGGTGCTGTCACGGAGAGCGCTCGAGCGTCTGCTCCGTCCGTTCGAGGTGGTGTTCGTATGACGGACCCGACGGATTTCGGCGCGCTGTACGCGCACAGCGACGATCCGTGGGGATATCGCGACCGCTGGTACGAACGGCGTAAGCGCGACCTGACGCTCGCAGCTCTGCCGCGGCCGCGATTCTCCGCTGGTTTCGAGGCAGGCGGTTCGATCGGTGTGTTGAGCGAGCAACTCGCCGCGCGTTGCGAGTCGCTGCTGGTATGTGATTGCGAGCCGCGCGCGGTGGCGCTCGCGCGTGCACGGCTGGCCCCCCTGCACCACGTGAGGATCGAACGGCGCACTCTCCCGCACGAGTGGCCGGACGCAAGGTTCGATCTGATCGTCGTGAGCGAGCTGGGCTACTTCCTCGGGTTCGAGGCGCTCGATGCCCTGTTTGCGAACATGCGTGCGAGCGCGCTCGCGGGCGTTGCGATTCTCCTTTGCCACTGGCGTGCGCCGATCGAGAACTGCGTGCTCACCGGTGACGCGGTGCACGAGCGCTTTGCCGCTCAGAGCCGGCGCGCGGGCTTGTACCGCATCGTGCACCACGCCGAACAGGACTTTCTGCTGGATGTCTGGAGCGACGATCCGACCTCGGTCGCAGCGCGCGAAGGCATTTCATGAGCGCGGTCGCCTCGACGATTGGAATCGTGGTACCAGTGCACAACGAGGAACATCTTCTGGGCGCATGCCTCGACTCCATCGAGGCCGCAGCGGATCGGGTCGAAGCGCAAGGCGAACGCGTACTCATCGTGACAGCGCTCGATGCCTGCACCGATCGATCGGCGCAAATCGCACGCGCGCATGGCGTCGAAGTCGTCGCGCTCTCCGCGCGCTCCGTCGGGAGTGCCCGGGCAGTCGGTGCCGCGCTGGCATTGCAGAGGGGTGTTCGCTGGCTGGCGTTTACCGACGCGGATACCATCGTTGCCGCCGACTGGCTGGAACGGCAGCTCGAGATCGGAGCCGATGCCGTCTGTGGCACGGTGGGCATCGCCGGCTGGCAGCGGCATTCGCTTTTCGTGCGGCAGCGCTACCAGCAGGGCTATCGAGACGCCGAGGGCCACCGTCACATCCACGGTGCGAACCTCGGCGTGTCCGCACAGGCGTACCGCGCGGTCGGCGGGTTTGCTCCGCTCGCGCTGCACGAGGATGTTGCACTGGTCGCCGCTCTGGAGCGCGCTGGCTACCGGATCGCATGGAGTCGCCGCCCTCGGGTCACGACCAGCAGCCGGCTCGACAATCGCGTGGCGGGCGGTTTCGCGGGACATTTGCTGGCGCTTGCACTTGAATCGGATGCGTAACCGTGCGTCGAAACGCAGCTCGGCAGCACCGGTGAGCATGTCTTGCATCGAGAAGGCAGCGGAGCAGATTCCCAATTCCAGTGCGGCACCGGTGAAAGCCAATTCAATCACAGCACCGCATGTGCCGGCGCAAGCAGAGGAGCGCACGATGAAGGTACTTGTCGTCCTGGGCCATCCGCGCGAGCCCAGCCTATGCGCCGCCCTGGCGGACGCTTATGCAAACGGCGCGATAGGAGCGGGGATGGATGTGGAGCAACTGTACTTGGGCTCCATGGACTTCGACCTCGACGTGCACTCAGTTTCGCCAAGGGATCAGCCTTTGGAACCAGACTTGAAGCGGGCGTGTCGGCTCATCGAATGGGCTGATCATCTGGTCTTCGTCTACCCCGGGTGGTGGGGAGTGGGGCCGGCCCGGCTTAAGGGCTTCTTGGATCGCGTGCTGCTGCCGGGATTTGCCTTTCAAGAACGGGAGGATGGTCGGTTCGAGGGCCTGCTGACGGGCAAGACCGCCCATCTCATCACCACCTTGGACATGCCTCCCTGGGTGTACCGGCTTATCTATCGTGCCCCCGGTCACAACGCGATGAAGCGTTCCGCGCTCGGCTTCTGCGGTATCAGCACCACTCGCATCTTGGCGTTGGGTCCGGTCAAGGACTCCGACCCCGCCCGGCGCTCCGCGTGGCTCGAGCAGTCTCGGCGGCTGGGTTTCTCCTTGCGAGATGGCGCCAACACCCGTATCGCGCGCGCTGCCTCGAAGCTACTGACCTGGTTTAAGGCGCTGCGCCTTCAGTTCTATCCCATGACCTGGATGGCCTACACCGTTGGCGCGCTCGGAGCAATAGGAGTAGGCGGCGCGCGGAACTCCTGGCTGTACTGGCTGGGCTATGGCTACCTCTTTTTTGTAGAGGCAGCCACAGTGTTCACAAACGAGTGGTTCGACTATGAAAGCGACCGGCGCAATCGTAACTACGGCGCCTTTACCGGCGGCTCCCGCGTGCTCGTGGATGGTGGCCTTAGCCTCCGAGAATTGCGCGCCGGCATCATGGTAGCGTTGGTAGCAGCGTTGACCTGTGGCGGGTTGATTCTGGATCGCGTGGGGAATAGCGTCGCCATCCCTATGGTGCTGGTTTTGGGGCTGGTGTTGGGGCTCGGCTATACGGCACCGCCGCTGAAGCTGGCTTGGCGTGGGCTGGGAGAAGTGAACGTGGGGTTCACCCACAGCTTCGGCGCGATCCTCGGTGGCTATCTGCTCCAAGGTGGCGCGTGGCACGATCCCTTCCCTTGGCTGGTAAGCCTGCCGCTGTTTCTCGCCGTACTGCCGGCGATCATTCTATCGGGTGTGCCGGACCTGGCCGGCCGGTAAGCGCACCTTGGTCGTACGCATGGGGCGCGATCGCGCGATGGTGTTGGCTCTGTCCCTGGCAGCAGCGGCCGCCCTTGCGGCGGTACCACTCAAGGATTTGGCAACTCTACGGGGCAGTTTTGAGGGGTTGCTGCCCTTGGTACTTCCCCATGCCTTCCTCCTGGGATTTCTGATTTACCTCAATTGCCGACGGCACCAGTCCGGCGGGCGCATCGACGGCCTGATGGTGGCGTCCTTGACCTACATTGGGTGGTTCGTGTTGGTTCCCTTGCTGCACTGGGTCCGGTAGTCCGGCACTTAATATTTGATGTCGGTACGAAACGGGTTCGGCGGTTCGCTTTGCATGCCTTTGCCGACACGCTCGTATTCAGATATGACCTGGGCGCCGAGCAAAAGTAAGGTCGCTCCGAGTTCGAGGCTCAGCAGGACCACAATCGCTGTCGTCAACGAACCGTAGACGACGGCGACCTGGGAGATGGTGGCGAAATACCAAACCAGGACGTGGCGAGTGATTTCCCATAGGATTGCAGCCGTGACGGCGCCAATCAGTGCGTGCCGCAGCGACAGCCGCCCGACCGGCATGACCAGGTACACGGACGTGAGAAGGAAGACTTCTCCGCCGAATCCGAGAAGGTACAGCAGCACACCCGACATCCCACTGAGCGACCAGCTGCGTCCGAAGAGTTCCACGCTCTCCTGGCCCAGTGCCTGCAGCACGCTGGCGACAATCGTCACTAGCAGCATTCCGACCGCGAGAAACAGGATGTAGCAATACGGAAGCAGCGCCGAGACAAGAAAATGCCGCCGGCGGATGGCGACGCGGTGAACGAAGATCACCGACATCGCGTTCTCCAGCACAGTAAACGCGAGCGAGCTGAAAAATAACATCGTCGCCAGTAGGACCCAGCCGACGATGTCGCGGTGGTCGAGGAAATTTGCCAGCTCGCGCACGATCGATTTGGATTGCCCGGGTATCATCCACTCCAGATATCGAGCCAGTGTATGAAGCAACTCCGTCTGATCGACAAAGTGGGAGAGTGCGATGACGATCAGAATGAGCAGCGGCACAATGGACAGCAGCGCGTAATAGGCGACGCCGCCTGCCAGGAGTAGTCCCTGATTGGCGCGAAAACCCCTTAAGATCTGGAGTGCAAAGGTGCCCGGGTGCTTCAGTACCAGCGAAGCACGGGGTCCTAAATTGTGCATCTATCTCGCCTCGTCGATGCCGAACAACTTTACTGCTTGCCCTGTTGGAGCATCAGTTGGAGCACCGCTGAGCCTAGTGAAACACCGCGACTTCAACTGACCCGTCCTTCCGCGTAACGCTGACGCTGACTTCACGTTCATGTCGCCGAAGGCACAGATCGACGGTTGCGCCGGGAACGCGCAGATTGTTGATCTTGACCCATTCACAGAATGCCGGCAGTGTGGGTCGGAGAAAACGAATGCGCGGCTCCTCGGGGGTGAACGACAGCCCCAGACAAGCCTGGAGCAACAGAAATACCGCGCCCGCCGACCATGCCTGCGGTGCGCACGCCACCGGGTATCGAACCGGCTCTTCGTCGCTGCGGCGATTGAACCCGCAGAAGAGCTCTGGCAAGCGGTTTAGATCCATGAAGCTCGCCGCGTCAAACATCGCCTGGAATATCTGCTCGGCCTCCGCCCGCAATCCATAGCGCGCGAATCCCATTGCGATCAGCGCGTTGTCGTGGGGCCAGATCGAGCCATTGTGATATGACATGGGATTGTATCGAATCGCTCCGGCGCCGAGCGTCCGAATTCCCCATCCGGAGAAGCAGTCGTCGTTCAGCAACGTTAGCGCGACGTGTCTTGCGCGTTCAGTGTTGGCGATCCCGCTAAAGAGAGCATGACCAGCATTGGACGCGCGCACCCGGCACTGGCGTTTGGCGCCGTCCAGCGCGAGGGCGTAGCTCCCGATATCTTCACACCAGAACGCAGTATCGAAACGCGACTTGAGTTCTTGCGCTTGCTTGGTCAGGGCATCCGCGCGATCTTGGTACCCCAACGCCGATGCCAGGCGCGCGCAAGCCAACTTTGCTTGATAGACGTAACCCTGCACTTCGCAGAGTGCAATCGGACCTTCCGCGAGCTCGCCTTTGCCGTGGGACACGGCGTCGTCGGAGTCTTTCCATCCCTGATGCGCGAGTCCACGTTCTGTGCGCCTTGCATATTCGACAAACCCGTCGCCGTCCTTGTCGCCATATCGATCTATCCATTCCAGCGCGCGCACCAAATGCGGCCAAAGGCGGGCAATACACTCGCGGTCCTCCGTGCGTTCGTAGTACGCACCCGCCAGCGTCAGGAACAACGGCGTTGCGTCGATGCTTCCATAGTACTGTCCGAACGGGATTTCCTTGAGCGCTGCAAGCTCACCTTTGCGCATCTCATGGACTATCTTGCCAGGCTCCGCATCCTGCTCTGCGCTCTCGCAACTCGCCTGGTTGGCCGCTAAGAACTCCAGTACGCCCTTGGCGATCCTGGGATTGATCCAAAGATACTCAAGTGCGGTGATGATCCCATCACGCCCGAACGGGCAGCTAAACCACGGTACCCCAGCATAAGGATAGATACCGTTCTCGGTCTGCGTAATCAGCATACCTAGATCCGCAGAGGAACGCTCGAGCCACTGGTTGAGCCGTTCGCTTGATGAAAGGACACTGCATCCCTCTTCTCTCAGCGCCTTTCGCGAGTCTCGGCTCGCCTCGAATGCAGTCGAGTAATTGAGCTTCGGACGCTGCTCGTCCCCGCTCTCGCACTCGATCCGCAGATAAAAGTGCGCCTCCGCGTGGGGTGCCAGGGTTGCAAGAAACTGGGCGCAGTTCCGCTCCAGTTTGTCGGGGGGTGGATCGAACACGAAGCGCGTCGCCCGCGTTACACAGTCCAAACCTCTGTATGCAAGCTGCACCTCAGCGTCTGTGAGCGTCGGAGCGAGCATCTCACCGCGCTTGATGCGCCGGAAGCCTCGCGCCTCGAAAATGTCTGCGAAGTCGGCGGCAAAATCGAGCAACAGCGACGCCTGAACTTCATGCGTGCTGAAGTTGGTTAGTCGAAGGTGCTGATAGCAGGCGCCCGCCCACAGCAGCAGGCCGCGGAACAAATGAAGGGTGCCTTTCGCGAGGACCAGTCCCGAGCCGTGCCGCAGGTCGGGATTCGATAAGTCCACGGCAACCATGCCGTTATCGTTGGGGACCGTGGAACTGAGAAACAGCGGGCGATGGCCGTTCAGCTTGAGTTCGAACTGCGACAGGTACCGGGTACCGGCATGATACAAACCCTGTTCGCCAGCATCGCCGTCCCGAACCATGTCACCGAAGAGATCAAACAACGCAAAGCTGTCACCCTGCTTCAATACCCGGGCGCGATGATCGACCCGGGTAGTAGTGGTGATAATGGACCATTCCTGCATCGGGCTCCCAGCTCACGCTACGCGGGAAAGCGCTCTTGCGGGCATCAGTTGATGGTAGAGCGCCGTGTACTCGTCTGCCATCCGGTGAACGCTGAATCGCTGCTCGAAAAGCTCGCGGCAGTGCGCGCGGGAAAGTTCCTGGATCCGGTGAACTGCCTTCACGGCGCCTTCTATGTCGTCAACGATGAAACCTGTTTTTCCATGATCGACGATTTCCGGGACCGATCCTCGACGAAACGCGACGACCGGTGTTCCGCATGCCATCGCTTCAATGACGACCAGCCCGAATGGCTCAGACCAGTTGATCGGGAACAGTAGTGCGCGCGCGCCTCCCAGAAACTCTGATTTTTGGGCGTCACTGATTTCGCCGATAAACTCGACCCATGGATTATCAAACAGCGCCTTGATCCCAGCAAAGTAGTCACGGTCTGCCTTATCGACCTTCGCGGCAATACGCAGGCGCAGACCGGTGCGTCGCGCAATTTCAATGGCTCGGTCAATGCCCTTCTCTGGGGAGATCCGGCCGAGAAAAGCCAGGTAGCCTTCGGGCTCGGGTTGAAACCGGTAAATCGGCGGGATTCCATGGTACACGGTTCCCAGCCAGTGAGCATGAACCAGGGGTCCGCGCTGTTCATTGGAAATGGAAACAACCGGTATCTCGGAAAACTCCTCGAATAATGGCGGCAGGTCAGGCAGGTCGAGCCGGCCATGCAAGGTAGTAAGATGAGGCGTGGCCATTCTTCGCGTGAGCGGAAAGTGAAGGTAGTCCGTATGAAAGTGGATGATATCGAACGCCGCGGCGCGCTTTACCACTTCCTCCAGCAGCAGATAATGCCATATCAGGGGGTCGCGGGACTCGCCAGTGAGCCGCAATCCGTACTCGGGGCAGCGTACGTGGTGGGCGCGGGTGCTCGAATCTCCACTTGCGAACAGCGTGACTTCATGGCCTGCGCGTACGAGTTCCTCGGTCAGATAAGACACGACCCTTTCCGTTCCGCCGTATAGCTTGGGCGGGACACTCTCGTACAGCGGGGCGACCTGAGCGATTTTCATGCGAAACGAGAGGACCTAGAGTCCCAGCAAACGTTTAACGGCGACGGGAATCCGCTGCCTCGCTGCGCCGTACTCGCTCCACGGGTCGCGTTTCCGCTTCGAGAGCACAGCGCAAGCATTGTGGATGCTGAAGACAGTCCCGCGCACATCCCGCTTGAGATCTGCCCATTCGATCGGCATCGAAACCGGCAAGCCCGGACGCGCGCGCAATGAGTATGCAGCCACCGCGGTTGCACCCTCTGCGTTTCTGAGATAGTCAACGAACACGCGACCCTCCCGCTGGCTCTTGGTCATCTTCGCAGTGAATAGCGTCGGCAGAGACGACTCAAGATGGTCTGCCAGAGCGCGCGAGAATGCCTTTACTTCGTCCCACGGGTCGCGACGCTCGAGCGGGAGCACGAAGTGCAGTCCCTTGCCTCCAGTGGTCTTGATGAACCACCTCAAATCCAATTCATCGAGCAGGGCACGCACCAGAGAGCAGGCTTCGAGGAACGCCGACCACTTCATATTTGGATCCGGGTCGAGATCCAGCGTAATACGATCCGGGCGATCGATCCCCGGAAAGCGCGATCCCCACGAATGGAACTCAAAGGCGCCGTTCTGCACCGCCGCGATGACGTCCCTCAGGGTCCGCAAACGAATGAAAGGCGGCGCATCGGCGTCGTCGCTTCGATTCGACCCAGATGTCTCTTCGCCATGGCGCTGGTAGAAGCAGTGGCGGAAATCGCCCCCAGGACAACGGATCAGCGAAAGAGGCCGATTGCAGATCTGCGGCAGCAGCCATTTGGCTACGCTTTCGTAGTACTGGACGACTTGGAGCTTCGTGACGCCGTCGGTATCGGCGATGGGGCGGTTCTCATTCGAGATCGCCACCCCTGCGACTTCGGTCCGTCCGCTCACACTACCTGCAGCCGGCAGTACCACCGATCGCGCCGGCTTGTCCTGCCGCAATCCGCGGAAGGAACCTTGTCGAATGAGCCCCTGGTCCGTGATCTGCGCGTAGTCAATCTCGGCCACCAGTTCCGGACGTACTAAGTGAATCTTCGCGCGCTTGGGGTGATACCGCGGGGTGGCGGCGAATGGGCTTCGATTCGTCTCCAGACGCTGCAGCTTTTTCCGCAAGGCCTCGAGTTCAACTTTGCCAAGACCTGTTCCTACCCGTCCCCGATACACGAGCTGGCCGCCTTCATAAGCTCCGAGCAGAAGCGCGCCAAGACCGACGCGAGAGCCGAGTGGCTGCGTGTAGCCGCCGATCACAAACTCGTCCCGCGGCCGGCATTTCAGTTTGAGCCAGGCCCTCGACCGGCGACTCGCGTATCCCGCGTCGGCGCGCTTTGCGATGAGACCTTCCAGCTGATGGCTGCACGCCTTGGCGAGCAAGTCGGAGGGGGTGCCGCGAAGTGAATCCGAGAACAGGAGGACCCCCCCGCGGGCCCTTCCGAGCAGTTTCTTGAGACGCGCCTTCCGTTCCATTAGCGGCAATGCACGAAGGTCCTCGCCATTGAGGAATAAAAGATCGAACGCCGCATAGCTCACCGCTGACTCGCCCGGGCTTTCCAGACTTCGCTGGAGCTTCCCGAAGTCGCTGCGACCTTCACCGCTGAGGGCGACGACCTCGCCATCGATCCATGCGTTCTCAACCTTGAGGCGACGTAGTGCACCCACCAGAGCGGGACATTTCGCGCTCCAGTCAGGTCCATTGCGGGAGACGAGCTTCGCATCCCCACCGTCGATCCGCGCGAGAATGCGATAGCCGTCGAACTTAATCTCATAGATCCAGCCGTTGCCACTTGGCACCGTCGAGGACGGTGTCGCAAGCTGCGGTGTCAGGGTGTCAGGTAGTGCAACCTTGGACGCCGGACGGGTCCGGTTCGACTTTCGCGCCCGGGTAGGCTCGACCGCAATCTCGGTCGCAGCGACGCTCGAGTGGGACGCCCGCTCGCGGATGAGCAGCCAATTGTCCTGACGCGCGCTTTCCTTAGGCTTCATGCGGATCAGCGCCCAACGGCCGTTCAGCTTTTCGCCCTCGAGATCGAACTTGAGATGACCGGCACGGTAACCAGACTCCGGATCGCCGATCGGGCGCCACACTCCCCGGTCCCAGATTTCCACCAATCCTGCGCCGTATTGACCCTCGGGAATCGTACCCTCGAATTCGCCGTACTCGATGGGGTGGTCTTCCACGTGCACTGCGAGTCGCTTCTCTCCGATCAGTTCGCTCGGGCCTTTCGGGACCGCCCAGCTTTTCAGTGCGCCGCCGAGCTCCAGCCGGAAATCGTAGTGCAGCGCTCGCGCGTGATGCCGCTGGACGACGAAGGACAACTTCCCCTTTTTCTGGCGGACGATGTCGGCAGGTTCAGGTGTCTGCGTGAAATCACGCTTGCGCTGGTAGCGGGAAACGGAGGCACTGGGTTCGGTCGACATTTTTACGCCCGTTTGCGCGCTGGCGACTTGGATTTCCGGACCATACGTGCCGCCGGTCTTTTGGCAGGTTTCGACCCTCCCGCCTTAAGCTTGACACTCTTCTTGAGCGCCGCCATGAGATCGATGATCTCCGCGCCGCCGCCCGTCTCGCTGGCTCCGCTCGGCTCGGTCAGCACCTCGGTTAGTCCGGCCTTGATCTTCTGTTGGACGCGCGCCAGCAGATCTTCGCGGTACGAATCCTTGTACGCGGTGGGCTTCCACTCCTCGGTCATATCATCTACGAGGCGCGTCGCGAGTTGGAGCTCCTCTTCGGTGATGCCCGCGCTTTTGAGATTGGCTGGCGGCAGCTCGAACTCTGACGCTTCGAGGATCTCGTCGCCGTACCGCAGCGTTTCGAGCAGAAGCAACTTTCCAGCAGGCATCACCAGGGCGAGGTGTTGGTTGTTGCGGATTACGACCTGGGCCACACCTACCTTGCCGGAGCGTCTTAGCGTTTCGCGCAATAATGCATAACCCTTCTCGCCACGCTTGCCCGGTACCAGCCTGTACGGCGTATCGAAGAACTGCGGGTCGACTACGCTGGCCTTCACAAATGCAAGAATTTCTACCGTCTGGGTGGCCTTCGGGTTGGCGAGACGGAAGTCCTCGTCGGAAAGGACGACGTACCGACCCTTTTCGTACTGATAGCCCTTGACGATATTATCGGCGCGGACGGGCTTCCGAGTCACTTTGTTGATCCGCTCATACCCGACGGGCGCCATATTGCGCCTGTCGAGCCAGTCGAAGTCGAGGTTGCTCACGCGCGCCGGAATAGAGATCGACCGGGATGTGGACGAGCCCGAAGACAATCGCGCCCTTCCAGATGACACGCGCCATGTATTATCTCTCCAGAGGCAATAGGCCAAACAGGCATGCTGTCTTGTCAATGCGCATCCGATATGAACCACCTACGCGGGAAGGAAGGACGACATCACCCGCCGAATGAGGTCCGGTTTGGTTCCATCGTTTCCAGACAGCTCCCGCTTCCGCTGTGCGATCGCGGCGCCGAGAGCCTAGAGATCCACCTTCGCCTTGCGCGCCTTCGGATACATCTGCTCGTGCTCTTCCTTCAGGTGATGTCTAATGTACTCACCGAGCACCGCGACCTTGGCATCGTAGTGATCGTCCCCCGGCTTCATACTTTCGAGCTGCGCAATGAGCGCTTTGGCGGATTCGTGCTCAACGTCGGCCTCGTCCATCAGATTATCATCGCGAATGACCTCGCAGACGGCTGGGTAGTATGGATTTTCAGCTCATTGCAGATCACATTAACCAGTGCTCTCTTCTCTTCGCCGTCCGCTTTCATCTTGTCGAACCGCTTGAACGTTGCGTCGACGCGCTTGTGGTCGTCCTTCAGCATCGCGACAGGGTCGTGCCGCGGTCTCGGGAACGGCGTCCTGGTATTGCCGGGGGTCGAATGAATCGACAGGTCGTGATCACGATAAAGGCGCTGGCGCAATTGAAGACGTGGCGCTCCACATACTCGCGTAACCGGGTCGGGGGCGGGCCAGTTTCGTTCGCCCGCATTCAGCGCTGATGCCCGCTTCGAACGATTCACGGCTTCAATTGCCCCCGAATTTCGCCGTCGGGATGAGCGGCGCTATGAACGTTGACGTAAAGATCACCTGCCTTATAACTTTGATACTGCGCGTCGGTGAGCTTTGCGCCCGGGGCGACGGACCAACCGGTATCGCCTTTCTTGGTGAGGGGAACCGCCACCGGCCCATTGGTTCCAGGCTTACCCACATGAATGTGCGCCGCCGTGCCCTGAATATCTGTTGTGGTAACTCCGCCGCTCACCGACTTGTCGGCATCTATGACAATCGTCCCGCTTCCCGAGGCCCGGGTCGTCACGGGAGGCACTTCCTGATCACCCGATAGCTTGAGCGTGCTCTCATCGCCCAGCGAGGCGGTCGAATATCCCGCAGTTAGTAACGCCGCGAGCACCAGCGCGCCGAGGCGCGGCGCGAGTATGGTGTTAAAGCGTGGCTTCATAGCGCGTTCTCCTTTGTTTACGTCCAGCGCGCGCACTGGTTCGGCAGAAGCCTGCTTTCACTGCAGTTGAGCTCCGTTGCCGCATCGTTAGTTCCTTACAAACTGCGACGTCCAAGAAGTAAGAAGATCACTGCTGCGATCAAGCCCACGACGAACAGAATCCACGCAATGTTCACCGCCGTTCCCGCAATGCCGCTGAAGCCAAGCACCGCCGCGACTAGCGCGATGATCAGAAATGTCACGGCCCAAGAAAACATGATTGCCTCCTTTTGTTCGATCGGTGAGGAGCTGAGCACCTAATAGTTACCAGGAGCGTTGGATTTTTTCGGCGAGGACGCCTTGTCCATTTCCTTGGTTGCTGGAAGGGCGTTCGGGGTAGTCGCTCCGCTATCCGGGACGCCGGTTTTTTCCGGCGAGGAAGCCTGGTCCATTGCCTTGGTTGCCGGAGGCACTGTCCCTCCCTTCCCTGGGGCTTTGTTGCTGGAAGAGTCACCTGAAACAGGCGGGTTCTTGGTGTCCGCGGCTTGTGCCAGCGCGAACGTTGGCAGACTCACACCAACAGCCAAGATGGGGATAACTACTGAACTAAGTAATTTGCGCATTGCTCGCCTCCGATGCGTTGGGTTACTACCGGACCCCGGCTAGGTGACGCGATCGCCCACAAAACGACTGATCGGGACGGCACGACCGCACCGTTGCCTCCATACCTCGGTGCAAGCCGCGGGCCATTCTGGCCTTAGGTCTCAAGCCTTGGTGGCGTATGAGCTTTTCGACCTACGACCTGAGAGCGCGATGAGGACGATTTTCCGGACCCGTGAATTTCTTACACGATTCACCGCCGCTTAGAACTGTCGGGAAGAATGCTTTGTCCTCGGGACTCGATAGGATCGCCATGACATGGGCCGCGCGTCCCGTTGCGCAAGCGATGCCAACGCGCAGCTCCAATAGTTCACGGAGCTGCTTCCCGCAACTCTTACCAGCTCTCATCTCATTCTTACCGACCCAGCATCGGCACGCTTCTCGTAACTTATT
The DNA here is from genome assembly GCA_963747225.1 of uncultured beta proteobacterium. GTDB lineage: Bacteria > Pseudomonadota > Gammaproteobacteria > Burkholderiales > JAEUMW01 > JAEUMW01. The sequence continues at coordinate 38,810 of CAVVES010000025.1, read as the reverse complement.
GTGAACATTAACCAAACGGGGGTGGCACAGCGGATGCGACGGAGGATGCGCGGAGCAGGTCATGGAACTCAGCTGTTCCTTCTTTTTTAATCTCAACCCACCAGGAGGCAGTCATGAACTGGGATCAAATGGAAGGCAACTGGAAACAGTTCAAAGGCAAGGTCAAGGAGCAGTGGGGCAAGCTCACCGACGACCAGCCGATGTCATCAACGGGCGGCGCGATCAGCTCTCGGGCAAGATCCAGGAGACCTATGGCCTCTCGAAGGACGAAGCCGAGCGCCAGCTCAAGGAGTGGGAATCGCGCACCAACTGAGCTGCGCCGCATTCCCCATTCTTAGTCACGAATTCAATTCAACGGAGAACTTCATGAGCAAACTCACACACGCACTCATTGCAATCATCCTTGGCCTAGGGCTGTCCGGCGCCGCATTTGCCGACGACATGTCGAAGGCACAGAAAAAAGCAGCCGACGCCAGCTACGACGCGACCGTGGACAAGGCAAAAGCCGACTACAAGGTCGCCAAGCAGCGGTGCGATGGCTTGTCCGGCAACGACAAGGATGTCTGCCTTAAGGAAGCCAAGGCTGCCGAAGAGAAAACCCGGGCCGATGCGAAGGCGCGGAAGGAGTCCACCCAGTCCGGCGCGAAAGCCGGCGAGGAAAAGCGCGAAGCGGATTACAAGGTGGCCAAGGAGAAGTGCGACGCGCTCTCTGGGGACGCCAAGGACCGCTGCATGACTGACGCTAAAGTGCGCTACAAGGGTAAAAGCTAGCGCGTGCTTAGCAACGGCACTCGTTTCAACGAATCGTACCCCAAGGAGCGACATCATGAACGAACACAAGGAAACTTACGGCACCTCATCGACCGACCCCGTGGCCGCAGGCATGAGCGAATCATCACAAACAGTAGTTAAGGGGAACCAGGTCATGGGCGCACGCATTCTCTCCTCAGTTGACGAGGACCACGAAGGACCGGAGCCGCGCGTCATGGCCGCCGGCACGCTGGAGGGCGACGACGTGGTCAATCCCGCCGGCGAAAAGCTCGGCACCCTAGATGAAATCATGCTCGACGTGCCCACCGGCCGCATCGCCTACGCGGTGCTCTCGAGCGGCGGCTTTCTCGGCATAGGCGACAAGCTGTTCGCGATTCCGTGGCGTGCACTGACCCTCGACCCGGACAACGAGTCGTTCATCCTCGACGTCTCGAAAGAGCGTCTCGAGCAGGCGCCGGGATTCGACAAGGATCACTGGCCCAGCATGGCCGATGAAACCTGGGCGCGCGAGGTGCACACGTATTATCGCGCTCGCCCGTACTGGGAATGATCGAGCGCATCGCAGCGTGCCGGTTCACAAGACGCGCCGGTCCCACGACCGGCGCGTTCGTCCCTTGTGGTGGCCTCATTCTTTTTGTTGACGCCCTACTGTGGACGAAGGAAACCGCTTGTGTCCCACTTGAAAATAATGAAATGGAGCGGGACCGCCGGATCAATACCAGAGCACCTCTATTGTCCCCTCAGATGAAGAGCGCAGACCTTGCGGCGCCTGCTACCGTTCGATGAAGGGCGCAGAACTTCAACGTGCGTCACCCATTGCCTAGCCACCCCATTTCCGCCTAGTCCGGAGGTTCTCATGTCACGCACTGCACCCAAGAAGCCGTCGCTGAAGTCCGCGAAGCCGAGCAACTCGCCCACGAGCGGCGGGGAAACCCATCAGCAGGTCGCCGAAGGCGAGGCTGCCTTGACCTCGTACCTAACGACGAATCACGGTACGCGGATCTCTGACAACCAGAACAGCCTGCGTCTTGGACCCCGCGGGCCGACACTGCTTGAGGATTTCATTCTCCGCGAAAAGATCTTTCACTTCGATCACGAGCGTATTCCGGAGCGCATAGTGCATGCCCGTGGCTCGGGTGCGCATGGCTACTTCGAATGTACGCGCGCCATTCCCGAGCTAACCCGCGCCACGGTTTTCGCCAAGAAGGGCAAGCGCACCCCGGTGTTTTGCCGTTTTTCAACGGTTGCGGGCTCGAAGGGCTCCAAGGACACGCCGCGCGATGTCCGCGGCTTCGCGGTGAAGTTCTACTCGGACGAGGGCAACTGGGATCTGGTTGGTAACAACATTCCGGTGTTCTTCATTCAGGACGCGATCAAATTTCCAGACCTGATTCATTCCGTGAAGCCCGAGGCGGATCGCGGATTCCCGCAGGCGGCGTCGGCGCACGACACCTTCTGGGACTTCGTCGGGTTGATGCCGGAAAGCATGCACATGATCATGTGGGCAATGTCCGACCGCGCGCTTCCTCGGTCCTTGCGCATGATGGAAGGCTTCGGCGTGCACACGTTCCGGTTTGTCAACGCAGCAGGCGAGTCGCGTTTCGTCAAGTTCCACTGGCGGCCACGCCTTGGGATGCAGTCGACGTTGTGGGACGAGGCGGTGAAGATCTCGGGTGCCGATCCGGACTATCACCGGCGTGATCTGTGGGAGGCCATTACGTCCGGCAACCCACCCGAGTGGGACCTCGGCATACAGTTGTTCGACGAGACCTTCGCCGACGCGCAGGCCTACGACGTTCTCGATGCGACCAAGATTATTCCGGAGGAGGACGTCCCGCTGATGATCGTAGGCCGTCTGGTATTGGACCGCTGGCCGGACAATTTCTTCGCCGAAACGGAGCAGGTCGCGTTCCTTCCGTCGAACGTCATCCCAGGTATCGACTTCTCGGACGATCCGCTGCTGCAGGGCCGGCTCTTTTCGTACCTCGACACGCAGAAGTCGCGCCTCGGCACCGCCAATTTCCATCAGATCCCGGTCAACGCACCGAAGTGTCCGTTTCAGAACTTCCAACGTGACGGGATGATGCAAACACAGGTGTTCAAGGGACGCGCGAACTACGAGCCCAACAGTCTGGCAGAAGCGGGTGAGGACGGCGGCCCGCGGGAAAGTCCTCAGGCGGGGTTCGTCAGCGCGGGCCGGGTCATGTTGGAAAACGATCCCGCCCCCAAATTGCGGATTCGCGCCGAGCGATTCGCCGACCACTACAGTCAGGCGCGGCTGTTTTACCGTTCGCAGGAGCCGATCGAACAGGCGCACATTGCGTCCGCGCTGGTCTTCGAACTATCGAAGGTGCAACTCGAGCACGTGCGCACGCGCGTCCTTGCCAGCTTACGCAACGTCGACGAGGACCTCGCAGCCCGCGTCGGCAACGGGCTTGCGATGCCGCTGCCCACGGCACTAACGCCCGCCGCGCAGCCGATAGACATGAAACCTTCCCCGGCGCTCTCCATCGTTGGCAAGATGAAGCCCACGCTCGCGGGGCGCAAGGTCGGCATCCTTTTCGACGAAGGGTCCGACAAGGCCGACATCGACCAAGTGAAGGCAGATGTGGAAGCGGCCGGCGCCAAGGCGATGCTGGTCGCGCCCAAGGTTGGCGGAATCAAGGTAAAAGGGGGCACGCTGAAGGCGGAGGGCCAGCTCGCCGGCACGCCGTCGGTGTTGTTCGATGCGATCGCGCTCGTGCTCACGCGCGAATCTGCCACGAAGCTCTCGGAAGAGGGCGCAGCCGTAGATTTCGTGCGCGATGCGTTCGGCCATCTGAAGGCCATCGGTTGCACGGCGGATGCCGATCCGCTCCTGCAGAGGGCGGGCGTTGTGCGCGACGAAGGCGTGACAGGGCTGGACAAGCAATTCGTCCGCGCGGCGGCTAAGCGCTTTTTCGACCGCGAACCGAAGGTGCGGACCCTTGCATGACGCTCCGAAACGCGGGCTCGCCTTTTGTTCGCTACCGGCTGCCTCGCCTTCTCCTCCCCCGACTGATGAAGGGCAGCCCACGGTAACGTAAGCGTTCTGGCCCGTTCTCGCCATCCCCGCTGCTTCGTGAGAGTGGCCATAAACTGATCCTGCGGATCTAAAATGAAACGGTAATCCATGCATTCGCGATCGCCAACTGGCCTCTTGCGTCGCCCTCTTGTCGTTGTACTGCTTGTTCTGGCGGTACTCGCGCTCGGGGTACGGGCCGCGTTGCCCACGCTCATCACTCAATATTTGAACGGTGTGATCAACGAGGTCCGCGGGATCGCCGGTAGCGTACAGGATGTCGATCTGCACCTATGGCGCGGGGCCTTTAGCCTGCACGGTATCGACCTCTACCAGCTCGGAGCGCACGGCCGATATCCGATGCTGAGCGTGCCGAGGATAGAGTTGTCGGTTGACTGGAAGGCGCTATGGCATGGTGCGGTGGTCGGGGAGATCGTCGCCTATGATCCGAGGATCAGCATTATTGCCGGTGCGGAAAAAATACAGGCGCGTGCCGCCGACGAGCTCGCGAAAAAACTTCGCGAGCCCGTCCCGGTGCGAATAAATCGCCTGGAATTGATCAACGCTCAGGTGCACTTCCTTGAGCCGAAGGCGAAGCCGGAGGTGGACGTGTACCTCGACCAAGTCCATTTAGTGGGGCGCAATCTCACCAACAGCGAACAGATCTCCCACACGCTGGCCGCTACAATGAGCGCCCAGGGTCGCGTGATGCGCAGTGGCAAGTTCAATCTGGAAATGAAGTTCGATCCACTCGAGAAGCGCCCCACCTATGAACTTGCATCCGAGCTCAAGGACCTGCGTTTGCCCGAGTTGAACACTTTTCTGCGCCATTACCTTGCGGTCGAAGCGCGTGACGGGTGGCTGTCGATGGCCACCGAGTCCAAGGCCAGCAAGGGCCGGTTTACGGGTTACGTCAAACCGGCGACGCGCGATTTGGACATCGTGCGGATCAAACCCGAGGAGAAGGCGCCGCTCGAAGCTGTAAAGGGCTTTTTTGTGAAACTACTGGCGGATTTGTTCGAAAACAAACCCAAGGACCAACTCGCGAGCAAGATCGAGTTCGCGGGATCGTTCCAGGATCCAAATGTCGACCTCTGGACAGCGGTATCGAGTTTCTTTCGCAACGCCTTCGTGCGCGCCCTCGAACCGGGACTCGAAGGATCGGTGGCGCCCGCGCAGGTGGAGGCAGAGCGCAGTCGCGCCAGTGCTCGCGTTCATTGAGAACCGTGAGAGAAGTCCGGTGACGCTAGGGGACAACTTCGTGAGGTCTGTTCGCTGCGAGGAATGAAGTTCACCACGCTGGGGCGCCGCGTCTACGAAGAGCTTTCGGAGGATAACATCTGGGGTTATGCGGCACAGCTCGTATTACTTCCTATTCGCACTGTTTCCTTTTTTGATGTTCTTGGCCGCCCGCCCTCTTGGCGTATCCCATTACCTGACCTTATGGAACAGATCATGGCTGGTCCGTCAGTTTGCGCCGGGAACAGCCGCCGAGATGGTTCAGGATAACGTGAAGAGTTTGGTAAGCCAGCCTCGCGGGGCGCTATTGTCGTTCAGCATGTTTCTCTCGTTGTGGGTTGCCTCCAGCGCGATCGTAGCGATCGCCGAGAGCTTAAATCGCGCTTATGGGGTGAAGGAGAGCCGGCCGTATTGGAAAGTGCGCGGCATGGCTGGCTTGCTGACGACCGGGCTGGCCCTTCTGATCATTGCGTGCATGGTGTTGTTGATCTTCGGCCCGCAGTTAGGGCACGGGCTTGTCGATTACTTCGGTTTGGGGACCGCCTTCGACGTAGCATGGCTGATGCTGCGCTGGCCGGTCGTCTTGTTCCTCATGATGGTCGCCGCCGCGCTCATTTATTACTTCGCCCCCGACGTGGAGCAGGACTGGCGCTGGATCACCCCTGGTTCGGTCTTCGCGGTACTGGTAGGGATCAGTGTGTCGTTCGGGTTCGCTTATTACGTTAATAGTTTCGGGCAGTACGATAGGACCTATGGCTCGATCGGCGCCGTGATCGTCTTACTCACGTGGATGTATTTGAGCGGTCTGTCGCTTCTGGTGGGTGGAGAGATCAACGCCGAGATCGAGCACGCGCCCGCCGAAGGCAAAGATTGGAGGAACGCAGGATTAGGATGATGAGCATGCCCTCCGGGCAGCTGATATGCGCAACGACCGAGTGTTACCCTTCGTCGAGGAGCACGAGGTAGCGAGGTTGGTGCTTCGTTTAGGCGCGCTGCGACCGACAGCGCAAAGGCTGGCTGACGGTGCGCGCAATTCCTTACCTAGCAAGGTCCCGACCTCCGCTCGCGATCTTTCGCCAAACCCAGCTAACCGGCACCTCGCGACCGGCGCGGACATACTCGAGGACGTTCGCGTTGCGGAGCGTCAGTTCCTGCAACGCACGCGCTTGCGCAGTGCCGGCGAAAAGGCACTCGTCGCCGACCGTAACGTCGGCGTCCTCCGCGGGCAGAACCATCGTCTCGTTCGCGCGCACGCATATCAGCGCGCAGGCGGCGAGCATCCGATCTCGGTCAGTCGGATCGCGCAGCAAATCACCGAGTCGTATCGATTTTCCGGTGCGCATTAGCGCGTCGTGTACTGCGAGCGCGTCGCGCGGCGTGATGCGCACGTCCCATGTGACCGGCACCTCGTCGCCGAGCCGCGCCTGCAATTGAGCAATGATTTGGTCCGCCCACGCATCTCGTTGCTTCTTCACTACAGCCAGGAACAGCGGGAGCAGCGGCGTGGTCAAGGTCGCAAAACATTCGTGCGCGATGATCTGGCTCGACACCATCACCAGGTCGGCCTTGAAGCGATCGAACAGGACGCCGTTTTCAACAAAGTTTTGCCGCAGCACGATAAATAACCGCGGATTGAGGGCGCGCGCCGCGACGGCGATCGAGAGATTCGCAAAGTCGTCGTCGGTGCTGGCGACGAGCCCCTCGGCAGTTTCGATTCCTGCCGCCTGCAATACTGCCTGTTCCATACCACGGCCGACGACGAACCGCCGGTCGGTCGCACCGTCTTTCGCGGAATCCAGGATGGTGACCGGAACGCGCTCCCGATCGAGTTCGCGCACGACCGCTTTGCCGAATCGGCCGTAGCCGCAAACGACCCATTCGCCGCGCGGCGGCACGTATTCCGATCGCAGATCGGTTCCGGCAGTGCCGGTCAGCCAATCGAGCAGGCGATAGCACCCGGGCTCACGCATGGCTAGCACCAAATACTCGGCGAACTTCTGGAACGGGTCGATGATGTGATGTGTGCCGATCGCCGCCAGGTTCTGCGCCGTCTCCGGCGTGTGGACGCGCGCCAAGACCTGCAGCCGTGGACTGAGCAGCCTGGTCGTCATCGCGACTGCGAGGTTGGCCTCCTCGTCATCGGTAAGCGCCACGACACCGCGGCATTGCGGGTGATCGATACCAGCAAGCACCAGATTCTGCGGGCGACGTGCGTCGCCGACGAGCGCCGGCGTGTCAGTGCGGAAGTCCTCGAGCTCGAGCTCGCTGATCCGAGTCTCCTTCAACTCAACTACGACGAAACGAGTGCCGCGGCGATCGAGCGCGCGCGTGATCAGATGTCCGGTCTCGCCGCATCCGCAAATGATGTAGAACGGTTCGCCGAGCCGTCGCACACGGCGGCCGAACCGCGCGTGGGCGAGCGCACCCGCAAATGCGCGGTCCTGAAACAAGGCGAGGAGGGTCAGGATCGCATAGCTCCAGCCGACCACCGAAAGATAGATGCAGAGCGTCACCCACAAGCGCTGCGCATCGCTGAACGGCGCCGGAATCTCCCCAAAGCCGATCGTGGTCGCGGTGTAACTCATGAAGTAGAACGCATGGAACAAACTCATCGGCGGGGCTGGCTTGCCAGCCCCATCCACACCCGGCACGACGCCGAGCCCTACGATCGACGCGACATATATGACGACCAGCGCGATGAGCGGCGAGCGCAGCCGGCGAAACACGATCAGAAAGATGCTCGCCGGGGCGGGGTCCGGAATAGGGGCGGCGTGCGCTTGGGCCATGGGCAAGCTCTTTTGGCGGTGCGGACCGAGGCGATGTTCTAGCGCCGCAGCATCAGCGTTTCGCCGATCAGTAGGACGATCGAGACGAAATTGGCCAACAAAGCTCCGCCCGCGAGCGAAACGACTCGCGCAATAGCCGCAGCGGTCATGCCTTCACCTGACATGTTGGCCGCGTAGGCCCATGCGATCGCGGCGGCGATGAGTTGCAAATCCGCGACGAGGCTCGTCGCCAGATGGAGCGCGCCGATCTGCGTTCGGTCGCCGAACTTGAGAATGGTGGCGATCAGATTGACAGCGATTGCCGCAAACAGCCCCCACACTTCATGGTGTACGGGATTGTCGATGTCGCCGATGAAGAACCCGAAATTCAACGTCGCCGCCAAGACGATAAAAAATCCGAACACTACCTTTTCGAGGTTCATTCAGTGTCTCCGTACACGACGGCGCTGTGCGTGTGTACCCAGGGCGGGCGCTCTCTTCTGACACGGTGATCAAATAGGCCGCATACACCAGCCCGTGGGGTAGCGGCTTCGCTGCGTCGGGCGTGCGGCCCTGAGTATTGGCGCCCGGCAGTTCCTCAACGAACCCGATGTATCCCTCGGCAGCTTTCTCAAACACGGCGGTGAGTTTCATACCCAAGAGTTCGCTGCAGCAAGTATAGCTGGCTTGGCAAGCGGCACGCGATCCTGGAAGGCAATCGGAGTTGCTCACCCGTGATGAGCATGCAATTGTGTCCTAGACGCACTCACCGTCAGCCCGGCCGACTGGCCGAAATTACCGAAGACAGGGAGGGTTTACACGAAGCGGGTTTTTCTGATCACCCGTTCCGTTTCCGGAAAAGCATGCCCAGAGCCACTCCGGCCCACACGGTGCAGGGCGGCCCGCTTCGGCACGCAATTCGCTGTATTCGCTTCCACGCGGGGTAAGGCCGCGGGTTCCGATGCAAAAAAGCTAAAAGGCCTCTGCGGCGCCAAAGGCAAGCCCCGCATGAACGAACTCTATGCAGTGTTGCTTTCCTGGGCTGTAACGTTGGCAGGCTATCCCGCCCCCGACGTGCCTGCCGAGGTTGTCATGGTCAAGCACGAGGTATTAGTTCGCGAAGCCTGTGGGGGGCGGGAGTGCAAGGTACTCGGTTGGTTCCCTCCTGGAAGTCGCGTCTACCTGGATGAACGCCTGCGGCCTGCCGAAGACCTGTTTAGCTCTTCCATCGTCGTGCATGAGATGGTGCACTACCTCCAGTACCAATCTGGAAGGTTTGATAGATTTAGCTGTGCAAGATCCATTGAACTGGAGCGAGAGGCCTACGCCATACAGCGGGAGTTTCTCGTTCGCTATGGGGTGTATCAGCCTGTCGGCATCAACGCACATCGGGTCGAATGCGTCCTCGCTCATGATGGAGACGGGTATGGCGCGGATAGCGCCGGCGGCCGCGAGCCGTGATGCGGACGTGATCGGTCACGTCAGTGCGGAACAGCGCCTTTCCAAAACCACCGAATCACGGCTGATACCTGCATGGCTGGACCTCCTGCGCGAGCACCGATGCCGGCTGGGTTATCGAGGCTATGGACGCTAGAATACCAATTCGGTATACAAACTCTATTGCCGTTACCCCCGACCGACACTTGGACGGGCACGAAGATTACCTTGGGAACAATGATATGTCCGCCATTAGCCCTCCAGGCTGTATCGCGGGGCACCTCTCGGAGGGCCGGGAGCGCGATGCCAGTGTCACATCGACCAGCAGGGACTTGGTCGGCGCACCCGCTGCCTTACACTTCAGCGCGCATTCTTTGATCGCTCTGCTGTGGCTGTTGACGACATGCAGTTTCGCCCACGCCGATGAGCTGCGCGCCGTAAAGGGCCTGGGCAATCCTGAATCCGCCATTGTTGGACCCGACGGTCGCATCTATGTGTCTGAGATCGGCGAATTCAACAAAGATGGCGACGGCAAGATTACGGTTATCGACCAGTCTGGGGCGCCGAAAGAGTTTGCGAAGGGACTCGATGACCCGAAGGGTCTGGCGGCGCGAGGCGGTTCGCTCTTCGTCAGCGACAAGACACGCATCTGGAAGATCGACAGCCAAGGACACGCTTCGGTGTTCGTGAAGGCCAAGGACTTCCCGCAGCCGCCGATGTTTCTGAACGACCTCACCTTCGATCGTCAGGGCGATCTGTATGGCGGTAAGGGCGCCATCTTCAAGATCACACCGCAAGGCAAGGTATCGCTCGTTATCTCCGACGCGCGGTACCCCAGCATCAAGAGCCCCAACGGTTTGCTCTTTGACGCGACAGGCAAGCTGCTGGTGCTTGACTTCGCAAGCGGCGAATTGTTGCGATTGGATCTGACCAAACAAACCGTCGAGAAGGTCGCGGAGGGATTTGGCGGGGGCGACGGACTTGCCCGCGATGCCGCGGGCGTCCTGTATCTCTCAGACTGGAAGGGAGGGCGCGTGTGGAAGCTCGATCTCGAACGCAGTAGCAACAAGCCCGAGCAGTATGCGCACACCTTTCAGTCTGCTGCGGATATTGGCCTTTCTGCCGACGGCGAATACCTCCTTGTTCCCGACATGAAGGCGGGTGCGCTGTACTGGATGCTAAAGTGACGGGGCTGTGGATGCAGATTAGGGTTCGGAACTACTGAGACGAAATCTCGGACGCTTGCGTGTATACCTGCCTAACGATAGCTTGGCCGCGCGTTTCGTTGCGGCCTCGATGAATCCTGGCGATAAAAATCAGCCGAGCGACTTGGTTTGCCCCCTATAAGGATTTCTTCCAGAACCGGCAATATTTTTCGCAAGACGACCTTGGAAGCAACTGCCGTTTCCTAAGACTCCGCCCCTTCCTTGACACCTTCGCGCACGAGGGTGATCCCATCAAGGAGCCCGCCGAATCCGATCGCAAACAAGGGCTCTATCGTTTCGCGATTGGTGGCCTTTCGTGGAAGGTGTGGGAGACGTTTCGCGCGACACCACCTCGGACCGCTCGCCGATTCCAAGACGCACGGCCTTCCGCGGGATGTCGATCGGTAGGCGGGCGAAACCCCAGCGATTCGCGCTTATCAGGATGCCAGCCGAATCCCTTGGTCGAACTACACGTGGCCGGGAATGTCCTCTGGAAGGTGTTCGGTCGATCAGCGTGCCTTTTAGGGCCAAGCTAGCCAGAGCGTTCCACAACCGTTCACGCTACCCTACCCCGTCCCGACTTGCGAGCGTTCAACCTGTGCTCACCCGCGAGTCTTAGCTTCTATTCTTGATTCGCTTTCTACAGCATCAAGCAACATCGCTGTCTAAGACCCATGTCCCTGCACGAGAATTGGGGGTGATGTCCTAAAGTTGCTGGAAATTCAGGGTGGGATGCATCCTTCGGTTTGAACGTGTGGAAGCGTTCGAAGCGAACAACGCAAAGGAGCATCCCGAATGGCGAGAGTACTGGCGTCGGAGAGGACGCGCAACGAGTTGAAGAAGACGATGGCCGGTGAGGGCATGGCTGATCGCAGCAGCCTGGTGCGGCAGGCTGCGCGACTGATCGTGGAGGAGGCGCTGGAGGCAGAAGCCGAGGCTGCGCTCGGACGCGGCTATTACGAGCGCGGTGCGGTGGGACGTGGCTACCGAAATGGTTATCGGAGGGCACAGGTAAAGAGCGCCGAGGGTGCGATCGAGTTCGCGGTGCCGCAAGTATCCGATACGGCAGAGCCGTTTCGCTCGCGGATTCGGGACGTGATTCGCGGCCGCACCGAGGAGCTCGAGCGCGTGGCGGTCGAGATGTATGCGCGCGGTCTTTCGGTTCGCGACATCGAGGCGGCCTTCACGGATGGGTTGGGACGCTGCGTGCTCAGCAAATCGGCCGCCTCCGAGCTCACCGCGCGGCTCTGGGCCGATTATCAGGCGTTTGCGAGCCGTGATCTGGCCGAGTTCAAGGTCCTCTACCTGTTCGTGGACGGCGTGGCGGAGAAGCTGCACCTGGGTCAGCCGCGCGAGGCGGTGCTCGCCGCCTGGGGGATCGTCGAAGGCGGCCAGAAGGTGTTACTGGGACTTGCACCAGGAACGAAGGAGGACACGGCGAACTGCCGCGATTTCCTGCGCGAGATGAAGGCGAGGAATCTCGCCGACCCGTTGCTGGTTGTCACCGACGGGGCTCCGGGGCTCATCCGTGCGGTCGAGGAGGTATTTCCGAGAAGCCTTCGCCAGCGCTGCCTGGCGCACAAGATGCGCAATCTGCAATCGAAAGTCCCGGACGAGCTCTGGCGCGAACTCAAAGGTGCGGCCCTCTGCGCCTACCAGGCCGGCAGCCCGAAGCTTGCCGCGATGGCGAAGGAAGACTTCGTGTCGCGCTACCAAGGCGACTACCCGAGTGCCACGGCGTGTTTTCTCGACGACTTCGAGGCCTGTGTGGCACATCTGCAGATGCCGATCGCGCACCGGCGCGTAACGCGGACCACGAATCTGCTTGAGCGGCTCTTCGGCGAGGAGCGTCGGCGGACGAAGGTGATTCCGCACGCCTTCGGTGAGCGGCCAGTCCTCAAACTCATGTACGCCGCACTCATTCGCGCGAGCGACACGTGGAAGAACATCGTGATCACGGAATTCGAACTGCGACAACTGGAACAGCTACGCGAGCACCTGAACCACCGTCACGCCGAGCGCACCGCATCAGTCGTGAAGGTACCCGTATCCCGCTCACGAATTTCCAGCAAGCACAGGACTTGACCGAATTGGGGGCGGGGTGTGACGGAAGGTCATGATCATGCTCGCCCGCTCTGACCTTTGACCCGCGTCTCATACCAATTCATCAACGGTGTCACCGAGATGCCATGTACCACCACTGAGACAGCGATCACGCTAAGCGTCATGGCAATGAGCTGTGAAGCAATCTCCTGTGGCAGCCCGCGCTCGATCGCAAACATCAAGTAATAAACTGAGCCGATGCCCCGAATGCCGAACCACGACATGAGTATGCGCTGCGATTTCCCGACCTCGCACCTCCACAACCCTAGAGTTACGGCGAGCGGACGGATTAGCAGCAGCAGCGCCGGAATGAACCAGAGGCGCGCCGTTTGCAGATGAGACGAAGAGAGCATTGTGGCGACCAGCAGTACAAGTCCAACCTCCAGAATCCGCTCGATCTGCTCGTTGAAAGTCAGTACCGCGTAAGCCATATGCGCGGGGGCTTTTTCTGGATGCGTAGCAATCTCCTGCTCTTTCGCTCCGGCGTCGATCGCAAGCACCTCTTCGGGAGGTTTGTCGCCCGTTTGCCGCAGCTCTATCGTGCGCAGCGCCAGCCCTGCAGCGAAAACCGCGAGAAATCCATAAGCATGCGCCTTGACCGCCGCACCATAGGAAAGCGCGATGAGTCCTAGCGCGAGAAATTCGTCGCGTCCGAAGCCCTCCTTGTGCTCGCGCCGCAGATAAATGACGAGGCGCGCAACAAGCGCTCCCAGGATAGCGCCGATTCCCAATCCTGCACCGATTGCCCATATCACATCGATAGCCAGCCAGTGCCAGCCCCAGGCACCGATCTCATGCGTACCGAGCAGCCCCAGTCCGAGCAACACAAAGGGAAACGCCGTGCCGTCGTTCAACCCGGCCTCGGCGGTGATGCTAAAGCGCAGCCGGTCACGGTCGTACGCATCCTCCAACTGCACCTCTGAAGCGAGCACCGGATCGGTTGGCGCGAGGATGCCTCCGAGCAGCACGGCCGCGCCTAACGGAAGACCCAGCGCGAGCACGCCGAGGGTCGCGATAAGGCCAACGGTAAGAGGCATCGAAGCAAAAGCCAGCAGCACAGGGACGCGCCATCGTCTATCGTGCAACGGCACGCGGAGCTTTAGCCCTGCGGTGAAGAGAGAAACGATCACCCCTATTTCTGCGAGCCGCTCGAGCAAGGCTGATGCGCTGAAGGCATCGACGGCGAGGACGTTCATGCCCAGCGGCCCGAGCGCTATGCCGACAGCCAGGTAAAGCATCGTCGTCGTAAGCGGCAGCCTCTTCACGATCGACCCGATTAGGGTCACCGTTACGAGCAGCAGTCCCATCACGACGTACCAGGCTTCAAAACTCACAGAGGTGACATCCCTTTTCGTGAATTCGCTAACGTCGCGGTGGAACGCTCGGCGAGACTCGTTAGTGAGACGCCCGATGGCTCGTGTACGGCAGATACCTGCACGGGTACCTTGGCTGCTGAAGGATGAGCCGGGGTTCGAAGGATTCGTCGCGGACCAGAATCCTTAGCGCATGGTAACCCGCGTTCACCATTCCAGGTCATTACGGGTTAGCAACTGTGTTGTAAGTCAAGAGAAGGGTTCCAGGGGGCGTGATGTTTAAGCATGGAATTCATGATGACGAGGAGCTTGCGCATGCACGCGGTCAAGGCCACCTTGGCCGGTTTGCCTCGGGCGCGCAGCCGTTGATAGAACGCTCGGATCGCCGGATTGCACCGCGCAGCGCATACTGCCGCCATATACAGTACGCGCCGCACCTGGGCACGTCCGCCCCAGATGATGCGCTGGCCCTGATGCTTGCCACTGTCCCGGTTGAACGGTGCGACGCCGGCCAGGGCCGCGATCTGTTTGCCGGTCAACGCCCCCAGTTCCGGCAGCAAGGCCAGTACCGTCGCGCGGGTAATCGGGCCGATGCCGGGAATACCCTTGAGCAGGTCGTCTTTCTCACGCCACGCACTGCAGGTGCGCAGCCGGTGAGTCAGATCGGTGTGCAGGCGTGCGATGCGTTCATCCAACCAGTCGATGTGCTCCCTGAGGCTGCCGCGCTGAAGGGCCGAGGCCCGTTCCAGGCGCAGCTTCTCCCGCACGCGCATGTCGATAAGTTGGCGCCGGCGCGCCAGCAACTCACCCAGGGCGCGGGTTTCCTCGTCACGCAGAGTGCGCACCTGGGGGCGAATCGCGGCGGCAAAGGCGGCCAGGTTCCGTGCGTCGATGCGATCGGTCTTGGCCAGCCGTCCGCAGGCTTTGGCGTAGTCCCGCACCTGGCGCGGGTTGACCACCGCCACGGCCAGACCCGCCGCCGCCAACGCGCTGGCCAGCGCCGTTTCCAGGCCGCCCGTGGATTCCATGACGATCAGTGTAGGCGGCTGTTCACACAGACGCTCGGTCAGACTGCAGATGGCCTCGTCCGTGTGGGCGATATGCAGCGCCTGGCCATGGAGCCAGCCCACATCCAGCCAGTTGGTGGAAACGTCGATGCCCACAAACGATTCTTGGTTGTCCATTCCAGCACCCTGCCTTGCAAAACTCCGGGCTTGTCATCGCCCGATCAACTGTTCGGGTTACGAGAACTTCCAACACGACGCCCCACGCTAACCCACGGACTCAATCGTCCCAGGCCTCAACGGGCTGTCGTGTCGGCAACCACGAAGGACAACGCCCCTCGCTCAGCTACGATTCTTCTACGGAATCGCTCGGGTGAACATACAAGGTCTTCGTGGCGCCATAGCGGTCGCGGAGGTTACGGATCTGGTCGTGGTTACTCACGACGCCCTCGTATTGACGCTGCACGATCAGGCGAATGTCCACTGGCAGCGTTTCGCCTAACGCCTTGGTATAGCTAGCCTTGGCGAGGTCTTCGCCGCGTTCGCATTCTTCGAGGATTGCAAGGTCAGTACGACCCGATACCGCTGCCTTCAGATTGACCCAGCCGCGATGAACGGCACCAGCGACAGTGCCGCTGTCTTCCGGTTTGCCTCCGAGACGAGCGACGAGTATCTGCAACTGGGACGCGCCAGCGGCGCAATCCCCGGCGCGACGCAGAAACACTCGAGTCGGAAAAATCGCGCCGACACGTGAAATATTGCCGGCCGTACAATAAGCCACAGATCAGCGCAATCGAGCTCGCGACCGCAGGAGTCGAAAGGCTGCCGCCGCGTCAGACCACGGACCGCGGAGTTTATTGAGACTCGGCATGGAACACCGAATAGTTGCACCCTCTTATCTTCAGCGGGTGACTTTGCCTTGTTAGTTGTACGATTCGAACCAGCGATTGTCTCCTTTTGGCCAACCCACCGTCTTCAGACGGACGCGGTCACGATCAGGGTCGCGCGTGGTAAAGCAGCGAAATAGTCTAGCCAAACCGTCCGAGGGAGGGGTCAGTCCCCCCGGGAAAGGGGCGACAGCGCGCAAGAAGACGAGTGCGCGGAAAAAGGTGGCTCCCCGCCATGGGCGCGCGACTAAAGCGCTAAAACAACAGGTACCCGCCGAAAGCGCGGCAACACCGATCGTTCCCATCGTCGGGATCGTCGCCTCGGCCGGCGGACTCGAAGCATTCAAAGGCTTTCTGAAGGCGATGCCCGCCGAAAACGGGATGGCCTTTGTACTGGTGCCTCATCTCGATCCCATGCAGAAGAGCTTGATGGCGCCTCTGCTTGCCCGTCACACGAGCATGCCGGTCAATGAGGTGGTCGAGGGTACGCCCGTGGAGCCCAATCACGTTTACGTGATCCCGCCGAACTGTTATCTCACCGTGCGTGGGGGCATCCTACACCTGAAGAGCCCGGTCAAACGGGACGTGCATCAAACAGCCCTCGACGCGTTTCTGCGTTCGCTCGCCGAGGATCAGCAGGAGCGGGCAATATGCATCGTCCTCTCCGGCACCGGCTCTGTCGGCACACTCGGACTCAAGGCAGTCAAAGCGAACGGTGGGTTGGCGATCGTGCAGGATCCCCGGACGGCGGAATATGACCGCATGCCGCAGAATGCCATTGCAACCGGCCTCGTTGATTACGTCTTACCCGTGGAGCAGATGCCGGAAGTGCTCAAGCGCTACCTAAAGCAATTCATTGCGGAAGGCGCCGCGATTTCGCTAATCGAGATGAGCGCAGGTGAGACGCTATCGCAGGTGATTGCGTTCTTGCGTGCCCATACCAAGTTCGATTTTGGTGGGTATCGCAAGGCCATGCTGCTGCGCCGAATTCAGCGACGAATGAACGTCAACCACGTCGACCACATCAAGGACTACGTGGCATTGCTGCGGGAAAGTCCCGAAGAGATCACACAACTCACCAAGGATCTCCTCATTAGTGTCACGAGTTTTTTTCGCGACCGCCAGATGTACCAGATCCTGCAGACGGAAGTCATCCCCGACCTCTTGCGCGATGGCTCCAGCGAGCGGCCGATTCGAATCTGGGTACCCGGGTGCGCGACAGGCGAAGAGGTCTATTCCATAGCCATGGTGTTATTCGAAGGTATTGGGGTGGGAGGCAAGCCCTGTCAGGTACAGATCTTTGCGACCGATATCGACGCCGATGCCCTAGACATTGCACGCCGTGGAATTTATCACGACAGTCTCATGGCAGATGTCTCACCGGAGCGGATTGCGCGCTTTTTTCACCGCGCCGACGAGCATACGTACCAAGTCAAGAAAGAGGTCCGCGAGACAACCCTATTCGCGCAGCAGAATATTCTGAGCGACGCCCCCTTTTCCCGACTCGATCTTGTGAGCTGCCGCAATCTTCTCATCTATCTCGAACCCCCAATTCAGCAGCAACTGATTGCGCTGCTCCACTTTGCATTGCGGGACGGGGGATATCTGGCGCTTGGTCCCTCTGAGAGTCTTGGTGCGCATGTTGATCTTTTCCACCCGGTCTCAAAGAAGTGGCGGATCTTCCGCCGCGTCGGCGTCCTCGGCAAGAACCAGGTGGACTTTCCCCTTGGAACGGGCGACTCAGGGACGGTATACCGTCCGCCCGGTCGGCCAGCGATGACGCAAAGAGCGGCGTCGCTCGCGGAGCTGATGCGGCAGAAGCTCGTCGATGACTACGCTCCGGCGGCCGTTTTGATAAATCGTCGTGACGAAGTCCTCTACTTCTCAGGCCCAACACAGTTGTACCTCCAACAGCCACGGGGTGTCCCGACCCAGGACCTACTCGAGCTCGCAGCCTCGGGATTGCGGGCGCGCCTGCGAGCTGCAGTGCAAAAGGCGGTGCGCGATAAGTGCCGCGTTGCGATCAGCGGCGGGCACATCGAGCGCGAAAGACGCCAGATTCCCGTGCGCGTAACCGCCGAGCCAGTACAGCCGTCGCATGATTCCGAGGCGTTGATCCTGGTTACGTTCGAGGATGAGCGGCCCTGGCTGCGCCCTGAAACTACTGCGCCGGACACGAACGTCGACGAAGCACTTGTGAGTCAGCTCGAACACAAGCTGAAGAGTTCCCGTGACGAGCTGCACAGCACGATCGAGGAACTCGAAGGCTCTAACGAGGAGCTGAAGGCCTCCAGCGAAGAGGTCATGTCGATGAACGAGGAGCTGCAATCCGCCAATGAGGAGTTGGAAACTTCCAAGGAAGAGCTTCAGTCGCTGAACGAGGAACTCTCCACCGTCAACAGTCAGCTCCGCGACAAAGTCGAAGAGCTTGAAGACGCGACCAATGACATGGCGAACCTGCTCGCAAGCACCGATATCGCCACGATCTTCCTTGGAACCGACGGCACGATCAAGCGCTTCACTCCTGCTGCGACGCGGCTCTTCAATCTCATTCCTTCCGATGTGGGAAGGCCGATCAGCGACCTGACGCCGCGCTTTTTCGACCCCGAGCTTGCGCCCGATATCGAAAGCGTGTTGCGCACACTTGTCCCCCACGACTGGGAAGTCTCCAGCTCCGACGACGAGTCGTTTCTGCGCCGCGTAACACCTTACCGCACCGGTGACAATCGGATCGGAGGCGTTGTGATTACGCTCACGGAGATTAGCCGCGTCAAGCGGACCGAAAGAGAGCTGCTACAGTTGACGACCGAGCTCGAGCAGCGCGTTGCAGAGCGAACTGCTGAGCTACTTAGCCAGCGCAATTTCGCTTCTGGGATTCTCGACACGGTCGACGCCGCCATCTATGTCATCGACTGCGCCGGGCGCATTCTTAAGGTGAACGCCGGATTCGAGGCGATCTCGGGGTATTCCCATGCGGAGGTCGAGGGTAAGACGCTCCTTGAGACCGTCGTGCCGAGTGATGAGGCGCCGGCGTTCAAGTCCTATCTGGCAGCGATTCTCGCCGCCGAGACGCCGCAGCGGAGGGAAGCCTTTTGGGTCCGCAAGGACGGATCGCAGCGTTGGATGAGCTCCTCGAAGCGGATCCTGGGGCGCAATGCAGCCGGCGAGATCGAGACCATTATCGGGAGCGCGATTGATCGGACTGCACATCGCATGGCCGAACAGGCCTTGCATGCGGAGCGAGAATTCATCGATTCGGTGTTAGAGACGTCGGCTGCCTTAGTCGTCGTAGTGGATGCTGAGGGACGGATTTCTCGCGCGAATAACGCATTCTGCGTGGCAACAGCCAACGATCCCGAGTTGCTTCCGGGGAGGCTCTTCTGGAACCTGTTACCCGAGGAAGAACGTGATCCTCTGCAGGCGGCTTTCGTCAAAGTGCGCGAAGGAGGCCTTCCTTGTAGGCATGAGGGGGTCATTCAAACGGGGGAAGCCAAACGCACAATAGAGTGGGTCATAGCCTCTCATACGGGCAAATCGCAACGCATTGAGTACTTCGTCGTCACCGGCATCGATGTCACAGAGCGGCAACTTGCCGAACGAGAAGCGCGGGCACGCGAAGCCGAGTTGGTCGAACTGCATCGGCGCTACGAGGCGGGCGGCCTTGGGATCGTGGTCGCACACGAGATGAGTCAACCGCTGTCCGCCATCGCCAATTACGCCGAAGCGATTCTGACGCGGCTCGCCGGCGGCAATCTTCAGTTGCAAAGTCTCGCGCAAGATTTGGATCAGATTAAGGCGCAGGCTTACCGCGCGGGGGGCGTCGTGCAGCAATTGCGCCGCTTGATGGGAAAAGCGGCTGAGGATGCACAGTCCGAGGATCTGAACGAGATAGTGAGGTCAGTTTGCCAGCTTTTCCTATACGAATCCCACCCCCGGCAGATCCAAATTGTGCAGGAACTCTCCGAGGGCCTGCCGCATGTGTGTGTCGAGCGGGTCCGCATCGAACATGTGCTAATCAACCTGCTACGGAATGCAGTCGACGCGATCGTCAGCACCGGGCGAGGCGGAACAATCACCGCGCAAACGGCCTTCGACGCTGCGTCGGGAACTGGGTTCGCCCGCGCGACCATACGCGATGACGGTCCAGGTATCGGGGCCGAGGATGCCTCGCGCGCATTCGAACGTTTTTTTACTACCAAGCCGCACGGTGTCGGCATGGGACTGCCGATCAGCCATGCCCTGGTCAGCGCTCACGGCGGACGGCTATGGATAGAGCCCTCGGAAAGCGGAGGCATTGTGCACTTCACGGTGCCCTTTGCGCCATGACCGCCTCGGTTTTTATCGTCGACGATGATCCTGCGGTGCGCAGTTCGCTCGCTTCGCTGCTCGAGGCCGCGGGCTTTTCCGTCCTGTCCTATGTGAGCTCCGAAGACTTTCTGGCTAACCATGACCCGCAACGGTCTGGGTGCCTCCTCACCAACGTCTCCATGCCTGGAATGAGTGGTCTCGAGCTCGCGGACGTACTCGCGGGCCGTGGTATCCGCCTCCCCATCATCTTCCTGACGGCTTATGGCGACATTCCTATGTCAGTGCGCGCCATGAAGGGGGGAGCAATCGATTTCCTCGAAAAGCCAGTCCCCGCCGCAGCGATAATCTCGCGCGTTAACGAAGCACTCCGGCTCCATCGGCAACAACACGAACGTGACATAACGATTCGCGCAGCACGGGAAAAGCTTAGTCGCCTTACGGCTCGTGAGCATGAGGTGATGCGCCTCGTCCTAAATGGCGACCACAACAAGGTTATCGCACGCCGTCTTGGCATTAGTCATCGGACTGTCGAGCTTCATCGCAGCCGGATAATGGGGAAACTCGGCGTCACCTCTCTGGTCGAGCTCGTGAACATAGCCACTGCGGCCGGATTGGTGGTACCGCCTGGGATTTAGCGGGTGCGAAGACGTTAATGCTATTTCTTTTGACGCGAGCCCACTCGCTCGTCAGTGCCGATCGTGGTCCCGACCAGCGTCTTATCTAGCGGTTGATTCGCGTCCCTCGAGTACTGAATCGGCTCTCCGCTATTAGCGGAACGCTCAACGTCCTCCGCTACATTTGCCTGCAATCGTGCAAAAGAATCAATGTGCTGATTGGTAAACTCCGCTGTCTTGCTGGCGCTCTCTTCAGCAAATCCCTGCCATTCCCTAAGCGCCTCTTCAATGTTCCCCTTCCCAGTGAACAGCGACTGGTAACTTCTCATCTGCAGGAGGAGGAGTTCCCGCCCCGTCTCCCATGCGAGCGCATAGAAACGCTGAGCGGCTTGGATGTTTGAACTGGCAAGGGCGGTAAAGTGATCGATGCCTATCATAAAGTTCTCCAAAATATGAGCGAGTCAGTATTGACGAAGTAAGTTGCCTCAGAAAGAGCACCCGGCGAAACAGGCGACCCGCACGTCTTCAAGCCGCGCACGTAACGTTAGGCGATTACGCGCGCGGAGCCCATCCGTACAACTACGTATGCCTGTGCGCGTGGCGGCACTGCTACGGGGCCTTATCGTTCGCCGCACAATGCGCGCTGCTTTTACCAATGTACGAAGGCGGACGTGGTTTTGGACAGACTTTGGAGTGACCGCCCCCGGACTAACACCGGTTCGCCACGGCGGCGCCGATGTAAAAACTACCTAGCCTTAGGTAATTCTGAGACCCGCGGAACCTACCCTCCGCTTGTGGGGGTGGTGAAGCACCGTCTCCTACCTCTTACGGATGCACCCATTTAACGAAGCATGTGGCAGGGCCTATATCCTGGTCCGGAAAGTGCGAAATATGAGTGTGCTGTTCGCTCATGTGTAATGCGGCACTGAAGTCGGCTCTGCTAATAGCGATCCACCGTTGTCTGTCGCCAAATTTGGTATATGTCCTGATGCATCCAACTCAGTTGATCTGGATTGTTGTGGCACTAGGCCTTGCTGCTTGCCTACCTGGGTCATGATTCGCAATTCAGGCTTTGTTTCACGTTGCAGGCCAGTGAGGATATCTCAATGAACAATCCAGCACACCTCTCGCAACAACACCGGGAAAACGCTGACGCGGAATCCGCTTTCCTACAACCCAAGCCTCCATTTCCGAAGCAGCATCAGGAAAGCCCAGGCATCGAATCGGACCTCGACCCCAGACCTCGTTACCAAGCAGAGGCGTATCAAGCAGCGGGAAAGTTGAAGGGTAAAGTCGCCTTGATTACAGGGGGAGATTCGGGAATCGGGCGCGCGGTAGCCGGATTGTTCGCCCGAGAGGGCGCCGACGTAGCGATTACTTATTTGCCCGAAGAGCATGCCGACGCGCAGGAAACGCGTCAGTACGTGGAAGAGGTGGGCGCCAAGTTCGTCTCGATCGCAGGAGACTTGACTGACGGCGAATTCTGTTCAGAAGTGATCGCAACTACCGTCCGCGAGCTAGGCGGAATAGACATTCTTGTCTCAAATGCGGCTCACCAGAGCCGTAAGGAAACCCTTGAAGCACTTTCGGACGAAGAACTGGAGCGGACGTTCAAGACCAACGTTTACGCGTACGTCCGGCTTTCACGAGCGGCGGTTCCGCACATGAAACCTGGTAGCGCCATTATTGCAACGAGCTCCGAGACCGGCATTTTTGGTTCAAAGATGCTGCTCGACTATTCTGCGACCAAGGGCGCAATCAACGCCTTTACGAAAGCCCTCGCGCAGCTTTTGATCCCGCACGGCATTCGCGTGAATGCCGTCGCGCCCGGGCCGGTGTGGACGCCCTTGAATCCGGCCGATCCCGGCTTGCCGTCTGAGAGAGTCGCAAGGTTCGGTGAGAACAATCCGATGGGCCGTCCAGCGCAGCCTGAGGAGCTCGCTCCCGCGTATGTCTTTCTCGCCTCCAATGCGGATTCCTCCTATATTACGGGGACCATCTTGCAAGTCATGGGAGGTGAAACCTCGGGAGGTTAGGATACTCGACAACCCTTACGCAGGGCCGGCCTCGGCGAGGGCTTGGTTGGGCTGCGATCCTAGATCACCGAAGTGGAGTAGCGTGCATGTGCTTCGCCGGGTTGAGTCTCTGTGAGTCTATGTCTAGCGTTATGAACGAAACGTATGCGTAAGCGAATCATCTCCCCAGATGAGCAGCACACCGGACTTCCTGTCGAGGATTGGCTAGATGTGGAAGAACTCTCGGAGGTGGAGATTAGCTCAGAGGACGCTGCGCATTCCATCGAGTCCGCATTGCTGCCAGGTGGAGGCTTGGGCTGGCGCGCTGGCGAGCCGGGGACACAGACGATCCGGCTTTTCTTTGCCTACCCGCGACGCTTGCGGCGGATCTGGCTGAACTTCGTCGAGCCAGATACTGAGCGAACGCAGGAATACGTTCTGCGCTGGTCGCCTGACGGGGGGCAGTCATTCCGGGAGATCGTGCGGCAGCAATGGAACTTCAGTCCCCAAGGCGCAACATCCGAGACGGAAGACCATCGCATCAAACTGGAGGGCGTCACGGTACTCGAGCTGAGCATTACGCCGAACATTAGTGACCAAAGTGCGTTCGCTTCCCTCGGACAGTTGCGGGTTGCCTAACTTCCGCGGCCTAGAAAGTTCCTCAGTAATCGGGCGTACAAAGTATCGCCACAGACGGCTGCACCCAACTTTGGGAAACGTCCGGCGTAGCGGCAAGGATGCGTTGGTCAGTGTTTGGACGCTCCGCGCACCTGAACTACCGAGAAGTAGCTGCTGTATGGCGTGTCGCTTCGCGGCAGCATGAATCTGCCTTGTGTGCCGGCATTGGGTGACTTCTGAAGGATCACATTGCTGGTACGGAAGACAGTGGCATTTCAAGAGACACCGGGCGTGAAACATCGGCCTCGACCAACTTGCTTTCGATGGACCTTATCAAGCTATCGTAGGACACTCTGTGCTTCTTTAATTCCTGCGCCTCCAGAAACATCTCGATGTCACACAACTCCAATCCGAGTGCGGCGAGATTCGCCACGGTCAACGCAGCGTCTTCGAGTTGCGATGCGAGTTGCAAATCGGGATGACCCGGCCCGCGATAAGCATCCATCGTTGCCCATGACAGCTCGGTGAAAGTGCCAGGACCAACCAGCGGATCAATGTACCTCGTGGCCAGATAGCCGGGATTCTCCGTCGTCGTACTCGTCCATACTAGCGCCTGCGGCCGCGCGTCTTTATTGGCGAGTTCGGCAAACGCGTTCTTGTAATCGAAGATCTCGCGAGATCGGGCATAGGTCAGCTTGGCTTCGGCAATTGCCGCCCGTCCAACAAGTCCCGCCGCCTTGACACTCTTGTGCCGCCATTGCTTCGAGCTGCGTGTCGAGAACGGAGTCAATACATGAGAGGGAGAAGGTTGCCACAGATGCGATGCGAGAAATGGGAAGCCCGCGTGCTGCGCGATTCTTGAGTCCTGATACGTATGCGTTAGCGACGTGCTGATACCGGAAGCGACCGAAGACAAGCGTCGCGTTAACATTGATACCTTCCTCGATCAGAGTTCGAATCGCAGAAACGCCGGCAGCAGTGGCCGGAACCTTGATGAGTACATTCGGTCGTTTGAGCCGACGCCATAGCATTCTCGCCGCATCGACGGTGCCAGGCATGTCGTGGGCGAGATGTGGTGAGATCTCCATGCTTGCGAACCCATCGCGGCCGTCGGTCCCGTCGTACACGGGACGCAATAGATCCGCCGCCGCTCGTGTGTCGCACATGCGCCGGTCCTTCGGCTCAACGCGATTGCACTGTCATACGCCGAGCCTATCCTGATCACCTCTTCCATGACAGGAAAACTGGACGACACTCCGCTGACGCCATCGTCTCTGATGAGACGCTTGACTTTGCCCGAACCCAGAACGCTGCGCGATGAGCCATTGAGCCGCTCGACATAGATCCGCCGAACTGTCCCAGAAGGCGCTTTCAGTAGCGTCTGCGGGTCCGTCCTGCCGCTGGAATGGACACGAACCGCGTTAGCGCCCATGGCGATCGCCATTGGAATCGCTGAATTAAGGCGATGAGAGCTGGTGGACTTCACCGTCAAAGTCGGGAAACGAGTTGTCGCGATGCCAAGCCTAGTAAAAAGGCGTCCCTACGCCTATACGTGCAAACACGTATCGGTAGCTCGCAGAGGCTAAACGGCAGCCTTTGGCGCTCCAACCGACTATCTCTGCATGCAAACGGCGTGATTAGTGAGTGCACCTTAGGTGCGGCCCGGCTTTTCGGTTATACGCCGACCGAGATGCTCGGCCGTGCTGTTACCGAGCTATTGCCGACGCTCGGTGACAAATGGCGCGGCACCGACGGCCGAGTCCATCCGCGCTTCGCATTCTTCTGCCGCTGCGGTGTCCTCCAAGAAGCGATTTCGGGGACAGGCAAGCGTTTCATGGCCGCACTGTCGGTGGTCGAGCTTGGAAACGCGGGCGTATCGCCGTTATTGCTGGTCATCGAAAAGGTCGAGAATGCAGCAGCGTCTGCATTTCTGCGGGGTTCCGATTGTGCTTCGGACACGGGAGCGAAATACCCCGAATCGACATCGGTGCGATCTCCAATCACGTCCTCTCTGGAGGGAATCGATGGCGTCCTCGAACGGTGAAAGCGAAAGAAGCTCGCTGCGCGAGCTAAGCGCTCTGGGGCAGAGTGTGTGGCCTTCAGAGCCCGCTACGTCGCACCACGGCCTCGCATGTCCGGCTTGTGCCTGTGTCCCCTCAATTAAAATCCACTATCGTCCCCGGGAACCGGGTCCAAACGTTCAACAACGGGGACGAGATTTTCCCCGCCATGCTCGCCGCAATCCGCGGGGCACAGCAAAGCATCACGTTCGAGACCTATATTTACTGGTCCGGCCAAATTGGACAGGACTTTGCCGAGGCGCTATCAGAACGTTCGCGCGCTGGAGTGCGGGTGCATGTGCTGCTCGACTGGGTAGGCAGCCTTAAAATGGAGCAATCGCTGCTCGACAGCATGCAAGAGGCTGGCGTTGAGATCGAGCGATACCACCCCCTGCGCTGGTATCACCTCGCGCGCATGAACAACCGCACGCACCGAAAGCTCCTGGTGGTAGACGGGCGCATCGGCTTCACCGGCGGGGTAGGCATCGCCGACAAGTGGACCGGGCACGCTCAGGATCCCGACCACTGGCGCGACATTCATTATCGGGCGGAAGGTCCGGTGGTGGCTCAAATGCAGGCCGTCTTTCTTGACAACTGGATGAAGGTGCGCGGCGAGGTGCTTCACGGTGACACGAGATAGCGGTCGCGGAGGTTACGGATCTGGTCGTGGTTACTCACGACGCCCTCGTACTGACGCTGCACGATCAGGCGGATGTCCACTGGCAGCGTTTCGCCTAACGCCTTGGTATAGCTAGCCTTGGCGAGGTCTTCGCCGCGTTCGCATTCTTCGAGGATTGCAAGGTCAGTACGACCCGATACCGCTGCCTTCAGATTGACCCAGCCGCGATGAACGGCACCGGCAACAGTGCCGCTGTCTTCCGGTTTGCCTCCGAGACGAGCGACGAGTATCTGCAACTGGGACGCGCCAGCGGCGCAGTCCCCCGCCCGACGAAGAAACACTGTTTGCAACTCTGGGTTCTTGGTGTCCTCTGCTGCGGCACGAAAGCCTTTTTCACCGTCTTTCGAGGTTTCGATAAGGTCGTTCAGGATGGCAATAGTATTGTCTGACATAGTGAAGTCCTTGAAGCGGAGTGATATTGGAGGCGCCTGCGGTGGTCGCTGTGAGCAGATTAAGCCAGTCGAGGACGGCGATCGCGGCTGCTCCCTCGTATTGGGTCTTTCGGGTCAGTCTTCATGGTTGAGCTCGGGCATTGTCGAGGAAACTTCACGTCCATTCCCGGCCGTAAACTCCAGCGGCGGGTAGCAATCAGGCATCCTCACTTGATGCGCATGTCGTTCTTGACCGACTTAACGCCGGCGACGCCGCCTGCCACCTCGACTGCCCTGTTCGCTGCCCCCGGCGAGCTCACAAAGCCACTAAGCTGAACCACGCCCTTGAACGTCTCGACGTTGATCTCGGCGACCTTCAGAGTAGGCTCATGGAGAATGGCCGACTTCACCTTAGTGGTGATGACGCTGTCGTCGATATACTCGCCGGTCCCCGCCTGCTTCGGCGTGGACGCACAACCCATGACGGACATCAAGGTCACGGCCAGGAAAAGTGCGGAAAGAACCTTGCCCAGTTGTTTCATGATTACTCTCCAGATGTACACATAAGATCACGAGCAGCACGGCTACGCGCAAAGCGGCACACGCATCGATCGTGCGCATCGGGAAAAGAGCTGTGGCAAGCCCTTGGCCTGGTCAACGTGATAATGAAACTGAATGCCCTCGTTGACCTGGAAGCGAGCGTTTACGCCGCGACGGGTGGGGACTTAATCCTTTCCACCTGCCATCGCCAAGTAGAACGCACTCGCATCGCGTTAGCCTATGGCAGCGGTAAAACCTACATTTGCTCGGTAACTATGGCTAGATGCTTGAAGGCGAGTAACTGGTGATAAGCCCGAGAAGAGCCATGTCGTCCGTTGCTCCCTTCAAAGCGCTCGATCTGTTGGTCAGCATCCTCCTCCGTGATGCCGTGCCGTACGCGCCCAGTGGCGCCAAGCCCGAGCAGTATGCGCAGACCTTTCAATCTGCCGCGGATATTGGCCTTTCTGCAGACGGCAAATACCTCCTTGTTCCCGACATGAAGGCGGGTGCGCTGTACTGGATGCCGAAGTGACTGGGACGCCGCGACGGCATGATTGAGCGATAGACGCGCCGCTCGCGACAGACCTGCTTCCACAACTTCCGCGGTAGCTATTTGCGAGTGTCCTGCCCCTGCGGAGCCGCGAAAATGACTCAGTAGTTGGCACGCGCGGCAACTTCTACCGGCAGGCTTGGTAGTTTTTCCCGAACACCTTACAACTGCATTCACCAACCGCTTGATTGGTTGCCCCTTTATGGGGGGAACGATGCTTGCGCGACCAGTCACGTGCAAATCCCCCTCGAAGGAGACCCGAAATGCCCGCGACCGCAAAATCCGTTCGCAAACCCCCAATGCGGCGCACGAGTGCTGAGACCCGAAGGCAGCGAAAAAGGATAAGCACCGATAAGCGCAGCAAGGGCATCGACGCTGTGGCGCTATTGAAAGACGATCACCAGCGCGTCGATGAAATGTTTAAACAATTCGATGAAATGAGAAACGACGGGGAAGAGAAGGCCGCCCTGGTGAAAGTCATCTGCAACGAACTGAAGGTCCATACGATCGTGGAAGAGGAAATCTTCTATCCGGCGATGCGCGAGGCTATCCGCGATGCAGAACTCCTGGACGAGGCCGACGTAGAGCATGAGTCGGCAAAGACGCTTATTGCGCAACTCGAGAGTATGAAGCCGGGCGACGATCATTACGACGCCAAGGTGACCGTGCTGGGAGAATACATCCGGCATCACGTGAAGGAAGAACAGAGAGAGATGTTTCCGAAGGCGCGCAAAGCGCAAATGAACCTCAAGGCTCTAGGCGCACGGATCGCAGCGCGCAAGGCTGAGCTGCTAGGTGAACCTGAGACCGCCTTCCTCGAAAGGCAGGCGGATCTGGCGGCTGTCGGTTAGCTACCTGTTTCGCACGCAAAAGGAAAGCTCATGAACAACATCATCTATATCGTCGGCTTGGTCGTCATCGTCGTCGCCGTCCTGTCGTTTTTTGGATTGCGCTAACGGGTAAGATAAGCGACGGCTCGGTGCGCGTTGCCACCCCGCCGGCGGCATGTAGGGGCACCGTCTGGCAACGCCTCGCGGTGTTGCGCTTGCCGTCGGCTCGTAACGATCTATCAGTCGCATGCGATAAGTCGGGGCCTCCTACAGGAGACTTTCACCCGCACGCTCCCCATGTCGGGCGCCACCGAACGCACAAACGGCGGCGCCTGCCCATTCGCCAACGGCTATAGGAGAAAATTGTGAGCCAGTCATCGGACGATGTAGGTCTCATCGCGGTGCCTCTTCTTTCACAACCGGCAGGCTTTCACCACGGGCCTCGGGCCGCTCGCCGACTTCTACGACTCACAACCTTCCGCACGATGTCGAGCGGTAGGCGGCCGCGCGAATCTTTGACGACCACAAAGGAAGTCGTTTTAATTGAAGACCAACGGATAACGGCTTACGCTCGTCGATTCGAAAATCGCTATTTCTAAACTCATTTCAAAAGACACAGCCCCGCGCGGGGGGGAACCACGCGGGGCTGCTTACCTCATTGATGGGGCCATTCATGGTTCGGCGCGACCAACTAGGAAGCCGCGCGTACCTTAAGCTCCACCTTTCCTAGGGAACGAAATGATCCCCATACAGCGGAAATGCGCTACGAAAGCGCATGAAGGCGAGATGGCACCTCGCCCCACTAGGCATTATAGGTCGCCGCTTCCGAAATGCCCGCAGATTGTGGAAGTCTATTGGTCACATAGCAATCCCGGTCCGAGGTCAAGCAACGTTCGCCGCATCATGCAAGGGGTACGTGTTTGCACGTATGGCGGTACCCATGCGCGTCTAGTACGCTAACCACCGCCGTGGGCTGTGGACTTGTGGGCCGGGCTTCTATAGAGCCGGCGCTCGTTTCCCGAATACGTGGATCCGAAAGTCATTTCCATGCGTACTTTGTCCTTGGTTGCGGGTGCGAGCGGCACCCGCGAAAAAGAATTGAGCCGCGACGGGGGTGCTCCGCGAGATTTTGCCGCGCTTTCGCTGGATGG
Source organism: uncultured beta proteobacterium (assembly GCA_963747225.1). Taxonomy (GTDB): domain Bacteria; phylum Pseudomonadota; class Gammaproteobacteria; order Burkholderiales; family JAEUMW01; genus JAEUMW01. The sequence continues at coordinate 9,310 of CAVVES010000025.1, read as the reverse complement.
CAACGGCGTGATCCGGGACTGCACCGTAGGCGCGGCCCGGCTCTTGGGTTATTCCGCGAGGGAGGTGCCCGGTCGTCTGGTTTCACATCTTTTGCCAGAGGTGGGAAGGAAGCTCGGCAAAGGTGGATCGCTTTCTCGTCTCGCCTTTCTTTGCCGCTGCGGCGTGCTCCACCAGGCGACAACGGCCAAAGGCGAGCGTTTCCTCGCCGCCCTGTCTATCGTCCAGCTCCGCAATCCGGGGATTGCCCCGCTGCTGTTGGTGCTCAAAAAGGTGGAGCGCGAGGCCGTCTCTCGATTTCTGACGGTCAGCGAGAGTCGCGATTCGGGGTTATACAACGAACAAAACGATCGACCTCTTTCCGATCGCCAGCCGATTGTCCGCCGCCTTACCCTTTCGCGAAGAGCAACCCGCAGGGACATGAACGCCGATGCGGCCTGTGGCCAGGAAGTGCGGGGACGCCCGGTTGGGGCCTTGGCTAAGGAGAAGGGACATGGGACCTGACCGCTTGCCCGTCAACCAGAGCATCAGTCCAAACGAGAAGGTGAAGTACAGTCCATGCGCCGGTGACCCAGTAACGGGGGAACGCGACAGAAGCCCACTGCGCGAGTTGAGCGCTCTGGGACAGAGCGTATGGGTCAATGGCCTGTCGCGCGATGTGCTGCGTTCGGGCAGGCTCAACAGTCTGATCGACCACGATGGTGTGAGCGGAGCCTCGTCCAATTTCGAAGCGATGGACGAAGCCATTCGCAAGAGCGATGCGTATGACCAGGCGATCCTTTCCGGGCGGCGTGATGGCGCGTCCGCGGAGGATTTGTACCTGACCCTTGCGATCGAGGATGCACAAGCTGCGGCGGATCTCCTGCGGCCCGTGTACGAGGGCACGGATGGGCGCGATGGCTTTGTCAGTCTGGACATATCGCCGTATCTGGCCCACGACATACCCGGCACCGTCGAAGAAGCGCGGATGTTGTGGGACCGACTCGCTAGACCGAACGTGCTCATCAGGATTCCGAGCACCGTCGCCGGCATTGCTGCGATCCGAACGCTGGTGGAGGAAGGTGTCAACGTCAACCCAACGCTCGTCTTCGGTCGCTTTCGGTATGGACATGCCGCGAACGCTTACGTGTCAGGGCTCCTGAATCGCGTGGCCCGTGGGCTTCCCGTTGCACGGATCGCATCGGTGGTGAGCTTCGGTCTTCCGGGCCTCGACTGCGTCCTCGATCGGCAGCTCGACGCCCTGGCGACGCAAGGCAACACCAACGCGGCGGCGCTCATCGGCAAGGTGGCGACCGCTGAAGCGAGATTGACGTACGCCCGCTATCGCGAGCTGTTCGACTGCAACGGCGTTTTTGCCGAGCTCGCGAATCAGTGTGCGTGGCCGCAGACATTGGTGTGGTCGAGCACGGCTGCCGGCGGCGCCTACCCAGCCGCACGCTACATCGACCCGCTCATCGGGCCTGGCGCGTTCGTCGAATTGATGCCGGAGACGATCGATTTTTATCGCGAACGGGGTCAACCTGATCTGCGGATCACGGAACAGTGTACGGAAGCGGAATTGGCAATGGCGAAACTCGCTACCCTCGGTTTAGACGTATGCGATGCGGAAATTGTCCTCGAGGCGAAGGAGCTAGAGAACCGCAGGGCAGCCTACGACCGTCTTCTGGAATCCCTCAGCAAGCAGGTCGGCGGACAACGGGGATTGCTCGCATCGACCACAACATCTAGTGAGCCTCGATACTATTCGAAGTGACAACGCAGTCCAAAATCGCATCCATGTTCAGGAACAATAGGCATCTTTCGATTCCCTCAGCGTGTGGTCCTGACGCAATTGGCCTAGCTTCTCAAAAGCGAGGATTCAAGCCCCGCTGGCTAAGACTTCAGCGGCGTGAGCGTAAGCTCCAACAGGCGCGGGCCGCGGCACGTCGGACGATCCTCTCGCCTTGAGGCGATCCAGGTCTACCTCGGCCGTCTTCCTCACATCACCGAGGCAGAGGACTGGCAGACGACCTGCAACGCCGCTCCCGGCGTGCCGCAACCTATTGTCCGCGTGAAGCCGGACAGCGGACAAACCACGATCCGGTCCGTGCTGGGGATTCCTCCGTTCTGGGCCAAGTCGTCCGCTGCCAAGCGTCTGGCGTAGTGGCACAGGGCTTGTCTGGCCTTGCGGCTTCTACCTTCTCGCATTTTCCACGCGGCAATCGCTGAAGCATGGGTTATGCTGGACCCACCCAGGGGTCGAGCGTCCCCCGACGTAGTACCAATCGTCAGCGGACGCGGCGATCCACTCACGTCGCAGCGCCCAGTCAGGTTGGAGGAAGCACCGATGATGCGATCCAGGTCTAACTCGGCCGTCTTCCCCGGATCACTGAGGCAGAGGACTGGCAGACTACATACGACGCCGCCCGGCGTGCTGCAGCCCATTGTCCGAAGCAAGCCGGACGACGCAGAAAGCAGCAGTCCGAGCTTCGATCCGCGTCCGCTGTCAGAATGGATGCGAGAGTCCGCATTCGCCACCCAGGATATTCAGGACGAGCGGCATGCCGAATTACTGGCGCACATTGAACAGCTCGCCACGGACAGGAGCCACCGGCTGCAAAGTATCCAGACCGTTGTGCTCTGGGGGGTGCTGATCTTGGGCGCCCTGCCGGTGCTCATCTTGGGCGCCCTGCTGTGGTGGCGATCCTAGGAACGCTCCATTGCCATTCGGGAGAAATCGCCGTGAATCCCCCGATAACCCCTAATATGTGGGGTCTGCTCACCGTCGATGAAACACGCGACAGATATTGAGGTCGTGATGCGGCCTCCGGTCAGAATAGGACGGGCCGTGGCACTGTTGACTGGGCTTGTTATGCTCTTCGGAGCGAGCCTCACGGCCAGTGCCTATGAAATCTGGGTTACAAACCAACGAACCGACAGGATCCAGATCCTGACTGGGACCTCGCTGCGGGTAGTGGACGAGATCACTGCCGGAGAGAAACCACACAACATCACCTTCAGCCAGGATGGGAAGACCGCCTATGTCGCGAACCTGCGGTCCAATAACGTCACCGTCGTCGATGCGATAGCCAAAAGGTATGTTGCAACTATCCCTGCCGGCAAGACGACCCACTACGTGGCGATCTCGCCTGACCAGAGCTTACTGCTAGTGGTCAACCGTGGCGATGAGACCATCACGGTCGTCGAGGCCGGAAGCCTCAAACAACTTTCGGTGTTGTCAGTCGGAAAGCGTCCAAACATGGCCGTGTTCACGCCGGACGGCAAACGCGCATACGTCAGTAACAGCGGAGATGACAGCCTTTCCATATTAGATGTCCAGACATTGACGGTATCTGAAACGATCCACGGTGTCGGGCGAGATGTGTCCAGCATCGCGATAACTCCAGACGGGCGCAAACTTGTTGTGATCGCGACAGGCGAAGACAGCTACCTGATCATCGATGCGGCCACGCATCGACCGATCGCTCAGGGATCGACGGGCAAAGATCCTCGAAGCCTCGCGCTCACATCAGACGGCGGACAGGCCGTGATCGTGAATCGCGTATCGAACAGTCTAACCGTGGTTGACGTTCGATCGGGTCAGGTAGCGGATACGATCACAGAGGTTGGCGACAAGCCGAGTAGCATTGCGCTCTCTTCGGACGGGAGACGGGCATTTGTTGTTTTGATCGGCGAGCGCGCGCCGGAAGATCCGCCGCAGAGGCTCTCCGGGAAAGACGCCGCGGTCGCCGTAATCGATCTCACTAAAAGACGCAAGATTACGACCGTCCGGCTGGGGGGTGACCCCTACGCCATTGGTATTAGAGAGTAACGGGTAACCGCGCATCGTTGACTGACACCTTTCGTGCGTGCTCGAAAATGTCCTCAGGGAAATTCAGTGTTGCCAGAAGCAGCATTTGAGGTCAGCGCAGCGATCACAGTAACTTCCCACCCAAGAGCGCTCCTCTCGCTTACTCCCCAGTCCGTGACATTAGCGAAGATATGCGCCTTCCCCGGCGAAGCTTCGTCGCGGCGGTTTTTGTGACCCCCTGGTTCCCTGGGACTCGAACGCCTGAATGCTTCGCTGAGTTCGTCATACTCTCAAAGCAGGACGGAAGCGCAACGCTTCCCTGCTTACTGTTTGCCTGACCTGCCTACGAGGAAATGTTTCAAAGGGACCGCAGAGCAAGTGCCCGAAGCGGCAATCAGGCTTTTTTCGCCCACGCAATACAATAACCTTGCGGACTTACAGTTCCTTCGACGACCTTACAATTATTGTTCGGCAGGAAGTTGAGGCAATTGCTGCATTGCTTGTCCCCGTTCGGTTTATCCTGATACTTCACCGATTCTTTGGACACCTTCTGTTGCGCAACGGCGTTCCCGATCGAGAAGATACTTGGGGTCAACGTGGCTCCAGCCAACAGCGCAACCGCCCGCAGCATAGAGCGCCGCGATAACTTCGGATTCTCATCCATGGAGGGCCTCCTTGCAGGAAGTTTGCAGCATCGACTTACAACCTCGGGGCTGTGGCTCACGAAGCGCAATAAAGCATTCATACTATCGCCGCCAGGTTCCGTGAGGTGAATCGGCTTTTCTCTGATCTGCGTGTAGGACGATGCCTGACAGCTTGCGTGAGCCCTACGCACCACGCCCGAGACTTCAGCACGCCGCGCGGGCGCACTGTCGATAGCGCTAGGCGATTCTAACGGCCATTTCATCGCGCCATAGTCAGTGATCGTCGGGCAGTTGGTCCCCGCGCGCTTCGCAGATTCGCAAGTGCATCTTGTCTAGCTCGCCTCTAAGGGTGTCCAGTGCTTCCCCGAGGTTGATGGCAGTCTCTTCTCGGGCAACGAATCGCGCCGGATCCAAGAGCGCCGTCTCAGCCATTTCGACCGCTTTGAGGGCAATCCGCCCTACGGCAACGACGGCCGGTAAGGCAGTGCTGCCGCTCGGGCCGCGCGTGTGGCTCATCGCGTGCAAGATCAGAGTGTGAGCTTGCTTCATAGCTTCCAGCGGCGAGAACTCAACCTTGATTTCTGCCGCGCCCTGCGGTTGGACCGCAAGTGTCACCCCCTTGGCGGAGGGATAGATGCTCACGCTCGTTTTAGGCCGGCAAATAGTGCGTGATTTTGATCAGGCGGCGTAGCGGACATGTTTTTCGAGGAACAGATTTCTAATCACGCGTGGCTGCTTCTGTCGCCGATGCAGATGGCTGCGCACGGTGGCGATCATCTCGCCCTTGTCGCTCGGACGGCTCTTGCCCAAGGCATTGGTCTTCACATCCTGATTGAGCAGTTCGTCCGGGTTCAGTTCGGGACAGTAGCCGGGCAAGCGGATCAGGCGAAGGCGCTGCGCGTTGTCGGCCACGAAGCGTTTGGCGGCCGCGGATCGATGTACCGGATGGCCATCGACGATCAGATAGAGCTTACCCTGGGCCTGCCGCAGCAGGCGCTTCAGAAACTCGACGAACACCGGATTTTGAAACTTGCCCTGAAACACCATGAACGCCAGGCCCCGCGATTGGTGATCGCCGAGATCATGTTGCAACCAAAGCGTTGCCCGGTCGCGCGCACCACCGGCGTCTGGCCGACAGGGGCATAGCTGGTTCCTGTCACATGGTCGCTGCGCAAGCCCATCTCGTCAGCCCAATGGATCGTGGCCCGCTCGCGTCTCGCGTCAGCGGCCAGCGCCGGATACTCCTCAACCAGCCAGCGCTTGATCGCCGCTGTCGTTTCGCTCATACGCCCGTCGCGCCGGCTTCTGCGGCGTCATCCCCCACGCCCTGAGGTAGCGCCCCACCGTCGTCAGAGATACCGCCATTCCGTACTCGCGCTCGATCAGAGCTTGCCACACCCGCCCGCGTCCACAAATAGAACGGCAGCTTCAACTGATCGGGCATCTTGCTTACGATCAGACCGCGGATTCGCGCCGACTGCCCCGAAGTCAGCCGGCCCGATCCGGGCCGCCGACCGCGACGCCTCGACTTCAGCGCCCGTAGGCCGCCAACCTTGGCCAGTGCCACCCACTTGTTCACCGCCCGCAGGCTGACCGCAAAACGCTTCGCCGCCTGCACCCTGCTTCAGGCCGCCGCGCACCGCCTTGACCACCAATCGGCGCACCTGACCTTGCGTCGCCATATCCAGCTTCCGGCCATCCGTCTTCGCTTCCATGCCACGATGATACCATATACGCACTATTATGTGAACTGATCAGTAACTATTGCTTCCATGTCGGTCCCTTTCGAAATGCGCTGGCGGCCTTCCGCACAGGGAGCATCCTTGATGGGCGCTCAATGCGTGATAGGCGCCATATGTACTCGTTGCCTTGCGAAGCGGGCGCGCGGACAGCTATTTCATTCCCGCGCAGAATTCAGCGAGGGAGAGCCGGTGGTCGAGGTCACGGTCGAAGCTCTTCCAGAGCGCCGTCGTCTCGGCCGACTTCTTCGCTTCCTCCTTGTCGATAAAGTGATCCTCGTTCGTATCGAGGATCTGAAACAGCGATGAGCATCGCGAGACCGCAGGCGCTTCTGCAATGGGAGAATCGGTGGAACGACTGCTCGGTGATTCGCGCTCTTCCGTGGCGTGAACTAACGGCGCACTGAAAGCAACTACAAGCACGACAAATGCAAAGCGATGTTTCATGGCAGCATTCCCGATCTGTGTTGGGAACCGACCGCAACCGGGGGGGGCACGATTCCTGACGCGCATCGTCTGTGCCTATGTCCGAAAAGCATCACGAAACGAGGGAATCCGGGCGAGCGGCACTATGCCTACTCCGGCTGACCGGAAAAATCGTGCCCAAAGATGAAAATTTGCCGAACTCAATGCCGCCGGGTGCGGGTCCAGGTCCTCGGCGCAATCAGGCGCGAAAGGAAGGCGTCGGTCGTCCGACGCAAGCGGCGTGAATGATGCTCCTCATCGTCTGTATGGGGGTCTGCAATGGACTCGGAACATACGACTCTTGTGGATCCTCAGTTTGTTTAGGGAAACGCTGAACAAGTCCCCGATCCAGTTGACTCTTCGTGATGCTCGTGCGTTAAGCACGAAGTGAGTGGCTGAGACGGGGTGACAGGGACAATGAAGCAAATGACACTGGCGAGTGCGAAAGGATTCGAGGTACACGGCAGAGCTACGCGCAAGGCTGAGTTTCTGGGGCGCATGGAAACGTTGGTGCCGTGGGTGCAGATGTGCGCTTTGATCGAGCCGCACTACCCCAAGGCCGGCAACGGCCGACCGCCGGTAGGCCTGGAGCGCATGCTGCGCATGTACCTCATCGCCAACTGGTTCAACCTCGCCGACGAAGCCTGCGAAGACGCGCTCTACGACATCGCCGCCTTCCGCGACTTCTGCCGCATTGATCTGGGCCGCGAACCGGTGCCCGATGCGACCACCTTGCTCAATTTCCGCCACCTGCTTGAGCAACACCAGATCGGCGCGGCGCTGTTCGCCAGGATTGGCGAGTTACTCCAGGCCAACGGCATGAAGCTCTGCGGCGGCACCATTGTCGATGCCACGCTGATCGCGGCCCCGCCCTCGACCAAGAACCGGGAGCGCAGTCGTGATCCGCAAATGCATCAGAGCAAGAAGGGCAAGCAGTGGTACTTCGGCATGAAACTGCACATCGGGGTCGATAGCCAGTCTGGCCTGGTCCACAGCGCCAGCGTCACTTCCGGCAACGTCCATGACAGCCACGAATTGCCCAATCTGCTGCACGGCGCGGAAACCCGGCTCTACGGCGACAGCGCCTACCGCGGCGAGAAGCAGAGGCAGCGCCTCAAGCAACTGGCGCCCAAGGCGAAGGACTTCACCAACCAGCGCGCCTACAAGAACCGGCCGCTGACCGATGCGGACAAACAGGCCAACCGCAGGAAGTCGGCAGTGCGATCGAAAGTCTAGCATCCGTTCCTGACCATCAAGCGCATCTGGGGCTTTGCCAAAGTGCGCTATCGCGGCCTGGCGAAGAATGCCAATCGTGCCTTCGCGATGCTGGCGATGCTCAACCTCGTCAAATGGGGCAGACCGCTCACAGCACAGGTGCCTCTTGCGTGAGCAAAACACCGGGGTAGACCGTCCTTTCGGCCTCAAAATCGCCTTCAAACAGGATGAAAAGTCATCCCATTCACAAACCCAACGAAGTCACCCTCAGCGGCCGCTCGTGCGGCTACTTGATCAGTGATTCCCTAGTGTTGTGTCCCACAAGAATTTAATACATGTGGATTTGTTCCAAGAGTTATCGTTATCGACTCTTGGAGGGCAACTATGGCAACGGGCCGAGCGAAGCATTCCCTTGAGCTTACGGCACAGGAGCGCGCACAGCTGGAGAGCATCGTCGCCTCACGCAGTCTGCCGCATGGTCTGGTCAGGCGGGCACGCATGATTCTGCTGACTGAGGATGGGGTGTCGGTGCGCGAGACGGCGCGGCGAGTGAAGGTCACCGCGCCAGCGGTGAGCAACTGGCGCAAGCGATTTCGCGAACACCGCTTGGCCGGGCTGCACGATGCGCTGAAGTCGGGGCGTCCGCGCACCCATGACGAGGAGCGCATCGCCGAGCTGCTGAACACGGCGCTTGGGCGCCGCCCGAAAGCGGCCACGCACTGGAGCGTGCGCACCCTGGCCGAGGACACCGGCATCTCCAAGAGCACCGTGCAGCGTTATCTCGCGCTGTTTGGCGTGCAGCCGATCGGCCAGGAGCTTCAAGCTTTCCAACGACCCGTTCTTCCTCGAGAAGGTGCGCGAAGTAGTCGGCCTGTACTCGAATCCCCGACAATGCCTTGGTGCTGTGCGTGGACGAGAAAAGCCAAGTGCAGGCGCTCGAGCGCACCCAGCCGGTCTTGCCCATGGGACTGGGCTACGCGGAGGGCATCACGCACGACTACGTGCGCCACGGCACCACCACTTTGTTTGCGGCCCTGGACATCGCCAACGGCCAGGTCTTCACCCAGTGCAAGCCGCGTCATCGCCACCAGGAGTTCCTGAGCTTCCTGCGCCACATTGAGGCCAACGTGCCTAAGGACCTGGCTGTGCACCTGATCGTCGACAACTACGGCACCCACAAGCACGCCCGCGTCAGAGCGTGGCTCGCGCGCCGCCCGCGCTTCCACGTCCACTACACGCCAACCTACTCGTCGTGGCTGAACCAGGTCGAGCGCTGGTTTGGAGTGATCACGCAACGCGCGATCCGTCGTGGATCGTTCAACTCCGTGACCGACTTGCGTCGCCAGATCCAGCGCTTCGTGGCCGACTGGAATCAACATCCCAAGCCCTTCATGTGGACCGCCACCGCCGGATCCATTCTCGCCAAGCTCGAACGACTTGGCAAAGTTATCTGCGGGAC
>CAVVES010000024.1:0-79865 GCA_963747225.1 uncultured beta proteobacterium | reverse complement strand
AGCGGCGAGACCAGCAAAGCGGCGTCTGCCATGACGACCCACCTGGAGTCCCTCGAAGGCCAGCTCAATCTGCACGAAGAAGAGGAAGAGCACGCAGACCTTACAGAGATCTTTGGGATGCCGCGGCGCTGAAAGCCAACGGCAAACAGAACGTGTTAGCCCTAACTCTAACTCCAACCCTCTTTCCGCTCGGAGACGCGCCGGAAGCCGATTTCCGCCGTCTACCGGACGAGATAGCGCACATCGCGAGCCTAAGGCGTTCGCGGTGGTTAAGGCCGATTCCCCGATGACATAGCGCCGGTGGTGGATGACCGGCACGGGAGGAAGGGAATCGATTTTGGTAGTTCTCTAACTCAGAGAGGGGCCATCCATGAAAACGATCCAGCTACACCCAAAGAATCTTCGCGCGGCGGCACTGACATGCTCAGCCTGCCTGTTGGGAATGTTCGCCCCACAAGCTGCCAACTCAGCCGACTTTAGCGACACCGAGATGAATTTCTCGTACGGCACGCGGTTTCGGGAGCCGCAAGTCCCCGACGACGTCACGAAATACATCCTTACCCTTCAACATGCCAGTGCCTGGAAGTACGGCAGCAACTTCTTCTTCGTCGACTTTTTGCAGTCTAACGGCGCGGACCACGACGCGGCCGAAGGCTATGGCGAATGGTATAGTTACTTCAGTCTGAAGAAGATTACGGACGTAAAGGCCGGCGACTTCTCCTTCGGGATTCTCAGGGACATTCACCTGACCGGCGGCATCAACTACGGCGCTAAAAACACCGGCGTCAACCCTCGCGTCCTCCTGGTGGGCACGACTCTCGACTTTGACATACCCTTAGTCACTTTTTTCACTGTCGATTTGCTAGCCTACTTCGATCGCAGCCAATTCAAGCCCGACATCGGTCAGACGGTACCCAACTGCGGCGGATATGCTGATACCTATCAGGTCACCCCGGCCTGGAAGTGGCTTTTCAGCATAGGGCCGACGAAGTGGAGCTTCGAAGGTCACGTTGACTTCATTGGCCAGCACGGGACCTGCGAATCCCAGATCCTGGCGCAGCCGCAACTGCGTTTCGATGTCGGCAACCTCTGGGGTAGCCCCGACTTGGTCTACGTGGGCATCGAGTTTCAGTACTGGAAGAACAAGTACGGCTTCAAGGACCTGAACGAAACCGTCCCGCAGGCCCAATTTGTGTGGAAGTTCTAACCGCGAGTGCCAAAGCGCATTGGAAAGCGGCCGTGCCCACTGTGCAGAATCCCAGCTTCTGCTTGCCTGCCAGACGAGTGGGCCGGCCTATCATACAGATCGTATCGGCCACTCGTCGCCGTTCCATATCTGCCACTACGCTGACAGTTCGCGCAGCTTCGGGATCGTGCTCTTGATGAGATCGAGCGCGTAGTCCACTTCTTCTTCGGTAGTAAAGCGGCCGAACGAAAAGCGGATCGAGCTGTGGGAAAGCTCGTCGCTTCGCCCCAGCGCGCGCAACACATGTGATGGCTCGGGGCTCCCCGAGGCGCAAGCCGAGCCGCTCGAAACCGCGATATCCTTCAGTGCCATGACGAGGGTTTCGCCCTCGACACCATCAAAGCTCAGGTTAAGATTGTGGGGGACCCGCCGCTCCAGGTCGCCATTCACGTACACCTTTTCCACCTCCAAAACGCCGCGCAAGAACTTGTCGCGTAACTGCCGGATGCGCGCATTCTCGACCGCCATCTCCTCGCGCGCGATGAGAAATGCTTCACCCATGCCCACGACCTGGTGGGTGGCGAGCGTGCCGGAGCGAAGTCCGCGCTCGTGCCCGCCGCCGTGTATCTGCGCCTGCAAGCGCACAGGCGGCTTTCTCCGCACGTAGAGCGCACCGACACCCTTCGGGCCGTAAGTCTTGTGGGCGGAGAACGACATTAAATCGACCTGCAGCTTCTTCAGGTCGATCTCCACCTTGCCGCTCGCTTGCGCGGCATCCACGTGGAAGAGGACGCCGTGGTTGCGACAGATGTCCGCGAACGCCGCAATGTCCTGGATCACACCGATCTCGTTATTCACGAACATCACCGAGGCGAGTATCGTCTCGGGACGCAATGCCGCCGCGAACTTCGCGGGGTCCACAAGGCCGGTCGGTTCAGCGTCGAGATAGGTAACCTGAAAGCCCTCGCGCGCGAGCTCGCGCATTGGATCGAGCACGGCCTTGTGCTCGGTGTTCACCGTCACCATGTGCTTGTCCTTGTCCGCGCCGGCATGCGCCGCGCCCTTGATCGCGAGATTGTTGGATTCGGTGGCGCCTGAAGTCCAGACGATTTCCTTGGGCTCTGCGCATACGAGTCGGGCGACTTGCTCTCGGGCTTTTTCCACGGCCTTTTCAGCCTCCCAGCCCAAGCTGTGGGTGCGGCTCGCCGAATTGCCGAAGTGCTCGGTCAGATAGGGGATCATTTTCTGCGCGACTCGCGGATCGACCGGCGTCGTTGCAGCATAATCCAGGTAGATCGGCAAGCGCATTGTCCCTCCACGAACGAACTGGGCGCAGCAGAGTTCCGCACGCTACTGCGCCAGCTCGACCCTGCTGCTGTGGTCGCCTTCTCGCACTGACTTCAGCGCTTTTGGGCCACCCTCAATTTTCCCGAGGAGGTCGATCCTTGCAACCAGCTGGCATTCGTCGCCGTGAAAAACCGGCGTCGGGCCGAAACGGCGGAGCGAACGAGCTGCTTCCCAGCAGCGGACGATTCCCGGTTCCGGCACCTTGGCGCGCTCCTTCCAGTTTCGCTTTCACCGGAACGCTGAAAAGGACTTCGTCGCGCCATGTGTTGGCGACGATTCGGGAACGTTTCACTACCTGCAGCGCCGTTGGCGTGTCTTCGAGTTTCGTCGTCACTTTTCCTTTAGACCACGGAACGCTGACGCAGTGACGGATACGAACTCCGATATTGCGTACTAGTTCGCTCGTCCCGGGCTCAATCGATCTCGTCGTAAGCCGGCAGCGTGAGAAACTCGACGAAATTCTCGTCGAGCGTGATGCGCTCGAAGAGCTTCGCCGCCTCTTCGAACTTACCTCCCTCCACATCGACCTCCCCCGCGTTGATCTTCGCAAGCTCTTCCTTGAGCAGCGCAAGAAAGAGCTCCTTCGTTACCTTGCGGCCATCGTCCAACACGCCTTTGCGGCTGCGGATCCACTGCCAGATCTGCGCGCGGGAAATTTCGGCGGTGGCGGCATCCTCCATCATGTTGTGGATCGGGACGGCGCCGTTTCCCGCGAGCCACGCGCCGATGTATTGGATGCCGATGCTGATGTTCTCGCGCAGCCCGCCCTCGGTGATTGGCTTCTCCGGCTGGAAATTTAGCAGCTCGGAAGCCGAGACATTTACGTCATCACGCTTCTTTTCGATTTGGTTAGGCTGGCCCCCGAGCACTTTTACGAACTCCTCCATGGCAACCTGGACGAGTCCCGGGTGCGCCACCCACCCACCGTCATAGCCATCGGCGGCGGCGCGCTGCTTGTCGCCGCGCACGCCAGCAAGCGCCTTTTCATTGGCCTCGGGATCGTTCTTGATTGGAATCAGCGCGCTCATTCCGCCAAGGGCAGGGGCGGCGCGCTTGTGACAGGTCTTGAGCAGCAGCAGGGTGTAGGCTTCCATGAAAGGCACCCGCATCGTGATCCTGTCGCGCTCGGCAAGGCAGAAGTCTCTGTTATTCCGAAATCTCTTGATGCAGGAGAAGATGTAGTCCCAGCGCCCCGCGTTGAGCCCCACCGAATGGCTGCGCAGCTCGTAGAGGATCTCTTCCATCTCGAAGGCGGCGACGATCGTCTCGATGAGCGCCGCCGCCTTGATGGTTCCGCGCGGCACGCGAAGCTCGTCCTGGGCGAGGTTGAAGACATCGTTCCAGAGCCGCGCTTCGAGGTGGCTCTCCATTTTTGGGAGATAGAAGTACGGCCCGGTTCCGCGCTCGATGAGTGCGGCTGCATTGTGGAAGAAGTAGAGCCCGAAATCGAACAGGGCACCGGAGACGGGACTTCCGTCAACGAGCACATGGCGCTCCATCAGGTGCCAGTTGCGCGGACGAACCATGAGCGTCGCAATGCGCTCGTTCAGCGCATAGCGTTTCCCATCGGTGCTCTCGAAGGTGATGCGTCGCCGCACAGCATCGCGCAGGTTGATCTGCCCTTCGATCATGTTCGCCCACGTCGGGCAGTTGGCATCCTCGAAGTCCGCCATGAACACATTGGCGCCGGAGTTGAGGGCGTTGATGATCATCTTGCGGTCGGTGGGGCCGGTGATTTCGACGCGGCGGTCCTCCAGATCCTTCGGCTGAGGGTCCACGGTCCACGATCCGTCGCGCACCGCCGCCGTCTCCGCAAGGAAGTCCGGCATTTTTCCGGAATCGAACTCGGCCTGCCGCGCCATGCGCCGTTCGAGCAGCTCCCGCCGCCTGGATTCGAACGCCCGTGCGAGACGCGCGACGAAAGCAAGCGCGTCCGGCGTGAGAACGTCCGCGCCCTCCCTGGTGAACGCGCCGCGCACTTCGACTCCGGCTGGACAGGTGTAGCTCATCACGTTGCTCCTCGACGTTCGGATGAGAGCCGCATCGCGGCTGAAAGCGCGCAACCCGTCGCCCAGGTGGTGAGCACGAATGGCGCGGTAAGGGGAGGAATGCCGGCCGCCTCGAACGCGAGTACGATCGGCACCGCCGTGAGCGCTCCGACTGCGACGACCCACGCCGGCGCGCCGCGTGCGGCCAGTGCAATCGCCGCGAGCGCGCTGTTATACCCGAAAAGCCCCGCGGCGATCTCGTCCGCGGCGAGCCCGGCACTCCACGCACCGACTGCACCGATCGCAGAGCCCGCAACGGCCCACACGGCCGCGTTCCAGCTGCGCGCGGCGATACCCAGCACGATGAGCAGACCCGCAAGCTCGCTGTCGACGAAGAACACCTGTCCGATGCCGGACGCGACACTATTGGTCATGCCGTCGAAACCCATCGGTTGGAGGACTGCCGCGGTAATCCCAAGCCGGTCCGCCACGAAGAGCAGCAGCCAGGTGGCGAGCACGAACGGCCCCGTGTAGACAGCAAAGTACAGTCGGTGCCGCGCGGCTTCCGCAAGCGCAGTAGCGAACACACACGCCGATGCTGCAATGAGCCAGGGAAACCATCCCGGCTCGAACAGCAGTGCCGTGGCCGCACCGACGAGCGCAGCGTTGAATCCGTGCAGCCCCTCGGTGCGCGCCGCTTCGTCGTATCTCCTGAGACGCGACCAGCCCGTGCCGACCAGCGCCCCGAGCACGGCACCGAGGGCAACCCGCGGGGACGAAACCGCCAAGGCGATCACGAACAGTACACCCGTGCGCGCATCACCCTGCAGCATGCACTGACCGATGCCAGTCAGCACCTCCCGGACCAACGCCGGCAATCGCGCAGCGAAGCGTTCCCCGTAACCGAGTTGCCAGTGCGTGTTCACGGCGGCGCCACGCACGGTCGCGGTGACGACTAGAGGTCCAGCGTGAGCTGATCGGCTTCGTCGAACCAGAACTCGTCGCAGTTCTTGCCCGGTCCGGCCCGGTCGACCACCAGAAAGCGCATCGGCCGCTTCGGCGACAGCAGCACGTGGTGCCAGGTGCCGGGCTTGTAGTTGATGCCCTGGCGTCCGTTGGACACGAAGGCACGCAGGTCCTCCTTGCGTACCTCGTCTCCGGGCGGGGCCACCACTACCACGAACGGATTGTCGTCGACCGGGATGAACGCCTGGCTGGAAACCGCATGGCGCTCGACCATGCGCACCGGCATCGGGAAGGTGTTGGCCTGCGCGTCGCAGATGCTCACCACCGTGCGCCCGCCCTCGGCATTCGTATCGACCGCGCACAGATCGTGGTAGCGCTTGCACATCTTGTCGTTGATGAAGTACCAGTCGCGCCCTTCGCTCTCGACCACGTCGCCGTAGGGCGCAAAGGCTTCCCTGGTCAGCGGTTCGAGCTTGAGTTTCTCGGCAATCATGGAAGTCTCCTTCTGTGGTTACTTGGCGATCCGGCCGTACAGGCGCAGCCGGCTCACGCCACCATCGGGGAAGATGTTGAGCCGCACGTGGCTCACCGGTCCGATCTTCTGCACCTGATCCTTGAAGTTGTGGATGGCATCGGCTTCCAGCTTCTGCTCGGTAAGCAGCGTCGGCCAGAACATGCTCTGGGTGATCAGCGACTGCTCGGTGCCCCCCGAGACCAGCGCGCCCTGGATCGAGCAGCGATCGGGATAGTTGCCCTTGAAGTGGCAGGTATCCACCAGCACTTCCTCGATCACACCGGGATGGCCCAAGCCGATGAGGAGCCAATCATTGCCGGGCTCGCGACGGCGCCGCGTCTCCCACCCGTCGCCCATGTTCACCCCGCGCCCAGGCGTCAGCAACGGATGCGGCGGGCCGAAGTGCGAGTCGTTCCATGCGATCGGCCGCCCGCCGTTTTCGACCGCGCACAGATCGATGCGCTCGCTCGGGTCGCGCTTGTCCCAGTTGCACTGCACCTGGCCATACACCCGCAGCCGTGCCACTCCGCCATCGGGATAGATGTTCAGCCGCACATGGCTCCAGGTGCCTGCATCCTCGACCGACACGTAGTGGTGCGTGTTGCCCTGCAGGCTCAGCGCGGGCACGATGGTCTGCCACTTCGTATCGTCGTTCGGATCGCCCTCGACATAGCACGCATCGAGTGAAGCCGCCGGCGGATAGTTGCCGGTGAAGTGCGAGGTGTCGATGTCCACGCCCTTGATGATGCCGGGCAACCCAAGCTTGACGATGCAGTGGTCGTAGCCGCCACCGCGCCGGCGCCGCGTCTCCCAGCCGTCCATCCATTTGCCGTGGTCGTCGAACTTGCCCACGATGAACACCGCCGGCTCGGGGCTGAGCATGCGCTCGGCCGGCGCAAACCACTCATCCGTGCGAAAGATCGGCTTCGCCCCGATCCGCGGCTGCGCCAGGTTGATCCACCGCCCTGCGAATTCCTGCGGCTCGTTGAGGGTAACTTCCATCGTCTTCTCTCCGTTGTGAGATTGATTGACTGAAAGTAATGCCGTGCGTCCTAGCGGAACACCAGCACCGGGATTTTCGAGTGGGTCAGCACCTTTTGCGTCACGCTGCCCAGGAGCAGCGCCTCGACGCCGCCCCTGCCATGAGACGACATGAAGATCATGCTGCAGTCCTGCTTCTCGGCCGCGTCGATGATGGCCCGATAAGGGTGCTCGTCCGCCGCGAGCTCGGTGGCGCATTCGACGCCTTGACTGCGGGCGCGCTGGGCCGCCGCCTCGAGCAACTCGCGCCCGTGGCCCTCCAGGCGCTCGATGATCATCTCGGGTGTGATTTTCTTGGTTCCGCCCGATCCGTAATCGCCGAAGCTGACCGCTTCCGTGATCGGCGTCGGCAAGCGCACGTGCAGCACCGTCATCTTGGCCCCGGTGCGGCGGCAAAACTCGATGGCATAGTCGACAGCCTTATCGGCAAGCTCTGAGCCGTCGGTGGGGACTATTATCTTATCGAACATTCTCACCCTCCTTTATAACCCGCAATCCTCGACGTGAACGGTCGATTCGTTTGAACGTGGCGTGACATGGTTCGTTACGTTTCCTTCGGTGGCCCACAAATATTTTATAGTAGAGATTTTTCGGGGTGCAGTGAGTTACAGTGCGAATATAGGGGCCATACGAAAATGGTGATTCTTGCACTGCACAAGGGCACACTTTTCTCATCGGGGAGTGCCGTGGCCGGATGTCCAGCCGCCGCGGGCCACAAGCTGCCCGCACGCGAGGCCCGGCCCTCGGGTGCAGAATGAGGCCCAGCGATCCGCTCGACACCTACTTGCTGCGCGTGCTGTGCGGCGTGATCACCGAGCGCAGCGTGTCGCGCACAGCGCTGCGCCTCAATCAGACGCAGCCCGCGATCAGCGCCGCGCTCAAACGGCTGCGGGAGGTTTTCGGCGATCCGCTGCTCGTGCGCGAGAAGACCGGCATGGTGCCAACCGAACGGGCGCTGCAGTTGGTCGAGCACGCGCGGGCAGCATTGAGTGAAATCGACAAGCTTCTCGGAGACGCCGGGGCGTTCGATCCTTACAACACCACGCAGACTTTCAGGATCGGCTCGCCCGATTATCTTGCGGGTGCCTTCATGGCGGACATCGCGCAGACCCTGCGCCGGGACACGCGCAAGGCCCGCCTCCTCGTGCATGCGCTCGGACCCGAGTACGACTTCGAGCGCGCCCTCGCTACCGGGGAGCTCGACGTCGTCATTGGCAACTGGCCGCAACCGCCGGAGCAGCTTCACCTCAAGCTGATCCTGGAAGACGATATCGTGTGCCTGGTAAGCAAAGCCAATCCGCTGGCGCGCAAGGGCCTCACCTCCGACAGCTACCTGCGTGCGACCCATGTCGTTCCGATGCCCTATTCGCTCACGCAGAAGGGTGTGATCGACACGCACCTTTCCACCCTTCGCGTCGCCCGCGATGCGCGGGTGGTGGTGCAGTCGTTCAACATGGCCCCGTACCTGTTGCCAGACACCGACCTCGTCTTCACCACCAGCCGCCACTTCGCGCAGTACTATGCGAAGCTGCTGCCCCTCGCGATCCTGCCCGCGCCGATCGATTTTCCGCGTATGCGCTTCTATCAACTGTGGCATGACCGCAGCCATCGCTCGCCGGCACACAGTTGGTTCCGAGATATGGTCACTGGGGCCGGGCGCAGGCTCCAGGACGACACGAAACCACAGGCGTCGGTGACGACTACCGCAATCGCGCGCAGGCCAACGTCCCACGGCATCTGATTCTCCAAGCCAGCGTATTTTTGCCCACCTTCCTGTTGCGCGCCGCTAAAGCGTGGGCAGCGCCGGCAGCGGCTCGCCGAACCACTTGCGGCAAAGCCGATCCAGATCGCCGTTCAGCTTCTCGTAAAAGACAAACACGTTCACCCAGTTCCGCAGCTCGGTTTCTCCCCGAATGAGGCCGATGCTCACCGGAGACTCGCGAATGACGAACTTGCGCTCGATCTTCTTCTCGGGATTGCGTTTAGCTATCACGCTCGCGACGGCGCTGCCGGTGGCGATGAGTTCGGTCGTCCCGGAAAGATAGGCCTTGATAGTCGCTTCGTTGTCCGGCAAGCGCACAATCTCGACCCCGGCAGGCGCCAGCTGCGTGAGTTCCTTGTCCTCGAGCGTGCCCTGCGTGACGGCTACCTTCTTGCCCGTTAGATCGCTCACACTCTTCACGTTCAGGCCGGGCGCACCGAAGACCCCCGAGAAGAACGGCCCGTAGGGCGAGGAGAAGGCGATTGCGCGCGCCCGTTCCGGGCTGATGCCGAGCCCCGCGACGACCATGTCCACGCGTTTCGCGAGCAGCAGCGAGAGCCGGTCGGCGCTGCGCACGGGCACGAGCTCCAACTTGACGCCGAGTTGCTTGGCGATCAGGTTGGCGACATCGACGTCGTAGCCCTCGAGCTTCTTATCCGCACCGACGGACCCGAAGGGCGGAAAATCCTCCGGCACGGCGATGCGCACGACACCCTTGGCGAGGATTGCTTCGAGCGCGTTGCCCGGCTCGTACAGCGATTTCTCCACGTCGATGCGGCTGTCGTCCTGTGGCGCCGCAGCGCAGGCGGCGCCGCCAGGCAGCACTGCCATCGTGGCGAATGCGAGCCAGAACGGAAGTAGCATTTGCTTGAATAAGGCTATGGTTTTCATCGTTGTGTCCTCCTGGATCAGGCAGCGCCGACGGGTTGGGCGTGCACTTCCGACCCCGCCACCGGCTTGCGCGTGATCTCCGGCACCTCTTCGCCGTCGAGCACCCGGCGCGCACGGTCCTTGTCGATATCCTTCTCCCATACGCCGACCACCACCGTCGCGACGCAGTTGCCGATCAGGTTGGTCATCGCCCGGGCCATGCCCATGAACCAGTCGACCGAGAGCACGAGCACGAGACCGATGGCGGGGATCGCCGGCACCGCAGCAAGCGTCGCCGCGAGGATCACGATCGCGGAGCCCGGTACACCGTGGGCACCCTTGGACGTGACCAGCGAAATGCCGAGGATCGTCAGCAGATCTGCCAGGGACAGCGGCGTGTTGGTGGCCTGCGCGATGAAGACAGCCGCCAGCGTGAGATAGATCGAGAAACCGTCGAGGTTAAAGGAGTAGCCGGTTGGAATCACGAGACCCACGGTGGTGTCTTTGATGCCCATATGCTCAAGCTTACGCATGATCTGAGGCAGCACGCTGTCGGAGGAAGCGGTGCCGAGCACGACCAGCAGTTCTTCGCGCAGGTAGTTCAGGAACTTGAGGATGTTGAAACCGAACGCGCGCAGGACCGCGCCCAGCACCCCGACCACGAAGATCGCGCAGGTGACGTAGAACAGCAGGACCAGGAAGCCCAACTGCTTGAGCGAGCCGATACCGTACTTGCCTACCGTGAAAGCGATCGCCCCCAGCACGCCGAGCGGCGCGAGCTTCACGATGAACCCGATCACCGTGAAGAACGCATGCGAAAACTCGTCGATGAGATGGACCGCGGCTTTCGCCCGGGGCCCGAGAGCAGCGAGCGCGCACCCCATGAGAATGGCGAGCAGCAGCACCTGCAGGATGTCGCCTTTCGCGAACGCATCGACAAAGGTGGACGGGATGATCTTCATGATGAAGTCCGCCGTCCCCGAAATCTGCCCGACACGCTCCGTGTACGCGGACATCGCCGATGCATCGAGCGCCTTCGGGTCGATGTTCATGCCGACCCCTGGCTGTACCGTGAACGCCAGAACGACGCCGAGGATCAGGGCAAGCGTCGTCATGATCTCGAAGTAGACCACGGCCTTGATCCCGACCCGGCCAACCTTCTTCAGGTCTCCGGTGCCGGTGATGCCATGCACCACCACGCAGAACACGAGGGGACCGATGATCATCTTGATGAGCTTGATGAAGCCGTCGCCCAGCGGCTTGAGTTTGACAGCGAAGTCTGGAAAGAAGTAACCGACAGCTACGCCGAGTACGAGCGCGACACACACCTGACCGAACAACGACTTGAAGAACTTGGGCATGCTGCCCCTCCATTTGGCGATAGGACTTTGATCGGGCTTGGCTGCGCCGTCAGGGCGCGCAAACCCCTGTTATTACCTCTGCTGTCCGGCGGGAAGGCAGTCGCGCCGTTTCGCTGCATCGTTGTTCTCACGCTCTGCGCATCTCTCTGCCCTTCCACAAAGCATGTTAAGTAACATGTTATAACGGTCACAGTAACATGTCAATAAGGATTTTAGTATTGACAACCTTTGCCCAGCGCCCTAGCATGGATCCTAAGGGGTGTCGTAAGTCTTTGCCTAAACGAAAGAAACTCAGCCAAGACGGTTTGCTTTTGGGGGAGCAGGCATACCTGCGCCTGAAGGAACTGTTGCTCACAGGAGCGCTCAAGGCTGGCGAATATGTATCGACACAGGATCTCGTCAAGCTGCTCGAACTGCCGCTTGCCCCCACGCGTGAAGCGGTGAAGCGCGCCGGCAACGAGGCGCTGCTGCGCATCGTTCCGAAGCGCGGAATGTACGTAATGGATGTTACGCCGGAACTGATCCGGCAATGCTTCGAATTGCGGGCGCTATTCGATCAGCAGGGAGCGCGCACCCTCACAGCCGAAGCGACGCAGCGCACTGCGCTCAACGAGCTGCGGGCGGCCCATGTTCACGTATTGGAGGAAGCGCGGAGCGAGGTCACGGCCGATCTCCAGCGCGAAGCGAAAGAGGTGGACTGGCGACTGCACGAAACCCTGGCCGGCAGCCTTCGCAATCCGCTCGCGACCGAGATCTACGAGCGCAATCGGGAGCGCATCCGGATCATGCAGAACTCGCGGCCGCTGTTGCCCGATCGCATCGTGCCGGCCATGGAGGAACACCTCGTCATCCTCGATGCGATCGTCGCGCAACGGCCCGATGACGCCGAGCAGGCGGTACGCGATCATTGTCGTCAGACGCTGCGGTGGTGGGGAATTCTGACTTGAGGATCGCAAGCCGGCAGCCGTCGTGTCACCGCCGAGAACAACCCGCGATCCCTTCCTGCAGACGCGCTCTCGAAAAGGAGTCTTAGCTTTGCCTGCGGACCTAGAACCTTGGTGAACCCAAACACGCGCTTGATGACCCCGATGGAATGCTCCACCCGGGAACGGATGCGACACTTCGTGCGGCTCTTCGCCTAGATCGCCGCGTCGGTGAAGTACTTCTACTTGCATTCCGATTGGTGAAATCGCGTGCCCTGGGCGCCTTGGCGCGAGTGACATGTCGCTGGCTCTTGTAGGCCTGATCTCCGTAGACCCGTCGCTCCTGGCCGTGCAGCAGCTGACCGAGCACCGTGTTGGCCGGGGTCGTCACCACCGAGTGGATCACCTTGCTCTGTGCATCGACACCGACGTAAACCTTCATCCCGAAGTGCCACTGCCTGCCCTTCTTCGTGGCCTTGGTCACGTCGTGCAGCTCGAGGCGGTAGGTCTGGGCCGTCAGGCGTCTCCCGTCGGGACGATCCGCGGGCTCGGTGGGAAGGGCAGCACCCGCCCCCTGAGTGGGCGCTGCCCGGGCTGACGCCCGGGCGGGACGGGCTAGGCTCGCTCTGTACTCTGCATCGCCGTCACTCGACGAAGAAGGCATAGCGGACCAGGAACAGCGCGGCGACCAGCCAGGTGGCGGGATGCACCTCGCGGGCGCGCCCGGTAAGCGTCTTGATGATCGCGTAGCTGATGAAGCCGAACGCGAGGCCGTTGGCGATCGAGTACGTGAAGGGCATCATCAGCGCCGTCAGCGCCGCGGGCGCGGCCTCGGTGAGGTCGTCCCAGTTCACGTCGAGGAGCTCGCGCATCATCAGGCTGGCGACGAAGAGCAACGCCGGCGCAGTGGCGAACGCCGGCACCGAGCCGGCGAGCGGGGCGAAGAACAGCGAGGCGAGGAAGAGGATCGCCACCACCACTGCGGTCAGCCCGGTGCGACCGCCCGCCAGCACGCCCGAGGCGCTCTCGACATAAGCGGTGGAGCTGGAGGTGCCAAGGAGCGAGCCGGCGACGATGGCCGTCGAGTCGGCGAGCAGCGCCTTGCCGAGTTGCGGGCTGGTGTGGGTGGGGCCCTCTTCCAGCAGCCCGGCGCGCTTGGCGACGCCGATCAGCGTGCCGGTGGCGTCGAAGACCTCGACCAACACGAAGACCAGGATCACCTGGACGATGCCGGTGTCGAGGGCGCCGAACACGTCAAGCTTGAGAAAGGTCGGCGCGATACTCGGCGGCATCGAGACGATGCCGCCGAACGGGCTGATGCCGGCGACGATGGCGACGACGGTCACGGCGAGGATGCCGATCAGGATCGCGCCCTTGATCTTCAGCGCATCGAGCGCCGCGATCAGGAAGAAGCCGAGCATGCAGAGCAACGGCGCCGGCTGGGTCATGTGGCCGAGGGTGATGAAGGTCGCCTTGCTGGCGACGACGATGCCGGCGTTCTTCAGCGCGATGATGCCGAGGAACATGCCGATGCCGGCCGCAACCGCGCTGCGCATCGAATGCGGGATGCCGGCGACCAGCCAGCGCCGGACGCCGGTGACGGTCAGGATCAGGAAGATGCAGCCGGAGATGAACACCGCGCCCAGCGCCGCCTGCCAGGTGAAGCCCATCGCGCCGACGACGCCGAAGGCGAAAAAGGCGTTCAGCCCCATGCCCGGCGCCATCGCGATCGGCCAGTTGGCGTAGAGCCCCATGATCGCCGAGCCCAGCGCCGCCGCGACGCATGTCGCGACGAAGACCGCGCTGTGGTCCATGCCGGTGGTGGCGAGGATCTGCGGGTTGACGAAGATGATGTAGGCCATGGTCAGGAAGGTGGTGATCCCGGCGATCACCTCGGTGCGCACGTTGGTGCCGTGCGCTTGCAGCTTGAAGAAGTCGTCCATGTCGCTCCTCACTGTCGATTTGCGGCGGTTCGGCGCGGATTCTGAGGTCCGCTACCGGTCGCGCCAGACATTGCGTCGTCATCGTCTCCAGAACCGGCCGCTAGGCGGCGAACCGGCTAAGGACTTCCACGGCGACTGCTTCTCGCCCCGCCCGGCCGCACCAATCGGGCAGACGACCGGGGTTGCGTCCATCGGGGCATCGTCCGTCTTCTGAAGGGCAGGAATTCCAACGGCACTTCGGGGATTGTCTCTTCGCCGTCAACCGTGGTCAATGGGAGATTTGGCGTTGAGCGCTCCTGAGAAATAACAGGAATCGCCCTCCGAGGAATGCCTGGGGTCACACGAGCAGCCGCAGAGGGTCGGCCTGATGGCCCCCCCAAGCACGAGTCACCCCATGACGGGCGACGGGGCCTCGTCTTGCCGTGGCACCTACCAAGTGTGTGCGCTTTTACTCCACCATCGAGCTGGTCAACACGCTTGCAGTCTCGCCTACCGTTTGACGCATGTCGATCTGGTAATCCAGATGCACCCGTCGCCGTCCCAATAGGGAAGTAGCACCCCGGTCACCTCGCCATCAGGCAAGGAACCGCTTTTCGCCGTTGCCGCGCCACGCCTTTACCCCATTGGGCTTGCCGTCGGGCAGTTTATAGGGCTTGGGCTTGTCCTTGGGCTTGGCTGTGCGGCATTGGGTGTCGGTTAGCATCGGCTTCTCCTCAAGGGCTTGAGCCATACCCGGTTTTTCAATACGCGGTTTTGACTCCACACCAAGTATCGTACCCGGCTCTCAGCGGATCAACTCGGATGTACAGGGATAAGAAAACCACGCAATGACCAACTTGTAAGGGGATTTCTGTTGTCCGCCTGAGCTCAGCGGAATCCGAAGTTCTCTTTACACGTTGAACCGGAAATGCACCACGTCGCCATCGCGCACGACGTACTCCTTCCCTTCCAGCCGCATCCGCCCCGCCTCCTTCGCACCCTGCTCGCCCCTGTGCGCAATGTAGTCGTCGAAACCGATGATCTCCGCGCGGATGAACCCGCGCTCGAAGTCGGTGTGGATGACGCCAGCCGCCTGGGGAGCGGTGTCGCCCTTGTGGATGGTCCACGCGCGCACTTCTTTCTCGCCCGCCGTGAAGTAGGTCTGCAGTCCCAGTAGATCGAAGGCGGCGCGGATCAGCCGGTCGAGGCCCGGCTCCGAAAGGCCGAGGTCGGCGAGAAACACCTGCTTGTCCTCATCGGAAAGATCGGCGATCTGCGCTTCGAGCGCCGCGCAAATGGGCACCACGGGTGCGTGCTCCGAGGCCGCATGGGCGCGCAGCCGATCGAGCAGGGCATTCTTTTCGAAACCGCCTTCGTCGACGTTTGCCACGTACATCGCCGGCTTCATCGTCAGCAGGCAGAGGGGCATCACGAGTGCCTCGTCTTCTTTCCCGAGTCCCAGGCTGCGCGCGGGGCTGCCCTGGTCGAGATGCGCCTTCACCCGTTCCAGCAGCGCAAGCTGCCTCACGGAATCCTTCTCTCCGGATTTCGCGGATTTCGCGACGCGAACGATCGCCTTGTCGACGGTCGCGAGATCGGCCAGCGCCAATTCCGTGTGGATCGTCTCGATGTCGGAGACAGGGTCGATGTTTCCCGCGACGTGGACGATGTTCTCGTCCTCGAAGCAGCGCACGACGTGGGCGATGGCGTCGGTCTCGCGGATGTGGGCGAGAAACTGGTTACCGAGCCCCTCACCGTTCGACGCGCCGGCAACGAGCCCCGCGATGTCGACGAACTCGACGACCGCCGCAATTACCTTCTGCGGCTTGGCGATTTCGGCAAGTTTGATGAGCCGCGTGTCCGGAACCTCGACGATGCCGATGTTGGGCTCGATGGTGCAGAACGGATAGTTTTCCGCAGCGATCCCCGCCTTCGTGAGCGCGTTGAAGAGCGTGGACTTGCCCACGTTGGGCAGGCCGACGATGCCGCACTTGAGGCTCATACGGAACCATCCGGTGGAGGGGCAGCAGCGGGCGCGGGCTTCGTGTGCAGCTTGAGCATGGCTGCCTCGAGATCGCCCCGGGCGATGACGGGCCAGATTGCGAGGCTCCGATCGATGGCACCGTCGATCGCTTCCCGCTCCTCGCGGCGTGGCGGTGCAAAACGTAGTCGACGACTGCAGCGCGATCGCCGGGGTGGCCGATGCCGAACCGCAGCCGCCAGAAGTCATGGGTACCAAGATGCGCGGCGATATCCTTGAGGCCGTTGTGCCCGGCGACACCGCCGCCCTTCTTTAGCTTTGCCGTTCCAGGCGGCAGATCGAGCTCGTCGTACGCGACCAGAATCTCCGGCGGCGCAATTTTGTAGAAGCGTGCGAGCGCACCCACGGATCGCCCGCTTGCGTTCATGTAGGTCTGCGGCATGAGCAGCCAGCACTCGCCGCCAGCCACACCTGTGAGCCGCCCGACGATGCCCTGGAAGCGGGACTCGCTGCGCAGCCTGACCTCCGCCGTCGCCGCAAGACGCTCGACAAACCAGAAGCCGGCGTTATGCCGCGTCGATTCGTATTCGCTGCCCGGATTTCCGAGGCCGACGACAAGACGCATGGGTGTTCAACGAAACGTTCGCGATGGGCGTGAAAAACCCGCCGGGCCGCGAGCGACGCCGCGGCTGCCAGCGGGCCTGCGAGAGTTTGCAAGGCAGGGCTATTTCTTTTCGCCCTTGTCGCCTTTCTCTGGTTCCTTTTCGTCCTTCTTCGCCACCAGCGGCACTTCGGCAGCAGCAGGTGCCGCGGCTTCGGCCACTACTTCCTCTTCGACCGCCACGCGCGGCAGCACGCAGTTCGCGACGACCGGATCTTCTCCAGAATGCGCAGCGACCGCCTCGACACCTGCCGGAAGCTTCAGCTCGGAGAGGTGGACCGAGTGGCCGGCTTCGAGATGTCCGAGATCGACTTCGATGAACGCCGGCAGATCCTTCGGCAGGCAGGACACTTCAAGCTCATTGAGAATGTGGCTCATGATGGCGCCGCCGAGCTTCACGCCGGGTGCGTGCTCCCCATTCACGAAGTGCAGCGGTACATTCATGTTGATCTTCCGGTCCTGCTTGACGCGCTGAAAATCCACGTGCAGCACTTCGGCGCGGAAGGGATGCATCTGCACGTCGCGCAGCAGCACCTGCTCCTTGGCACCCCCGACGGACATGTTCAGGATAGATGCGTGAAACGCCTCGAGCCGGAGATGCTGATAAAGCGCGTTGTGGTCGAGCTCGATTGCGACCGGCGTCGTATCGCCGCCATAGATCACACCGGGCACCTTCCCGTGGCGGCGCAGGCGGCGGCTCGCACCCTTCCCTTGCGCCGATCGGGAAAACGCCGTGACTTCGATTCCTGCCATTCTTCACTCTCCTTCAAGTCAAAGATCCTGACGACCGCGACCAGCCGCCAGTGTGCTGAAAAAATTCGTTGTGCGCCCGCTACTCCATGAAGAGCGAGCTCACGGAATCCTCGTTGCTGATGCGCAGCATGGTCTCCGCCATCAACTCCGCGGCTGGCACGCAGCGGATACGCGCGGAGCGCTTTGCGTCATCGCGCAGGGGAATCGTGTCCGTCACGACCAGTTGATCGAGCGTGGAATTCTCGATCCGCTCTACCGCACGACCCGACAGCACGGCATGCGTGCAGTACGCCACCACCCGTTCGGCGCCATTGTCCTTGAGCGCCCCTGCCGCTTCGCACAGCGTGTTCGCCGTGTCCACGAGATCGTCCATGATGACGCACGTGCGATCCGAGAACGTCGCCGATGATATTCATTACCGTCGCGACGTTCGGACGCGGACGGCGTTTGTCGATGATCGCAAGGTCGCAGTCCAGGCGCTTCGCGACTGCCCGCGCGCGCACGACACCGCCAACGTCGGGCGAGACCACGATCATGTTCGGATACTCGTGCTTCCACAGATCCGCGAGCAGAATCGGCGTCGCGTAGACATTGTCGACCGGAATGTCGAAGAACCCCTGAATCTGGTCCGAGTGCAGATCCATCGTCAGCATTCGGTCGACACCCACGCTGGTCAGCATGTTCGCCACCACCTTCGCGGTGATGGCAACGCGCGCCGAGCGCGGACGGCGATCCTGCCGCGCATAGCCGAAGTACGGAATCGCCGCGGTGATGCGCCCGGCTGAAGCGCGCTTCAGCGCATCGACGATCACGAGCACCTCCATCAGGTTGTCGTTCGTCGGTGCGCAGGTCGACTGGAGCACGAAGACGTCCTTGCCGCGCACGTTCTCCAGGATCTCCACCATCACCTCGCCATCGCTGAAGCGACCGACCGTGGCACGCCCGAGATTGATGTGCAGATGGCGTACAACGTCCTGCGCGAGCTTCGGATTTGCATTTCCCGTGAACACCATCAGGCTTTCGTAAGCCATGCTTGCCTATTCGGAAGACGTCGAACGGAAGGCGTTGCAGAAAACCTGCTTCAGTGCATCAGGCACGGAAAACAAATCGGACAACACAACGGCACCTTCGTCCGCTGTCACAGGAGTTGGGGCTGGGGAGGTAGGGATCGAACCTACGAATGCCGGAATCAAAATCCGGTGCCTTACCACTTGGCGACTCCCCAATCATTCAAAGTGCGAGGCGCCGCAGGGGATGACGGTCCAGGCCCTGCGCCACGAATCCGCGCATCGTCGACGGCAGACGACTCGCCAACCGCTGCGCGTCCTCCTCGGTTGGAAACTCCGCGAAGACGCACCCGCCGGAACCGGTCAGGGCCGCGAGGCCCGTTTCGCCCATCTCGGCACGCAGCCACGCTAGGTGACGTGCGACATCCGGATAGGCCGAGGACACCACAGATTCGAGATCGTTGTGGCCCCGCACCGCCGAAAAGGCCGACATTTTGACGGGCGTAGAGTTTCGTGTCAAATCAGGATGTTCGAACACTTTCCGGGTAGCCACTACGACGGAGGGGACGAGCACCAGATACCACGCCGGCGCGAGCGCGATCGGCTTCAGCTTCTCTCCAATTCCTTCCGCGAATGCGCTTTCACCAAAGATGAAAACCGGGACGTCCGCGCCAAGGCGTAAACCAAGCTCTTCGAGATCGGCCCGGCACAGGTGAAGCTCCCACAGGCGGTTGAGCACGAGCAGCACCGTCGCGGCATCGGAGCTGCCCCCTCCAAGCCCGCCCCCCAGCGGCAATCGCTTGCGCACCCGGATCTCGACGCCACGCCGGACGCCTGTTTCACTCCGTAGCAGCTGCGCCGCCTTGAGCGCGATGTCGTCCTCGGCCGGAATGCCGGGCACCGTGTTCCCGCGGCGGATAACCCCGTCCTGGCGCACGCGGAAGTACAGGGTGTCGCCGAAGTCGATGAAGCGGAACACGGTTTGGAGAAGGTGATAGCCGTCGGCTCGCCGGCCGGTCACGCGCAGGAAGAGATTGAGCTTCGCCGGGGCGGGGTAGCTGAGGAGCGGCATGGCGGGGGACGGCGGAAAGCGGCGGAGGATACGCGAATAGCCTTCGCCTCGCCATCCGCGGCACCTAATCCGGTATGTCCCAGCGGTCGATGACCAGCCGGATCTGCAGGCTGCCGTACTCGAGACTCATGAGCGCGGGAAGCGCGCCGCGCGGCGTATCGACGTAACGGCGGTATTCGATGTCCCATCCGTCCTGGCGGATGCGTGTCGTGCGCCCGCTTGCCTGATCGCGCTCGATCCGCGCGGGAGGATTTCCCGGAGCCGGCTGCGCGAGCACCCAATACTCGAGACCCGCAAGCGGAAGATCCCAGCCCAGCGCTTCCCGGGTCAGCTCCTCCGCAGTGGCCGCGCGCCGCGCCACGCCATCCGACAAGGTGAGTTCGACTGCGTCCTCATTCCTGGAAAGCTGGGCGACACTACCCCCGACCGGCGACGAGAACCACAGCTCGTCGCCCTCCGGGGTGTGCAGCCAGCGCAGCGTTCCCGCCATTCCGTCTTCGCTGTTGCGGATGCCGATTCGGCCCGTGAGCTCGAAGCGCATGCTCTTCGGGGAAAGGTCGGCGGCGGGACGTGTGACGGGCGCCTCCGGGCTCGTGGCGCAGGCCGTGAGCAGAAGAAGGAGAAGGAGATAGACGCCAGCCCGCAGCAGACGGGCACAGCCCATAGTGGCTCTGCGCGGTCAGGGGAGGAAGCGCTTGACCGCGGTCCGCAGCGCCTCGTTGTCCGGATTTTCCTGGAGAGCCTGACGCCAGACCTTTGCGGCCTCGTCTTTCTGACCCTGCGCCCACAGGACTTCGCCGAGGTGTGCGGCGATCTCGGGGTCGGGGCGTTCCGCGAACGCGCGGCGGAGATAGGTGACAGCCTCTTTCGTCTGCCCGCGCCGATAGAGCACCCAGCCTTTGCTGTCGAGGATGAACGGATCGTCAGGGGCCAGCGCGAGGGCCTTGTCGATGTACTGCTCCGCTTCCTTCAGGCGCTCGGTGCGATCGGCGAGTGTGTAGCCGAGCGCGTTATAGGCGTGCGCGTGATCAGGCTTGATGACGATGAGCTTCTTCAGGTTCGTCTCGAGCACATCGATGCGATTCACCTTTTCCGCCATCATCGCGTAGTCGTAGAGCAGGTCCGGATAGTTCGGCAGCTTCTCGAGGGACTTGCCGAGGAGATCGTAGGCTTCCTGATACTGGTTCTGGTCGCGCAGGAGCTGCGCCTCGGCCTGGATCAGCTGCACGCGCTGCTGATTGTTCTGCACGGGGAGCTGCTGCAGGTAGCGGCGCGCACCGGGAAGATCCCCTTCCTTGGCGACGACTCCCGCATAGCGCACCTGAGCCGGAATGTACTGCTCGCCGCTGCCCACTTCCGTGTACCACTTCTTCGCTTCCTCGTATTGCTTGCGCTCCTCGTCCACCTGACCGAGATAGAGGCGGACCGTGTCGGCATCCTTCGGGTTCTGGGTGAGGGCGCGCTTCAGGGTTTTCTCGGCGGCATCGTAATCCTTGAGCTGAATGGCCGAGCAGCGCCACCGCCATGGTCACGTCCGCGTTCTGCGGAAAGTCCTTGCCGAGGCGCTCGAATTCCTGGCGCGCCTCTTCGTAGTTGCGGTCGTTAACCAGCAACCGCGCGTAGTTGAGACGCACGTCCTTGGCTTGCGGATTCTCGTTGAGATAGTTCTTCCAGTAGGCGAGCGCCTCGGCATTGGAGCGGCGCTGCAGGGCCTGGCCCCGGATCAATGCCGCGAGTTCCCAGTCGGGCCGCAGGGTCGTGGCTTCCTCGGACTCCTTCACCGCGAGATCGTTGTCGTCCGCGCTCAGCGCTGCCTGGGCAACAGCGATATGTGCCTCAGCAAGGGCAGGGTAGGGCGCGGCCAGATCCTGCACCAGCTTGAGCGCCGCCTTCTTGTCGTTCACACGGGACAGGAGTGCTCCGAGCTGGAGAAACGCCTGCCCGACATTCTCCTTTTCTTCCTTGAGCAGCCTCTCGAGCAGCGGCTTCGCTTCGTCGAGCTTGTTCGCATTGACCAGCAGCGCGGCCATCGCCTGCTGAGCCCGCACCGATTCGGGATCGGCGGCAAGCCAGATCTTCGCGGACTCGAGGGCCTGGTCCTGGGCGCGTGCGAAGAGTGCGATCTCCGTTGCGCGCTGGGCGATACGCGGATCGCGCGTCTTCCTCGCCATCTCGACGTAGGCCTGGGTCGCGACGTCCAGCCGACCGCGCTGGCCCGCGATCTCGCCCATGAGGAACCGATACAGGACGTCGGTGCTCAACTCCTGATTGGGGAGGGGTGGCTGGCGCGGCTGCTCGGGCAGCTTGGTTGCGGTGACCGTCGGCTTGGGCTTGGCCGTTTCGGCAGGCTTCTGGGGTGTCTGTGCACAGGCACTCAGAAGCACCGCAAGGAGCGGCAGGGCCACGGTTGGGATTCGGCTCATCAGGAGCAAACTCGAAAAAGGGACGCCAGGTTAGAGAGGTGCAGGCGCGCCGAGGTTCTCCGAATCGAAAACCATCCACGCGCGGCAAGGCTATGTGAAGCCTTCCATATTAGGTATATTTAGCGGCCGTTTCAATTGACCCCAGCCTCGCGGTGGCCGGTTTTGCCGCGCGCCTTTCTCCCGGATGTCGGAACTAGTCCCTTCGCTTACGCTCGATGCGCGCGCGCTTTCGCGCAGTTTTGCCGGTCGCCCCGTGGTCCGCGACGTGGAACTGCAAGTGAACCGCGGCGAAGTGCTCGGCTTCCTCGGACCGAACGGCGCCGGCAAGACGACGACCATGCAAATGCTCACCGGGAACCTGAGCCCAGGCTCCGGCAGCATTTCCATCTGCGGCGTCGACCTGCTCGAACGACCGGTCGAGGCGAAGCGCCATGTCGGGTATCTCCCGGAAACGCCACCGCTCTATCGTGAGCTGCGTGTCGACGAATACCTTGCCCTCGCGGCGCGGTTGCGTCGGGTCGCAAAGAAGGATGGACCCCGCGCCGTCGCGGCAGCCAAGGAACGCTGCGGGCTCACGGCCGTCGGACGCCAGCTCATCGGAACCCTTTCCAAGGGCTACCAGCAACGGGTCGGCATCGCGCAGGCCATCGTCCATGAGCCGGACCTCATCATTCTCGACGAGCCCACGGTGGGTCTCGACCCGAATCAGATTCGGGAAATTCGAGCCCTGATCCGCGAGCTGGGCCGCGGCCGGAGCGTGATCCTTTCCACCCACATCCTGCCTGAGGTGGAAACGGTCTGCGATCGCGTTCACATCATGAACGAAGGGGGCCTCGTCTACAGCGGCGGCATCGACGACCTACGCGCGCTGCGTGGCGGACGCGCGTTGCTGGTTGGCCTGCGGCAGCCTCCGGCCCTGGCGGAGCTCGCGACGATAACAGGCGTCGCAAGGGCGGCGGCAGCCGGTCCCAATCTGTTCCGAATCGAGCCGGGCGGCGATGCCGACCCTGCCGAGGAAATCGCGCGACTCTCCGTCGAGCGCGGGTGGCGGCTCTTCCAGCTCGGCCCGGCACAGTCGAGCCTCGAGGATATCTTCGCGCATCTGACTCAACGGGAAGAAGACGGCGCTGAGGGGTCCCGGTGATTCTCACCGTCGCGGCCAAGGAACTGAAGGGACTGTTCGCGTCGCCGCTCGCGTGGGTGGTCCTCGCATTCTTCCAGTTGATCCTCGCGTGGTTCTTCCTGTCACGCCTCGATGCGTTTCTCGCGATCCAGACCCAGCTTGCCACGATGCCCAACCCGCCAGGAGCCACCGAAATCGTGCTCTCGCCGGTGTTCGGCATCGGTTCCATCGTGCTGGTGATGGCGGTGCCTCTGCTCGCCATGCGCCTCATCGCAGAAGAGCGGCGCAATCAGACCATGACTTTTCTGCTCTCCGCGCCGCTTTCGATGACCGATCTGGTGGTCGGCAAGTTTCTCGGCCTCTTCCTGTTCCTGTTCGTCCCCATTGTCCTGATCGTGGCCATGGGCGCGGCGCTGACCGTCGGCGGCCGCCTTGACTGGGGACTCGTGTTGTCGAATTTTCTTGGGCTTGCCCTGCTCGCGGCCGCGCTTGCGGCGATCGGCCTGTACGCGTCGTGCCTGACGGCGCATCCGGTCGTCGCCGCGGTCACCGCCCTCGCGATCTCGCTCGCGCTCTGGCTGATCAATCTCGCCACTTCCGATCCCGCGAACCTCACCAACGTCGTGTCCTTGCTCAGGCATTTCGAGACCTTCACCAAGGGCGTCGTCGACACCGCAAGCCTTGCCTACTTCGCGCTGCTGATCGGGCTCTTTCTGCTGCTCGCGATCCGGCGTCTCGACGCCGACCGGCTGCGCGGCTAGGGAATGCGCATGGAAGCGAGCAGATACCTCCGCCAGCGCCTGATTCTGCAGAACGGTTTCTTCGTCGTTCTGCTGATCGCGGCATCCGTCCTCTTGGCGAAGCTCGCGCAGGACTATCACGTCCAATGGGATCTCACCCAGAACCGCAGGAACACGCTGTCCAAATCGACGCTGGACGTGCTTGCGCAGATGAAGGGGCCCGTCACCATCACCGCCTACGCGACGGAGCAGGATCCGCAGCTCGGCGACATCCGCCGGATCATCGAGGACTTCATCCAGCCCTACCGCCGCGCCAAGAGCGACCTCACCCTCAAGTTCATCGATCCGCGCGCCTACCCGAAGCTCGCCGCCGAGGCCAAGGTGCAGGTCAACGGCGAGCTCGTCGTGGAGCATCAGGGGCGTACGGAGCACCTCACCAATCTCAACGAACAGGCGTTTACCAACCTGCTCATGCGCCTTTCACGGAGTTCGGCGCGCGTGGTGGCGCAGCTGGATGGTCACGGCGAACGTCGCCTCACCGGCAATGCGAACCATGACCTCGGTGATTTCGGCAAGCAGCTGCAAGCCAAGGGATTCAAGCTGGGGACGGTAAACCTGAGCATCGCGCAGGCGGTGCCCGACAATGATGCGCTCCTCGTCATCGCAAGTCCGCAGGTCGACCTGTTGCCCGGCGAAGTGGAGAAA
This sequence comes from uncultured beta proteobacterium, assembly GCA_963747225.1. Lineage (GTDB taxonomy): Bacteria > Pseudomonadota > Gammaproteobacteria > Burkholderiales > JAEUMW01 > JAEUMW01. The sequence goes on along the minus strand of CAVVES010000024.1, from coordinate 55,520 downwards.
GTGAAGCGCTACCTCGAGAAGGGCGGTAACCTGCTCTGGCTCATCGATCAGGAACCGCTGCACGGGTTGCGGCCTGTCGCGGAATACCTGTCCCTCGCCCTCTCGCCCGGCACCGTCGTCGATCCGGCCGCGCTGCAGATGGGTTTGCCACAGTCCAACGCCCTGGCGAGCGGCTACGGCAACCACGCGATCGTGCGTGACTTTCCGCTCAACACCGTGTTCCCGTTCGCACGCCAGATCGGCGTCGTGGAGAGCAAGGAATGGCGCGCCTTCCCCCTGGTCGAAGTGGCGCAGCGCGGCTGGATCGAAAGCGCCGACCCGAGCAATTCAGCCACGTTCGACAAGACACGGGATATCGCCGGTCCGGTGACGGTCGGCTATGCTCTGGAGCGGACCGTGGAAGATCGCACCCAGCGCATCGTAGTGTTCGGCAGCGGACATTTTCTCGCCAACACATACTTGGGCACGCTGGGAAACCTCGATCTGGGCGTCAACATCGTAAACTGGCTCGTCGGCGATGAGGACCTGATCACGATTCAGCCGCGGTCCGCGGTTGACAGCAGTCTGAGCCTCGGACGGATCAGCCTGTTCTTCATTGCGGCCGGTTTTCTCGTGTTGCTGCCACTTCTGTTTCTCGCGGGGGGAGCGGCCACCTGGTGGCGTCGCCGGAGGCTATGAGCCGCGGAACGCTGATCAACATCGCCCTCGCTCTCCTGGTCGGCGGTCTCGCGCTTTTCCTGTACCTGCGCCCGCCGCCGCACACGGTACCCGAGCTCGCGCTCTCCGCGCTCGATCCGGAGCAGGTGACGCGACTCAAGGTCGAACGCGGCAGCGCGTCGTTCGTGCTCGAAAAAGGTGACGGCAACTGGCAGCTCGTCGAGCCATACCGGGCGCGCGCCGATGCGTTTCGCGTCAGGCAACTGCTCGACCTGCTCGATGCCAAGGCGACCCGCAAGTTGCCCGCAACCGAACTCGCCCGGTTCGATCTTGATCGCCCATGGGCGCGGGTCTTGTTCAACGACGAGCCGATCGCCTTCGGCACGATGAACGAGATGAGCAACGAGCAATACGTCCTGACAGGAGATGGGGTGTATCTCGTTCCGCTGCGGCTCGCCGGCGCGGTGCCCCAGGACGCGAAGGATCTCACAGGGCGCCAGCTCTTTGCCGCCGACGAGGAGTTGATTGAGATAGGGGTCGGCTCGACCACTCTTGCTTTGAAGGACGGACGCTGGCGGCTGAGTCCCGAGGTGGCCGGGTTGAGCCAGGACGACCTCAACCGCTGGAGCGACGACTGGAAAGCCGCATCGAGTCTCCTCGCGCAGAAGGCAGCGGCCGTCAAGGCGGGCGGCGAAGTCGTCACCGTCAAGCTGAAGGGCGGAAAGACGGTGCGGCTGCGAATCGTCCAACGCGAACCGGAACTCGTCCTGCTGCGCGAAGATGAGGGGCTGCAATACCACTTCTCCGAGGCAGCCGGAAAGCGGCTGTTGACAGCACCCTCCGCCGCCACGAGCTAGGGTTCACCACGGATGCCAGAACTTCCGGAAGTCGAGACGGTGCGGCGGGGTCTTATGCCGCTCGTGACGGGCCGGCGCATTCGGGAAGTAACGGTGCGTCACCGGGGTCTGCGCTGGCCCGTTCCGAGCACCCTGGAAGCTTGCCTCGCAGGCTGTACGGTGCACAGCGTAGGGCGCCGTGGAAAATACCTGCTCCTCGACTGCGGTTCGGGAACCCTGATCGTGCATCTCGGCATGTCGGGCAGCTTGCGCGTGGTGGAGGCAGGCATTCCGGTCGGCAAGCACGACCATCTGGATCTCGCGCTCGACGACGGCCGCATGGTGCGGTTCAATGACCCCCGGCGCTTCGGCAGCGTGCACTGGATCGAAGGCGACCCGTGCGCTCATCCACTGCTTTCAGCTCTCGGCCCCGAACCCCTTGCGCCAGACTTCGACGGCGACTTTCTCCACGGCGCGACGCGCAATCGCAAGGCAGCCATCAAGCACGTTCTGATGGACAGTCATCTGCTAGCAGGCATCGGCAACATCTATGCGAACGAGGCACTGTTCCGGGCGCGCATCCATCCCGCCCGCTCCGCGCATCGCGTGGGTCTCGCCCGCTATCGAAATCTGGCCGCAGCAGTCCGCGACACCCTGGAGCGCGCGCTAGCCGCGGGCGGCAGCACTCTACGGGATTTTGTCGGTGCGACCGGGACGCCGGGATACTTCCAACAGCACTACGAGGTGTACGGAAGGACTGGTGAACCGTGCCGAGTATGCGGTACGCCCGTCAAGACGATGCGGCAGGGTCAGCGCTCGACCTTCTACTGCCCCCGCTGCCAGCGATGACAGCCGGCCTTTTCGCCAGCGCTTCCCGCCCGGTCAAGCCGTCTTCTTCTGCGCGGTCAATCGCTCGTACTTGAGCAGGAGCTGCGGCTGGTCTTCGGGCCTGTCGGGGTTCAGGATGATGCAGTCAACCGGGCAGACCGCGACACATTGTGGCGTGTCGTAGTGCCCTACGCACTCGGTGCAGAAATCGGGGGCGATCTCATAGATCTCGTCCCCCTGTGCAATGGCGCTGTTCGGGCACTCGGGCTCGCAAACGTCGCAGTTGATGCAGGCATCGGTAATCAGCAACGCCATAGAGGAAGTTTCCCGGAAAATCGATCAGGTTGAGGTGTAACCCTGCATTTTTTCACGCAGACGCTGCGCGATCAAGGGTTGCACGAAATGGCTGACGTCCCCGCCGAGTGATCCGATCTCGCGCACCATGCTCGCCGAAATGAACATGAACTGTTCCGACGGCGTGAGGAAAAGGGTCTCCACGTCGGGATGCATGATGCGGTTCATCCCTGCCATCTGGAACTCGAACTCGAAATCCGACACGGCGCGCAGGCCACGGAGGATGACCCGCGCACGCTGATCGCGGATGAATTTCATGAGGAGCCCGCTGAACCCGACCACTTCGACGTTCGGATAGACCGCGAGCACGGCTTTCGCCATCTCGACGCGCTCTTCCACCGTGAACACCGGCCGCTTGCTCAGGCTGTCGGCGACGCCCACCACGACGCGGTCGAAGAGGTGCGCGGCACGGCGCACCAGGTCTTCGTGCCCAAGGGTGACAGGGTCGAAGGTGCCGGGATAGATCACCGTGTGGTTCATGGAACCTCCAGAGCGAGGAGTTGATAGTGCACGGTTCCCGCCTTCCCCCGGCGCAGCACCTGCCACGGACGCTCCGGCTCGAGGGACGCGGCGCTCTCAACGTAGACCCTGGCACCGGGCGCGAGGCGGGCAATCACGAGGGGCAAAATCGCAGGCAGCAGCCCCTCCGCAAAGGGTGGGTCCAGAAATACGACGTCGTAGAATCGCACGTCGCGGCGTGCGAAGTCCAGCGCGTCGCCGTGCACCACGCTCACTTGGGTCGCCCCCAGCCGCTTCACGTTGTCCGTGAGTGCCGAGACTGCCGCGCGGTTGCGTTCGACGAGCACCACGGGATCGGCCCCGCGGGAGGCCGCCTCCAGACCGAGCGCTCCACTGCCGGCGAAGAGATCGAGACAGGCGCGCCCGTGCAAGGTCTGGCCGAGCCAGTTGAAGAGGGTCTCACGCACCCGGTCCGGGGAAGGGCGGAGCCCCTCGATATCCGGGAAGGATAAGAATCGGCCACGCCAGCCCCCGCCGATGATTCGTACGCGGTTCGCGCGCACCGCGCCGCTTTAGCGCGGCGCAGCGCTGGTTTTCGTATCCGGAGCCCCGACCACGACGGTCACGAGCGAATCCGGATTGACGCGCTTGCGAAATGCGGTCTTGACATCGTCCACGGTCACCGCCTGCACCTTCTTCGGAAATTCGTTCAGGTAGTCGAGGGGCAGACCATAGAAGCCGATGACGGCGAGGTACTCGTGAATCTTCTTGTTGCTATCGACGCGCAACGGGAAGCCGCCGATGATGTTCTGCTTCGCCGCCTTCAGTTCCTTTTCGGTCGGGCCGTTCGCGACGAATTCCTTCAGCGTCACCCGCACGACTTCGAGGGCCTCGCTCGCCTGATCCTTTTTCGTCTGCAGACCGATCTGGAACGGACCTTCATAGCGCATCGGATTGAAGGTGCTGTAGACGCTGTAGGCGAGACCGCGCTTGCTGCGCACTTCTTCGGTAAAGCGGGACACGAAGCCGCCGCCACCGAGGATATAGTTGCCCACGAACAGCGGAAAATAGTCGGGATCGTCGCGGCGAATGCCCGGCGCACCCATCAGGATGTGACTCTGGGTCGCGGGATGCGTGATCCGTTTCTCGGTCGCTTTCGTGAGCGGTGACACGCCGGGCAAGGCGACGTTGCTGCCGGCCGTACGGGGGAGCCCGTCGGTGAGTTGACGCGCGATCCTGTCCGCCTGCTCCCGGGTAACATCGCCCATGATCGCAATCACCGCGCGATCCGCCACGTAGTGCGACCGATAGAAGTCGAGCAACTGGTCGCGAGTGATGGCAGCGACACTCGTCGTGTCGCCGGCCCCCGGCAAGCCATAGGGATGCTCGCCGTAAAGTGTTGCATAAAACGCCTTCGACGCGATGACTTCGGGTTTCGTGTCCGCCTCCTTGAGGCCCGCAATCACGCGCGCCCTCTCCCGATCGAACGCAGGCTGCGGAAACGATGGGGACTGCAGGACACTGGCCAGCACGCCCATCGCTACGTCGCGTTCCCGCTCGCTGGACAGCGTGCGCACGCCCACACCGGCGCGGTCGAGGTCGAAACGTCCCGACAACTGCGCGCCCACATCCGCCATCTTCGTCGCGATCTGATCTTCCGTCAGCCCTGCCGCGCCTAAGCGCAGCATGAGCTGGGTGAGAGCCGCGACGCCTGCGGCATTGCTGGCATCGAAGGACGATCCGGCAGGAAAGTCCACGCTCACGTCGATCATGGGCAGGTCGTGATTCTCGACGAAGAAAACACGCGCGCCGGACGGCGTGGTCCAGGTCTGTATTGCCGGCAGTGCCAGCGCTCGACCCGCCATCAGCAAAAGCGAAAGCGCCAGGAACCATCTGGCGACGCCGGACATGCTATTCCGCATGACGCACCCCCCTCGCCTGAGCGACGCGCTTCGCACCATCCAGAGGCTGCGGATCGAGCACGGCGATCGTGAGAGCGTCGTCGGTGAAGTACTTCTTTGCGACCTCCTGTACCTGCGCCGCCGTCACCTCCTTCAGCTTCTCCAGCTGTATTTCCAGGGTTTGATGGGGAAGTCCCACGGTTTCCAGCATGCCGATCTGCATCGCCTGGTAGTACATCGAATCACGCTGGAACACTTCGCCAGCGATCACCTGCGCCTTCACACGGGCGAGTTCCTCCTCGCTGACGCCGGTTTCCGCGATGTTCTGGATCTGCTTGCGCAGGGCCGCTTCAAGTTCCTGCACCGTCCTGCCTTCGGAGGGCGTGCCATCCAGCATAAACAGTGTCGGACCTCGCGCGACGCTGTCGTAGCTTGCTCCGGCGCTTGCGGCGACCCTCGACTCGCGGACGAGCGAGCGCTCGAGGCGCGCTGCCTCGTGGCCATCCAGGATGGCGCTGAGCACTTCAAGGGCGTAGGGCTCCCAGTCTTTCTCCACGTCGCGGAGCTTGGGCACATGCCAGGCCAGAACCAGATGGGGCAACTCAGCAGGCGCCTTCACCACGAGGCGGCGCTCGCCCTTCTGGATCGGTTCGTCCTGGGGTTTGCGTGCCGGCAGCGCTCTCGGCTTGAGCACGCCGAAGTACTGCTGCGCCAGCTTGAAGACATCCTGCGCCCCTACGTCTCCCACCACGACCAAAGTCGCGTTGTTCGGAACGTACCAGGCCCGATACCAGTCCCGCGCATCCTCGGCTTTCATGTTCTCCAGGTCGTTCATCCATCCGATCACGGGCGTCCGGTACGGATGAGCGTTGAAGGTGGTCGCCATCAGCTCCTCGTAGAGCGCTGCCCGCGCCTTGTCGTCGGTGCGCAGCCGGCGCTCCTCCATCACAACCTTGATCTCCTTCGCGAACTCCTCGTCGGTCAGGTTCAGGTTCGCCATGCGATCGGCCTCCAGCTTGAACATGAGCTCCAGCTCGGATTTCTGCACCTGCTGAAAATATGCGGTGTAATCGCGGTTCGTGAAGGCGTTGTCCCGACCGCCAGCCGCGGCGACGAGCCGGTTAAATTCACCGGTCGGCACGTTCTTTGTGCCCTTGAACATCATGTGCTCGAGCACATGGGCAACGCCGGTCTTGCCGTTCACTTCGTCCATGCTCCCGGCGCGGTACCAGACCATGGACACGACTACGGGCGCACGGTTGTCTTCCTTCACGATCACGTGAAGGCCGTTCGGCAGCGTCATCTCGCTCGTCTTGGCGAATGCCGCAGCGTTCGGAAGTAGGAATGCTGCCGCGCTCGCGACAATGGCGAGTGCGAACCTGAAAATCGTAGATCGCTGCATGAAGCGCTGACTCCTGGGAGAGGTATGACAGGGCACCACCGCGTCGGTCATCTGGCCCGGGTGGGACATTCCGACTAGAATTGCGCCCTGCTTTTCAAGCCACACTCTGACAGACCACCCCATGCTTAGTTTCCTCAAGAGCCCGAAGGAAGGCTGGACCACGCGCCTGAAGCAGGGCCTCGCGCGCACCCGCGAGCGGCTCGGGCGCGAGCTCTCGGGGCTTTTCAGCCGGCACACCCGGATCGACGAGGCTCTCTTCGAGGACCTGGAATCCGTGCTCATCACCTGCGACGTTGGGCCGCCCGCAACCGAATACTTGCTCATGCAACTGCGCGCGCAGGTAAAGCGGCAGAAGCTGACCGAACCGGAGCAGGTGCGGCAGACCCTCAAGACGGCACTGCTCGAACTGCTTGAGCCCCTCGCGCAGCCGCTGGACGTGTCCACCGCGCGGCCTTTCGTCATCATGGTCGCAGGCGTGAACGGCAGCGGCAAGACCACTTCCATCGGCAAGCTCGCGAAGTACTACCAGAGCGCCGGACGCTCGGTCATGCTGGCCGCCGGGGATACCTTTCGGGCCGCTGCCGTCGAACAACTCAAGATCTGGGGCGAGCGAAACAAGGTCGCCGTCGTTTCCCAGGAATCCGGCGATTCCGCGGCGGTGATCTTCGACGCCATCCAGTCGGCCCGTGCCCGGGGCATCGACGTGCTGCTCGCCGATACGGCCGGCAGGCTGCCTACCCAGCTTCACCTCATGGAAGAGATCCGCAAGGTGAAGCGCGTGATCCGAAAGGCAATCCCGGAAGCGCCTCACGAAGCCTTGCTGGTGCTCGACGCGAACACCGGTCAGAACACCGTTGCCCAGGTCAAGGCCTTCGACGATGCACTGGAGATCACAGGTCTCGTCCTCACCAAGTTGGACGGGACGGCCAAAGGCGGCTCTATCGCGGCGATCGCGCGCTACAAGCCGATTCCCATCCGCTTCATCGGCGTGGGCGAGCAGATCGACGATCTGCGTCCCTTCGATGCCGCAGAATTCGTGGACGCGCTCTTCGCCTGATGCGTCGCGGCGCGAGGGCGCGGCGCAACATGTTAGTTTCTGCTCACTTGGCTGCCAAGCGCTGCTTTTACGCTGAGCTTGTCCCGACTGCCAGCGAGTTCTGCGCACAGCGGACGTGAACCAATTTCCGCTTTGGCACTCAAAAACCCTGAGTGCTAAAATTGAACCTTGGAGGCTACTGACTAGATGACCACTGCCCTAGGATTTCCCCTGCCCTCTCCCGTCGCGAGTCTGGATTCCTACATCCAGACCGTCAATCGGTTTCCCCTCCTCACTCAAGAGCGGGAATCGGAGTTGGCTTGGCGCTGGAAGCGGGACAACGAGGTGGAGGCTGCGCGCGAGCTGGTGCTCGCCCACCTGCGTGTGTTGTCGCATATCGCCCGTAGCTATTCCGGCTACGGACTGGCTCAGGCTGACCTGATCCAGGAAGGCAACGTCGGCCTGATGAAGGCCGTGAAGCGCTTCAACCCGGAAATGGGTGTGCGCCTGGTTTCCTTTGCCGTGCACTGGATCAAGGCGGAAATCCACGAGTTCATCCTGCGCAACTGGCGCATCGTGAAAGTCGCGACCACCAAGGCCCAGCGCAAGTTGTTCTTCAACCTGCGCAGCATGAAACAGGACTTCGGCGCCTTGGGGTCGTCGGAAGCCGGCGCGATGGCCCGGCAACTCGGGGTCAAACCCGAAGAAGTCTTCGAAATGGAAACGCGGCTCACTGGGCAGGATGTCGCCCTGGACCCCATGGGCGATGACGACGACGAGGGCTTCGGCCCGATCTCCTACCTCAGCGACCCGGAGATGGAGCCCGGCCGCATCCTCGAGCACGACGAATCCGAGCGCCTGCGATCGGAAGGTCTGCAGCGCGCGCTCGGTGGACTCGATCCGCGCAGCCGCCGGATCATCGAGTCGCGCTGGTTGAGCGAAGGCGCCACCGCCACCCTGCACGAGCTGGCAGCCGAGTTCGGAGTCTCTGCCGAGCGCATCCGGCAGATCGAGCAGAAGGCGATGCAGAAGATGAAGGCCCTCATGGCACCGGCCGCCTGACGTTAATCATCCGAGTCTGCGCAAAGCCCCGCTTCCACCCGCGGGGCTTTTTTCTTGGCGCTTTCCGAACCGTTAAGCCCTCTCTTTCAGGAGAAGCCGGATGTCGTGCCCAAGCGCTTCTGGCCCCTGCCCATAACTCGCAAAAAGCCGCAGCCGGCCGGCGGGATCGAACACGAAGGCGGCAGCGGTGTGATCCAGAGTGTAGGTTTCCGGGCTTGCGCCGGGCACCTTTTTGTAGAACACCTTGAACTCCCGGGCGGTGCGCGCGATGGCGTCCGCGTCCCCGTAAAGGCCGACAAAGCTGGGATCGAAGGCGGGTACATACTGCTTCAGCACCGCTGGCGTGTCCCGCTCGGGATCGAGCGTCACGAAAACCACCTGCATCCGGTCGCCGTCAGCCCCGAGCGCCTTCCTGACGAGTGCGAGTTCCGCGAGGGTGCCTGGACAGACGTCCGGGCAATGGGTGAAGCCGAAGAAGAGGACGACCACCTTGCCCTTGAAGTCCTCCAGCGTGGTGGGTTTTCCCGAAGTGTCGATAAGTGCGAAGCCTTTCCCGAAATCGGCGCCCGTGATGTCTGTGGTCTTGAACGAGGAAGTCTTGGACGCGTCGCCGCAACCGCAGGCAAGAGCCAGAATCAGAAAGAACAGCCACCAGCGTGGTTTGGAAACGCGCCTCATACGGACGTTGCGATCGAAAGCGCGGTCAGCCGATGCGCCAGTAGTGGTCGATCAGCAGGGCAGCGAACAGCGCCGAGAGATAAAGGATGGAGTAACGGAAAGTCGAGTGCGCGACATGGTCCGTGTAGGCAGCGTAAACGCGTACCGCGTACCACAGGAAAACAACGCCCAGCAACACGGCTGAGACGAGGTAGATCATGCCGCTCATGCGTGTCGCGAACGGCAACATGGAAACGACGAACAGGATCACGGTGTAAAGCAGCACATGCAGACGCGTGTATTTGTCGCCGTGCGTCACGGGCAGCATGGGGACCCCGGCCTTCGCGTATTCGTGCTTCCGGTAAAGGGCCAGGGCCCAGAAATGCGGCGGCGTCCACGCGAAGATGATGAGAAAAAGGAGCAGCGCCTCCTGTGAAACCGTTCCCGTCACGGCCGCCCAGCCAAGCACCGGCGGCATGGCTCCCGATGCACCGCCGATCACGATGTTCTGCGGCGTAAGCGGCTTCAGCACCACGGTGTAGATGACCGCGTAGCCGATGAAGGTGGCCAGCGTCAGCCACATGGTGAGAGGGTTCACCAGCGTGTAGAGCAGCCACATGCCGACGCCCCCGACGCCGCCGGCAAAGACGAGGGTCTGCGCCGGCGTCAGGACTCCCCGGGGCAACGGACGCGCCCGAGTGCGGGCCATCACCGCATCGATCTTGCGCTCCACGAGGCAGTTGATCGCCGCCGCGGCCCCAGCGACGAGAGCGATGCCGACAGTGCCGAACACGAACGCCTGCGCGGGCACCATGCCCGGCACCGCGAGGAACATTCCGATCACTGCGGTAAAGACGATGAGCGAAACGACGCGGGGCTTGGTGAGCTGGAGGAACTGATACGGCAGGCTCGGCGCGCGCTGCACGCCTGCGATTTCGGGCATCGGACGGAGTTTCGGTGAGGCGCGTGAAGGCGCGGATTCTAGCATCGGGCTTGCCCCGCGAACAGTGCACGAGCCGCGCCGCGCCGAATCAGCCGACGCGCGATACCTTCAGGAGGCGAACCAGGTCGCGATTGATGCCGTACGGATCGGCGCTCCCGGGATAGCGCATGATCAGATTGCCGAGGGGATCGACGAGGTAAATGTAGTTGCGTGGATCGCCTTGTGCCGAAAGCACTGCGGGGAGGTCGCTGGTACGGGCATCGACCGCCCACACGCCGTCGTGCACGTACGCCAGTTTCGCATCCGGAGAGGCACCGTCGGCAACGAGCCACACGCGTTCGATGCGACCCATTTCCTTGCCCTGCATCAACCGCAGCTGGCGCATCTTGAAGAGCTTGTCCTGACACGCGTCGTCGCAGGCTCCGCGATCCACCGTCAGCATGATCCATCGTCCACGCAGATCCGACAGGTGAAACGGCTTGCCGTCGACGGTGCGTGCGCTCCCGACAGGCAGCGCCTGCACCGGCAGCATCTCGCCGTAGTTGGTAGTTCCCGAGGGCCTCCAGACGTAGAACATGAAGTACGACACCGCCACCGGAAGCGCGCACACCAACGCCACGAGAATCAGGCTGCGGCGACTCTTACGCGCGTGAACCGCGCCGGAAACCGAGTACGACATACGTGACGAAAATCGCAATGCTGAAAGCAAACCATTGGAAGGCGTAGGCGAGATGACGGGCGCGCCCGAGGTCCGGCCGGTCCCACATCCGCACCAATCCGTCGCCGGTATCACTCTCCTGCCAGACCAGAATCGGTTGCAGTTCGAGTCCGCTCTCCTGCCGCATCCGCTCCATGCTGAAGCTTGGCCAGACGCGCCCACTGCGCACCGACTTGGACAATTCGTACACGCGCTGCGCCGGCATCACTGTACCTTCCACCGTCACGCGGCCGGGCGGCGTGTTGACCACCGGCAGCGAGTCGCGCGAGCCGGTGCCCGCGATCCAACCGCGGTTGACGGCAACGTACATGGGGCCATCGCCGATGCGCAAGGGCGTGACGACCTCGTAGCCCGGAACACCCTGCCGCACCCGGTTGTCGAGAAAGACCGTGCGCTCAGGCACAAAGGCGCCGGTGATGCGCACGCGCCGATACAGTAATCCTTCGGGGTCAACCGCCGTGGCCCCAGGCAAGTCGAGCGGGTCATCATGGCGTAGACGTTCGAGGTGCGCCTGCCGTTCCTCCTTCTCGGCGGCGCGGCTCATCTGCCAGATGCCGGCGCTCGAGGTCACGAAGATTCCGAGGGCGGCCGCAATCGTAGGAACCCACCCCGCGCGGAAGCTGCGGTGCTGCCGGCTCATCCATGGATGGCGAGCGGTTGCCCCATCCGATACACTCGGCTCCTGGAAGCGCTCGCCATGCTCAAGATCATCGTTCTGGTGCTGGTCGTCCTCATCCTGTTCAGCCTCGGGTCAGGGCTGTATTTCCTGATCAAGGACAGGGGTACCTCGGAACGCACTGTGAAAGCGCTCACCTGGCGAGTCGGATTATCGGTCGCGCTCTTCGCGCTGATTATGGCGTGCTACTACCTCGGAATTATCCCGCCACAGGGCCTCTGAGGTCATCCGGGGCGGCGGGATAGCCCGGCCACGCGACGGGTTCCACCGGTGCGCTCCATGGAGCGCACGTCGAAAAAAGAACGCCGCACGGTCTTGCGTGCGGCGCCCGTTTCCCCTCCTGAGAGGGGCCCTCCTCCTCAAAACCTGCTCTGCTCAGACCAGCCAATATACGAGGATGAACAGCAATAGCCAAACCACGTCGACGAAGTGCCAGTACCAGGACACGCCCTCGAACGCAAAGTGACGCTCCGGCGTGAAATGCCCCGCGATGCACCGGAACAGAATGACGATCAGCATGATCGTGCCGAGCGTGACGTGCAGTCCGTGGAAACCGGTAAGCATGAAGAACGTCGCACCATAGGCACCCGTGGTCAGCTTCAGGTTCATCGCGGAATAGGCGTGACCGTATTCGTATGCCTGAAATCCGAGAAAGGTCATACCGAGCAACACCGTAAGGAGCAGCCCCAGTATCAGTTGACCCCGGTTGTTTTTCTTCAGGCCCCAGTGCGCCCAAGTGACCGTGACCCCCGACGTCAGAAGGATCAGCGTGTTGAGGGCGGGGATACCCGCGGCCGCCATCGGCGTGAAGTCCTGGGGAAGGCCCGGCCCCGCAACCGGCCAGCTGCCGGTGAAGTTAGGCCACAGCAGCTTGTTCTCCATGTCGGCAAGCCATGGCACCGACAGGACCCGCATGTAGAAAAGGGCGCCGAAGAACGCCGCGAAAAACATCACTTCCGAGAAGATGAACCAGCTCATGCCCCAGCGGAATGAACCGTCCACATGCAGGTTGTAGAGTCCCTTCTGATTTTCGCGAATAACGCTTCCAAACCAGCCGAACAGCATGTAGATGAGGATCGCGACGCCCGTAGCGAGAACCCACGGTCCGATGACGGGCTCCCGGTTGATCCACAGGGTCGCTCCGAAAGCCATCAGCAGCAGCGCGGCGGAGCCGAAGATCGGCCACCGCGATGGCTCCGGAATGTAGTATTTGCTGGCGTCAGTCGTCATCCGAACTTCTCCTCCCGATCGAGATACGTCTATGCGGTTATCCACTTTACCAGCAGCAACAGGCTTCCGACGAAGAGTGCTGCGGCCACGATCCCGGTGATGATGACCTGCGCCGGAGTGAGCGAGGCAAGGTCGTGCGCATGATCGCCCCTGCGTCGCACCCCGAAGAAAGCCCAGAACACGGCTTTCGCGGCGCCGAGCAACCCTGCATTCTTCGTATCGCCGCTCTTGTCATTGACCTGAGACATCAGCCGTTGCCGCCATTACCGGCCGGAGCAGCCGCGCGATTTGCGCCCTCGACCTCGAAAAACGTGTAACTGAGGGTCACGGTTTTGAGATCGGCAGGCGCCTCGGGATCGATCACGAAGACCACCGGCATCCGTCTTACCTCGCCCGGTTGAATCACCTGCTGCTGGAAGCAGAAGCATTCGAGCTTCTTGAAATAGCGGGCGGCGTATGCCGGACCGTAGCTCGGGATCGCCTGCAGCGTCAGCGGCACCGCGGCATCGTTGCGGATCTCGTAGCTCACGTGCGTCAGCGCGCCCGGATGAATGCTCACGCTCCGCTCCACGGGGCGGAAGCTCCAGGGCAGTGAATGGCGGGCGTTTGCGTCCAATTCGATGACCATCAACCGGGTCGCATCGACCTGGGTGTTCGCCACCTCCTCGCGCTTCACCACGCTGTTGAGGCCGACCACTTCGCAGATCTTCTTGTAGAACGGCACCAGCAGGAAACCGAAGCCGAACATGGCGACGGCGATCACCACGAGCTTCCGCAGCATAACGCGGTTTTCTGTTACTGCTGTGGCCATAGCCAGTGTCGCGCGATGATGCCGAGGAAAAACACGAACGCTATCGAAAACAGCACGAGCGCGGTTCGCAGCGTCCGCCTGCGCCGGTCCTGCTCCATCGCGGCGCTGTCACCGAACGACGGGCGGCGTTTCGAACGAGTGGTAGGGCGGAGGCGATGGGAGCGTCCACTCGAGACCGTGCGCGCCATCCCAGGGCTTGTCCGGTGCCTTCGCGCCACCGCGTATGCACTTCACCACGACCACCAGGAAAATCAGCTGAGAAAGGCCGAAGCCGAAGGCGCCGATCGACGCGACCATGTTGAAGTCGGCGAACTGAACCGCATAGTCGGGAACGCGACGTGGCATTCCCGCGAGCCCGAGAAAGTGCATGAAGAAGAAGGTGACGTTGAAGAATATCAGCGACAGCCAGAAATGCAGCTTGCCGAGATTCTCGTCGTACATGTGCCCCGTCCACTTCGGAAGCCAGTAGTACGTGCCGCCGAATATGGCGAAGAGGGACCCGGCTACCAGCACGTAGTGGAAGTGCGCGACGACGTAATACGTATCCTGCAGCTGAATGTCGACCGGAACGATCGAGAGGATCAGCCCGGTGAAGCCGCCCATGGAAAACACGAAGATAAAGCCGATCGCGAACAACATCGGCGTTTCGAACGTCATCGAGCCCTTCCACATGGTCGCGACCCAGTTGAATACCTTGACCCCGGTCGGGACCGCAATCAGGGCGGTCGCGTACATGAAGAAGAGTTGGCCGGCGGCCGGCATGCCGACGGTGAACATGTGGTGCGCCCACACGATGAAGGAAAGGATCGCAATCGAGGACGTCGCGTACACCATCGACGAGTAGCCGAAGAGGGGTTTGCGCGAGAACGTCGGCAGAATCTCCGAGACGATCCCGAACGCGGGCAGGATCATGATGTAGACCTCGGGGTGCCCGAAAAACCAGAAGACGTGCTGGTACAGCACCGGGTCGCCGCCGCCGGCGGCATTGAAGAAGTGTGTGCCGAAGTGCCGGTCGGTGAGCACCATCGTGACCGCCCCGGCAAGCACGGGCATGACCGCGATGAGCAAGTAAGCGGTGATCAGCCAGGTCCACACGAACATGGGCATCCTCATCATCGTCATGCCGGGCGCGCGCATGTTCAGGATGGTCGTGATGATGTTGATCGAACCCATGATCGACGAGAGGCCCATGATGTGCAGGGCGAAGATGGCGAGGTCCATGCCCGGACCCATCTGCACCGAGAGCGGAGCGTAGAGCGTCCAGCCCGCAGCCGTTGCGCCACCGGGGACAAAGAAGGAGGTCACGAGCAGGGTCGCCGCGGGCGGCAGGAGCCAGAAGCTCCAGTTGTTCATCCGTGCGAACGCCATGTCGGGTGCACCGATCATCATCGGCACCTGCCAGTTCGCAAAGCCCACGAATGCCGGCATGATCGCGCCGAACACCATGATGAGCCCGTGCATGGTCGTGAGCTGGTTGAAGAACTCGGGGTTCCAGAACTGCAGGCCGGGCTGGAACAGTTCGGCACGGATGCCGAACGCGAGAAGACCACCGACGAAGAACATGGTCAGGCTGAACCATAAATACATCGTCCCGATGTCCTTGTGGTTCGTCGTGGTGATCCAGCGCATGAGCCCCGTGTAATGGCCATGGGCGTGATCGTGCGCATGGTCATGCGCGGTACCGGGTACGGCTGCCATCTCTATGTCTCCTCGGCTCTGCCTTGTCCGCTGCGAGTGTCTATTTCTGCGCGACGGCAGAGCCGCGCAGCGCTTTCACGTCTGCTGCCTGCACCACGTCGCCGGTCTTGTTGTCCCAACTGTTGCGCTCGTAGGTCACGACCGCCGCGATCTCGATGTCCGAGAGCTGCTTGAATGAGGCCATGGCAGTGCCTTGCTTGCCATTCAGGACGAGCTTGAGGTGCTCCGCCACAGGACCGTTGGCGACCTTGGAGCCCGACAGCGCCGGGAAGGCGCCCGGAACACCCATGCCGGTCGCCTGATGACAGGCGACGCAGTTGGCCTGATATACCTTCTCCCCCTGGGTCTTCAACTCGGCAAGGGTGTAGGTCTTGTTGGGGTCGATCCGCGCGGCCGCCAACTCTTTCTGCCTTTCAGCGACCCACTGCTTGTACTGGGGCTCATCCAGCACCTCCACCACGATCGGCATGAACCCATGATCCTTACCGCACAGCTCCGCGCACTGGCCGCGATAGGTGCCGGCTTTCTCCGCCTTGAACCAGGTGTCGCGCACGAAACCGGGAATGGCGTCCTGCTTCACGCCGAATGCCGGAACCCACCACGAATGGATCACATCGTTGGCAGTAGTGATGATGCGGACCTTCTTTCCCACCGGGACGACGAGGGGATTGTCGACTTCCAGCAAATAATGTTCGCCTTTCTTTTCCGTGCCCGAAATCTGCGCCTGGGGCGTCGTCAGATTGCTGTAGAAGCTGATTCCCTCACCTTCGCCCTTCAGGTAGTCGTAACCCCACTTCCACTGATAACCCGTCGCTTTCACCGTGATGTCGGAGAAGGAGGTGTCCTTCATCGCAAGAACCGTCTTGGTGGCGGGGATCGCCATGCCCATCAGGATGATGAACGGGATGACGGTCCAGATGATCTCGACCGTGGTGTTCTCGTGGAACGATTCCGCCTTGTGCCCGAGGGAGCGTCGGTGTGCGAACACCGAGTAGAACATCACGCCGAACACGCCGATGAAGATGACGATACAGATGGCGAGAATGAAGGTATGAAGACTGTAGATTTCTTCCGCGATCGGGGTGACTGGCGTCTGGAGTACCCACTGGGCGGCATGCGCAAAGCTCGCGTAGACGAGCATGGCCAAGCCAGCCAGGTATTTCGTCATCATCTTTCCCCCACCTTGTCCTTATTCGTTGGAGAAGCCGGCCTCAGGTGCCGCCTGAGCTCGCGCCCGATCCGCGCGCGCTCCGTATCGGTCAAATGACGTCCCAGTTCAATTTCGCGGCCGTGGGAACGCACTGCAAGGCTGTGGCTGCCTGCGCTTTCGCGCAAGACCACCTGCGCCCAGTGCCGATCGAACTCCATGCGCCGTACACACCCACCCTCGACCACTTCGACCCGGACCCGATCACCATCGATTTTCAAGCACTCGTAATCTTCGGCATGCTTGTCGATGACCCGGAACGCAAGGTACAGAACCAGGATTTCAAGGCCGGCGAACGGGAGGACGAGCCATGCGCCGAACGCCGCGAATCCCAGCGCGATGGCAAGCGAGACTGCGCCAATGAAGCAGAGCACCGCCCGCCTCTCGGACCGCGAGAGAGAGTTATTCCGACGAGCGACCAGCAGGTAATCGCACTGCCCTGCGTCGATCGTGGCCATCTGACTCCGTGCCCTTTCGCCAACTCTCTGCTTCGCACTAACTGCTCTAACTGCTTGATGGACTGCGTGAAGCGTGAAGCGATCGAAAGGTATCACAGCGACCGAACGCGACGCAAGCAACGACGCCCCGTTTCACCGCTCTACGAAAGGGTCTTGGAGCTCGGACCTGGCGCCGCGGAGCTGTCGAGGACAGAGCGGAGGCCCGCGATGTCGAGCTGTCCGGCCGCCGCGTGGGTGTCCATATCAGCAGAAAGGCTGGGTATGCGTCCAATCAAGGGGCGCCTCAGCCGTTTCGTGAGTGCTGCGACGTTTTCTTCCTGCGATGCCATCGCCGGCTCGATGTGGTTGGCCACCCAGCCGCCCACGGCAATCCCGCGCCGCTCGAGGGCTTCCTCCGTCAGCAGCGCATGATTCAGACAGCCGAGCCGGATACCGACCACCAGGATCACCGGCAACTCCAAGAGAGAGATCAGGTCGGTGATCTCCTCTCGATCGTTGAGGGGCACTCGAAGCCCGCCGACTCCCTCGACCACAATGGCGTCGGCGAGGGCGCCGAGGCGGAGAAAAGCGGTCTTGATGTGCTCGATGTCGATTCGGAGACCAGCTTCCGTCGCGGCGATGTGAGGCGCGATTGCGGGCAGAAAGCGGTACGGATTGATGAGATCCATGGGAGCATCGAGACCCGATGCCGCGGCAAGCTGTCGCGCATCGTCCGAGATCAGACCATCGACCGTCCGTTCGCACCCGGACGCGACGGGTTTCATTCCGGCGACCCGCGAACCCGAGAGCTTGAGCGCGCGGATCAGCTCACACGCCACGAGGGTTTTGCCGACCCCGGTGTCTGTGCCGGTGACGAAGAAGCCTTTCATCGCGATCCGAAAAGTCGCGATCCCCTGCCGTGTACCTGGATCACCGCTCGCCCGTCCGCGGTTCGGTCACCACCGCCCTCGGGTACCCAGGCGTGCCCGTACACGACCTCGAAGGTTGCCGGCAGCTGGCCCTCGTGCCGCAGTTGCTCGTATTCCCTTTCCACCGCGGCAAGGCGCGCCTTGCCGCGAAGGCCGCGCGGCCGGCCGGCGGTGACGTTGTGGGCACCGATCGCTTTCAGGTCGCGCATGAGGTCGCGCACGGTGCCGTAAGTCAGCGTGACGTACTCCATGTCCATGACCGGGTTCGCCAGACGCGCGTGTACCAGCAGGTCACCGATGTCGTGCATGTCGATGAAGCGGTTGACGTGGGAATAGCGATCGACGCGGGCGTACGCGGACCGCAGTTCCTTGAGAGTATCCGGACCGAAGGTCGAGAACATCAGCAGTCCGCCCGGGCGCAGCACGCGCCGCAGTTCCGCGAAGGTCCGCGACAGATCGGTCGCCCACTGCAAGGTGACGTTGGACCAGACCAGATCCACGCTTGCCGTCTTGAGGGGCAGGTGCTCGACGTCTGCGCAAATGGCGGCGATGCGCGAGCGCCCAATGCCGAGGCGTGCGAACCAGAACTGCCCACCGCGCGCCTCCCGCAGCATGTTGATGGCGAGGTCGAGAGCGACGATGCGCGCTCCGGGATACCGGGTCGCCAGCTCACGGCTCCCGGCCCCGGTGCCGCTTCCGGCATCGAGGATCACGGCCGGTGCGAGCTTCACGTAGGCGAGACGCTCGAACATGCGCCTTTCCACCTCCCGCTGCAGGACGGCTGCCGCGTCGTAGGTGGACGCCGCGCGCTCGAAGGAGCGTCGCACGTCGCGCTTGTCGAGATCGAAGGGTTCAGTCACTGAAGTGCGCCAACAGCGCTTCCGCGCATTCGCCTTCATGGGATACGAACGGCGCGTGTCCTGCGTCCGGGATGACCAACAGCCGCGCGCGAGGGAGTGCGCGCGCGAGCCATTCGCCCGCCGCTTCCGGTACGACGGCGTCGCGTTCGCCATGAAGGACGAGCGTGGGCTGGCCCAATCCGCCGACCTCGGGTCGCAGATCCGTTTGGGCGAGAATGCGCAGACCCGCGTCCAAAGCTTCGGGATCTGGCATCTGCGCATGGGCAAGACGCCGGCGGAAATCGGCCCGAACCCTTCTCGGTTCCGGGGCGCCCATTGCCTGGAGTGCGATGAAGCGTTCCAGCGTGCCGCGGTAGTCCGAGTGCAACGCTGCTGCAAATGCCTCGAGGTCCCCCATCGCTGAGCCGGCCTGCCAGTCGGCGGCGGCAGGAAATCGCGGCGTGGCGGCGATCACGGCAAGGCGGTAAATCTGATTCGGGCAGTCGAGCGCCCAGCGCATGGCGATCTGCGCGCCAAGCGACCAGCCGCACAAATGAATCGCCGCGGGGAAGAGACCGGCAAGGGCGGCAGCAAGACGGCACAGGTCGGGCATGGGCTCGTCGCGACTCCTCCCGTGCCCCGGCAGATCCGGGATATGCACGCGAAACCGTTGGGCCAGCCGCTCCCCCAGCGCGTAGCAGACCTCGCCGTGCATCGACCAGCCATGGAGGAGTACCAGATTCTCCGGGCCGCTTCCCAGGGTTTCGATGTGCAGCTTCACGACGGCCGGTTCAGGCAGTTCGCCAGCATGGCGAGATCGTCTTCCGTATGCAACGCCGAAAGCGAGATCCGCAGCCGGGCCGTTCCCCGCGGCACGGTCGGCGGCCGGATCACCGGAACCCACAGTCCCTCCTCCTCCAACGCCGCACCGACGCGCAAGGCGTCTTCATTCGATCCGACGATCAGGGGCTGGATCGGTGTATCCGAAGGCAGAAGCCGCCAGCGACATCCACGCAGCAGAAACTTCAACTGCGCGACGAGTGATGCAATCTGCGTTCGACGCCATTCCTCACCTTCGATGATATCCAGCGACGTCAGTAGAGCGCGCGCGAGGAGTGGCGGCAACGCAGTCGTATAGATATAGGTTCGCGCCCGTTGCACGAGGGCGTCGGCGATCGCCGCGTCGGTCGCCACGAACGCGCCGAACACTCCGGCCGCCTTGCCCAGTGTCCCCATGTAGATCAGGTGCGGAGAACGCAGCTCGAAATGGGACAACACCGCCTCGCCCGCCGTGGCCAAGCACGCCGAAACCGTGTGCGTCGTCGAGCAGGAGCCAGGCGCCGTAGCGCTCGCACAGCGTCAACAGGTCGGGCACCGCTGCGATATCGCCGTCCATGCTGAACACCGCGTCGGATACCACGATCTTGCGCGGCGCAGACGATTTCGACAGAGCACGGTCGAGCGCATCGAGATCGCCGTGGGGATAGCGATGGAAGCGCGCACGCGCGAGCAGCGCCGCATCGTTGAGGCAAGCGTGGTTGAGGCGGTCGGCGAACACCGCTCCGCGGTGGTCGAGCAGCGCCGTAACGACGCCGAGAGCCGCCATGTAGCCGGTCGAAAAGAGCAGGGCGCGCGGCATTCCGACGAACTCTGCGAGCCGCCGCTCCAATGCCTCGTGGTCGGCATGATGTCCACAGACCAGGTGGGATGCGCCGGCGCCGACACCGGATGCCTGCGCTCCCGCGCAGGCCGCTGCTATGAGGCGTGGATCGGACGCGAGCCCGAGATAGTCATTGGAACCGAAGCACAGCAGCTCGCGCCCGTCGACCTCGGCCCGTGGGCCGAGCATCCCGTTCCTCGTGCGCCGATGGCGCCGGAGCCGAGATGCCTCCAGCGTGTCGAGACCGGCGACGAGATCAGGAAGCTGCATCGGTTGGGCGACTGCTCCCGCTCCGCGGCAGCGAGTCAACGGGTCGGGCGCAGGCCGAGCTTTTCGAACAGCGCCTGATCGCGCGTCACGTCCGGATTGCCGGTGGTGAGCAACTTGTCGCCGTAGAAGATGGAGTTCGCACCGGCCAGAAAGCAGAGCGCCTGCACGGCTTCGGGCATCGCCTCGCGCCCTGCGGACAACCGCACGTACGCGGTCGGCATCGTGATTCGCGCGGCCGCGATGGTGCGCACGAATTCCAGTGGATCCAAGACTTCGGCACCGTTCAAGGGGGTGCCCTCGACCTGCACGAGGTTGTTGATCGGTACGCTCTCCGGGTGGGGATCGAGATTAGCGAGCTGCGCCAGGAACTCCGCGCGCTGGCGGCGGGATTCGCCCATGCCGACGATGCCGCCGCAGCAGACGTGGATGCCGGCAGCGCGAACTCGATCAAGGGTCGCAAGCCGATCGTCGTAAGTGCGGGTGCGGACGATCTCCCCGTAGAAATCCGGGGAGGTGTCGAGGTTGTGATTGTAGTAGTCGAGGCCAGCGGCCTTGAGGGCCTCTGCCTGGCCGGGTCTCAGCATACCCAGCGTCGCACAGGTCTCGAGTCCCAGGCCCTTGACCGCTCTTACCAATTCGACGACCTGATCGAGGTCCCGCTGCTTCGGTCCACGCCATGCCGCGCCCATGCAGAAGCGCGTTGCCCCATTCTTCTTCGCGGCGCGAGCCGCCGCCACGACATCGTCGGCAGGCATGAGATCCGCGTCGACCACCCCCGTTTCGTATCGGACCGATTGGGGACAATAGGCGCAATCCTCGGGGCAACCGCCGGTCTTGATCGACAACAGTGTCGACAGCTGAATCTCGGACGGATCGAAATGCTCGCGGTGAACTCCCTGGGCGCGATAGATGAGTTCGGAGAACGGCTGCCCGAGCAGCGCCTCGACCGCGTCCACCTGCCAGCGCGGTGCAACCTCCGGTTCCCTCGTGTTCGCAGCCTCGGTGGCCAGCATTTATACTCTCCCAACCTTGTCGCAACGTCCGCCGAGTCTCGACGATGGGCAAGACCTTGTCAAATCTGGCAGCAACGTCATTGAACAGGGATTCCATTTTCGCGCGCTTCGGACTTGCAGCGTGTCTTCTCTGCGGTGGGCGGTGCGGAGACGAGGGGTTGTGCGGCGATTGCCGTGCCGCGCTCCCGTGGCTTACTGTCGAGCGCTGTCCGACGTGCGCTTCCCCTTCCCCGCAAGGTCTATCCTGCGGACGCTGTCTGGCAGAGACGCCTGTGCTCGAGCGCGTTGACGCAGCGCTGGCCTATACCTTCCCGGTCGATGGCGTCGTGCAGATGCTCAAGTACCGCCATCATCTGGCGGCAGCGACCGTGCTCGGAAGCCTGCTTGTGGAAGCGGTACGCAACGCACCGGTCCCCAACCTGATATTCGCGGTACCGCTCAGCCCCGAACGCCTGCGCGAGCGCGGGTTCAATCAGTCCGTCGAGATCGCACGGGTCGCGGCGCGGATGCTGGGCCGGACCTTCGAAGCCGGGGGGATTCGCCGCGTGCGCGACACGCCGCCACAAGCTTCCCTGCCCTTCAAGGAGCGCGCTGCGAACGTGCGCCGCGCTTTTGTCTGCGACATCGACCTAGCCGGAAAGAACGTGGCGGTCGTCGATGACGTGCTCACCACCGGCGCTTCGCTGAACGAGTGTGCGAAGGCGCTCCGAAAGGCCGGCGCGGAAGCGGCATTCGGCTGGGTCGCCGCCCGCACCCTGCTGGAGAACTAGAGCCGCGGTCCATGTTCCACGTAGTCCTCTACGAGCCGGAGATCCCGCCCAACACGGGCAACGTTGTCCGTCTCTGCGCGAACACCGGAAGCAAGCTTCACCTCGTCCGGCCACTCGGGTTTTCGCTCCACGACCGCCGGCTCGCCCGGGCCGGCCTGGATTATGACGAACTCGCGCCCGTGCTCGTGCATGATTGCTGGGAGGACTGCCGGGCAGCGCTGGATGATAGTCGGCTGTTCACTGTATCGACCCAGGGCGCAACGCGGTACGACCGCGCGGACTACCGTGCCGGCGATGTTCTCGTCTTCGGCCCGGAGACGCGCGGACTCCCTGACAGTCTGCTCAACGCGCTTTCACCCAACTGCCTTCGTATCCCGATGGCCTCCGGTAGCCGCAGCCTCAACCTTTCCAACGCGGTCGCTGTCGTCGTGTACGAGGCGTGGAGGCACCTCGGGTTTGCTTAGGCCAAAGACGCATCGAGGTCAGCGCAGACGCCGGATTGGAATTTCGGTCCGCGTTCGCTCGCGTACTCCAACCTCGACATCAAGGCGCCCTTCGGCGGGTGCTGCCCACGGCAAGGGGAGGTTGTCGGGCACGATGGTCACGACATGCTTGCCCACGGCGACGGATGGGAACTCGAATCGGCCCTGCGCATCGGTACGCACAGTGAACCTGCCATCCAGGAGGATCGTGACGTTGGCCGCACCGCCTTCGCCAGCGTCCAATCTGCCGTTGTCGTTCGCGTCGAGAAAAAGCACGCCGGCAACGATGCCCGACCCGGTCCCGGGGGCGCCACCGAGAGGCACGATCGGCGTCCCGGCCTGCCAGTCGTAGCGCACCGAGAGGAACAAGCCGCGGTCGTTGAATCGCTGATAGATCGGAAACGGCTCCGGGATCGGCGAGGTGACGACGAGCGGCTGACGGCCGGTGTTCCTGTTCTCGTAAAAGCTCGCGCTGGCGAGCCACCCAGATGCCACGTTCCAATTGAGCGCGGCGTTCGCGAGAATGTTCTGCGACGCTGACTGACCGAAGGCTTCATCCCACCGTGCGTTAACGTCGACAGAGAGGTTGCTGCGCAGCTGACCGCCGCCGTATACCGCCACACCGTATCGGTTCGCGCTGAAGCGCTCGAAGTTCTCCCGTCCCAGCAGGAGTGACGTGCTGAGGCGTGCACCGGATGGGACATTCCAGGACTGATCGAGGGTTAACTGCGAGTTGTTCTGAAAGTTGTCCTTCGCGAAGTTGGCTTGAACTCGCCCCAGACCCCAGGGATTTGCATGATCCACGTAACTAAACGTGGACCATGCATCGCCGACGCCCTGACGCACATTCGCGCCGCCTCCGACCCCGAGCGACGTATAGATCTGGTAACGGACACTGCCGATCCCGTAGAGCGTGCCGCTGCCTCCACCGGAGACAGGGGTCACGTAATCGACGCCACCGTCCACGATCCATTGGCGGCTCTGAAACGCTGCCCGGTAGTAGCCACCCTCCAGGTTGCTCGGAAGCGGCTGGTTGCCCCATACGAGGTTGGCGGGCAGCCGGAAGCCTCCGAACGAATGCCAAAGCCGATCGTCGCGGATGCCGCCATCGAGCCACACGCCGGTCCGATCCGATCCGCCGTCGAGTTCGCTTCCGACGATATTGAGCTGGGCGCGAGCATTAGGTGTATTCCACGAGGTTCCGCCGTACCAGGATCGCGCCGACACGGTCGTGCCCACTGCCGTAGGGCCGATAGTGAAGCGGGCGTTGTCGACATCCACGGCCTGCACCGCCGCCGCCCACTCGCGCGAGAGATTCCACTGCAGTCCGCCGGTTGCCACCCTTCCACCCAGGCCTTCGAAGGTGGGCACATAGATTCCAGTTAGTAGCCCGGGTTGTCCGATCGATGCCTGCAACTGCAGGCTGTTCTGCTGGCGCCACTCGGTCGCCGCACCTACCGTGGGAAGGGTCGGAATAAAAAAGCGATACTGCTGCCGCGCGAGATCGACGCTCGGGCTGTTGAACACGCCGAGTGCATTGTTCCCCATCCACCCGCCATTCATCGGCAGGTTGCGTTGCCAGAGCGAAACGAGCCCGCCGGACCCGATCAAGTCGTTGTTGGACGAGCGCAGGTTCGCGTCCAGGCTGAAGGCGCCGTAGTTCGGTGTGTCGAGCAGACCACCCAGCCGGACGCCGTTTTCGTTGATCTGGCGATCGTTGCGGGTCAAGCGGCTCGTCGCGACCTGCATCCGGAAGGCACGCGGCCAGCCCTCCGGATCGTTGCCGCCCGCGGTATCGTCCCCGATGTCCGGCGTGAGATTACCGCCGTCGATGAGGCGGTCTTCGTAATCTACGGCTGCCTCCGGTGGCGTGACCTGCGCACGAGCCGCCGCGGATGTGCACAGCAGGAACACGCACACTCCGCCAGCGGCGACGCGCCTCATCACGGCGGAAACTGCGGGAACTGCTGATCGAGCTCGATGCGCTGCCCGCTGCCCCATTCCAGGGTACCCTGGATTCTGACGGGGAAGACCATCTCGCTGCCGTTGGCGGGTCCGGCGTCGGACACCAGTGCAATTGCGCGCGTCTCCCCAGGCAGGATGGGAAGCGTCGAGGGAGCGAAATCCCGACGTTGGCCGTTCGCGTCGACCCCTGACAGGAAGCCACCGAGCCTTCCGTGCGCATTACCCCCGTTGTGCACCTTGAGTACGGGAGCGCGCTGGCCGTCGGTCTCGGCCGTCGTCGTGCCGACGATTTGCAGGTTCGGTGCCGCGGCTCCGACCGCGACGTAGACGATGACGCCGATTCGCCCATTCACGGGAACTTTGAGTCCGCTCGCCGTCCTGACCGCCTGCTCGTCGCCCTCGATCATTACGGCAAAGCGGCATTCGCCGGGGAGCGCATCGGCGGGCGCCTGCACCTCGAACCGGTACCGATAGCGCCCGCCCCCGGAAACCGCGATCTCCTTGCGTTCGACTGCGACCCAGGGCCGGCAGCTGCCTGGAGCCAGCGTATCCGAGAACACGACGCTGGCGTCGGTTCCGAGCGTCCAGTCGGCCGTCCGCACGCGAAACGTTGCCGGCTGCATACCCGCGTTCGTGATCTCGACGACCTGGCGCACCATTTCCCCCGGTTTGACGGCAAGCTCGAAACGCGGTGGTGAAACGACCGCTGCAAAGCCCTGAGCGCCGGCAGCGGTCGAAACCGCCCCCGCGGCGAGGGCGAGGCTCGCGCAGAGAAGCTTCATGGGTCAGTCCAGATCGATTTCGAAGTGAAAGTTGAGGCGCTGGGTGGCGGGAAGCCGGGTGCCGTCCGCCTCGATCTTGAGGGTCAGGGTTTCGTCGAGTAGCGGCGAAGTGATCGTGCCGGAGTGCACGAGCACGCGGTTCCCCGGGGAGATCGATCCCGGCAGTAAACGCCCCTGGGCGAGCCACGTCACGCGCACGGGCGCCGTGCCACGCTCGGGGAGGACGAGGAACAGCCGCGCGTTCCGGTTGAGCCACGGTGCCAGGTTGAGTCGCACCGCCACCAGCACCGCACCCTCTATGGTGTTGTCGTTCGCCTTCGAGGGAACCAGTTCGCGCCAGCGCAGAACCGCAGTGGTCTCAAGCGGCGTAGTGGCGCCGTCGTCAACGCGGTAGGTGGCCGCTGCGGCGGCATCGACTGCCATCGTCGCCACGACCGCCAGCAAGCCGAGCGTCCGCAACATCACGGCGCGCTGAGCGTGTAGGTCACACGCCCCGAGTAGGTGCCGGCCGCCACGAAGCTGCTATTGGCGTAGGAAAAGGTATGACAGCTTTCAGCCCACTGATTGCGACTGATCGAGCCAATCGTCTGGGTGCCGCTGGCAAACGTCCCGGCAGGGAAGGGTTGCGTTCCCGTGTCGCCGTTGCCGCTGCTGGTCCAGCTGATCTGGGTGAAGGGTACCGTGTCTCCGCCCGCGCTCACGAGATTGGTCGGGGAGGTTGCGGTCAGCGTTGCACCGCCGGTATTCGTGGTGTTGCGGTAGAAGCCGCCGATATAAATCTGGGCCGGGGCATTGCAGAAGGCGTAGCCGTCGTAGAAGCTGTTCGACGCAGTGCTGTTGGTGGTCATCGTCTGCGCGACGCCGGTGCCGACAGCGTTGGCAGGGACGGAAACGGAGACGGTGTTGACCGTCGTGTTGTTTCCCGGCGTGCCGCTGGAGTTGTAGTTGCCCGTGAACGTCCCGACTCCAACCTGCAGGTAGATCGCTTTTGGGTTGGCCGCGGTGATGTTGACGGTGAACGCCCCCGCCGGTAGCGCAGTTGCGAGTACTGCGACGCACAGGGCCGCGGTGGCGGTAGTTCTCGTGGGGTTCGGGGTCGGCCGCACGACGTTGCTGTAGTAGGTTGGGGAAACCTGCCCGGCGCCTCTTGCGGGCCCCGGGCTCTTTTTCGAGTCGCTTACGGCATGGCAGCGGTGTAGGTCACGCGGCCGTTGTTGACGTTCACGCCGCCATAGGTGCCCGGCGGAACGACGGCGCTGTTGGCATAGGTGTAGGTCCAACGGGCAGCGTTGTTGACCACCTTTCCAGTCGGCGTGATGGAGACGTTGCCGCTCACGCCGTTCGCGAGGATAGGCGCGGGAAGAAGGGTCGCGGTGCCGAGCGTGGTGGCTGTGGTCAGGATCTCCGAATAGTTGATCGTGTCGCCCGCGCCGTTGCCCAGCGCGCCGGTCGCGGTCGCGTTCAGGGTCACCGTCCCGTTATTGCCGCGAACGATTGCGGTCACCGCCCCGTTGCCCAGATCACCCGATGCAGCGGTCGCCGAGATCGGAGTGCCGTTGCCGACGCTGGCCGCCGGAACGTTAAAATCGATCAGGTTTACGCCGGTGTTGTTCGCGTAAAGCGCGCCGGTGCCCACCTGCAGAAACAGGATCTTCGGGATCGTGACCTGGAAATCCAGCTTTGCAGTACCGGTGAGCGCACCGGCGCCGGTCTGAAAGTTGGATTCGGCGATTGCCGCTGCCGGCGCGGCCACTGCCAGTAGCAGCGCGAGCGTCTTCAGCTTATTCGTGTTCTTCACGTCAATGGACTCCCTGGATTAACCAACCGTGGCGCCGTTGCCCACCCGACAATGTTCGTAGACGTGAGCATCTGGCAGGAAAAAGGAAACTGTGCGCGGTCGGGTCGAGCAGCTTCCAGACCAATTCACCGACGAACGGCGCGCGGCCGACGGGCGGGCGCCGAGAGAGGATGACCGGGCTGGCGGGGAGGGAAGAGGGAGTGCAGGGGCGGCACCGGACGGCGCCGCTTCGGATCAGGCCGTGTGTTCGGCCTTCGGTTCGCGGCTTAGGAGTTCCTCGACCACCTCTGCGGGCGCTTTGCCGTCGAAAAGCAGACGGCAAACTGCCTCAGTGATCGGCATGTCAACGCCGAGTTGCTTCGCCACGGTTTGAATCGAACGGGCGGTGTACACGCCCTCCGCCACATGGCCAAGCTTCTCGAGAATATCCGGGAGTGCGAGGTTCTCTGCGAGGAGCAAGCCCACACGTCGATTGCGCGAGAGATCTCCCGTGCAGGTCAGGATGAGGTCGCCGGCGCCAGCAAGCCCGATGAAGGTTTCGACTCTGCCCCCAAGTTGGACACCCAGTCGAGTGATTTCGGCCAATCCGCGGGAAATCAGCGCAGCCCGCGCGTTGTACCCAAAACCAAGCCCGTCCGAGACGCCGGCTGCAATAGCGATCACGTTCTTTACCGCCCCTCCTACTTCGGCACCCACGACGTCGTCGCTCGAGTAGATGCGAAGTCGCGCGCTATGGAGTTGTCGCGCCGTCGCGCTGGCGAACGCTTCGTCAGCCGCCGCAAGCGTAATGGCTGTGGGCAAGCCTTTGGCGACCTCCTGCGCGAAGCTTGGACCGGAAAGAACGCCACGCGGAAGATTGGCTGGCAATTCTTCGTCTGCGACCTGATGCGGTAACTTGGCGCTGTCGGCCTCAAATCCCTTGCATGCCCAGACGACAGGCACGGGGAAGCCAGACGTCGCGACGCGGCGGAACGTTTCCCGCAATGCTGAGGTTGGGACCACAAGGAGCGCGAGATCCGCTGAAGCCAGCGCGACATTCGCGTCGTCCGTCAGAACGAGGTCGTGGGGAATCGGGAAGCCAGGTAGAAAGCGCGCGTTTTCCCGGTGAGTCCGCATTTCCTCCAGCTGAGCGGGCTCCCAGACCCACAGGGTGACTTGGTGGCGTTCGCAAAGATTGAGGGCGAGTGCCGTGCCCCAAGCCCCTGCGCCAAGGACACCGATCCTCATGCGCCCCAGATCTGGGTAACTTTGATGAAGCCGACCTGTCCGTCCCGTAGACGCACCTTCACCCAGCCCGGAGCGGCTGGCTCCAGCAACTCCAGCACGACGTTCTGCTCCGCCTGAAAGGTGACGGGCGCAGTTTCCTCAGGCGCCTGATGGACATCTCCGACCGTTTGCTTGACGAGCACCGTCCGACGCTCGCCAAACGCCTTGTCCTCGACCCACGCAAAGTCGCCCGACGCATCGCGGACCTTGGTCCAACCGTCGAGGGTGATGATGACTTCCAAAGGATACCCAGCGCTGTAAACGTAGATCTTCTTGCCGCGCGCCGACGGAGCGTCAACGGCAACCGCGGGGCCGTCTCCCACGGAGCGATAGTCGGCAGCCGCAGCACTGCCAAGGGTTAGCGTGATGACGCAGGCGAGCAGCGGGAAGGCGCGGATGGGCACGCAGGCACTCAGTGAGTCGTGACCTGGCCTGCGGCTTCAGCGGCTCTCTGCTGTTGACGCTGCTGGTAAACCGCCTCGAAATTCATTGGGTTGAGCACAACCGGCGGAAATCCGGCGCGGGTGACGGCGTCGGAGATCACTTCGCGGGCATATGGGAACAGGATATTCGGGCAGGCGATCCCGAGGATGGGTTCCATGTCCGCCGGGGGTACATTGCGAATCTGGAAGAGCCCGGCCTGCGCCACCTCGACCAGAAACACGGTCTTTTCCTTGAGCTTTGCGGTGACAGTGATCGTCAGCACCGCCTCGAAAATTCCCTCCTGAACGTCCTTGCCCTGTGTCTGCAACTGAACGTCCACCTGCGGCGCTTCACGCTCGAGAAAGATCTCCGGCGCGTTCGGAATCTCGAGGGAAAGATCCTTCACGTAAAGCTTCTCGATCGAGAAAACGGGTTGCTGTTGCGGAGTCTCTTCAGTCATGGGGTGCCTCGGGGAAAGGGCGCATGATAACCGATCAGGTCCCTTGCCGGCTGGCGCGGGTGCCTTTCCGCCAACAGCCCATGGACCCTTGAGCGGGGGGCGCAGTGGACGATCTGGTCGCACAAAAGCTTTCCTACGCGCTACCGTTCAGAAGCGGCTCGAGCTTTCCCTCCCGGTCGAGCGCTGCAAGGTCATCGAAGCCACCTACGTGGCGGTCCCCAACGTAGATCTGCGGCACGGTACGCCGCCCTGTGCGTTCGGTCATCTCGTTCCGTCGCTGCGGATCAAGATCGACGCGGATCTTGTCGATGACCGTCACGCCCTTCGACCGAAGCAGCCGCTCAGCCATGACACAATACGGGCAGACGCCCGTTGCGTACATGGAAACTCTTGCCATCACTTCTTCTCTAGCGGCAGGCTCGCCTGCTGCCAGGCGGCGATACCGCCCCTGAGGTTCACCGCCTCCGCAAAGCCACCCTTGCGCAGAACTCCAATTGCGCTTGCCGCGCGATTGCCGACCCCGCCGGTGACCACGATCGGGCGCTGCTTGAACTTTTCGAGCTCCTTCAGGCGCGACGCAAGCTGACCGATGGGGATGTGCCTTGCGCTCGGGATATGTCCGTTCGCGTATTCAGCAGGCTCCCGCACATCAAGCACGATCGCGTCACGTCGATTGATGAGCTGCGTTGCCTCGAAGGTGCTCACTTCGTGTGCGCCACCGCCCGCAACGCGCCGGATTGCCGGCCACAGAAGCATGCCGCCGCTTACCAGCGCGATCAGAATCAGCCATACGTTAGTTTGCACGAACTGCATTACATCGGGACGCATGCCCTTTTCTCCTCCGAATAGCGTCTCAAGGGGCCGATTGCCTCAGGGTCAGCTTTTTCCAATTCCGTCAGCACGCGCGTGAAGGTGGCAGCGAACCCGGGATAGTAGATAGCGGCACGAGCGAACTGCGATTGCGCCGCCTCGCCCTGTCCATCCAGAGCGAGCAGAGCAGCCTGCCTGTAGGCGAGCTCGCGTGTCGGCGCAAAGCGCAAGACCCGGCTGTTCCGCGCCAGCTTCTCTGCAAGCCGCTCCCGCTCGAGCGGCTCACCGTTCGCAAGCCCGAGATCCACGTAGGGTTGTAACAGCGAGCGCCCCTCGACCTCTTTCAATGTCTGCCGGACACGGGCCATGCGATCCACGCCCGACGCGGCAGTAAAGAGGTTGATGCTGAGCCCTTCCACCCGCGAATAGTCGAAGTAAATCCAGACGCCAACTGCCCACCCGACAGCTAGCGCGGGAATGAGAACGAGTCGCGCTGGAGCAATGCTTAAGGAAAACGCCCGGCGACCGTCGCCGAGACCCGCCAGGAGCGCCGCCGCTGCAAGAAAATACGCGTACCAAAGCGGATATTCTAACATGCTGTGAATACCGATCACCGCGCCGAGCGCGAGCAGCCACCAGCGCTCCGGGGTCGCGCTTTGCCGAAGTACACCGACGATCCAGACAACTGACGCGAGCATGGCTGCTCCGCCTGCGAAGACCCCGAGTTCCGCCGCCAAGTGCAGAAAGAGGTTGTGCGCATGATCGTAGAGACCCGGCGGCTGCTCGGGACATGCCGCCGAAACCTGAAGGAAGTGATGCCAAGCGAAACCGCCGAATCCGACACCGAGCCACGGGGACCCGGTGATCATTGTCCAAGCCTCCTTCCATACCGCAACCCGCGGGGCCCAGCCAGACGCCACCTCGAATAGTCGATCCATCGGCAGCATGACGTAAAAGGCTGGCTGCAGAAACGGCAGTTGTGCCGCCGCCTGGGCCACTGCGAGCCCTGGCAACAACAGCAACGACCCTATCAGCAGCCGCCGCCCCACGGTGCCCTCCATCTGCCTGTGACCAGCGGCGATCAGGCTGAAAGCGAGGAAATACAACCAGGGACTCCGTGAAAGGGTCAGGGCGGTCACGAACAGGATCGGTGCTGCGACAAAAGACGCCACCGCTGCAGGCAGCCGGCGCGTCGCAGTCAGATAGACCAGCGACCCCAGGCCGAGCGCAAGCTGATTGGCGAGATGGTTGGATTGACCAAGGTTGGCATAGATGCCGGGCGCCATTCTGCGCATGCCGAAGCGACCGATCCATTCCGGGGCGTAATACTGAGAGAGTCCGATGGCCGTCGACGCCACCGCTCCGATCAGTGCGCACCATGCGAAAACCACCACGACACGCTGCAATCCGAAGTGGTCGCGCAACTCGGCAGCGAACCATACGAGGCCAGCGGACCACGATAGGAACAGGAACCCCATCAACCCATCCTCCGGGTAATCGAGAAACCCGAGATCAAGCTGAAGAAGAATCAGCGCGGCAATAGAGAGCGGCAGGAGCGTTGTCACCGGTATGGTGATGCGGCGGGCAGCGCGTCCGATCAGCCATGCACTCATCGCGGCAAGACCAAGCGCCCCTGCCGTAAGCTCACCGTGAAAGGTGGGGATTGGATGGAAGTGGAGGTGGCTCAGAAACGGCACTACCCACATCGCCCCCGCGAGCCCGAGAGCGAGCAAGGTCGTCCCGCTGCTGGCGTTAGTTGCCCTCATCTCGCAGCGACTTGGCGTTCCGATCGATCGTCCTAAAGGTGGTGTCGCGGGCACGATCAAGTCGTTGGCAGGTGTTCGCCCGGCCCGCAGCGGCAAGAAGGTAACGCGTTCAGTCAGGTCGCGTCCAGCCGATGCGTCCGCTCGAACACCTCTGTCGGACGGTGGTGTGGCGGGAACTCCCAACCGCTTTGGCAGTCCACGCTGCGACCCGAGCTGGCTCCGGTGAGAATGGGCGAGCGAGTCGTGTGGATGCGGGAACCACGCGGCGGCGTAGCGAAATCAGAGTTATACTTTCGAGTTCGCTTTGCCGTAAGGCGCGGAATCTACTGCGCAGCGACCCTTTCGGGCGCCCGTGGCGACACAGATAGCAGGAGTAAGAGCGGCATGAAGAGCAAGTGGCAGCAAGGCGGTCTGATCGCCATCGGTGCGGTCTTGGGCGTCATGATCAGCCTCAATTTTTCGGCGGTGGCTCAGCGAGAGAGCCCCGGCCCCCTTCCGGTGGAAGAGTTGCGTGCCTTCACGGAGGTGTTCGGCCGCGTCAAAAGCGACTACGTCGAACCCGTCGAAGACAAGAAGCTCATCAACGAAGCCATCAACGGGATGCTGTCCGGGCTCGACCCGCACTCTTCCTACCTGGACGCAGAAGCGTTCAAGGAGCTTCAGGTCGGCACCCAGGGCGAGTTCGGTGGTCTGGGAATCGAAGTGGGAATGGAAGACGGCTTTGTCAAGGTCATCAGTCCGATCGAGGACACGCCCGCTTACGTGGCGGGTATCAAGTCGGGCGACCTCATCATCAAGCTCGACGACGCCTCCGTGAAGGGGATGTCCCTGAACGACGCGGTCAAGCGCATGCGCGGGAAGCCGAACACCCCGATCATGCTGACCGTGGTGCGCAAGGGGGAAGCAAAGCCCCTCACTTTCACCTTGACGCGCGCCGTGATCAAGATTCAAAGCGTCAAGGCAAAGCTGGTCGAACCCGGCTTCGGTTATTTCCGCGTCACTCAGTTTCAGGAGCACACTGCCGAGACCCTGGCGAAGGCGATCGAGAAGGTCATCAAGGAAAACGGTAGCGGGCTGCGCGGTCTCGTCCTCGATCTGCGCAATGACCCAGGCGGCCTGCTCAATGGCGCCGTGGCCGTCTCCGCGATGTTTCTGCCCCAGAATGCGCTGGTGGTCTACACGGACGGTCGCACGGAAGATTCCAAAATGCGGCTGACGGCAAACCCTGAGTACTACCTGCGCGGGAGTTTCCGCGACGATTACGTGAAGAAGCTGCCGCCCGAGGTCAAAACCGTGCCAATGGTTGTGCTGGTAAACGGCGGCTCGGCGTCGGCGTCGGAGATCGTCGCAGGCGCGCTCCAGGACCACAAGCGTGCCGTCGTCCTAGGCACCCAGACCTTCGGGAAAGGGTCGGTGCAGACCATTCTGCCCTTAGGCAACAATACCGCCATCAAGCTCACCACCGCCCGTTACTACACGCCGAGCGGCCGCTCCATCCAGGCGAAGGGGATCACGCCCGACATCGTCGCGGAAGATCCGGCAACAGAAGCGTCGCTGCGTCTGCGGGAAGCCGATCTCGAGCGCCACCTCTCGAACGACAAGGACCCGGAAGCGGAATCGAAACCGCAACCCGCTCAGGCCAAGCCGGAGCCGGAGTCCAAGGCAAAGCCGGAGGTCAAGCCGAAGAACGGAGACGAGCAGGAAAAGGCTGAACAAGTCGCGCCGAAGGAATTCGGTTCCAAGGACGACTACCAACTCAACCAGGCGCTCAACCTGCTCAAGGGCTTGCAGGTCCTCCAGAAGCAGCAGGGGACCTGATCGACTGGTCTGGTCGAACAGATATTGCAGCTCATTGCGGCCCGCTCAGTCGGGCCGCTTCGTTTTAGGCCATCATTTTCCCGAACACAACGCGTGATCTGGCCACCACCTGAGAGAGCCAGCCTGCAAATATGAACGACGATCAGCTCATCCGTTACGGTCGGCACATCCTCCTCTCGCAGATCGGCATCGAGGGTCAGCAACGCATCGGACGCACCCATGTCCTCGTGGTCGGCGTAGGCGGGCTCGGAGCGCCAGTGTCGATGTATCTCGCGTCGGCAGGCGTCGGAACGCTGACTCTTTGCGACGGCGACACGGTGGATCTCACCAACCTGCAACGCCAGATCATTTTCCGCGGAGCCGACATCGGGCGGCCAAAGGTGCTGGCCGCGATGGAAGCGATCAGCGCTCTCAATCCTGAAGTACAGGTGGTTCCGGTGGAAGAGCGCATCGCGGGAGAACGGGTGGACCAGCTCGTTGCCTCCGCGGACATCGTAGTGGACTGCTGCGACAATTTTCCCACCCGCCACTCGATCAATCGCGCCTGCGTGAAGTACCGCAAACCCCTCGTGTCAGGCGCAGGCATTCAATTCGACGGGCAAGTGAGCGTTTTCGATCTCCGCGATCCTAATAGCCCCTGCTACAACTGCCTGTTTTCAGAGGATACAGTAGTCGATGAAACGCGCTGTGCGGTGATGGGCGTGTTTGCACCGTTGGTGGGGATCATTGGCACCACTCAGGCCGCTGAAGCGCTCAAGCTTGCAGCGGGCATCGGCGATCCCCTGACCGGGAGACTCTTGCTCCTCGACACACTTGCCATGGAATGGCGATCCATCAGGGTACATAAGGACGCAACGTGCGGCGTCTGCGGAGAGACTTCCTCGCGAAGTCTCACCGACGCTGTCAACTTTCGCGCCTGATTGCCGCCCGGCAGGCGCCGGGGGCGGCGCCGAAAGCTGCTCTGCTAAAATCGCGCACTCCACCGATTCACCCTTGGCGGAGTCGTCCCCTTCACTGCACCTCACTCAAGGGCCTTCGTGCCCCTACTGCGGCGCGAACGGCCGAAATTCAGAGCCAGTGGGTCTGGCAACGCTGGCGGAAATCCTCCAGTCGAAAGGAGCAGACAACGATGGATCTTTGTGTAATTGGCACGGGCTACGTCGGTCTCGTGACCGGCGCCTGTTTTGCCGAAATGGGGAACCGCGTGGTCTGCGTGGACAAGGACGCCGCAAAGATCGACACGCTAAAAACAGGCCGCATTCCCATCCACGAACCCGGATTGGAGAATGTGGTGACAACCAATATGCGGGAGGGGCGCCTGCAGTTCACGACTTCGCTCGCAGACGCCATGAGGGTTGCCGACGTACTGTTTATCGCCGTCGGTACACCTCCGCAGGAGGACGGCTCCGCCGACCTGCAGCATGTCCTTGAAGTGGCACGTGAGATCGGCAAGCGACTCGATCGATACTCGATCCTCATCGACAAGTCTACGGTACCCGTAGGGACCGCCGACAAGGTGCGCGCAGCAGTGCAGCAGGAGCTCGCAAGGCGTGGTGTGGCTATCGAATTCGATGTCGTAAGCAATCCCGAATTCCTCAAGGAGGGCGATGCCGTCAAGGATTTCACGCGCCCCGATCGCGTCGTGGTAGGTTCGGACAGCGAGCGTGCCGCGGAGACAATGCGTTCCCTCTATTACCCATTCATGCGCAACCACGAGCGGATCCTTTTCATGGGCGTGCGCGATGCGGAGATGACGAAGTACGCGGCGAACGCAATGCTCGCGACGAAGATCTCGTTCATGAACGAGATCGCCAATTTGTGTGAACGCCTGGACGTGGACGTGGAAAACGTCAGGCTCGGAATCGGCTCGGACGCGCGCATCGGTTATTCATTCATCTATCCCGGAGCGGGCTACGGTGGTTCCTGCTTTCCGAAAGATGTAAAGGCGCTGATCTACACGGCGGAGGAAAGTGGCTTCGAGCCCCAGCTTCTGCGCTCGGTCGAACGCCGCAACCAGATCCAGAAGCGAAGGCTGTTCGAGAAACTCGAAGCCCGGTTCGGCAATGAGCTGAACGGATTGACGCTCGCCCTGTGGGGCCTTGCCTTCAAACCTGGCACGGACGACATGCGAGACGCACCCTCGGTGACCTTTCTCGAGGCTGCCATCAACGCTGGCGTGCGAATCCAGGCGTACGACCCCGTCGCGATGGAAACAGCGAGGACGGCTCTCCCGGCAAGCTGGTTTGCGAGCGGGCGGCTGCATTTGACCGAAAATCAGTACGACGCTGTCCGCAATGCGGACGCCCTGGTGCTCGTTACCGAGTGGAAGCCCTTTCGATATCCCGATTTTTCAGCGATGAAACGGGTAATGAAACGCGCTGTCATCATTGACGGCCGCAACTTGTACGACCCGAAGCAGATGACGCAAGATGGGTTCGAATACTTCGGGATCGGACGCGGACAGCGCTGAACGGCCCGTTGGGCGGCATGAACGGCACGGAAGCTGCTTCCTACGCGCCATTCCCAAGCCGCGCCCCCGATTTCTTCTTGAACGCGTACTCTTCTGCTGGTCGTGGTGAAATCCGTCCGTCAACGACGGGATAGTGATCCACTCGTGACTATTCGGCGATAGTGATAGGCTCCCGCCCTTCGATGCACAGCCTCGCGCCGCGGCCTTCCACCGCGCCCACCGGATCGGAGTCTGACAGCCGTACCTTCGCCAAGCTCCGCAGCGGGCTTGTCGCGGCCGCGATATTCAGCGCAGTCATAAATCTCCTCGCGTTGTCTTCGCCGCTTTACATGATGCAGGTTTACGACCGGGTGCTCACGAGCAAGAGCATGCCGACCCTGGTCCTCCTAAGTCTCATCTTCGGCGGTCTCCTCGTTCTGATGGGAATACTGGACGCGCTGCGCGGCCAGCTTCTCGGTCGGCTGGGCGGTATCCTGGAGCACGAGTACGGTCCGCGACTATTGCGCTACGTACTCAACATGACGGGCGCCAAGGACACCGTGGGCAACCAACCCTTGGAAGATCTCCGGGGTATCCGTTCAGTTCTGCAGGGACAATCCATCACGGCGGTGTTCGATCTGCCATGGTTTCCTCTATTCCTCGTCCTGGTATTCCTGATTCACCCCGTGCTCGGCTTCGTGTCGCTGCTGGGGGCCGTGGTACTGGTGAGTCTGGTTCTCCGCAGCCAGCGCATCACCCGCTCCCGCCTGCCTCACCTAAGCGAAGCACGAAAGCGCGAGGTCGGATTGCTGCACGCGATTTCCCGGCAACCCGACGCATCCCGCGCGCTGGGGATGGCTGGCGGCCTTGCGGCTGTTTGGGAAGCGCACGATCGGGCCGAACTTTCCATCGAAACTCGGATGAACGACCGGCTTGCCATCGTTTCCGCCTCTAGTCGCACCGTACGCACGTTGGTGCAAAGTGCTGTTCTCGGGTTCGGCGCGTGGCTTGTCATTCGCCAGGAGCTGAGTCCCGGCGTGATGATCGGTGCATCCATCATCATGGGACGCGCGCTCGCGCCAATCGAACTGGCGGCGGCAAACTGGCAGAAGCTGATGGAAGCGAAATCGGCGCTCAGTCGATTGCGTACGCTTCTGCCGCAGGTCATGGCACCGCACAAGGAACTGCTCGCCACTCGCCCGACCGGGCACCTTACCGTTTCGAACGTATTCGCCATTCCCCGCAAATCGTCTGTGTCCGTGTTAAGTGGCATCAGCCTTGAGGTCAAACCCGGACAAGCCCTCGGCATCGCAGGACCCGCAGGGTCCGGAAAGTCCGTGCTCGCGCGCATCCTCGTAGGGGCGCTGGCGCCCGCCACCGGAAGCGTTCGTCTAGATGGCATCGATCTGGACCGTCCTGATTCCCAGGAACTGGGGCGGTATGTTGGCTATCTTCCCCAGTTGCCGGAACTGCTGCCCGGAACCATTGCGCAGAACATCAGCCGCTTTAGCGATGCGGAGAATGACGGAGCGCTTCAGGCAGCAGCCAAGCTGGTGGGTGTCCACGAGAAAATCCTTCGGCTCGCAGACGGGTACGAGACAGCGGTCGGCGGTGTAGTCATGCAACTGTCCGTCGGCGAGCGACAGCTGATTGGACTCGCGAGAGCTCTGTACGGGAATCCCGCGCTTCTGGTACTCGACGCACCCGATGCGAATCTGGATCCAGACGGTCACGGCGTCCTGGAGGAAGTATTGAAGCAGGCGCGCTCAAGCCGGCAGACGGTGGTAGTTGTTTCCCACAATCCCCGCATCCTTCGCCACATGGATAACATTCTTTTGTTGGCGGAAGGGCGCGTGCAGAAACTCGTTCCACGCGACGAGTTCTTTTCCGCTGCATTCCAGGCGCTGCCAAAATCGCGCGCGCAAGGTGACGACTGACATTCGGTCCGCCCGCTAGCATGACAACCAACACCCACGACCACGTCCCCATTGCTATAGATCGCCAGATTTACGGCGGCCTTCTCGTCATCGCCGTTGGATTTGTGGGGCTATTCGCCTGGGCAGCAATCGCCCCCCTCGCCGGCGCGGTTGTAGCCTCGGGTCAGCTCGCTCCGGAAGGAAACAACAAGACCATCCAGCATCTGGAGGGCGGCATCATCCGGGAAATTCGGGTGAAAGAGGGAGACGTGGTCAAGCCGGGTAACGTCCTCATCGAACTTGACTCCGTCGCGATCCGCTCCCGGGTGCACGCGCTCAGGTCACAGGTCGACAGTCTGAGGGCGACGGAAGCAAGGCTGCTCGCAGAGGAAAGAAACCAGAAGAGTATCGCGTTTCCCGCAGCGCTGCTGCAGCGTGAACACGAACCGGAAATCGCCGACCTACTGCATGGGCAAAGAGAACTATTTCGCAGCCGCGCGGAGGCACGACGAATGCGCATTGCGTCTTCTGACGGTGAAATCGCTCAGTTGAAAGAGCAGATTCGCGGCTTGGACGCTCAATATCAGTCGAGCACGGCGCAGCTCGCCTCGGTTCAGGAGGAACTCGCGGGACTGCGAAGATTGTTCAAGGAGGGTTTCGGTTGGGAAAGCCGCATTCGGGCGTTTGATCGGGAAGCGCAGAAGCTGCAGGGCGAAGCAGTAAAGGCCGCGGCGGACAAGGCCGGCGCGCAGGCGCACATCGGACAGATCCGCGCCGAGATCGCGAAGGCCGAAGAGGAGTTTCTGGAGAAAACCGGGGAACAGCGTCAGGAGGTATTGCGCCAGTTGTACGAAGCGGAACAGCAGCTGCAGTCGGCTTCGGACAATTTGAAGCGGCTCGACATCGTCGCACCCAACGCGGGGCGTGTGCTGAATCTGAAGAAGCACGCAACGAGCGGTGTTGTGGGTCCGGGAGAAGCACTGATGGACATCGTTCCTTTGAACGAACGCCTTATCGCGGACGCGAGGATCGCTCCGCAGGACATCGAGCAGCTTCAAGTCGGGCAATTCGCGGAAGTCCTGTTTCCCACCCTCAACAAGCGGCAAACACCCGTGCTCACCGGAGAAGTGGAAGTCGTGTCTGCGGACCGTTTGGTTGACCCTGCGACGAATCAGCCCTATTACCTAGCCCGGGTCAAGATCACCGAGACGAGTCGAGCCAAACTGGGAACCGTCGCGCTTTTGCCAGGGATTCCCGTTGAGGTACACGTTCAGACAGGCGCGCGTTCGGCGCTGAGTTACCTGCTCAAACCCCTCACCGACAGCATCAAACGGGGGATGACCGAACCCTGAGAGGGCCCGACCCTACTGCCAATCAGTGGGATGCTCGCTCGTCCTGTGACGTTTACTGGCGACCATACTGATCGCTGAAGCGGACGATATCATCCTCGCCGAGGTAGTCACCGCTCTGGACTTCGATCATTACGAGGTCCAACACGCCAGGGTTCTCGAGTCGGTGCCGGTGCCCAGCCGGAATATAGGTCGATTGGTTGGTGCCCACGAACAGTTCTTCATCCCCGTTCACGACTTTGGCCATGCCGCTTACGACCACCCAGTGCTCGCTTCGATGGTGGTGCATCTGCAAGGAAAGCGCAGCGCCTGGCTTTACGACGATGCGCTTGATCTTGAACCGCGGACCCTCCTCAAGAACGGTGTACGTCCCCCACGGCCGGCTCACCGTACGATGCAGCCGGAAACTTTCGTGGCCCTGGGCCTTGAGTTGCGCAGCAACCTTCTTCACGTCCTGCGCCTTTTGCGCGTCGGCAACGAGAACCGCATCCGCGGTCTCGACGATGATAAGGTTTTCGACACCGACCACCGCGACGAGGCGATCTTCGCTCTTGATGAACGTGCGCCTCGAATCGATTACGACCGTGTCGCCGATCGTCCGGTTGTTGTCGGCATCCGGGTCAACCAAAGTGCTCACGGCGTTCCACGAACCGATGTCATTCCATCCGAAACTACCTCGAACGACCGCGACACGATCCGATCTTTCCATAACCGCATAATCGATTGAGATATCCGGCATC
Source organism: uncultured beta proteobacterium (assembly GCA_963747225.1). Classification (GTDB taxonomy): domain Bacteria; phylum Pseudomonadota; class Gammaproteobacteria; order Burkholderiales; family JAEUMW01; genus JAEUMW01. Next base: position 15,103 of record CAVVES010000024.1, on the reverse strand, counting down.
GCCTCAAAGAGAGCAGCGTCGAACTCGATCATACTGGGATTGACGGATCGCTTTTCGTCGGTAGCCGCCCAGCAGTCCGCCGCGCGTCGGAACACCTCCGGCGCATGCTTTGCCAGTTCGTCCAGAATGATTCCAGCCTTGAAACAGAACATCCCGGAATTCCAGAGGTAACGACCGGAAGCGATATATTCCCGCGCCCTTTCAACCGAAGGCTTCTCAACGAAACGCGCCACCTTCGCTGCGGCACCTGTGCCAAGCGACGTTCCGCACTCGATATAACCGAAACCCGTCTCCGGTGCGTCTGGTTGAATCCCAAACGTCACCAGATAGCCTTCCAGAGCGAGCGCTTCCGCCTGGGCTACGATCTCTGCGAAGGCGGTTTGATCTGCGATCAGGTGATCGGCGGGCATCACGAGCATGGTGCAATCAGGTCCACGGCGTTCCTGTGCACATAGCGCAGCAAGAGCGATGGCGGGCGCGGTGTTGCGACCGACCGGCTCGAGCAGAAAGTGGAGACGTTCGACTGGGCCGAGCTTCGCGGTTTCGAACTCGTCTCTGCTGATGAAATAGTAGTCGCGATTGGTGACGATCAAAAGCTCGCCCTTCGGGGCGAGCGCGGCAGCCCGGGCAAACGTCTTCTGCAGTAACGACTGTCCATCCGGCAAGCTCATGAAAGGCTTGGGATGCCCTTCCCGCGATACGGGCCAAAGGCGTGTTCCCGCACCTCCGGAAAGAATGACCGGCGTAACCATCTATTCGGCTTCCACGCGCCGCAGGTCGGCGTCGACCATCATTCGCATCAATTGCTCAAGACTCGCCTTTGGTTTCCATCCAAGCGACTCGTACGCCTTTCGCGCGTCACCGAGCAACACATCCACCTCGGCGGGGCGATAGAACTTGGGGTCGATGACAACGTGGTCGGCGTAGTCGAGCCCCACATACTCGAACGCGACCTTGCACATGTCGCGCACGGTGGTGGTCTTGCCGGTGGCCACGACATAGTCATCCGGTTGCTCCTGTTGGAGCATCAACCACATTGCCTCGACGTAATCCCCAGCGAAACCCCAATCGCGCTTGGCGTCGATGTTGCCGAGACGCAATTCTTTCTGCATTCCCAATTTGATCCTGGCAACCCCGTCCGTCACCTTTCGCGTTACAAACTCGATGCCGCGCAACGGCGATTCGTGGTTGAACAGAATGCCGCTCGACGCGTGCAAACCAAAACTCTCGCGGTAATTCACCGTGATCCAATGGCCAAAGAGCTTTGCGACCCCGTAAGGACTGCGCGGATGGAATGGCGTATTCTCGCTCTGCATTCCCTTTTGAGCTCCGCCGTACATCTCGCTGGTCGAAGCCTGATAAAAGCGCGTCGACGGAGACAGCTGACGGATCGCCTCCAACACATTGAGTGCGCCGATACCATCGACTTGCGCAGTGAGCACAGGCTGGTCCCATGACGTTCCCACAAAGCTCTGGGCGGCGAGGTTGTAAACCTCATCCGGGAGTGTCGCCTTGAGCGCACGCGTGATGGACGACAGGTCGGCTACGTCGCCATGGACGATTTCGACCTTGTCTGCGATCTTCATTTCACGCAGACGCCAAAACGTATCACTGCTGCGACGGGCTACCAGTCCGAAAACGCGGTAGTTCTTCTTCAGAAGGAAGTCGGCAAGGTACGTTCCATCCTGCCCGGTAATTCCCGTTATCAGTGCCGTCTTGGGCATTGCTCCTGATGCCTCCGCTTTGTTTGGTCGAACGCACGCCCACAAAAGAGGCCGCGAAATGGCGCGGCGGCAATTATACCGCCAGACTCCACGCCAAAGCGCACGTGATATCCCCTTCGCCGTCGTTGCGGTCTTCCGCCTAAGGTATGCTTGCGATCTTCACCGCTACCCATTTCATCGTAAGACGTGCGTCACCGTCCCCCTCAGCATAAGTCCGTTCTCGTCATCGGAGCAGCGAGTCAGGTCGGTTATCACCTGCTACCACGGCTTGTTGGCGCTGGGTGGAAGGTCGAAGCAACATCGCGCGCCGCGGCGCCAGCCGATCGGCTTGGAGCGAATTGGCACCGACTCGACTTGTCTGGCGCCACTATGCTGCGGCGCGCTGGACTAAGCGTTACATGCGTCATCAGCCTCGCACCCATCCGGCTGTTGCCCGCGCTCGTCGAACCGTTGGCAGATATTGGCGTAACGCGAGTTATCGCCTTCAGTTCTACCAGTCGCTTCACGAAGCTGGCATCGGCGGATCCGAGCGAACGCGCTCTAGCACAGTGGCTTGTCGGATCAGAGGAGGCACTCGCCGGCGCATGCGTTCGCCGGAGTGTTGCATGGACGGTTTTCCGGCCGACGCTGGTTTACAGCCCCGGCCTCGACCGCAACATTTCAGAGATCGCGCGCTTCATTCGGCGGTTCGGGTTTTTCCCCATCGTTGCCGACGGGCGCGGAAAACGCGAGCCCGTGCATGCCGACGATCTGGCAATCGGGTGTGTCGCCGCGCTCGGCGAACCAAGGACATTCAACAGAGCCTACAATCTGTCGGGAGGCGAAACCCTCACCTACCGCGAGATGGTGGAAAGGGTTTTCGTGGGGCTCGGCCGTAGGCCTCGGATTCTTGGTATCCCACTCGGCGTTCTTAAGGCAGTAGTGCACACTGCCCGCATCGTGCCCCGATTCAGAAAATTATCTGCAGAACTGGTAACCCGAATGAACGCGGACATGTGCTTCGATCACAGTGAAGCAAGGCGCGATTTCGGTTTCCAGCCGAGGACCTTCGAGTTTAGTCTTGAAGGCGAGTTCGCAGCCGCCGGCACTTCACCTTCCGGTTATACACGTGAGTGACTCGCCTACAAGCGCAGAAGGAAAGCGCGTATGCGCTTCCCTTCTCTTGCCCTTAACTTCCGACCGCGGACTCGCAGAGCAAAGCGCCACCCTTGCCCCCTGTGCCCAACGTCACGCGTGGTCGGTTCTTCCTTCGAAGTATCCGTTAGTAATGTAGTGAAGTGTAGCCGCATGCAGATCGCCGTGAAACGCTGTCTGCAGGTCGGCGTAGTTGGCGAGGTACTGGGCCGCATCGAAGTGATCCGGAGCGCGGTGCTCCACGTAGCCGTTACTGATGAAGTGCTTGGAACCAATGTCCTCCGGATGTGCGCTCGCGGCTACAGTCGTATGGAAAGCACTGATCAGATCGCCGTACGAAGCAATGTACTCCAAGCCATCGAAGCTGACGTGGCGGCCTTCCGTGTAACCATTCGAGATGTAGTGCTTGGTTCCCGCCAGCGCGTTGGCGCCGAATGCGTTGATGAGATCGCCATACGAAGCGATGTATTCCAGGCCGTCGAAGCTGATGGTTCGCCCCTCCGCATGCCCGGACTGGATGTAGTGGGTTGCTCCGGCGTCCGCGTTAGCGCCAAGGACGGTGACAAGATCTCCGTAGGAGGCGATGTAGTTGAGGCCATCGAAACTGGTAGAGCGCCCTTCAAATCTGCCGAACTGAATGTAGTGCATGGCACCGGCATCTTCATTGGCGCCGAATGGGGCGATCAGGTCCGGGTTGGAGGCGATGTACTGCAATCCGTCGAAACTCGTGGTCCGCCCCTCGAATCTGCCGGACTGGATATAGTGGATTGCGCCTGCGTCCGGGCTCGCGCTGGCGCCGAAGTGGTTCATCAGATCCGGGTGGGAGGCAATGTACTCCAGCCCATCGAAAGTCGTAGTGCGGCCTTCGAATCGGCCAGAATAAGCGAAGTGGTTGAAGATATCCGCCGGATTTGCCGTCGTACCGAAATAGTTAGAAAGGTCTCCGTACGACGCCACATAGTCAAGTGGACGAAAATACTCGTTTGTGGTGGACGGTAACGAAAAAGTGCCGTCCGAGAAGCCGACATTCTCGATGTTGCTAAGCCTGTCGACTCCATCCAAGAAGGCGACGGAACCATTCTTGTACAAGGGAAGTACATAGGTTTCTCCTCCCCAATTCACGAGATAATAATTGGCGCGTACGTCGGTGTACCTGGCAGTGTCAGTACCTGTACCCCCGTTTATTGTGTCATTACCCGGCCCCCCGGATATCTTGTCATCTCCTGCGCCGCCGAGGATGACGTCACTTCCGTCATAGGCGTTGATCGTGTTGTTTCCTACCGCACCTGACGCGTCGATGTAGTCATTCCCGGAATAGGTCGCCGTACCACTAAGCAGGTACGCTTGTGCGGCGAGTGCGTTCCCTGTTTGCGCCAGCGCGATGTAGGTTAGCGGATCGACACCCGTTCCAACCGAGTATGCGAGGTGCGCGTCATCCGTGACCGTTCCGTTCCAGACCCACATCGCATCCATCGCACCTGAGGCAAGCGATGAGCCGCTGTAAGTGAAGTTCCCACTATCGGGCGAATGGAACTGTACGGTGTTCGTTCCATTGGTCATCACGTACCAGGATGGCCCACGGGGCGAGCCCGTGGCGGGAGCGCCCACCAGCGGGAGGCCCACATCCATGTCCTGAGCCTGGTAGAACTTAAGGTATGACATGACTTCTCCTGTTATCCATATCAACTAAACAAATGAACTCCGGAAGCACTTCTGGTTCGCTCGTCAATGCCCCGACAAACCCACGGTTCTCCAAATCGAGCAAGTGTTTCCGGAGGAGCACCGTTCAACTGCCGGCATCTTGGGTGCGCCCTGCTCGACCGCCAATCTCACCTGACGGACGGACAAGGATTCGCCGCCGAATGCAAGCCCCGTTCCTGGAAGAGGCAGCCGAGCGGCTGTAGATACCGCGTTCCAATAGATGTCAGCCCAGCGGGTGATCCGTCCTGCCCTCGAAGTAGCCGGCGGTGATGTAATGCAGCGTCGCCGCTTCAGTGTCACCCCCGAACGCTGCCTGTAGATCGGCATAGTTGGCGAGATACTGTGCAGCATCGAACAGGCCAGGTGGCCCGATGCTCCGCATGGCCCGCCGTAATGTAATGATTCGCTCCGATGTCTGGATCTGCGGTCGCCGCGACTTGATCGTGGAAGGCATTAATCAGATCGCCGTACGACGCGATATATTCCAGTCCGTCGAAGGTCGTCGTGCGGCCTTCGAATCGTCCGGCCTGGATATAGTGGGTCGCGCCTGCATCGGCGTTGGCGCCAAATGCGCTTATTAGATCTCCATAAGAGGCGATGTACTCCAGGCCGTCGAAGCTCACGGTGCGCCCTTCGAACACGCCCTGCGGTGGCGAAGTGCTGATAGCCGGCGGCTTTGTTTGCCCCGAAGGCTCCCATTAGATCGCTGTAGGAGGCGATGTATTCGAGCCCGTCCACCGCGGCAAGGTGTGTGGTGGGGTTCGGGTCACGCCCCTCCGACCACCCGTTGCTCAGGTAGTGTGCGAGGGGATCGCCACCCGCCGCAGCCACATCGGGGTTCTGGTTGAGGTAGTACAGCGGATCGAAGTGGCTGAGATCGGCGATGGAGAAGGAGAGATTGGCGAAGCTCAGTTGTTCGATGTGGCTAAGGGTGTCGACGCCGTCCGGGCCGGTCACGGTGACTTGCGGTGCCGTGCTCGGCGAAGTGATAGCTCGCAACCGGGGCGCTGAAGACGGCCGTATCGAACCCATCGCCCCCGTCCAGCGTGTCGTCGCCCCCTCCCCCAATCAAGGTGTCGTTGCCGCCCAAGCTCTTCAATACCTGAGAACTAGCGTCCCCGGTAACCGTGAGGCTTACTTCGCCGGTTGGATCTCCCAACGGGTGGAATCGCTCACCGACAATTTCCGTTCCTGAGTTCCCCTGCATGCTCGTCATCCAGGTTACCGCGAAGCCGCCGTCCGTAAGCGCTGTTACCAACGGTTGTTCCTGGCTGGCTGCCGGATCAGAATTGATGAGGAATTCGGTGCCAGCAACTGCGCCAGATGCGCTAAAGCGCTGGCCATAGATGTCCAACCCTGCGCCAGCCTGACTAGTACCGCACCAGGTCACCACGAAGCTGCCATCGGCGAGCGGGGTCACGCTTTGCCAAGGCTGCTCGTCGCTGTCTGCGGCAGTTGTGTTGACCTTGAACACGCCTCCGATTGCAGTGCCTGCTGCGTCAAAGCGCTCGCCGAAGATGTCGCGACCCGAGCCGTCTTGACGGTAAGACTGCCAGGTCGTCACGAACCCTCCACCAGAAAGCGGGGTGATCGAAGGCGATGACACGCTATGCGACGCAAACGTGTCGAGCTTCAGTTCGCTGCCTACACCCACGCCGTTGGCATCGTAGCGCTGACCGTGGACACTAATTCCCCCTCCAGAACCATTCAAGGATTGCCAGGCCACCGCGAACCCACCGTCGGCAAGTGCCGCTACCAACGGGTGATACTGGTCGCCCGTTACCGTAGTGTTGACCTTGAACTCCGTCCCGACGCGCGCCACTGCCGCGTCGTAGCGCTGGCCGTAGACTCCCCAACCGGAACCGTCTTGCAAATAGGACTCCCACGTCACGACAAACCCGCCGTCCAACATCGCCGTGACGGCCGGTCCATACTGATCGTTCGCGACCGTGGTATTCACTCTGAATTCCAATCCGGTGCTCGCACCCGACCCGTCGTACCGGTGGGCATAAACCCCCAGTCCTGAGCCATCCTGACCATCGGATGCCCACGTCACGACAAAGCCGCCATCAGAGAGCGCCGTCACCGACGGCTGATACTGCTCGCTGGGAAACGCCGCACTTACGTTGAATTCACCTCCGTCTGGCAGACCGCCTGGACTGTAGCGCTGACCATGAATTCCCCAGCCGGATCCATCCTCGAGGTCGCTCTGCCATATCAACACGAACCCGCCGCTAACGAGTTTCGTAACGAGAGGCTGATACTGCTGGTCCGTGATAGTCCCTTTGATCTTGAACTCGTCGGCCGCTGAGAACCCAAGGTCAACGGTTGCATCGCTGAACTGAAGCCGCTCTATGCCAGTCAGTTTGTCGGTGCCGTCAGCGCCGCTGATTTGCGTCACCGTCATGCGCCCGCCTGCCGCCGAGCTTCCAGCCAGCGTGTAGTCAGCGAGCTTCCCGGAGAAGACCGCCGTGTCGAAACCTGCGCCGCCGTCAAGCACGTCCGCGCCGCCACGTCCGCGGAGCGTGTCATCGCCGCCCAGACCATAGAGTCGGTCGCTACCCGCACCGCCCGTGATGACATTGTTGCCGGCGTCGTTCGAGTTATTCGTCGTTCCATCACCGACCAGCAGGCGGCTTCCGTTTGCAAAGCTCACATTCGTTGCGGTGAGGGACGTCGGTGCGTTTTGGAGCGTGACCGTTTTCCCGTCAAATGTGAAAACCGATTGCGTTGTGCTTGCCGCATTCAAGCCGACCGCGGCCGCAGAGATGGCGTTGTCGTCAAAGTTCAACGCGTCGGTCGATGGATTGAAGGCGAGAAAGGTTCCGTCGGCTAGCGCCGACCAGGTGTATGTCGTCACAGCGGCCTCCTGGAAAGTACGGTCACCGCTTTTCGGATCAACGCCCACGAAGGTCACCGACTATGCTGCGGTGCTTGCGATGCTCTCCGGGGCGGAAGCAGCGGTTGTGAGTCAACCGCGGCGCAAGCGATGTGCCGATGCTGTGCAGGCTAGGGCAAACCGCCGCTATCGACGGACGTACGGCGTGAAAAGTGGAACAGACGGCCTTTGCAATGCCGTGATATGGCGCAGGCCAGTAACACCCGTCTCAGCCGCGCTGTGCGCTCGTCAATTCGACGCCCATTCTGCGCACCGCACTGCTAGTCATCTCGCATCAGATCGGCTACGGCTTGCGTCACACGGCGCGCCGTTCTGTGTGGACGACTGCCAGGTGTGAAGGACAGCCACGCGTGGACGCCTCGGATGAAGTAACTCTCGAGAAGTTTCCGGCGCGCAAGTTTGAGCAGAGAGGGATCGTGCATCGCCTCACAGGCGCTGACCGCCAATATGCGTTCATGCAGGTTCTCATAGGAGAGTCTGCCATGCGACTGACGGATGAGCGACTCGACCTGTCCGGCCGCGCTTGCCCAGGTATGGACCTCAACGCTCCGGCCAGCATCGTCTTGCCAGGATGCGCCAGCCAAAGCCGCGCCCACGATCTCCTGAGTGCTTGCAAACAAATGAATGTTTGAACCACCCGGCGCACGATTTCGAATCTCCTCAAGGGCCGGAATCGCGCGGGCAAACACCGGCTTCCGGTAGCCCAACGCGTGCATCACGGGCATACCGAAACCTTCATAGTGAGTCGGGAACACGATCGCGATCGCGTTGCGATACAACCTTTCTACGCAGCCCTCATCCAGGCGACCCGAGGCGTAGCTGTTGATCCCCGGCTCGTCGTCGATCTTCAGTCCCAGAACAACGAGAGGCGGGCGGTTGGATCTGTTGCGGAAGAGATCGATCGTCTCGCGCAGATGCTTGTGGGTGTGTTCGTTGCCGACGAGGAGCAGGTGGTCTGAGCCCTTGGGCTCCTCGGTGTGCGTGACGTATTCAGCAGGGTCGGTAGACAACAGAATGGTGGCCTGCACGACGCTATCGGGTATTGCGACACGCCGGTTCACCTGATCGGCGGTGAATTGACTGATGTACCCGACCATCGAAACGGTACGCGCCATATGGTCCCATACCATGCGGAGGTCGTGCACGTCGAGGTTCTGGCAATCCATTGCGATCGTGTCAAGCATGAGGAAACCCGACAGCGGCGCCAGCGATGCCAGATGGATGACGTCAGGCAGGGAAAATGGCTGCGCGAGTCGGATCGTGGCCAGATAAGGGCCATGTTCGCCGGCCTGCGCCATTTCGCCTGCGTGATGAAGGCCGCTGATGCGATCAAGGCCGTGGAATTGGAATGCGTCGGCACGACACGAGATCCAGCACTCATAGCGGTCCGAGAACTGCTCGACGAAGCTCTCGAGCAGCTTCCTGGTCACGACAAAAGTCCCGTTGAAGAAACATCCGAGTTGCGAACTCTCGAACAGAATCCGGTGACGTTCCGCAGCTGTCAGGCGCAAGCCCTGCGAGAATGTGCTTCGCCTTGAACTCGGCGCTGGCGAGCGTGCGCAGCACAGCGCGATGGAAATGCGGATGAGCCTTCGCAAGACGCTGGTAGTCACGCTCCGTGTCCAGCGCGGGGATTTCACCTTGCGCAGCCGGCGGGACATGGACATAGGCATGATTGGCCAGCACAGCGCGATATCCACGCAAGTTACATCGCATCATGAACTCGTCCTGCGCCGCGCTTAGCGTGCGGTACGACGCATCGAACTCGCCAAACTCCAACAGCATCGACGGCTTGATGTACAGGCAAGGGCCGGACGCCACCGCGACGTAGGAAACCCGCGGAAGATAAGGATGGATGTGATCGTAAGCGCGACGTGCCTCGACCGCGGCGCTGGAGGTTTGCGCTTGCCGCAACGGAGCGCCGGTGATTGCTCCGGAATTCGTCGGTGCGCCCACGAAACCGATCATGGGATCGGTATCGGCCACGTCGCGCATTTCCCTCAGACTGCCGGCCGTCAGGCGCGCCCCTGCCTGCAACAGGAAGATGCCGGTCTTTGCTTCCCGGGCACGGCGAAGGGCTTCGTTGCACGCCGCCACGATGCCGCAATCGGATCCGATCGCAATCAGATCGACGGGAAGGATCTGATTGATCTCGAACAGCTTCGACGCGAGCTTCTGGTCAATCGAATCGCCGGCGGCGGACTTGTGCAGGAGCACCACCTTGCCATTCAAGGTGCGCAGCTCCTCGGCGATCTCGGCGAGGCAATCCTCCAGTTCTGAGACCGACGTGGTGCGATCGATCGGCAGCGCGAGCATCACGCTCGATCTGTCCTGCTATCCGGAGGCCAGTTCCAGATCGGTTTTGTCAGGTGATCCAGCGCTTCGAACCGGATGCCGCTTCGCGGGTTTGGAGCAGGAACCACCATGCACCTTCCTTGCTGACCTCGCCGCGGGCCACGGCCTCGAACAGCACCGTCGCCAGGACGCGGCGGCCGACCGGCAGGAACAGGAAGGGTTTCCCCACTTCGCGGTCGGCGGTGGCAGAGGCAGCGTGGCGAGCCTCGCTCGAAAGATCTGCATGGAACGCAGCATCGATGCTACGCGCCGCATCGGGCGAATAGCCAAAACGGGTTAGCGCCTCGTCTTTCAGCCAGCGCGCAAAACCACCATCCGCGCCTTCGGACAACGCGGTGGGAAAACGCTTCGCGACGTCGGGTCGGCGCCGCAGGAGCTCGATCATGAACCGAGCGGCCGACCGAGCATCCGGAAGGGACTCCGGCGGTTCGGGATCCCACAGGATCAGGTCGCGTGCCAATCCGGTGGCGACAGCCATCGCGGCGTCGTCGCAAAGGTCCGGAGTTACCCGATCGATCGTCGGCCCCGCGCGTCGCTGGATCTCGAGCTTCAGATTTCCAGCCACCGAAGGATCGGTTCCGAGGCGCAGCGTGGGGATCGGTGTCGTGCCGCTCAATCCGGGATGATAGTACGGGTCCACGTCGATGCCGAGCGCGCGGATGGCTGCCGCCGCCCTGGTCAGGTCCCGTTCCGGGTTGGTGTGGCCGCGTGTCATCCCCTCGTGATGGATCAATTTCCCATGCGGGGCGTAGACCGTACGATAGCCTGCTCGCCAAGCGTTCACGCAAAGCAGCACGTCCGAGGCCGCGATCGTGAAACCTTCGTCGAACCCCCCGATCCGCTCGAACGCGGCGCGGCGAACCATCTGACACGCGCCCATCAGACCCATCCAGTTCCGCGTCACGCTCGGGGACCCGAAAACGCCCCATTCGTGCTCCGGTGCGTTCGTAAAGACGAGCCCGCAAAAATCCAACCCGACCACGACGCCTGCATGCTGGAGAGCGCCATTCGAATAGACCAGCTTGGTGCCCACGACGCCGACGCCGGGCCGCAAAGCGAAGCGGACGAGTTCAGTCAGCCAGCTGGCCGAGACCACTTCGATGTCGTTGTTGAGGAACAGGAAGAGGCTTCCCTTCGCCGCGGACGCACCAATATTGCAGGCGCGCGAGTAGTTGAACGGCTCGTTGAATGGAAGGATGCGCACACCCTTCTTCCTGCTGTCCTGATAAAGCGCCAACGTGTCCGCATCGGTCGATCCATTGTCGACGACGATGATCTCCATCCTCGGATACACGGTTTTGTTAACCAATCCGTCGAGGCACACCGACAGCAGATCTGCGCGGTTCTTGTTCGGGATGATGACTGAGACCAACGGGGGTTCTGCAATCGTCCAAACGGCGTGCTGCGTGCCATCGGCTTGTGTCGTCACCTTCGCGTCAATCCCCTCGCGTCGCCAATGGCGCACCAGCGCCTCGCGAAAACTACCCGAAGCCGGATCCTTGGGCCCTGGACGGCCGTTTCCCGAAACCGGGTTGCGATGACAGAGAACTTCAGCGTGGCGTCGAATGCGCGGTGTAGATACGAGGTGGCCGAACGCACGCGTCGCCCGCAGGTGCAGATCCCATTCCGCCGCCTCACCGAGATCCGATGCAAACGATCCACGTCGTGCAGGATGCGACGACGAATGACGGTCGGTCGACCGAAATAATTGTAGGCCGTGAGTAATTCCGGGGACCATTCGGGCTTGAACTGAGGCGACGTCCTGACACCGTCGTCTAGCACGTCCTCGTCGGCGTACAGAATGTCGATGCTGGAATCGCCGTGCAGACGCGCGGCGATGGTCGCGATCGCATGCTGCGGCAAAGTGTCGCCGGGATCGAGCACCATCACGAAATCGCCCGTGGCCGCGTCGGCCGCTCTGCGCAGCGCCGCACCCAGTGTCGCGCCACCTTTGGGCGCAAGGACGATTCTGCCGTCACGGCGACCATCCGGAACGAGGGCGGCCGTCTCAACCTCGGAAAGATCCAAGCGACCCAGGACAAGCTGCCATGCCGTCAGGCTTTGCTCCTCGAGACTTCGAAGGGTTGCCGACACCATCGACGCGCGCGAACGCGTCGCGATCACCAGAACCGAGATAACGGGACCGCCGCTTGCAGACGCAAAAGCGGTGCGCTCGCCAGAGCGCTCGTGGCACGCGATCCACTTTGCGTAACGGTCGGCCCGCTCCGGCTCCGCCTTTGACAGGAAGAGATTTCGCCGAACCAGTGGCCAGAACTGATATGGGCGTTGGCGGATGATGCGGGCAGCAGTGACAAGTTTACGAAGCGGGCGACCATCAGGCTCCAGGAAGTCGACTCTAGCAGCACGTTGCGCGAACAATTCACTTCGCGGCACACATCCGGGCACGCGGGCTCTGCTGGGTGCTGAACGGGCTGCCGCGGGAAGTACGCAGCTCGCAAGCCATTCAGGCTGCAACCCCAATGCTGGCTCGATCTGGTCAGTGGGTAGTCCATTAGGCGGACCCAGCGCCCCAGACGTGACCCTAGCACACTACGCTCGTTGCATCCAGTGCCGGTTCCGCCCGGATCAGGATCTCCGACCCCAGCAGGCCTTGGCGAAGTGAGGGGTCGTGTCCGCAGATATGCGGGAACGTCGCCCTTTCAACCTACATCACCGCTCGGAACCAGACACAGCGGGAGGGTAAGCAGCAAACCATCGTGACATCGACTCGCGCTCGACCACGGTGAAAAAGACGTAATCCGGTTTCCATTCGTCGATCAGCTGGACAAAGCGCCCGCCCGGTTTGATTGCCTCACGCCAGTCGAATTGAAGCACTTCACTGAACGTTACTGCCATCAAGGGCGACATTCGCTGTACCGAATGAATCCCGTAACCAAAGTACCCTCTTGCTATTGAGGGCGCCGATGGACTTTACCAGAATTGGTTTAGTGGGTGTCTCCACGGGCGGGTTGCCACCTTTGTGTATGACTTCCTTCGTGTCGAAATCAAATTGATAGGTCTCTACGGACAGATCTAGAGCATGAATCATCGGCACGGAATCAGCGAAACTCGCCGAGAGTCGGAGAAGGTCTGCCAAATCGCCACCGGTGCGCGGAAAGACGCGGCTGAGTTCATACGCGCGATCTGCTGGCCATCGAAGGTCCGGCACATCGCCAACCTGTTGAGCAAAGGCTCGAAATGCAATTCCAGCACCCAAGAAATTCCAATGCGTGTCTGTTTTGTAATACAAGGCTTCTCGCTGATCCGCCTTGGCGGCCAACAAAGGGCCTCTGAGGTCGACATACCGCATCGAGCCCGCTCCAGCGAACAAGGCATCAGTAGCGTTCGGTGAAGTCGGTTTCGCCCACACAGGCAGATACTCTGGATATATTGTGCTCTTGTTCGGCGCAATCATGATTCTAAAGAGCTTTACGCCTCTGTTTGAAAGGTAGGCCTCCCACGCCTCCGTTGCAGCACCAATTTGTTTGCCGAGTTCTATCTCAGACAGCGTCAGCGGGCTTCGATCGACAGTTACCGTTTGTTCATACTGATCCCCCAGGTAGAGCCAGCCCTCGCGACCGATTATCACTTGATTGGGGCTTGTACTAATGCCGAGTGGATAAAGCAATCTAGCAGCCCAACTCGATACGAGATCCATGTTATAAAGAAAGCCTCTTTGCCGCCATTTAATCGCTTCACGAGTCGGTGCAGATAAAATGTTGACGACAGGAACAACCGTCAGGCTCAACAGAACTGCAGCAACAAAAATGAGGACTCGACGGCTCACGACGAATGTTCAAAAATTGAAGTAGAGAAATACGGAACTCGTCGTCGCAAGAGTGAAGTACATCGCGACCGAGAAAAGAATTGCACCGCAAATAAGCTTGTTGGTCTTCATGACCCCGCTGACCAACTCCATCGAGTTTCTGCGACCAATTATCACGAAGGCAGCGGTGATCGCTAAATAAGTTGGCACGTGCCCAACAAGGCCTGCAGGTAAAAACTCCAGCAAAATATCGGAAAACCAACCGCCCCACGCAAAGTCGGAGGTGGGAAGCGAGGCAGCTGTAGACCCGAACGCAGACCGGATATCCACCATTCCCTGCAATACGCGCATTGCATCGTCCAGCGTCTTGGCACGGAAGAATACCCATGCGAAGGTCACGAAAGCAAAGGTCATGGGCCATGCCAGGATCGGCGACATCGGGCGATGAAAGCCCTTCCAGAATCGATGGATTGCCAAGGCGCAACCGTGCATGCCTCCCCAGATCACGAACATCCATGTTGCGCCATGCCATAGACCGCCAAGCACGAAGGTGGCAAGAAGGTTCACGTAGGTGCGGTGCGGTGAGTACCGATTGCCTCCCAAGGGCACATAAAGATAGTCACGCAGAAAGCGGCTGAGGGTGATGTGCCACCGGCGCCAAAAATCCTGGATGTCCAGGGCCTTGTAGGGCGAATTGAAATTTATCGGTAGCCAGATATTGAAGAGCAGTGAGGCGCCGATCGCCATGTCGCAGTACCCGCTGAAATCGAAGTAGATCTGAAACGCGTAAGACAGAGCTGTCGCCCATGCAGCGAAGAAACCAAGTGGCTGTCCGCCATCGAATCCCGCGTCCGCCCAGCCAGCGAAGGTATCGGCAATGACAACCTTCTTGAAGATCCCGATGGCAAAAATGAACAGGCCCTTCAGGATATTTGCGCTACGCTTCGTCAATCTCCAGCGCGAGGCAAACTGCGGCATGATCTGGCTGTGATGAACAATCGGCCCGGCGATCAGATGGGGAAAAAATGTCACGAACAGTGAATAGTTCAACAAATCGTAATCTGCTGTCTCGCCGCGATAGCTATCCACGAGATAGGCGATTTGGGTAAAGGTGAAAAAGCTGATGGCAAGCGGCAAGGCGATGTGAGGGAGCGCATAGTGCGCGTCGAAAACGATGTTAATGTTGCCGAGCAGGAAGTCGGTGTATTTGTAATACGCGAGAACGAGCAGATTGATCACTATGCCGGTGGCCAGCACAACTTTCCGCTTAATTTCGCGGTGAGGCTTTTGCACACCAGAAGTGGAGATCTGATGCGCCTGTGCCAGACCCGTGCCGATGGCAAAATTGAAGAGGATGGAAGCCAAGATGAGGGGCAGGTATTTGACGTCCCAGTACGCATAGAAAAACAGGCTCGCCGCAACCAGCCAGACCTTTCCGGCGATGATCAGTCGTCGCTGATTCAACCAGAAGTAAACGAAGAATGAAATTGGCAGGTAAGCCAGAACAAACTGCCATGAGCTAAA
>CAVVES010000023.1:0-25892 GCA_963747225.1 uncultured beta proteobacterium | reverse complement strand
ACTGTTAATCCGCAGGTCGTTGGTTCGAGCCCAACTCGGGGAGCCAACAATCAAGCCGTTCTCCACAAGATTCGCCAATCCGTTCGACAGTTGGGGTTACGTCGGGGTTACTTTGAGCGGCTATCCACAGGCACTTCGGTAGCGTTAGGCGCGCGTGTCTCACGGACTCCCGCGTCGCGGCGCAGTATCTTGCCAACTACTTTGACCTGCAGGTTCCCTTCCCCGGTGACCTGCATACCGCCACCGTGCATTTCATCACACACGGATTTTTCGAAGGCAGGACCGATCACGCGCTGGCGTGCGGACGCACGTCGTTCCCGTTCCGCGCTGGATCGGAAGCGATAACACGAGAGGGAGTCCCGAGGCTCCCGCAAGGAGAACATCATGGCGAACATCACTGGCACATCTGGTAACGACGTCTTGAACGGCACGCCCGAGGCCGACCTCATCGTGGGCCTGGGCGGCAACGACACACTGGATGGCGGTGCCGGCAACGACTCCGTTCTGGGGGACGGGGACGACCCCTATGTGGGCGGCAACGACACGCTATTTGGAGGCATCGGCGACGACCGACTCGAAGGGTGGGGTGGCGATGACACGCTTTACGGCGGAGACGGCGATGACGACATGAACGGGGACTTCTCGTTCGAGTTCGGGGGAGGAAACGACCAGTTGTTCGGCGGTGCCGGCAATGACAGCATCGACGGCGGCCGCGGCATCGATCTCATGGTCGGGGGAACAGGCAACGACACCTACTATGTCGACGACGCCGGGGACGTGGTGCAGGAAGCGCCTGCAGAAGGCATCGACGTGGTGCGCTCGGAAGTTACTTTCACGTTGGGACCGAATATCGAGAATCTCGTCCTGGCGGAGCGCTTCGAGTTCGACACGCAGGCCATCAATGGCACCGGCAATGAATTAGACAACACGCTGACGGGTCAGGGTGGGGACAATGTACTCACCGGCCTGGGCGGCAACGACACCATCGACGGTGGCGACGGAACCGACACCGCCGCTTTCAGCGGCGACGTGACCAGTTACACGTTCCACAAACAGCTCAATCCGGCCATCAATGAGGACCAGATCACGGTCTCAGGACCAGATGGTGTGGATACGCTCACGCGGATCGAGCTTTCCAGCTTCACCGGCCCAGGCTTTTACAACAGGTTCGATCCCGTCAACTATCTTAACCAGAATCCGGACGTGGCCGCGGCTGGCGTGGACCCGTTACAGCATTATCTGATTGCAGGCGCGATCGAGGGGCGCGACCCGAATGCAAACGTGCACCTAGCATCGGTCGACGGGCTCGAGTACATCGCCTCCTATGGCGATCTCATCGTTGCCATTGGCGACCATGCGGCGATCGGCTTTCAGCATTTCGCTACACAGGGCGTTTTCGAAGGACGTGAACCGGATCGCTTCGACCCGGCCCAGTACCTCGCGAACTATGCCGACCTGCAGGCGGCCTTTCACGGCGATCTGCACGCGGCGACGGAGCACTTTGTCACCAACGGCTACTTTGAGGGAAGAACGGATCACTCATAAAACCCAGCAGGGGCTTACCCATGTCGTGGTGGATGAGCCGCAAGGCTTCACGAGCAGCATCCCGGCGGTCTGGGAGATCACGACATCAAAGCTTGCGATCTTCCGGCTGCACGGGCGCAACACCGCGACTTGGGAGAAGAAGGGGCTGACCGCTTCCTCAGAGCGCTTCGACTACGAGTACCAGGAAAGCGAACTGCGGGAGTTTCTGCCCACGGTGCAGCACCTGGCGCAACGGGTGGAGCACGTGCATGTGGTGTTCAACAACAACCTGCGAGATCAGGGAATCCGAGGGGCCAGATTGTTCGGTGCATTGCTGGGTAGTAAGGCATAGTCACGCGGTCTCGCTAGTCGCGCCGCGATCGTTTCTTTACTTTGGTGGGTCCTGGGGTATCTCGTTTCCCTTCTGCGTCGCGGGTGATGTGACTCGCGGGCTTGTCGGATCTCAGTGCCACAAAGGACGGATGGCGCACATGGCCGTCAGGCGTCCATTCTGTGAAGCTGACCTCTGCCACGACCTCAGGCTTCACCCAATGCTCTGGCCCACGGTGTGCCTTCGCCCATCTTCCCGGCTTGACGGTTCGCGGGTCGACCGTGGGCACGGATACCTCGATCTGCGCCAGTCTTTGTCGAAGAGCCGCTGCCGTCGCTGCATTCCACCCGGTGCCCACGGCGCCAGCATAGGTCAAGTTGCCTTCGTCGTCATGGTAGCCAAGGAGGAGACTTCCAACCTGTGCCGTCGCGTTAGCGCGATCGCGGAAGCCGACGATCACGAACTCCAGGCGGCGTGAGCACTTGAGTTTGAGCCACGTATCAGTTCGCGCCGAGACGTAGGGCGAGTCACTGCATTTGACGATGATCCCCTCCAGCTTCATCGCGCACGCCCCTTTCAAGACCGTTGCTGCATCCCCCAAGAAATCTTCGCTGTACCGAACCCGCCCGGTCCCCTTTGCCGCCACCAATTCCCTAAGCAGCCTCTTACGTGCGTACAACGGGGCGCGGCGCAGGTCATAGCCCTCGAAATAGGGAAGGTCAAACGCGAAATATACGATCGACTCTGCGCGCGCTGTATCAAACGCATTCTGCAAGGCATTAAAGTCGAGCACGCCCTGGGGGTTCATCACAACTACCTCTCCGTTGAGCCAAGCTGAACGGACCGCGAGCGCCCCAAGATCCTGAGCGAGGGGAGCCATTCGCTGCGTCCAGTCGTTGCCGTTGCGGGTGAAGAGATGCATCTTGCCCGCATCGATGCGCGTCAGGATGCGATAGCCATCCAGCTTGATCTCGTACAATCGCCTGCAGCAGGCAATTCCTTCGATAGCCTGGCGAGTTGCTGCAGCAGCTTATCTGGCAGGGGCGCGGCGACGGCGCCCGAGACGTTCTCGACATCATAGGACGGAATCCGCGTTCGGCCTGTTGTTCCGGAGTCCGACAGATGCGCCTTCCTCTTGGCTGCGCTCTTCTTCATAACGAACTGCGCCCATTCAATATTGCCTGCCAATCGTAACAGTTCTCGGAGCGATCTTCAGGGCGTAGGGAAGGGACAGCGTGTTTACAACCGGGAGAGGCAAGGACTTGTATATCCCAACACATGTCCTCTATCCATGCGCGTCCGAGTCAGCCTCTTCGCCGTGACGGATCCCTCTGTCAGACACCAGATCGCAGAGGGGGCAGGATGGGGGTTGTTCAGGAATGGCACTGTAGGATAATTGGCCGGTGAAAAAGAGCCGCTGCCAATGAGGTGGTCACACGCTGGTGCGCTTCTGGGCTTCGGCCTCGCCGTCCTCGCCCTGCTGTTGCTGGCGATTGCGCCGGTCGGTTGGCGCGCGGGTTGGTGGCATTTCCGCTTTGCCTTCACGTGGCTGATGGGGTCCTCTGGCGTCATCGCCGGCGTGGCAGCGGTCATCTCGCTGCTCGCGTTTCTGCTCGGCTGGTCGGAGCTGGGGGCCCGCGGTGTCGCCATGGCGGCCATCGGGCTCCTCCTGGGCGCCGTCCTCGTTTATGTGCCCTGGCAATACAATAAGACGCGCAGCACGGTGCCGCGCATCCACGACATCACCACCGACACCGCGAACCCGCCCGAGTTTGCAGCCGTCCTTCCGGCGCGCGCCGCCGAGAAGGCTGCGTCCGCAGCCTACGAAGGGCCCGAGCTCGCGAAGCAGCAGAAGACCGCCTATCCCGATCTGGCACCACTCGAATTGACCTCCGCCCCCGTAACGGCCTTCGATCAGGCGCTCGACGTTGCGAGGTCGATGCCCGGCTGGATCATCGTCGCCTCCGATCCTGCCACGGGGCGCATCGAGGCCAGCCAGACGAGCCGATGGTTCGGCTTCACCGACGACATCGTCATCCGCGTAGCCGCCCACGGCACGGGTAGCCGGATCGACATGCGCTCGCTCAGCCGCCAGGGCCGCAGCGACTTCGGCGTCAACGCCGCCCGCATCCGCGCCTACATGCGCACCCTGAAACAGCGCGCCGGCTAGAGAGAAACGGGCCGTGATAGCGGCTCGGTAAGGTGCGTCTGTAGAACCTCAATCCCGATTTCTGTCAGGCGCTTGAGTAACCGAGTTAGCTGGAATGTCGAGTGAACCGTTTGCGACGATTGCGTGAATTATTGCCTTGCAAGTGCTTGAGCCGACGCGAACTTTCGTCAAACAACAAAGCGCTTGAAGCAGGCATTAACTTGGGCGAGCTTCATCATCTCAGGCTTTGCTCAGGGATTGAGAACTGTACCTAGGTTCCTGCTCGACTGGAACGCTTGGTGAGCCAAGCCGGCTACTTGCCAGCCTCAGCCGAGGGAGCAACGCTGAGACTGCCCGAGGCGTATGCACTTCCTGCCGCTTGTCCATGCAACCGGATGGCGATACCAGCAATCTTCCCCTTGCCCATCACGCCTGTATTCGATGCTACCGATCTCCGCGAGGGCGCGCAGTAGCAACCCTTTGTTCGTCCGGTGCTCAGCCGCATCCGCCTTCAGGTCACTCAGAGAACGCTCATAGTAGAAATGAGAGATCGCGGAGCCGACCAGCAAGCTCACGAGCATCAGCACCACGTCGCGCGGTATACGACGCGCCCATTACGCTTTTGGAATCGGAGTCGAAACTCCATGACTCCGATTCTCCTCTCCGCTTCACCCCTCTAGAAATTTCTCTCCCTGAGTTCTTCACACATTCCATCCAGTCCGGGAAACATGGACGCCGCTGTGATCCCCATATACCTGAGTTCGTGCATTACTTTGTCGCGCTCGTTAGCAGGCATATCTATCGCGTAGAGGTAAGCTTTTCTTTCGTGGTACCGCGCACCCAAGTCCACGATGAACGACTCTACGTCTTCAATATTTGTGAGCGTTGACGCAGCCTGTTGCGGGATCATTCTTTCATTCTCAATTGCCAGAAGATCCATCACCGTTAGATGCATGCGGTGTGTCAGCAGAGCCCAGCTTCGCGCCCAAGCGGCGTGCCACCGTTCATAGTCAAACAGCAGGATTCTCACCCTCTTCCTAGATGTGCTTCCCTTCGGAACCCCCCGATACGCGAAGAAGGCCGCAACATAGGGAGAGTACGTCCAGTCTAGGAAGTGGCGTTGGATACCCGTGATGCTGCACCAAGCCGTATAGCGCGCCAGTCTCCCTCGCATTGTCAATATTAAAGATGTGCTTCGTGCGAGCGCATACTTGCTGATACAGAAGCATCACATCCTCTTCCAGAAATCTTGTGAAGTCTGCGCGCCCTGTACGGTGAAAGGACGTGCGCAGCCGCCACGGTGCACTTTGCCCTCGAAAGAGATAGCGCTTTCCTTCCAAACTTCCTACGTGCTTCTTGAATGCGCTCCAGTTCTTATTGAGCGCCTTTAACTCAGAAGGCATATTACCGCGGGAGCGTGGTAGCCAGCACTTGCCCGCGTCGCCGGTGTCAGTAGCCCACGATAGCGAGAGCACTGCGGCGTCCCATGAGCCCGTAACACTGACTACCTTGGGAAACGCCGTGCCGCCAGGATAGTACTGCTTCATCGTGTCCCACGGTTCGTGTAGTCCACTGGTCGGCTGCACGGCAGCGGGCTCGCGCACCTCGAAGCTAAACGTGCATCCCGCAGCTTTAAGGCGAAAACTGCCAACAAACCACGGGATCGGGAACGGTCTTTGAATGCACAATGTGCCTCTGTAGGTCGATGGCCCTACGCGGTCAATATTCGCGATAACGTGCTCTGACGTGGCTGCGGACGGGCCGTACCACTGGCCGTTCAGTGTCGGAGGTTCGCCCCCGACTTTCCTTTTTGCTCCCTTTGTCATCTTCTGCTTCCCGCTGCACTGCGCGCTCCATTTTACGCCGACCCTACAACGCGCAAATTACCGCCCCGAAACCCCCTCATTACTGATCAGAAAGCCCCGCCGAGCGCAGTCGAAGCATGACCCGAGCGGCATGCATAGTACGCTGGGGGTCGGAGCGGAACTTGCGCGACTCAACTCAAGGCGCTACCGTCAATCGCGGCGAAGAAAATGTCGACTCCGATGTCCTGAATGTCCTGCACGTCCTGCTCTGGGTGTCCGGGTCAGGACATTCAGGACTTGCAGGACTTTGGCTCCGCTGTTTTCCCCCGTTGATCCTCCATTTGACGTTCCCACCCGTTTTGCCGAGGCATCGGCACTCAATCCCCATGTGTCGAAGTGCCGGTGCCGCACGGCGCAGTGCATCGCCGAGCCCTCTCGCTGATCTCGGCCAGTCATCGGTGTGCGAAGGCTTGCATTCCTCCATTTGTTTGAGGAGGTCCTTTGCGGAAAAGAGGGCTTCTCTCTTATCACGCGCGTTGAACCACTCGATCATGGCGGTCGCCACAGGATCGGCGTCGATGGTTCTGGCAATACTCTCAGCCCGGCTCGTGCGGAACTGGGTGAGGAAGTCCTCGCCCGTCTTGCCAATCGCTTCGGCAATCGCCATTCCGAACCGCGCAAATTCGATCAGGCGCGGGCGATCCGCCGCCGGGATGCGTATCTTCGGCAATCGCATCAGTGCCCCCGCTACCGCATCCAGAAGGGCACCTAGCATGCGACCATGCTCGCGGTCATAGATACTCCACAACTCCGTCGTCTCCTTGCGATCCTCGATCAGCGGCGTTTCCACCGATACGGCGCGATCAACCAAGTCTTGCGACGTAACGGCCGCCGTGATCCCGTTGAGCACGATGGGGCGCTTGACCACGATCATCGACTCCTCGGTGTTCGAGTAGAGCTTCCGGGTGGCGAATCCGGCGCCGGTGGCTAATGTGCAGAGCGCGTCCTGCATCGGTTGGGAAAGCCGGGAGATGTTTTCGTAGGACACGAGCCAGTTTGCGCCAGCACTCACGAACACGTCCTCCACGCTTTTGGGTGCCGCCCGCAGATTGCTGGCATTTGGGTCCACGAGTTGCCGAAGCGCAGCCTGGGTTGTCGATTTCGCGCTGCCCTGCTCACCGATAAACTCCAGCACCGGGAACGGCGTGTCGGGTCGAAGACACTCACCGAGCCACGCCAGCACGAGCAGGCGTGCATCTACCGGCACGTTCGCCACGGACCACAGTGCATCCAGACTGCCGCCGCGTTCAGGCTCTGGCAGTGGCCGCATCGTCTCGGCCCGAAGGAATCTCACGGGAGGGTTCTTCACCATCTTCCACCGTCCCGCCTCAATCCTGATGGCGCGACTTCTGCCGGGTTCTGCCAGATCGAGGAAGTAGCTCCCATCGTGCTCCGCTACGCGCGCGAACACCGGCTTGCACTCCCCTTGGAACCGCCCCAGCCCGGACAGGGTGGACAGCGCTTCCCGGAAGGACTGATCGCGGGACGCCTTCCCCGTTTCGGTGTAGAAGCTCGACATCAACCAGTCCCGGAACTGGCGCGAGTCGATCCTGCGCGTCTCTCCCGTGGTGTTGTCGGAGGCGTAGACATCGCCGTTCGCGTCATGAAAGAGTTCAGTGCGCTCCAGCACGAAGGCGACGATCGCCGAAGACTGACTCTCCTTCTTCTCCTCCCCTCCGTCGCCTGTTTGTGTGCCCGTTTCCGCGGGCGCGGCCGGCTCCTGGGGACCTTCTCCCTCGCTCTTGCGGACCATGTCCTCGGATCGTTGGAGAAGAAAGCGGGCGCGCTGTGCTCCGTCAAACGTGTCCGCGTCCGTGCCGATTGCGCGTGCACACACAGCGCGGGCAGAGGGAACGAAGGGCCGGATGTCACACTTCCGGTAAGTGTTCTGGCTGACGGGATTCATCGCGCATCTCCACCGTGAAGACCACGACGCGATTCAATCCAGGCTTCTATATCACGACGAAGGTAGGCAACCTTGCGCCCCAGCTTGACCGTGATGTCCCGCCAGCCGTATCGGTTCGCGCATCGCCAAACAGCCTGTGTCTGCTGAAGAATGCCGAATTCCTGCTCGACCTCTGCTGGCGAAATCAGCTTCAGGCGTTGAGTCGCGTCCCCCGAGTTACTAGATGTGTCCATATCTTGTCTCACTTTTGTAAATGCCCGTACAGTACGAACGGACTTCGTGAAACTCAGACTTGGTGATTTTTGTGCCGTTTAAGGCGAAATCACTCCACGCGCCGCTCGAAACGCGGGGACTCTCACTGGCGATGGGTCAGGGCTTCTTGAGTTACCGATCTCGCCTCGATAGAGTCGCCCGAGCGGCTACGCAGGATCGCCAAGGCCGCCAGAGAGCTGCCGTCCTTGATCGCTGCCGTTTCTAGTTCGTGCGCGACCTGTGCCGACAACTGATCGATCTCGTTCGGGGACTTCAGTTTCTCTAGCCAATTTTTTGGGTCCGATTCGATTTTCTTGAGTCCTCGTTCGACAAGGTAGAGCGGGGCCGCGAATTTATTTGCGTGGTTTCGAATGTAATCGCGCGCGATTCGTCTGAAACGATCTCGAAATTGCTTGATGCGACCGAGGTCCTCCGGGCCGAGGTCCTCCGGGTTCAATGCAATCTTGCTCAGGATCAGACCGTCGATTACCTGATCTGGAAGATCAACGCCCCAAAGGTCCAGCGCCAACTCCGACCGTTGGATCATTCGCTTATGCCCTGTCACGTGCCCTCCTCAGAACGATCCTACAGGGAGAAGAGAGCCGCGCCAGGGTCAGACCAAGAACCGACATTAGGAGATCTCCTGGGCGCGGCGAGTCGGTCAGTCCGCCTCTAACACTTCCGAGAAATTCCCCATTATTCGTAACGCCGTGCCCCTCGGCAAGGGGACCGGCTTTTCGGGATCAGCCTAGGCGCGGCAAGACTGGTTTGCTGTTGCGTCAGCAATGATGCCGTTCTTGCCGTTGGTGGAGTAGGGTTGCAATGCACTCAGCCATGATGCGAGCCTCCTAACGATGACCTTGTGGTCAGAGCCGAGATTCCGACCGCCGTCTGCGTAAAGAACGCGTTCGACCCTTCGGAGACGGCCAGCGCGCTTGCCGCGGCGGCTGCTCTTCGGCCAAGGCAGTCGTTGCAACTGTCTTAGCGGGTGAGCCACGTTGGACCATCTGAGCGTCCGCTTTCGAACACGACGAACGTTCACTTCCGACCCACAGCAGCCTGATGACACTGGCAATCCCCTTTGGCTGCTTACTGATTGCAAAGGAGTCCCTCATGAAAATCTGCCATCAGGCAGCACTTTCGGTCATTGCCGCCATTCGATTCTTGGGGGCGTCATCTATCTGGCAATGACCGCATTCTGGAAAACCGAATCGTCACTTTCGACCTTAAGCCGCCGCTGGCTTCGCCCGCGCGCGCTAAGCCGTAGACGCACGAAGTCCTGCACCGTGCCCGAGGGCTTCTCCTCTGCTGTAAGGATTCCCAGGCAACTCAAGGCCACCAAGAACGTTGCCAGCTACTTCTTGCCCTTTGATCTCTCCTGCAGCAGTGATGTTAGGGTGCGGGGCTCGAGGGACCTACTTGGGGCGAAGCACATCGGATCGACGGTCAGAGGCCGGCGAGCCATTTGTCCGGTCCGAAGACCTCGTAGTGGATGTTGGCTTCGGGAAGCCCTCGCTCCAGCAGCTCCGAGCGAACCAGGTCCATGAACGGCAGCGGGCCGCACAGGTACGCCTGGGTGTCGGGCAGCACTTCGACCTTCTCCAGCTGGAGCCGACCCGGCATCGTGTCGTCGGTGGCCGTCCGCACACCGAGGTCCTCATACCAATGGCGCAGTGCGGCTCCCGGCAGGGCGGCAACCAGCTCGGCCAGCTCGCGACGGTGCGCCTGCCGGGCCGGCGATCGGTCTGCGTGCAGTACCGTCACCGGCCGGTCCGTCCTGGTGTGCGTTAGGTAGTGCAGCATACCGATGATCGGGGTGCACCCGATACCGGCCGATACCAGCAACAGCGGGTCATCACCCTCGTCGAGGACTAGGTCGCCGAAGGGCAACGACACGCGCAGCTCGTCGCCCTCGAACACGTTGCGGTGCAGGAAGTTCGATACTTCCCCTTCGGGGATCTCGCTGCCGTCCTCGGCGACGGTAGCCGGCACCGCTTTCACGCTGATCGCCCAGCCGTCCGCGCGGCCCCGCGTCAGGCTGTACTGGCGGATCTGGTGTGCGCCGTCAGGCAAGGAGACGGCCACCGAGATGTACTGCCCCGGCTTCGCGGCTGGAAGGACGGAGCCGTCGACGGCTGCCAGGCTGAAGGCGACGGTGTCAGGCGACTCCTGCTGCCGACCCGCAATCACGATCTGGCGCCACACCTCACCCGGCCCGACGCCGGCGTCGGAGTACAGACCCTGCTCGATGCGGATGAGGTCGTCAGCCATGTGCCAGTACAGCTCATCCCACGCCGCGGCAACCTCGGGAGTGACTGCCTCACCCAGCACCTGCACGATGGCGGCGAACAGGTGCTCGTGGACGATCGCATACTGCTCCCTGGTGACGCCTAGCGATGCGTGCTTGTGAGCAATCCGGGCCAGCAGCTGCTCGGTCGGGTGAGCGTTGTCCGAGACCAGCATCGTCGCGTATGCCGCGATGGACCCGGCCAACGCGAGCGGCTGGTCACCTTGTGCCTGGTTTCCCCGGTTGAACAGGTCCCGGATCAGCTCTGGATGAGCGGTGAACATCTTCTCGTAGAACAACGGCGTGATCTCGCCGATCGCCGCCCCGACCGCGGGCAGCGTGTCCCGAATGACCTGAGCCGACTTGTCCGAGAGCATGAGGGTCTCCCTGTTTTCGTGGCTGATCAACCTGACATGCTTCCGCCGACCCGAGCCGGCCGGTACCGGCGCACGTAACGGTATCCCGGACCTACGCCCTTGCGATGTCCCAACCTACGGCGCAGCCGGGAACCGCCAGGAGCCAAGCGTGGATCCGGGATCAATGCAGAGGATAAAGGAGGATACGAATTCCAACGGCACTTCCGGGATTGTCTCTTCGCCGTCAGCCGTGGTCAATGCGGGATTTCGTGTTGAAACGCCTCTGAGAAGTGGCAGCTAATCACCCCATCCAGGCCCTGCTGAGGTCACACGACCGGCTGCAGAAGTTCGGCCCGAGCGCCCCAGGCACGGGCGGTCCCCGGCGGCAGCGAGAGCGGATCCTCGTCAAGCTGTCCTTACCACGCGATGCGCTGATCGAAATTCGTAATCCGGTGCTGGCTCGCCTGGGAGTCGAAGCCGTGCTGCCCGACATCCGGCATCTCCACAGCGGTGGCCCGCGAGCCGGCGCCAGGCGCGGGGTGAGATCCGGTTCGCCCAAGTGCGCGAGGGTCTGGCGCACGGCCGGCGCCTCGGTGATGAAGGCGATGATGTGTTTGTCGGCGGCACACCGCGGCGAATAGCCGCTATGGGCATCTTAAGCTGCCGCTCGGAAGCGCCGTCTTGCACGACGGTCGATGTCTGCAGCTGGCCGATACTGTGAGTTCGCGACTTCGCTTGTAAGCTGCCATTCCCAGCGCGAGCTTGATTCGCCCAGCGGCCGCTTTAGGCGCACATCGCGAACCGCGGCTCACGGCCAAAAGCGGAAGTACACCTAGGTGGCAATAGCGGTCATTCATCCGGGGCTATCAAGCCGAAGCCGTCGGCCACAGTTCTCCAAACCGGCCATAGAATCCGATCGAAGCCGCCGTTCGAGTTGCGGCAACGAGGCGCCTCAACCTTCTCAGATTGGATACCTACAAGGGAGGGTAAGGATTGCCTCCGCCCGCGGTCGGTCTACCACCGTGGGAGACGGCCGGTGTCGAGCACGGAGTCGACCCCGGATCGGGAACTCCCGCCCACCCCGGCTACGAGTTCGACCAGCGCATCGCCTGGTAGCCATGACTATCTCTTCTTCAGAAGATCCCCTGCCACCACGCTTTCGCTGGCTGCTGCTTGGCGTTCGCCGAGGCAATGATCGGCAGCAATCGGATGCGGATTTCTTTCAGTTCGGAGGGCAAAGAATCGGGTTCCTGGTCAATCAGCAAGGAGAGGTCGTTGGCGATGATCTCGCGTACGCGGCCAGAAGAATCACCGGCTCTTGTGAGGGCGATTACCAGGTGATACGCCGCCATGAATGTATGGGGATGGTTCGGCCCAAGTGCTTTACGGCAAAGCGCGAGCGAGCGTTCCAGCAGCACTTGCGCGGCCCCATGGTCGCCCTGGGCCATAATGATCGAAGCAACGTTGTTCATGGTCGCCAATGTGTCCGGATGCGCCTCGCCCAATTTGTCCCGGCGCAGCATCAGCACCCGTTCCATCAGTTCGCGGGCTTTCGCGGTGTCGCCTTCGGCATACAGCGAAGCGGCAAGGTTATTCATCGCCGTCAGCTTGTCCGGATCGTCTTCGTCGACAGAACTGGTGCGAGATTTCACCAGATCCTCTTCGATGATTCGCGCCCCTGACGCGTCTCCAGCGGCGCGGATCGTAACGGCGAGATTGCCCAGCGCCGCGAGAGTCTCCAAATGCTGCGGTCCGAGCACTTTGCGGCGCCCTTCCAAGACCCTCTCCTGCAACGGCCGCGCGGCTCCAAAGTGCCCTTGGGTGGCAAGTGTCAAGGCCAGATTGTTCATCGCAGTCAGCGTGTCGACATCGTCCTCGCCGAGCACGCGCACGCGCTGTTCAAGCACCTGTTCTTGCAGCGAGCGGGCGCGCAAAAGGTCGCCCTGCTTGAACAAGGTCAGCGCTATGTCGCTTAAAGCGGTCAAGGTTCGTGGATCGTTCTCGCCCAGAGTGCGGCAGCTGACCTCAAAAACCTGTTCATGAGTGGCTAATGCTTCGGGCAAATCGCCCATGAGGCCGAGCGTCCGTCCGAGATAGGTCATGAAAATCAGCGTGTGCGCGTGTTCCGGGCCCAGTTGCGCGCGACTGTACTCGACGAGGCAAGCGGCGATGCGCCGCGCACTCTGATAATTGCCGTGGCAGGAGTCGTAGATGTAGAGCGCATCAAGCAGTCGCGCATCCGCGACTTTGGCATGCGATGCATCAGAAAGAGTGGCAGCCAAGGCGACACGCGAGTGCGCAACAGGGTCGCTTAGTCTGGCGTGCAATCGGACGTCGAATATATCGTGGCCCAGGGTGGCCTCCAGCGCAGGGAGTACGGCCAGATGCAACGCGGCGCGGCGTTCGCTGTCGGCATCGCGAAAGCGCATGGTGCGCGATACCAGCGTGTGCACCAGCAGGTTGCCGCGTTCCTGCTCACGGGCGAGCGACTGCGCGGCCACGGCAGCCATCGCCACATCCGCGCGATCTCGCGCCTCGGCATTGGCGAACCCATCGGCGTTAACCAGAGTGCGCGCCACCAAGTCGCTGGCAATTCGCACCGGGGCGAGTTGCGCCGCCAGACGGAGAAAGTCTTTCGAGGTTTCGGGAAGCGAGTCGATGCTCTGGAGCAGCGTCTGCGAAAGATTGAGATTGGCCTTCTCGCGATGCGGCAGTCCCTGCCCGCGAGCCTGCATCAAGCTGGCGGCAAAATCCAACGCGTCGCGCGAAGGCGTGTTCAGACTCGCGCGAAATTCGACGAACCCACGCGTGCGCACCGCCACTGCCGCTAGTTCCAAAGCCAGTGCGTGGTGGCCAAGATCGCTGACGAGCTGGCTGGCCGCTTCGCGTTCCTCATTGGAATCAGGCTGACGCGCGTGTGTCAACAACTTGAGCGCCGACGTTTCGTCCAGATCTTCTATCGTTACCCGGCTACCGGCCCAGTCGAACGCCTCGCTGCGCGTGGTGATCAGCGTTCGGCCGTTGGCGCTCGGCGCAAACCAGGGCTGGGCATCCTGCCAGGAAAGCCCCGAGGGCAGGTCGTCCACTATCCACAGATAGGGTGTATCGCCGCGCAGAGCGCTGCCTAACGCATTGCGAATTTGCGCGCCGCTCAAATCCATGGTCTGCACGCCTCTCGCCTGAGCAAAGTCGAGCAGTTGGCCGTCGCGCAGCGTCGTCCGCTCCCCCGCCGTCATCTCATGTTCAGTATCGTGGCCAAAGGCTCGCAGCCAGAAAATGCCACCGGGATATGCCGCGCCGAAACGAATGCCGTAAATCTCGGCCGTGAGCGACTTACCCGAGCCGCCCATGCCGACCAGGCGCACCAGCGGTCGCGCTTCGCCGTTGGTGATGATGGGCACGTCCGCGCTCCAGAGACCGGAATGCATCGCCCACAATTCCGCCAGCCGTCCGAAAAAGCGGTTCGAACCGTCACCCGCGGCTGCGCCATACCAGCCTGGCTTCGCCCGCTCCTGAATATCGCTGAAGATGCCCGTGAGCTTGGCTGCACGGTTCGCAACCGCTTGGGCCAAGGCCTGCAACGCCGCGGCGTCACGCGGCGGGCAGCGATAAAGAGCATCGCGCAATTCGATAGGATGGATGTGGCTGTTGCTGGCCTCCGGATTGATCAGCAAAACGCGCTGACGTGGGTCGCCTTCCCGTTGACCAGCGGTGAAGGCGCGGGTCAGTTCCCATTGACACGCCAGCGAATCGGGATAGCGGGACGAGTACCAGGCGAGCAGCGCCTTCGACTTACCGAGACCCTCTTCGATACCGCGCTGGATGCTGGCGAAATCCTCGATATTGCTTTCGTCGAGCCAGACCTGCAGGCCGGCATCGCGCAGCGCTTGCGCTACGACGCGGACCTCGCCCGCGTCGGCATGACGGTAACTCACGAAAACATCGAACATCGCGCGTGTCTTCCTTTTTCCCAGTCTTGCAAGTTGTGGTTGCCGGCAGGGGCCGCGACAGGGAAATTCAGTGCCGCACTCGACCCACTGTCAATCTATCTCTTCCACTGGGTCATTGACAGCGTGTTAGCGTCCGATCCGGCGAACGAGGTCATCTTCCATGCCGCCCGCCCGGCTCGATGTCAACGCCGTCGCGGCGGTACGGGAGCGCCTGCGCCGCGGCTTGCTGCCGACTATTATGCGCGGGCGATGGGAGCACGGCGGTGGTTTGTCCATCGATGCGTCAGTGCGGATCGAGGCCGCTGACCGCGCCTAACGCGAGTGCCCGCTGCGCTGCTGCGCCTGGCCACCATTCGCCCTAGACCGGCTACGCGAACTCGATCCCGAACACTTGCTCTATGACGGCACCAAGCCCGGTTTGGGCTGCAACAACGCCCGCTCCTCCTGAGCCGGTGGAGTTGATCGACCGAATCGCCGCTCTGGTGCCGCCGCCGCGCATCCACCGCCACATCGCTAAGCTGGTCCGAACGGCCGCTCACCGGAAGTTTCCACGCCGACCGCGAACAGCCGGAGCCGGTCTTACATTGAAGTCCAGGAGGATCCGCTTGTCGAAAGCACCGCTGGCAGCTCAGGGTCGAACTCGAAATCCGCTGTTGCCGGAAGCAGCCGTTGAGTTCAGCGCGGCAATGACAGGCAACTCCCGGCCAACAGCAGCCCATCAAGCGTTCCATACAAAGCGGTCACTCGTGCATATTTTACCGACAGTCATTTGCCTCCAAACGCCGACCGTTGACGGGCACGACTAAACCCGGATACCCAAGTTGTCGTGATTGAAATATCCTTCCGACGTGACCTGCAACGAGAAAAGGAAACACCATGCCAAAGGCTTGTTGGGTCAGCGCTTATCGCGCCGTGAAGGATCCTGACAAACTTGCCGCATACGCGAAGCTCGCCGGGCGATGGTTTCGCGGAGTTTCCTTAAGAGATCGAACTGGCGCTATCGACCCACACCAGTGCAATGAACCGGTGGCTCAGTTCTTGGCTCGGCGCGCCCGGCAGGATGAAAGTGGGCACTGGATCGAGGCAATCGAGGCACCGCCGTCTGCCGCTGAACGCCTGAATTAAGCCGCGACGTGATGCGGGGTCGGGCTTGAATAAATTGTTTGGCTACTAAATCCCATAGAGGCGTCTATTGTTCGTCGAAGGTCTTGATCACCTTCGCAGGTATGCCTCCAACAATCACGTTGGCTGCCACATCTCTCGTGACGACGGCGTTCGCAGCGACAATCGCATTTTCGCCAATGGTTACTCCTGACATAACTGACGCTCCAACTCCAATCCAGGCGTTCCTTTTGATTAGGATAGGCGCACAAAACGTTGAACGGCGTCGGCTCGGTTCCACAGGATGATTAACAGTTTGTTGAATTTATCCCCTGATCCTGTTTACGGAACCGGGGGGAGTACGTTGAGTAATGCGTCGTATAGATCGAAGGGGATGAGCGCGATGCGTGGAGCCGACGTAACCCAGGAAGGCTTGTTCGTTGTGAAGCAGACCTCGGATTACGTGCCGGCGGAGCATCCGCTGATCGCGATTCGAGAGATTCTCAATCCAGCGCTGCGCGACATGGACCGGCTGTTTGAGTCGATGTACGAAGAGCGTGGTCGGTACTCGGTGCCCCCGGAATGGCTGCTGCGTGGATTGGTGCTGCAAGCCTTGTATGGAATTCGGAGCGAACGGCTGTTGTGCGAGCAATTGGGTTACAACATGCTGTTCCGCTGGTTCGTCGGACTGGGCATGGAAGACTTGGCGTGGGATCACAGCACCTATACGCAAAATCGCGACCGGCTGATCGATCACGATGCGATCAAGACGTTGTTCGGGCGCGTGATGCAACAAGCGGAAGAAGCCAAGCTGCTCTCGTCCGAGCATTTCAGCGTGGACGGCACGCTGATACGCGCCTGGGCCTCGCTCAAGAGCTTCGTGCCGAAGGATGGGCCCCCGCCGAACAAGACTGGCAGCAAGAACAATCCGGAAGTGGAGTTCAAGGGCCAGAAACGCAGCAACGATACGCACGCCAGTACCACCGACGCGGATTCCCGGCTGTTCACCAAGTCGAAGAAAGCCCAGGCTCTGCCATCCTTCATGGGCCATGTGCTGATGGACAACCGCAGCAAGTTGGCCGTTGACACGCGACTGACGCTGGCCACGGGCACGGCCGAACGCGAGGCAGCCCTCGACATGTTGGCCAGTCTTCCCGGCGAGCAGCGCAAGACGGTGGGGGCGGACAAGAACTACGATACCGAGGACTTTGTCAGCGCCTGCCGTGAGCTCAACGTCACGCCTCACGTGGCACAAAATGCCTACGAGTACGCCACCAAGACCGGCAAACGGGCGAAGCGCGAAAGCCGGATCGACGGCCGCACGACCCGGCACGACGGCTATCGGGTCAGTCAGGTGACGCGCAAGCTGATCGAGACGTTGTTCGGTGATGGCAAGCAGCATGGCGCAACGATCCGTCAGGTCAAGCTGCGTGGCCAGCCGAAAGTCAGCGACGTGTTCACACTGTCCATGCTGGCGGTCAATTTGCGCCGGTTGCCGAAACTGTTCATAGCACAGGCGATCATGGGCGCGACCGGATAAACGGGAAAGGTGCGTCCGCATTTGCGGTTCGCGTGCAAATAGCGGCGCAAAACACCAACGCGGAAGCGCAAACCGCGAGAAACCTCGCACGGCTTCCTCTCCCATCTTGAAAATCTCGTTGCGATCCAATGCCCGCACCCAAATCATCGATAATTTCAACGAACTGTTAATAGTGATCAGGTTGACCTTCGGGCCTATGAGAACTCTGTCTTCTAGGGTTATGCCGCCCCTATCCATGAATTCGCAACAATGGTTAATGAAGACATCTTTCCCGACCCGAATGTTCTTGCCGAAGTCAGTGTAGAAGGGTGGGAGCATCCAGAACGATGAGTCTACTGGCGAGCCGGTAAGTCGCGAGAATAAATCCCTAACCTCTTGCGGTGTGCGGTACCCAGTATTTATTTCCGCGATCAGTTTCTGAGCTTCGGTAATAAGGTCCGCGATCTTGCCGTAGTCAGGATCATCGAGCGAGATAATTTCTCCTGATCTTTCGCGTTCGAATATGTTCACGTGAACTCCTTTGAGTGGTCGCAATGGGAATGCTCAGCGGCCTATCGAACAGGATCGCATCTGTCTCGCGGCCCCAGGAAAGAGGATGCGCTCCGGTCCTTCACCATTCTTACCACGGGAGCTGAACGAACTCGCCGCGAAGATTCACAACCGGACACCGGTGATCGTTCGGACTACGCCCGCTGGCTCGATCTGACGGTAAACGACCCCCGCCAAGGTGTTGGACATTCTCACACCATGTCCTGCGGAGGAGATAATCGCCTACCCCGTCAGTTCGTTGGTGAACGACGTTAAGAACGATGGCCCGGAGCTGATGGAGCCTCTGGAGAGCTAGGCATCGCACAGTCGGTTTACATCGCTCGGAGAGGGACTCGTTTGTGCTATCGAAAGGTCCCTCTCGGAAACCAGCATGGTGTCCATCGTCCTTCGACGTGCGGCGCGGCCAGGCGGTGGACGAGGCCAACGCGATCGGGACCGCTTACCTGCGCATCGACCTGCTCCCGGCGTCCGCGCAGCCCCTGCTACGTGAGACCTTTCGCAAGTACGTCGATACTCGTATCGAAACGTACCGCGCGCTGCCGGACCTTAAGGCGGCGCGCCAGGAGTTGGCGCGCTCGCAAGACCTGCAACGCGAAATCTGGGCGCAGGCCGTCGCCGCTATTCGCATGCCGGAAAGCCGACCGGACGCGGAGCTGCTTGTCGTGCCGGCGCTCAATCAGATGTTCGATATCACGACCGTCCGCGTAGTCGCCACGCAGATCCATCCGCCCCTGATCGTCTATTGGATGTTGATCGCGCTGGCGCTTGCCTCGGCGTTGCTCGCCGGGTATCAGTCGGCGGGAGACAAGGACTACGACTGGGTGCACAAGATTGGGTTCGCCGCTATCGTCGCGTTCATCGTCTACGTTATTCTCGACATCGAATACCCGCGCCAGGGGTGGGTCCGCCTCGACGCGATCGACCAGGTCCTCGTGGACGTGGGCGCCGGGATGAAGTGAGCGCGACGCCGAACGTTGGGCACAGCGGCCGGCGGTCAATGGGCGCGTTCGACCCCAAGCAGCCACAGGCTCCTCAGGAAAGCGGACGGTCAATCGGGTATAGGGGAAGACCTCATGCCTCCACCTCCCACATTCCTGCTTGGTGCTGCGCAAAGGGCGCGGCCGAGTTTTGGAACACCGCACCTCGAAATGCTATTCCGCTTTCGTAGCAGGTACGTTGAGTCTGATTTCTTACTTCTTTGGAAAATTCTTCTGCCGGGAGAGCCATCCCGAGCTGCCCGGCTTGTTCTCCCTGATGATCGGGAGCCAGCGAGCTACCGCCACCTGGTCGCCCCTTGCCTTGATGGTGCCCGTTGGCGACAAGACCAGATTTACCGCTCGATGATCGCTGCCGGACGTGCTGCAGAACGGTTACTGGCACGCGCGCTCTCTCGACTACCTGAGCGGGAAGCTGCCGCGCTTCATCGAATGGATGCGTATCGTCGGCGACACCGTGTTCATCCTGGCTGGAGCGTTGCCGATCGCGCGCTGGTCCTCTCGTACCTGGGATTCCTGCGTCACAGTCAACCTGTGCAGCCGGAGCAGCGTCGCCTCGCTCACTAACCCGGCACGCATCGAAGCGGAACGCTTGCCGGCTGCAGGCAAGCGTGCCGTTCTGTATTGGCTCCCTTGATGCACGCGGCGCCTCGCGCGGGGGTGCCTCACTCCTCCGGCCGTGTCTCTCCCCGGATCGCGGTGTGAGTCTTCGAATGAAAGTCCATCCAGTAGATGGTCACCGACACTGTAACGGTGGCGGCCAGGAATAGCAGCGGGTGCAGGAACCAGCACAGGACCGGAATGGCGAAGTAATACGTGCGCAACCCCTTCGTGTAGTTGTCGCCGGCGAGCCCCATCAGCCGGCCTGCGCTCTCGGCGAGCTCCCATTGCTTCTCGCCGGCTTTCAGTGGATCGGGCATGGCGCCGACGATTATCGTTATCAGGGCGAACTGACGCACTGACCAAGTGAATCTGACGAATGCCACCACGAAAACGGCAATGAGCACCAGCGCCTTGATTTCCAGTACCTGCGGCGTCAGGTCGAAAGCGAAGGGGAGGTTCTTGACCACGTTGATGCTCTTTTCCAAGGTGCCAAGCAGCGCGACGAGACCTCCGAGAATGAGCGCGGTAGTGGAGGAGAAGAACGTCGCGCTGTGCATCAGGTGGCCGATGAGCGTCGAGTCGGCGATGCGGTTCGGTCGCAGTTGAACCTGCCGCATCCATTCCGAACGCAGCGGCCGGATGAGGTCGTGCACTCCCGGGTTTCTCGATGCACGATGGGCGATCAGCCAGTTCGTTCCGATCCAGGAGGAAACGAAGACAAAAAGGGTGATGTAATCGAGGGGGTGCAGCGCGAGATTCATCCGGTTGATCTCGGGTCAATCGCCAACCGCGCGCTTCACACCGCGTCGCTGCGCCATCGCCTGTCCGATCTCCACCAGAACTTTGTGGGGGAGAAAACGCTCGGCGAGGGTAAGGACCTCGCTCTCTTCCGCAGTCATGTGGCGAGTGTAAAGCGCAACGAAGCGGGCAACCAACTCCGCATCGAGGCTGGATGCCTCTCCCCTCGCGAGCGGCTCCAGCGTCTTTCGCAGGCGCGCCCATAACACTTCCATCTCGCGATGGTCCGCGACCAGATGCTGCACCAGCACCTTGACCCGCGTGGCCTCGTCGCCGGGTAACGCGGCGAGCAGCCGCGGAAAAAGCTCGCTCTCCTCGTCAGCGTGGTGATGGGGGCCTGCCTGATCGAAATAGCGCAACACCGCTGTAGCCGCCTCGCGCGCCGCCGCATCGCAGCCGTGGGCCTCAAGGTGCGGAACGAGTCGATCGAGGGTGCTGCACTGGCGCTCGATGCGGTCGTGGCACGCGCGCAGCATCTCGAGCGGCTCGTCGAAACCGGGAAGGGGTGGTGTCAAGGATGCGCTCACTGCCTCGCTCCGCTTGTGGTCAGTCAATCAGCCGAAGGAACGGGTCGCGTGTCGCCGCCACGCCCACGATGTAGACGAAGACGGCGAGCGCACCGTAAAAAGCCGCGATGCGCACGCGACGGCTCTTCCTCCGTTTCAACGCGATCGTACCGAGGACGATGTAGGCGACGAGGCCCGCAACCTTGGCGGTCAGCCAGGCGCTCGTGCCGGGATATTGCCGGATCGTCACCGCCAGCGCCACCGCGCTCGCGAGGAGAGCCGTGTCGATGACGTGAGGCACATGCGCACCCAGCGCCCCTTCTCGCCGAGGGTGCCGGCCATCATCCACGCGCCGCGCACCGCAAAGAGCGAAATGCTCAGCAAGACGCAGGCAACGTGAATCTTGCGGAGCAGCGAGTAATCCATCGTCTCGGCCCAGAACCAGAGCCAGCCGTGGCTCCCGGCGACCGCGCCCGCCCACGGTGAGCAGGCTGATCGTGAGAAGGCCCCAGTGCAGGCGCTGGATGATCGCAAAGGTCCCGTCCGCGTCGCCCCCTGCCCGCGCGAGAAAATACCGATGCAATACCAACGGCTCGAGCACGAAGAGCATCAAAGTGAAGACCACCCACACAAGCACCATCGCGTGCATCCACCAGTAGTCGGGCTGCGCGAAACGCCCCCAGGCGTTCGGGGAGGAGTTACGGCCGAAACCGGTATCGACCTCGCCGGCTAGCGCGAACTGTGGGCGGAGATTACTCTGTTTTCCACAAAATGCAGCGTTGCGATGTTTCGATCGACTCTTGAAGGTCCACCATGCTTCGGTTCCTGATTCCGGCGCTGTTACGTTGGCGTTGCCCATTTCTGCCGCAGCGGGGATCCCGATCCGGCGCGGCTGGCGCGGGCATGGTTTTTCCTATCACTTCGCGTCGGTTCACCCCTACCGAACGGGGCAAGAAGAACGGAACAGTGAGCCCCATCGAACACTATCCACGCGCCTTCCTTTGTGCCGGTTTCGTGGCGGGGGCAGCGACGGATTACCTCCAATGGCCCTTGAGCGCGGTTAGGAAGTTGAGCGCGGGCTCCAGGTTCTCGTCGATTACACACCACTGAAAGTCGTCCATCAGCGATTGCAAGCGCGCCGGTTCGATGTCGGTGTGCGCCAGGGTCTCAATCGCCTTCCAGACATCGTAGACCTTCATGTCCTCGCGCTCTGGCTTGTCGGGCGGGATCACGACCGGCGTGTTCGCGTCGGCCATGCGCGAGGCGCGCTTTTTCTTGGCCTGCGCCTGCCTGAGCAGCGAGGCGCTCGTCACTTCGCCCATCACCTCTTTCATCGCGTTCACCGACTGGTCGAACTGCTCCTCGGGAATGTCGGCGAGCTGCTGCCAGCGGTGCGCAGTAACTTTGGCGACCCCGTTCTCTTTCAGGGCTTGCTGAACCTCGTTCCATCGTGGAACGACGGTGCCCGGAGCGCGTTCGACCTGCGCCAGCAGCTCGCCCGCGCGGCGCTCGGCGCGGACCTTGATCTCGGTGGCCCAGGCGATCAAGTCATTGTCCTTGGCTTGCCGCGCGTAGGCGGAGAGCGCCTGCGCCTTGTCGCGGATGGCTTTCACTTCGTCCACGCGATGCGCGTTAGCGAGCGCCGTGCGCGCCTGTTCGTAGCGAACCAGTGTCGTGGCAGTGCCGGTTCCGTCGTTGTGTTCGCTCATTGGAGTCCCCTTTAAGTTGTGCTGGCGCGGTGGGGCATCGCCCGATACAGGAGCCTCTCGCCGTCCCGCCTTGTCCCCTCGAGGTGCCGGCACTCAGACTGCACCTCTTGGAGGTTGGTCCGCGGCTGCGTCAGACGAGGGGTTGCAGCCGCTTTCAGAGGTGCCCATAGGGGTCTTACCCCATCCGAGACGGATTCATCGGCGGGATCGCTTCCCTCAGCGAGCGCCGAGGGCCAGCGGGGCCGATAGGCGTGCAGCGGACAGCGCCATACCGGACAGTGGGTGATCTCGTCCCGGTCGAAGTTCGCGCAGGCATAGGCAAAAGGCCTTGATCGCCTGCCGCGGGCTCGCGGTGCCGGCGAGCGCCCGCGCGATCAGGCCGCGTGAAAGTGCCGGCACGCTGCCGAGAAAGGCGGCACGCTCGTGCTGCTCCCTATCGTGCGCCTCGGCGCCCGTGATTTTTCCTCTGCCGACGGTACGATGCGATCGGCAGCCCGATTTGCTGAGGCAGGCGGACTTTTCCGTGGTTGCCATCAACGCGCCTTACCTGGTGCAGGCCGTGTTTCCAGACGTGCCGACGTGTGTTTCCGGTGGAAACACCCCTCGCCCGACAGCAGCGGGCGTGCTGGGACCGCCTTGCGATGGAGCGCGCTTTCCAGCGCGCCGATGCGTGTCTCCAGTGCCCTTCTTCAACTCTGCCACTTCCGGCTCGGCCCGGTCGGCGGTATCCATATCAGCCAGGTAACGCGCGATGCTCTGTTCGATCTGCGCCATCCGCCGCTGCATCTTGGCCGCGGTGAAGTTCTGGTCACGGTTGTTCACTGCCTTGAACTTGCTGCCATCGATAGCAACAATCGCCTCGGTGAACAGATTGAGCTGGCGACACAGCACAATGAACTGGCGGCATACCTTACCGATGGCGGTTCCATTGTCCTTGCGGAAGTTGGCAATGGTCTTGAAGTCCGGTCTCAGCCGCCCAGTGCGCCACATCAGTTCGACGTTGCGCCGCGCCTCGCGCTGCAGGCGACGACTGGACTGAATGCGATTCAGATAGCCGTAGATGTAGAGCTTCAGCAGCACCGCCGGGTGGTATGCCGGTCGGCCCGTCGCCGCCGGGTCAGCGCCAACGAAGCCAAGCGCACCCAGCTCAAGTCCATCGACGAAGACCTCGACCACGCGAACCGGATTCTCGGCTTCAACGTAGTCGTCAAGACACGCAGGCAGTAAGCTCACCTGGGCTCGGTCCTCGCCTTCGATGAATCGCTTCATGCCGCCGTCCCGAACAAACCCGATGCTTCAGTCTAGGAAATTTCTTCGGTTAGGCAACTTCTGCGTTTTTACACAGGCTCGGCCGGTAAGCGCCCGTTGAGGAAGCGCTCCCGAGAGCCCTATTTCTTCTCCAGGAGCAGCGTCGCTTCCTTGCGCAATATTGTAAGAAGGCGTTTCGCAGCCTTCGCCAAGAGCCACGGCAACGACACTTCGATGCGCAGCGCGTCCTCCAGCACTTCAATGCTCGCCGCCGCTGTTTGGCCGAGCGCGCGCATGCGAAAGCGCAATGTATCTCCTTCCCAAGTCTCGTGCTCCATCGCGATGATCGCTCCGAGTTGACCGTTCGTGCGGGCGAAGCCCTCTTTTAGACGGCGGACAGCCTCGACCTTCCCGAGACGATGGGCGATGATGACTGTTACAGGTTCGCTCACGGATGCTGTAATTGCGTAGCGTGCATGCGCGCTATCATGATCGAACGGCGATTGTGGCACCGCTCAAGGCAGGGCGGCTACTCTTGCAAGCACGAGCGGAACTTCATAACACGCCAGACTATAGGGAGTATCCCTCGCGCTTGCGTGGCCAGGATGGTCCGCCGACCGCATAGTCAACGGTGCATCCTTTCCTTCGCGCGATGGTAAGTCACGGGAACGCAGCTGGGCAAATGCTGAGCGCGTCGATCAGCCGCAAGGCCGAGATCGACCCGTTGCTGCCTGTCACGCGCTAAGGAAGCGGACATTCCCCACGATTTGCCGATCCGGTCGGCGACTTACGGACAATCGCGCGTTGGCGCAGAATGCTCATGCCTGGCCGCTTGGAGACTGCAATGTCAAGGTCGATGCTTGCGAGCGCTGTGATGGTGTCCAGTGTCGTCTGCATGTGCCTCTCGCCAATGGGCATAAACGCTCAATCGCTGACGCCGGCCGATGCGCGGGCCATCGCGAAGGAAGCGTACATCTACGGGTTCCCTCTCGTGGACAGCTACCGGATCCTCTACTCGTACTTCGTGGACCGCAGCAGCCCTGAGTACAAGGCGAACTGGAATGAGCGCATCGCCAACAACCCGCGAGTGTTTACGCCGGACGACAAGGCAATGCAAACGCCGAACTCCGATACCCCGTACTCGCAGCTCGGCCTCGACTTGCGGGCCGAGCCAATGGTGCTGAGCATGCCGGCCATCGAGAAAGACGCTACTACACGGCCGAGATCAACGATCTTTACACCTTCATCGCCGGCTATATCGGCAGCCGCACGACCGGCAACGATGCCGGCCACTTCCTCATTGCCGGGCCGCGCTGGAAAGGCGAGAAGCCGAAAGGCATCAAGGCCGTGATCCGCTCGGAAACGGATCTCGCGTTTGTTTTCTATCGCACCCAGCTCTTCCGGCCGGAGGACATCGAAAACGTGAAGAAGATCCAGGCCGGGTACAAGGTGCAGCCGCTTTCCGCGTTCCTGGGCACGTCCCCACCGACACCGGCGCCCAAAATCGATTTCATGAAGCCGATCAGCGCCGAGGAAGAGCGCACGTCGCTCGAGTTTTTCAACGAGCTGAACTGGGTGCTGCAGTTCTGCCCGACGCACTCTTCCGAAAAGGTGCTGATGGCGCGGTTCGCGAAGCTCGGCATCGGCGCGGGAAAGAAATTCGATGTGCAGGCGCTATCTCCGGAGATCCGCAAGGCAGTCGAGGACGGCAGGGCGGACGCCTGGGCGGACATGGACCGGCTCGCGAAACGGATTTCTGCAGGCGAAGTCGCCAGCGGGGATGTCCTCGGGACGCGCGAGTCGCTGAAGAACAACTACCTCTATCGCATGCACGGGACGGTGGCAGACCGCGACCCTAGACAGTCTGCAGGTGTATATAGCCGATTGCAGGGTGCATGCTGGGCGGAGGGTGCCCCGGTGAACCTCCGGCGATTTTAATGCGGAATCGCTGCCCCGTGTCGGCAATGCAAGCACCGCTGGCGCTCTTCGAAAAGGGATAGGTTCTCCCGAAAATGGCGCTCTTTCGAGACTCGTCGGTTCTCCTCTGGCTTGTTCTGTCACTAGATCATGTCGATCGTGGTCAGCTTGACCTCGGCGGCCATGCGCGGCGCGTTTTGCAGATGCCAGACGGCGTACTGTACTCTCCGCGACAATTCCGTTGGGTTACGCGGTATATCCGACACGATGGCGAGCGCGTATGGAAGAGCAACACGCTCTTGCAGC
>CAVVES010000022.1:0-14163 GCA_963747225.1 uncultured beta proteobacterium | reverse complement strand
CTCAATGAGGATCTTCCCAACTCACGCTGCGCGAGGCCGTTGCGACGCGAGACTACGCTCAATAGTTGTCGAGATCCTCCAAGAAGACCGTCTCGCCGAGGTCGTCGCTGAGGAGCTTCATGGAGTAATCGTAGAACGGCTCCCGTCGCGTTGCCCGTCCACGGCTCGGACGCGCTTGCTGGCCGACTTGTCTGGCCACCTCAGCGAGGGCAATGCTGGCAACGAGCCGATAATGATAAGGGAAATCTTTACCCGGCACGCTCAAGTGAACAAGACGAACGTCTCCAGCGAACCTGCTCCAGTCTTCGCGCTCGAGATCGATAGCGGTCTGGTCGGGGACAATAACGATCTGCGACGGTCCCCGAGCGAGATCGGCATGCTGGAGGGGCACGCCGTGTGGCCCGAGCGTTACGACACACGCCTCAGCAAATGCATACTTGCGGCCTTGCGGCATCGGTGCGACGCGGATCGGATTGCGCAGCTGTCGCGCGGCGGCCCGCCCCTCGGAGATGGTGCGTCGATCGCGCCCGAACCACACCTCTCGACGGTCCTCGATAAAGGTTCGGCCCCAGCCGAAGGCTCCAGCCGAGCGGATGGCACTTCCCAGTTCGACGTGATCAGCCGCGCCCATAAGCAACAACTCCGGGCGCCGTTTGTTCGGTTGGCTCCGGAACTGGAGCTTGCCACCGCCGCCGCGCGACAGGTAGTAGAGCGCCACTGCACCGGCTGCCGCCACATTCAGACAGTTCAACCTGCGTGACACCATGGGAATCTGCACGACGTGATGCGCAATGGGCCGAATATCCTCAGCGAGGCCTCGCCGCTCATTGCCGAGCACCACGGCCGGCGCTGTGCCGCGACCGAGCCGGAAACCGTAAACGCTATCCGCTCCGTCGATGTTGTCGAACGCGACTATCGGGGAGTAGTGGCCGACCAGTTCCTCACGGGAGACAACTCGGAGAGGCACCTCCCCGGAGATCGTTTCCGTCCAGGCCTGGGCCAGCTTGCAGCGGTCTCGGAACAGGCAGGGACTGTTGAACATCGCCGCGGCGTGAAGCAGGGTCTGAGCATTCCAGGGATTCTCGATGCCGTCACCAACAAGCGTGAGGGGCGTTGGGGTCACTGTGACGCCTCTCCGCCACTGCGGTAAAGGAGTCGGCATCGGACGGCAAAGCGCTCAGCGAGAGCTTCGTGATCCGCGGTTCGGGCGACACGCTCTCGACGTTTTCCCTTGTGGTGCTGCAGGAGGTGATGGCCGATCTCATGCATGAGCACATCGAAGAGCATGAAGTCGCGGAGGGTATCCCCAGGCCAGGAAACGATCGTTTGAGTTGATTCACTGATCGACTCCACCCTCGCCCCCGCGCGACAGACTTTCTGCTGCTCTTCCGCTGAGAGCCTTCCCGGCAGGAGCCATGGTGAGAATGGCTGCTCATACAGAACGATTCGCCCTGGAACCAGCAGTGTGCCGAAAAGAACGTCACCACCACGATATCCTCGGCCAGTCTGCAGAAGTTCGATGGTCCGTATGCCGTAGCTGCATTCCTCTCCGAAGAAGCGCAACAGTTCGAGGATCTCGGCCTTGCTCGCGGGATGGAAGTACCCGCTCCTGGGGCGCTTTACGATCAGGCGCGGCAGTGGTGCAGGTTCCTTATCCCGGTCGGAGACAGGAGCCGCATCGGGACAATACCGGACTCTTTCAGAGCTCGCGCGAGAAGGTGGCGGGAACTCTGGTCTGCGAAGCCGCGAGGTTCGTAGGGTGCGCGTACGCGCTTTGCCGCACGGATGCGTCGAGGAACGGTGTGCTTGGTCCTGGACATTGTCTGTACTGACATCGAAGGAGATGGTCTCAATAAACGGCCTCGATCTTGTCGGGCCGCTGCTTGCCAATATGGGCTCCCGGCCGCCGGGCCACGCTTCTGGGTGCCTCCGGTCCGACTACGGCAGTAGCGATCTCTCCACCAGCTTCATATGCGTGGAAGGTGCTTGGGGACTTTGGCTCTCAACAGCGTGACAAGGGCTGGATCCATAAACTCATACTCGTCGGGAATATCGAGACAGACTACCCGCTTACGGTTGAGATACGCGCGGAACTTCCGCGCCAGCCTGTTCCGATGCACTTCCTCCATCACGAATATCAGCTCAGCCCATCCGAGGAGCTCCGGGGTAACCGGAGACTCGGCATCATCGTTCAGCCCGGCGGACGCAACTTCGATGCCACTCCAGGAAGCGAAAACCTGTTCGGCGGTCGGACTGCGAAGTCTGTTCTGACTGCAAATGAATAGCACACGCATCAACATGCTCCAGATGCCCAACGGCTCGGTTGGCCGGGCGCCGAGGAGCGAAGCGACGAGGGAACCCAACAGCGGGCCCGCTGTTGGGCGCTCCGCGACCACGGTCGCGTGCGCCATCGATTGCCCGCGTTTCAGCGCTGATTAACGAGGGAACCCTCGAACACCGAATCACTTTCCCTCGTACTTGATGCTCATCCCCATTTCCGGGTGCACCGAGGTAAGCCCGCTCGGACCAATCCCAACCACCTGCACGATAACCTCCCCGTCCTTTGAACCGTCAAAATGGGGGCCGCCCGCGGGATGCTTCATGAAGCTGCCGGGGGAAAGCGGAATCATCTTATCGGGATCGAAGTCTCGCCGGTTCCCGTCCACCATGTACCTTGAATGACGGTGATAAACCGATCTTCTGGATGGAAGTGTGGCGTGCTCATTTCGCGCGCGGGAACTTTGTATCTGAGCACATATGGACCCGGCTTTTTCGGGTCACCCTCGATCACCATGAATTGCCAGTTGGAGTTGGGGTAATACGACCAGGCCTCCTGCCCGGCTTTGAGCCGGATGAACCCGTTCTCATCTACCGTCTTGTCCGCATACCCCGTGCATGTCGTGGCCATGACCGTCATGGCGATAGTCACCATCCCATACAAAAGCGAACCGATCGTAGCTTTCATATGACCTCCAGGGCATGACAGTTGTCTGAAGGGGACTCGCCCACAGCCGCGCGACGCCACGAGAGAGGGCGGGTCCACAAGAGTGTAGTCCCAAGCCAAGCGGGTTGCGCGCGAACCAATCCTAGCCGGCGTTCGGCGACGCCTAACGTTCGCGATAACCCGCCGGACAACAGCAAGCGAAGCGCCGCTGTTGGACGGTCGGGTTCATTGCGCGGTTAGGCCTCCCGCTACGACCTTGCGCAATTCTTCGACGTTGATGCGCGTTTGATAACCGCGGCCCTGCGGCTTGAAAAATGCCATCACGTCGGCGTCGAGACGAACGGTAGCTAGGCACCTTCGTCGCCGATTTCTTAAGGGCCGCGCCACGCCTTCGAACGGCGGGACTGACGGCTTG
Organism: uncultured beta proteobacterium; assembly: GCA_963747225.1. Taxonomy (GTDB): domain Bacteria; phylum Pseudomonadota; class Gammaproteobacteria; order Burkholderiales; family JAEUMW01; genus JAEUMW01. Next base: position 10,804 of record CAVVES010000022.1, on the reverse strand, counting down.
TCCGGGTGTGTCGGGGTCAATGCGCTTATTGAATTAGTCCTTGGCAATTGACTCGTCGCAGAATCATGCAACGGGTCGAATCTCGCACAGATAGGCACGATGCGAAGCCGTGCCGCTGACCGGATCGAGCGCAGCGATGTCGACGAGCAGGTTGAAGTTGGCGCCCATCGGCCCGAACGGGTCGTAGCCGGGCGCGCCGATCTCGGCGCAGGCTTGCCACGAGCCGTGCGCGCCGACCGCGACCCGGGGGTCGAGTTGGTCGTTGAGCCGGGCGCGGGCGCGCACGCTGCCCTCCGGCGTTTCGATCGACACCCAGTCGCCATTGGCAATCCCGCGCGCCTGCGCCGCCGTGGGATGCAGCTCCACTTTGGGATACGGATCGTGCTTGCGCAGACTCGGCAGCGCGTGGTGCTGGGTCTGGCAGAACAGCGACGATTTCGCACTCGTCAGGATCAGCGGGAAACGCACCGCCAGGTCGGGCCGCGTCACGGGGCTGCTTGACGGCTCCGCAAAATCGGGCAGTGGCGCGTAGCCGTGCTCGAGGAAGGTTTGCGAATAAAGTTCGACCTTGCGTGAGGGCGTCGCGAAGCCGCGCGGCGCGCCGTTTGCGTCCTGCTCGGCATGCTTGGCGTGGCGGGTCTGCAACGGCACCCGCACGCCGCCTGGGGCGGCGCGCAACTGCTCCAAGGTGACGCCGGTCGGGGCCAGCTGGTGGTGGTAGGCGGCCTCGATGTCGCCATGCCAGAACTGCGCGGCGAGGCCGAGGCGGACGGCGAGGTCGAAGATGATGTCGGTATCCGGGCGCGCCTCGCCTGGCGGCGGCACGACCGCCGAGCGCAGCTGGATCAGCGACTGTGCCTCCTGTGCTGATCTCGAAGCCGATCTTGAGCGCCTCGCGCTCGAAGGCCGAGGCGACCGGCAGCACCACATCGGCCAGCTCAGCGGTGGGATTCATGAATAGATCGGCATGGGCGTAGAAGTCCAACGCCTTGAGCGCCTCGCGCCCGTGTCTGCCGTCGGCATGGGCCAACAACATGTTCGCGCCGAAGCCGATCACGGCGCGGACGGGGTAGGGTGTCCCCTCCAGAATGGCCCGGTAGAGATCGCGGGTGGTGACAGAGCCCCAGCGCGCCGGCCCGAGCGGGCGCTCGGCGAGGCCCAGCGTCGGGGCCATTTGCCGTGCCGAGGGCAGCTCTTGGCCAGCGATCGGCGCGGCCGGCGGCGCCGCGAACAGCACATTGCCGCCGGGCCTGTCGAACGAGCCCGTGAGGGCATAGAGCAGCGACATCGCGCGCGCCGTCTGCGTGACGTTGGCGTGTTGCTCATGGCCGCTCCAGGCGTAATAGGACACCGGGCGCGCGTGCCAGATCAGCCGCGCGGCTTCCTCGACCTGCGTGCGCGGAATCCAGCAGATCGCTTCGACGGTCTCCGGCGGGTAGCGCCGGCACAGCCGTGTGTACAGTTCGAAGGCCGGGTGGCAGACGACGTCGCCCTGCGGCGTGGCGACTCGGTATTCGCCGTCCAGCGCGAGGCTGGCGCTGTCGCCGTCGTATGGCCAGTGGTGGTGTCATACGGCACCAGCCGCGCGGCCGCACTGTCCCAGGCGAGGGTACGGCCCGCATCGCCGTTCGGATCGAGGTCGCGTTCGGTCAACAGGCGGCCTGTGTCGGCGCGCACCAGGTGCGGCCCGTTGCTCCAATTGCGGATGAAGTCGCGGTCGTACCAGCCGCGCTCGATCATCAGATTGGCAAGGCCGAGCGCAAGCGCGCCGTCGGTGCCGGGTCGCACCCGGAGCCACACATCGGCCTTGCCGGCGAGGCCGACATGGCGCGGGTCGACGACGATCAGGCGCATGCCGCGCTTCAGCGCCGCGACAACCGCGGTCGCGTGGGTGAGGCGGGTGAAGCTGGGGTTGTAGCCCCACAGGATCAGCACGCCGCTGTTGGCGATATCCGGCATGGCCCCGCCGCTGCCGGTGCCGACGCTGCCGACGCCATAGGTGTAGCGGGTGGCGAAGGCGCGCCCCCAGCCGCAGAGGTCGATGGTGATGTCCGCGTTCGGGGTGCCGAAGGCGTTCGCCAGCCGCTGGATGAAGCCGCTGGAATCCCCGATCGCGGTCGTGGAGGGGGACGACGCGGTAAAGGCGACCGCCTGCGGCCCATGCCGCTCCGCAACCCGGCGCATCGCGGCGGCGGTCAGGTTCAGCGCCTCGTCCCAGCCGATTCGTTCCCAGCCGGGGTCGCGATCGCCTTTCGGGCGGGTCCGGCGGAGCGGGTATGTGAGCCTTTCCGGATGATAGACGAGTTCTGGAGCCGCTCGCCCCTTGGCGCAGATCGCCTGCCCGGTCGGGTGCGACGGGTCGGGGTCAAGCCGGGTGAAGCGGCCCTCTTCTACCGTTGCCACCGTGCCACAGCGGGCGATGCAGAGGCGCACAATAGCCGTGGATGTGCTGCGTGCCGGTGGGATCAGTCATGAGATCACGCTCCCTGCCGCGTATCGGTGTAGCCATAAGCGTCACCTATGGGTTTCGGTCTGGTGTTTGCGGTATCTGTGCTCGCCCTGAAATGCACGACGATACCACGCGATGGTCTGTCGCAGACCGTGGCCTTATACCAACATGCGTGCCGTGAAGCGCAGCGTACCGACAAGGCGCCATCGTTGATGCGCTCACAACGTTTCGTTCTTAGGAGATCCAGTGTATGAGGTAAGAGCCTCTAACGAGGCTGTTGAATTATCTGTTTCTGGCGGGCCACGATATCCATCATAAGCCCGTCATGCTTTCGCTCTCAGAAGTCGCCCATTGCTTAGCGGTGCGGCGGCTCGACCAAAACGATCTGCGCCAAGCGCCTGCGCGGCGCGTTGGAAGATCTGTTCCGGCTTTGGCCTCCCGTTCTCATCTCGCGTACCCGTGGTGCGCCAGCTTCTCGATGTTGTGTACCAGGCAGCAGAGCTTCCACTGCGCGTCGACCTTGGCTTGACCTCGCAAGGTGAAGCGGTTGAGTTTCTTGTTGGCTCTGAGTTGCCGAACACCGGTTCCACGGTAGCGAAGCGCCGCCCGATCATCTGGCGCCCGTGCTCGGCGTCGATCTTTCGCTTCATCCGCTCGCTGGCTGTTTCTTCGGCGTCGGCGTGCTTGCCTACGAAGATCGCCACCTGTCTGACGCTGGTGCGCTGCGGATGGCGTAGACACTGGGCTCTGAGCGGACATTGTTTGCAGTCGCGCTGCGTGCCGGTGAATTTGATGGCTCGGTGCCCGCCGATGTTGCAGTTGGTGCCGTTGCGATACAGCCGCTTGCCGGCCGGGTGGATATCCAGCGCTTGCGCCACGTCCTGGATCTGAACCCCGCGCAGCTTGCTTAGCTGCACTGCGCTGAGCTTGAACTCCAGCGTGTAGCGGTTGACTCTATGTGGCTGTGTGGCTCTTCCCGTTTGACACCTCCTTCGAGCGTTAGGTTGAGGTGTCTACTTTTTCGGGGCAAGTCCCGCATCCCCTGCAGCGTGTTGTTATGCGGCATTTGGTCGCATACTGGATTGGCCTGATTGCGACCCAGGGGTCGTTCGCGCAGTCCAGTTCACTCGATCACTCTGTTCGCTTGCAGCAGGATCGGGGGCGGGGTCGTGATGCCAAGTGCTTTGGCGGTTTTCAGGTTGATCACCAGTTCAAATTTGGTCGCCTGATCGACCGGTAGATCGCCGGGTTTCGTGCCCTTGAGGATCTTGTCCACGTACGTGGCTACGCGCCGGTACATGTCGGCACGATCTGCCCCATAGCTCATAAGACCGCCAGCGTCCGCATAATTCCGGATATATAAAGATCGACGGCAGTCGGCTCTTTGCCGCAAGGTCCGCGATTCGTTTTAGATTCGTATTGACCACCGGGCTTGGCCAGATGAAGAGAGCCTCAGCGTGCGCCCGGACTGCCCCTTCGAATGCTTGGTCGATATCGTTGAGGCTACGTACCTCCATCGGATGAAGCTGGATTCCCAACTGTCGTGCCGGAAGCTGGATTTCCTTCCAATAGCTTGTCCCCGTCGTGGCCTGAGGATCCCAGAGCACCGCCACGCGGGAGAGCCTGGGAACCATTTCCTTGAGCAGCTCCAGCCTTTTTCCGCCCAGCTCGACGCTCATTTGGGATAACCCCGTCACGTTGCCGCCGGGCCGCGCCAGGCTCTCAACCAACCCGAACATAACTGGGTCAGTCGCGGCCGCCATTACGATAGGGATAGCCTTGGTAGCATTTTTGGCAGCCACGGCATCGACGGTAACGGAAACAACGATGACGTCAACGTTGAGCCGAACGAGATCGGCGGCGAGGTCGGGGAGGCGATCTAGTCTACCCTCTCCATAGCGGTACTCGATGCTGATGTTCTTGCCTTCGACCCATCCGAGATCGCGCAGACCCAGTCGAAATGACTGGCGCAAGAGTACGAATTCAGAAGGCGAGAATGGCGAGAGAAGTCCTATGCGGGCCGCCTTTGCTGGCGCCTGCGCGCCTAGGGTGCCCGCCCAGGCCAGCGCACCTGCGCCGAACGCAATAACCAATTTGCGGCGATTGTTCAACTACCCCCTCCAGTCTGCGCGCCTATCATGCTCGTTTACGCCAAGGGCAGCAGACCGGCAACTTGTTGCCGAGGGGATTTGTCCATCGCGCGACGAATGCTACCGGCGTTCGGTGCCGCATAACGTCTGAATTCAGCGGCGCGCTTCAGCGCGTCCGCTGGAATGAGAGGTTAGCCATTCGATCACCCGACCCGCATCTGCATCGGATGGGAAGACGGGGTAAAGCACCTCTTCGATCCGCCCCGCATGGACAATCATAGTAAGACGTTTGATGAGCTGGAAACCGGCGAAAGCGAACGTTGGCAGCCGTAAGGCCCGTGCGAAGTCAAGCTGTGCATCGCTTAGAAGGGGAAACGGTAGATGAAGCCTTTGAACAGCCTCCGATTGATACTCGGTATCTTGCGTACTCAGGCCGTATACCGTTGCGCCCAAGGCGGCAAGCTCCGCGTAGTGGTCCCGATAGGCACAGGACTGCGGCGTACAACCACGTGCGCCCGGGATAGCGTTCCACGCGGCCGCCCCGCCTGGGGGTTCCTGATCAGGTCGTCCCGTTCGAGGGTAACAATAGACAACTAGCCAAGGTCGACCTTCCTTGGACAAATCGACCGTTAGTCCGGAAGTGGCCCTCAAGCCAATCGACGGCATCATTGACCGACGAAGGTGATCGCACGCCCCGTCGTCTTCTGGAGCGGGCAAGTTCTCGGGAAGAGAATAGAGATTGTCCGTTCGCACAGATGGCTAACCGTTTGAGCTCACCCGCGTGCGGAGGTCGCCGGAGGCGGCTGTAGCGCGTCGGGTGCAGCGAAGGGTTGGGCAGCATGGTCTTACTACAAGTCTTCGTCAGTCATCCTTCACGGACCAACTTTGGACGAGGTCAGCATTCTCTTCCATCCAGCGCCGCGCCGAATCGCGGGGCGAGAGACGGTCGACGTTTACCATACGATCCATCTTCGTCACTGCCTCGATAGAGAGACGTATGTTCGACAAGAGCCCAATCGTCCTGGCAGGCAGCTTCTCACGAAGCGAGCGGTGACCGAGCAGGTAGGCCGTATCCGGCTCACCATAGGCGCCCTTGGGGTCGTCCAGGCGGCGAACCTCGTAGGCAGCGTTCACCCATTGCGGCTGCCAGAGCGGGAAGATCACCCACTTCTTGTCCTTAATGGCTTCACGGAAGGTCCCGAACCATTCGCTGGGCGGTGCGGCGACAATCTCGTAGCCCGCCTCGCCGAGGTTGTAGGCATCTAACACTCGGCGGGCACTGATAGTGAGACCTGTCTCCGCCGGGAGACTCACGATGCGCTTGGAGACGCGCTGCTGAACCTCTGGCTGTACCAAGCCGGTAACCGAGGAAAGGGCGCTCTCGGGTACGTAAGCCGGTACGACCCAGAAGAAGCGGGCGTCCTCGTAGAGCGGCGCGATCCGGAATGTCATGTCTTCGACTGATGCAAAAAGATCGGCATGACCGTGGGGTAGCCACGCTGCAGCAAAGATGTCGACCTGTCCCGCGCCCAAGAGCGGGAAGATCTTCGCATGTGGGCCTTCGGCGACCTCGACGCTGTAGCCCTCACGCTCGAGCAACTCCTGCACGACACCGCCTACGACGGCATAAAAGGAAAGTCCGACTTGGCCGAGGACTATCTTTTGTTTTTGGCCTTCGGTTTGAGACTGTGCCACTACCGATATCGGACTGGCCAGTAACGCTACGAGTGAGAGGAGGGCGAAGAGAGCCTTCATAGGGCATTCCTTTCCTTGCTGTGCAGTCAAGTCAGAACAATAGGGCCGAAGCTTAAATTTTCAGAAGAATGGTGTCTGTCTGACCCCATTTATCCAGCTCGCGCGTTCTCGTGTTCCTGAGTCATGGCTTCCTCCTGACCTATGCTGGTCTGCCGGCTTGGAACCGCCTAACGTACCTACGTCAGCGGCTGGCCAAGAAGTGGCGCGAAGCGACGCTGTTGAGCAGTCCGCTGCAGGTGATGGTTGGGCGAGTCGCGAGATTAAGCAGGAACGTAGGTCAACCTGATCACATCCTCGCCAATCCGATCATTAGTCATAAGGCGTAGCGGCGGCCGGGGTCCGGCGAAATATGGCTTGCCGTGACCAAGCACGACGGGGTGCAGGTAGATTCGATACTCATCGATCAGACCAAGTTCGGTGAGGCTTTGCGCCAAGTCCGGGCCAGCAACTTCGATCTCCCCGTCGCGCTCGGCCTTCAGCTTGCGGATCGCGCCCTCAAGATCATCCTCAACAAGCCTGGCGTTGGGGCCGACCGACTTCAACGAGCGCGAGACGACCCATTTCGGCTGGTTCCGCCACGCCGCCGCGAAGGCGTGTTCCTCTGCATCCCATTCAGGATGATCGTCGTCCCAGTAACGCATGACCTCATACATTTGGCGACCGTACACACTGCCCGCCTGCCCCTGAGCCTCCTCGATGAAGTGGCGGAAGAGTGTGGGGCTCGGCGCAAACGCCATATGGTCGACGTAGCCGTCCAGGGACTGGTTCATTCCGAACACGAGCTTAGCCATACCACTTCCTTTCCTCACGCGGCACATCCGCGCGGCTGGTCTGTGAGGCCTAAACACCACATCACCTGCCGGCGGAAGCGGGCGAAGCCTGCTGTAGCCGGTCAGGTGCATGCGGAAGCTATGCGGCATTTTGGTTGACGCAGCGACTGGTTATCCACTTTCGATCCAGAGCCGACATACTTTGCTTCGGAAAGGCCGCGATGCGCAGATGCGAGTTGACGCCACCGGCATTGGAAGCGGTTGAATAGCCGCGTGGACAGACGGAGCAGCGGGGCAACCGGCGCATCAGTTCCGTTGGGTGATGAACTTTTCCCAAACCGAACGGCGCCCGCATCGCAGCCTTCGGCGCTGGTCCCGGTTCCCTGGCCCGAAGCCATGCCCCAGATTTCTATACTTATGGTACTCCACCTCTATCCCTGCGCTTCGCAGGGCCGCAATTCGACTTTCGATCGAAGCCGGCGGCGCGATTGCGTCCTGTTCGCCAACCACGACGAAAGTCGGAGGCTCAGCGGACGAGTGATCTGAATGGGCTGTGTAGGCCATCACGACAGCTGACGGTTTTGGCACCATGTCGCCGCCATGGGCGGCAACGCCGTGCGAACCGATGGCAGCCGCCATCCTTGCGCCGGCCGAACTTCCCGAAAGGGAGTAGTCCCGGATGCTGACGCCGAGCGCCTTCGCGTTGCGGAAGATGTAGGAGATGGCTGCAGCCAGATCCTCGGTGGCCACTGCACCGCCATAGCCTGCGCGATATCGCAGCACGAAAGCGTTGTAGCCCATGGCGCTGATCTCGGTGGCATAGGGAAACCCTTCGTGGAGGGCTCCAACATAGGAAAAGCCCCCGCCGGGAGATATCACGGCGAAGGGGGCACCGGGTTTTCCGCGGAAGAAGAACAACCGTATTTTCGCGTGCGGGTTGCTTCTGCTTTCTGTCTTCGCTGTAGAACGCGAAGAACACGGCGTGACCGCTATTTACGTCGTCGATCATGCGATCGAGGGCGCCCACCACCGTCTCAGGATCCACGTGGCTGTGATACGGCAGGAGCGAGCCGATATCGCTCAGGCGCATGGCTTGATCATAGGTACGGCCATCCCATGGCAAAAGCAGCCTGGCGAAACCGGCGAAGGCTGGGTGGCCGAGGAGATCGCGTATACCGTCATCGGCGTTCAAATGCCGGCCCTTACTTCCGCTGACTGTCCCCTTCCTTATCTCATTGCTCCGGCTGTCGGCGAGAACGATATCCTTCCCGTTCGCCTCCGCGAGCGAGGGTGTCAACAACAACGGCAGCACCAGGCAAGCGGTTTTTATCGCGCCGGACATCCTTTGGTGACCTGGCCGGTCAATCTGCAGTGACGGCCAATGCCGGCTTCTGGCCGTAGCGGCCATCACACAGGATAGGCCGCGCGGAGTCGAATGCCGCATAACGCGGCGCATTGACCGGCCCTCAACAGCGGCGCGAAGCGAGCTGTTGAGGGTCCGGGTCGAATCGCTTGTTGGGCCTCATGTCCATCCAACCAAATTCTCGTGGCATTGAGTCCGCCGAGCTTACCGGATCAGCTTGTCAGCACGAACCAGAACCGATTCCGGCATCTTCATACGCAAGGCCTTTGCTGTCTGAAGGTTCACAACTAGCTCGAACTTCGTCGGCTGCTCGATCGGCAAGTCACCGGGCTTCGCACCCTTGAGGATCTTGTCGATATAACTCGCGCTTCGCCTAAATAAGTCTGGCCAGTCCACCGAGTAAGTCAGTAATGCCCCGGACTCCGCAAAGAACCGACCATCGCTTACTATCGGCAACTGGTGCCCCACAGCCCTGATTATCGACGCCACGATGCTGGGTGAGCAGGGGTGAGCTCCAGACGATGAGAACTTGAGGTCGCTGCTTCTGAATGGTCTTTAGCGCTGCCTGAATGTCAGCGTATGAACCGACCGGGAGGGAGAGGACCGTTATCCTCTCCCGTCGAGCCATTTCACTGAACTCTCCCGAACGGTTCAACGCATCAGGTTCATCATTCGTGTCGAACAGGAAGCCAACCCTCGTCAGGTGCGGGACCAACTCCTTCGCCAACTCCAGTTGCTTGGGCCATAGGTCGTAGCTCTGCGCGGAGAGGCCTGTCAGATTGCCGCCCGGGTGCGCGAGGCTCGCGACGAGTCCGGTTCTAACTGGGTCGCCCATCGTCGGCGAGACGATCGGGATCGTGGTTGTCGCTTCTTTCAGGAGCCGGGCATCGCCTACGAGGACGTCCACTCGTAGATCGATGAGCTCTTTGATAATGAGCGCGCAGCTTGGCGGGATCCCCGTTAGCATAGAGCGGCGACGAACTTGATGTTCTTTCCGTCAACGTATCCCAGTTGACGTAGCCCATCACGAAGTGCGCCTTGGTAGGGGGCGTCTGTCGCCTGGTCTACAGGAATGGCTGCCCCAATTGTTGGCAACCGCCCACCTTCTTCCGCGCAAGTCGGCAACGCGCTCATCGCCATCGAGACGACGAGCAAGCCGTAGACGATTAACTTAGTCATCTCACCATCCTAGGATGTCGAGAAAAGTCGCTGCTCAAACACGTTCATGAGGCCCAACGACCTACGTCAGCGGCTGGCCAAGAAGCGGCGCGAAGCGACGCTGTTGAGCAGTCCGCTGCACGTGATGGTTGGGCGTCTGCATGATGGACTCTACTTGATCACTTCGTCCGCTTGAAGCAATACCGACTTTGGAACCTCTATTCCTAGAGCGCTTGCAGTCTTCAAGTTTACGACCAACCGGTAGCGCGTTGGATACTCCACAGGAATGTCCGCTGCCGTAGCGCCTCGCGCAATTCTGGCGACGATTCCCCCGGCATGTCGTTCCATTTCGGAAATCGATGTCCAGTAAGAAATCAAGCCACCCTCATATGCGAAGAGTTCATCTCCGTAGATAGCGGGAAGGTGATTCTTCGCGGCCAGCTGGATCACACGATCCCGATGGCCGGCAAACGTTGGGCTGGGCGGAACGATCACCGCCTGGGATTGTTTGCGAATAGCCTCAGAGAACGCCGCCTCAAGCCGCTTCGGGGTTTGCACTTCGATCGTGATGATCTTTATGCCTAGTTGGCGTGCGGCCTTGTCGAGCACCGCGCTGGATCGCTCGAAGAACTTGCTTCGATACCAGGACGGATCGATAAAGTAGCCGACACGGCTAGCTTGCGGTACGAGTTCCTTAATTAGCTGGAGATGCTTGGTAATGAACTCGGGATCTGGGGCGGTGCCGATTCCGGTGACGTTCCGTCCGGGATGTGCAGCCGCCGCTACAACGTCTTCTTCGATGGGGTCCCAAGTGAGGACGACCACGGGAATGCTCTTGTGCGCCAATTCCAGTTCCCGGAGGACATGTTTCGCTAGGGTGCCGGGGGAGGCAAAGATTACACGAGGCTCTAGTGAGATGAGCTCCTTAGCTAGCGCTGGGCCGCTATCAAAGTTTGAATAGGTATTTCTCACGTCGATACTGGCAGTCGTCCCATCAACATAACCGTTCTCTCGCAGACCTTCGATAAACGCGTCAGTCCAGCGCTGGACATCTCCAGGCCACAACACGCCGATATGTGGCTTCGCCTGCTCGGCCAACACCAGGGGGCTCGGTAGCGCAACTATCACCGTCACGAGCACCGCAAGGACCAGTCGTAGACTCACAACACCTGGTCCTCGAGAACTGTAGCTAAACATACGATAGACGCCCAACAAAAAG
>CAVVES010000021.1:0-23166 GCA_963747225.1 uncultured beta proteobacterium | reverse complement strand
GACCCGATGGACGCTTCCACGATGACCGTCTGGACGCTGGTGTTTCTGGTGGGGCTCGCGCTCGTATTCGACTTTCTCAACGGCTTTCACGACGCGGCGAACTCGATCGCCACCGTCGTGTCGACGGGAGTATCGAAACCGCACCAGGCAGTTCTGCTGGCCGCGTTCTTCAATGTGGTCGCATTGGCCGTGTTCCGGCTGAAGGTCGCCACGACGGTGGGCAAGGGCATCATCGATACGAGCATCGTCGACCAGTATGTCGTCTTTGCGGCGCTGTGCGGAGCCATCGTGTGGAATCTGATCACGTGGTGGTTTGCGTTGCCATCGAGTTCCTCCCATGCCCTTATCGGCGGCTTGGTTGGAGCGGGACTCGCAAAGGCGGGAATCGGCTCGCTCATCATGAGCGGGATCCTGAAGACGATCGCGTTCATCGTGATCTCGCCGGTGCTCGGTTACCTGCTCGCATCGATACTGATGGTTATCGTCGCGCGGCTTTTCTTCCGTTCGACGCCGTGGCGCGTCGACCGCTGGTTTCGCAGGCTGCAGCTGGTCTCCGCCTCGCTCTACAGTCTGGGTCACGGCGGCAACGACGCGCAGAAGACGATCGGCATCATCTGGATGCTGCTCATCGCGGCGGGCGTGAGCAGCACGCAGGACGCGGTTCCGGTGTGGGTCATTGCATCGTGCTACCTCGCCATCGGATTGGGAACGCTTTTCGGCGGCTGGCGCATCGTGAAGACCATGGGGACACGCATCACCAAGCTCAAGCCCGTGGGAGGCTTTTGCGCGGAGACCGGAGGGGCCATTACACTTTTCCTCGCGACCGAGCTCGGCGTTCCGGTTTCGACGACGCACACGATCACCGGAGCCATTGTCGGCGTGGGCGCCACCCAGCGCCCGGGCGCGGTGCGTTGGGCGGTGGCGGGAACCATCGTCTGGGCCTGGGTGCTCACCATCCCGTGCTCCGCCGCGATAGCTGCGCTGGCATGGACGATAGGGGAATATCTGCTGTAACCCTGCGTGGGAGATACACCAATGGGCGTACGTGAGGAACGTTCACCGGGACTCGGTTCCGCGCACGATGGGGTCGACTCCGATCCGATCGAAACGAGCGAGTGGATCGAGTCCCTGGAGGCGGTGGTACGCGGTGCGGGCAACGAGCGCGGCCTCTTTCTGCTGCAGCGACTCGGGGAACAGGCCCAGCAGCTCGGCATCATCACCCACGTCCAGCCGTACTCCGCTTACCGCAACACCATCGCGCTCGAAAATCAGGGCGTCTATCCCGGAGATCTCGCGCTGGAGGAGCGCATCACTTCCATCATCCGCTGGAACGCGCTGGCGATGGTGGTGCGCGCGAATCTGGCCTACGGAGAACTGGGGGGTCATATCGCGAGCTATGCCTCGGCGGCGGAGATCTTCGAAGCGGGCTTTAATCACTTCTTCCACGCCGCAAGCGACGCGCACGGCGGCGACCTCGTTTTCTTCCAGCCGCACTCTGCACCCGGCGTCTATGCGCGCGCCTTTCTCGAAGGCCACCTCACCGAGGAACATCTTGCGAACTACCGGCAGGAGCTCAGCGGCAAGGGTCTGTGCTCCTATCCACATCCCTGGCTGATGCCGGATTTCTGGCAATTTCCTACGGGCTCGATGGGTCTCGGGCCGATCAGCGCGATCTATCAAGCGCGGTTCATGCGTTACCTGGAGCATCGCGGACTCGCCGATACCGGCGACCGTCACGTCTGGGGTGTCTTCGGCGACGGCGAGATGGACGAGCCCGAATCAGTCGGGGCGCTGACGTTTGCAACGCGCGAGCGGCTCGACAACCTGACCTTCGTCATCAACTGCAATCTGCAGCGCCTCGACGGTCCGGTGCGCGGCAACGGACAGATCATCCAGGAGCTGGAGTCGCTCTTCAACGGCGCCGGCTGGAACGTGATCAAGGTGCTATGGGGATCGGACTGGGACATTCTCTTTGCGCGCGACGAAACCCATGCGCTGCTGCGCGCATTTGCCGATACGCCGGATGGTGAGTTCCAGACCCTCGGCGCCAACGACGGCCACTACAACTTCGAGCGTTTCTTCAGCCGCGCCCCGGAGTTGCGGCAGCTCGTCGCACACATGAGCGAAGCGGAGATCGACGGACTCAAGCGCGGCGGGCACGACTTCCGCAAGCTGTATGCGGCATTTGCCGCGGCACGCGCCCACAAGGGCCGACCCTCGGTGATTCTGGCGAAAACCAAGAAGGGCTACGGCATGGGCGGCGCTGGCGAATCGCGCATGACCTCGCACCAGGCGAAGAAGCTCGACATCGACGCGCTCAAGTCGTTTCGCGATCGCTTCGCTTTACCTCTTAGCGACGACGACGTTGCGAACCTTCGCTTCTATCATCCGGGCGAAGGCGGTCGCGAGATCGCATATCTGCGTGAGCGGCGCGCAGCCCTCGGCGGTTTCATGCCCAAGCGGCGGCGCGTCGCCGAGTCCATTGCGATTCCGCCGCTCTCCGACTACGCCCAGTTCGCGCTGCACGCCGATGGCAAGGAGATGTCGACCACCATGGCCGCGGTGCGCATCTTCAGCAACCTGCTCAAGGACAAGACGCTCGGTCCCCGCATCGTGCCGATCGTCGCCGACGAAGCCCGCACCTTCGGCATGGCGAATCTCTTTCGTCAGGTTGGCATTTATTCCCCGGTCGGGCAGATCTACGAGCCGGAGGACGCCGGTTCGATGCTCTACTACCGCGAGAGCCGCGACGGACAACTGCTCGAAGAAGGCATCACCGAGGCGGGCGCGGTTTCATCGTGGGTCGCGGCCGCCACTTCCTACAGCGTGCACGGCATGCCGATGCTGCCCTTTTACATCTACTACTCGATATTCGGCTTCCAGCGCATCGGCGATCTCATCTGGGCCGCCGCGGACCAGCGCGCGCGCGGATTCCTGATCGGTGCAACGGCCGGCCGCACGACGCTTGGCGGCGAAGGATTGCAGCATCAGGACGGTTCCAGCCACGTGATCGCAGCGACGATCCAGAATTGTCGCGCCTACGATCCCGCCTTCGCCTGCGAGTTGGCCGTGATCATGGACCATGGGATGCGGCAGATGATGGAACGGCAGGAAGACGCCTTCTACTACCTGACCGTGATGAACGAAAACTACGCGCAGCCCTCGCTGCCCGCCGGTGTCGAGCAACACATCATCAAGGGCATGCATCGAATCGCGATCAAGGACGTGGAAATTGCTAAGGGCAAGGTGCGTCTGCTCGGCTCGGGCGCCATCCTGCGTGAGGTGATCGCGGCAGCGGACCTGTTGGCGCAGGACTGGCAGGTGGAAAGCGAACTCTGGAGCGTGACGAGCTTCAGCGAGCTCGCGCGCGACGCACGCGAGGTGGAGCGATGGAACCGGCTCCATCCGGAGCAGGAACTTCGTCGCAGCCACGTCGGGGACTGCCTGTCCGGCGATGCTCCCGTGATCGCAGCAACGGACTACGTGCGAGCGTACCCGCAGTTGATTTCATCCTACGTCGACGCGCGTTCCGTCGTGCTCGGCACCGACGGCTTCGGCCGCAGCGACACGCGATCGGCGCTGCGCAGCTTCTTCGAGGTCGATCGTCGCCAGATTGCGCTTGCAGCGCTCGATGCGCTGGTGCGGGAGGGAGCGCTCCCACGCAGCGTGTTGGTGGAGGCGATCAAGCGCTATGGTGTCGACACTGAACGGCCGGCGCCGTGGAGGTGCTGAGTGGTGCGGAAATGCGGACTCTTTCGCAAGTCGCGTTTGTTGTTTGCCGGATCGGCTAAAAGCGTTGCAGGCGGTTCTGTTCAAAGGGCGTGCTCGACCCTTTCCGACGTTCGCGCTTCGCGAAAGCGGCCGTTCAACGAATCAAGATGAACCGCCAGGCAGGAAGCGGCAAGACGCTGTTGAGCGGTCCGCGCCCATCACCCGGTTAGCACGCATCTAAAGGTCCACGAGTTTGAAATTGCGTTCTGCTACTCAAGGCCAAAAGTGAAGATAGCGTCGCCAGAAGCGATGCTGATCTGTTGCCTTCCTTCGCTGAGGTAAGTTATCGGAGGGGCCATGATCAGCCCTCCAAGGTTCGCAGGCCAGATCTCCTCACCAGTCGAAGCATTCACGGCGAACAAAACCCCATTCCTGGTTCCGCCAAAGACCAAGTTGCCCGCCGTGGACAGAAGACCGCTGCACGACTCGCCACCGCAGCCCCTGTACTCCCACATCACCTCCCCAGTTTCGGGTGCAAGAGCCCGAACTGCTCCCGATTTCTCATGCGGTATCCAGCTCGCCCCTTTTTTCTTCACGCCGGGCTTCATCCGCGATACCGGATCCAAAATTACGGTGGCGCCACCTTCTATGGCGGAGACATAGAAAAGGCCAGTCTTCGCGCTCCTATTAAGAATTACGTAAATGAATGACAACCGCTTCGCTATTTTGAGCGTTAATCGAAGTGCGCATACTTCGAGGAGCGGGCATGGCCACGAGGCGATATCAACGAGATTTCAAGGAACTGGAATTGCGTCGGCGCAAAGGGATGCGCATGCTCGCGCGCGGGGTAGCACAGGCCGAGGTGGCGCGTACGCTGGAAGTGAGTCGGCAGACGGCATCGAGTTGGGCCAGGAAGCTGGCCGAGGACCCGCAGGCGTGGCGACGCAAACCGTTGGGACGCCCCGGTGGCTTGGATACAGCGCAGAAGAAGCAATTGGGCAAAGCCTTGCTGGCGGGCGCGGTGGCCAACGACTTTCCGAGCGAGGTGTGGACGCTGGCGCGGGTGGCCAAGTTGATCGAGCGCGAGTTTGGGATGGCGTACAGCACGGTCAACGTCTGGCGCATCCTGCGCGAGCTGGGCTTCTCCAGCCAACGTCCGGCGGGGCGCGCGATCCAGCGCGACGAAGCGGCGACCCAGCATTGGCGCAGCAAGCGCTGGCCGGCGCTAAAAAAAAGTCCCGCCGCGAAGGCAGAACCATCGTCTTCATCGACGAAAGCGCATTGAGCGAGCGACCCACGCGGGTCAAGACCTGGGCGCCGAAGGGGCAAACCCCGGTCCTGCAATACAGCTTCAACTGGAAGCAACTGTCGGTCATCGCCGGCATCAGTTTCTGGAACTTCTATTTCCGGTTGCATGCCGGCGCGATCCGCGGCCGGCAGTTCGTCGAATTCCTGCAAGCGCTGAGCAAGCACATTCGCGGCAAGCTGCTGGTCATCTGGGATGGCCTGCCGGCGCACCGCAGCCGCCTCGTCAGGGACTATGTCGAATCGCTCGACGGACACCTGGTCTTGGAACGAGTGCCCGCGTACGCGCCAGAACTCAACCCGGTCGAGTACATCTGGGGCTACATGAAGCAGCGCCGAGCTGGCCAATCTCTGTGTGCATACCATTGGTGAGGTCGGCACCTTCGCCCGCAACCGCCTCAAGTCCATGCAACACCGACCGCTTCGCCTCCGGCCTCATTTCCGGCTATTACGACAACAAAGCGGAATACAATCGCATCCCGCAGCGCATCCGGCAATTGCGAACTCTCGCTCGCCTCCTCGGGCAGGATCGCCTCGACCGCCTTGCCATCTATGCGGAGAACAATATCGGCGCCCTGGCCGGCAACTTCTTCTTTGGCGTCCTGCTCGGCAGCACTGCGCTGATCGGTTTTCTGCTCGGTCTTCCGCTCGACATCCGCCACGTGACTTTCGCCGCGGCGAACTTCGCGTATGGGCTCGTCGCTCTGGAGCATGCCGTGACCTGGCGCACGGTCGGCCTGTGCGTCGCCGGCCTTGTCGGAATCGGCATCGTCAACCTCGGCGTCAGCTTCAGCCTCGCCATTTACGTTGCAATGCGCTCGCGGCGCGCCGCGTGGGGCAACTGGGGCGACCTGTTGCGGCGGATGCTGCACCTCTGCGCAACGCCCCGGCGAGTTCTTCCTGCCGCCACGGACGGCGTGAGACGCGTTCAGGCCTGTGCAAGGATCAACGGCACGTACATCTCGTCCGCGGTCGTTCCGCCGTGGACACCGACCATCCTGTGCTTTTTCTCGCCGAGTATCTGATCGGTGATGGCCCAGTTCTCCCGCGCGAGCAGCGTGTAGTGACCCACCCTCTGCGCGAGTCGGGGATGTGCCGCGCCGATGCCGAACCAGCGCTGCTCGATGAGATCGCGGCTGCGCCAGAGCTCGAAGCCGTGTGCCAGACGACGCTCGAAGTAACGCTCAAAATCGGCGCAGCGGTCGGGATGGACGTAGCAGTACGCCACACGCGGCTCGCCGCATAACGGCAGCACCAGCATCTCCGCGAGATCCGGATGATCGCGCAGGTCGACGCGGGTCGCCTCTGTCGTGTCCACGAATCCGTGATCGGCGGTCACGATCACGGTGGTTCCGCTGCCTTCCAGCGCGCCGACCAGGAACGCGAACGCTGCATCGATGCGCGCGAGTTCGGTGCGCGCTGTTTCGCTGCCGATTCCATGCACGTGGGCGATCGTGTCGAGCTCGGGATAATAGGCATAGACGAACTTGCGGCCTGGCGTGCGCACCGCTTCTAGCACCCGCTCGCAAAGATCCATCGGCGAACGATACCCGACGCGCCTCGCCCGGCCGCTCAGCGCGGTGTTGAACTCGGAATCGACGATGCGCTCGGGAGCGATTGCCCACGTCGCCTCGGGCAGGCGATCGAACAGCGGCACGAGTTGCAGGAGCGCCGCCACCGTCGTTCCCGCTTCCTGCAGGGATCGCCGGCCGAGGCGCGGTCGAAACGGCAGCACCGCGGCGACCGTGCCGATTTCCGCGAACAGCATGTGCCACCCTGTCAGGCCATGCTGCTGCGGAGGGAGGCCCGTGAGAAAGGTGGGGATCGCGGCCGCGGTCGTGGACGGAAAAACCGAGGTGAGCCGCGAGCGCAGATGTCGCTGCAGCGTGGGCGCGGCATTCGATGCCGCGAGATGCCGGTAACCGAGACCGTCGATCACGACGAGCACGAGATTGCGTGCTTCCTTGAATGATGTCGTATCGAGATTGCTCAGCGTCGCATAGCCGGTGGGCGCACCGCCGCGCGCCACGACCACCGATGCCATCAGGTTCGCAATGCCCGCACCGTGATAGTCGGGCTGCACCCGTGGCGTCGACGGTTCGTGGTGTGCCGTCATGACTGCAACGGCTCGCGCGCAAACCGCCCAAGCGCCAGTTGCTCTGCGACGTGACGCTCGACGGGCAAGGGATCGCCGTTCACCATGCTCGCGATCAACTCTCCAGCAAGCGCGGAGCACGTGAGTCCGCGCGCGCCCAGCGCAGCACAAGCGAAGAGGCCGGCGTTCGCAACTCCGGGCAACGGGCCGACGATCGGAAGACGATCGGGACTCATCGCGCGAAAACCCACCCAGCCCGCGAGCCGCGTTGGATCGAAGGATTGCGCAAAGTCCGGCAGCATGCGCTCCAGCCGATCGAGATTGGCCGCGTGATCCGCGCTCCGAACATCAGGATTGGCGTCGTTCTCGTCGAAGGTTGCGCCGACGCAGAATGTACCGTCGAGGGCTGGCGTCACATATCCGTCCCCACACACCGGCGCACGCAGCGCGGTCCCCGTAAGGGCTGGAAGCAGCGTAACCTGCCCACGCACGGCACGAAGCGGCAGCGCGAAACGTGCGAACCGCGCGGCCTCTTCCGCATTGGCGAACACGACCACCGACGCCTCGGAGAGAACCGCTCCGTCCCTGCCGAGCACTTGCCATCCGTTCCCGCACCGCTGCAAAGACAGCGCTTCGCGCCGATACAATTCGCGCACGTTGATGTCGGTCGCGGCGATCCGCGCGTCACACACACTCGCGCCCGTCGCCCAGCACCCGTCTTCGAACCAGTATCCCGGAGCGCCCGCTCGCGCACCCACGAGCGCGCTGCCTTCGTCGCGATCCACGAGGCGGGCGACGGACTGGGGAAGACCGATCTCCTTCACCGCGCGCACCAGCCGCTCCAGCCGCCGCGGGTCGCGGCACACCTGCAGCACGCCGGTCCGACGCCAGACCGCTGCTCGCGGCGTCGTGTCGAGCCGCTCGAATTCGCGCGCAGCGTAGAGCGTCGCAGCCGTTGTGAAGGCGCTGCGCGTGCGCCGGTCCACCAGCAACGCCGGATGCACGACGCCGGCGGGGTTTCCCGATGCACCCAAAGCTGGTCCGCTCCGGCGCTCGATCAGGTCCACAGTCCAGCCGCGGGACGCGAGCCGCGCGGCGCAGGCAGTGCCTGCCAACCCTGCGCCAATCACTGCAGCATGGCGACGGAACGTCGAGCGCGCTGCGCCGCCCTGTGAAGACCTTCCGAATTCTCCTGCAAGCATTTCGCGCTTGCGGCCGAAGCCGGGCCGCTTCTCCACTCGAAAGCCCGCGTCCGACAGACCGCGTCGGATCTCACCGGCGACAGTAAAGGTCGCGAGAGTCGCGCCCGGCCGCGCCAGACGCGCAAGCTCGCGGAATACCGCTTTCGTCCACATCTGCGGATTCTTCGCCGGCGCGAACCCGTCGAGGAAAAAAGCGTCGGCGGCAGCATCGAGTTGCGCTAGCATCGCCGCAGCATCCCCGAAGAGCAGTGTCAGCGTGATACGGCCGCCGCCGAGATGCAGTCGATGGAAACCCGGAGCCGGCGGCGGGTAGCCGCGCGACAGCTCCCGCGCGCACGAATCGAGTTCGGGCCACTGCCGGCAAGCCGCCGCGAGATCGTTGCCGCCAAGGGGATATTTTTCGACGGAGACGTAGTGCAGCCTGGCGTGCGCCGGGGTGAAGTCCATCCAGGCCTTTGACGCAGCGAGGAAGTTGAGCCCCGTGCCGAATCCCGTTTCGATGATCGTGAAGCTGTCCGCGCCGCGCCATCGCTCCGGCAGTCCATTGCCGGCGAGGAAGGTATGCCGGGTCTCCGCAAGTCCGCCATCCATGGAGAAGTACACGTCTCCGAAGCGCTCGGAAAACGGGGTCCCGCCTTCGAGCACGCGGACCTGAGCGGCAGCGATCTGTGGATCGTGGGATATCATGGAAAGTGCTATTAAGGAACGTCCGCACAACCGCGCATTCTTCGGCTGACCGAAAGCAGGAAAGATTGATTCATCGCGATCTGATCGGTTCTCGGGGTGATTTGGCAGCGGCATCGAGGTTTTCCTGCCTCGTTTTCCTACTGCGGACGCACTGCGCCCAGGACCGTGTAGCGAACGAGAAAAATGTTGGCCAGCGCTGTGGTGACGAATACCCGGTTGGCGTTCTTGGCCAGACCGCGATAGCGCACCTTGGTGAACCCGAACACGCGCTTGATCACCCCGATAGAGTGTTCCACCCGTGCCCGGATGCGCGACTTCGTGCGGTTCTTCGCCTTAATGACTTCATCGGTGAAGTGCTTCCACTTGCACTGCCGGTGGGTGAAGTCTTTGGCCTTCGGCGCCTTCGCCCGGATGATCTGACGCTGGCCCTTGTAGGCTTGGTCACCGTAGACCCGGGTCTCGTGGCCGTGCAGCAGATCGCCCAGCACCTTGCAGTCGGCCGTGTTGGCCGGGGTCGTCACCACCGAGTGGATCACTTTGCTCCGGGCATCGACACCCACATGCACCTTCATCCCGAAGTACCACTGCTTGCCCTGCTTCGTCTGATGCATCTGCGGGTCGCGGCTGCCCTCGGCGTTCTTCGTGGAACTGGGGGCAGCGATGATCGTTGCATCCACGATCGTGCCCTTCGAGACCTTGAGCCCGCGACTGAGCAGTACCCGCCCGACCTCCTCGAAGATCTTCTCCCCGAGCCCGTTGTGCTCGAGCAGGTGGCGAAAGCGCATCAGCGTGCTCTCATCGGGCACCGGCTCGCTCCCCAGGTCAATGCCGACAAACGCGCGCATCGCCAGCGAGTCGTACAGCCACTCCTCCACCGCCGGATCCGACAGGTCGAACCACAACTGCAGGCAGTGCATGCGCAGCATCCGCTCCAGCCCCACCGGCGGGCGACCCCCGGCGCTCGTGGCCTTCGGGTAGTAGGGCTCGATCAGCACGCACAGCTCCGCCCACGGCACCACCGTGTTCATCTCGGCCAGAAACTTCTCGCGCCGCGTCGGCTTGCGAAACCGTTCGAAATCACTCGTTGCCAGGGTCAGCTGCTTCTTCAACGTTTAACCTCGCAGTTCTCTCGTCTGCTTGCAACTGTATCAATCCCCGCACGAGGCGGCGATGGTTTCGCGGAGTTTCCTAGCGCGAAATTGCTCATTCAGTAGGACTCTCGATTATCAGTGGCAGGTGAACTCGAAATACGCCCGAGCAATCTGTGTGCGCGAGTCAGGTGTTGGGGCGTCAAGCCATGTAACAACCTGCTCTAGAAATTCCTGGCAACGAGCGACGATCCACTTGTCATTTTCAGCTGCCGTTTCCGGGCGCACTCGTCTTAAATTAATACAGCCGCTGGACGGCCATACACCTACCAGCTTGCGATGCTTAGCAGAATAAGTATTAACTATGACAAGGTCTTTGCAAGTGCCATACTCATCGATCCCAAGTGCCTTCAGCAGCTCGTCTGTGTCCTTGTCGACTCGCTCAACATCGCTATTGTTTGGCGCACGGAACAGATAACATCTTGGATAGTCGCGTACCGTCGTACAGGACGCCAGTATCCCCAGCAAAAATAGAGAGACTAGGCGTTGGTCGAATTTCATCGCTGATGTACTCTATCGATGAAATCGCCGTAGCTAATCTTTCCGACGGCAAGGTCGGACAGAAGCTCAGTTGATATGGGGGAAGCGCCCCTGAGGTTCGCTAAAGATTTTGCGGAGTCGCCAAGAACATCTTCAACTTTCAAACCGATAACTCGACAGACACGGGGGCCGTCAGCGAAGGTTACTGAATTGTTAGTCGCATCCTTGAGATCCCAGTCTGTGCGAGAGTTGTAGTGCCCCGATAGACCAAAATTCCATCCACCGACAGACAAACCAGCCGACCCCTTGGTTTTAAGATCTCTCCAGCTGTTCTGATGGATGTCGCTTTCGAAATTGAGTTTCACGGTGAGGCCGCGACATACAATGACTGACGTAATGATATGTCGCAGTTTTTCACGACATTCGGGTTGTGCGTCAAGCCATTTCTGAAAGGCAGCGCTTTTCAGGAAGGCCCCTGAGTACCATCTACCCCGGACGATCATCACATTCTGGATAGCACGAAAACCAACCTGAATGAACCCGACCTTCGTTATCTGCTCCTCGAAATGAGTCTTTTCCGCAACCGATAGATTGGCTTTCAGAAAAAAGAACTTGCTTGCGCTGCCGCTCGCGCTCCAGTCTGTGTCGTGGGTGTACGCGGTCGTTTTCTTGCGCCGGATCTCATAACCTCGCTGGAACTGCTGCTGCTCAGTCCCATCAGCGCTCTCATCCAAAAGATCGTTAAATACTTGTGTTCCAGTCGGGTAAAGCGCAGGCCGACGATCATAGTCGCCTGGGCTATTTGTGGGATCTGAAGCTACTCCGTCCTCGAGCTCAGGACGGATCGGTAGCTCTGACTTGATTGCCCGTGGATCGGGACGCGCTCGCCGAGCGCTGGACCAGCACCTTTGGGTGCCCCGCCCCGAAGCACTCCCGGGCAACGTTCCTGCAGCGGGTTCTTGCTTGGCATCTCCAACTCCAGGCCACGCCTGAGTGGTGCGGTGCCAGGGGGGCCAGTCGACTCGCGCGGCTTGCGCGCTCCGCCACCCCCGCGGAGCCGCTCGCGCCGGGTAGCCAACTCGTCCGGGAATGGCAGGGACGAACCTACCGGGTCATCGTCCTGGCCGATGGCTTTGAGTGCGATGGGGTGCGCTATCGGAGCCTCACCGCGATCACCCGCGCAATTACCGGCACCGCCTGGTCGGGACCGCGCTTCTTCGGATTGCGGCAATGAAGGTCACTCTCCCTGCGCGATCTATACCCGCAAATCCTCCGAGGAAGGCCTGGAACAGGACTTCAATTCCCTCGATGCCCAGCGCGAGGCGTGCGCGGCCTATATTCAGAGCCAGAAGGCCATGGGGTGGCGGGCGCTCCCGGGATCCTATGATGACGGCGGCTTCTCGGGCGGAACGGTCGAACGCCCCGGACTGCAGCGGCTCCTCGCCGATATCCAGGCGAGAAAGGTCACGCGTGGTGGTGGTGTACAAAGTGGACCGCCTGACCCGATCGCTGGTTGACTTTGCCAAGATGGTCGAGCTGTTTGACGCTCACGGGGTATCGTTCGTCTCGGTGACCCAACAGTTCAATACGACCAATTCCATGGGACGGCTCACGCTGAACGTCTTGCTCTCCTTCGCGCAATTCGAGCGCGAAGTCACCGGCGAGCGCATCCGCGACAAGATCGCGGCCTCCAAGCGCAAGGGCATGTGGATGGGGGGCATCACGCCGATCGGCTATATCGCCAAGGACCGGACCCTGAGCATCGACGACGACCAGGCGCAGCGGGTGCGAGCGATCTACCGCCTGTATTTGGAACTGGATTGCGTCCGGTTACTCAAGGAGGAGCTGGCACGGCGCAACTGGGTGACGCCGCCACAAGAAACACGCCGTCTGAATGGGGGTGGCAATCGACCCTTCAGCCGGGGGCACCTGTACCGGATCCTCACGAACCCCGGGTACGTCGGCAAGATTGCACACAAGGGGCAGGCGTTTCCGGGCAACCACCCAGCCATCGTAGACCCCGAACTCTGGCAAGCGGTGCAGGATCGCCTCACCACCAATCGGCA
The DNA here is from genome assembly GCA_963747225.1 of uncultured beta proteobacterium. Lineage (GTDB taxonomy): Bacteria > Pseudomonadota > Gammaproteobacteria > Burkholderiales > JAEUMW01 > JAEUMW01. The sequence goes on along the minus strand of CAVVES010000021.1, from coordinate 10,472 downwards.
GGGACAGCGCAAGCGAGCAAACACCAAACATCCGAGCCTGCTCGCAGGTCTGCTGTTTGATGGCGAGGGCACGCGTTTGACCGCAACGCACACGCAGAAGAACGCTCAGCGCTATCGGTATTATGTGAGCCGTTCGGCGGTGGACGGCTCGATGCCATCGGGAAATCGTCTGCGTCTGCCGGCGCAGGAACTGGAGGATCGGGTGGTGGCGGCAGTCATTGGCTGGCTGCGGGATGAATCACAGACCCTGGAGCACCTCACCGATCTGGACGCACGTACAGTGCGGCAGCGCCTGCGGCAGGGGCGCGAGCTTGCGGATCAGCTCGAAGCCGCTCCCGCCGAACCTATCCGACGGTGCATCGATCGCATCGTCGTTCTGAACGACCAAATCACGATTGCCGTCCGCCTCGACGCGATCGGTAGGCCAAGTGATGCAAACGATCCCACCCCTGCCGTGGCGATGATAGCGGTCCCCACCACAGTGCAGCGCTGCGGCATGGCAGTGCGTCTGATCGTGCACGCTCCGAGTGGCGCATACCCGGCGATCCCCCGATGCCAAGCTGGTCGGGTTGCTGGCCAAGGCGCAGGATTGGCTCGGTCGATTGACCTCGGGCCGAAGCTCCAGCATCGGCGCCATCGCTAAGGAAGCCCGGGTTAGCCTGCGCTATGTCACCCGGGTGATGCATCTGGCCTTGCTCGCCCCGGATATCGTCCAGCGGATCGTGCGTGGCGAGCATCCGCCAACGCTCACTGCTGACCGCCTGATCCGGATGACGCCGCTACCCTGCGCTTGGACAGAGCAACGATCGTTGCTTGGATTCGGCTGAAAGCGAGGTTACTGCGGAACGCAACGAGAGCGCCACGGCGCTCTCGGTCGTTCCTGCCGCTCCAGCAGGGGCATCATAAGGCCGCGATGGCCGCCACAAAAATCACGACCGGCAAACGACAGAGGGAGTCATATCAATCCAGTAACACATTGATAGTTACATGTTTCTTCTTTCGTCACGATCAGAATACCCCCACGGATACCCCCAAGTCGGCTGCGCTACACCCCCATCCCAACCGTTGAATCAGCACGCCGGGTTTTACTGGCCACTCAACCGCTTCGCGAAGGAAACGGCGTATGCGGGGGATCGGAACTGCAGAATGGGATCGTTGGTCGGTGCGATGCTGTCAGCCATCACCATTGGGTCGAAATTGATCCGTTCACAGTCCGCTCCCTTTTGCGGCATCGCGGCGGTGATCGTGAGCGTGCCTGCCTTGATCTCCTTGCGTCCTTCGGGCCACGGCAGCGTCGGATTATCCTCCGGGTCGCCGGGCTTGCCGATGCTGACGAGCATGTCCCAGCGCACCGGACCTTGTTTCGCGCGCGCGATCAACGTCGGTTCGAGAAAGTCGGTGCCGGCCGTCTTCATCTTACTGATACGTGCAACAAATAGTGCGTAGTCCAGTATAATGTTTGGCATGGGAGCGAAGACGGATGCCAGGAAGCTGGATGGAGCGACGCAAGGACACCTGCGGCGGTTGGTCGTCAAGGCAGTGCGCGGCGGTATGAAGCAGACCCGAGGCCGCGCAGCAGTTCGCGGTGAGCTTGCGGGCGGTAAACAAATGGGTTGCGCGTCGGCAAGATGGGGGGTCTGCGGGCGCTGAAGCCGAGGCGTCGCGGTCGCCGTGCCGGAGAAGGGCGGCTCGATGCGGCACAGTCGGCGCGGATTCGGGCGCTGATCGTGGGCAAGATGCCGGATCAGCTGAAGTTGCCGTTCTACCTGTGGACGCGTGCGGCGGTGGCGAGCCTGATTGAGCGCGAGTACGGAGAGGCTGTATCGCTGACGACGGTGGGTCGCTACCTCCAGGCGTGGGGTCTGACGCCACAGAAGCCGGTGCGGCGAGCGTATGAGCGAAACGATGCGGCCATCAGGCGCTGGCTGGTTGAGGAGTATCCGGCGCTGGCTCGTGAGGCGAAGCGCGAGCGGGCCACGATCTATTGGGGTGACGAGATGGGCTTGCGCAGTGACCATGTGACCGGAACCAGTTATGCCCCCTTGGGCCGCACGCCGGTGGTGCGTGCCACCGGGCAACGCTTCGGCTGCAACATGATTTCGGCAATCACCAATCGCGGGGCACTGGCGTTCATGGTGTTTCAGGGCAAGTTTCAAAATCTGGTGTTCGTCGAGTTTCTGAAGCGCCTGCTGCGGCAGGCCCAGGGTAAGCTCTATCTGATCGTCGATGGCCATCCGGTACATCGATCCGCGGCCGCCAAACGCTTCGTGGCCGACAACGCGCAGCGCCTTCGCCTGATCCGCTTGCCCGGCTACTGTCCCGAACTGAACCCGGACGAACTGCTCAATCAGGATGTGAAGACCAATGCCTTGGGCAAGAGCCGTCCGAGCAACAAGGCCGAGATGATCGCCACCGTGCGCAGCCATCTGCATCGGCGACAGAAGCAGCCACGCGTCATTAGAAATCTGTTCCTCGAAAAACATGTCCGCTACGCCGCCTGATCAAAATCACGCACTATTTGCCGGCCTGCTCAGTATCTTCGGTCAGATGCTTTTCGCCGTCCTCGGGTACGAAGCGCCAGCGCACGAGAGTCGTCTCGTTCTTCGAGTTGATGAACTTGAAGGTGTGAATGCCGTAGAACGCGCTGTTGGCGTAGCTGGGCGGCGGGTTATGGCTGGCAAGGTATTGCGCCTGGGCGACACTGTCCGGATGCGCCGCCTTGAAGGCTTTCATCTTTTCCGGGTCGGGCTTGCCCGTCGCCGGATCGGGCTTCTGGGCGAGCATGAGATCGAGGAAGCTCTGCGGGGTGGCGGCTCCGAACATCGGGGTGTTGAGCATCGTGATATGGTGCACCTTGTCCTCGGGAAGTCTGAATTCGAGCGCCATGCCGCGCGGGCTCCTCGACGTGTCCGGCGCCTTGGGATTGCCGCCGGCAAGGGAGAAGCGGGCAACAATGGGCACGGTCTTGCCGGAAAACAGCGCGGACTGGCTATATGCGCTGATCTCCCTGTTGCCGACGAATTCCCCCACCGCGCACGTGCCCTTGGTGTGATTGCGGCGTTGACCGGGGGTCACGCCATAGACGCCCTCGATGGCCGATACGACTTGCGTCGCTGTCACGTCGGTCCCAGCCGCCGAGCAAAGTGGCGCAGCAAGACTGAGGATTCCGCCAAAAAGCCAGGTCAGTGAGTTGGTTGGCGGAGTTCTTCCGCAGATGCGCATGTCACTCCTTTCCCTCAGAAAGATTGGCTCGTTTACGGCCCGAGATTGTAGTCGTTAGCCCGGTGAACGGACGCGCTTTGGCGCGACGCTTGCGTCGGAAGCGGCATCATGCAGTTAGCCCCTCTGCTCCTTGTCGCAGCACTCGGTTTCGCGAGTGCCCCACAGGCTGAAGCCGTCACCGGTCGGGTGGTCGGAATCCCAGATCGCGACACCTTAACCGTTCTCGATAGCTCAAGCCAACAGCACCGCACTCGCCTCTACGGGCGGGACGTGGGGCTGTGCCAGATCGAAGCGGGTCTGGCTTGGTGGTACCGGAAATACTTCCGCGAGCAGAGCCCCCAAGATCAGGTCACCTACGCACAGGCAGAGCAAGCAGCGAGGTTTGCCCGTGTTGGGCTATGGCAAGATTCTCAAGAGTGCCGCCGTGGGAATACAGGCATTCAAGCCCCGGTGCCACAACAGTTGGACATCGCTTGCCCACTGTCCCGGTTCCCTAGTCTGTCGTAACACTGTATCCGGCGGGGACGGTTTATTGCGTGTAGAGAAACTCCGATATCCAAAATCCCGCTTGTTGGTGACTTCCAGATGGATGAACTACACGCTGTCGAACCCCTTGGCTTCGCTCTTCCGACCCCCGCATACCTGGCCGGTGCGATTTTGTTCGGTCTCGTTGGATTCGCAGCCTACCGATACGGGAAGAACGCATCGCGTCCGAACGTGAAATGGATAGGAATTGCGTTGATGGTCTACCCCTACGTGGTCTCTGAAACTTGGCTGATGTATGCCGTTGGCCTTGGCCTTTGCACGGGGTTGTATTGGTGTATCGAATAGGGCGACTGACTTCCGATTTCGGCCAGGAAGAGACGATCGAGGATGCCAGCGAAATGGCCGTTCCTCGGCCAAAGCTGTCGTTAGTAACTGCCTCACTTGGTGAGCCACGTTGGACCATCTGAGCGTCCGCTTACGAACACGACGAACGTTCACTTCCCACCAACCCTTCTCGGTCAGACGCGCGTGCCGAAAGCAGCCGATCGCTTCGCACTCAAGCGGACTTTCCCTGGTGCTGAAGCTCGTCCTCGGAGATAGATTGCCAGCTGCTCAAACACCCTTCCCGGTTACGTCTGTTCCCTCGGTCGAATTAAATTGTTTCTTTACTCGTTACTTTCTTGCGTTCTCGACGCTACTTGTTGCTCGGCCCTCGGCCCCCCGCCACGGCCAGCGCCCTTCGATCTCAACAGCCACTGACCAGCTGAGAAACGTTCGGATGACGACAAGCAGCCCGAGGATCTGGACATTTTGAAGGCTCGGGTCGAGAGCGACGGTCCTGATGATATCGGCCGCCACCAGGATCTCCAGCACCAACAGTAACGCCTTTCCAAGCTGAGCCTTAAGTCGCTGATACGCGTCACCCTCGTGCTGGTGAACGCGAATGAGATAGCGTATCGTCCCATGCACGATCGCAATCACGATGATCGTCACCGCCAACGTTTCAATCGCCCGGGCCGCGAGCTCAATCAGATCGCGAGTCATATCCATTTTTCGAAACTCATCGATTACTTCTGCCTTTCATTTCCCGCGACCACCTGGCCCGTTTGTACACAGGCTGCTCAAAAATGTCGGAAGCATTCCTCGCATGCCTCGCGCACAAAGTCCGCGGCGCGTTGTACTGCTCTTCGTCGCTCGGGAGGAACTAGACTTTGGTCTAGTCACGCCATCCGCGTCGGCGACGCACCTCTTCAAGGAGCGTTGCTCGCGGTGCCATGAAGGGCCGGCGCCGACTGCATCGAGCAGCTCGTCGCTGAAGAAGGGCTTGCGCAGCACTATGCTTCCGGGTAGTTGTGTCGCGATTGCTCGGAGTCCGCCGCTCGGAATGGTGCCGCAGGCGATAAAGCGTGTCCATTTGCCACGCTTTCTGGCCGGGGAACTTCGCTACGCTCACGGCGATTCGCCGTGGGGGCGAACACCGTTGCGGGGTAGCGCGATTGAACCACGGTGAACGGCCGCTTGATAGGAATTTGCGAGGCACCGCTGACCGACTGCTCGTGGCCTCTCTGAGAGAGATTCTGGTTGCCGGCCATGGCCTCTGGGCGAGTCCAGATTCCGCGAATCGTGTTCAAACCAAACCACAGTCCGGCTTGAAACCCGTGGCGCCCCAGAACGCCTTGACGGCGAGCCCCTTCTCGGTGATCTGGTAGATCTTTACGTCCGGATTGAATGAATCGGCGGTACCAACATTCACGTTCATGCCGCCGACTCCCTTCGCCACGAGCCGCGCGTCCCCGCTTACGTCGGCGCCGTCTTTCTTGAACTGCTCCATGAAGGCCTTGTTATTGAAGATCATGACCAGTCGATAATCCTCGTAGCCTAGGGAGAGCCCCTCCCCGAGTTTCAATGCCTCCATGTAGACGACTTGGTTGGTCGTCCGGTGAGCCGAGCACCCCCTTACCATTCGCTTCGACGGCGAGCAGGAGGTAGCGACCCGAGATATCGAACACCACGTCGCCGACGGATTTTGAGATCTCCGTCCGTGCCTCCGGTTTATGCTTGTAGAGCTCGGCAAGCGTGGCATCCCGCAGTGCTATCTCCTTCTGGCGCTGCTGCTGCTGTTGCTCGGGATTGAGTTTCGATCCAGTGCACTTGGTGAGAGCGGCCATTGAGGACTCAGTGCTTGCGCAGCCGTCCAACAGCGCCACGCTTGCCGAAAGCAAAAGAAGCGACGGTAGCGCCTTCCGGAGTACCGTTGAAAGATTCTTCGCGCGTTCATATGTTTCCTTATTGTCGATGTGTTCACTGCGTTCAGAATACCTCGCACCATGCGTCCGGCGAGGCGCCTTTCCCAGCCACTAATCCTGTTCCATGACAACTTCCACGCGACCGGACCGCACGGCTTTCCTGAGGACTTCGGTGGTCGCGCTCATTCTGATCCGCGTAGGCGAGGCAGAACTTTGCAATTGCCTTGTCGAAGGCGTCGCTCTTGCCCAGGTACCCGCTGATCGCCGCGGGCTCGCCGGAGCGGGCGTGAGCGCGTGCAGCGCCCAGCCGCAGATCTCCGCGTACTGCGTCATCATGACCGGACTGAACAGCTCGACCAGCGGCGCGAGCTTCATGTCCTTGAGTTGGCGCATATAGAAATACCGGCCGAGCTTACCTTCCGTCCAGCCGAGGAAGATGTCGCTCGCCGATTGCATCAGTCGGTATCCGTTCACGACCCGCTGGCCATGATTGGCGTAGATGCTCTTGCCGGCATAGGCCTCCAGCACCGATGCGCGCGCCTCCTTGACTTGGAGGAACAGTGGATCCTGTTCGCTCGCCATCAGCAGCATCACGGCGCAAAAGGTACCGACGCTGCCGACCCCCACTACCTTCATCGCGATGTCCTTGAGCTCATAACGGTCGATGAGCACGCGCCGGTCTTCCTGCATGGATTGCCGATAGTCTCCAAACGCCGCCCGGGTCCGCGTAAGCAAATCCTCTCCGCCCTCTTTACCAGGGTGGTAGATCAGCGGCGCGTTGTCCTTGATGGTCAGCGTCTGACTGGCCACGTCCGCGAGCTTCGGGAAATCGTGTTCCGCGACGCTACGCGCGCGAGCCGTCGCCAATCGTTTCTGCAATGCGCTTGCGCGCTTGCACGTCCTTGATCGTTGCAATCAGGTCTTCCAGGTCGATGTGGGCATACCACACATCCAGGACTCGCATCCGGTTATATTCCGCCATGCGCCTCGCGATACGACCGAACGCAGGCCAGCACGGCATCGCGTGCGCAGGCTTCGCTGAAACCGTTGCTACGACAGGCAACAACGAAACTCGCGGCGAGGCGCTTGATGTCCCACTCCCAAGGAGCGGGGAGCGTTTCGTCCAGATCATTGATGTCGAAATTGACCCCCCGTTCTGGTGTGGCGAAAGCGCCGAAGTTGAGCAGATGGGCATCGCCACACGCCTGCACGCGCAACCCGGTTGCGGGCATGACGGCCAAGTCCGCCGCCATGTTGAGCGCGGCCCCCCGGTAGAACGTGAACGGCGTGCGCACCATGCGCCCATAGCGAATCGGAATCAGTTGCGGAATCCGCCCCTTGTTCGATTCCTCCAGCAACCGCAGAGGGTCCGGACGATTCCCGGCTGCTTTCCACGCCGCGTGGGAATTGCGGGGACACTTTTCCCGCAGACTCTTGCCCATCGCGTAGAGCTGCGCGTGGGACAGACGGTGGGAAGCAGCTGGCTTGCTCACGGTTGAAGATTTCTGTGATGCCTTCGTGGACAACATTCGGTCTTTCACCACAGCGCCTCCTTGATCGATGGCATTCACCGTCTCTTGCCTAAACGAGCGCCTTCGACATCAACTCGAGGATCCGATCGAGCGGCATGATAGTCAGCAACAATGGCGTCATGGGGATGAGCGCGGCCAACGCCAGAACCACGGCGTCCGTCGGATCGAAGGGAACCCGCCGCATCCGGTCCAGCACGTCATAGGCGTTGCCCAGATCGGCGAGCGAGGAGATATCCGGCGCGCCGAGTACCGGTTCACCCTTGGGATTGTCCCCTTGCACCCACTTCCCGTCGAACATCTGGTTGTGAAGGATCGCGAGCGCGCTGTAATCGTGCTGGCTCTTGATCTTCGCCTCCAGCATCCGCGGCGTGAACATGAGCAGAGGACCCAGAAAAAGAAGCAGCACCACCAACACGTATCCCGCAACGGGGATCTCATAGCTTCGGAGGGAGACTCCCGCATACACGATCTCGTTGGCGAGGACGCCAGCCGTCGCCGCCGAAAAGGCGAAGACGATGCTCCAGAAGAAGCGTTGGGTTTCTCCCACGAACCCCAAGCCCGCCGCCCCGTCCGGGTGGGTGGGGATCAATCTAAATCCGAGCCTCGATACGCGCCAGAGAAACGCGTACCAGATGAACAATCTCCAGAGCCATCGCCACACCAGAAACTGAAACAGACCGACACCGACCACCAGATGCCACCAACCTGCCCACGTGCGTGCGTGAACCGAGTCCGACACGAGGGACCGCCAAGTGGAAAAGTCGAAAGGAAACTCGTCCTTAGCGACGACGACACTTACAGCGGTGAGTCCCAGCAGCACCAATTCCGCCAGGGTGGAATCGCCGCAGCCTTCTGCCACCATCCAGCGCAGCCTCATAACGCGGAACGCTCCTTTCCGGAACCAGGCCGGAGTGAATGAAATGCGCCGGGACTCAGCTACACGGCGCTCGATCAACCCTTCGGCCAGGATGAGCAGTGGAATCGCGATCAGGAAGCGGGTGTAACCAGCGAAGTCGTATAGGAATGGCAGTCCGCCGGTTTGTCCCCGACCGCGAGCCCTTGGACAGCCGAAAGCACAAGGAGTGGAACCCAAGTCAGAAGTATGGAGAGTACAGCTCTGCGCACCAGATTGGGTGCCCCTGGTTTGATCAGCCCAAGCCGCTGCTGGAACCAGTGGGTGGGTCCTCCCGCTACGAGTGAGAATTTCGCTCCAGGCGATGGTCCAGGAATCATTTCAGCGATGGGTAACGGGACAACGCACGCGGGCAAATGTCGAAATAGCGCGAGCAGGGTTCATGGTCGTCTTCTCTTGGAAAGGGATCTGCCCGACACCCTGAGGGCGTCTCTCATTGCAGCGGAGGGTTGGCAGCGGGCGACCTTCCGGCCGCCCTTTGCCCTTCCTCAAGCTAACGAAGGTGAGCAGCGGGCCGGCTGGGCTGTGGAGAGTTCATCCCCGACCCTGTGGTACCGGCTCCGCGTGCTGCTAAGGCTGGTTTGACCTTGTGCCTATTTCACTTCAACGACGGGAGGCGGCGTGTAGGCCTTCGCATCGGACAGGGATTGAACCATCGCCGGGCCAGGCGAATACGCTCGCGGGATCAGGAAGAACGGTCCCGGCGGTGCCGGCAGCCAGTTGGACTCCTTGTCCGCACCGGGACTGTCCTTCTGGATGTAGATGGTGGTCGACCCGTCACTGTTCTTCTTCATCGGAGTGTCGCTTCCGAGGAAGTAACGGTTGATCGGATTGGGAACGGTGTAGTAGTTGCTGGCGTCGTACATCGTCAGGGACCAGAAACCCGGAGCGATGAAAGGCGGCGTCTGCTTGAAGGTGATCGTGTATTTCTTGGCGCCCGTCAGCTGCTGGCCGTTACCGTCCAGTGTGGCCTGGTAATACACAGCCTCCTTCGGCGTGTTCGCGGTCAGGCCGATCCGGGCGATGATGGCGCGGGTCCGGTAGTCGGTTTGCGAATTGCCGATCGTCGGCGCCGGCATGAACCAGCCATTGACGACCTGACCGAAGGGCAGGTTGCTCAACATCGGACCGATGTCTTTTGCGGCACGCTCCATGGCCTTGAGCACAACGGGATCCACGCCTCTTGCGATCCCACTGTTTGCCCAACTTGATTCCGAGTGGTTCAAAGTTCGGGAGCACGCCCGTGACTTGGTCTTTGGGCGGCGGGTTCTCATTGATCACGGCGGAGAAGATTTCCCAGAACTGCAGCGGATCGGTGTAGTTCATTGCACTGGCAGGCTGCTTCGCGTCGGTCACCTTGGGCACCGCATAGTTGTAGACAGGCGCTGCCGGCGCGGGCTTGCCGGTGAACTTGGCGAGGCCCTGCACGGTGATCTCCTGCATGACCTTCTGGGCGCCCGGCAGATCCTTCGGATTGATGACGTGGACCCGCGGCTGAATCAACAGCCAGCGCGTCGGGCTGTCGATCCGTTGCACGCCTGCGGGAAGCGTTCCCTTGAAACCTGGGCCGACGAGCGCGAACTTGCCTCCCTTGTAACCCGTCGCGGTGCCCCCGGCGTAGGCAAAGGCGTTGGAGTACATGTCGACGATTTCCACCAGGTAGTAACGCCCCTTGGAGTCCGGCACCGACAGGATGATCGGCTCAGGGCCGAGATCCAGGAAGCCGAAGCCGTAGATGACGCTCGCGCTTCAGGCTGACGTAACCCGACTCGACCGAAAGTTGCGGAGTGGAAATGGCCTCCATGCGCCAGATGGAGTTCGGCGCTGCCTTGGGTTTGGGTCCGACTGCATCGCTGGCCCGCATGTTGTACATGATGACCGCGGAGAACCCCAGTTGGCGGCGTCGAGGGCCACGGCATAGGTCCAATACTCCAGAGCCTCGGCTTGCTCGGGGGTGTACTTTGCCTGCGACTGCGCGAGCGCGGGCGAGGCTGCGCACAGCGCGAAGGCAAGTGCAGCGATGGCATGTGAAAGAATCCTGAGGATGGTCATGTTATTACTCCTTGCATTGAC
>CAVVES010000020.1:0-133767 GCA_963747225.1 uncultured beta proteobacterium | reverse complement strand
CCCCGTCGACCTCTCTACCACGCGTTGACTGTCCGCTTTCCTGATGAGCTTCTCGATCCAGGCAACGGCAAATGTCGTCAGGCCGAACGGCGGACCCGCCTGGACGGGGCTCGGGCAGATCTCGTTCCTGTTCCCCGAAATCGCCGCGGCTAAGCCCAATACCGCTCTCAATCTTGGGCTCCGACATGAAACACATCTTCAACTTTGCGCGGGTCGGCCTGCTGCTGGGCATTGGCCTTGGTCGTCTCGTCCTGCACGCCGGCCAACCCGGTCCCCGAAGCAGAGTACAGCGCGAAAATCGTGGGCAACTGGCTGCGCACCGTGGGAGACATGGAAGAGTCTATGGCCTTCGGCGGGGACGGCAGCTTCATCGCCCAGTCGCGCCCACGCGGGTTCATCAGCAACACCCTTTCCCAGGGCGTCACCGGCACGATCCGCGGCACATGGGCCATCAATGGCAAGACCATCACGTTGAAGATAACCAGTGCGGAGGATGAGCGGGTGACGAACAGCGTAACTTCGGGCACCATTCTGGCCTTCAATCAGGATGAGCTTTCGCTGAAGAGCGAACGGGGCGAGACTGACGTTTGCTCGGGCGATCTCCTTTTAGGTCGAATGCCGAAATTCAACCGATAATCTAGACGCGTGCAGAGATCGCGCAGCAGCGCCATGGACTCGCGAAGGAACTGCTCCTGGGCGGCGTATTCGTAGGGGTTGTCGTAGGCAGCGTGCGCGATCATCTGCTCACGCTCCGCGGGTTGGAATTCGTCGCTGCGGCTTCTCGGCGAGCTCCGCCGTCTCTTCCTCTAGGATCTCCGGGGTTTCCCGTCCCCGGTGCAGAACCGTCGTGCCGCGCTCGATGATAGCCATTGACTCACCCCCCTTCGCCCAAGCCTCACTTACCGGCCAGGAATTCGATCATGGCCCACAGGGAGCGACGGTAGCAATCAAGTTTGCGACGGCTCTTGCATATGGTTCTTCCAAGTTGGGTGTACCGGTTCGCCGATCGGCCACGTCCCGCGGCGCGCGGGGGATTGGCGCGTAGTAGTTGCCGGAAAATTGCCGGAATTGGTTCAGCACGGTTGTGCGCGGTTATGCACATTGCAACGGGCATGTCCGCCAGTACATCAATTAGATCAGCCTGTTGCGCCCGAGGTATCTGCCTACGAACCAGGGGGTCGTGGGTTCGAATCCTGCCGGGCGCGCCAATTTATGCAGTCCCTACAGAGAGTTAAGCCACAACACGGTGGCTTTTTCTTGCACGCAATTCCGCGCTCGGGACTTTTTCGGGAGTCCGGCCCCGAAGAGAGCCAGATTTGGGGGCGCAGAATGCGGCGTCCCGAGTAGGTGAGGTACTTGTGGGTTATGACGTTCGAGCGCGCAGCACCGTGAGGGTTGGTACCTGACGGCCGGCGCTGCAGACAAGGTTTGCGGCCTGGATCAATTCGGTGATCTCCGGCGCCGAGTAGTGCGTAGTGATGTCGCCGTTGGCGTTTTTTGGTATGCCGGGTCGCCGCTTAAGGGCCGAGTTTGACCCTGGCTGTTCTCTAATTCCGGGCGTTGGGTCAAGCTCTCCGTAAACATTCTTGCCGGGTCACGGTTCTCTCCGCGGTAAGGACACACCTTCCACATTCGCTCCATAAGCAGGTCGCCGTCGCTCCCGTCTCGAGCCCAACCATCAGCGACAGCCGCCACACGACGTTGATCGTGTAGCTGAGCCACATGGCTTCACAAGCCGCGGAGCAGCTGTCCGGCGGAAGCGTCGGCAGCCGAGCGACACAACCCAGCGACCAGATCATCATCCGGGCCGGGATAGCCGACATCAACCGCTTCGTGGAGTGGTCCGAGCGCGAGCCTAGCTCCATGGATACGTAAAAGGATAGGAGGGCCAACGCCACTTCTGCAAGTATCTGGGCAGTGTTGGCCCTGACAGCAATCATCGTTCGGCAGCTGCGTGCCGACGGAGCCTGAAAACCGCGCCAGAATTGCAACCCCAGGAACTGCCATCGCCGACCGGGGCGGCCGACGAGGCCGCTCTCAGTGACCCATCGCACGAGCGGTCCCCGATGAGCGAGATCGGATCCTCGTCAAGCTGTCCCTACCACGCGATGCGTTGATCGAACTCGTAGTCCGGCGCCGGCCGGGCCTGGGGTCAAACGGGTCCTTCCCGGCATCCGGCATCTCCCACAGCGGTGGGACGCGAGCCGGCGCGACGCGCAGCGGTGAAGTGGCCTCGCCCAGGCGCGTGAGATCTGGCGCACGGCTGGCGCCTCGGTCATGAAGGCGATGATCCGCATCTCGGAGCCACTCGCGGGGAATAACCGCTATCGAGTCTGAACCTGCCTCTGAGAAGTGCGGTCCTGCGTCGCTGTCAATGTCCGCAGCTGGGCCGGGGAGTTGCCCGTCCCTGGCGCGCCGCCCCGAATTCGTGGCCGCCGGCTGCGCCAAAGACGTTCCCGACGACAGGCGCAAAGAGATCGTGGACCGCATGGACTGCGAGCTGTGCCAGCGACTCGTCCGCCCGGGGCATCCTGAATGCCGGCACGAAGCATCACGATCTATCACAAGGTCGTGAAGAACATGGAGGCGCCGATGCCTCCGGGCATCAACGAACCAGGCGGGCTCAAGCCGGCGGAACGAGAGATTCTGTACAAGTGCCTGCGGGCCGAGTACGCGCAGATCCTCCGCGGGAATGGCTCCTGATGACCCCGTAGCTTCGCGGCGAGCAGCCGGCTGTCCAACTCGTTATCGCGAAGGGCCACCGCGCGTGTGGTCGTGCGCGTGGCGCCCCGATAGCAAAGCCCAGTCGCGAGCGCCATCAGCGCAAGTCCTGCGCATAGCGCCCCGGTAAGCGGGTCGCCGATGAGCGGGATGGACACGGCCGCGCCGAGAAACGGCGCGTGGCTTCTGGCAGCAGGATCAAAACATACTCCTCACTACCGCTCGGCTGACTTCCGAACTCGGCAAGCGCCGATCTGCTCTGAGGGCATCTGCAGCATTTGTTCGCGTAAGGCACGGCCGATCTGCAGCATCTTTGGTTGCACGATTTGGGATGCGATCGTTTTGCAGTGAACTTCCATCTCCAAGAGTCGTTCGTTTTCGGGTAGTTGCGCCTGGCCGACACAATGCCCATGACGAGGTTTGGTCGCTTGCCATAGTTTCGATCTTCGACAAGTTGACAGCCAACAAGCGAATGCTCTGTCTTCAATTCAGGGTGCGCGACATGCTTGTTCCTGATGGCGATAAGAAGCCTGTGAAGCCGCTTCGAGTTTGCGAGTTGGCCGGAAGACGTTGTCAGCTAGGCGGGTCGTCAAGCCGCTGTTGAAGCAGCGGCCACAGGTGACTATTCCAACTTCAAAGAGCGCTGACTTCAATACCTCACTGTCGTCACGGAGGTCTTTCTCAAGCTGTGCAACGGCGGCGCCTGCCCTGAGGATCGAATCAAGGGCGAAGATCAGGTCAGTTACGAGCCTTTGCTGATGGACGGGTTCTCTCGACCTGAGCTGCGGAGCGAGCGCGCATCTTTGCTGCCAACGCGAAGGTGCGAGCACAGAACTCCATGTCATTCAGTATCAGCGCGTAGCCGCTCAACTGTTTGGCGAGCTTCGTGTTGACAACCTTCAGCCCAGAGTCTGGCATTGGTGAAGTCCCAATGTTTGTGCGGCCTAACGTCTTGGTGAACGGCGGGTGCTTTTGCCCGTCCGTTCGACCTCAAGTTAGACGGAAGCATCCTTCAAGAGCCTAACGTCCCTTGCGATGTTGGAGCGCCTCAGGGTTGACCGCGCTGGCGTACTTGCCGTCGAGATACGCTTCTACGATCGCGACGACCGCCTGCGCCATGTAGCTGTAGGTCAGGTCCGCGGGCCAGCCCAGGTGCGACGTCAGCACGACGTTGTCCAGGCGCCGCAGCGGCGAGTCCGAGGGCGAGCGGCTCCTCCGCGAAAACATCCAGCCCGGCGGCGCCGAGCGCGCCTTCGGCGAGGACGCGCGCCAGCGCCTTCTCGTCCACGATGGCGCCGCGGGCCGTGTTGATGAGCACGCCCTCCGGCCCGATACGGCGCAGCCTTCGCTCGTTCAGCAGACCGCGGCTGTCCTCGGAGAGCTTGAGCTGCACGGTGACGATGTCGGCTTCCTCGAGAAGCGCGTCGAGCTCCATGAAAGTCGCGCCGGAGCGCGCGGCACGCTCGGCGGTCAGCGTGGGGCCCCAGGCCAGCACCTGCATGCCGAATGCCTGCGCGAGACGTGCGACCTCGCGCCCGATCCGGCCCAACCCGAGAATGCCCAGCTTCTTCCCCGAGAGCGTCCGACCTGCGAACGAGGGCCATTCGCCCCGGCGCATGGCCTGGTCGGTCTGCGGTATGCGCCGGAGCACGGCAATCATGAGGCCGAAGGCCAGCTCGATCGTCGAGCGCGCGATGGAGCCCATCGTGTCCAGGTCCGACGATGCCATGCCCACGAGCACGCCCGCCTTCGTGGCGGCGGCCATGTCGACGTGATACGCGTGGTTGCCGGTCTGCGCGATCAGCTCCAGCCCCGGCAACGCCTCGAAGAACGGCGCGTCGAACCGAGTGCGCTCGCGCAACGCGATCAGTATCGCGTAACCACGCAGCCGCTCGAGCGGCAGTTTATCGGTGTACACATCGACCGGGACGCGGCGGCGCAAGCGCTGAATCGCCGGGTCGGCCTCGAAGACGCGATGGTAGTCGTCCAGCACTGCGACCCGCATGTCTCCCCTCACTACAACCTCTCCTGTACGAACACGCCAGCGCTCCCTTGGTGAGCCGCCATGCCGCCTAACGAGGGTGTAGAAAAACCCGTACCCGGAACGCGCTTGGCGCTATCGGTGTGAACCGCTTCGGCGGTTTTGCGTTCACGTTGGGAAGATGAGATTCTTCTTACTAGCGAAAACTCGGTCGTCAGGCGCCTACCTTCCGTGGCCATGATGCGCCAGCCTCTCGATGTTGTGAACCAGGCAGTAGAGGTGCCACTGCGCGTTCACCTTCGGCCTTGATCGCAATGTGAACCCGTCGAGTCGTTTGTTGTGCCGCAGGTTTGCGAATACCGGCTCCGCGGTGGCGATGCGCTGTGCGTAGAGTTGTCGTCCCCGTCACCGCCAGCCTGCCAATGCTCCACTCCCGCTTCAGGGAATTCAATTGATGGGAAGACATCGATCAAGACCTCTTCTTCGCCGGCGACGGACTTTCTGTCCGCTACGACGATGCTTGAGAGATCTACGATGAAAGCAGCCGACGCGTGCGCGCCGTTCTGTTGATGGCCGGCGAGGTCGCGGGAGCCGAAGCCGCTCGGCGCACCGGCTACACGCCCGTTCAGATCAGCCGCATTCGACGGTCAAACCCGCGATGAACGGTAGGCAAGGCGTCTTGGCGCGGTAGTCGACCTGCTCGCACGAGTTGTGTTCTTGTTGGCGACGGTTGCAGATGCCAAAACCAAGTGCTCGCTGGCGCGAAGACCTCAATGACTTGCGCGACGCACAATAGTATGCTCCTGCGTCGACTCAATTCGGTCAGCTCGCGCTCTGGCCGCCGACTACTTGGAGGGTCTCGTGAAGATCACCAAACTCGTAGTTGTAGCTGCGGCAGTTGGGTTTTGCCAGTCTCAAGCGTTTGCGCTAGAGAATTCAGCGGTAGTCAAGGTGTCAACGGTGCTAAAGGCACAGAACACATGGAACGGTCAGCCGATTTCCTATCCTGGTGGCAAGGCAGAGGTTACGGGGCTCGTCGTAGAGATTGCGCCCGGAGGAGAAACCGGTTGGCACTTGCACCCAGTCCCGTCCTTTGCAATGGTTCTCGAAGGTGATTTGGAGGTCCAGTTGAAAAGCGGCGAATCCAAACGCCTTCATGCAGGAGACACGTTGGCTGAGGTCGTCAACACAGCACACAACGGCCGCAATGTCGGCTCTGGTCCTGTCAGGCTGGTGGTCTTCTATGCCGGAGCAATCGGCAGCAAGCTGACGGAGAAAGAAGGTCAGTAATGTCATGCCGTCGCTAAAAGTCGAGTGGCCGCCTAACCACTCGCTGCGGGCCGACGTCCCTGACGGGCCGCGTCCGGGGCTGAAACGTTGGGCGGCTTCGAGACGCTGAGTCTATGTTCGGTCTGTTTAAGGCTGCTCCGGTCCTTGACCCGCAACTCGGCGAACTACGGAGAGAGAGGGGAATGTGGCGGGGAGCGATTCTGCTTGGAGCGACCCGTGTGCCGCTTGTGCTCAGCGGCTCGCGCCAGGCACCTGACGCCGAAGCATTGAGCATCGCGCGAAACGTCTCCCCAAGCTACGAAGGGTGGAAAGCTCTAATCGCGAGTGAAATGTTCGAGCACTATTCGCCGTATGCAGAAGCTGTGGCTGCAGGAGAAGCGGAGCCACCTCAGGATCGGTTGCCAAACATCAGAGCAGCTTCCGAGGTGTGGCCGCATACGAGCGTCGAGTTTGTACAGGTCGCTCCACTCGACAGCAAGCTTACCGTTGAGATCGGGTATCGGGTGGCGTGGGACGAAGAACATACGCTTGGGGCTCGGTTCTGTGATGGCCGTTTCCTCGAACTTTGTGGCAGTGTGCTGGCCCCGTGACATGTGCGATCTACAAAGCTCGTCATCAAGTCTGTTTTCACAAAGATAGTCTCCAATGTCGCCTTCGGGTCCCTTCCCGAACAAACTCCCACGTGTCATCCCCTCGGGGCACTCAACCCCTTCGGTCGACTCGGCACGCCCGGATTTCGTGACTCGAAGCTGATACTCGCGACAGGTCGTCCCGCTCCGATCGCTATGCGGCTTGTGACGATGACGCCCGCTGATTGTGGCGTGAGTTCGAGGGCGTGGCCATGCAGGCGCCGTCTTGCTCATCAGCGGTTCTCGGCCCGATTGCGCCATTCGATTCTTGGCGGCGTCATCTGTCCGGCAATGACCGCATTCTGTAAAACCCAATCGTCACTCTCGACCCACTGCCGACCGGCCGAGTCCCTCGAAAGCGGTCAGTCGAAATCCCGAACAGCGGACAGTCGAGCGCACAAAGGGACGGCGGGCGACCCTTTCGGGGGCGCCCGCTTGACAAGTTAGATCCTCATCCTCGTACAGCGGCGATCAGGCGCCGCCGCCCTTGATCCGCACTGGCTTCGTGGGATCCATCGCCGGCACCGGGTTCGCCGGATTCTGCAGATTCGGCCGCAGGTCATCCGATGCCCCGCGCGGGAAGCGCCGTATGTTCGGATACTTGATGATCGATTTGTCGAAATCGAAGCAGGCCCTACTGGCGGAGTCGACGGGTTTCTGGAGCAGCACGGGGAGGACCGGAACAGCGCCGGGGCGCATCGGATAGTGCGAAACGGCTACTCCGCGGTGCGAACGATCGCCACCTGTCTGGGTGCGATGCAGATCCGGGTCCCGCGGGTGCGCGACCGAGTGGGCGGCATGCGGTTCAGTTCGCGCATCCTGCCGCCGTATCAGCGGCGCACCCATAGCTCGAGACAACTGTTCGCCAGCCTCTATCTGCGAGGTCTGCTAGCGGGGATTCCCGCGATGCCCTGGCGGCCCTCATCGGCCGCGAACGCGATCTTGCGCCGGAGGCCATCTCGCGGCTCAAGCGTGCATGGCAGCAGGAGCGCATTAAGTGGAGCCAGCGCCATCTGGCGGACGCGGGCTACCTCGAGGTCTGGGGCCGGCGCGGTGCCCTTGACGGGGCACGGGCAGGCAAGCGGGTCACTCGTTGCTGGGTAGCCGTCGGCATTGCATCGGAGGAGCGTCTGAATATCGTGGCGGTGGGCGAGGGTTGCCCTGACCGGATCGCATCCTGGTTGCATCTTTGGAGGCAATTGCACGCACACGGCCTGGAACCCGAAGACACGTTGCCGGTAAGCGGTCCGGGTGCGAAGTTCAGCTACGCGAGAGTCCTGTGGAGCGCTCCTGTAAGCCCCGTTGTTAAGCGGTACACAACCTTTGACATCCGAAGCGCGGCGTCTAAGACCGTTGCGACAACGGCAACCCGATCGCCGAACGAGGCGACACCGAGTCCACGCGCCATGAGTTCGTTTCTGTCCGCACACCTGCCAGGATAGTTGGTGTTGCGTTCGAAGCGAACGCGTGTTGTGATCAGCAGTCGAGGAGGAAACACAATGCCCTATGCCGATCTGGCAGAAGTCCGCCTCCATTACTCCCTGGAAGGGGACGAAAGCCTGCCCGCACTGACGCTTTCGAACTCCCTCGGCACCACCATGGACATGTGGGCGCCGCAGATGCCCACGTTTCTCAAGCACTTTCGCGTGCTGCGCTACGACACGCGAGGTCACGGAAAGTCCGGCGCGCCTCCGGGACCGTACAACTTTGCGAAGCTGGGAACGGACGTCGTCGACTTGCTCGACCATCTCGGCGTCGGTCGCAGCCATTTCTGTGGACTGTCCATGGGGGGCATCACCGGCATGTGGCTGGGCATTCATCAGCCGCAACGCATTCATCGGCTGGTGCTCTGTAACACGGCCGCCTACATCGGTCCGCCGGAAGCGTGGAGTGGCCGCATCGACACCGTGAAGACGAGCGGCATGGCGCCCGTGGTGCAGGCCGTCACAGAACGCTGGCTGACACCCGACTTCCGCGGGCGCGAGGGCAATGCCCAGATCGCGCGACACCTGCAGGAGATGCTCGGCGCCACGCCGCCCGCCGGTTACGTGGCCAACTGCGAGGCCATCCGCGACAACGATCTGCGCGGGCAGGTCGGCAGCATCTCCGTGCCCACCCTGGTCATCGCCGGAACCCACGACAACGCGACGCCGGCGAAGGACGGGCGCGCGGTGGCAGAGGCGATCGTCGGTGCGCGCTACGTGGAGTTCGACGCGGCGCACCTGTCGAACTGGGAACAACCCGACGCGTTCACGCAGGCGGTCGTAGATTTTCTTGCGGCGTGAGCACCCAGCGGCGTAGCTCACATTCACATCGTTCGGAGGCAACCATGATATCTCGAGGCGTGAGACAGATACTGTGGGGCGCTGCCCTGCTCCTTGTTGCGGTGCAAGTTTCTGCGGCCGGCGACGCCTACCCCAGCCGACCGATCAAGTGGATCGTGCCGTTTCCGCCGGGCGGAGCGATGGACAGCATCGCGCGCGTGCTCGGACAAAAAATGGCCGCGAAACTTGGTCAGCCTTTCGTCATCGAGAACCGCGCGGGAGCTGGCGGGAACATCGGCGCGGACCTGGTCGCCAAGTCTCCTCCCGACGGGTACACCATGATGATCTCGTCCATCGGGATGGCGACCAACAAGTTCCTGTACCCAAAGCTTTCCTACGATCCGGTCAAGGATTTCGCGCCGGTGTCGCTCATTGCGGTCGTTCCCAATGTGCTGGTGGCGAATCCGAACAAGGCGACGGCGAAGACCGTTCAGGAAGTGATCGCACAGGCGAAGGCACAGCCCGGAAAATTCACCTACGCCTCCGCCGGAAACGGAAGCTCGATCCACCTCGCGGGTGAGCTCTTCGCCGCGATGGCGGGGGTGGACATGACGCACGTCAACTACAAGGGCAGCGGCCCGGCCATGACCGATCTCCTCGGCGGGCAGGTGGACTACATGTTCGACAGCATCTCATCGGCACGCCCGCAGATCCAGACCGGAAAGTTGTTACCGATCGCGGTGACCACCAGCAAGCGCTCGCCGGCGCTTCCGGCCGTTCCGACGGTTGCCGAGAGCGGATTGCCCGGCTACGAGCTGGCGCCCTGGTTCGCGGTGTTCATGCCCGCCGGTACGCCTCAGCCCATCGTCGTCAAAATCCACGACGCGCTGATCGATGCGATGAAGGATCCGGAGGTGAAAGCGAGGTTCGAGGCGATCGGCGCGGAACCCGTGGGCTCGAGTCCCGAACAGCTCGCCGCGCACCTCAACGCAGAGAGCGCGAAGTGGGGCCGAATCATCACGGAGCGCTCGATCCGTGCGGACTGAAGCTGTGGGAAACGGGCTTCGAGAGGCGGGGCTTTCGCGGAGAGAAATCGCTGCTGGAACATTTCTCCATACACAACTTTTGACGACTCTCGGAGGTTTGACTATGACTATAGGGAAGCCGTGTGAAGCGTCTGCGTGGTGTTGCGCGCTTCGGAAACTTGTGCTGCAGTGCACACAATGTCGGTGAATTTTCAACCTTCTGAACGACTGAGAGGAGTAACAAGTACGTCGAGAGCGATTCGGCGTTCGCGGTCAAGGATGCCCTGATGGTGGATTTCAAGGCGGCGCCGGCCGGGAAGTAATACTCGCTACGTCGTCGACTATGACCTCCATCTGCAACCTGCCGAGGTCTGAAAGAAACGCCGCCTCCGATCCGCAGACGGCTTCCGCCTGGAGTTTCGCGCATGCCTGAGACAAAGACTTCCGTTCCCGCCGACGTCGCCAATGACCTCGCTGTTCGTTCGGTCGAAAGCTACATCGTGGATGTGCCAACGGTCCGCCGCCACAAACTGTCATCCCTTTCGGTCACGGCCCAGAGCTACGTGGTCGTGAAACTGCGCCTTGCCAATGGAGCGGAAGGCATCGGCGAAGCCGCGACCCTCGGCGGACCGCGCTGGAGCGAGGAGTGCGTGGAGGGCATCAAGGCGACGATCGACGCTCACCTCGCACCCGCCGTGATCGGCGCGCGGGCCGACCGGTTCGAGCGGCTGGGCATGCTCATGGACGCGGCGGCAAAGCGCAACAACGCGGCCAAGGCGGCAATCGACACCGCGGCCATGGACGCAGTGGGGCGGACGCTGGGCCTGTCGGCTGCAGCGCTGCTGGGTGGTGCGGTGCGCGACCGCATCCCGGTGCTCTGGACCCTTGCTTCCGGCGAGCCGGGTCAGGAGATCGAGGAGGCCGAGCGCAAGATCGAAGCGCGCCTGCACAACACGTTCAAGGTCAAGATCGGCGCCCAGACACCCGAGGCGGACCTCGCGCGCATGGGCCGTCTCGCGAAGGCGCTGGAGGGACGCGCGAGCCTCATCGTGGACGCCAACCAGGCGTGGGACGAAACGGTGTCGGCACGGTGCCTGCCGGTCCTGGGTGAATTAGGGGTGCGCTTGGTCGAGCAGCCGGTGCCGGCGTGGAACGTGGTCGGGCTAGCTCGTCTGCGCGCGCGCTCCCCGTGCCGCTGATGGCCGACGAGTGCGTGTTCTCGCCCCATGACATGCTGACCGTGGCGAGCGCCGGGGCCGCCGACGTGATATCCCTGAAGCTGGTCAAGCACGGCGGTCTCATCAATACGAGGAAGGTCGCGGCCGTGGCGGAAGCTGCCGGAATTGGCCTCTATGGTGGCTGCCTCCTGGAAAGCTCAATCGGCGCCGCCGCGCACCTTCAGGTGTTCTCGACCCTGCGCGACCTCGCATGGGGCTGCGAGCACTTCGGACCCCAGATACTCACCGACGACCTGGTGACGGAGCCGCTGCGCTTCGAGGACTTTCACATACATCTGCCGACGGGCCCGGGAATCGGTGTCGTCCTCGATGAGGACAAGCTGCGCCGCTACGCGCGAAGCTGAAGGAGGAACCATGCTCTACTGCGTTCGGATGGATGTGCGCGTGCCGCACGACGTGGACCCGCAACGGTTCGAGCGGCTGAAGGGTGAAGAGAAGTCGCGTGCGCAGGACCTGCAGCGCGAGGGCAAGTGGCGTCATCTTTGGCGGATCGCAGGTTGCTACGCCAACATCAGCGTCTTCGACGTGGAAAGTCACGACGAACTGCACGCCATCCTATCGAGCCTGCCGCTCTTTCCCTTCATGGAGATCGCCGTCACGCCGCTCGCCCGGCATCCCTCGGCGATCGACTGATCGAAGGTAGCGATGACCTTGACTGCCCTGGTGACCGGCGCGACTTCCGGGTTCGGAGCCGCGATCGCACGTCGGTTCGTGCGTGATGGTCATCGGCGTCGTCGCAGCGGGCCGGCGTTCCGACCGGCTTGACGCGCTGCGCGCCGAACTCGGTGAAAGGCTGTACGCGCTGACGCTCGACGTGACCGATGCGACAGCGGTTGCTGCGTTGCCTGCCAGTCTGCCGGAGAGTTGGCGCACCATCGACGTGCTGGTGAACAACGCCGGTCTCGCGCTGGGTACCGAACCGGCGCCCCGCATCCTGCTGGAGGAGTGGGATCGCATGGTCGCGACCAACGTCGTCGGATTGATGCACGTCACCCAGGCCATTCTCCCCGGCATGGTGGAGCGCAATCGTGGGCACGTGGTCAACATCGGCAGCCCCGCGGGCAGGTATCCGTACCCCGGCGGCAACGTGTACGGGGCTTCCAAGGCCTTCGTCCTGCAGCTGACCCTCGGCCTGAAGGCCGATCTCGCGGGCACCGGCGTGCGGGTTACGAACGTCGAGCCGGGCCTCGCCGGCGGCACGGAGTTCAGTCAGGTGCGCTTCCAGGGCGATGCGCAGAAGGCAGCGAAAGTATACGAGGGCACTCAGCCCCTTACGGCGGACGATATCGCAGAAGCGGTGGCGTGGGCCGTGTCCCTGCCGTCCCACGTCAACATCAATCGAATCGAGATGATGCCGACGTGCCAAGGACCGGGTCCGTTCGTGATCAAGCGCCAGACCGTGTGAGGTATACATGAGGCCGATCTCGCGCCCGAAGAACCTGCTGCTCTCCGCGCGCTGGAAGAAGCGTTGCGGACCGCCGCGGTAGGCGAGGGGCCGAGCGAACAGCCGGGCGCCATCGGGTCCGAGACTGGCTCCCCGAGTTGGGCTCGAACCAACGACCTGCGGATTAACAGTCCGGTCGCATTCAAAATATTCAACGCTGCCCGTGGACGGGCATGCGTGTCAGAATTGCAATTCGCTACTTCATCCATTTTCATCCCGCCTACCGCCGTGCTCGGCAAGCACCCCATAAATATGGCAATATGGGCACATGAAGACAACACTTGAACTTCCCGATCCGCTTTTCCGAAAAGCTAAGGCTACTGCGGCCGAGCGCGGTCAATCGCTGAAGGAATTCGTCACGGAGGCATTGCGCGACAAGCTGGCGCTCGACACGGACGCGCCCATGCGAGCGAGCCGGAGTGGATGCAGGGCTTTGGCAAGCTCAAGCGATTGCACAAGGAAACCGTCCGCGTGCAATCCGTAGTCGACCAGGAGTTCGAGGTCATCGAGCCTGAGGATAGGCGTTGATCCTCGATACGAACGCGCTATCGGCGTTTGTCGATGGCGAGCCCGAAGTCGGAGCGATCTTGCGTCGGCAGCATCGAGCTGCAATTCCGGTTATCGTGCTCGGTGAATTTCGATACGGCATCATGGGTTCGAGACATCGGAAAACCTACGAGGAATGGCTCGAGATCCATCTTCGCCATTTCGATCTTCTGGCGATTACCGCTGAAACGACCTTGCCCTACGCGTCGCTGCGCGCCA
Source organism: uncultured beta proteobacterium (assembly GCA_963747225.1). Classification (GTDB taxonomy): domain Bacteria; phylum Pseudomonadota; class Gammaproteobacteria; order Burkholderiales; family JAEUMW01; genus JAEUMW01. Next base: position 120,410 of record CAVVES010000020.1, on the reverse strand, counting down.
CGCTGAAACGATTGGGGCGACCGATCCCTGCGAACGACGCCTGGATCGCAGCCCTTGCGATGCAACACGGGTTACCAATACTCAGTCGCGACGAGCACTTTGAAGGGTTACCGGATGTGCGACGGATCAGCTGGTAAAGGATTGGGAAACAAAATCTGAAAGAGTGAGTACCAATGCCCACTTTGATCCTGCGGGGCGTGTTGGGGTACGGCGTTGCCTCTCGGCAGGGATTGGCCGGTTTGCACTAAAAATAGGCAGAGGACTGTCTCATATTCCCCAGCCTATCCAATGCCGATGCGGGTTCAAATGGGGGTCAAGAACAGGGAAAAATGAGACAACTCTATCGAAGATCAAGCATCGGTGCGGGTTACGGGCGAGTGAAATACCGCATGGGGTGCAGGTGGTCGCGTGTTCGAATCACGCCGCCCCGACCATAATAAACAGTACGTTATATACTAACATCCTTCAGAGTTTGTCTTGTGGTACACGGCGTGGTACACGCTTTCTTCTTCTATGCTGAAGACTAAAGAAAAGATGCAGACGCGCGGAGCTCGAGCATCTCGCAGATGTCCGCCGCAAGCGCCAGCCAACCGGACTGATCTTCTCCGTAAGTCCACTGTAAGCCCATTCGCGGCCGCGCCCGTCGTGGAACCAGTCTGGTTCGTCCCCTGAGCCTGCGGTGCCCTAAACTACGACTGTGATGCCGCGTTCTTGTGGCCCTTGAGGGCGAATGCTGATCTGGTATGCCGGTTTGTGCCTCCGTAACCGCTGATAGCTGCCTTGCTTGCATCCCTGTTCGGGAGATCGCAGAGCGAAACGCTCTCGCAGCGGTAGACAAGCTGACAGTCTACAGTCGAGCCTGGGTTCAGTAGCCAAAACCCTCCCTCCTGTCTGGGCTGGCATCCTGCTTTCGACACTTCACGCGATGGTACGAGCGCGGTCCACTAACAACAAGAACGGCACCGCCGCCAACCTTGGCTTCGAAGCCAAGCTCTGGGCTGCCGCCGATGCGCTTCGCAATAACATGGATGCGGCCGAGTACAAGCACGTCGTCCTCGGCCTGATCTTTCTCAAGTATATTTCCGACGCCTTCGAGGCGAAGCACGCGGAACTCGAAGCACAGAGGGCTCAGGGAGCGGACCCTGAGGACCCCGACGAGTACCGGGCCACCAGCCCCGGGTCAGATTTGCGCGGAAATCAACACATCAACCTTCTCGGGAATGGCATTGCCTCCAAAAGCCGAACCCTCTGACACCGAACTATCTTGGGGATCTTGGGGGAAAGTTGACCAAGATTCCCTCAACCGCATTCTTCAGATCGCCCGAAGAGGCGCCGGTCTTGATCTCCCCCCTGGCCTCCCCGCGCCAAACCAACTCGTTGTTGTCGGCGAGGGAAACGTACAGGGTCAGCGCACGGAGTTCATAGACATCGTTGCCCTCATAACTTATCGAAACGATAAAGTCTGCCTTGTCCGTTGTCGAAGCAAACCCTTTAGTCTGCAGCACACGATCCGCCAGGAATCGCACGTTGCTTTCCAGCAGTTTGTCTCTCCCATACTGTGGCTTGGCGGCCCACCGGTAGGTCTTCAACTGCGCGAAGCTGAACTGGGGCTCGTACCAATATGTAACGGACGAGCCGATGAGGGGAGTGGCGCAGCCGCCAACGAATACGACGGCCAGAACGACGGCCACCAACGTTCTGAAACGAAGACCAGTCTTCATGAAAGCTCCTTGCAGCGAGCCACATCACGAGGCCCTTGCATAACCTATGAACAGTCTGCGAAAACGCTTCGCAGGGATCTCGAGGTGTCGCCGGGATCAGGGACAAACCGTCATGGCGCGGCAACCGCTAACCCAGGCCAGAACACCTTTCGCGGAACCCAGCGCCAATATTCTACGCAATGCCCGCGGGCGAGCGTTGACGTTCGTCAAGCTACGGCGGGTGAACTACCGAGGTAAGTCTGTTGTGGCCGGGCACGATCGCCGATTGCGACGGACAAGGGCCTCGCTTCGCGCGGCCTTTACCTGGATCTGCCGCCATTGGGCTACCACGTCTTCAAATTGGCCACATTGTGGAGTGCACGTCCATGGCCAAGTGCAACAGCGCATCAAACCTGAGCTGAAACCAGCAGGTAAAATCGGGGCAACTCCAACTCGATCCGCCGCGGCGAGTCGACGGCACCCCCGAGTTGCCACTGTCCGCTCTCAACCAAGCGTGTGACTGTTTAGGGTCGGTCTCCGCCACAGGTAATGGTCAATCATGGGCTGCCGTGCGGCCAATAGCCTTACGGTCGGCGCGCGTAGATCCCGGAGCGCGGGGCCGATCTGGGTTGTGGTACGCTTTTGCTCAATGACCAAGCCCAAGCTGATCTACTTCGACGCTCCCGTAAGTCGCGGCGAGGAGTGCCGCCTCGCCCTGCACCTCGCGGGCATCGACTTCGAGGACGTGCGCATCAACCCTGCCGCTTGGCCCGCGATGAAGGAGCAGATGCCCTACGGTGGCCTGCCCGTCTTTGAATTGCCGGGATGTCCGCCGCTCGCGCACTCCAACGCCATCCTTGTGCTGATTGGCCGCCGCCACGACCTCCACCCTGCCGACGACTTCGAGGCGGCGCGCCACGAAGGGATGATGCAGCACGTGGAGCATCTTCGCGCCGTCGTCGCGCCGACGATCCGCATGGGGGACGCCGAGAAGAAGGCCGCGCGCGAGGCGATCGTGGCGGGTTTCCTGCCAGCCTGGGCGAGGTCGGCGGAGAAGAACATCCCCGGCGAGCCGTTCTTCGGTGGCGCGAAACTCCACGTCGTGGACCTCAAGCTCCACATGGCGGTGCGCTGGTTCATCGGCGGCAAGGTCGACCACATTCCCGCTACGATCTTTACCGGCTACCGCAAGCTCATGGGTGTGCACGACGCCGTTCGCGACCATGCAGGCGTGAAGTCCTGGTACGAGAAGTCTTAAGCACCGTCCGCAGGGACCGCGCTCCCCCGCGGTGTGGCGCCGAGATGCGCATCGTCGCCTTCATCACCGGGCGCCGGCCGTGCGCGAGATCCTCGCGCACTTGGCGAGCCGACCTCGCCCCCGCGCATGGCATTGGTCCGTGGCGCGCCGCTGGGGAGTGGAACGGTTGCCGGGCAGCGTGAGACCGATCCGCAGGCCCAGCCGGCACCGGATTACGAATTCGATCAGCGCATCGCGTGGTAACGACGGCTTGAGGAGGGTCTGATCTCGCTCAGCGGGGAGCAGCTCGCGCCTCGGGCCATCAAGCGGACATTCTGCGGCCGGTCGCTCAGCGTGCTGGAGCGAGTCTCTGAAAATCCCACACCCGCAGGCTGCCATCGTCGGAGGTGCTGGCCATGTAGCGGCCGTCTGTGGAAAGGCGCACTTTGGCGCCGCAGAGCGCGTGCTTGTCAAAGCGACGCAAGATCGCACCGGTGACGCCGTCGAGCTCATAGATCGAACTGTCAGTTTGTCGGCTGATGGTCACCAGGGTGCGTCCGTCAGCACTGAACTGAAGATCATTGATCAAGCCGTGGTGCTCCGTATTGAGGGTACTGAGCGTGCCTTCGCCCAGTTGCCAACGGAACAGGCGAAACCAACCGCTGCCCATCAATACCGTGCCGTCGGGGGAGAAGTCCAGTGCACGAGCGTCGCTGGGCGCGGATGGCAGCTCGCGCGCATGCGCGCCGAATTCGCTGATCAGCACGCGGCCGTCCCCACCTGAGGACGCCAAGCGGCCATTCGAGGCGTCGATGGCCAGGGCCAAAACGGCCGATCGATGCAGGTCATGCTCCGCCAGGAGAGAAAGCTCGGCCAGCGACCAGACCCGCACCTTGCCGTCGGCGTGGCCGGTGACGATTTTGCCCACCTTTTCGGCCACCGCCATGGCACGTATCGGTGAAGGGGACAAAGTGGTCCGCAGACGTTGCCCGCGCAAGTCCCACTCGGTCAGAGCGCCGTCCCAGCCGGCGCTAAGGATGCGTTGGTCACCGTCGACGAAAGCGATAGCCTTCACCATCCCGGTATGGGCACGCCAACCATCGAGCAGATCTCCGTCCGGCAGAGCCCAGACTCGAATAGCGCCCTCCCAACCTCCGGAAGCGACCAAGGGAAACCCATTGGCAAAAGCGAGTGCCGAGCCGCCGTTGTGCACGTTCTCGTGCGCGACATTTGGCGGAATGCTCGGGAGCGGGGTACACGCCGACAACAGCAGAGCTAAGGCTCGCAAGAGGAGGACGGGCATCGGCGTGGAAACAGGGAGTAACGGGTGCAAAATCTAATGCGGCGAGTGTGCGTGTGTAGGCGAAAAAGGGAAAGCCACGCACGCGTGGTTTCAGGCTACGAGGACGAGCCGCTCAGGCGTTGATCGTCTTCCGACGACGCTCTTCTCGTTCGGCCCGCATTCTGTGCCGTCCCCGTGGAAGATTGAAGAGCTGGCGATCCGCTACTTCGCGACGACCGCGACGCGCTACAAAGCCGTCATCGCCGTGCGAGAGCGGTGAACGACGGGTTGGGGGTTGTGTCCCGCCAGTCCGTACACCGCCGCGCGGTAAGTCCGATGCTCCGACCTTAGCGCCAGGATTCAGGGAAACACCCCACAAACTCGCCTCCTGCTGTAGGCACACAACGGTGCGACATAGTTTGGGTGGACTTGCCCTTCGAGCACCGGCCTGCGCAGCCAGGTCACTCGGCGCGCAGGACGGCGCGCTGTGGGCTAAGCGGCGAGGGCGGAGTCTGGAGTGCCTACGGCCTTGGCGCGGAGCGTGAAGACCCACAGAACAGCGGTCGGAGGGCGCAGGCTGAAGTGCACGGAGCCGAAGAACGGCAGGCACACCAGGGTGCGACTTAGTTTGGGTGGGGACCTGCCCTTCGAGTATCGGCCTGCGCAGCCAGGTCACTCAGCGCTCAGAACAGCGCGCGGCGAGCCAAGCGGCGAGGGCGCTCTCTGGAGTGCCTACGGCATTGGCGCGGCGCCCCAAACCCGCAGCAAGCACGGCGGTCAGAGCGCAGGTTTAGGTGCTGAAAACGCGCGGGTCTGCGAGTCCGTTGGGGTAGATGAGGGTGACGCGGAGCGCAACGCTCTCAGCGCCAGGATCCAGGGAAACACTCCTCCTGCCGTAGGCACACCAGGGTGCGACCTGGTCATGGGTGGACCTGCCCTTCGAGCAACCCGGTCTTGGCCCGCAGGACGGCGCGCGGCGCGCGTCGAGCGGTGGCGCGATGGCGGATTCTGAAGTGCCTACGGGCCTTGGCGCGGAGCGCGAACGGCAGCTGAGCAGAATTCTTTTCCTCGCGCAGAGCATTGATTGCTTATTCACATTGGCTGTGGATAAACATGTGAGTAGATGGTCAGCAGCGGCGATAAGTGCAGTGCCGCGAAGACTTTTCTCGCAGCGCCCAACTTTTGGGCACGATTTTTTTCGCGCACAATCATCTGCTTACGTCAAGCTCAGGATCGACGCTGCAAAGCGGTGCAGTATTGACCGCAATGGTGCATGGTGTGGATGGAACGCCTCGCAAAGCGCGTGATTACGCGGCTTTCAGATGCGAGAGGCATTGTCAATCCGTTCCGCGAAAGTTTCGGTGGCGGTGCTTTGTCCAAGCTCCTTGAGCCGTAAGCACACCAGGGTGCGACTTAGTTCGGGTGGACCTGTAAGCCTGCGCCCCTGGTCGCTCGGCGCTCAGGACGGCGCACGTCGAGCGGAGCGGCAATGGCGGAGTCTGGAGTGCCTAAGACCCTGGCGCGGAGCGCGAAACTGGGTGCCTCAGAACTCCTTGAGCGTAGGCACACAAGGGTGGGACTTGGTTTGGGTGACCTGCCGCAGCGCGCGGCGAGCCAAGCGGCGAGGGCGGGTACTGGGGTGCCTACGACCTTGGCGCGGAGCGCGAAATTGCGTGCCCCAGAACTCCTTGAGCCGTAGGCACGCCAGGGTGCGACTTAGTTTGGGTGGACCTGCCCTTCGAGCAACCTGGTCACTCGGCGCGCAGGACGACGCCCCGAGCCCCAATGGCGCATTCCGGAGTGCCTACGGCCTTGGCGCGGAGCGCCCCAGAACACAGCACGGCGGTCAGAGCGCGCAGGCTTAAGTGCTGAGAACGCGGGTCTGCGAGTCAGATCCTTAGCACGGAGGGCAGCGCTGGCGTTACGCGAGCTGAGTACTGCCTGCTGCAGTTTGAGAAGTTAGCGGCTGACATGACGTTACTCCAGAAGCAAGGCCCCGAGTACTCGGACCGCGGCGGGTAAGGACGATCGCTCGTTGCTACTAAGTCTTTGCACGGAATCAATGGCGCGGCGTGGAAGCGGGGCACACGCCACCCGCGCCGCCCTCTCAGCCTCGCGCGCGTGAGGAACAGTGCTCTCGCACTTGCCACTGCGCTCGAACCGGGAGCGCACGGTACATGGCGGTTCCGTAGACCTCGAATCGCATGGCGAGCCACGGATACGGGGTACTTCCGCGCGTCGGCAAGAAGTGGCAGTCATGCAGTGCAAGAAGCCCAGGGTGCGCAACTAAAGCGGGGGCGGGCGCAGGCCCAGTCAATGAGAAAGGAGAACCTGCGTCGGTCTTGGGCACTGATGACACCGGCGCGTATTGGAGGCCGCCAGTCTCAACAAAGGCTCTATTCGTTTCTTCTTCCTTCTCGTTTTCCTCACATCTCCTACTAATTCACCAAATCCATCATTTTCATCATGAGGGCAAGGAAACAAAGAGATAGAACCGCTAAGGAGTGGTGGAATCTGACTGGTCGGACGGGATCTCGCAGTTCTGTCTTGTGCGGGCAAACGTCGACGCAAAAAAACCCCGACGAGAGTCGTCGGGGTGATGTAGTGCACCTTGGATCAGCCTGCCGGCGCGGGCGGGCTTAGCTTTTCGGCGGCTGGTTTTTTCGCAAATGGTACTACGCGTGGCTTCTCTTGTTCGATTACCGTTCTCAACCGCGCGCTTGCGGCGTCGATTGCTTGCGACGCTGGCGGTCGTTTCACGCAGTAGAACGTCCCGGTGTCCCGGTGCCGGCGTTTCCAGCGTTCCTCCCGGTCGCTCATGGCGCGCCCGAGCAAGTTCGCCGACATCTTGGCATTGCCTGCTTGGCAATTGTGCAGCTCCCGCAAATGCGCAGCCGGCCACATCATTCCGGATTCGAGACCAGTCAAGAGCCTTTTCGCTGCTTCCCTGGCGTCCAGAATTCCTATTGCGGTTGAATACCGCGCATCACCAACGACGATATCTACGAGAGAGAGGTCTTCGATTGAGTTCAGGAACGCGTCAAAAGGATCGCGTGAGCCCGCAATCATGTCCGCTCGCTGCTGGTTCTCAAGCGGGCGGGAGGCGCGGTCCTCGTCTACCTCGCGTGTCATAAGGTAAGCGACGAAGTCGGCGATCTCTGGGTGCTCGAGGCGCTCGATCGCATCGATGGTATCGCGCGCCAGCAAATCCGTTAGTTTGGTCTCGCTGTAGTCCGACACAGAAATTCTCCGGTCGTTGGCGTCGATATGGAGCGCCTCGCGCACGTTAGTCGTGAACAGGAAGTTGCAAAAGTTTGGCACGCGAGTCTTACTCTGGAACTTCGCTTCGACGCTCAGACCGCTATCAGTAATTTTGGGCTTCATGTCGGATGTAATCCGGCGCCGCTCGGCCCGGTCCATCCCTGCATCTGCGTCATCCACATACACGAGGATCTTGTTCTGCAGCTCGTCGTTGAAGCGGTCAGTGATCGACGATAAGGGGATGCTCCGGGCCGCGCCCAAGATTTCCCGCCCGTCGGCCGTCTGGCCTGCTCGCCCTACCACGGCGCAGAGCAGGTTGCTCAGAACGCTCTTGCCCGTGCCGGTGGTGCCGACCAGGCCCCACGCTTGCCCCGACCGGCGCCGCTTCTGGACAACGAATGCTGCCCAGTTGAGGAAGCGTTCCTGGGCCTCCTTGCTGCCGAGGACGTTCGCAACCAACTTCGCTAAAGTCGGCGGCACGGCCGCAACGGCACGCGGGTTTGCTTCCCAGTCGGCCAAGAGGCGCGACGGATGCCACATATTGATCGCGCGCCCCTCAACATCGACGACCCGCGGAGTGTGAGGGTCGAAGGTGAGTCGCCATGTGTTGACCCGTTCGCCGAGTTCGACGCCATAGGTCGTGAAAACATCGTCGGAAAGCTTGTCCTTTGAGCCTGATCGAAACATGCTGAACTCCCCCGTCACGGGGTTGTAGTGCCCGTGATGGTAGGTATCGGTCGACGCGACCTTGATGCCGAAGCAGATGCGTCCGTCCTCAAGGTCCTTCGCGCCCCCGCAATGCTCCAAGGTTACTCCGAGACTCGCATAGTAATCAGGGTCGATGTCCCTTATGAGGTATACCTCCTCCTCGTCTTTGAACGAATATAGGTAGTACGGGTTGTGGTTAAAGTGCCAGTACGCCCCGGAGTCGCCGCTGCCGAGATTAACGCGTGTCATCTCGTCGTTCCTCTCCACTACGGTAATCTTGGCCGGGCCCGGGTCCTTTACCACAATTGTCGATCCATGGATCGTTACGCCAGCCCCGCGCGTCGAAAGGCCTTTTGACTTACGCAGTTCATTGAGCTTTTCTTGCTTGGCTTTTGAGACATCGGAGCGCGTGGTTACCAACCCTACGAAAGCCATATGAGTCGACTTCGCGCGCAGCTGTATCTGATCCTCCTCGGCGATATCAGCGACCACCCCTTCGCCGAGAATCGGGCGCGCAATGTAGATCACGCGCGCGTTCTGAGCGGTGCAGGTGTCCAGCAGCCACGTAAGTGTGCGCCCGGTTGCGCCGAGCGCAAGTCCAGAGCGCAGGGAAGGGCATGACAGATTCTGATGCTGCAGCCATGCAGTCAATGCCTTGCGATCGACCGGTTCTTCGATCAGGAAATAGAGGTGGGCACGGACGCCCTTCTTGCCGGGAACGCCGTGACTGGCGCTGTATTGCAGCAGATAATCGATATCTCCCAAGCCGAGTTCGTTGACCAGTTCGTCAGGGTCTTCAATGGTGCACACCCCGTCGATATCGAGGATAAGGAGATCCGTGCTGGCGCTCTGTTTTGCCATTCCCTTACGCGACTCATTTACGAGCGGGCGCGCAGGAGTACCAGTCCACAAGCAATGCCCCAAGCGGCTGTGTTCACGAATAAGTTGCGCGAACTCCGAGAGCGTGTGGTATTCCCGTTCGTGCGAAGTGACGCGAGAAACGAGCGGATACGGGGTCGCCGTGATCTTCCCGTCGACCAGGGTGAACTCTTTGGTTAGAGGCACGCCGGGTGCCTCGAGAAAAGTGATAGTGCGTTTCATGATGTTTCCTTTTTATGTTCAGTGCCCCAAGGCAATTCTGGTCTTGGTAGCCGCGCGCCTCGTCGCGTTCTCAAATTGATAGTCAGGCGAGCGGGAAGTCCGCATCATCCAGAGGCACAGCTCGTAGGCGTCTTGACGCTGCAAAAAACCAGTGACGACTTGGGGAAAATGGTTGAGGCGCAGCTTGGTAAAGTCATAATCTTCTGCATTGTCCTGCTCGCAATCGCTCGCTTCGACGGTGATCGGCGGGAGGTCTTCGCGATTGAATGCGGTCTGTAGATACGCGGCGTAGATCTTGTTGGTGAACGGCGTCCTTTCGCCAAGGAAGGCACCGAATGGCACCGTAATGCTTCCGGGAAGCATGCCTCCTCGGATCGTTACAACGTCCCAGACAGTGATGGGAAATTTGCCGCGGGTTCTAAGTGTGGCGCCATTGTCAAAAGCCATCTCAACAGCCGCCAGGGCCTCGCTCCGGGTGAAGGTGACAATCTCGTCCAGCCTAAATTCATAGGTTTTCATTCTGTGCTCCTTAATGGGGAAGCTCTCTTGCAGAGAGCAGGGGGTGTCGCGAGTTGGGTTGTAAAGGGACGGGCATGCGTCCCTCACCGCGGTGCGCATCACCACGGCCGGCTCGATGGGGGGTTGAGGCATCAGGCCTCCCTGCTTGCGAGTCGGCGCGATGCGACCCAACCTTCGACTTCGCTGCGAAGCCAGGCGACGGAGTTCAAACCGAGCCTGCGTCGCGGCGGGAAGACCCCCGATTTTTCAAGGCGCCAGATGGTAGAACGGCTGAGGCCGGTGATCCCGGTAACGGCCGGAAAACGGAGAAACACGTCGTGCATGGAAGGCTCCTTCTTTTTGGTCAGAGGAGCACTAATTTTAGTAAGTCGGCTTTCCGGGCCGTCGAAAGATCCCTACGATTTTTTTGTCAGAATGTTTCGAAGATCTTTGGTATCACCGCGGACAAGTGCCTCATCTACATCCACATTTTTGAGATCCAGAATGGTGGACACCGTTGCGGCAACGATCGCGTTGAGCGGGGCATTGAAATACTGCCGTGCCGTCAGAGACAAAAGCCGGATGCAATAAACTTTCTCCGCACCCTCAGTAATTCACCTTCGTGGCGGACTAACAGTTCGTTGAAATTATCGATGATTTGGGTGCGGGCATTGGATCGCAACGAGATTTTCAAGATGGGAGAGGAAGCCGTGCGAGGTTTCTCGCGGTTTGCGCTTCCGCGTTGGTGTTTTGCGCCGCTATTTGCACGCGAACCGCAAATGCGGACGCACCTTTCCCGTTTATCCGGTCGCGCCCATGATCGCCTGTGCTATGAACAGTTTCGGCAACCGGCGCAAATTGACCGCCAGCATGGACAGTGTGAACACGTCGCTGACTTTCGGCTGGCCACGCAGCTTGACCTGACGGATCGTTGCGCCATGCTGCTTGCCATCACCGAACAACGTCTCGATCAGCTTGCGCGTCACCTGACTGACCCGATAGCCGTCGTGCCGGGTCGTGCGGCCGTCGATCCGGCTTTCGCGCTTCGCCCGTGCGGTCTTGGTGGTCGTACTCGTAGGCATTTTGTGCCACGTGAGGCGTGACGTTGAGCTCACGGCAGGCGCTGACAAAGTCCTCGGTATCGTAGTTCTTGTCCGCCCCCACCGTCTTGCGCTGCTCGCCGGGAAGGCTGGAGCTGGCCAACATGTCGAGGGCTGCCTCGCGTTCGGCCGTGCCCGTGGCCAGCGTCAGTCGCGTGTCAACGGCCAACTTGCTGCGGTTGTCCATCAGCACATGGCCCATGAAGGATGGCAGAGCCTGGGCTTTCTTCGACTTGGTGAACAGCCGGGAATCCGCGTCGGTGGTACTGGCGTGCGTATCGTTGCTGCGTTTCTGGCCCTTGAACTCCACTTCCGGATTGTTCTTGCTGCCAGTCTTGTTCGGCGGGGGCCCATCCTTCGGCACGAAGCTCTTGAGCGAGGCCCAGGCACGTATCAGCGTGCCGTCCACGCTGAAATGCTCGCACGAGAGCAGCTTGGCTTCTTCCGCTTGTTGCATCACGCGCCCGAACAACGTCTTGATCGCATCGTGATCGATCAGCCGGTCGCGATTTTGCGTATAGGTGCTGTGATCCCACGCCAAGTCTTCCATGCCCAGTCCGACGAACCAGCGGAACAGCATGTTGTAACCCAATTGCTCGCACAACAGCCGTTCGCTCCGAATTCCATACAAGGCTTGCAGCACCAATCCACGCAGCAGCCATTCCGGGGGCACCGAGTACCGACCACGCTCTTCGTACATCGACTCAAACAGCCGGTCCATGTCGCGCAGCGCTGGATTGAGAATCTCTCGAATCGCGATCAGCGGATGCTCCGCCGGCACGTAATCCGAGGTCTGCTTCACAACGAACAAGCCTTCCTGGGTTACGTCGGCTCCACGCATCGCGCTCATCCCCTTCGATCTATACGACGCATTACTCAACGTACTCCCCCCGGTTCCGTAAACAGTATCAGGGGATAAATTCAACAAACTGTTAATGGCTCCTGGATAGCGCTGGACCATGCTACGTCGTCGAAGCCCTGCCGCATGAATGCATCCAGCAGGTCGCTCAGAGTGGGGCAGTATCACTCGAGACTAACGTCGTCGACGCAGTCCTGCAGTGCCTGAAGTACGCAGGCGGCGAGTTGCGGGCGAACCGAACCTGCGTCGTCGCCGCCCGCATACTGGTCCGCAGCTCTCTGCGCTACCTCACCTGCGAGCACGACGAAGTTCGGCCCCCAGACTTCGGACGGAATCAGCCCCGGTGCGAAGGAGTCGGTGGGTGCTCTGCAAGGCTTGCCATTGCTCGGGTTTCCGGACAAGAAGAGCTCGAAGTCGCCCCGGCTAATTTCACCATGGCCGTTGCGGCTTCACGATGCTCTCGGGCGCGCGTCTTGTCAGCCCTTTTCCAGTTATCGCGCGCCAACCACGCTTCCCGGGCAAAATCAACGAGACACTTATCGGGGGCTTCGATTTCTTTGCGCTTCTTCTCAAGGGCCCTCCACGCCTTCGACATGCGGGCATCGGTGCAAAGCCGGAGAAGGATGTCTTCGTCGGGGATGGAAGGACCGGAGAGCTTTTGTTGAGCCCACTCGCGCACCGCCGTCGGCAGCCAGTCGGGAAAGGAGATGGCGGATGGTTTAGACAAGGTTGCAGGAGACATGGGTGCAAATGAGGCGCCGAACCGAGTAGGCATGATCAGAAATCGTCGTCGTGACATAAGCGGGGAATCTTCGTCACCGGTCTTGTACCCGGGGCCGAACGGCTACGCAGCGGATCGGCGGTAACGAACAACGGAGGGCGCACCCAATGCTGTCCTGTGTCGGAAACCTTGAGAAAAAACGCCCGCTTTTGCGCTGAGTCAGGTCCCACGGTTTATTGTGGGGTTCGAGCTCCTACCGCGCCTGACCGTCGGAGCCCTTTGCGCCGCTTCCCTGCCGCTGGCTGCTCCGCACCAGACTTTTCAACGTTTGGCCCCATAACTCAAGTGCTTTGCGGCGTTCATCCATATAGGGGTGATGGTTGTATACCGCCATGACCCCGTGCATCGTGTGGTTGAGTATCTTCTCGACGATGTGGGTGCCACACCGACCTCGTTCAGCCGCGTGGCTGCAGTGCGACGCAGATCATGGGGTGTCCACTTTTCGATTGGGGTCGCTTTTCCGTCGACGTGGCTTGTGACGTGCCCTTGGATGCGCTCGGCCGCTTTGGTAAGCGTACGTTCAGTCACGGGTCTATCCCCGTTGTACGCGGGCAGCACGAAGGGACTATCGCCGGCGAGTTGCCGTAGCCCCTGAAACAGCGCGAGCGCGAGCGGGGAGAGCGGAACGTGGTGAGCACGGCCATTCTTCGCGTGTTCGGCCGGGATCGTCCACATGGCGGCGTCCGCGTCCACGTGGGACCATTGCGCCTTGACCAATTCCCCTCGACGCTGACCCGTAGCCAGGAGAAGCTTCAGCGCCGTCGCCATCGGCTTGCTCAACCAGGAGGCTTTTTTCTCATCCAGCCTGAGTTTTCGCCCGGGCGCGGGTTTGGTGGAAGCCCCCGACGGCTCCGACAATCGATCCAATCCGTGCCACAACGAGCGGATTTCGTCGTGCGAAAGGTGCCGTTCTCTCGGTTTCTCGGTTCCGCCTACTGTCCGCCGACGAATATCGGCGCACGGATTGGCATCAATGATCCCGCGTTCCACGGCAAACTGAAACATCTGTTTTACGACAGCGAGCGTGCGGTTTGCCTGAACGCGAGCACCACGGTCCACGATTCTGTCCAACATGTGGATTACGTCGCGGCGCGTCACCGTGTTCGCCTTCATCGTTCCGAGTGCTCGCAGGATATCGCGGTCGAGCATTTCCCTCACATACTCGGGCCGCTTGCGATTGGGTTCGACGTCACGGGCCATGAACTCTTCGGCGATACCGGCAACGGTGTCGCTGCCGGCGGCTTCACGTCGCGCGCGCTCCTCCGACTCCTGCCGCTCCGTTCGCTCACGTATTGGACTGATGCCTTGATCGACCAGCTTGCGCGCCTTCTGATGCGCCTCTCGCGCCTCGGCGAGGCTCATTTCGGGGTAGCGGCCGAGACGCAATCGCTCGGGCTTGCCGCCGATCCGATAGCGGTATTGAAAAGTGACAGAACCGCCCCTCGAGACCCTCACGCTCAGTCCCTGCCGATCGGCTACCTCATATATACTTCGCCCCGCCTTAAGCGCTTTGAGCTGCTTGTCTGTCAGCATAGTATTGTGCTTCTCCGCCCGACGATCCGTGGTACGCAACGTGGTACACAAAACGCTCGGCAAAGGGTGGTGATGAATGAAACACGATGGCACAGAGTATGCGCTATGTACCATGAAAACAAAAGAGATTGTTTGATCTTGCGGATAAGTGCTGAAAAGCGCTGAAACGTGCGTTCGCACGCATGGGGTGCAGGTGGTCGCGTGTTCGAATCACGCCGCCCCGACCAATCAAATCAAGTGTTAGGTGGGCGGGACAAAGAAAATTAGGGGATGCGCCCACCCTACGTCCACCCGACAAATGGAATACACCGCGTCCCTTCTTCCAATCTTCGATCAAGCACCAGAACACGGGAAAGCAATCGGCAGACTTCTCGCGGGCTACTCTGATCTGGAAGTCGCTCTTATGGGCTGCGTGTATGCGGCTCTTGACGACCTCGATACCCCCTTCAAAGAGATGTACGGCATTCGGGGAGAAGAAAGGCGCATCACCACCGCTGCCCGTCTAGCAAAAGCACAGTTAGGGAAGATCGGCCTCGGCTCCGAGTTCGCTAAGGCCATCGACGCGTTGGACTACTGCCGCAGGATAAGAAACCAGTTTGCGCACTGCCAATGGTGGAATGCCTTTGACGGATGCGTTAATTTCGTCGCCCTAGAAGAATTCGTTAAGGAGAAGATTGGAACGAATTCCAAGGTAGTTACCTTTGGGGACTTCCAACGCCGGGGTGCAAGCCTTCAGTTATTGAACGATCAGTTGTCTTTCTTTGGGTACGTCTTGAAGCTGCTAGCTTTCGTGGAGGGGGAGGCGTGGCACCATCAGGGAAGCAAGATGCACCTGCGCTATGCCCGCCCTGTAGCACCACCACGCCCAGAACTTTCCGAACCGGCTAGGCCCGTTTTGTGAAGTTAACTGCAAACTTGCACCTTCCTCGACTCCAGCCATTGGTTGACCTCGGAGAGCTTCCAACCGGTCGCACAGGGGCCTAGCTTGATCCGGGCGGGGAAGTCCGGGGACTTTACCCACCGGTACAGCGTCGGGTGAGAACACCCAAGCATGACCTTCAACTCGGTAGCCCGCACCATCCGGTCGCCGGTCATACTGCCTCCGCCGCTGGCTCCGGTAGCTTCGCTGCCTTCTTGATTGCATCGTAAGTGGGCGAATAGGCAGCCAGCGCGTCTACCTCGCGATAGAATTCGATTCTTCATGATTTCGCGCGCCCGCTGATGCGGATCCTCCTTTCCAACGACGACGGTTATTTCGCGCCCGGGCTCTCCGCGCTCGCCGAAGGTCTCGCACCGTTTGGCGAAGTTACCGTCGTAGCGCCCGAACGGGACCGCAGCGGCGCTAGCAACTCGCTCACGCTGGATCGCCCGCTGACGGTGCGCAAGGCGGCGAACGGCTTCCTGTACGTGAACGGAACGCCGACGGACTGTGTCCACCTTGCTGTTACGGGCCTTTTCGAGCGTCTGCCGGACATGGTGGTTTCGGGAATCAACGACGGCGCGAATATGGGCGACGACACGATCTACTCGGGCACCGTCGCTGCTGCCACGGAAGGTTTTCTCCTTGGCATTCCGTCGTTCGCGATATCCCTCACCAGCAAGGCAGGACGCCATTACGGCACGGCGGCGCGCATCGCGGCAAACATGGTCGAGCGTTTTCGCGCGGACCCGATCAAGCTGCCGGTGCTGCTCAACATCAACGTGCCGGACGTTCCGTTCGAGTTGCTAGCGGGGATTCGCACGACCCGCCTGGGCCGGCGCCACAAGGCCCAGCCGGCGGTAAAGTCCAACGATCCCCGCGGTAACGTCGTGTACTGGGTCGGTGCGGCCGGCGATGCACAGGATGCGGGCGACGGGACGGACTTCGACGCCGTACGGCAGAACTTCGTTTCCGTCACGCCACTGCAAATGGATCTTACGCATTTCGCCCAGCTCGACAGCGTGCGTGCATGGATGGAATGAGCAGTCCCGCCATCGGCATCGGCATGACCTCCCAGCGCACCCGCATGCGCATGGTCGAAAGGCTGCGCGGGCGCGGAGTGAAGGACGAGATCGTGCTCGCCGCCCTGGCGGAGGTCGCACGCCACGTGTTCGTCGACGAAGCCATCGCGAGCCGGGCGTATGAGGACATCGCGCTGCCCATCGGTTTCGGACAGACGATCTCCAATCCCTATGTGGTCGCGCGCATGAGCGAGCTCGCGCGGAACGGAGCGTTTCTCGGACGCGTGCTCGACATCGGCACCGGTTGCGGGTATCAGGCAGCAGTGCTTTCCCGGTTGGCGCGCGAGGTCTACTCCGTGGAGCGCGTGTCGGCGCTGCTGTCCAAAGCGCGATCGAGGATGCGGGATCTGCGCATCCACAATGTGAAGCTGCGCCATGGAGACGGGCACCTGGGGCTTCCCGAGCGAGCCCCGTTCGACGCCATCGTGATGGCTGCCGCGGCGACCCACGTTCCCGAAGCCCTTTGCGCACAGCTTGCCATGGGCGGACGGCTGGTGTTTCCGATCGGTGCGCGCTCCCAGCGCCTCTGCCGGATCGTGCGCACCGCGCGCGGCTACGACGAAACCGTGATGGAAGAAGTGAAGTTCGTCCCCCTATTGCCAGGAGTTCTCTAGGATGCACCGCAATCTCATAACGGCGCGACGGGTGGCGGCGATCGCCGGAACGATCGCCGTGATGCTGCTCGCGGGCTGCGGGGGTCCGCCGCCGCGGCCGGCTCCGGTGATCGACCGGGGCGCGGACGCCGGGAAGAAGCCCGCGCCGAAGCAACCGGGCGCAACCGAGTTCTATACGGTCAGGAAGGGCGACACCCTCTATGCGATCGCCCTGGAACAGGGCATCGACTACAAGGATCTGGCGGCCTGGAATGGGCTCTCGGACGCCAACCGTCTCGTGGTTGGACAGCAGTTGCGGCTGCGCCCGCCGGGTTCGGCCGCGTCGCCCGCGCCCGGAGAGGGTGTGGAAGCCGTCACCGTGGCGCCCCTCGCGACAGCGCCGAGTGTCGAGGGCAAGGCGATCGGCACCGAAGCGGCGAAGCCATCCACACCTGTGCTGATCCGGCCGGAGAAAAGTGTCACCGGCGATCTCATCAAGGGACCGAAGGCCCAGCGCCTCCCGTATTCGGATGACGCGATGGCGCAGCTCAAGGCCGCACCATCACCGTTCGCGGCGGCAGGGGTGATCGGCTCCGCAGCCGCTGCTGCGCCGAAGTCGCCGCCGAAGGCCGAAGCGGTTCCGCCGCCCGATGCGCCAAAGACCGACCTCGCGAAGGTCGATCCGAAACCGGAATCGACTCCACCCGCATCCGGAGACGACGAGGACCGCGTCGACTGGTCGTGGCCGGCGAGCGGCAAGGTCGTTTCGTCCTTCACCGAAGGCTCGAACCTGAAGGGAATCGGCATCGGCGGCCGGGCTGGCCAGCCCGTGGTCGCGAGTGCGGGGGGCAAGGTCGTCTACGCCGGAAGCGGCCTACGCGGCTATGGCAAACTCGTTATCATCAAGCACAACAAGACCTATCTCAGCGTTTACGCCCACAACAGCGAAATCCTCGTGAAGGAAGGGCAGACCGTAACGAAGGGTCAGAAGATCGCTGAAATGGGGAATACCGACGCGGATCAGGTCAAGCTCCACTTCGAGATTCGCCGCCTCGGCAAGCCGGTCGATCCCCTCAAATTCCTTCCGGCGGCGAAGGGCTGATGATAAGCGCGCGGTATCCCGTCGAAGACGAGCCTCCGGAGGAACCGCTGGCGGTTCCGATCGAGGAGCCGCCAGGGCTGGAGACCGAAGGGCTCAGCGGCGATCTCCTGTCCGACGTCACCCAGCTTTATCTCAACGAGATCGGTCACAACGCGCTGCTCTCCCCGGAGCAGGAACTTTGTTACGCGCGCCTCGCGCGGCAGGGCGACTTCAGCGCGCGGCAGAAGATGATCGAGCACAACCTGCGGCTCGTCGTGAACATAGCGAAGCACTACGTCAATCGGGGCGTCGCCCTGCTCGATCTGATCGAGGAGGGCAACCTCGGACTCATGCACGCCCTCGACAAATTTGATCCGGAACGCGGCTTTCGCTTCTCCACCTACGCCACTTGGTGGATCCGTCAGAACGTCGAGCGCGCGATCATGAATCAGTCGCGCACGATCCGGCTTCCCGTGCATGTGATCAAGGAGCTGAATGTCATTCTCCGGGCGACGCGCCATCTCGAAACCAACGGTGATCGTGACCCGACCGCGGAGGATGTCGCGCATCTCATCGGGCGCACTTCGGAGGAGGTGCGCCGGGTGTTGGCGTTGAACGAGCGCATGGCCTCACTCGATACGCCGCTCGAGATCGACCCGCTCCTCTCGCTGGGGGAATCGATTCCCGACGACGCGACTCTTGCGCCGGATCGCCGGATGGAAAACGTGGAGATCGAGGCGCAGATGCAGGAATGGCTTGGTCAGTTGACCGACAAGCAGCGGCGCGTGATCGAATGCCGTTACGGCCTCAACGGCAACGAAACCTACACCTTGGAGCAACTCGCGGAGGACCTGAACCTCACGCGCGAGCGCGTGCGGCAGATCCAGCTCGAAGCGCTACACAGCCTGCGCCGGATTCTCAAGCGCCACGGTGTTTCGAAGGACGTGCTGTTGTGAGCGCCGACGCATCTTAGCGAACCAGCGCCGCCGGGTTCAGATACTGAAGTTTTCGACCAGCGCTTTCAGCCGCTGCACATCGGCGGCAGCAGAGTTTCTCCCATAGCGCAGACGCACGTAGAGCTCGCCGATCGTGCGAACTTCCGCTGCCTTCTGCGGGAACTGCGCCGCGACGCGGTCTGCGTAATCGACCGGCCCTTCGCTGCGGTCCCGAGCCGCGCCGCGTCGCGCGAGCTTCTTGCAGAAGCACTGCCACGCCTGCTGTACGGGATCGTCCTCCTTCGAGCGCAGGTTGATCAGCAGGAAGCCGGTGAGGACCAGCAGAACAAGTGCGGTCGAGCCGAGCAGCACCGTTGCCATGGTGCGCCAGGTGGCATCGTCGAATCCCACCCGGGACAGGAAGCTGCGCTGACGCTCCGGGTTGTAACCCAGCACCCATTGATTCCAGGCGTTCGCCATCGCATCCCAGCGATAGAGCGCATCGCGCAGCCACGCGACGTCTTCCCGCGCGAGCAGCGGCACCGGATCATCTGCCGGAACTGCAGCCGCGAGACCCACGTCCAGCCGGAGCGGCGATACCACGGCAGTAGGATCGACGCGCACCCATCCCTGATCGTCCAGCCAGACCTCCACCCACGCGTGGGCGTCGGCCTGCCGCACGATGAGATAGTCCCCGACCGGATTCAGACTACCGCCAAGGTAGCCGGTGACCACCCGCGCGGGAATTCCGGCGGCCCGCATCAGGAAGGTAAACGCGGAGGCGTAGTGCTCGCAGAATCCACGCTGAGTCTTGAACAGGAATTCATCCACGGGGTCGTTGCCGAGGAGGGGCGGACTCAGCGTGTAGAAGAACGGCCGCGTCCTGAAGAAATCGAGACCGCGGGAGACGAGGTCTTGGCTGTTCGCGGCTTCGGACCGGATCCGCTGCGCAAGGGCGCGCGTCTGCGGCGCGATCGCTGGCGGCAGCTGCAACCCGCGCTGCAGCTCCTCCCGCGTGACTTTCTTCGGCGCCATGCGGTGCGAGACATACGACGTCATGTCGTAGCGCATGCGATTGCGCACCGGCTTCGCGTACAGGATCTGGAAGTCGGGCGTAACGTGACTCCCTTCCGGTGCGATAGCCGGGACATCGATGGCGAACAGCCAGTTGAGGTTGTGGGGTTCTATGGTGACGGTGTATCGGACCGGATCGCCCAGCCCGAGAAATTCCGGGGCGGTGCCACCGATCGGGTTGCCTCCGCGCCAGGTCTTGCCGTCGAAATCCCACAGCACGGGACCGCGCCAGTACAGGCGTGCACGATCCGGCGGCTCACCCTCGAACTGCGCGCGGAACGCGACAGCGTCCGACATACTGAGGTTTGACAAGGTGCCTGGAGACATCGTGTCGGAGAGGCCGGTGCTGCCGGAGTAGGCATCGTGCGGGAGTCCCCACAGCGGGCTCTGCACCCGCGGGAAGAACAAAAACATGACCAGCATCAAAGGCACGGCCTGAGCGATCAGCAAGGCGGAAGTTCGCGCGGCCGTCTTCAGACCGAGGCGTGGGAAACGCTGCTGGAATCCGACCATGGTCATGGTGATCAGCCAGGTCACCGACAACATGTAGGCACCGGTGGATACGGTCTGCGAGTAGAGAAAGTTCGTGATGACCAGCAGGTAGCTGAGAAAGATTACGATCATCGCGTCGCGGCGGCTTCTGGTTTCGAGCAGCTTGAGCGCGAGCATGAGCGCGAGCAGCGTCACGCCCGCGTCGCGTCCGAAGAGGCTGCCGAAATGAAAGTAGACGCCGAGCGCGCCGGCCACTGTGAAGATGCCGAGCAGCCAGCGGTTGGGCAGGGAGAGCTTCCGATGCGCGATGTGCAGCCGCCACAGCCACAGCGCGGCGCCGAGCAGCATCACCCATGTAGGCAGGTTCTGAGCGTGGGGCACGCCCGCCAGCAGGACCGCGGCGAGCAGCAGATACAGGCTGAACGGATCGATCCTGCTACTGCGCGTCATCGCCAGGCTGCTTCGCGTCGAACCGGGCAAGCGCCTCGAGACAGCGCTGACGCTGCAGCTCTCCCGTTCCCGGAAGGAATATCTGGCCCGGCAGCCGAAGTCCATAGTGGAGATGGAGACGGTCGGCCTGCACCACCCAGCCTGCAAGGCGTGAAAGGCGCGCCTCGGTATCCAGCGAAGGGGAGATGTCGTTCCAGTCGAGCCAGAGATCTTCCGTCGCCGGTCCGGCAAACTGCTTGGTCAGGAAAACGCGTCCCCGGGCCACGGCCTTCCAGGCGATGCGACTCGGTGAATCGCCCGGGTGATAGGGTTTGAGGCCGGCGAAATCTTCGTCGCCAGCCGCGGCGCTGGCCGCTGCTCCGGCCTGCGTGAGCGGTGCAGGGGAAGGCAGGGGCGACTCGTCCGGCCGCGGATAGACGATACAGGCCGCGGGCAGTTCGATGGGCGACCAGGCGTAGAAGAGTCCGATGGGATAGCGGGTGAAAAGCGTGAAGCGTCCAGCGGGAAGCACGCCGCGGCGCGGTGCCGGCACCTGGAGCGCAAGCACCGCCTCGCCGGCGACCGGGACGTCGGTGTATTCCTGTTCCTGGCTCTGGCGGGCAACCCCGACGGCGAACCGTCCCTGGCGCGACGGGTTTTGCAGGTGAAGCGGGAAGTGTGCGGTCTCGCCCGCGAAAACGGGTTCCGCCCGCGCGATGCTGACGCGTAGTTCCGCCAGATTCCGGAATGCATGAAGGATGGACACCAGCGCCATCGATCCGAGCAGGAAGGTGAGCACGAAGCCGAGGCTGAGGGCGTAGTTCACCGAACCCATCAGCATCACGGCCAGCATGGCGAGAAAGCCGAACCCGTAGCGCGTAGGCAGGATGAAAATGCGGCGCTGGGTAAGGGTGATGGGACCGCTTTCCGCACCGTACGGCCGGAACAGCTGGTCACCGATGAAACCCTTGAGCACCTGAATCACGCGGATGACCTCGAAGTTGGCGACCGCGACTTCAGGGAATGGCGACCTCGGAGACGAGCTTGCGCGAGAGCTCGGAGCCATCCACCCGCGATAACTCGCTCGCGGCGTGGAGGCGATGGCCGATCACACCGGGAAGCACCGTCTGCACGTCTTCCGGCAACACCTGGTCGCGGCCTTCCATCAGCGCCCATGCGCGGGCGGAGCCGAGCAGCGCGAGCCCGGCGCGGGGCGACAGGCCCGACACGAAATCGGGCGAGCGCCGTGAATGCTCGATGATGGCCTGCACGTAGTCGAGCAGCGCAGCAGAAGCGTGGACCCCCAGCGCTTGCCGCTGGAGCGCAACGAGTTGCTCGAGACGCATGCGCGGTTGCAGATTCGCGATGAGGTCACGGCGGTCAGCACCTTCGAGGAGCGAGCGCTCGGCCTTGCGATCCGGATAGCCGAGGGTAATGCGCATGAGGAAGCGATCGAGCTGGGACTCGGGCAGGGGGAAAGTGCCGACCTGGTGCGATGGATTCTGGGTCGCAATGACGAAAAACGGTTCCGGGAGCGGCCGGGTCTTGCCTTCCACGGTGACCTGGCGCTCCGCCATGGCTTCGAGCAGCGCGCTCTGGGTCTTGGGCGTTGCGCGATTGACTTCGTCGGCCAGGATTACCTGGGCGAAGATCGGTCCGGAGTGAAACCGGAACTCGCCGCTTTCGCGATCGAGAATCGAAACCCCGAGGATATCCGCGGGGAGGAGGTCGCTCGTGAACTGGATGCGCTGGAAGTCGAGGCCGACGGAAATCGCCAGAGCATGGGCGAGGGTGGTTTTGCCTACACCCGGAAGGTCTTCGATCAGCAGGTGGCCGCGGGCGAGCAGGCAGGCGAGGGCCAGGCGGATATGCTGTTCCTTTCCGAGAACGACGGCGGAGACCTGCTTGACGACAGCGTCTACGGGTTGCGGCATGGGGGAGGGTCGGCTGAGCAGCATGGGGAAGCGGTCGGCAGGGTGCAAGTTTGGTGCCACGCGGCGCCGGTGCAAACCGGCCCTACGCGCCCGTAGACCCCTCCGGCAAGGCGGTTCACAGGTCGCGGACACAGCGTTTCAGGTCCGGGTCCTCCTCGTTCGGCAGCGCCTCGAAGCCGAGCGCCTGAACGAACCGCAGCATCCTGGTGTTCGCGGTCAGCACGTCGCCTTCGATGCGACGCAGGCCCTTCTCACGGGCGGCATCCATGAGACTCACCATGAGCCGCCCGCCGATGCCGCGGTGTTGCCAGCTGTCGGCGATAGCCACCGCAAACTCGCAGCTGTCACCGCTCGCGTTGGTCACGTAGCGCGTGACACCGATCTGAACATCGCGGTCTTCCTGGCGGGTGACCGCAACCAGCGCGAGTTCCCGGTCGTAGTCGATCTGCGTAAAACGCACGAGCATTTGCTGCGACAGCTCGCGCACCGTGCTGATGAAGCGGTAGTACTTCGACTCGTCCGACAGGTCGCGCACGAACTGCTGCTCCATCTCCGCGTCCTCGGGCCGGATCGGGCGGATCGTGATCTCGGTGCCGTCGGAGAGGACCAGGGATTCGGTCAGGTGCGCGGGATAAGGACAGATCGCCATGTGGGCGTAG
Source organism: uncultured beta proteobacterium (assembly GCA_963747225.1). GTDB lineage: Bacteria > Pseudomonadota > Gammaproteobacteria > Burkholderiales > JAEUMW01 > JAEUMW01. The sequence continues at coordinate 97,152 of CAVVES010000020.1, read as the reverse complement.
CGGCCTGAGAGATCCGGCGAGGGGTGGTCGACCAGGATACGAGCGTCGACGGCGATGATTCCCTCCTCGTCCAGAATGAGGGGGTTGATGTCCATTTCGGTGATCCACGGCAGCTCGCAGACCATCTCCGACACGCGTTCGAGGGTTTCGACCAGCGCATCGATGTCCGCCGCCGGCAGGTTGCGGTAGTCACCCAGCGTCTTGGCGACGCGCGTGCGTTGAATGAGATCGCGGGCGAGGAACCCGTTGAGCGGCGGCAGAGCGACCGCCCGGTCCGCGAGCGCCTCCACCAGCGAGCCGCCTGCTCCGAAGGTGATCACGGGACCGAACTGGGGATCGGTAACGACGCCCACGGTCAGCTCGCGACCGTTCCGCTTGATTCCCATCGGCTGGATCGCAATCCCCTCGATGTGCGCGTCCGGAGCGGCCTGTTTCACGCTCGCCGTGATGTCCGTATAGGCGGCGCGCAACTCCTGCGCGTTGCGGATGTCCAGCCGCACCCCGCGCGCTTCCGATTTGTGCACGATGTCCGGGGAGCTGACCTTCATCGCCACGGGGAAGCCGAGCTGCTCGGCATTGACGAGGGCTTCCGCCAGCGATCGCGCGACCACAGTCTTCGCGACCGGGATGCGGAAGGCGGCAAGAAGCGCCTTCGACTCCGTCTCCGTCAGCGTCTTGCGCCGCTCCGCGAGCACCGCCTCGATCAGTATGCGCGCACCTTCGACGTGGGCCGGTTGCTCTCGCGCGAGAGGACCGGGCACCTGCATGAGCAATTGCTGGTTCTGGTAGTAGCTGACGATGTTCTTGAAGGCTTCCACCGCAGGCTCCGGCGTACGGAACACCGGGATGCTCGCGTCCTGCAGCAGCTGGCGGGCTGCGGCGACCTGCGCATCGCCCATCCAGCACGTGACGAGGGGCTTGCTGCTTTCGGGGCGAAGCGCGATGACGGCGTTCGCAACCTCGGAGGAGTCAGAGATTACCTGCGGGGCATGAATGACAAGCACCCCGTCGACACCGGGATCGGCAAAAAAGGCGCGGACCGCCGGCGCGTAGCGCTCACCGCCGGCGTCTTCGCCGATGTCGACGGGGTTGCCCGCATGGTGTCCCGGCGACAGGGTCTCGCGAATGGCTGCCAGCGTTTCCGACGCGAATTCCGCAACGTGAATTCCTCTCTCGATCGCCCAGTCGGCCGCGATCACCCCGGGGCCGCCGCCGTTAGTGACGATGGCGAGGCGGTCGCCGGTGGGCTTGTAGCGCGAAGAAAGGCACTTGGCGGCGGAGAAGAGCTGCGAGCACGTAACCACCCTCACCGCTCCCGCCCGGCGGATGGCTGCATCGACCACGTCGTCGCGCCCGACCAGCGCGCCGGCGTGGGTGAGCGCAGCTTGCGCGCTCCCTGCATGACGTCCCGCCTTGACCACGATCACTGGCTTCAGGCGCGCGGCCGCGCGCAGGGCGGAGAGAAAGCGCCGCGGCCGGCGGAAAGCTTCCGTGTACAGCAGAATGCTCTCGGTCTTCGGGTCTTCGGTGAGAAAGTCGAGCACATCGGCGAGGTCGATGTCGGCGCGATCGCCCAGGGCAATCACGCTCGAGAAGCCGATCTCGTCGGCGCGCGCCCAGTCGACCATCGCGCTCAGGAGCGCGCCCGAGTGGGACGCGAGCGCGACGCTGCCGGGCTTGACCGGCCCTTTGATCAAGGCGCCGTTGAACGCGAGCGACGGCCGCATCAGGCCGACCGAATTGGGACCGAGGATGCGGATTCCCGATTTCTTCGCGAGAGTCAGCGTGGTCTCGAGCAGCGCTTCGGAATCGGGTGTTACGGGGCGCAGTTCCGCGGTGAGGATGAGAACAGCAAACACCCGCGCCTTGCGGCAGGATTCGATCACGTCCGGCACCACGTCCGCGGAGGTGGCGATGATGGCGAGGTCGATCGGCCTGCCGATCGCGTCCACGCTCGCATGACACGGAACGCCGAGCACCGTCGTGTGCCGTGGATTAACCGCGAAGAATTCGCCCTGGTAATCGCCGTGCTGAAGGTTTTCGAGCAGGATCCGGCCCGCGCTCCCAAGCTGCTCGCTCGCGCCGACCAATGCAACAGACGTTGGGGCGAAAAGCTGCGACAGGTACCGCCGTTCGACAGTGTGGAGCGGGCTCACAACGCTTCCTTGCAACGGGGCTCGACAGTTTACCCGAACGGCTCCCGGGTCGCGGTCGGTATCGGCCGGGTCCGGCGCGTCGGCGTACGCCCGCCAGTGCGACAGTCGCAACGTCGCGGGCCGCGGCGCAATGGACTTTGCGGGTTGCTGCCTATAGCATTCCGGCAAGGCTGCAGTTTTCTTACAAGGCAGGTCCGCGTACCGCGCACGAGGAGTTTTTTTGCCCACCGCCTTCATCACCCACCGGGACTGTCTCGCCCACGACATGGGGTCGTATCATCCCGAAAGCCCCTTGCGGCTTCGCGCCGTGGAGGATCAGCTCATCGCCTCGGGCTTGATTGGCTACCTGGATCACATCGATGCACCCCTCGCCGAGCGGCATCAGCTCGAAAGGGTCCATGCGCCCGAATACATCGACAGCATCTTCGAGGCGGTGCCGCAGACCGGTATCCATCACCTCGATCCGGACACCGCGATGAACCCGCATTCGCTGAACGCCGCATTGCGCGCCGCGGGCGCCGTCGTTCACGCGGTCGATCTGGTCCTCTCTGGCAAGAAGAAGACGGCGTTCTGCTGCGTTCGGCCGCCTGGACATCACGCCGAACGTGCGCGGGCGATGGGCTTCTGCTTCTTCAACAATGTCGCTGTCGGCGCTGCCCATGCGCTGGAACATTACGGCCTGAAGCGGGTGTGCATCGCGGATTTCGACGTGCACCACGGCAACGGCACCGAGGACATCTTCCAGGATGATCCGCGGGTGCTCATGGTTTCGACCTTCCAGCATCCGTTCTATCCCTACAGCGGCGTGGAAGGCCGGTCGGATACGATGGTGAACATTCCGCTTCCGGCGTACACGACCGGCGCGGGATTCCGGGGCGCCATCACCGAGTACTGGCTGCCTGCGATCGAAGCGTTCCGGCCCGAACTCATCTTCATATCCGCGGGCTTCGACGCGCACCGGGACGACGACATGGCCTCGTTCGGGCTGGTCGAGGCGGACTATGCCTGGGTCACCCGGCGCCTGCTCGAGCAGGCGGAAAAGCATTGCGGCGGACGCGTCGTGTCGGTGCTGGAAGGCGGCTACGAATTGCACGCCCTGGGCCGCAGCGTGGCCACGCACCTGAAGGTGCTGTCGGGGCTTTAGCTCAGCAGGATCGCCGCGGCAACGCTGCGTCCTTCGGCCGCCAGGATGTTGTAGGTCCGGCACGCTGCGCTCGCATCCATCACTTCGAGGCCGGTGCCGGTTGTAAGGACGATGCGCTGGAGCGCGGGTGCGGGAAAGCGCAGACGCGGACCGGTGCCGAGAAGCACGATCTGCACGCCGAGCCCGGCAAGAAATTCGAAATGGGCGGGAGCGAGTGCGTCGAACCCCGAAGCATCCCACGGATTGATGAGGCGTTCCGGCAGGACCACGACGCTCGACTCGCAGCGCACGCGGTTGACCGTAACGTAACCCTCGCCGTAGCCGGTGAAGACGTTGAGTCCAGATGTGTCGGCGAGGTGGAATTTCACGGCACCCGGGTCGTGCTTCGAATTGCGGCTTGGCGCGTCGCGCAATAGAATCATAGCCTTTTTGCCTGGGCTGGCCCAACCCGAAATTCTCCATGGAAGAGTTCAACCGCATCCGGCGCCTGCCGCCTTACGTCTTCAACATCACCGGTGAGCTCAAAGCTGCCGCGCGCAAGCGCGGTGAGGACATCATCGACTTCGGAATGGGCAACCCCGACGGGCCGACTCCGAAGCACATCGTCGACAAGCTGATCGAGGCGGTGCAGCGCCCGGACACCCATCGCTACTCAGTCTCGAAGGGCATACCGCGGTTGCGCCGTGCCATCTGCAAGTGGTATCAGGACCGCTACGGTGTCGAGCTCGATTTCGATACCGAGGCGATCGTGACCATCGGCAGCAAGGAGGGCATTGCACATCTTGCCCTCGCGACCCTCGATACGGGCGACATCGTGCTCGTCCCGAACCCGAGCTATCCGATCCACATCTACGGACCGGTGATCTCCGGCGCCGATATCCGTCACGTGCCGATCGGGCCCGGCATCGACTTCTTCGACGAACTGCAGCGGGCGATCAAGGACAGCTATCCGAAGCCGAAGATGCTGATCCTGAATTTCCCCAGCAATCCCACGACCCAGTGCGTCGATCTCGCTTTCTTCGAGCGCGTGGTCAATCTCGCGCGGGAGCATCACATCTACGTGGTGCACGATCTCGCTTACGCCGATATCGTGTTCGACGGCTATCGGTCGCCTTCGGTCCTCGAGGTTCCCGGAGCGCGGGAGATCGCCGTCGAGTTCTTCACGCTGTCGAAGAGCTACAACATGCCCGGCTGGCGCGTGGGCTTCATGGTCGGCAATCGCGAGCTAGTCGCGGCGCTCGGCCGGATCAAGAGCTACCACGATTACGGCACGTTCGCGCCGATCCAGATTGCTTCCATCGTGGCCCTCGAGGGACCCCAGGAGCCGGTGCGGCAGATCTGCCAGATCTACCAGAATCGCCGCGACGTTCTATGCAAGGGTCTGCAGCAGGCGGGCTGGGCGATCGAGATACCCAAGGCGACCATGTTCGTCTGGGCGCCGATCCCGGAGCCCTACAAGGAGATGGCCTCGCTCGAGTTCTCCAAGAAGCTCCTCAAGGATGCGAAGGTCGCCGTGTCCCCCGGAGTTGGCTTCGGCGAATACGGCGATGCTCACGTGCGCTTCAGTCTGATCGAGAACGAAGCACGCACGCGCCAGGCTCTCCGGGGCATCAGGGAGATGTTCAAAAGGGACGGTCTGCTCTAGGTGCGTATCATTGCAGTGACCAATGGAGAGGGTGCGGTAGCGGAGCCCATCTGGCTCGCGCGGGCGGAGTCCGTGCACCGGCAACTGCGACCGCAGATCCCCGACCCGTATCCGGAGAGCATCGTCCGCGTATTCGCGGGCGGCGGGCGAATGCGGCTGGCGGTGACGGACGACGCAGTCGCCGGCATCGCGATCTTCCGTATCTATGAGAATACTTCCCAGGGCCGCAAGCTCTATGTCGACGACTTGATCGTGGATGCCGAGCACCGCTCTAGGGGAGTCGGGCACGCTCTCCTCACGCACCTCGAGCACGAGGCGCGGCGGGCCGGTTGTGCGGTGCTGGATCTCGACTCGGGAACGCACCGGGAGCGCGCTCACCGCTTCTACTTTCGCGCGGGATACACCATCAGGACTTTCGGTTTCACGAAGACGCTATGAAACCCATCAACGCAGGACTTCTCGGCATCGGCACCGTCGGCGGCGGCACGTTCACCGTGCTCACCCGCAATCAGCAGGAGATCGCGCGGCGCGCGGGGCGTGAGATCCTGATTCGCAGCGTGGCCGACAAGGATATTGAGAAGGCGCGCAGCATGGCGGACAGCGTCGCGCACGTGACCGACGATGCGTATTCGGTGGTGCGCGATCCCGAGATCGACATCGTCATCGAGCTGATCGGCGGCTGTACCATCGCCAAGGATCTGATCTTCGCGGCAATCGAAAACGGCAAGCACGTCGTGACCGCTAACAAGGCACTCCTTGCGCTGCACGGCAACGAAATATTCGCCGCAGCCCAGAGACGGGGCGTCATGGTCGCCTTCGAAGCGGCCGTGTGCGGGGGCATTCCGATCATCAAGGCGCTGCGCGAAGGGCTGACCGCGAACCGCATCGAGTGGATTGCGGGCATCATCAACGGCACCAGCAATTTTATCCTCACCGAGATGCGCAATCGCGGCGTGAGCTTCGAGCTCGCCCTCAAGGATGCGCAGGCGCGGGGATACGCGGAGGCCGATCCGACCTTCGACATCGAAGGCATTGACGCCGCCCACAAGCTGACAATCATGTCCGCTATCAGTTTCGGGATTCCGATGAAATTCAGCTCCGCGTACACGGAGGGCATCTCGAAGCTTTCGCGCCTCGACATCCGCTACGCCGAGGAGCTGGGCTATCGGATCAAGCTCCTCGGCATCACCAAGCGCAGGCCCGAAGGCATCGAGCTGCGCGTGCACCCGACGTTGATTCCGGAGCGCCGGCTCATCGCGAACGTCGACGGCGTCATGAATGCGGTCTTGGTCAAAGGCGACGCCGTGGGTTCGACGCTTTACTACGGCGCGGGCGCGGGTGCGGAGCCGACGGCATCGGCCGTGGTGGCAGACCTCGTGGATGTGACGCGCATGCACACGGCTGATCCGGAGCATCGCGTGCCGCACCTCGCATTCCAGCCGGACAAGGTGACGGACCTGCCCATTCTGCCCATGTCGGAAGTGCAAAGTGCCTATTACCTGCGCATGCGCGCGTGGGACAAGCCCGGCGTGCTGGCAGACATTACCCGCATTCTCGCCGATGTCGAGATCTCCATCGACGCGATGATGCAGAAGGAGCCGCAGGAAGGCGAACAGCACGCCGACATCATCATGCTCACTCACGTGACGCGGGAGAAGCACGTGAATACCGCGATCGGCCGCATCGAGAAACTGCCGACCATCGCGAGCGAGGTGACGCGCATCCGCATGGAAGAGCTGAATGCGAAGTAACCGCGTCGCACGGCCCCGTCGTTTCGCCATTGCGAGCTGCAATTGAAATACGTTTCCACCCGTGGCGGCATGCCACCCGCGCCATTTACCGAGATCCTGCTGGGCGGTCTGGCGCCGGACGGCGGGCTGGTTACGCCAGATCGCTATCCGCGCCTATCGCCAGAGGACCTTCGGTCGTGGCGCACGTTCGGGTATCGCGAGCTCGCGCTCGAAATCCTCTCGCGGTTCATCGACGACATTCCTCACGCGGACCTTCGCGCCATCGTGAGCCGGACCTACACGGCGGAAGTGTTCGGGTCGGATGAGATCACGCCCGTCACCACGTTGGAGCCGGGATTGCACCTCCTTCATCTCTCCAACGGCCCGACGCTGGCGTTCAAGGACGTGGCGATGCAGTTGCTCGGCGCCCTGTTCGAGTACGTCCTCGCGCAGCGAGGCGAGGAGTTGAACATCCTCGGCGCCACCTCGGGCGACACCGGTTCGGCGGCGGAATATGCGATGCGTGGCAAGCGCGGCGTGCGGGTGTTCATGCTTTCACCGGAAGGCAAGATGAGCGCGTTCCAGACCGCGCAGATGTACTCGCTGCAGGATGCCAATATCTACAACGTCGCAGTGCGCGGCGTGTTCGACGATTGTCAGGACATGGTGAAGGCGGTGTCGAACGATTTGGAATTCAAATCGCGATACCGCATCGGCACGGTCAATTCCATCAACTGGGCGCGGCTCCTCGCCCAGGTTGTGTACTACTTCAAAGCCTATTTTGCCGTGACCTCGTCCGAGGCGGAGAGCGTTGCGTTCTCGGTGCCGTCGGGCAACCTTGGCAACGTCTGCGCGGGGCACGTGGCGCGCACGATGGGGCTCCCGATCGCGAAGCTTGTGGTGGCAACGAACGAGAACGACGTGCTCGACGAATTCTTCCGCACCGGGCGCTATCGGGCCCGCCCGTCCCGGGACGTCGTGCAAACCACCAGCCCGTCCATGGACATCTCCAGAGCGTCGAATTTCGAGCGCTTCGTGTACGACCTCGTCGGGCGTGATCCGGGTTTCGTCGCGGATCTCTGGCGGAAGCTCGATCGCGACGGTGAGTTCGATCTCGGGTCGACTTCGTATTTCGGGAGAGTTCGCGAGTTCGGCTTCGCGTCCGGGCGCAGCGCGCACGAAGATCGCCTTGCCACGATCCGGCGCGTGTACGAGCGCTATGGCGTGATGGTCGATACGCATACGGCGGACGGGATCAAGGCGGGGCTGGAGCAGCGCGACGCGGGCGTGCCGCTCGTATGTCTCGAAACGGCGCAGCCGGCGAAATTCGCTGAGACCATACGCGCCGCCATCGGTCGGGATCCGGCGCGTCCGGCCGCTTATGCGGACCTGGAGCGCAAACCTTTGCGCTTCGATTCGATGGACGCCGATCCGGTGGCCATCAAGCGCTACATCGCGGACCGGGTCGCCTGACCATGCCCGGTTTCGACGACGCACGTAAGGTCTGGGACAGCCGCTTCGCGACCGACGAGTATATCTTTGGCACGGCGCCGAATCGCTTTCTCGTCACTCAAGGGCATCGGTTGAAGCCCGGCCAGCGTGTGCTGAGTGTCGCGGATGGCGAGGGTCGCAACAGCGTGTGGCTCGCGCAGCAGGGTCTCGAAGTCGAAGGCGTGGAGATCTCGCCGCGAGCGGTCGAGAAGGCGCGCAAGCTCGCGGCCGAGCGCGGCGTCGAGATTCATTTGACCCTCGCGGACGTGCGCGAGTGGAGCTGGCCGGCGGAGCGTTACGACGCGATGGTCGCGATCTTCATCCAGTTCGCCTCGCCCTCCGAACGCGAGCAGCTTTTCCTGGACATGCGCCGCGCACTCAAGCCGGGTGGGCTATTGATTCTCGAGGGTTACGGCCGCAGGCAGCTCCAGCATGGAACGGGCGGCCCGCCCGATGCGGATCACCTCTACACGCAAGACATGCTGCGCGCGGCTTTCGGCGATTTCGAGACCGTGCTCCTCGAAGAGCGGGAGGACTGGCTGGAGGAAGGGACCCGGCATGTCGGTCGTTCCGCCCTCGTGGACTTTGTCGCGCGCAAGGGATCGGGGGGCGACTGCGCTGATCCGGCAGCGTGAGGTGATCAGCGGGTGTAAGCGAACCGCATCGACAGGTCGATCGCCTTTACGTCCTTGGTGAGCGCACCCACCGAGATGCGGTCCACGCCCGTCTCCGCGACCGCGTGCACATCGGTGAGGCCGATGCCGCCGGACGCTTCGAGCGCGGCACGGCCGGCATTGAGGCGTACCGCCTCGCGCAGCTGATCGACGCTGAAATTGTCGAGGAGAATGAGCTTCGCGCCGGCCTGCAAGGCTTCCTCGAGTTGCGTCAGCGTCTCGACCTCGATCTGCACAGGAACATCTGCGTTCAGGCGCGCAGCGGCCCCGAGGGCCGGACCGATACCGCCGGCAGCGGCGATATGGTTCTCCTTGATCAGGATGCCGTCGTAGAGCCCGAGCCGGTGGTTCCGGCCGCCGCCCACCCGCACCGCGTATTTTTCCGCAAGCCTGAGTCCCGGCAGCGTCTTCCGCGTGTCGACCACGACCGCCCGCGTGCCGCGCACGGCATCGGCGTACGCACGCGTCTGGGTGGCGACCGCGGAGAGGGTCTGCAGGAAATTGAGGGCAGTCCGTTCGCTGGTGAGCAATGAGCGGACGGGCCCGTCCAGGGTGCAGACGGTTTCGCCCGCGTGCAACGCGTCGCCCTCGCGACGGTGCCAGGTCACTCGCACCCGTGCATCGATCTGCCGGAACACCGCTTCGAACCATGGTCCCCCTGCCAGTGTTGCTGCTTGCCGGCTGATGACCGTGGCGTGTGCGGTTTCCTCTGCGGGAACCAGCAGGGCGGTCAGGTCACCGCTGCCGACGTCCTCTTCGAGCGCCGCCGACACGTTGTGCTCGATCACCTGCCCAAGCCCGGCGGCGTCCGGTTCGTCGTTGTCCTTCATCGTTTCGCGATTCGATAGGAGAAGGCGATTATGGGGGTATTCGGTGGGGCCACCAATACCACGCCCGTCCATTGGCGCGCTGCGCCGCGGGCGTTGTCCGTCGTTTCGCATCCAGTGGTCGCGTTCCCCTTTGCTCGTGCCGCAGCGCTAGAATGGCTAATCCAATTCTTGGCTCCGGGTTCCAATCGTCCTTCAACCACTAGGGGGCAGTCATGGCCGACCTCGACAACGACCGGGTGGTATCGGTGCTGAACCGTATCCTGGAAATGGAGCTCGCCGGGGTGGTGCGCTACACGCACTATTCCTTTCTGGTTTTCGGCTTCGGGCGAATACCGATTGTCTCCTGGCTTCGGGCCCAGGCCGACGAATCCCTGCTGCACGCCCAGCAGGTCGGCGAATGGATCACGCATTTCGGCGCCTATCCCTCCCTCGAAATCGGACCGCTGCTCGACAGCCACAAGTTCGATATCGGCGACATTCTGCGCGAGTCTCTGCAAGCGGAGGCCGATGCTCTCAAGTTGTACCGCGAGCTGCTCGGGCTGGTCGAGGGGCGCGCGGTGGCGCTGGAAGAATTCACGCGCCAGATGGTCCACGCCGAGGAGTTGCACGCCGGAGAAGTGGACAAGATGCTGCGCAAACCCGGGCAGCTCTCCGCCTTTGCGCCGCGCAAACTCTAGCCGCATTCGATTCGGAGCAGGAAACCATGAGCCAGCATGTGTACAAACACCTCGAGCTGACCGGCTCGTCCGAAACGAGTATCGAAGATGCCATCCAGACCGCGGTCGAGCGCGCAGCGCAGACGATGCGCAACATGCACTGGTTCCAGGTGGTCGACACCCGCGGTCAGATCGTGAGCGGCAAGGTCGTCCATTGGCAGGTGACGATCAAGGTGGGGTTCACGCTCGATTAGTCGCGGCTTCGGCAGGGGAGGGCGCGGGCGGGCAAAGCTTACGTTCAGCGGACGTGGGCGACCGCTGGAGCGGCGGTGTTCATGACTGCCCCTTGTGAATCCGCTAGAATGCGCGCTTTTCTCCGGCGCGCCCTGTCCGTTTCTCGTGGCTAGCGCTCACCCTGCTGCGATGATCCTCATCCTCGAAGAAAACACGGATCCCAAGAGCGGCGAGTACCAGTCGCTGATGGCGAAGCTTGCCAACCTGCCGAACATCACCGCGCGGGTGCATCACGAACAGGGCACCGAGCGCGGCGTGTTCGAGGTTTACCTCATCGGCAGCACGACTTCCCTCGATCTCGACGATATGCGATCGCTGCCCTGCGTCGAGCGGGTGGTCAGAATCTCGGAGGAATACCGTGTTCTCGGCCGCCACAAGGACGAGGCGCGGCCCACGCATTTCGACTACAACGGCGTGCGCTTTGGTCAGGATACGCTGAACGTGTTCGCGGGTTTGTGCGCGGTCGACACTCCCGAGCACGTCGAGCAGATGATGCGGGCGCTCCGCGACGAAGGTCAGGTCTGCACGCGCATGGGTGCGTACAAGCCGCGCACCAGCCCGTACGCATTCCAGGGGCACGGAAAGAAATGCCTGCCTTACGTGTTCGAGCTCGCCGGGAAGTACGGCATCAAGGTGATCGCAATGGAGGTCACCCACGAATCGCACATCAACGAGATCCGCGAAGCGCTGGAGCAAACCGGGAATCCGACCGGCGTCATGCTCCAGATCGGCACGCGCAACACCCAGAACTTCGAGCTGCTCAAGATCGCCGGTCGCCAGAAGGACTTTCCCGTGCTGCTGAAGCGCGGCTTCGGCATCACGCTGGACGAATCCCTGAACGCCGCCGAGTATCTCGCGAGCGAAGGCAACCGCCGGGTCGTGTTCGGCCTGCGCGGCATGAAGACCAACATGGGCGATCCCCACCGCAACTTCGTGGACTTCTCCCACGTACCCGTGGTGAGGCGGCTCACGCGCATGCCGGTGTGTATCGACCCCTCGCACTCGGTCGGCTCGCGCGTTCAGGCGCCTGACGGGCTGCTCGACGTTTTCCATGTCACCGCGCAAGGCGTGCTCGCCGGAGCGAACATGGTTCTTGTAGACTTTCATCCAAATCCGGCGAAGGCGCTGGTGGACGGACCGCAGGCGCTGCTCATGGGAGAGCTGCCGCATTTTCTGCAGGACGTCGCGATTGCCCGCGAAGCGTATCTGCGCCGCGTGGGGCTCGGACAGAAGTTCCGGGAAAGCGCCTGAGCGAACGAGCAGGAGGAACGGCAAATGGGTTACCGCCTCGGCGGTCGCTATATCGAGGGCCTGGATCATCTCGGCAGCGGGCTCGCATTCGCGGATCAGATCAATGCGGTGCGCAGCGCGCGCGTCTTCAGCGAGCTCTCGCCCGAGGAGGCAGGCCTGCTGTGCGGCTTCCTCGACGTGTTTCGCGTGCGTGCCGGTGAGCCGTTCATCATCGAGGGCGACGAGGGCAGCTTCATGGTCCTCGTGTTAAGCGGCCAGGTCACAGTGCACAAGCAGTTCAACAGCGCCAATCCAAAACTGGTTGCGACCGTCGGGCCAGGCAAGACCCTGGGTGAGATGTCCATGGTCGACGGCGAGCCGCGCTTCGCCACCTGCGTCGCTGCGGAAGACACGACGTTCGCGATGCTGGACCGGACCGGTTTCCATGCGATCACCGAGCGGCAACCGGCTCTCGCCACGAAGGTTCTGATGCACCTGGTCGTTCTGCTGAACCAGCGGCTGCGGCAGGCGAGTGCGAAGCTCGTCGAACTCATGGAGGCTGCCGAAAAGGCACCCCGGTCGTGACCGCGGGCGCGGTGCGCTTCCGGAAGGACCGTGACGGGCAAGCGCGGCCGCGGTATCCATAGCCCGCGTCCGGTTGCTATCCCGGGATTTGCGTGATCGCCGATCCAAACCGCTTGCTCTGCTTGCGGGCAGAGGCCAAGTGGAGTCTCGTCGTTTTTTCCCTTCTGCTGCTCACTGCGGCGAAGTCGCTTGCGGCTCCCGTTACCCTCACCGACGACCGCGGGATGACCATCCAGCTTGCCGGGCCCGCCCGCCGCATCGTCACGCTGGCCCCGAATCTCACCGAGCTTTCCTTTGCTGCCGGCGCCGGCTCCGCGCTCGTCGGCGTTTCCGATTTCAGCGATGCGCCGCCCGAGGCGAAGCGGCTACCCGTTGTCGCGAGCGCCAACGGCGTCGACATCGAGCGGCTGCTTGCCCTGAAACCGGATCTCGTGCTCGCGTGGAAGAGCGGTAACCGGCCCGTCGATGTGAAGCGGATTGAGGAACTCGGCATCCCGGTCATCGCGACCGAGCCACAACGAATCGGCGATGTGTCGCGCATCGTGCGCCTCATCGGACTGGTTTCAGAAACGAGCGCCGTGGCGGATGCCTCCGCAACGGCTTTCGATAGCGAAGTGGCGACGCTGCGCAATCGCTACGGCGGCCGGCGCGAGGTGACTGTCTTCTACCAGGTGTGGGAGCGGCCCCTCGTAACCGTCGGCGGCGTGCATCTCATCGACGAGGTGATCCGCTTCTGCGGTGGGCGCAACGTGTTCGGTGAGGTGAAACTCCTCGCTCCTGAGGTGTCCATCGAAAGCGTGATCGCCGCCGATCCGCAGGTCATCCTGATCGGCGGCGCGGAAGAGAGCGGGAACGGGCGGTGGGCGCAGCTTCCCACGCTGCGCGCGGTCGCCCATGGTAACGCGTACCGGATCGACGCCACGCGCGTGGAGCGCGCGTCGCCGCGCCTCACTGCGGGGATCGCTGAAGTCTGCGAGAAGCTAGAGCGCGCGCGCTGAGGACCGGTTCCTCAGATCACGACCCGCGCGCCGGAGAAAATCACCGGCCCGGTAGGAAGGCCGGTAGGCGAACCTCCCTTTGGCTCGATGCTCATGGCGAGGCCCTCCGCGTGATCGAGCATTGGCCACAGGTCGCGTGGGAGGCTCAGCACCTGGTCCTCGTGGGTGGTGATGAGCGCGATAGACTGGGGTGGCTTGCCTCCACCCGGCAGGCACCACAGCTCCCACGAAGTATCGGGTGCCATTTCCTGGTGACCCATCACGCGCACGCGCAAAGTCCGTTTTCCCGGCTCCTTGGACAGCCACGACACAGTGATCCGCGGCTGCGCTTCCTTGTTGTTCATCACGACCACCATCGTCGCCGGTTTGGGGGGCGGACCCTGCGCCAGCAGGACGCCGAGGGCGATGGCCGCGACCGAGGCGAGAACGGCGAGACTCCGCCACAGGAACAGGTTCTGCAGAAACCCGCGCCGCGCGGGAGCACGAGCCGGTACTCCTCCGATGCGCGCCTGGATGCTTTGCCAGACATGTTCCGACGGTACGACGCCCGGTGTGGCGAGCACGAGGGGCAGAAGCCGCGCTTCCCAGTCTTCCACCGTGCGTCGCAGCGCCGGGTCGTAGCGCAGCAGCCGCCGGAAGCGCACGCGCGCGAGCCCACGCAGCGTGCCGAGCACGTACTCGGCAGCCAGCAGATCGCGCAGTCGCGGGTCCTGGTATCTCATGTGTTCCGCTTTATTGCCTTCCGGTTTCCATCGCCCCCAAACAGCTTTTCAGACGCTCCAGCCCGCGCCGCACCCAAGTCTTCACGGTTCCGAGGGGCGCCTTGAGGTGCGCGGCCAGCTCCGAATGCGTGAGCCCATGAAAGAAGGCGAGGGCGATGGTCTGCCGCTGGCTCGGCTCGAGGGTTTCGAGGCAGCGAACGAGGCTGCGCGCCTCGTCGCGCTCGGCGAGTTCATCGAGCAGACCAGGCGTCTCGTCGGCGATGACCTCGAGCATCGCCTCGAACTCCCCCGGCAACTCCTCCCGCGGACGCCTCAAGAAGTCCAGCGCGCGGTTCCGCACAATGCTCGTCATCCAGGTGACGGGTGCGCTCTTCGCCGCCGTATAGTCGCCCGCGTGCTGCCAGATGCTGACGAAACTCTCCTGCAACACCTCTTCGGCCCAGTCCTGCCTGTGCAATATACGCAGCGCCATCCCAAGCAGTTTCGGGCTCGTGCGCCGGTACAAGTCGGCGAACGCCTGCTGGTCCTTGAGCGCGCTCCGCGCGAGCAGACCCGAGAGCAGCGCAGGATCGAGGAGGTCGCTCATGGTGGGCGTCTAGTCCCCCGCGCTGCCGCGGTTCCTGCCCTGCTGCCAGAGCACGTCGGCGACGCCCTCGGCGCGGTTGACGACCCGCGCAAGAACGAAAAGCAGGTCGGAAAGGCGGTTCAGGTAGCGCTGAACGAGGGGCGAGACCGTCTCCCCTGCGCCCAGCGCGACGACGTCGCGCTCGGCACGGCGGCACACCGTTCTTGCGACGTGCGCGAGGCTCCCGGCGCGGCTGCCTCCCGGGAGGATGAATTCCTTCAGCGGCGGCAGCGCCCCGTTGAAAGCTTCGACCGCTGCGTCGACGCGCGCCAGATGCGCATCGGTGACGAGGGTGAATCCCGGCACCGCGAGCTCTCCACCCAGGTCGAAGAGATCGTGCTGCACGTCGACGAGGCAGGCGCGAACCCCGGCCGGCAGCGTTTCCGCTAGCACGACGCCGAGACTGCTGTTCAGCTCGTCCACGTCTCCAATCGCTGCGACGCGTGGCGCGGTCTTCGAAAGGCGCGAGCCGTCGCCGAGACCCGTCGTGCCGTCGTCGCCGGTGCGGGTCACTATCCTGGAGAGACGGTGCGCCATGAGCTTGTACCGAATGCGAAAGCGCGATTATAAGGGCTTATAAGCGTCGGCACGTCACCCGATCGGCGTGCGCGCCATACTGCCGACGCCGCGATTTTTCGCGTACGCTATCCCGTTTTTGCAACGGCAAGATCGCCCCTCGACGAGGCCGCCATGACGCATCCCTTCGATTCGATTCTGCTTGTCACCCTGGGCACTCCGTTCGACCTTGGCGCGGAGCGGGTCGCCGTCGCCGTCGCGCAGAGCCGAAAGCGCCCGCTGATGGCCATCGTGCCTCTCGGGGCGCCGGAGTTCGAGGCACAGGCGCTCGAATCCGTCGCGAAGGCGGAGGAAGAGGCGAATGCTCGCCTCGCCGTGCTCGCGGAAGAGACAAGGAAGGTCGGGATTGAGTTCGACGCGCATGTGCGCCGCGGAGAGGAGCCGTGGCGGGAAATCCTCGACGAGGCGCGTGAGCGCAAGGCGGATCTCATCGTCTGCCGACGTTACGGGAGGCTCGGATTCCTTGCGAGTCTGCTGGTTGGCGAGATGGTGATGAACGTCGCCAGCCATGCGGCGTGCAACGTCCTCATGGTTCCGCGCAGCAGCCAGATGTGGCGACGGAGGATCCTGCTCGCGACCGATGGTGCGCCGGACTCCGAACGCGCGGCTGCGGTCGCATCCGAGGTCGCCCTCGGATGCCGCATTCCGATGACCATCGTCTCGGTTTCCACGGAAGGCATTGACGCGGGGCGCCACGCCGAGGCGGCTGCGGGGATCGCACGCAGCGCAGGCGTGGAGGTCGATGTTCGCGTTGTGTCCGGCCCGAGCAAACCCTCGGATGCGATCGTCGCTGTCGCCCGTGAAACGCGCGCCGACCTCGTCGTGGTGGGCCGGCGCGGCCGAGAGGGCAAAGACGTTCCGCGTCTGGGACGCAATGCGGAGCGCATCATCGGCACCGTGGAATGTCCCGTTCTCATTGTGCCTCGCTGAACCGGGGGACGGGAACGATGCCACTTCATCCGGCGCTCGAGCGGCTTATCCAGAACAAGCTCGAACACGCGCGTGCGCCCCAGTGGGCTCTTCCGATAGCGGAAGTGCGCGAGGCATTCCGGGAGCTCTGGACCCCCGCCCTTACCGGAGATCCGTTATCCGTAAGGCGCATCGAAGACATTTCGGTACCGGGTCCGGATAGTCGCATACCGGTGCGCATCTACACCCCGGAGCGCGACGGGCGCCTGCCGATCATGCTGTACTTCCACGGCGGCGGATACGTAAAAGGCGGGATCGAAGAGACCGATGCCTTCTGCCGCAGTCTTGCTCGCACCACTTCGCACGTGGTGCTCTCGGTTGCGTATCGCCTCGCGCCGGAGCACCCGTTTCCCGCGGCTCGCGACGACGCATTCGCCGCAACCGCATGGGCCTGCGAGCATGCTGCCGAACTCGGCGGCGCACCGGGTTCCGTGGTTGTGTGCGGCGAAAGCGCCGGCGGGAATCTCGCTGCGGTCGTTTGTCTTCTTGCGCGATCGAACCCGCAGGTGGCGATTCGCCACCAGGTGTTGCTGCAGCCGGTGATCGACTTCACGCTTTCGTTTCCCTCCATCGCGCTGCCTGCATCCGAGTGTCTCGTGCCGCGCGAGGATCTCGCCTGGTATTACAAGACTTACTGCGGCGATCGACGCAGCCCGAGAGATCCCCAGGTGTCTCCGATCTTTGCCGACGATCTGTCCGGGTTGCCGCCCGCCCTCATCATCACTGCCGAATACGATACATTGCGCGACGAGGCCCAGGCGTACGCCGAGCGCCTCCAGGCGGCGGGCGTCGCCGCGCGGTACGTCTGCTACGCAGGAATGGTGCACGGCTTTCTGCAGATGCGTGGTCTCGTTCTGGAGGCACAGTCCGCCATGGACGACATCGCACGCGCGGTGAACTGATGGTTCGGACACCATCACACTCGAGTCGAACCTCACCGATGTTTTCCAGGCAACGGAATACCCTGAAGCGCGAGTGGAGCCGCGGCCAGCTTGGCGGTGTGATGGCGCTGCTGGGGCGAGGGCTGTACGCACAGGTCGCGAAGCACACCTATCCGATGCGCCGCACTGCTTCCCACTTGAGACTCGCGCATGCAGCCAGAGGTTGGACGGGAGTCGGCAGGTATTGCAGCGACCGGGTCCGCTTTCTCGGCCTGCGTATCCTCGGACGCGGCCAGTCGGAGGAGGAGTTGGCGCGCGTCGCGCAGGATTACTGGAACGAAGGAGACAAGGCGGGAATCGACCTCAAGGATTACTCCCACTGGGAAGGCGCGGGGCCGTGGCAGGACCGGGATCGCTGGCGCGCCATCGGGCGTGTGCATTTCGAGATGTTCGAGAAACTCTGCCGGTACGCCTCCGTGCACCGTCCTCTGGGCAAAGCGATCGAGTGGGGATGTGGAGGCGGCGCCAACGCGATCCATTTCGTGGACGACGTTCGCGAGTTCTGCGGGGTGGAGATTTCACAGGCCAATCTCGATGAATGCGGCCGCGTGCTTGCGCGTGCGAATTTTCACGGTTTCCGGCCGGTGCTCGTGCCTTCCGAGAACCCGGAGCAGGTGCGTACGCTCCTCGACACGTCCTATGATTTTTTCCTGTGTACCTACGTGTACGAACTGCTGCCGGGCAAGCAGTATTGCGAGCGCATCACCCGGCTAGCCTATGAACTGCTGGCCCCGGCGGGGCTCGCGCTCATTCAGATTCGCTACGACGAGGGTTCGGAACGCAGCAGGCAGCAACGAGTGGATTACTATCGGCATTCCTCCCGCTTCACATCGTTTCGCATCGAGGAATTCTGGGAGCTTGCGGAGCGAATCGGCTTTCGGCCGTTGTACGTGTCGCTCATCCCCAAGGAATCCTACGAGTACTCGGGCGATCTCTATGCGTATTTCGCGCTCATGAAACCGGCGGCCGATGGCAAGAAAGACGAATCATCCCCGCGCGACGAAGGCGCGTGAACCTCGTGCGGGCGATGTGCAAGAGACCGCGGGACGCTGGATTTCAACTGGCGAGCCCGTGCAGATAGTCGGCGATCGTTGCTGGATCGCTCGCAGAACACACTGCGTAACCATCGGGTCTGACGAGCCAGATAAATCCCTCACGCAGTGGCGGCCTGATGTCGTGTTCGAGGAGCCTGTCGAACCGCTTGCGCAGATCGGCGATCGCTGCATTGCGCTCCGCGAATAGCGCGAAGCGCGGCGTGCTGCCCGATCCGATCGGAGACTGACCGCTGACGGGGACGACGCGCTCGCCCGGTTTCGGTCCCGTTCCGTGCACGCCGGGGCCGTTCAACGGGCTCTCCGGATAGCCGATTGCGACCTCCGTCATCGAATCCGCGAACGCGTGCTGAACGGGTGCAAGGCCGAACAGCAAGTGACCCAGGAAATTGCGGATGCTCTGCCCCACAGGGCTCCTCAGCGTGCCCATTGCCGTCAGCCTGCCAGCCTGTTTGAGCACTTCGTCGCCGACCTTGCTGCGTTCGGCGCTGTAGCTCTCGAGCAGGCGATCCCCACACGCCCCGCGAATGACCAGCGCCAGCTTCCACGCAAGATTGAAGGCGTCCTGCATGCCGGTGTTCATGCCCTGTCCGCCTGCGGGGCTGTGAATGTGCGCGGCGTCGCCGAGGAGAAAGACGCGGCCGTGGCGATAGTTCGCGACCTTGCGGTCGTTGATGCGGAAGCCCGCAAGCCAGATCGGGTCGAAAGCGGTGAGACCCGGAGGACCTCTGCGATCGATGATCGCCTGTGCCTGCTCCAGCGTGGGCGCCGGGGGATGCTCGCCCTCAATCGACGGCAGGTTGGCGACCACGCGATAGCGACCAGGCGAGATCGGGAAGATTACGAAGACACCGTCCTCGTGCCAATAGACGGACGTTTCGCTGTCCGGGAACGGATAGCCGCGCATGTGGACATCCGCCAGCATCCAGTCACTATCCAGGGTCTCGCCGGCGAGTTCACACCAAGGCTGTTGCGAACGATGCTGTGCGCGCCATCGCACCCCAGGAGCCAGTCGGCCGAGACGTTCTCCTCGCCTCCGTCGTGGTGACGAAGCAGCGCTTTGACGCCGGCTTCGCCATGCGTGAAGCGGACGACCTCGACTTGGCGCTCGACCACGACACCCAGCTTGTTCAGCCGTTCCTCGAGCAATCTCTCGGTATCGGACTGCGGAAGCATCAGCGCGTAGGGGTAGGGACTTTGCACGCCGTCCATGTCGACGTGCCCGATCAGCTTTCCGCCGCCGGCGACGAAGTTCACCCCATGTGCCTTGAACCCGCGTCGATGAATGGCGCGGAACCTTCACCGCGATCGAGCAGTTCAAGGGTTCGGCTCCACAGCACCAGAGCCTTGGATTTGTCAGTGCGCTGCGCTGCCTTGTCGACGATGCGGACGGCTACTCCGAAGCGCGCCAGCTCGCTGGCCACGGTAAGGCCGACAGGGCCCGCGCCGACGATGAGTACCGGGTTTGTCATTTCGCGTTTCTCCGAAAAAGTCGTGGTGAATAGTACGATCCTCAGCGCTTCTTCGAGGATGCGATGAGCTTGAGAGCGGTGGCAAGGACGGCCGCGGAGCACTTGGCGCTGTCGGGCCGCGACGTTCGCGAGATCGACGACTGCAAGCCCGACCGAGAGCGCGTGAAGGAGACGGGCGTGTTCCTCGGTTGACGCGCCGTTCAGAGTCTTCAGGAAGGTGTTCGAGCGTGCCACGATTCCGTCGGCCAACTCACGGAACAGCTCTCGCAACGCGGGCTCCTCGTCGGCTGCCTGGGCGAGAGCCATCATCACCCGCGTGTTCTCGTGACGGACGGCGACTTTTGCGATCGCGTCGGCAGCCTGGGATGCGTTTCCCTTCAGCACGAGGTCCACCGCCGCAAGTTGACGGTCGATGGCCGAGCGAGCTGCGGCGGTCAAGAGATCGACGCGGGTCGGAAAGTAGTAGGTCAGATGGCTTTGACGGAGGCCCGCGCGCGCTGCCACTCGCGGCTGGGTGAGTCCGGTGAAGCCGTATTCGCGTAGCGTGGCGAGGCCGGCTTCGATGATCTGCTGCCTTCGGTCTTGCATGAAGTCTGTGTTGGTTGGTAAGACAACCGAGTCTTATCCGGATAGAGGGGTATCGTCAATGTCCCGCAGGCGATCCAGGGATCGGACAGGGTTGCGGGGGGCCGGTGGTGCGGCGCGGCCATGCTACGCTTCCCGTATCGGGAGCTGATCCCCGCATTGGGAACTTGATCCGGGGGATGGCGGGCCTCGCATGCAGAGAGAAACGACGGAATGGGGAACGTAATGGACTATCCGGTGCTCGTGTTCGTGCTGTCCTTTTTCGGCCTCGCGCTCGCGGCGTGGATCGGGGTGCTGATCGCGAAGAGATGGCCGGCCGACGAAGCCGGGGTACGCGACGATTTCGGCGTGATCCAGGCTGCGACGCTGACCCTGCTTGCGCTCATTGTCGGATTCAGCTTTTCGATGGCGCTGGGTCGATACGATCAGCGCAAGAACCTCGAGGAAGAGGAAACCAACGCCATCGGCACGGCGTACCTCCGGGCCGAGCTGCCGCCTGCAGCCGATGCGGCCAGAGTGAAGGCGCTGCTACTGAACTACCTGGATCAGCGTATCGCGTTCTACAGCACCCGCGACGACCAACAGCTGCGGCAGACCAATGCCACCACTGCGGATTTGCAGGCTCGGTTGTGGGCGGCCGTCCGCGGTCCGGCCGTCGCACAACCATCCCCTGTCATCGCGCTGGCGGTGGCAGGCATGAACGACGTGCTGAACTCGCAGGGTTACACGCAGGCGGCGTGGCGGAATCGGATCCCGGTCGCCGCATGGAGTCTCATGGCAGCGATCGCCCTCTGCGCCATCGCTATGGTCGGGTTCGGCGCGAGAAACGCCAGGGCGGAAACCAGGCTGCTCCTCGTTCTGCCATTTCTTATAGCCATCGCGTTCTATCTCATCGCGGATCTCGATAGCCCGCGCGGGGGCGTCATCCGCGTGAGCCCGCAGAACCTGTTGAGCCTTGCTCAATCCTTGCGCGCGCCGTGATGAGGGCGGATCGGGGCGACCGTCGGCGACGAACAGGATCGGACATCGGCGCGGGAGCCGCAGCGGCCAACCTCTACCTTCGTGCATGGCGACCGGACGCAGCCGTCGCTGAACTGCGACCTGCGACGCTGCTAAATCCGCGGCGTAATCCGGAGCCGCGCGAGCGCATCGCCTGGGCCGAGATCGGAGAGTTTGGGGTTGATCCACTTCTTCATGAAATCCGTGAACAGTGCAACGCGCTCAACCGAGGCGTCGGAGACCGACTTCGGGTATAGCCTCCAGTGATAATGCGGCTCGGCGCTCAGCTGAAGCTCATGCAGTTTGTCGAGGTCGATCGCCTTGCTGGTTTCGTGCTCGAGCAATCCACTGAACGCTTCGTCGAGCTGTTCGGTGAGCATGCGAAAACGCACCCACTGGTGCTGATCGAAACCGAACTCGTGGAGAACGAGCGTTCCCGCGTCGTTGCCCTTGCCCACCACCTTCGCGATAGTTTCGCGGGGCATCTTGAGATTGAAGCCGCCTTCGTTGGGTTCGAGCCGGACCTGGACGACCCGGTCCGCATAACTCGGCAGCTCGGCCTGCATGTTGTCCCGGTAGTTCTGTGCAGTATCGAACACGGACCACAGGAAATTCCAGACTTCACCGAGTGTGCCGTGCGCCGTGGATGTCGGTTCGCGCAGCGGTGTCCAGTCTGGCGCAACGCGCTCGCCGGGCTGCGGCAGCCACACGTCCTTGACCGCTTCCGGTCCCGGCACGGTGTGCGCATCCCGCGCAATGGGCGTTGGTGCAGTCTTCGCGCCGCGCTCGCCTAGCGCATCGTAGTAGTGGCGTGCCGCGCTGTCGTGACGTCCCTTTCCAGCCGCCACTTCCTCGGGAAGGTAGCGCAGCGTGATGCCGAAGGTCGGCCGGCTCGGGATCCATGCATCGAAGAAATGGATGGGGAAGTTGCTGGCAATTCCGCCGTCGCTGAACCAGCTCGGAATGAGATCCTCTTTTTCCAGTGCGCAAGCGGCGGCGGCCTCGACCATCCGCCGCGGCAGCTGAAAGAGCGGTATCGAGCTGAAGAAGAGCGGAAAGCTCATGCTCATCCGTGCCGCGACGGTTGCCGGCAAATCGCACTCGGCTGGCAGGAAATGAAAATCCTTCGGAAGCCTCCAGCCGCCGGGTGGAAACGCGCGCTTCACGAGATGGTCGACGATTTCCTCGGGGAACAGCGCTTCCATGTCCTGCCTGCGAAAAAGGAAGCGCGCGCTGGCGGCAGCATCGGCGCCGCGGTTCTGCGAGTCGCTGGTTTCGGCGAACGGCAGAACATAGGGCCGTCCAAGGTTGAGGTTGGTGGTGACGGTCTTCAGCTCGATACCCTGTTTCTCGAGCTCACCGATGGTGAGCGGCGGATCGCCGACGGACCTTCCCGCGATGCGCTGGACCTGACGGTGCAGCCACTCGGTCACTGCTTCCGGCTGCTGCGGCGCGCCCTTGGGCCGGAGGCCGTTGCAGATGCCGAAGTGGTTCGCCGGCAGCTCGTTGACGATGATGTCGTAGAGAGCGGAAAGGCCGCGGCCGAGGCCGCCCGCCACCCAACCGACGACACCGAGCAGGAGCCCCAGAACGACAGCCGCAGAGACCAGCGTGCGAAGCGGCGTGACCGCTCCGAGCATCCACGCGACGAGCGAGATCGCGACGCAGAGGACAATGGCAGCGGCGACGCCGACGAGCGCGCCCTTGATACGTCCCGTTGACAATCCCGGGACGCCGATCTCCTTGAGAACTCTCGATACGAGGCAAACGGTTCCCATGAGCTTGCCCAACAATCCCTTCCCGGAGAGCTTGATCGCGTCTTTCCGATACTGGGGGATCCCCAGAAACAGGTTGAGCGCCGGACGGGTCGCGTTCGAGGGCTGAAAGAGGGAACTCAGTTTGTCCCCCTCCTGCAGCTCGCGATTGAGCTCATCGAGGCGATCGAAGCCACCCCCGTGACGGTTGTATTCCGCGGCGGCCGTGAACGCGGCGGCGACCGCTCCGGCGGAAGTTCCGCCGATGCATTTGAAGCTGTATGTCTCGGCGAGCTGCAACGCCGCCCGCGGGTAGACGAGTCCACTCGTCACGCCGCCTTTCATCACGAGATCGCAGGTCTTCTTCGGTTGGGAATAGTCGGCCACGGCAGCGTCCTCCGACAATGAAGTTTGGGGTGGGGGCGACATCGGCTTCGGTGCCGCGCGGGGATGCTTGAAAAACGCGGATGCTACTGTACCGCGGAGAGCGTCGTCGCGGGCGGATCGTCGCGGCGCACCGGCTCAGGCAATCTATTCAGGCGCGGCCGCAGTCACGGCACAACGCGATCGATGACGATGTTGACGGCGGAGCCCCCGACCGGCACCGGACCGGTAGTGCCCTGCAGATCTCCGCTCTGAGGCATCGCGTTGCCCGATTTCGAGATGCGCGCGAGCACCATCACGTTCTGGTGCTTCGAAAGCTTCATCTCTGGCGCCATCGCCATCGAGTCGTCGAGACTGAAGCTCGCTGGCAGGTCCCTCGCCTTGAAGCGCTGCACGGCGAGCGGCATGGGCGGCCCTTGCAAGGCGCGTGCGTAGACAAAGAGCGTGTCGTCGGGTGCAGCCTTGCCGGCGAGGGTCGGCGCCAGCGTGACGACCCCCGCGATCCTGCCCGCCGTACCGGTCGGAGCACCGCGCGCCGCCTCCGCCGCCTCCGGCACTTTTCCGCCCGCTTGCTGGCGCGCTTCGTCGATGCTCGCCTGGATCGCGCGCGCGCCTTCCGATTCCGGCGGCAGGGTCTTCAGCAGCCGTTCCCAGTAGGTCACCGCGCCGGCAAAGTCGCCGCGCTCGAACGCACCCGTTCCCGCCAGGGCGAGGGATTTCTGATGATCAGGATCGATGGCGAGCGCCTGGTCGATGAGTTTCAGCGGCTCGCCGTCAAGCTTCTCTCCACTTGCCATGGCGAGGGTGTCGGCATAGTCAGCCAGCAGATCGGGATCGTTCGCCTTGAGCCGGATTGCGTGCCGCAGCGCAGCTGCGGCATCCGCATAGCGGCCCATCGCCGCGTACGAGCGTCCGAGCAATGTCCAGCCTTCGAGGTTGTCCGGCTCTTTCTTCATCCGCTCCGCGAGGAGCGCCACCATCTGTTCAATCTCTTCACGCGTGAACTGCTGACCCTTATGTGGCGCCGCCGCTTTGAGCGTCTGCGGATCGAGTGCGGACGGCGCGCCGATCTGCATGTAGAGAAGCACGGCAACGATCGGAAAGAGGGCAGCGATCAGGATTGCGGGAAGGATGCGCGTCGTGCTGCCGCTTGCAGCAATCGGTGCGCTGGTCCCCGTCTGCACGTCTTCGAGCATGCGCCGCGACAGCTCCTGCCGGTCCCGCTCGTATTGTTCGCGCGCGAGGGCGCCAGCGGCGAAATCCCGCTCCAGGTCGCGGAGCTGTTCGCGGTAGATGTCGACGTTGGCCTGCGCGCGATCCGTGTCGGGTGTGGCTTTCGGAGCGCGCAGGAAAGGCGGCAGCGCAAAGAGCAGGGCGATCACGACGAGGATCGCGCAGACAGCGACGAAGAGGGTCAAGATGGATTCCGGGGACGATCCGTTTCGAGCAACACGGCAGCGCGGTCCTGCTCCTCGGCGGTGAGCGGCGCGTCCGGCGCGCGACGCTGGCGGCGTCTGAGCAGCACGAACCACATGGCGACGCCGATCGCGAGGAGCGCGAATGGACCGACCCAGAGCACGAGCGTGGTGGATTTTACCGGAGGTCGGTAGAGCACGAAGTCGCCGTAGCGGGCCACGAGGAATTCCTTGATCTCGCGGTCGCTCTTTCCCGCTTTCATCATTTCGCGGATCTCGCGGCGCAGGTCGTTTGCGAGATCGGCGCGCGATTCCGCAAGGGTCTCGTTCTGGCAGACGAGGCAGCGCAGCTCGTTCGAGAGTCGATGCAGCCGCGCTTCGATGACTGGATTGTCAGCCGCGGGTGGCGCGTCCGCTGCCAGCGCGGCAAGCCCCGTCAGCATCCACAGCGCAACGAGCAGGAGGACGGCGCGGGTCACGCCGAGAGCTTCTTCACGAGAGGCAGGATGGTCTGCTGCCACTTCTCTGCGTTGAGCGGGCCGATCTGCTTGTAGCGGATGACGCCGCTCCGGTCGATGACGAAGGTTTCGGGCACGCCGTACACCCCGAAGTCGATCCCGGTGCGTCCGTCCGCATCGACGACGCTGAGCTGATAGGGATTGCCGAACTGGGTGAGCCACTTCATCGCGTCGTCGCGTTTGTCCTTGTAGTTGAGCCCAACGATCGGAACGACATTCTGCTTCGCGAGCTCCAGCAGGAACGGATGCTCGTCACGACAGGAGACGCACCACGACGCCCACACGTTGAGCAGCCACACCCGGCCTCTCATGTCTGCCAGCGAGAACGCCTTCTCCGGTGCGTGCAGCTGCGTGAGTTGAATCGATGGCGCAGGCTTGTCGATGAGGGGCGAGGGGACTTCGCGCGGATCGAGGTTGAGGCCGACGAGGAGAAATCCGACGAGGACCACGAAGGCGATGAGGGGAATGGCGAATCGGGTCACGATCGCTTCGCCTCCGGCGCAAGAGGCGTGGGGACGGGCGCCGGTGGTGCTGTCGGCACAGTGTGAGGTTTCGCCTTTACTGCGAATCGGTACCGGCGGTCGGTGACCGCGAGCAGTCCGCCGAGGGCCATGAGCACGCAGCCGCCCCAGATCCAGTCCACGAACGGCTTGTGATAGACGCGCACGATCCACGCGTTGTCGCCCACCGGTTCTCCGAGAGAGACATAGAGATCGCGCGCGAGACCGGTGTCGATCGCGGCTTCGGTCATGGCCATGCCGGATGCGTTGTAGCGCCGCTTTTCCGGATGCATGACGGCAATGGCGCGATTGTTCTTCAACACGGTCACCGTGCCGCGCGCCGCACGATAGTTGGGACCGTCGCGCGTTTCGATTCCATCGAAGCGGAAGGTGTAACCGCCGACGGTGGTCGTCGCCCCGGGCTCCATCTTCACGTCTTTCTCGGTCTGGAATCCGCCGACCATGGTCACGCCGATGATGAACACGGCGATACCGAAATGCGCGAGATGCATGCCCCAGGTGCTGCGCGAATGCTTCGACATGCGGCGCCAGATGCTCTGGGTAGCGGCCCCTTCCTGAGTGCCGAAGGCGATCGAGGTGACCACCGCCCCGATGACCCAGAAGGCGAGCAGAAATCCGAGCGCGATGAGCGGGGTCCACGTTCCCAGCACGAACGGCAGAATCAATGCCGCGACGACACCTGCACCGAAAGCCCAGCGCAGCCGCACGGCGAGCGCGGGAATGCGCGCGCTCTTCCAGCGCGCGATCGGTCCGACACCCATGAGAAACACCGCCGGCACCATCAACGGCACGAATACGGCGTTGAAGTAGGGCGGTCCGACCGAAATCTTGCCGAGGTTGAGGGCATCCACGATCAGCGGATAAAGCGTCCCGAGCAGGACGGTGCCGGCTGCCACCACGAGCAGCACGTTGTTCGCGAGCAGCATCGATTCGCGCGAAACGATGGCGAAGCTGCCGCCGAGTCCGACCTTCGGCGCGCGCCACGCGTAGAGCAGAAGCGAGCCGCCGATCACGATGGACAGGAACGCGAGGATGAAGACGCCGCGTCGGGGATCGGTGGCGAAGGCGTGGACCGAGGTGAGCACGCCGGAGCGGACGAGGAACGTGCCGAGGAGCGACAGCGAGAACGCTGCTATCGCGAGGAGCACGGTCCAGCTCTTGAAGCTGCCGCGTTTCTCAGTCACCGCGAGAGAATGAATGAGGGCGGTGCCGACCAGCCACGGCATGAACGAGGCGTTCTCCACCGGGTCCCAGAACCACCATCCGCCCCAGCCGAGCTCGTAGTAGGCCCATGCGCTGCCGAGCATGATGCCGATGGTGAGAAACGTCCAGGCGATCGTCGTCCACGGCCGTGACCAGCGCGCCCACGTCGCATCGAGCCGACCCGACAGGAGTGCCGCGAGCGCGAAGGAGAACGCGACCGAAAAGCCGACGTATCCCATGTACAGCATGGGCGGATGAATGACCATGCCCGGGTCCTGCAGCAGGGGATTCAGATCCCGGCCTTCCTCGGGGGCGGGAATGAGCCGCTCGAACGGATTCGAGGTGAGGAGCATGAAGAGCAGGAAACCGACACTCACGAATCCCATCACCGCCAGCACCCGCGCCACCATTTCCAAAGGCAGGTGCCGGCTGAAGACCGTCACTGCCACCGTCCAGACGGTGAGCATCAGCGTCCACAGCAGAAGCGAGCCTTCGTGCGAACCCCAGGTCGCCGCAAAGCGATAGGGCAGAGGCAGCTTCGAGTTGGAGTTGGTCGCGACATTGAGCACGGAGAAGTCGCTATGCACGAATGACCAGGCAAGACAGCCGAACGCGATCGCGACGAACACGAACTGGCCCTGCGCGAGCGAGCGTGCCGACACCATCCACGAGCGCACGCCGCACGCCGCCCCCGCGAGGGGCACCGCGGCCTGCGCGACGGCGAGCAGCAACGCGAGGATCAAGGCGAACTGACCGATTTCTGGGACCATCTCGACTCCTTGGCTGACGCGCTATCGGACCAGCGTCCGCTGCGCCTTCTTCGCCTGCTCCATCGCGTGGGCGGCTTCCGGCGGCATGTAGTTTTCGTCGTGCTTCGCGAGCACTTCGCTGGCAGTGAATTGCCCGTCTGGAGCAAGCCTGCCCTGGGCGACGACACCTTTCCCTTCCTTGAAGAGATCGGGGAGGATTCCCCTGTATACCACGGGGATCGCCTGCGCCGTGTCGGTGATGGTGAAGTGGACCGTGAGTCCGTCCGGCTCGCGCCGCAGGCTGCCCGCTTCCACCATGCCGCCGATGCGGAATGTACGCCCCACTGGCGCTTCCTGCGCAGCGACCTGGCTCGGCGTGAAGAAGAACACGAGGTTCGAGCGGAAGGCGTTGAGGACGAGCGCAGTCGCGATCGCCAGCGCGCAAAGTCCGGCCCCGATCAGGGCGAAGCGTCTATGCCGGGGTTTCATTCGCGTGCGAGTCCGGACGCATCGCGGATGAGACCCGCACGCTGCACGATCGTTCGGCGCCGCGCACGCACCCACGTAACCTCGACGAGCAGCAACGCCGCCGTCACGCCGTAGGCGCCCCATACGTAGAAGCCGTAGCCGCCCATGTGGAGAAAGGCGGAGAGGCTGTCCCAGTTCATGCGTGCTCCCGGTCCGCCCGTTCGGCCAGCCAGGGCCTCGCCTGCTCCCTTTCGAGAATGATGACGCGCACCCGTGTGAGGATCACGGCGGTCGCATAGAACCAACAGGCAAACGCCATCAGCAGCATTCCCCGGAGCATGACCGTCGCCATCGTCGGCGACTGCGTGAGGCTCACCGACGCGCCCTGGTGCAGCGTGTTCCACCACTGCACGGAGAAATAGATGATCGGGACGTTGATGGCGCCGACGATCGCCAGCACGGCGCCCGCGCGATCGGCCCGACGCGGGTCCTCGATCGCGGCCTGCAGCGCCATGAAGCCGAGATAGAGGAAGAGCAGGATCAGCTCCGACGTGAGCCGCGCGTCCCACACCCAGTAAGTGCCCCAGGTGGGTCGTCCCCAGAGCGCGCCGGTCCAAAGTGCTATGAAGGTGAAGAGAGCGCCGGTGGGCGCGATCGCCTGCGCCATCATCGCGGAAAGCCGTGCGTTGAGGATGAATCCGAGGGCCGCGTAGGCTGCCATCAGCAGATACAGGAACATGGACATCCAGGCGGCCGGCACGTGAATGAAGATGATCCGGTACGACTCGCCCTGCTGAAAGTCCGTGGGGGCGACCAAGAAACCCGTGTACAGGCCGGCCGCGAAGAGCATGGCAGCGCCGAGCGCGAACCACGGAACGAGCTTTCCAGCGAGGCCGTAGAAGCTCGCTGGGGAGGCGTACTTGAACCAGCTGATTGTGGTGCTCGACATAAGAATTGCGACGATCCTGGCCGCTTCATTCTACGGAGATTCTAAGGGCAGTGGCGGAAGCGACCGGCCCGACCACCAGAGACAGGAGAAGGAACGCCGCAAGCAGCGAAAGGTGTCCAACCGGGTCGAGGCCGGACACGCTGGCATCGACCGCACCGGCGCCGAAGATCACGACCGGCACGTAGAGCGGCAGCACCAGTAGGGCAATCAGCACGCCCCCACCGCGCAGGCCGAGCGTGAGCGCGGCGCCGATCGCACCGATCGCCGACAATACAGGTGTGCCGATGAGCAGCGCCGCGAGCAGCACCAGCAGCGGCTCGCCGGTGAGGTCGTACTGGATCGCGAGCACGGGTGCGATGAGCACGAGCGGCAAGCCGGACGCGAGCCAGTGAGCGATGATCTTGCCGAGCACCACAAGGGAGAGCGGCTGCGGCGCGATCAGCATCTGTTCCAGCGTGCCGTCTGCGTAGTCGCTCGCGAAGAGTCGCCCGAGGGAGAGCATCGAGGCGAGCAGGGCGGCGACCCACAGCACCCCTGGTGCGAGCGGCCGCAGCTTCTCCATCTCCGGCCCGACGCCGAGAGGAAAAAGGCTCACCACGATGACGAAGAAAATGAGAGTGGTCGTCACATCGGTACGCTGGCGCAGCGCGAGAACGAGATCGCGACGAATGATCCATGCGAGCGCTGAGCCCATCGCCGCTTCTCAAGCCCCGAGGCCGAGGCGGAGGACGGGCGCGCGCACGCCGTGCAAGTCCTGATGGGTTGCGAGCAGAGCCAGGCCGCCGCCTTCGAGATGCTCCTGCAGCAGCGCTTCCACCGTCGCGGTCGACTCCCGGTCGAGGGCTGTGAAGGGCTCGTCGAGCACCCATAGTGAGCGCTGCGCGACCAGCAGACGGGCTAGCGCTGCACGGCGCTTCTGACCCTGCGACAGCCACCGCACCGGCAGGTCGGCCTGACCTTCGATGCCGAGGCGCCGCAGCGCCGTTCTTGCCGCGCCTTCGTCCGCAGGCGCGCCCGACATGCCAGTCGCGGTTCGAAGGTTCTCCGCCGGGGTCAGATCGTCCTTGAGGCCGTTCAGATGGCCGACGTAACCGAGCCGCGCGAAGTATTCTTCGCCGAGTCTTCGCGTCTTCGTGCCGTCCCAGCGGATCTCTCCCGCGGCGGGTTCGAGCAGGCCGCACACGATCCGCAGCAGGCTCGTCTTGCCGCTACCGTTGGCTCCTGTGACCACGAGCGCCTGCCCCGGCTCAACATCGAATCCGACGCCCGAGAAGACGAGTCTGTCGCCCCGCGAGCAGGCGAGATTTTCGGCGCAAAGCACGGGATTCGCACAAAAAACGCGCATTATAGGGGTTTCGGCCGGTGTGGGCGCGGCCGCTCCGTTGACCATGACCGCCGCTTCCGATAAAGTCCGGCCGCTGGAAACCGACGCAAACTTGCAGAGAGAATGATCGTGCGCTTCGCAGTGACCGCTGTGCTCCTCACCTCTGTCCTCTGTACTCCGACGCCGGGCGCAGCAGCCGACGGCAACGCGGCGGCGGGCAAGCTCAAGGATTCGATGTGCCAGGGATGCCACGGCATACCGGACTACCGCACGGCGTTTCCCGCGGTGTACTCGGTGCCCAAGATCGGCGGTCAGCACGCCGCCTATATCGTGAAGGCGCTGCAGGCCTACAAGAGTGGCGAGCGCTGGCATCCCACAATGGCGGCGATCGCGGCGAGTCTGTCGGACCAGGACATGGCGGATCTGGCCGCCTTCTACTCCACACCCGCAGGCGCCCCGACGAGCGCCGCCGCGAAGTGAACTCCAAGAAGAGTGTGAGCATGCTGAAATCCATCGCCGCGGTGGCAGCTCTTGCCTTTTTCGCGCTGCCCGCATTTGCCGGCAGCGTCGAAGCCGGCAAGCAGAAGTCCACCCCCTGCGCGGCGTGTCATGGCGCCGACGGCAACAGCGCTGTGCCGGATTTCCCCCGCCTTGCCGGCCAGCAGCCGGACTACATCGTGAAAGCCCTGAAAGACTACAAGAGCGGGGCGCGCAAGAACGCGATCATGGCGCCGCAGGCTGCGAGTCTGACCGACCAGGATATGGCAGATCTGGCGGCATTCTTTTCGAGCCAGAGCGGGCTCTTCGTGAAGAAGGCGCCGCGGATGGAGTAGCCTCCGGCGCTACTGCGGTCCGCACCAAACAGTCATCAGCGAGGCGTTCACGGTTTTTGTTGGCGGCACCGTCCCTGCGAGTTGATCGCACGCGCAACGCGTGGGTGAAAGTCCTTGCTTTCACGGTTAGAGTGGTACCGGCAGGGCCGCGATGACCAGACTCTTCATCTCCCACAGCTCGACAGGACGACGCGTTCGTGCGCGATCTCCGCGCGGCGCTCGCCGATCACGGGCAGGACGGCTGGATCGATTCGCGCGAGCTGCGCGGCGGCGATCCGCTCTGGCCGGAGATCCAGAAAGCCATCGAGGAAGCGTCGGCCTACGCCGTCGTCGTCAGCCCGGATGTCGTTGCAGTCGAAGTGGGTCGGCAAGGAACTGCGCCACGCGCTCGAGGTGCAGAAGCAGCGCGGCAAGGACAAGTTCCCGGTCATCCCGCTCTCGCTCGAACGGCACGAAGCTCGGCGTGCTCGAAGAGTTCTTCGGCGAGGAGCCGATCTACATCCCGGTGAGCAGCGACGCGGGCGGCGTCGAAGCGGCGATGAATGCGATCCTCGTCGCCCTGGGCAAACGCGCTCCCCGCCGATGTTGCTCCCACGCCGCAGCCCAAGGCCGAGCCGCTGGAAGAGCTCGTGCTCGAACTCACCGACTTCAAGTTCCACGAGCAGGACGGCGTGCGCCGCGCCTCGGCTCGCGCCCGGCTCGTCTACGAGCCGGCCACGCCGGGGCAGCGCGAAGTCGCCAGCGCGCAGAGCTGGCGCTTCATCGCTCCCATCGGTCCGATCGAGGCCGAGGAGCTGCGCTGGTACCTGGAGAAGTACGCCATCTGGCCGAGCGACTACTTCCGGGACCGCGCGCGCAAGGTCGAGGAGAACCTCGTGAAGTGGGGGCGGCTCCTGCACGAGGCCGCGATGCCCGTCGCCCACACGGCGAACGTCATGAACGCCTGGGCGCGGATCGACGACCACGCCGGGCGCCGTTTCTCCGTCCACGTCGATGCGTCGCTCGAAGCCGGCGCCGCCGAGGCCGAGGTCGACGACCGCCCGCGAAGCCGCCACGCTCCTGCTCGGCCTGCCGTGGGAACTGCTCCACGACGGCGACGGCTACCTGTTCCAGGGCGCGAAGCCCACGCGCGTCCGCCGCCGCCTGCCGAACACGCGAGTGCTCGACGTGCCGGTGGTCGCCACGCCCATCCGCATCCTGCTCGTCACCGCGCGGCCGGAGGACGACGCGTGCGGCTACATCGACCACCGCGCGAGCGCGCTGCCGCTGGTCGAGGCGATGGAAGACGCTCGGCGGCCTGGTGCAGCATCCACGTCCTCAGCCCGCCCACGCTGCCGGCCCTGCGCGAGGAGCTCGACCGCGCCCGCGCGCGAGCGCGAGCCCTATCACGTCGTCCACTTCGACGGCCACGGCGTCTATGACCGCACGCGTCGGCCTCGGCGGGCTGTGCTTCGAGGACCCGCAGGACATCGGCAAGCTCGACCAGCGCCGGCACGTCACCGTCTTCACCAGCGAACTCGGCCCGCTGCTGCGCGATCACCGCATCCCGCTCGTCTTCCTCGAAGCCTGCCAGACCGCGCAGGCCGAGAAGGCGTCCGAGTCCGTCGCCTCCGAGCTGCTGAAGGTCGGCGTGGCCTCGGTCGTGGCCATGAGCCACAGCGTGCTGGTCGAGACCGCGCGCCGCTTCGTCGAGGCGTTCTACGACGCGCTGGCCCGCGGCGCAGCGCGTGGGCGATGCCATGCTCGCAGGCCAGCGCCAGCTCAAGGACGACACCTTCCGCGGCCGCATCTTCGGCGCGGGCGAGCTGCGGCTGGAGGATTGGTTCGTGCCCGTGCTCTTCCAGGAAAAGGACGACCCGCAGCTCTTCCGCACCACGCCCGCGCAGCAGACGCAGGAGGACTTGCAAGACCGCGCTCGCGGCGCGCCTCGGCGAACTGCCGCCGGAGCCGGAGACCGGCTTCATCGGCCGCAGCCGCGAGCTGCTCGCGCTGCAGCGGCTGCTGCGCCACGAGCGCTACGCCGTGGTGCGCGGCCAGGGCGGCGAAGGCAAGACCGCGCTCGCCGCCGAGTTTGCGCGCTGGATGGTCCGCTCGCAGCAGATGCGCCGCGCCGCGTTCGTCTCCGTCGAGACGCACAGCAACGCCGCCGCGGTGCTCGATGCCATCGGCCGCCAGCTCGTGCGACGGATTACTCCGTCGCCACGTTCGACGATCTGGAAAAGGCCATCCTGCCCGTCGAGCGCGCGCTGCCGAGCAGTCCACGCTGCTGGTGGTGGACAACATGGAGAGCATCCTCCTGCCGCCCTATCGTGCGAGACGCCGGAGGCGCTCTCCGAGGAGGCGCGCCGCGAGCTGGACGCCATCCTCGCAGCTCTGCGCGCGGCTGCATGCGAAGGGCGACACGCGGCTCGTCTTCACCAGCCGCGAGGCGCTGCCCGCGCCGTTCGATGCCGAGCGGCACCGGCGCGAGCTGCACCGGCTCGACCGCGAGGACGCGGTGAAGCTGGTCGAGCGCGTGCTGAACGCCGACGGCGGCGGACGCCGGCGCCGCCGCCGATGCCGCGCGCGAGGAGATCGAGCAGCTCGTGGATGCCGTCCACGGCCACGCCCGCACGCTGGCGCTGCTGGCCCCGGCGCTGCGCAGCCGCGGCGTCGAGGCGACCCGCGAATCGCTCGTCGAGCTGATGGCGGAGATGGAGCGGAAGTTCCCCGGCAGCCGGGAGCAATCGGTCTTCGCCAGCGTCGAGCTTTCGCTGCGCCGCATGTCGCCCGCGAACCGGGACAGGGCGCGCGTGCTCGGGGTGTTTCACGGCGGGGTCGATCTGGACGTGCTCCGCGTGATGATGGAGTGGGAAGAGGCGGACGTGGCCTCGCTGGCGGGCGAGTTGATCGAGACGGGGCTGGCGACGCCGAACCGCTACAACCATCTCACGCTCAATCCCGCGCTCTGCCCCTACCTGCGCGGGCGGATGGACGCGGCGGAGCGCGAGGCGCTGACGGCCCGCTGGGTCGAGGCGATGCGCGGGTATGTCGGGTTCCTCGAGCAGCAGCAGAGCCAGAACGCCGAACTCGCGGCGACGCTGACGGTGCTGGAGCTGCCGAACCTCTTTGCGCTGCTCGACCTCGTGCAGCGCGCGGGGGATGCGGAGGCGACGATCGATCTGGCCACTTCGCTCTACAGCCTGCTGCAATTCGCTCGGCAAGCCGCGGCTGCTGGAGCGCGTGGGGCAGGTGCGCGACGCCGCGGCGGCGGCGCTGGGCGACGCCTGGAATCACGCGCGGTTCGAGGCGGCGCGGACCCGCATCGAGCAGCAGCTTGCCGGCGGGCGGTTGCGCGAGGCGTTGGACGGCGCGCAGCAGTTGCTCCAGCGCGCCCGGGCGGCGGGCGAGCAGGCGTATCCCGACGCCGATTACGATCTGGCGATGGCTTGCTGCCTGCTGGCCCGCGTGTTGAAGACGGCCGGCGGCTCGGAACAGGCCTTGCCGCTGCTGGACGAGGCCCGCCAGCGCTTCGAGGCCGTCGCGAAGGAGCGAGCCAGCAAAGCTGCGGAAGGGATGGCGTCCGTCTGCTTCGCGGAACGAGGCGACTGTCTTCGCGACCTGGGTCGGCTCGACGAAGCGGCGGCGGCCTACGAAGAGAGCATCCGCCGCGCCGAGCAACTCGGTGACGACCGGGAGGTCGCCGTCGGCAAAGGCCAGCTTGGGACCGTCCGCATGGAGCAGCGCCGCTACCCGGAGGCGCTGGCGGCGTATGCCGAAGCGCGCGAGCGGTTCACGCAGTTGGACGAACCGGGCACCGTCGCCGTGATCTGGCATCAGACCGGCATGGTGTATCAGGAGGCGGGACAGCCGGAAGCGGCGGAGGATGCCTACCGGAAATCGCTCGCGATCAAGGTGCGGCTCGGAAATGTCGCCGGGCAGGCGAGCACGCTCAGTGCAACTGGGGAACTTGTATGACGATGTCCTCGACCGCCCGGAGGAAGCCGTGGCCTTCTACCGGCAAGCCGCGGACAAGTATGTCGAGATCGGCGATGTGGCGAACGAAGGGCGCGCGAGGAACAATCTCGCCAACACCCTGCGCAAGCTCCGCCGCCTCGACGAAGCGCGGCAGGAAATCCGCCGGGCGATCGAATGCAAAGCGCAGTTCGGCCACGCGTCTGAGCCGTGGAAGACCTGGGCCATCCTCGCCGACATCGAGACGGACGCCGGCAACCCCGCCGCCGCCGCGGAGGCGAAGCGCAAGGCCATCGCCTGCTACCTCGCCTACCGCCGCGACGGCGGCGAGAACCACACCGCCGATGGCCGCATCTGCCTCGCCGTGACCCAAGCCCTGCTCGCCGGCGACCCGGCCGCCGCTGCGTCCCTCCTCCAGCAACTCGCCGCCGATCCCGACGCCGCGTGGCGTCCACCCCTTCATCCAAGCCCTCCAAGCCATCGTCGCCGGCAGCCGCGACCGCACCCTCGCCGACGCCCCGGATTTGGACTACACGATGGCCGCCGAAATCCTCTTCCTGATCGAGACGCTGGAAAACGGCCGTTGACAGGAGCGGTACGTCGATCCCCTCGGCCTACCACCTAATGCGCCGCGTGCTTGACCTTCAGGGTAGGCGCCAGGATTCGGTCCGTCCAGGCGACCACGATCGCGGACAGCAGGAACGTGATGTGAATGGTGACCTGCCACATGATTACGTGCTGCGATAGCTGCTCCGCGTTGATGAACGTCTTGAGCAGATGGATCGAAGAGATGCCGATGATGGCCGTGGCGAGCTTCACCTTGAGCACCGCCGCGTTAACGTGCGATAGCCACTCCGGCTGGTCCGGATGCCCCTCCAGGTAAAGCCGTGAGACGAAGGTCTCGTAGCCGCCGACGATCACCATGATGAGCAGGTTCGCGATCATCACCACGTCGATCAGCCCCAGCACTACGAGCATGATCTGGGTCTCGTTGATGACGTTGCGCTCGGCCGCGATATGCAGCAGATGGACCAGTTCTTTCCAGAACTGCCAGACGTAGACGCACTGCGCGACGATCAGTCCGAGGTACAGCGGTAGCTGCAGCCAGCGGCTGGCGAATATGAGCGCCGGAATCGGGCGCAACTTCAAGTGGGATGTTTCGGCCATCGTTCGAACGAAGTGGAAGTACGTGGGACGCGGATTCTAGCATCGCCTCCCGGCCGGGGTGTTACGAACACCGGCCTGAGTTGAGCGCATCGTCTGCCGTGCCGCGCTCAAACGCTGCCGGAGCCGCCAGCCCTTTCACCGAGGTGACGTTGGATGCAGCGCAGGTAAGCTTCGCCGTCCGGCGCCGTGGCGTTGCGCTGGGCGTTCCAGACGACCTCCCCGAGACATTCGAGCAGAATGTGCTTTGCCGCGTGCTCGTCACCCAGCCGCGCGGCGAGGCGCTGGTACTGCGACAGGATGCCCGGAGGCTGATCGATCGCGAGCTGCTCCTCGATCGCGAGATGTAGCGAGAGGTGGAGAAACGGATTGAGGCCGCCCCGCTCTGGGCCGAACTCCCGATCCAGATTGCGTTCCCGATCTTCGAGCAGCGGCTGGTACTCCGAATGGAGGGAGATCAAGCCGACAGCGACCGCTTCCAATCCTTCAAGGGGAGCACCCGCGCGGTACTTCGCCCAGGCGTCGAACAGGAATTTTCGGGCCTGATCGCGGGAAGGGGAGAACATGGAGGCGAAAAGGCGTGAATGGGTGAACGAGTGAATGACTGAAGGCGTGAAGAAGTCAAGTCAGCAGCGATGTACGGCTTTTTTCTTAAGCCACCTTCCCACCGTTGCATCCTTCCACAGTTTCACCCCTTCACGTTTTCACTCCTTGGGTCTTGTTCGGATACTCGCACAAATCCTCGATCAGACAGCTCGGGCACTTCGGTTTACGGGCGACGCAGACGTAGCGTCCGTGGAGGATGAGCCAGTGATGGGCGTTGTGCCGGAATTCGGGAGGGGTGGACTTCTCGAGTTTTTTCTCGACTTCGAGGACGGTCTTCCCCTTTGCAAGGCCAGTACGGTTTGCCACGCGGAAAATATGCGTGTCCACGGCGATGGTGGGCTGACCGAACGCCGTGTTCAGAATCACGTTGGCGGTCTTGCGGCCGACGCCGGGAAGCGTTTCGAGCGCTTCCCGATTCTCGGGCACCTGCCCGCCGTGGCGTTCGATGAGCAACCGGCAGGTTTCGATGATGTGTTTCGCCTTCATGCGGTAGAGCCCGATGCGCTTCACGTAGTACTCGAGTCCGGCTTGGCCCAGGGCCAGCATCGACTCGGGGGTATGGGCGGCGGGGAAGAGCTCCGCCGTCGCGACATTCACGCTCTTGTCGGTCGCCTGCGCCGAAAGGATCACAGCGATCAGGAGTTCGAACGGAGTCTGATAGGCTAGCTCTGATGCGGGAGCGGGGTTCCCCGCCCGCAGGCGCGCGAAGATCGCGTGACGCTTGGCGGCGTTCATTCGGATTCCGCGGGAACCGGCGCATTCGGGTCTGGAGCACGCCGGTCGCCGCTGGCAGCGTGCTGCTTCGCCTTCGCGCGCTCGAGCGCCGCCTGCACCGCAGCCTGCCGCGGATCCGCGATCCTGCCGCCGCCTGCTGAAGCCGCTCCCCGCGCGTGCATGGCGGCACGCTCCCGCTCCTCGCGCTCGTGCCGGAAAAGGTGAAACGCATGGCGTTTGCGCGAAGCATCCGCAGCCTTCTTCTCGCGCCTTCTCCGTTGCCACTTCGACTCGTCGGCCGGCGCCGGGACCACCTTCATGGCGATGCAGTCGACCGGACAAGGCGCGATGCAGAGTTCGCAGCCAGTGCACAAGGCAGCTATCACGGTGTGTACCTGGTGCGGCGCGCCGATGATGGCGTCCACCGGACACGGCCCGAGGCACTGGGCGCATCCGATGCACGCACTTTCGTCGATCACTGCTACGGCAGACGGTGGAGGCGCCCCGCGCGATGGGTCCAGCGGCTTCGGCTCGACGCCGAGAAGTCGGGCCAGCCGTCTTACCCCTTCCACGCCTCCGGGCGGGCACTGATTGATGTCGGCATCTCCCGCCTCGATGGCTTCGGCGTAGGGGCGGCAACCCCCGAAGCCGCAGCGCTGGCACTGGGTCTGGGGCAGCAACCCGTCGATCTTTTCAATTTTCATCAAGGGCGGGAGGGTTTTGAAGTGCGTCGGTGTCACGACCACTGCCTTCCTTTCACCGGAGGAAGCTCGCCCTGTCGGGCGACCGCCTCGACGACCTCGCGTATGAGCGCCGGACCGCGGTAGATGAAGCCGGTGTAGACCTGCACGAGACTTGCACCTGCATCCAGCTTTGTCTGCGCATCATGCGCAGAAAAAATCCCGCCTACGCCGATCATTGGCACGTTTCCTTCAAGTACTTTCGATAAGCGACGCAGTACCGCCGTCGACCTCTCCCGCAAGGGAGCGCCGCTCAAGCCACCCGCTTCCCGCGATACGGGCAGATGTTCCAGCCCCTCGCGCGAAAGTGTGGTGTTGGTTGCGATGACACCGTCCATTCGGTGCCTGACGAGAAGCGTGGCGATCTGTTCGACTTGCTCAGGCTCCAGGTCCGGCGCTATCTTCACCGCGATCGGCACGTATTTTCCGTGGGTTGCAGCCAGATCTTGTTGTTCATTCTTGAGTAGTCCGAGGAGCTTGTCGAGCTCTTCAGCATTTTGCAGGTCGCGCAGTCCGGGTGTATTGGGCGACGAGATGTTCACCGCGACATAGCTCGCATGCACATAGACCCGCCGCAGGCAGGTGAGGTAGTCCTCGTGCGCACTCTCGATCGGGGTATCGAAATTCTTGCTGATGTTGATTCCGAGCACGCCCTTGAAGCGGGATCGCTCGACGTTGCGCAGCAAGGCGTCGACACCCTGATTGTTGAAGCCGAGACGATTGATGAGGGCGTGCTTCTCGGGGATGCGGAAGATGCGGGGTGGCGGATTGCCCGGTTGAGGGCGGGGAGTCACGGTACCGACTTCGAGAAAGCCGAAGCCCAGCGCGCCCATCAGGTCGATGTACTCGGCGTTCTTGTCGAAGCCGGCGGCGAGCCCGAGCGGATTCGGGAATTCGATGCCCATAACCCGACGGGGCACACTCGGCGGTGGCGCTCCCGCGAGGCGCCGCAAGCCGATGGTAACCAACCCGGAGAGTGCCGCAAGGGTGACGCGGTGAGCAGTTTCCGGTTCGAGGCAAAACAGGACGCGGCGTACCGCCGAATAGAGCATTGGCCAATTCCGTCACGCCGGGCCGGCGGCCGCGGCCACCGGCGTATCGCGTCAGGGCGCCGGCGGCAGGGTCTGCCAGCGGTCGTCGATCAGCCCCTCCATGGGGCGGAAATTGATCTTGTAGGCCATCTTGCGGCTCTGGCCGATCCAGTAGCCGAGATAGAGATAGGGCAAGCCGAGCTTGCGGCACAGCTCCACCTGCCACATCACGTTGTAGGTGCCGTAGCTGGCTCCTTCGATGGTCGGATCGAAGAAAGTGTAGACCGAGGAAAGACCGTCCTGCAGCCGGTCCACGATGCTGACGATGCGCAGGATGCTGTTCTCCCGGAACTCCACGAGGTTCGAATCCACGTTGCTCTGGAGCAGGAAATGCCGATACTGCTCGCGGCTGTCCTGGTCCATGCCGCCGCCGCTGTGGCGACGCGACTGATAGCGAAGATACAGGCCGTAGTGCTCCGGGCTGTAACGGAGGTCAAGGAGTTGGGCGGTGAGTCCCTCGTGGCGTTTCCACGCTCGGCGCTGGGCGCGGCTCGGCTGATAGGCTTCGGTCAGGATGCGCACCGGCACGCAGGCGCGGCAGTGGTCGCAGTACGGCCGGTAGGTGAACGCGCCGCTGCGACGGAAACCTGCACGAACAAGTTCGCTGTAGACGGTGGTATCGATGAGATGGCTCGGCGTGGCCACCTGCGAACGGGCCATCTTCTCCGTGAGGTAGCTGCACGGATAGGGCGCCGTTGCGTAGAACTGCAGCATCGACAGCGGAAAATCACCCAGGTGGGTCATCGACGAGTCGCCAGGGTCCAGGAAGGTTGGGATAGTTTATCAATTCTTCCATCACACTCGTAAACTTCGACCGGGGAATCTCGCGCGCACCGAAGCTCGCCAGATGGGCGGTCTTCATCTGGCAGTCGATCATCCCGAACCCGCAGCGCTCAAGATGCCTGACCAGGTGGACGAATGCGATCTTGGAAGCGTCCGTCACGCGCGCAAACATGGACTCCCCATAGAACATGCGCCCGATCGCGACGCCGTACAGTCCTCCGGCGAGCTCGCCGCCGATCCATGTCTCCACCGAGTGCGCGTGCCCGAGGGCGTGCAGCGTCAGGTAGGCCTGAATGATGGGCGCGGTGATCCAGGTTCCCGGTTGCCCGTGTCGCGGCGCTGCGCAC
Organism: uncultured beta proteobacterium; assembly: GCA_963747225.1. Lineage (GTDB taxonomy): Bacteria > Pseudomonadota > Gammaproteobacteria > Burkholderiales > JAEUMW01 > JAEUMW01. The sequence goes on along the minus strand of CAVVES010000020.1, from coordinate 56,261 downwards.
TGCCTCATCACCTCCGCGAAAGCGGTATCGGCTTCTATCTCGTAATCGCGTCGCCGCAACCGTTTCGCGAGCGAGCGGGAGATCTTGAGCTCGCTCGGGAACAGCACCATGCGCGGGTCGGGGCTCCACCAGAGGATCGGCTCGCCCTCGCCGAACCAGGGGAAGATGCCTCGACGGTAAGCGTCCAGCAGACGGGCAGCCGAGAGATCCCCACCCGCGGCGAGCAGCCCGTTCGGGTTCTTGAGCGCCCTCTCGACGGGGGGAAACGGATCGTTGCGCTGCAGCCAGGGGATCACGGCCGCGACATTCGGAGAGTCAGCACGGTCGATCGCAGGATCGCGGGCACAGCGATGTTTGCTGAGGAAGTCGACGGCGTATCATTTGGGGAACGTTTGATTTAGATCAATAAGAGCCACCGGCGACGCTTCTAAGATTTGTGCGGCACAGCAAAGACTCGAGCGGCCGCGTTAGCACGACGAAAAGCGTCCCGTGGGCGCCAACTTTGAAGACAGGAGGAAAAGTACATGAAGACGACTCTGATCGCGAGCGTCATTGCCGCCAGCCTTGCCTGCCCGCTGGTGGCCAGTGCCGAAGAAGGGGAGGTGGGTCCGTGGCTCGTGCGGGCGCGCGCCATCAATATCGATCCCAACTCCAGTTCCGCCGCCGGCGGAGTGGCGGGATTGCCGGCGGATGCGATCAGCGTGCAAAACCGCTGGGCGCCGGAAGTCGATGTCAGCTACTTCTTCACAAAGAACATCGCGCTCGAGTTGATCGCGACCTATCCGCAAAGCCAGCCGGTATCGCTAGACGTGCCGGGGCTTTATTCGGGCGGGATCGGAACGGTCAAGCATCTCCCGCCAACCCTGACGCTGCAGTATCACCTCGACTTGGGGCGCTTCAAGCCTTACGTTGGCGCGGGGGTCAACTTCACGTGGTTTACGGAGAGCAACCTCGTCGTCCCGTTTGTCGTTCCGGGCGGTCTGCCCCTCAGCGTTTCGAGCACGAGTTGGGGGCCAGCGCTGCAAATCGGCCTGGACTACAAGCTGACGGAGAACTGGTACCTGAACGCCGACTTCAAGTACATCTGGATCGACACGCAGGTGACGAGCAACAACCCCGGACCGAAGCTCGTGAACAGCAAGCTCACCATCGATCCGTGTGTCTACGGGATCGGCGTCGGTTATCGCTTCTGACGCCCCTGGGTGCCATTGCGGACAGCTGTCCGCGGCGAGATCGATGGAAGGGAAGGTAGCGACGGCTGCCTTTTTTCTCGTTGAGGCGATTTGAGGGTCGTATCGCGGCTCCGGCTGCGCTAGCATGCGACCATGAGGACGGAGGCAATGGCGGTTGCACGGTCCGCTCCGGTCACCGATCTTCCTGCGGCGACGGAGGATGTCCCGTGCTTCCACTGCGGCCTGACAGTGCCGCGGGGAGCCCGGTATTCCGTGCGAGTAGACGGCGTCTCCCGCGCGCTGTGCTGTCGCGGATGCGAGGCCGTAGCCGGAGCGATCGTGCATCACGGGCTCGATTCCTACTATCGCCATCGCACCGTGCCTGCGGCGCGCGGACAGGAAGCAGTGCCCGCCCGACTCGAAGAACTGCGCCTCTACGACAATCCCGACATGCAACGCAGCTTCGTACGCGCTGCGGGCCCACACGCGCGCGAGGCGGCGCTGATCCTCGAAGGGATCACCTGTGCCGCATGCGTCTGGCTGAACGAGCAGCATCTCGCGCAGCTTTCCGGTGTGCTTTCGGTGGACATCAACTACGCGACGCGGCGCGCCTACGTGCGCTGGGACGCCCGCGAGCTCGATCTTTCCACGATCCTCAAGGCGGTGAGCGACATCGGCTATACCGCCCATCCCTTCGACCGCGCGCGGTTCGACGAAATCCAGCGGCGCGAGCGCAGGAACGCCCTGTGGCGCCTCTTCGTCGCGGGTTTCGGCATGATGCAGGTGATGATGTACGCCTATCCGGCCTACATCGCGAACGGCGACATGAGCGCAGACATCGAAAGCCTCATGCGCTGGGCGAGCCTGTTGCTCACGGTGCCGGTGGTGCTGTACTCGGCGGCGCCCTTCTTCTCCGGCGCCTGGCGCGATCTCCGATTGCGCCGCATCGGCATGGACGTACCGGTCGCTTTGGGCGTGGCTGTGGCTTTCGCGGCGAGCGCCTGGGCGACCGTGCGCGGCAGCGGCGAGGTGTACTTCGACTCGATCGCGATGTTCGTGTTCCTGCTGCTCGGCGGACGGTTCCTCGAGATGAACGCGCGTGCCCGCGCATCGCGGGCAGCGGAAGAGCTGCTCAAGCTGATCCCGGCGTTCGCGGAGCGCCTGCCCGCATTTCCTGCCACGCGCGGAAGTGAGCGCATCGCGGTGTCGTCCCTTGGCCGCGGCGATTACGTGCTGGTGAAGCCGGGAGAGTCAATTCCCGCGGACGGCGAGATCGTCGAGGGAGAAACCGAGGTCGACGAGGCGCTGCTATCCGGCGAGAGCCGGCCGCTTCCGCGGCGCACGGGCGAGCGCCTCACGGGTGGCGCGGTCAACGTGACGGGCCCGGTCGTGGTGCGGGTCGAGAAGATCGGCCAGGAGACCATGCTCGCTGGCATTCTGCGCCTGCTGGATCGGGCCACGAACGACAAACCGGCGCTCGCCCAGGCAGCTGATCGCGTGGCGCAGTGGTTCGTGGGTGTGCTGCTGGTGATTGCTGCGCTCACTGCCGTGACCTGGTTGTACGTCGATCCAGCGCGCGCGCTCTGGATCACGGTGTCGGTGCTGGTGGTGAGTTGTCCCTGTGCGCTGTCGCTTGCAACCCCTGCCGCGCTCACGGTCGCGACGGACGCCCTGGTGCGGCTCGGCGTCGTGGTGACCCGGGGTCACGCGCTCGAGACGCTTTCGCGGGCGACCCATGTGATCTTCGACAAGACCGGGACGCTTACCCTCGGGCGAATGGAGGTGCTCGCCGTCGACGCGTTGGGCACGATCTCGCGCGCTGACGCGGTGCGCGTCGCGTGTGCGCTGGAGGCGGCTTCCGAGCATCCGATCGCGCGGGCGATCCTCGCCTGCGCAGAGGTCGCGCACGGACCGGCGCCGATGGCGGAACATCTGCACAACATACCCGGCGCCGGTGTGGAGGGATGGGTCGAGGATAGACGAATTCGTCTCGGCACCCCGGCGTTCGTCGGGGACTTGGCGGGTCCGATGCCGGAGCGGAAATTCGAGGACGGGTGCACGCTCGTGGGGCTCGGTGACAAGCACGGCTGGCTGGCGCTCTTTCGCTTGGGCGACACGGTCCGGCCCGGAGCGAAGGCACTCGTTTCCGCTCTCGCCGCTTCCGGACGACAGGTGGTGTTGCTGTCCGGAGATCGCGCTGCTGCGGTGCGGGCGTTGGCGGCGAGTGTCGGCATCGGCGAGAGCGTGCCGAACGCGACTCCGGCGGAAAAGCTTGCGTATGTGCAGGCGCTCCAGGCGAAAGGCGCGGTCGTGGCGATGATCGGCGACGGCGTGAACGACGGGCCGGTTCTGGCGGCGGCGGGGGTGTCCATCGCCATGGGCGGCGGCACCCAGGTGGCGCAGGCAACGAGCGACATGATCCTGATCTCGGACCAGCTGGAACATCTCGGGCGCGCCTTCGACCTGAGCAGCAGGACGCACAGGATCATCCGCCAGAACCTGGCTTGGGCCGTTGCCTACAATGCGATCGCGCTACCCCTTGCCGTGGCCGGTCACGTCACGCCGTGGATGGCGGGGATCGGCATGGCGACGAGTTCGCTGCTGGTGGTGCTCAACGCATTGCGGCTGGCAGAGCGGGAGGCAGGTGCGAAGGTCCCCCGTCCTGGCCTCGGCATCGCCTCGACGAATCTTGCCCCTCGCGGTTTGCAGCGCTGATGGAGATACTTTATCTTCTGATCCCGCTTTCGCTGGTGCTCGTGGCGGCGATCGCGGTCGTCTTTTGGTATGCCCTGAAGAGCGGGCAGTTCGAAGATCTGGAGGGACCGGCACACCGGATACTGATGGATGAAGACGGGCCGACGCCGTCGCGGAATTTACAGCCCGACCGATTTGATGTAAATCAAAAGTAGCGCACCGGTCTTTCCGTAACATCGGCGTGACCGAAGACGCGCAGGCATGCGGCGTCTTGGGCGTCTTGGGCGTCTCGGTGCGAGAGGATTGCAGACCGTCAAGGAGAAGCGAACCATGCAAGCGCAGGCAACCACCTATAACTACAAGGTGATCAGGCAATTCGCGATCATGACCGTGGTGTGGGGAATCGTAGGCATGCTGGTCGGCGTGATCGTTGCGGCGCAGCTCGTCTGGCCGGATCTGACTTACGGCATTCCCTGGCTGTCCTATGGCCGGCTGCGTCCCCTGCACACCAACGCCGTGATCTTCGCCTTCGGTGGCTGCGGGCTGTTCGCGACCTCTTACTACTGTGTGCAGCGAACCTGTCACGCCCGGCTCTTCGGCGACGGCCTCGCTGCCTTCACGTTCTGGGGCTGGCAGGCGGTGATCGTACTCGCGGTCATCACCCTTCCCCAGGGTATCACCACGTCGAAGGAATACGCCGAGCTCGAATGGCCGATCGACATTCTGATCACGCTGGTGTGGGTGGCTTACGCGGTCGTGTTCTTCGGCACCATCATGAAGCGGAAGGTGTCGCACATCTACGTCGCCAACTGGTTCTTCGGCGGCTACATCCTCACCATTGCCCTGCTGCACATCGTGAACAGCGCGGAGATCCCGATCGGGCTCACGAGCTGGAAATCGTACTCCGCCTACGCGGGCGCCCAGGACGCGATGGTGCAGTGGTGGTATGGCCACAACGCGGTCGGCTTCTTCCTTACTGCAGGCTTTCTCGGAATGATGTACTACTTCGTGCCGAAGCAGGCGGGCCGGCCGGTCTATTCGTACCGGCTCTCCGTCGTACACTTCTGGGCGCTCATCTTCACCTACATGTGGGCGGGTCCGCACCACCTGCACTACACCGCTCTGCCGGACTGGACCCAGTCGCTCGGCATGGTCTTCTCGCTCATCCTGATGGCCCCGTCGTGGGGCGGAATGATCAACGGCATCATGACTCTGTCAGGAGCGTGGTACAAACTGCGCACCGACCCAATCCTGAAGTTCCTGATCGTGGCGCTGTCGTTCTACGGCATGTCGACCTTCGAAGGGCCGATGATGTCGATCAAGACGGTGAACGCCCTGTCGCACTACACCGAATGGACCATCGGCCACGTTCACGCCGGCGCCCTAGGGTGGGTTGCGATGATCACCATCGGCTCACTCTACTATCTGATCCCGCGCCTCTTCGGACGGGCAGAGATGTACAGCATCCCGCTCATCACGCTGCATTTCTGGGTCTCCACCATCGGCGTCGTGCTGTATATCGCCTCCATGTGGATCGCCGGTGTAAGCCAGGGTCTCATGTGGCGCGCGACCAACGCCGACGGCACGCTCACCTACGGCTTCGCCGAAGTGGTGAAGACGATGTACCCCTATTACGGTATCCGCCTGCTCGGTGGCTCGCTCTTCCTGTTCGGCATGTTCATCATGGCGTACAACGTGGTGAAGACGATCGCCGGTCAGAAGGCGTTCGATGCCCCGATTCCGGCGGTTGCCGGCGCCCACGCCTGATCGGAAGGAGCGTGACCATGTCCGGTACCTTTCATGAAAAGATCGAGCAAAACGTCGGTCTCCTGGTCGTGCTGACCCTGATCGTCGTTTCGGTGGGCGGGTTGGTGGAAATCGTGCCGCTCTTCTTCCAGAAGTCCACCACGGAGCCGATAGCCGGGCTCAAGCCTTATCCGCCGCTGCGGCTCGCGGGGCGGGACGTCTACATTCGCGAAGGGTGTTACACCTGCCACTCGCAGATGATCCGGCCGTTCCGCGCCGAGACCGAGCGCTACGGACATTTCTCCGTGGCGGGCGAGTCGGTGTACGACCACCCCTTCCAGTGGGGCAGCAAGCGCACGGGTCCGGACCTCGCACGGGTGGGAGGACGCTACTCGGACGAATGGCACCGGGTGCACTTCAATCAACCCCGCGATGTGGTACCCGAGTCGAACATGCCCGGGTACCCGTGGCTCGCGCAGACCGCCGTCGACGGCAAGGATCTGCCTGCGAAGATGAGAGCGCTGCGGTTCGTGGGAGTGCCCTACACGGACGAAGAGATCAACGGAGCCACCGCGGCGGTGGCGGGCAAGAGCGAGCTCGATGCGCTGATCGCGTATCTGCAGGGCCTCGGCACCGCCCTCAAGGGAACGAAGTGACGATGGACACCACGGATGTTCGTGCCGCGATGACGGTGATCATGTTCGTCCTTTTCGTCGGCATCGTGCTCTGGGCCTTCAGCAAGAAGCGCAAGCGTGCCTTCGACGAGGCGGCCCGGCTTCCCTTCGACGAAGACGACGCGCCGCGCCGCGAAGACGGCAAGACTTCCCGCGCCGCCCCCGACAATTAAGGAGCGTAACCAGAATGAGCGATTTCACGAGCGGTTTCTGGAGCTTTTACGTCGCGATCATTGCACTCGCCGGCATCGCCTTCTGCGCGGTCATTCTCAAGAGTCAGAGCAGGCCGCGCCCGAAGGGCGAGCAGCTCGCCACGACCCACACGTGGGACGAGGACCTGGAGGAATGGAACAACCCGTGCCCGCGCTGGTGGGTCTACTGGTTCTACGGCACCGTCGTCTTCGCGCTCGTGTATCTCGCGCTTTATCCCGGCCTCGGCAGTTTTCCCGGACTCCTCAATTGGTCGGCGGTCTCGCAATACCAGGCCGAGCAGGCGCGGGCGGACGCCGAGTTCGGACCGCTCTTCGCGAAGTACGCGAAGATGGAGATTCCCGCAGTAAGCGCCGATGCGGAGGCGCGCCAGATGGGACAGCGCCTCTTCCTCACCTATTGCTATCAGTGTCACGGCTCGGATGCGCGGGGCGCGAAGGGCTTCCCGAACCTCACCGACGGCGACTGGCTGTACGGCGGCACGCCCGAAACGATCCAGACGACCATTCTCAACGGACGCAACGGGATCATGCCACCGATGATCGACGCCGTGGGCGGTCCCCAGGGTGTGAAGGAGGTCGCGAACTTCGTGCGCCAGATCTCGGGACAGAAGCCGTACGACGAAGAACTCGCGGCGCTCGGAAAGGAGAAGTTTGCAGTGTGCGCGGCGTGCCACGGGCCGGAAGGAAAGGGCAATCCGGCGCTCGGTGCGCCGAACCTCACCGACAACGTGTGGCTCTACGGCGGATCCCTGACCACCATCATGGAAACCGTCACCAAGGGTCGCAACAACGTCATGCCGGCGTTCAAGGACGTACTGGGCGAAGAGAAGGTGCACCTGCTCGCGGCCTATGTCTACTCGCTTTCCGCCCACAACAAATAGGACGCAGGATCTGGCGCCGAGCGGTAGTGCCGCCTCAACCGGGTTTGTTCTGAACGAGGGTCGGCGGGCTTCCGGAGGTCGGCGTCAGGGCTTGCGTTGCGAGAACCTTGCGTCCGCCGGGTCCGCCGTTGTCCGGGCCGAGGAAGGACATTGAGCACTCCGCTCCCGAAGGTTGCAGCCTCCGCCGCAGAGGCGGACACCGTAGAAGTCGAGCTCTTCGAAGTCCGCAAGAAGATCTATCCGCGTTCGGTGCACGGTGTTTTCGCGTCGTGGCGCGTCACACTCGTCATCCTCACCCAAGTCGTCTTCTATGGGTTGCCGTGGACGATCTGGAACGGGCGGCAGGGCGTTCTCTTCGACCTGGGCGCGCGCAAGTTCTACATCTTCGGCCTCGTATTCTGGCCCCAGGACTTCATCTTTCTCGCCGGCCTCCTCATCATCTGTGCGTTGTCGCTCTTCCTGTTCACGGCGGTGGCCGGGCGATTGTGGTGCGGCTACGCCTGTCCGCAGACGGTCTACACCGAAATGTTCATGTGGATCGAGCGCAAGATCGAGGGTGAGCGTCCGGCGCGGATGAAGCTCGACAGCGAGCCGTGGACGGCGCACAAGATCGGCATCAAGACGGCGAAGCACGCGGCGTGGATCGCCGTTGCTTTGTGGACTGGGATCACCTTCGTGGGCTACTTCACGCCGATCAAGACGCTGCTTGGCGAGTTGGCGACCTTCAGGCTCGGTCCGTGGGAGACGTTCTGGACGTTCTTCTACGGCTTCGCGACCTACGGCAATGCCGGTTTCCTGCGCGAGCAGGTGTGCAAGTACATGTGCCCCTACGCACGCTTCCAGGGGGTGATGTTCGATTCGGACACGCTCATCGTCACCTACGATAGGGAGCGTGGCGAGCCCCGCGGGTCGCGCCCCAAATCGGCGGACTACAAGGCCCAGGGACTCGGCGACTGCATCGACTGCAAGATCTGCGTGCAGGTCTGTCCGACCGGCATCGACATCCGCGACGGACTGCAGTACGAGTGCATCGCCTGCGGTGCCTGCATCGACGGCTGCGACACGGTGATGGAAAAGATGGGCTACCCGAAGGGCCTCATCCGCAACTCCACCGAGAATGCCATGCAGGGCAAGTACGCCGAGCAGAAGACGGCGCTCGGGAAGGTCACCTCGCACCTCCTGCGTCCGCGCGTTCTCGTATACATCGGCATCCTCGCGGCGGTCATCACGGCGATGGTCGTGTCGCTGTACGTGCGTGTGCCGTTGAAAGTGAACGTGCTGCGCGACCGGGCAAACCTGGTGCGGGAAACGAGCGAAGGTCTCCTCGAGAACGTGTATCGCGTGCAGATACTGAACACGTCAGAGCACCCGCACAGGTTTGCGGTTTCGGTGTCCGGCATTCCGGGTGCGAAGGTCGTGGCGGAAGCGTCAAGCGTCGAGCTGGCGGGTGCGGGGACGACGACCGTGCCGATCAGCGTGCAGGTGGAGCCGACAGCGGTGCGGTCGGGATCGAATCCCATCGAGTTCGAGGTGAAATCGATCGATGACGCGAGCCTCGTCGCCACCGCGAAAACGAGTTTCTACGCCCAGTGAGGAACCCTTGAGCACCTTGCCGCAAGAGATTGGCGTCAGTCGTCGTCCCTGGTATCGGGAACCGTGGCCCTGGTTGCTCATGGCAGGTCCACTTGCCTCCGTGATCGCCGGCTTTGTGACCCTGTGGCTCGCCGTCAAGACCGACGACGGCCTGGTCGCCGAGGACTACTACAAGCAGGGTCTCGCCATCAATCAACTGTTGCATCGGGACCATATGTCCGCAGAGCTCGGCTATGAAGCGACGCTGTATTTCGACTTCGACCATCAGCTGCTGCGCGTGAGGATGTCAAGCGAAGCAGGTGCCGCGATCCCCCGGGTGCTGCGCCTCAGGATCGTCCACCCGACGCGCGCTGGAGCGGACCAGACCGTGGCGCTGCCCGCGAGCGGCGCCAGCCGGTTCGACGGTGCGATCAAGCCCCTCAGCGCGGGACGCTGGCTGCTGATCCTGGAGGATGCGAATCAGTCGTGGCGGCTCACCGGGGAGATGCGCGCGCCGCGGGACGAGGAGGTTGTGCTGCAGCCGCGGGAAGGGTGATCTGTGGCAGCTATGGCAGCACGGCGTGAGGTATCGCGGAGGGTCGACTGACAAGGGTGCGCGATGGAGAATCATGATAGCGAGATGACTCAGCGCATTATATGGGTGCTGTGGCCGGCGTTCATCGTAGCCGGCATCGGCACCGGCGTCTTTTTCACCGCGGTCGATCCCGAGGACATCCGGGTTTTCGGCACGGCCCTCGACTGGAGCCGCACGGCGCTCTATTCCGTCGGTTTCCTCGTGCTCTGGGCGTTCGCGGCGGCCTCCAGCGCCCTTACGGTGTTTCTGCAGCGTTCGCCTTTCGATGTGAATCACCACGCGGGCCCGATGGATCACGCCGAGGCCCGCACGAAGCGCGAGCAACTTGGTGGGTGATTCCGCCGGTTGGTGGCAGCGCGTCCATGCGAGAAAGATTCTCCGATCTGTCGCTGCCGGCGCTGCGGCAATCGGCCTCGCCAGTGTCGGCAATGTTGACGCGGCGGAGCCAGCCGACCGGGGACAGGCGCTCTACGAGAATCACTGCGCGGGGTGCCACAAGACCATCGCGCACACGCGCGACAGCCGGCTCGTGCGCAACATGGGACAGCTCGAAGAGCAGGTCGACCGCTGGCAGGCGAATCAGAAACTGGATTGGAGCGCACAGGAGAAAGCCGAGGTGGTGCAGTACCTGAATCGGCGCTTCTACAAGTTCTGACGCATCGGGTTGCGGCCATAGGCAACGGTCCTGGAGTGGACTGCGCGCGGACATGGGCAGGCCGCGGCGTTAGCTCGCCGCCGCCGCTCGACCCGCCGGACGACATCTCTCTCGTGCGGAACGATTTTCCGTTCCGCCTGCAAAGGCGCATCGGACTCGTCCCGCGCGGCGGCATGGGCGTCGGACGGCGTGCGCTCTTCTTGGACGGCGCTCGCCTTGGCTTCCCGTCGCCGTGTGGGCCTGGACCGTAGGCCTGGCGGTGCCCGAACCGGGGCAAAGCGTGGAGCCGCTGCTGCAGCACTTTGGTGTGCACGCGCGTCTTCTCTTCAGCATCCCTTTGCTGATCATCGCGGAGGTGGCCTCTGAGAGCGTGACGCTCCGGCTCATACCGCAATTTGTGCATGCGGGCATCGTCTGGCCCGAGGATGTGCCACGCTTTCGCGCAATCCCTCGCGGGCACCGCGCGTTTGCGTGATGCGGCGCTGCCGTGGGTGATCATGGCCTGGGCGTTCCCGGGGCCGTGGTGAGCCGCGCACACGAACTCTCATGAGCGACTGAAGGCGAAGCCGCGGCCGCGCCTGCGCTCGGCTTCGGCGGCTGGTGGTACGTCTACGTCGGTCGGCCGATCTTCGTCGCGTTGCTGCTCGGCTGGCTGTGGCGCCTGATTCTGTTCGCCACCGCACTCAGGCGTATTGCGAAGCTCGACCTCGCCATCGTTCCGACCCATACCGATCGCGCGGGTGGCCTCGGCTTCCTGGAACGCTATCCCGGCGCGTTCAGCCTCCTTGTGTTCGTGGTCGCAATGGTGCTCGCTGGCGGCTGGGCGCACGACGCCGAGTTTCACCGCCTCGACGTGCACACGCTCTACCCGATGATGATCGCCGCGCTGGTGATCCTGCTCCTCGTCTTTCTGTCGCCGTGCCTGATGTTCGCCGGCAAGCTTGCGCGCGCGAAGAACCAGGCACTCCTCGAGTACGGCGCACTGGTCGCGCAGCACGGCGCCGCGGTGCGAAGCAAGTGGATCCTGGGCGAGACAACGCGCAATGAGCCGCTCTTGTCCGCGCCCGAGATCGGGCCGGTCGCGGATACCGTCGCCCTCTATGCGGATGCGGCCCGTTCCCCTTGGCAAGGCGTCCCTGCTCGCGATTGCGCTGCCGGTCGTAATCCCTTTCATCGGCGTGCTCGCGATCCAGATTCCTGCTCGGGCAACTCGCGAAAGGACTGCTATGACGGGGACGATCGCTTGATGCGAGTGCTTGAGGGTCCGCGCGCAGCGTTCTTCAGTGCCGTGGACAGTTCGTGGACTGCCCGATCATCGCTTTCAGCGCTTCCACATCCTTCAGCTCGACGTCCTTGTTGCGGACGCTCACCAGACCCTCTTCCTGGAAGTGGGAGAACGCGCGGCTCACCGTCTCGAGCTTGAGGCCGAGGTAGCTGCCGATCTCCTCGCGCGTCATGCGCAGGTGAAAGCTCGTCGGCGAGTAGCCGCGCGCGGCATAACGCTGTGACAGATTGAGCAGAAATGCGGCGAGCCGTTCCTCGGCCTTCATGGTGCCCAGGAGCAGCATCACTCCATGGTCGCGCACGATTTCCCGGCTCATGATCTTGTGCAAGTGGCGATCCAACGTCGGCATGTGGCGCGACAGTTCCTCGAGCCGGGCGAACGGGATCTCGCAGATTTCGGTGTCTTCGAGTGCGATCGCGTCGCAGGTGTGCACGTCGCCCGAGATCGCGTCCATGCCCACGATCTCCCCCATCATGTGAAAGCCCGTAACCTGCTCCCGCCCGTCCTCGTGCAATACATAGCTCTTGAGGAATCCCGTGCGCACCGCGTATAGCGACTGAAACGGAGCGCCGACCCGGAACAGATATTCACCGCGCCGAAGCGGGCGGGAGCGTCCGATCAGCATCTCGAGCTTGGCGACCTCTTCAGGGTCGAGCCCAACCGGCAGGCACAGCTCGCGCAGGCTGCAGGCGGAGCAGGCGGTCCTCAGCTGGCCGAGGTCCAGTCGCTTCAAACTCATCGTGGAAGCCATGTCGCGTGCTGTCTCTGCCCATTCCGTGCGGGTGCATCGCGTCAGTTGACGCAGATCAAAAGCGTTGCGCCGTCATGCTGGCATGATGGATCACGTTCCAGCCAGTCTCCCGCAGATGACACCGCCCGCAGAAACCGCCGCTGGCGCATCGGAAGCGCTCGAAGTCGATCTCGATCTGATCCGCCGGCTCGATCGCAACGGGCCCCGGTACACATCGTATCCGACCGCGGACCGCTTCGTCGAGGCGTTTGGCGCTGATGCCTACCGCACTTGGGCCGGCAAGCGAAATCTCGGGCCGGTGAGCCGTCCGCTCTCCCTCTACGTTCACATTCCTTTCTGTAACACGGTTTGCTTCTACTGCGCGTGCAACAAGATCGTCACCCGAAAGGCCGCGAAGGCTGCCACCTACCTGAATTATCTCGAGCGCGAGATCCGTTTGCAGGGAGAGCTGTTCCGCGATGAGCCGCGGGTCGAGCAGCTGCATTGGGGCGGTGGTACGCCGACCTACCTGTCCCACGGACAGATGTGCGAGTTGATGAACCAGCTGCGGTGCCACTTCGATCTCGCTCCCAACGGCGAGTTCTCCATCGAAGTCGACCCGCGGCGGCTCGGCGAGGATACCATCGCGCTCCTGCGCGAGCTCGGCTTCAATCGGCTGAGCCTCGGCGTGCAGGACTTCGACCCCCACGTCCAGAAGGCGGTCAACCGCATCCAGAGCGAAGAGGAAACGTTGCGGATCGTCGCGGCGGCACGGCGCGAGGGCTTCCGGTCGGTGAGCATGGACCTCATCTACGGACTGCCGAAGCAGACGGTCATGAGTTTCGACCGAACCCTCGATAGCGTGATCGAAGCGAGCCCGGACCGGATCGCGATCTACAACTACGCGCACCTGCCCGCGGTCTTCAAGCCCCAGCGCCGCATCCGCGAGGAGGACCTGCCGCCCCCGGAAGCGAAGCTGCAGATTCTCGGCCTCGCCATCGCCCGCCTGACAGATGCCGGCTACGCCTACATCGGCATGGACCACTTCGCAAAGCTGACCGATGCTCTGAGCACGGCCCAGAAGCAGGGCCGCCTGCACCGCAATTTCCAGGGTTATTCGACCCACGCGGAGTGCGACCTCGTGGCGCTCGGAGTTTCCGCCATCGGCATGATCGGGCCTGCTTACAGCCAGAATCAGCGTACTCTCGACGATTACTACGACGCCCTCGAGCGGGGAACGCTGCCTGTCATGCGCGGGATCGAGCTGTCCGCCGACGACCTCGCGCGCCGCGCGATAATCCAGGCGCTGATGTGCCACTTCGAGCTTTCGAAGGAGGCGATCGAGATTGCTTACCTCCTCGACTTCGATCGGTATTTCCGGCAGGAGCTTGAAGATCTGCGGCGCTATCAGGACGAGGGGCTCGTACGCATCGAAAACCGATGGATCGTGGTCACGCGCCGGGGGCGATTGCTCCTGCGCACTCTCTGCATGGTGTTCGACCGGTATCTGCGGGCGGACCGGAATCGCGCCCGTTACTCCAGGGTGATCTAGGTTTGCGCTCTCTCGCTCAGCAGCGGATTTCCTGCTGGCAGAACTGCGTTAGTTCCGTCACTACGGCGGTGCCGCTGACTGGCTGCTTCGCATGGTTGGCGCCATGCTCCATCGACAGTTTGAAGTCGTACTTCGCGAAGAACTCGTCGAACAGCTCGCCACCGAGCGTGCCTGTTGCATACAGTTCGTCCCGGGAGGCGTCGTAGTCGAGCAGGATGGTCGCGAGCGGTTGCTTCGCCGGACCTCCAACCACCTTCGCGCCGGCGGCGGGATCGTACTCGCTGTGCTCGGCACAGCAATGGATCATGTTCGGAGTGGCGCGGCTCTCCCCGGGAATGTTGCCGCCCCGGTAGCTGATGAAAGAGAGTTGCCGGGTGGGATACGCGAGCTTGTGGGCGCAGATCGCCGAGTAGCTCACGATCGCCCGCTTCGGACCGACGCCGCCGTGCCAGTGGTAATCGCGGCCGTCGTCCGCCTTGAGCGCCACGTCCCGCTCGATCGGCTTGCCCAGATTGAGCAGGAAGCAGGGGGTGCCCACGTAGGGGTAGTGAAAGAGGTAATTCCGGTCGGTGAGGAGGAGTTTCGCCTTCAGCGGCCGTGCCTCCCGGTCCGTGAGAAGCACCCGCTGGTAGCGACGCACCTGATCGTCCGCGGCCGCCAGCACGTTGCGCTGAAGCGCGCTGAATGCCACGGAACCGGCGCAGATCCGTACGAACTTGCGGCGGTCCATGAAGACTCCGAAGCGTTGTTCGACGGACTTGTACATTCGTTCTTCTCACGCGTCAACCGGAAAACTCATCGAGTGTCGAGGTCGCCGGAGAACTCCCCGGCCCCGCCGCGGTCTTCCGCCGGTGCCCCTAGAACGACCGCCGGCCTGATTCTGGCCCCTGATTGGCGCAGGGAATCGGGTTCAATATATTGCAGGAGAACCTCGTGCTTGCAGGTTTCCGGAGTGCCCCTGGTGCTTCCACGGGGCGCTGCCGGCGGAGTATCGGATGCGCAACGCACAGCACGGCTTGACCCTCATCGAGAGCGCCATCGTCCTCGTCATCCTCGGGCTGTTGCTCGGGGCGGCGATGCGGGGACAGGAGCTGATCGCGAGCGCGCGCGTCCACAACCTGATCGCGCTGCAGGAGGGCGCGAAAGCCGCGTTCTACGGCTTTCAGGACCGCTATCGGGCGCTGCCGGGCGACTATGCCAACGCCGCGCAGAACATTCCGAACGCCGGCGGGAGCGGCAACGGGAACGGTCGCATCGAAATGTCCGGCACTCCCCCGGAGAACCTCCTGGTCTGGGATCACCTGTCCCATGCCGGTTTTCTCAACAGCGGGTTCAATGCCGCCGGAGCGACCTCGCATTCGGAGCTGACCAGTCCGAGCAATGCCTACGGCGCCTACCTCGACATCGTCGCCGACGACTTGTACGCAGACCTCCTTGGACCCACCAGCCGTCACAGCATCAAGACCGGCAACCAGCTCCCGGTCGAGATGCTCGCCGAGATGGACCGGAAGATCGACGACGGGAATGCAGCCACCGGCCGGTTTCGCGGCTCTCCTGCCTATGGAGCCGGTGGAGTGACTATCTGCTGGAACGGCTCGGGGCGCTGGCTGATCGACAACGCATATTCCAACTGCGGCGGCGCGAACTTCCTCTGATTTCAGCCCGGCATTCGCTACCGGCGAGTCTGTCGCTTCAGCAGACCTTCCGCTTTGTCGATATCTGGTTGACCAAGCCGAAGCCCCGCGACCGGCGCTGCACCGCAAACGCCGGCCAATCCGACTTGACACACACCGCGCACCGGACGCTCTCGTCCGACCCGCAGCGTCAGCCGCGACAGTCCGGTTCGCATGGCCTGGCCCGAGTTCTCCGTCACGGTCCAGTAGCACGGGGTTGCTCGAAGGCGCCCACCGGAAGAGAGATTCCGGTCGAGATCATGGCCGAGCTGGACCGCAAGATCGCCGATGGAAGCGCCGCCACCGGCGGCTTCCGCGGTTCGCAGCATCTGGGCGGCGGTGTGGTATCGCCCAGTGCTGGGATGCAGCCGTGACTGGCTTACCACTAGTGGCTTCGCGAACTGCGGAGGCGCGAGCTTGCTCTGAGCATCGCTGACTGCCGCCCTAACCCAGCACCACCGCGGTTCCGCATGCGGTGACCATCAGCATTCCGTTGTCCGCTCCGAGCACCTCGTAGTCGAGGTCCACGCCGACGACAGCGGTCGCACCGAGCTTGCGCGCCGTCTCGGTCATCTCTTCGATGGCGATCTTGCGGGCGTTCGCCAGCGTGTGCTCGTACGAGCCCGCGCGACCGCCGACGATGTCGCGCACGCGCGCGAAAAGATCACGAACGACGTTCGCGCCGACGATCGCTTCGCCCGAGACGATCCCGAGATAGTCGTTGATGAGCCGGCCTTCGATGGTCGGGGTAGTGGTGATGATCATGGAAAACTCCTTTTATTTCACAGGCCGTGCTGCTGTGCGGATTTCCGCGAGGAATTTCGCGAGCGCCTCGCGATAAACGTCCGCGCTCACCAGGAACGCGTCGTTGTGGCCGCCCTGCAATTCGACGAGCTGCTTTGGCGACTGCGCCGCGGCGAGCAGGCGCTCGGGATGCGACATTTCGAACAGCTCGTCCTCGCGGCTGTGGAGAATGAGAAGAGGCGCGTCGATCCGATGGACCTTGTCGATCGAATTGAACTTGTGTTTGAGAATCCAGCGCACCGGCAGAAAGGGGAGCCGCTTGCGCGCAATGTCGAGCACCGACGTGAAGCCGCTTTCCACGATCACTCCTCCAGTCGGCACTTCGGATGCAAGATGCACAGTCACTGCGGCGCCGAGGGATTCGCCATAGACGACGATGCGTTCCGGTGCAACCGACCGCGTCGCGGTGAGCCAGCGGTATGCAGCCAGGGCGTCACGATAGATGCCGTCCTCACTCGGCGTTCCGGAGCTCTTGCCATAGCCACGATAGTCGATAGCGAGCGTGTCCGCGCCGATCGCGTGGAATACCGCGAGCTTCTCGATACGATGGGAGACATTCCCGCCGTTGCCGTGAAAGAAAAGGATCACCGGTGCATCGGCTCGCCCGGATGGTACCCACCAGCCGTGAATCACTTCGCCGTCGGAGGTGTCGAGGGTGACTTCCTCGAATCGCAGTCCGGCGTCCTGTGGTGTGCGGACGATATCCCGCGTCGGGTAATACACCGCCTTCTGCTCGTACCAGCGCAGCCCGAAGAACGCGGCCGCGAGGAGCGCGATGAGGGCGAGAACCGCGGTCAAGATTCGTGATTGAGGCAAAACGGCAGGCAGGCTCGTCGAGGCGCGCAGTGCACGCGCGCTCTATCCATAGAGACAGACCGCCGCGGCGGTCGACTCTATGTCCCGGCGTTCCACTCGTCCTCTGCGACCAGTCCGTCGGTCCAGATCCATTCGATCTTCTCGTAGGTGAATGCGACCTGCTCCAGCTCGGGAAGCTTCGACGTATCCGGGCTGCGCGTATTCGGAAGCTCGAAATGGATGCTCGCGACCCGTGCATTTACGAGGCGGACGGTGAAATGCTGCTTCTCGCTGCCGCGGGTCATCGCGCGCCAGAACTGCATATCCCAGAGCGTCAGGGTCTCGTTTGCCACCAGCGCAAGGCGCAACGGAACGGAGCTCTTGTCGAGTTCCTTGGTGATGAGCAGCGGGTGATGCTGTCGCTTGCCGGTGGCCTCGCCGCTCGCCGCGTCGTGGGGCGTCAGGATGTCGTGGGAGCAGGCGATCACCACGATGCGTCCCTCGCGACCCTTCGCCGTGGCAGAGCCCTTGATGTCGCCCTGCGCCTCGCCCTTGATCTTCAGATATGCATTCAGCGCCATCGGTCTTCTCCTCCCGGCGCGACTGCTAGAGCAGCCACTTGCCGGTGTCCTGATCGAACATGTCGTGCTTCACGGTCTTGCGCGTCCTGATGAGCTCGTCGATGTCCGGCTCATCATTGAGCGCGCGCCGGATCGCGAGCTTGGTCGCCTCGTAGTTGGTGCGGTACATGTCTTCGGTATCCAGATTCGGGTCCTTCGGCGCGCGCGGATCGATCCAGATCAGCGAAATTATGCAGAGCTGGTTTACCTGATCCCGCGGAATGATGCCCTCGCTCACGCAATCGACGATCGCGTCCGCCGTCGCCGACTGCACCACGCTGCCCATCAGATTGACGTAGGCCGAGTCCTTGATGGTCACCTTGGTCGCCAGCATGGTCGGTGGACGCACCATGTAATTGCACGCGCGCACGGCGAACATGCACGTGTGACCGGCACTCTGCGCCATCATGTTGGCGAACGCCTGCCCGACCGGACCGCTCACGTCGCCGATCAGAATCTCCGGCATGGCGTCCGTGAATTGGCCTTCTTTCGCGAATACCGTGGCCTCGCCGGCCTTGAACAGAATCTTCTCCGTCATGGTTTCCTCTTGGGTTAATGGGAGCGGCATCGCTGGCAATCAACCGATCGTGATCCTAAGCAGCGGGCGGCAATCCCAGCTCGCCGACGAAGCTTGTTTCCATCTCGCGGCGAAAGCGGACGACATCGCTGTCGACGACGTTCACGTCGCTCCACAGGACCGGCTCACCGGCGGCAATGGAGTGCTTCAGCTTCGCACCGCTGGCAAGACCCAGGGGCAGCGCGCCGAGGGCGAGCGATTCGCGCGCCGGCGTCAGTCTGCCGTAAACCGTGTAGCCGCCTTCCCCGTCCAGCATCTCGCCCCCGGCCAGGTCCCGCTTCGCGGTGGCGACCACGTCGCCGCGGAAGCCTGTCGCGCATCCGGTAGGTTCGCGTCGCAGCGCGACCGAGGCGACGCTGATGCCGAGCTCGAGCCCGATCAGGTGATAGGGCTTGTACATGGCGGAGTAGTTGCCGCCGTCGTCGGTGACGAGACCATACTCCTTGAAGCACCGGCGCACATATTCGCTGTCGGCGGAAAACGTGACGTACACGCCCCATCGCAGATCGCGGAACACGGGGCGACCGTCGCGCTCGACGCTCGAAACCACCTCGACCTGACCCGCATGGTGAAGCTGCCCGCCCGCGGAAGCGGGACGGAGTACCCGCGGCAGATCGTCCACCCCGCAGGGAGGAAACGAGAGTCCTCCGGGCGCAGGGGTAAGGCCGGTTGCGTTGGCCACCGCAGCCATCTCGAGGGCCGACTTGGTACCGTCCAGGAAGGAGTTGAACATCTGCGCGTTGAAGTCGTCCTGGGCCACCATCTCGGGCGTGAAGCCATAGTGGCCCCACACGGTGTCCGGCGTCGACGCGTGATAGGCGGGAAGATATTTCGTGCCCTTACCGGCCGCGGTCACCGCGAAACCGGCTGCGCGTGCCCAGTCCACCAATTCGCAAATGAGTGCGGGCTGGTCGCCATACGCCAGCGAATAGACGATGCCTGCCTCGGTGGCGCGGCTTGCGAGCAGGGGACCCGCGAGCGCGTCCGCCTCCACATTCACCATCACGACGTCCTTGCGGTGCTCGCAGCAAGCGAGCACGTGGCGGATGCCCGCGGCCGGCGAGCCGGTCGCGTCGATCACGACATCGATATCGTCCGAAGCAATGAGCGCAAGGGCGTCGTCCGTAACGAAAGGCACGCCCTTCCGCACTGCCTCGGCCATCGAAGTCGGCCTGCTCGCAGCTGCGGACCAGCCGACCCGGTCCAGGGTCGCCTGCGCTCGCGCCGGGGAGAGATCGGCGATGCCGGCGACGCGCAGCCCGGGTGTGCGGGGCACCTGCGACAGGAACATCGCGCCGAACTTGCCGGCGCCGATCAGCGCTACGCGCACCGGTTCACCCGTGTCTTCGCGTCGCTCGAGCAGGCGGTGGAGATTCATTCGGTGGGAATCAATCGGGCGATCGGAGGAGAGCGGATTGTAGCCGAAAGGCGTAGCCACGTTCCTGTGTCTCAGGGCGATGGCTCGATGCTAAGCTTTTGCCTCTCATGTCCGCTTCCGCCGACCATCGCATCGACGCGCCCTCGCCGTGGGTCGTGCGCCACGCCCCTCTGATTCGGGTCGGAGGGACGGTTCTGGACCTTGCCTGCGGTTTCGGTCGTCACAGTCGTCATCTGGCCCGCCTGGGCTTCCAGGTCGAGGCGGTGGATCGGGACGCGGAGGCGATTGCCCAACTGGCGGACGTGTCCGGCGTCACGCCTCGGATCGCTGATCTCGAAAGCGGACCATGGCCCTTTGCGGGGCGGCGTTTCGCTGCGGTAATCGTGACCAACTACCTCTGGCGACCGCTGTTCCCAGCCATTCTCGACGTTCTCGATGCGAGCGGCGTGCTGCTCTACGAGACCTTTGCGGCGGGCAACGAAAGGTTCGGCAGGCCTTCGAATCGGGACTTCCTGCTGCAGCCGGGAGAGCTTCTGGATCTCGTGCGTGGCCGCCTCCGGGTCATCGCCTTCGAGGATCGCTACGTTGATGATCCCAAACCCGCCATGGTCCAGCGGATCTGCGCCGTCGAGCCAGCCCATCCCGGCACGCCTTGAGGCTGGCAAGGGCTTGCGGGAACGCCCTTAGTCAGGGCGTGAGGCTTCGGGTAAAATCGCGGTTTTTCGTTTTCGCACAGAACGGATTCCCATGCTGACTGGCAGTCTGGTGGCGATCGTCACCCCGATGCACGAGGACGGCAGCCTCGATCTCGATGCTTTCCGCAAGCTGATCGACTGGCATGTGCGGGAGAAATCGAACGGCCTCGTGGTGGTCGGGACGACCGGCGAGTCGGCCACGGTTGACTATGACGAGCACTGCCTCCTGATCCGCGAAGCGGTTACGCATGCCAATGGCCGCATTCCGATCATTGCCGGGACCGGCGCGAATTCGACGACCGAGGCAATCGAGCTCAGCACCTGTGCGAAGGATGCAGGCGCGGCAATGAGTCTTTCGGTTGTCCCGTACTACAACAAGCCCACCCAGGAAGGGTTGTATCGGCATTTCAAGGCCATCGCCGAGGCGGTGGACCTGCCCGTGATCCTTTACAACGTGCCGGGGCGAACCGTCTGCGACATGTCGAACGATACCGCGATACGCTTGTCCCAAGTACCGGGAATCGTGGGAATCAAAGACGCAACCGGCGATCTTGCGCGGGGAACCGATCTGATCGCCCGGGCGCCGGCGGAGTTTGCCTTGTACACGGGTGACGACCCTACGGCGCTCCCATTCCTGTTGATGGGGGGACACGGAGTGATCTCGGTAACCGCGAATGTGGCGCCACGCGCGATGCACGACATGTGTGCCGCGGCGCTCGCGGGGCGGCTCGAAGAAGCGCGCGGAATCAACCAGCGCCTGTTCGGGTTGCACCGGAACCTGTTCGTCGAGGCCAACCCGATCCCCGCAAAATGGGCGCTCCATCGCATGGGGATGATTCGGGACGGGATTCGACTCCCACTCGTGTCCTTGTCAGCGGGAGCGCATTCCACGGTCCTTCAGGCGATGCGGCAGGCTGGCATCGAAGTCGGATGAACCGCATCCCGGTAGGCTTGCGGCTGATCAAACCGCCGGTCGGACCGCAGGGTACGAAATGAAATGAGGCAACCATGAGAGCGATTCACACTGCTCTGGTGATGGTCGCTGCCGCGGCGCTGTTCGCGCTCGGCGGCTGCAAATCCACCCTGTTCGGGAGCAACAAGGTCGACTACAAGTCGGCGGGCAAGACCAAGCCGCTGGAAGTCCCACCCGATCTCACCCAGCCCAACGTGGATGAGCGCTACGTCGTGCCGGACTTGAATCCCGGCGGCACCGCCACCTATTCCGAATATGCGCGCGACCGCGCGAGCCCGCAGCAAGCGAGCGTCCAGGCGAACCCAGATGGCGTGCTGCCCGCCGGTGACGGCAGCGCCCGCATCGAGCGCTCCGGCACCCAGCGCTGGATCGTCGCCCGCGGCGATCCAGCGCAGCTCTGGCCGGTGGTGAAGGACTTCTGGCAGGACAACGGATTCATCATCGCCCAGGACAATCCGGCAGCGGGCACGATGGAAACCGACTGGGCGGAGAATCGGGCGAAGATCCCCCAGGACGGCGTGCGCTCCGTTCTGGGCAAATTCATCGACGGACTCTATTCGACGCCCGAGCGCGACAAGTTCCGTACACGGCTCGAGAAAGGTCAGGAGCCCGGCACGACGGAAATTTACATTAGTCACCGCGGCATGTACGAGGTCTTCATCGAGGAAGGCAAGGAGCGGACGATGTGGCAGCCGCGACCGGCCGATCCCGATCTTGAGGCGGAGATGCTGCGCCGGCTGATGGTCAAGCTCGGCGTCAAGGAAGCGCGAGCCAAGACCGATGTGGCAGCGGCGCCTGTCGTCGAGCGCGCCAAACTCGTGCGCAGCCGTGACGGCGGCACGCAGCTCGAACTCGACGATGATCTCGACCGCGCATGGCGCCGGGTGGGCCTCGCGCTCGACCGCGTCGGCTTCACGGTGGAAGATCGCGATCGCTCCCAGGGGATGTACTTCGTGCGCTACGTGGACGCGAAGGAGGACGCAAAGTCCGGCTCGACAGGACTTTTGTCGAAGCTCAAGTTCTGGGGCAGCGACGACAACAAGGTCGCGAACGCCGCGCAATACCGGATCGAGGTCGCGGCCGACGCGAACGGCACCATCGTCACCGTGCTCAACAAGGATGGACGGGTGGACAGGTCGGACACGGCGGGCAAGATCGTCGCGCTGCTCTACGATCAGCTCAAGTAATTTCCCGCCGGGATGGACCTCGCACGGACTGCCATCCCGTTTCCAGTCCTTCTCACTCCAGCTTTCCCGTCGCCACCCGAGGCGAACCTGTGAGGTTCGCCTGCCTCGGTAGCGGCAGCCGCGGCAATGCATTCCTCGTCGAGCATGGCGGGACGCGGGTCCTGCTCGACTGCGGCTTCGGTCTTGAGGAGTCGGTGCGGCGCCTCGGGCGGTGCGGCGTCGAAGCCGAAAGCATTTGCGCAATTCTCCTCACTCACGAGCATGGAGATCACTCCGGCGGGGTCGCGCGTTTCGCCCGCGCGTACCGGATTCCGGTGCACCTCACTTATGGCACCCTCGTGGCGACCGGCGCGGCGATGGAGAGCGCGGAAGTCCGGAAGGCGATCATCGACGGACACTCCCCTTTCGCCATCGGCGACCTGGAGATATTTCCCTTTCCGGTTCCCCACGATGCGCGCGAGCCGGTTCAGTTCGTGATCGGGGACGGGTTACATCGCCTCGGGATTTTGACCGACACGGGATGCGGCACAGTGCACATCGAAGCCATGCTGTCTGGGCTCGATGCCCTGGTGCTCGAATGCAATCACGACGAGGAGATGCTGGCGGTCGGGCACTACCCACAGGTCGTGAAGCATCGCATTGCGGGACGGCTGGGACACCTCGCGAATCGCACGGCGGCGGGTATCCTGTCGCGCCTCGACGCAACCCGTCTAAGGCACGTCGTCGCAGCGCATCTCAGCCACCAGAACAATCGCGCCGATCTCGCCCGCGCGGCGCTCGCGGACGTGATGGGGTGCAGCGCCGAGTGGATTGGGGTAGCCGATCAGGAGGAGGGATTCGGCTGGCGTTCACTCGGCTGAAGCAATCGCCAAACCGCGAAAGCCGACACCAAGGTCGGCTTTCTATCTTGGGGCACCGCTGACCGCGAGTTACTTCTTCTCGGCGGGAGCCTCGGCTTCCTTGGCCTTTTCCACGGCAGCACCGGCAGCTTCCTTCGCTTCGCCTGCGGCAGCGGAAGCAGGGGCACCGGCGGTGGGCGCTGGAGCAGGAGCAGGAGCCGCGGCGGGCGCTGCCGGAGCGGGTTCTTCCTTCTTGGAGCAGGCGGCAAGCGCGACGGTGAAAGCGGCAGCGAGCAGAAGCGAACGTTTCATTTTTTTCCCTAGCAGGTTGATCCAGTATGTAAACCCGACCGGACCACATCAAATTCCAGGTTCCGGCGGATTTAAAAATACTAGCATGTTGCGATTGCGCCCTCCAAGCGCTATTTTCCGCCCGATTCTGCGTCAAATCCGCGTCAGAGCCCGAGCGTTGTCGCGGCAACCGCGGGGAAAGAGGCTTCGAATATTTCCGTGAAGCGCATCGCGAACGGGCCGGCACCGAGGGGATCGTCGAGCGCGAGAAGCCCGCGTGTGTCCTCGTAGTGGAATCGGTGCGCGAAATGCTGCTCGTCCACGAGCGTGAACGGATCGTACACGCCGCGCGCATCGGGCAGGGTCTGATGGATGCTGATCGCGTGGCCGAACTGGCGCAGGAGATGCGCGAGTCGCGGGCAGTCGCGGGTGAGATTGTTCACCTCATGGAGCACGATCTGCAGGCGGTTCGCGCGATTCGCCAGGAGGAAGCTGCGCAGCAGACCGTGGCGCCGCGGCGTGTCGAAGGCACGACCGAGCGCGCGATCGAACAGTTGGATTCGTTGCGTTGCCTTGCCGATGAGGGTGTCGAGCGCAGCCTCGTAGTCAGTGCTGCCATGGATGTGCGTGTGCTGGGGAGAGGCTTCGTGGTTCATTCTCGTCTGCTCTTCGATCGCGCCGGCCCGGGTGGCAATTCCACATATCCCGCGCGGTACCATTCATAGAGCAGGTCAGCAACTTCCAAGCCAAAACGCGAATGTGCGGGTAACGCCCCTGTGTTCGCCAAACGCTTCAGGACTGCAATCGAAGGTAAGAGCGCATGGGCTTCTCCGTTGAGGTAGAGGTGATCGCGATCGAACAGCATGCGACTCCTGAGCGAGAGGGCAAGACCGTAGCGGCGCGCGCGCGCGCGGAATCGTGACTGCGGCAGCGGAAGACGTGGCGGCGTGAACACGACATGAGGCTTAGGCTCGGTGAGGTAGCACCCCAGAAAGTGCTCGATGTCGCGCCGACGCCAATTGATGCGTGCGAGCATCGCCACAGCCTGCCCCTGCATCGCGGCGCCGATCGCGCCGGGGTTGCGCTGCGGACCGAGATCGGGGTCCTGGTAACGGCCCGGGATCTCGAGGGTGTCGCGCAGATGATCCAGAAACGCCTGCGCGAGGTCCTGCGCACTCGGCGCCCGAAAGCCGATCGAACAGGTGATGCATTCGTCGAGGGCGATGCCGTCGTGCGCGTAGTGGGGCGGCAGATAGAGCATGTCCCCGGGCTCCAGTACCCACTCCTCATCCGGAACGAAGCGCTGGAGGAGCTTGAGCGGTGCATCCGGCACCAGGTCGAGATCGGTCTGCGCGCTCACGCGCCAGCGCCGCCGCCCGCGTCCCTGCAAAAGGAAAACGTCGTACGAGTCGAAGTGCGGTCCCACGCCGCCACCCGGTTGGGCGAGACTCACCATGACGTCGTCCAGGCGGGCGAGGGGCAGGAAGGAAAATTCGCGCATGAGGGCATCGGCCGCTGGCAGAAATTCATTGACGCCCTGGACGAGAAGGGACCAGTTGCGTGCGGGCAGAGCGAGGAAGTCCCGTCGGCGAAATGGCCCGTGGCGGACGTCCCAACGCGCGCGGCGGCGTATGACGAGACGCGACTCGACTTCGTCGCGACATGCGGCATCGATGAGAGCGCGGTGATCGACGAGGCCGGCGAAGCCGGGAATGGCGCCGCGCACGAGAAGCGGACGCTTTTGCCAATGGTCGCGCAGAAACGCGCGGGCAGTCAGGCCGCCGAGCAGGGATTTGCGCATGGGCGCGATTATACGCAGCGCGTGGGCCTACCCTGCTTGACTCGACGGTTAGGGAAATGGGTTAGAATCGACCGGGTTTCCGCGCGGAGTTCGCGATGCTGCAGGTGGGTACGCCAGTGCCTGTCTTCGACTTGCCCGACGCTGACCTCAACGTCGTCAGTCTGGCAAGCTTGAGAAAGAGGCACCACGTCGTGCTGTACTTCTATCCGAAGGACGACACGCCGGGTTGCACGATCGAGGCGATCGACTTCAGCGATCTCTACGACAAGTTCGAAGCGCTGGACACCGTTGTCCTTGGCGTGAGCATGGACGACTGCAGCAGCCACGGCAGATTCCGCGACAAGCACGGACTCGCAGTGCGCCTGCTGGCGGACGCGGACGGCGAGGTCTGTACCAGTTACGGGGTGCTCGTCGAGCGGGAGGGCGAGGGACGCAAGCGCACCGGAATTCTCCGTTCCACGTTCCTGATCGACAAGGACGGAATCCTGCGGCACGCCCTTTACGGCGTGAATGCGCGCGGGCATGCTGCGGCCGTGCTCGAACTCGTCAAGTCCCTCTGATCCAAAATCCCTTTCGAGATTGCCGGGCGCATCCAGCCCGCTCAACCAGGAGCCTTGCCATGCACATCATGGCCAACACGGTCGTATCCCTCGACTACCAGCTGCACGACTCCGAAGGCAAGCTGATCGAAACGTCGCGCACGCCGCTCACCTATCTCCACGGGGATTATGGTGGCCTTTTTCCCCTGGTCGAGGAATCTCTTGCCGGCAAGCAGGAGGGTGAAACGATCGAAGTGCGATTGGAGCCCGATGATGCGTTCGGCGACTACGACGAGGAGCTGGTGCGGCTTGAGCCCCGCGACCGTTTCCCGCACGATCTCTCCGTGGGCATGCAGTTCGAGGGGCACTCCGACAGCGGCGGCGAAATGCGCGTTTTCACCGTCACCGACATGACGCCGGAGCAGGTCGTGGTCGATGGCAACCATCCCCTCGCAGGACGCAGTCTGGTGTTCACCTGCACCGTCGTCTCCATCCGCCCGGCGACCCGCGACGAGATCGAGCATCGCCACGCACACGGGCCGGACGGCCACCACCACCATCATTGAGACGGTGTGGCCTCCGGCGACCCGTATTCCGGCTCGACCCGGAAGAGATCCTTCGTGCACGGATCGACGCGCACGCGCACCCAGTTCACGTAGGGCGACCCGAACGCCGAAAATCGCGTGACCTGGGGAACGGGTTGTGGACCGGTCTTCCACGGCCGATCCATCGCGAAGAGCTGTCGATCCCCGTGCACGAGCAGCACCGGTTTGCCGAATTGCTTCGCCTCGACTGCGATCTCGTCGACAAACTCCGCGTAGGGGCGGCGCTTCGGACTGCGCGTGGCGAGTTCGAAATGCGGATCGCCATGGAAGAAGATCACGATGCCCGGCGAATCCAGCGCGCGTGCCTTCTCGAATCCCGCGTGCAGCCACGCGAACACGGCGCGCATGCGCTCCCGCGCCTCGCTCGTGCCAAAGTGGTTTCCATTGCCTGCCACGTTCAACGTCAGGAACACCAATGTGCCGACAGTCCAGCGCGTGTGTTCGGCGCGTTCGGAGTAGCCCGGGCCAGCGCTCTGCCGTTCGAGCTGCATGACCTGCGCGCCGAGGCTGAAGTCTCCCTCGAAGAAAACATCACGCAACATCGGGAGTGGCTTCGTTGCGTCGTACCCGCCTGCGGCGGGTCGCTCGCAGGCGATCCAGTCGTTCTCGCCCGGCACCAGGACGAAAGGCCGGGGCGAGTTGGCGAACAATATGCGGCGCGCGAGATACAGCGCCTTGTCGCACCGGCTCGTCGCGCTCTTGATGTTGCCGACGTGCACCACGAATTCGAGGGGCTCGCGACCGAGGGACCTGAGCAGGCTCTTGAGGGTCACCTCTTCGTGTGGGTAGTAAGGCACGTCCCCGATCACCGCGAAGTTGAAAGGTCGAACGGTCGCGTCCTGTGCGAGAGTTATTTCGCGCGCCCCGGCGAGCAGACATGCCGCCATCAACATTCGCAGCAAACAACCTCGCTTCATTCCAGGTCCCGCTTGAGCTGATACAAGAGGTCGAGGGCTTCGCGCGGCGTGAGGAGATCGGGCTCGAGATCCCGCAAGCGCTCGAGCGCCGGATGGGGTGTCGCCTCGGGCGGTTCCACCGCTGCCGGTGGTGTTGCTGCAGCGAAGAGATCACCCTGCGGACTGCGCACCGTGCTTTCCTCTTCGAGCTTGCCGAGATGGCGTCGCGCGGCGCGGATCACGGTTGCCGGAATGCCTGCAAGCTGTGCGACCTGGAGCCCGTAGCTCTGGGAAGCCGGTCCTTCTTCGACACTGTGCAGAAACACGATCGAATCCCTGTGCTCGACGGCGTCGAGGTGCACGTTCGCGACCTGCCGGTATTCCTCGGCGAGCCGGGTGAGTTGAAAGTAGTGGGTTGCGAAGAGGGTATAGGCGCGGTTGCGTTCAATCAGCTGGCGGACGATCGCCCATGCGAGAGCCAGCCCGTCGAAGGTCGAAGTGCCGCGGCCGATCTCATCCATGAGCACGAGGCTTTGGGCAGTGGCATGGTGCAGGATGTTCGCCGACTCCGTCATCTCCACCATGAAGGTCGAGCGTCCACCGGCAAGATCGTCGGCGGCGCCGATGCGCGTGAAGATGCGGTCGATCGGTCCGAGCACCGCCCGCTGCGCCGGCACGAAAGATCCGCAGTGGGCGAGCAGAGCGATGAGTGCTACCTGCCTCATGTAGGTCGACTTGCCGCCCATGTTGGGGCCGGTGATGAGGAGAAGCTGCCGCCCTGGATGCAGTCTCACGTCGTTCGCGACGAATGTCTCGACCTGCTGCTCGACCACGGGATGGCGACCGGCTTCGATCTCGATCACCGGCTGCTCGGTGAACGCGGGCGCGGTGAAATCGAGGGTTGCCGCGCGCTCGGCGAACGTCGCGAGAAGATCGAGCTCAGCGAGCGCACCGGCGAGGCGCTGCAGCGACGACACCTCGGGTGCCAGCTCCGCCAGCAGACGCCCGTACAGCAGGGCCTCCCGGGCAAGGGCCCGCTCCTGCGCGGAGAGCGCTTTGTCCTCGAAGCTCTTCAGCTCCGGCGTGATGTAGCGCTCGGCGTTCTTCAGCGTCTGGCGTCGCCGATAGTCTTCAGGAACCCGGTCGGCATTGGCGCGCGTGACCTCGATGTAGAAGCCATGCACCCGGTTGAACTCGACCTTCAGATTCGCAATGCCGCTGCGGGTGCGCTCGCGAGCTTCCAGATCGAGTAGAAAGTCACCGCAGTTCTGTTCGATGGACCGCAGCTCGTCGAGCTCGGGATCGAAGCCGTGCGCGATGACACCGCCGTCGCGAATCTGCGCAGCCGGTTCGGCCGCGATGGCACGGGCGAGAAGCGCACGCAGAGCTTCCCTCGGTGCCGCTGATTCGCACAGTTGCGGCATGCTCAACGGCGCGAGCTCGACTGCAAGCTGCGGCAGGATCGAGAGCGTTTCGCGCAGGCCGGCCAGATCGCGCGGACGGGCCGACACGAGGGCGATCCGCGCCGTGATGCGCTCGACATCGACGCAGCGCTTGAGGAGTGTGCGCAGCGTGGAAAACGGTCCGGCATGGTCGATGCCGAGCAGACTGGAGACCGCAGCGAGGCGCTCGCGCAGCGCGCGCTGATCGCGCAGCGGATGGTGCAGCGTGTGTCGCAGCAGCCGGCTTCCCATGCTGGTTGCGCAGGTGTCGAGCAGCGACAGCAATGTCGGTGCCGCCTCGCCGCGCAGAGTTTCCGTAAGCTCCAGATTGCGGCGCGTCGCGGCGTCGAGATGGAGGTAGGTGCCATCGCGTTCGACCCGCATCGCGGTGACGTGGAGGAGCGGCGTGCCTTGGGTTGCCTGCGCGTAGTCGAGCAGCGCGCCCGCGGCGCCGATGGCGGGTCCGAGCCCGTCTGCACCGAAGCCGGAGAGATCCCGCGTCCCGAAGTGCTGCGTCAGGGTTCGCAGCGCGCGCTGCTCGTCGAAGTGCCAGGGCGCGAACGTCTTCATTGGAATGCTTCGCGACTGCGTGCCGGGAAGCGCCATCCCGTCCGGGACCAGCAGCTCCGCGGGAGCGAACCGCTCCAGCTCGGTCTCCAGGCTCGAAACGCCCGTCTCCATGACCGTGAGCGCTCCGGAAGCGAGATTGAGCGTGGCGATGCCCAGCACACGATCGCGCAGCGCCAAGGCGGTCAACACGCTGTCACGCTTTTCGTCGAGGAGCGCGGCGTCGGTCAGCGTGCCGGGCGTGACCACGCGCACGACCTTGCGCTCGACCGGTCCTTTCGCCTTGGCGGGATCGCCAAGCTGCTCGCAGATGGCGACCGACTCTCCGCGCGCGATCAGCTTCGCGAGGTATTGCTCGACCGCGTGGAACGGCACCCCCGCCATCGGGATCGGTTTGCCCGCGGAAGCGCCACGCGTCGTGAGGGTGATGTCGAGCAACCGCGACGCCTTCTCCGCATCCTCGAAGAAAAGCTCGTAGAAGTCCCCCATGCGGTAGAAGAGCAGCATGTCGGGACGTTCCGCCTTGAGGCGCAGATACTGCTGCATCATCGGCGTGTGGGCGGGCGCGCCGCCAATCTCCGCCGGTCCCGTCGGTGCGCCGGAATGGGGCGCCGCTCCGCGATCGGGTGTTTCCGTGTCCGTGGTGACGATGATGGCTCTCCGCGGCCGCAGCGAAAGCACGAAGACTATCACTGAGGATATGGTTTGCGGCGTCCGGTTTGTAGTAGCCTTATCGGCTGCTTTGCGTCGTTCTCGCCTCCCTCCGTTTTCTGCCTTCCGCGAAAGTGAGGAATGATGCTGACCCTCGTCGTCACCAGCCTCGAAGATCGCCCTCTCGATTTCCCGATGCACGCCGATTTCGATGCGCACGGCGGCACCATCGGCCGGCTCGGAACCAACACGCTGGTTCTGCCAGACCTCGAAGGACGGGTTGCACCGTTGCAGGCGCGTATCCAGTGGAGCGCGCGTGGGAGCTACGTCATACGCAATTGCGGACCGAGCCCGCTCCAGCTGAACGGCGCGCTGGTCGCGCGCGACGACGAAGCGGCTCTGGCGCAGGGCGACGAGATCCGGATCGGCGCCTATGAGATGCGGGTGACGCGCGCCGATTCCGAGCACGTTGCGAACGAGTCGGGTGCCGCGACCAGCGCGCCGTTATCGGCCGTCAGTCCCCGCGAGGCAGCTTCGCCACGCGCGGATGCGCATGCGAGCGAAGAAGGTGTGACCCACGACCCATTGACCCGCGCGTTTCTCGACGGTCTCGAAATGCCGGACCTGGTGCTCCCCGGCGGGCTCGATCCGGCTCTCATGGAACGCATCGGTGCGCTGCTCCGCCAGGTGACGGAGGGCACGATCGATCTCCTGCGCGTCCGCTCGGAAGCGAAGAGCAGCGTGCACGCCGGGGCCACAATGATCGACTCGCGCGCGATCAATCCCTTCAAGGCCGCGTGGGATGCGGACGTCGCGCTCCGACAGCTCCTCGCGCCCCGGCGCTCCGACATCCTCGGTCCGCTTGCCGCAATGACCGATGCGTACCACGACCTGCGCGTCCACGACCGGGGCCTCGTCGCTGGCATTCATGCCGCGCTCGCGGGCCTGCTCGAACGCTTCAAGCCGGGGGAGCTGGAGAAGCGGCTCGCGGCCGCGGGCACGCTGGAGCATCTGCTGCCGGGAGGCGGAAAGGCGCGGCGGTGGGACCTCCTCGTGGAACTCTACGGAGAGCTTTCCGCGGAGGCGCAGCAGGACTTCTGGTCAGTCTTCGAGAAGGAATTCCTGGAGGCGTATGCTGCGGGGCGCCGTTCCAGTGGCGATACCGGGGTCGATCACCGCGATACGCCTCATTGACGCGGCGCTTCAGTCGAGCTTGTCCCGCGACTCCCTCACCACGCCGGCGGTCATGCGGAGCAGGCTCGAAAGGTGATGGATGAGGTTCTGCAGGAGCTTGCGGTAGAGATCCGGATCGGCCATGCGAATGGCTTCGAGATTGTGCCGTGAGAGGCTGTAGACGACGATCTCGCCTTCGGTGATGGCGCTCACCGCGCGCGTTCCGCCCTCGAGGATCGCCGACTCGCCGAAGATGACGCCAGGGGCGAGGGTGACGATGCGCCCGCGATGTCCGGTGCCCGCGGCGTCATCGGCCATCAGACTGACAGCGCCGCGGGCGAGTAGATAGAGCCGCTCTCCCGGATCGCCGGCATGGAACAGCGTCGTGTGCGCGGGGAAGAGTTGCCGGTCCAGATACGGCTTCATGAAGTTGAGCTCGGCTGGCGTGAGTCCGGCCATCAGCGCGAACTCCGCGATCCCGATTTCGTGCCGCGTGCCGGCGGCGCCGGCTTCGGCGAGCAGCTGCAACTCGGCCCACTCGAGCGCGCGATCGGCGTCGTGGAACCAGTCCCGATGATGTTTCTCGGTGAACACGCCCGCTGCCGCGAGCGCGTGTCCGAGGCGGCCGGTCTCGCTCAGGTGCGCGAGGAGGAGCGCCGTGCCTTGCTCCCGCAATCGCTTCGAGACCCGCTCGAGCATGAGCGCGCCGGAAGCGTCGATCATGTTCACGCGCCGCAAGTCGAGGATGACGAAGCTCGCGTGGCTTGCTCCGCGTATGACCGCCGCGCTCAGGCGGTCGGCCGTGCCGAAGAAGATGGCGCCATCGAGTTCCATGATGCGGATGCGGCCCCCCTCGTCCCGCAGCAGCTTTGCCTGCTCGGGCGGATAAACGCGGCGCGACACGCGGGTTTCGCCCGTGGCCACCGAGCGCACCAGGGAGCGGTTCATGACCGAGATGAAGAGCGCCATGGAAAGGATGAAGCCGGTCACGACCGCCGGCACCAATCCCAGGAAAATGGTGACGCCGGCCACGACCGCGACGAGCAGCAGGTTGAGGCGCAGCTCGCGGTCGTACTGGCGCCGCATCGCCTGCTGGACGATGCCGCGCGCCCAGCGGTCGATGAGCCCCAGCGCGAGTAGCACCATTACCCCGGCCAACGCAGCGACCGGGATCAGCTGAAGGAGGGGAGAGCCGAACAGGAGGAGCAGCAGAATGACGAGGAAGGTCGTGATGCTTCGCAACGCGTGTCTTCCACCCGCATGCTCCGCCTCCATCGCCTCGGTGGAGGAATACGCCACCGGCACGCCACCGAACAGCGCGGAGACGAGGTTTCCGCAACCCAGTGCGATGAGCAGGCGGTTGGGTTGGTGCAGGGTATCGAGCGGTCCTTCGACTTCGCCCACTGCCGAGAGCAGACTGTCGAGGGACCCGACGACGGCGATGGCGAGCGCCGTCACCGCGATTTCCGAGAGCCGGGGATAGATCAGCTCCAGCAGTCCCGTCTTGGAGAAGAGGGGCGCGAGCACATCCGGCAGCGGTAGCGTTCCGTCGAGCTTCGGCAGCGTGGGGCCCAATGCCGCATCGTGGGCGAAATGGGTCGCGACTCCGTAGATCACGCACCCCAGCGCCAACCCGATCAGCCGCGACGGGGACTTCGGCCAGATGCGCGCGATCACGATGATGATCGCCATCGTGGCCAGGGCGAGCACCAACGTCCACGGTTGGATGCCTGCCGCCGCCGCGCCGTGCCCGCCGTCGTCGTGGCTTTCCATGATGTGGTGCACTTCGTAGAGGATGAGCGCGATCGCGAGCCCGGTCATCAGCCCGGCGACCACGGGGTAGGGAACAAACCGCGCGAGGCTGCCGAGTCGCAGCATGCCGAAGGCGATCTGCAGGATGCCGCTCCAGGCGAGGACGAGCGCCGCGAGAAAGATAATCTGCGCGGTGCCGCCATCGGGCATCGCGCGGAGCGCAGGATCGGCCGCGAGGCGTGCGACGAGCGCCGCAAAAACCAGGATCGTGGAGGCGCGCGGGATCTCGTTGGGCAGCAGCGGTCCACCGAGGATCACTGCCGTCAGATTGCCGAAGATCGCCGCTGCAAAAGCGGCGCGGACGCCGGCTTCCACTGCCGCGGGGCCGAGCGGCGCAAAGGCAATGAGGCCGAGAATGAGCATCTGCGCGAGCAGGACGATCGCCGCGGTGGCGCCGCTCGTGACCTCGCGGAACATCCCGCCGACTCCCCCCTGCGGCACGCCTGCGTCCGCGGCATGTCCGGACATCGTTGGCTCCTGGCCTGGTGCTTGTTCGGTTTTGAACGACTCGGAGTGCCGGCTGCGCCGCCTCGCGCAACCGGTTACGCGGCGAGTTTATAACACACCAGGCTACGAATTTTGCGGTGCGCCATCGTTTGCGTGCCACTTAACTTCCGATTGCGCTCACCAATCGTCTCGCCGGTCGTAAAAGCCGGTGAGTTCGCGGGATGATCCGCGGGTGATCCTTGACGCACGCCGGGATCAGCCGCCATGCTTGCGACGCGAAACAATCCGATTGCCGGGTTGCGAGGTTCCGATGCTAACGATCCAGGTCACCGCCCATAACGCTCAACCGCTCGCACAGCCGATCACGGTCCGTTTCGATGAGTCCGGAGGAACCATCGGACGCGCGCCGGGCAACACGCTCATCCTTCCCGATCCGGACCGGGTGATCTCCCGCACCCACGCGCTGGTGACGTATCGCGACGGAGTCTTTGTGCTCCGCGATCAGGGCAGCGCCGTGGCCGTCATGGTCAACGGCCGGCAACTCGGGAACGGGCGCGAATGCCGCCTCGCGCCCGGAGACGAGATTCGCATCGCAGGTTTCGCCATGCACGTCGAGATGAACGCGAGCGAGCCGCCGACCGTTCTGCGCATCCGGGATCCCGAAGACACGCTCGATCCGGTCGCGACGGCGCCTGCGCTCTCTCCCGAGATGCGAGCAGCAGCGCGGAACACGTCTTCGTCCGCTTCTCCCGTCCTCTCCTGGGAGCAGGACGCCGCCCAGAACGGCGATCGGCGCATTACCACCGTTATCCTCGAATCACCCGGACCAGCACCGGAGGCGGACGCGGTCCCGGTCGAGGAAGCGGTTCCGGCAGCGAGCGTTCCGCCTCCGGTGGAACCTTCCCAGTCGCCGGCGCCGGAGCATGGTCGCGCGGCATCGAAGGAGGAACTGCTGCAGGCGTTTCTGAACGGAGCGGGCGTTCCGGATCTGCAAATTCCCGGAGGTCTTACGCCTGCTCTCATGAACGAGCTCGGACGGCTCCTCCGCGAAGCGACGCGGGGCGTGCTCGACCTTCTGCTTGCGCGGGCGCTCACCAAGCGGGAAGTCCATGCGGAAATGACCATCATCGTCGCTGAAGAGAACAATCCGCTGAAGTTCTCACCGAACCTCGAAGCCGCGCTCACGCACCTCCTCACCCCCAAGGGGCGCGGTTTCATGGCACCGCTTCCGGCCGTGCGCGACGCGTACGGGGGGCTTCGTTCCCACCAGCTCGGGTTCATGGCCGGAATGCACGCGGCGCTCACCGCCGTCCTCGCCCGCTTCGACCCGCATCAGGTGGAACGGCGCCTGAGCCAGAAGAGCGTCGCCGATTCCCTGCTGCCCCTGCACCGCAAGGCGAAGCTGTGGGACCTGTACGGCGCGCTCTACAGCGATATCGCCAGCGATGCGCGGCACGATTTCAGCGCTCTTTTCGGGCGCGAGTTCCTGCGTGCGTACGAGGCCGAGGTCGCGCGGCTTCGCGTCGAGTCGCTGCATCGCTAGCGCACCTTCCCCATGGAACTGCAGATCTCGGTGATGTCTCGGACCGGGGGGCGTGTCACCAACGAGGATGCGTGCGGCTTCTGGTCGACGCCCGGCGCGTGCTTCTGCGTGGTCTCGGATGGCGCTGGCGGGCACGGGGGAGGCGACGTGGCCTCGAGGCTCGCCGTCAGGACGGTCCTCACGTGTTTCGAGAGGGCGCCCGAATCGTCGGGTACCGCCATCCAGGCAGCCTTGCAGTGGGCGAATCAGGCGATCATCCACGAGCAGCAGAATGGACAGCGCCTTGCAAACATGCGTGCGACCGTGGTGGTGCTCACGGTCGATACCTCGCATCGCACCGCGTGCTGGGGACATCTCGGCGACTCGCGCCTCTATCACTTGCGCAACGGCCGGGTCGCGACCCGCACCAAGGACCACAGCGTGGTGCAGAAGATGGTGGATGCCGGTTACCTGCGCGATCAGGACCTGCGCAAGTCACAGCAACGCGGACGCCTCTTCGCGGCGCTCGGGCAGGCGGAGAACTTCGAGCCTGCCGTGGAGCTGAAGCCCACGCCCTTGATGGATGGCGATGCCTTCCTGCTTTGCACCGATGGCTGCTGGGAGTACGTCGAGGAAACCGATCTCGAACGCACATTCGGGGCCGCAGTCACGGCAGAGGAGTGGTTGCGCCTCCTGGAAGCTCGGGTGCTCGAGCTCGGTCCCAAGGATCAGGACAACTATTCAGCCGTGGCCGTCTGGTGCAGCGATCGGGCGCGACTGTAGCTAGCTGTTGAAGCAGCCGTTGCGTCTTTCGTCAGGCGCCGTCTGTTCGATTCCCTGCGAGATCGGCGCGAGCGCGCAGGGCGGCCGGTAGATGCGGCGCGACCGTCTGCACCAGTTGTCCGAAGATCCTCGGGTTGCCAGCCAGGATATCGCCCGATTGCAGATGGCGATTTTCGCCTTCGAGGTCGCCGACGAGACCACCGGCTTCCGTAATGAGCAGTGCACCGGCAGCGATGTCCCATGGCTTGAGGCCGATCTCGAAGAACCCGTCGTAGCGTCCGGCGGCCACGTAGGCAAGGTCCAGGGCAGCCGCACCCGGGCGCCGTACGCCGGCGCAGGTACCCATGAGATCGCGCAGGACGGCGAGATAGGTATCGATGTGGGCGAATTCGCGAAACGGAAATCCGGTGCCGATCAGCGCTTCGCGCAGCTTGAGGCGCTTGCTGACGCGCAGGCGCCGGTCGTTCAGATACGCGCCGACACCGCGGCTCGCGGTGTAGAGCTCGTTGCGCGTCGGGTCGTAAACGACGGCCTGTGTGGGCACGCCGCGCTCGGCGAGCGCGATGGAAACCGCGTACTGGGGCAGACCGTGGAGAAAGTTGGTGGTGCCGTCCAGGGGATCGATGATCCAGACGAAATCCGACGTGCCGGTCGCGCCGCTTTCCTCTGCTAGAATCGCATGTTGCGGATAAGCCTCGTGCAGAATGTCGATGATCGCAGCCTCGGCGGCGCGATCCACCTCGGTGACGAAATCGTTGAAGCTCTTGTCCTGGACTGGAATGCGTTCAAGATTGCCGGACGCGCGGTTGATGATGCCGGCAGCGCGGCGTGCGGCCTTGACCGCGGTGTTCAGCATCGGGTGCATGGGCTGATTGGAAAAGAGCGGGATCGCAAAGCAGGATTCTATTATGGGCGCGCAAAGTGCGCTCGACCGGATCCGCGTCGTCCTCTGTGATACGACGCATCCAGGCAATATCGGCGCGGCGGCCCGCGCACTGAAGACGATGGGCCTCGCGCGGCTCGTGCTCGTCGCACCCGCGCGCTTTCCCGATGCCGACGCCGATGCGCGGGCGGCGAACGCGCAGGACGTGCTGGAACAGGCACGGGTCTGCGGCTCCCTCGCGGAAGCTCTTGAAGGCACCGTGCTCGCCTGTGCCATGACCGCACGGGTGCGCGACCTGAGCCATCCTGCGATAACGCCGCGCGAGGCGGCGCCCCTCATGCTCGCGGAAGCGGGTGCGGGCGACGTGGCTCTCGTGTTCGGCAAGGAGGCGAGCGGCCTCACCCGCGCCCAGGTGAACCTCTGCCAGCGCATCGTGCACATTCCGGCGAATCCCGGGTATTCATCCCTCAATCTCGGCGCGGCGGTGCAGATCATGGCGTACGAGCTTCGCATCGCGGTCGGGGAGGGCGGTCTGCCGGCGGTGGCGCTCATGGAGCCTGCGACGTTCGAGGAGACCGAGGCCTTTTTTCGCCACCTCGAAGAGGTAATGCGCGGCTCCGGTTTCCTCGATTCCCGCAAACCCCGGCGGCTGCTGGAGCGGATGCGTCGGCTCTTCACCCGCGCGCGCCTCGAGAAGGAAGAGGTTTCGCTCCTGCGCGGGTTGTTGAAGGCCGTGCACGGTCCGAAGGCGGTTTCGCCGGAGGTCGCGGAAGCGACGCTCGAACACGGCCGCGGAGTAGTTGATTAGAATCGTGGAGAAATCACTTCCGCCGCCCCTGCGCAGCCAACCCATGTTCGAGCGTATCCGAGAAGAGATTGCCGTCGTCTTCGACCGCGATCCCGCTGCACGCACCGTGTGGGAGGTAATCACCTGCTATCCGGGCTTCCACGCGCTACTCTTTCATCGCCTGTCGAGCCGGCTGTGGCACGTGCGTTTGAAATGGCTAGCGCGGTTCGTCTCCCACATTGCGCGCTGGCTCACCGGCATCGAGATCCACCCGGGAGCCAGGATCGGGCGACGCTTCTTCATCGATCACGGCATGGGGGTAGTGATCGGCGAGACCGCCGAGATCGGCGACGACTGCACGCTCTACCACGGTGTCACCCTGGGCGGGACCTCCTGGAACCAGGGCAAGCGTCATCCCACCCTCGGCAACGGTGTGATCGTGGGCGCCGGCGCGAAGATCCTCGGCCCGATTCTCGTCGGCGATGGCGCCAAAGTGGGCTCGAACGCGGTGGTGGTGAAGGAGGTGCCGCCGGGGGCGACTGCGGTGGGCATTCCAGCCCGGATCGTGGATGAGCTGGACCAGAAGCGCGTCGACGAGCACGCTGCGAAGCTCGGGTTCTCCGCCTATGCCGTGAGCGGGGACATGAACGATCCGATGGTCCAGGCGATCCATCAGATGCTCGATCACACGGTGAACGTCGACCGGCGGATCGAATACATCGTCGAGCAACTGAAGCGGCTCGGTGCGCCTGTAGAGGACGAAAAGGCGACAGCCGACAAGTTCGACGCGAACTACCTCAACCGGATCGTTGACTAACCACACTGGTCGACGGCAGCTTGCAGTCCGGGATGGTCCCGCGTAACGGCGCCTTCGACGAGAATCCGGGGACGGAGGGAAGCCATCATGCGCTTGACGACGAAAGGGCGGTTTGCGGTCACGGCGATGCTCCATCTCGCCATGCGTGGCGGGAACGGACCGGTGACCCTGGCCGACATCTCCGAGCGCCAGAAGATTTCGCTCTCGTACCTCGAACAGCTGTTCGGCAGGCTGCGGCGCTACGGACTCGTCTCCAGTGTCCGCGGCCCCGGCGGTGGTTACCGACTGGCGAAGGCCGCGCCCCAGATCTCGGTTGCTGACATCATCCTCGCCGTCGACGAGCCGATCGACGCAACCGGTTGCCATGGCATGCAGAATTGCAAGGACGACGAGAAATGTCTGACCCACGACCTGTGGGAAAGCCTGAACAAGGTCATCTTCGATCATCTCCATTCCGTGCATCTCGCCCAGTTGATTGCCAGCCAGAGCACGAACGACGCAGTGGTTCTGCAGCGGGTGGACAAGCCCGATGGTCGCAGAGAACGGCTGCCGCCGGGACTTCCCGCGTGAGGTGGGCGGTCCGATGAAACCCGTGTATCTCGACTTCAACGCGACGACGCCGCTCGCCGAGCCGGTGCTGGCGGCGATGTTGCCGTACCTGCGTGAGCACTACGGAAACGCCGCGAGCCGGCACCAGTTCGGGACCGTGGCGCTGCGCGCGGTGGATCGTGCGCGCGAGCAGGTTGCCTCGGCAGTCGGGGTACAGGCGGTCCAGGTGGTGTTCACGAGCGGCGGCACCGAAGCGAACAATCTTTTCGTGAAGGGCGCAGCGGCCTGCCTCAAGCCGAGTCAGATTGCGGTCAGCGCCATCGAGCATCCCTGCGTTGCAAACCCGGCGCGCGAGCTTGCCAGGCAGGGGTGGAACGTGCACCGGATCGCGGTGGGCAACGATGGGCGCGTCGATCCTGCCGACCTCGAAACCGCCCTTGAACGTCCGACAGGCATCGTGTCCGTGATGCTCGCCAACAACGAGACGGGCGTGCTGCAGGACGTGGCACGCATGGCCGGGCTTGCGCGAGCGCGCGGCGCGTCGGTTCACACCGATGCGGTTCAGGCCTTCGGCAAGATTCCGGTCGACTTTACCGCCCTGGGTGTCAATGCCCTGACCCTTTCCGCCCACAAGCTCCATGGACCGAAGGGCGCGGGCGCATTGATCGTCGACAAGCGCCTCCAGTTGAAACCGCTGCTCCATGGCGGTGGCCATGAGCGAGGAGTGCGTTCCGGGACGCTGAACGTGCCGGCGATCGTCGGCTTCGGTGCCGCCTGCGAGCTTGCCGTCACCCGGGTCGACGAGCTGGGTCGGAGGCTCAGCGCGATGCGGGAGACGCTGGAATCAGGGTTAAGGGCGATGGGAGCCGTGATCTTCGGCGCTAGTGTGGAGCGCCTGCCGAACACGACTTACTTCGCGGTCTCCGGCGTCGATGGAGAAACCCTGCTGGTCGAGCTCGACCGCGCCGGGTACGCGGTGGCCAGCGGTGCGGCGTGCTCGGGCGCAAACCCGGAGCCGAGTGCGACGCTGCTTGCCATGGGCGTGGAACCGGAGCTCGCGCCGGGTGCCGTGCGGGTCAGCCTAGGAGCCCCGAGCACGCTGGAGGAAGTGGAGGGTTTCCTGGCCGCATGTCGCAGCACCGTGCAACGCCTCAAAGGATTGGCGTCCCTTACTGTCTAGCGAAGCTCGCGGATCAGGTAGAATGCATACTTCGTCTTCATGAGCTTACACACGATGGCAATCACACTGACCGAACGGGCTGCCGCCCACGTTTCCACGTCGCTCAAGCAACGGGGCAAGGGGATCGGCTTGCGGCTTGGCGTGAAAACGGTCGGCTGCTCCGGTCTCGCCTACAAGATCGAGTACGCCGACGCGGCGGACCCGACGGACGCGCACTTTCAAAGCCACGGCGTAACGGTTCTCGTCAATCCCGAGAGCCTTGCCGTGCTCGACGGCACCGAGGTGGACTATTCCCGCGAGGGACTCAATGCTTCATTCAAGTTCAGCAACCCCAACGTGAAGAGCAGTTGCGGGTGTGGTGAAAGCTTCAACGTCTGACGACAAACTCGGATGCGATCACAGGGGCGACTGCGGTTGCCCCTGTTTTTTTAGACCGCCTTCGCGCTGCATCAGACCAAATTGCTCGCAAGACGGCGCTCGGGATCTCTTTTCTTGTTGACGCAGATCAAGTGCGCTGCTATTCATTGAATTAGGATATGTCCCGCACCAAGACGGGGCGCAAGAACAAACAGCGGATACCGACTGGATCCGGCAAGGCCGGAGGGTCGGGGCGAGCGCATGGAAGAGTGGTCAGCCCTTGCGGGTTGTGCCGATGGAGTCATGCGCCTCGCGCTGCCGGGTAGGCAATGGGAGAGGCGACGTGAATGCATCGGTGAATTCCAGTGCGACGCAGCCAGACGAAGCGACCCGCAAGGCGCGCGAAGTAAAAGTCTTTCTCTTCCTGACCGTGGTTCTCGCCCCGGTTCTCGCGGTGGCTTTCGTCGGCACCTACGGATTTGCCATCTGGATCTACCAGATGTTCGCCGGCCCTCCCACCGGCTGAGACCGGTTCCCGTGTCCATTTCACTTTCACGCCGTGGTTTCCTGCTGGTGCGGGCCGCGCGTGCGCGCGCGCAAGCTCCCGTGCCGACCGCGGCCATCGGTCGCGGCTGTCTTGCGCAGCAGGCTGTTTCCTGTCAGCTCTGTCGTGACGCGTGCGACGCTGAAGCCATCCGCTTCAGCCCGACCATCGGCCGCGTGGCCCTGCCCATCGTCGATCCGGATCGCTGTACCGGGTGCGGCGACTGCGTTCCGTCCTGTCCGGTGAACGCGATCGCAGTGTGCGAGGAAGCGCCCGCATGAAACGCGAAGTCCACATCGCAAGTTGCGTCGTTTACGCCCGTCCCGAGGCCGCCGAGAGAATCGCCAGTTCCATTCGTGACGCGCGGCTCGCCGAAGTGCACGCTTCCGATCACCGCGGCCGTATCGTGATCGTCCTGGAAGGAGCAAGCGACGCATCCATCGTCGATGCGATGGAAGCGATTCGCTTGTTGTCCGGCGTCCTCGCGGTCCATCTCGTCTACCAGCATTGCGAAGAGGAAGAAGCTCCTCAGGAGGCACCATGAACGTCACCCGCCGCGATTTCATCAAGAGCACGGCTGTTTCCGTCGCTGCCGCAGCCGCCGGCATTCCGCTCTCCGAGGCGGCGAACGTCATCACCGAAAAGGAGGCGGCAGGGGTCGCCTGGCACAAGGCTCCGTGCCGTTTCTGCGGCACCGGCTGCGGGGTCACTGTCGCGGTCAAGAACAACCGCATCATCGCCACCCACGGCGATACCCAGGCCGAGGTGAATCGCGGCCTGAACTGCGTGAAGGGCTATTTCCTGTCCAAGATCATGTACGGCGACGACCGGCTCACGCGGCCACTGCTGCGCATGACGAACGGCAAGTACGACAAGGAGGGCACGTTCACGCCGATCACTTGGGACCAGGCCTTCGACATCATGGCCGAGAAGTGCAAGGCCGCGCTCAAGAAGGGTGGGCCGACCACGGTCGGGATGTTCGGGTCCGGGCAGTGGACGATCTGGGAAGGCTACGCCGCGAACAAGCTCTTCAAGGCCGGCTTCCGCTCGAACAACATCGACCCCAACGCGCGCCACTGCATGGCCTCTGCGGTAATGGGCTTCATGCGCACGTTCGGCATGGACGAGCCTATGGGGTGCTACGACGATTTCGAGGCCGCCGACGCATTCGTGCTGTGGGGCTCGAACATGGCCGAGATGCACCCGATACTTTGGACGCGCGTCACGGACCGCAGGCTCTCGTACCCGGATGTGAAGGTCGCGGTGCTCTCGACCTTCGAGCATCGCTCGTTCGAGCTCGCCGACGTCCCGATCGTCTTCACGCCGCAGTCCGATCTCGCGATCCTCAACTACATCGCCAACTACATCATCGAGAAGGGGAAGGTGAACCAGGACTTCGTGTCGAAGCACGTCACCTTCAAGCGCGGCACGACCGACATCGGCTATGGACTGCGCCCCGACCATCCGCTCGAGAAGAAGGCGAAGAATGCCGCGAAGGCGAACGAAATGACTCCCATGACCTTCGAGGAGTTCAAGGCGTTCGTGAAGCCGTACAACGCAGAGTACACGTCAAAGCTCTCCGGGGTGCCGGAAGAGCGGTTGGTCAAGCTCGCCGAGCTCTACGCCGACCCGAAGGTGAAGGTCGTCTCGTTCTGGACCATGGGCTTCAACCAGCACACGCGCGGGGTGTGGGCCAACAACCTCGTCTACAACATCCACCTGCTCACGGGCAAGATCGCGACCCCCGGCAATTCGCCGTTTTCGCTCACCGGCCAGCCCTCGGCGTGCGGGACCGCGCGCGAGGTCGGCACTTTCAGTCACCGGCTGCCGGCCGACATGCTGGTCGCGAATCCGAAGCACCGCGAAGAAGCCGAGAAGATC
Organism: uncultured beta proteobacterium; assembly: GCA_963747225.1. Lineage (GTDB taxonomy): Bacteria > Pseudomonadota > Gammaproteobacteria > Burkholderiales > JAEUMW01 > JAEUMW01. The sequence continues at coordinate 13,425 of CAVVES010000020.1, read as the reverse complement.
TGGAACCTGCCCGAGGGGACGATCGTTCCCAAGCCCGGGTACCACGCGGTCGAGCAGAACCGCATGCTGAAGGACGGCAAGCTCAACTTCTACTGGGTTCAGGTGAACAACAACATGCAGGCCGCCGCCAACATGAACGAGGAAGGCTGGCCCGGCTACCGCAATCTGGACAACTTCATCGTCGTGTCCGATGCGTATCCGACGGTCACCGCACAGGCCGCCGATCTCGTTCTGCCCACGGCGATGTGGGTGGAGAAGGAGGGCGCATACGGTAACGCCGAGCGCCGCACGCAGTTCTGGCACCAGCTCGTGAAGGCGCCGGGCGAGTCGCGCTCGGATCTCTGGCAGCTCGTGGAGTTCTCGAAACGCTTCAAGGTGGACGAGGTCTGGCCGGAGCAATTGATCGCGAAGAAGCCCGAGATCAAGGGCAAGACGCTCTACGACATCCTCTTCACGAACGGCCAGGTCGACAAGTTCCCGAACTCGCAGATCGAAGCCGGCTACGAGAACGACGAAGCCAAGGCTTTCGGGTTCTACATCCAGAAGGGACTGTTCGAGGAGTACGCCGAATTCGGGCGCGGCCACGGCCACGATCTCGCGCCCTTCGACGACTACCACCAGGTGCGCGGGCTGCGCTGGCCGGTCGTGAACGGCAAGGAAACGAAGTGGCGCTACAAGGAAGGTACCGACCCCTACGCAAAGGCCGGCAGCGGCTGGGACTTCTACGGTAACCCGGACCACCGCGCCAACATCATCGCGCTCCCCTACGAGGCTGCGGGCGAGTCGCCGGACAAGGAATATCCGTACTGGCTCGTGACCGGCCGCGTGCTGGAGCACTGGCACTCCGGTTCGATGACCGGGCGCGTGCCGGAACTGCAGCGCTCGTTCCCCAATGCGGTCGTCTTCATGCATCCGGACGACGCGCAGGCGATGGGCGTCCGCCGCGGCTCCGAGGTGAGCGTTGCTTCTCGGCGCGGAGAGATCCGCACTCGGGTCGAAACACGCGGTCGAGATAAGCCACCGCGCGGGCTGGTCTTCGTCCCGTGGTTCGACGCATCGCAGCTCATCAACAAGGTGACGCTCGATGCGACCGACCCGATCTCCAAGCAGACAGACTTCAAGAAGTGCGCGTGCAAGATCGTACCCGTCCCTGGCGCCTGATTTGAGGAGGAATCATGAACCGCTTCGCGCTCGCTCTCGCGGCATTTGCCTTCGCCAGCGTCGCCGCGGCCCAGACCTCTCCGGGTCTCGTGAACGGCCTGCGCGGCCCCACGCCTCTCGACGACGAGGCCAAGCCGCCGGTTTTTCCCAAGATCGTGAACGACGACCAGCGGAAGGCGCGCAACTATCCGATGCAGCCGCCGCTGATTCCGCACCAGATCGACAACTACCAGGTCGACCTCAACTTCAACAAGTGCATGAGCTGCCACGGACGCAGCCGCGTCGAGGAGAGCAACGCGCCGATGGTGAGCGTCACCCACTACCAGGATCGCGACGGCAACATGCGCGCCGAGATCTCGCCGCGCCGCTACTTCTGCCTGCAGTGCCACGTGGTGCAGACCGACGCGAAGGTGCCGGTCGAAGAACACGTTCGAGGACTTCTACAAGGTCGGAGGCGGCCGCCAAGAAAGGAAGAAGCAGAATGACGGCTCACGGACACGGTCGCTGGGCTGGTGGCGTACGCTCATATCGCCGAGCCGCTATCTACAGCCTGGGGCTGCTTGCATGGCGGCTTCATCGCCGGCATCGTCTTCTGGGGCGCGTTTCAACACCGTCCTCGAGGTCACCAACACGGAGCCGTTCTGCACCTCGTGCCACGAAATGCGCGACAACGTGTTCCAGGAGCTGAAGCCCACGATCCACTACACCAACCGCTCTGGCGTGCGCGCGACCTGTCCCGACTGCCACGTGCCGCACCACTGGACCGACAAGATCGCGCGCAAGATGCAGGCCTCGAAGGAAGTCTGGGGCAAGGTCTTCGGCACCATCAACACGCGCGAGAAGTTCGTTGCCAAGCGCCTCGAACTCGCGCAGCACGAGTGGGCGCGCCTGAAGGCCAACGACTCGCTCGAGTGCCGCAACTGCCACAACTTCGAGTCGATGGACTTCACGCGCCAGAGTCAGCGCGCCCAGAACCAGCACTCGACCGCGCTTGCGAGCGGCGAGAAAACCTGCATCGATTGCCACAAGGGCATCGCCCACCGGCTACCGGATATGAAGACCGCGGCGGGGCACTAAGGCGCGGGCCTGGTATCTTGTTCGCGATCGGGCGGCTGCACTAGAACGTTTGAATGTCTGCTTCCTCGAATTCGTGCGTCGCCTTTTGGCAGCCCTGAACTTCCGCTTTGAGTCTATTGTGTTTGCAAGGACTTCCCTAGAGAGTCAAGCTTCATTGGTTGGGACGGACCAGTTGAAGGCGGCATGACGGTTGTAAGGTAATGGCTGCGAGCGCGACGTTAGACGAAGGAACAGACTGCGTCTTTGCAAACGGCCTTGTTGCGCAACCATGATGTGCGCGGGCCACGATATAAGCCGCTCGGGAGAACCCCATTTGAAATTCGGCGTAGCGCGGCAGCGGTGATCGCCGGTGCCGAGTGGAATGCTCGCCAACAGAATAGCCGGGCTTGTCTCTCGTTCGGTCTGACCTCGTCTCGCTATCGCGTGGAGCAGTTCTTCATCGATGGTTGATTGGGTTTATGCGGTGCCCGGGTGGAGTGGCTGGTTCATGGAGTGCCGTTGCCATGCCGAGCCATCGTAGCGTTCGTCCTTGGCGAGCATGGCCCAGAGGATGCGAGCATGCTTGTTGGCGATGGCAATCAAAGTCTTGTGGTAGCCCTTGCGAGCATAGAGCTCGATAACCCAGCGCTGTAACCGGTTGGCTCGTGAGGGCTCCGCGTTGATGGCTGACTGCAGCGTACTGCGGGCACCTTGAATCAGCAGGGTGCGCAGATAGACATTGCCGCGCACGCTGATCCGTCCCAGTCGTGTTTTACCGCCGGAGCTGTGCTGGCGCGGTACGAGGCCGAGCCAGGCGCCAAACTGGCGGCCGCTCTTGAAGACTTTGGCATCGGGAACAGTCGCGGCCAATGCGCTCGCGGTGACCGGGCCAACGCCGAGCAGCTCCCCCGCGCGCTGCGCTACAGGACTGTTCCTGGCGTGCGCCGCAATCTGCGCGTCACAGCGAGCAAGACGGGCATGCAGCGCTGCGAATTGCTCGCGCGCTTCCAGCAGCAGTGCATGCACCGGATCGGGAAGCCTGCTGTCTTCGGTCAGTTTAGGAAGCGCGGCCAAGAATCGATCAGCAGAGCGACCGATGACGACCCCGTATTCGGCGAGTAGCCCCCGCACCCGGTTCAACAGCGCCGTGCGTTCTTCCTTCCAGCCCTCGCGCACACTGTGCCACGCCAGAATGGCTTGCTGATCGACGGTCTTGATCGGAACGAAGCGCATCGTCGGTTGCCGGGAGGCGATGGCGATGGCCTCCGCATCCGCGGTGTCATTCTTGCCGCCTTTCCGGAACGGCACCACGAACTCAGCCGGGATGAGTCGTGCCGTGTGGCTGCGGGCGCTAAACCAGCGGCCCCAGTGATGCGCCGAACCACACGCCTCCATGGCCACATTGCTCGCTGGCAATTGGTCAGCCCACCGCTCGAACGCGTCGCGTCTGAGAACACGTCGTTCTACGACCGCACCGTGCACATCCAGCACGCATACCGCAATCACATCCTTTGCGAGATCAATGCCGACCGTAGGAACCTTTTCCACGACTTCCCCTCCTGTTCAGATTGAAGAACGTCAATCCTGGCACTCGATGCCGCGCAACTCCAACGTCGCTTCGGGACGGGGAAGTCCCTTACATTTGAAAAACTTCTGCTGCTGGCCTGGTCTTGGTGCAGTATGCTTATAGCATGTTGATGCCGGGGTGCGGTGATGATGGGGCAGAAAGCAGAGGCTCAGGAGCGCTTGTTCTACTCCTTCAATCTTGAGAGCCACGTCCCTCAGGATCATCTGCTGCGCGGCATCGACCACTTCCTCGACCTGAGCGAGCTGCACCAGCATCTGGCGGGCTACTACAGCCACACGGGGCGTCCTTCGATCGCCCCCGAACTGATGATTCGCATGCTCATCATCGGCTACTGCTTCGGCATTCGTTCCGAACGCCGCCTGTGTGAAGAAGTCCATCTGAACCTCGCCTATCGCTGGTTTTGCCAGTTGGGACTGGAGCATCCGGTGCCGGATCACTCCACCTTCTCCAAGAACCGCCATGGCCGCTTCCGCGAGAGCGACACGTTCCGCCATCTGTTTGAGAGCGTCCTGCAACGCTGCATGACCGAAGGTCTGGTTCGTGGAGAAGGCTTTGCGACCGACGCCAGCATCATCAAGGCTGATGCGCAGCGCCAGCGTGGGGTTCCCGGGTGTGAGCCCATCGACTGGGGCAATCCGGAGGCAGCCGCCCGGCCGGTACGCGAGTATCTGGCGGGCCTGGAGGAAGAGAACTGTTCCGGCACAACGCCCCAGGCTATTTCGCTGACCGATCCCGCTGCAACCTGGACCGCGGCACCGGGTGGGCCGGCTTTCTACGCCTATTCAACCAACTACCTGATCGACCTGAAGGCGGGGATCATTGTCGATGTCGAAGCCTCCGCCGTGAACAAGGCAGCCGAAGTCGAAGCGACCCGAACCATGATTGATCGGGTCGAAACGAATTTCGGCATGACTCCGGCCCGTTTGGTTGGCGATACCAACTACGGATCAGCCGCCATGCTTGGCTGGCTGGTGGATGAGAAGCAGATCGAACCCCATGTGCCGGTTTGGGAGAAATCAGAGCGCCAAGACGGCACCTTCTCGCGCGGCGCCTTTCAGTGGATAGATCAGGCTAACGAATACCGCTGCCCCGCGCACAAGGCGCTACGCTGCGCCTGGCGCCCATTCAAGAATCCGCGCACCCACATCACCAAAGCCGACACCATCATTTATCGGTCAAGCGAGCTTGACTGCGCGCTGTGCCCGATGAAGGCCCGTTGCTGTCCGAATACGTCGTTTCGCAAGATCACCCGCAGCGTTCATGAAAGTGCGCGCGATGTGGCCCGACATATCGCCACAACGGCCGCGTATCAACAGTCGCGCAAGGATCGCAAAAAGGTGGAAATGTTGTTTGCCCATCTCAAGCGCATCCTGAAGTTGGACAAGCTGCGACTACGTGGTCTCAGTGGTGCGCAGGACGAGTTCTTGCTGGCGGCAACCGCCCAGAATTTGCGAAGAATGGCGAAATGGCTGATGCCAAGAGGACCTGAAGCAACCCTGGCGTCCGCATAACGACAGGTGCGCGGCACTCGAGCTCCACGACCGTGCTTCCGACTTCACCAAATTCCAACTTCCGCAACCGCGGCGCCGCAGCAACACCGAACCCAAACCGAGTTTTTCAAATGTAAGGGACTTCCCCGTCCCGAAGCGACGTTGGAGTTGCGCGGCATCGAGTGCCAGGATTGACGTTCTTCAATCTGAACAGGAGGGGAAGTCGTGGAAAAGGTTCCTACGGTCGGCATTGATCTCGCAAAGGATGTGATTGCGGTATGCGTGCTGGATGTGCACGGTGCGGTCGTAGAACGACGTGTTCTCAGACGCGACGCGTTCGAGCGGTGGGCTGACCAATTGCCAGCGAGCAATGTGGCCATGGAGGCGTGTGGTTCGGCGCATCACTGGGGCCGCTGGTTTAGCGCCCGCAGCCACACGGCACGACTCATCCCGGCTGAGTTCGTGGTGCCGTTCCGGAAAGGCGGCAAGAATGACACCGCGGATGCGGAGGCCATCGCCATCGCCTCCCGGCAACCGACGATGCGCTTCGTTCCGATCAAGACCGTCGATCAGCAAGCCATTCTGGCGTGGCACAGTGTGCGCGAGGGCTGGAAGGAAGAACGCACGGCGCTGTTGAACCGGGTGCGGGGGCTACTCGCCGAATACGGGGTCGTCATCGGTCGCTCTGCTGATCGATTCTTGGCCGCGCTTCCTAAACTGACCGAAGACAGCAGGCTTCCCGATCCGGTGCATGCACTGCTGCTGGAAGCGCGCGAGCAATTCGCAGCGCTGCATGCCCGTCTTGCTCGCTGTGACGCGCAGATTGCGGCGCACGCCAGGAACAGTCCTGTAGCGCAGCGCGCGGGGGAGCTGCTCGGCGTTGGCCCGGTCACCGCGAGCGCATTGGCCGCGACTGTTCCCGATGCCAAAGTCTTCAAGAGCGGCCGCCAGTTTGGCGCCTGGCTCGGCCTCGTACCGCGCCAGCACAGCTCCGGCGGTAAAACACGACTGGGACGGATCAGCGTGCGCGGCAATGTCTATCTGCGCACCCTGCTGATTCAAGGTGCCCGCAGTACGCTGCAGTCAGCCATCAACGCGGAGCCCTCACGAGCCAACCGGTTACAGCGCTGGGTTATCGAGCTCTATGCTCGCAAGGGCTACCACAAGACTTTGATTGCCATCGCCAACAAGCATGCTCGCATCCTCTGGGCCATGCTCGCCAAGGACGAACGCTACGATGGCTCGGCATGGCAACGGCACTCCATGAACCAGCCACTCCACCCGGGCACCGCATAAACCCAATCAACCATCGATGAAGAACTGCTCCACGCGATAGCGAGACGAGGTCAGACCGAACGAGAGACAAGCCCGGCTATTCTGTTGGCGAGCATTCCACTCGGCACCGGCGATCACCGCTGCCGCGCTACGCCGAATTTCAAATGGGGTTCTCCCGAGCGGCTTATATCGTGGCCCGCGCACATCATGGTTGCGCAACAAGGCCGTTTGCAAAGACGCAGTCTGTTCCTTCGTCTAACGTCGCGCTCGCAGCCATTACCTTACAACCGTCATGCCGCCTTCAACTGGTCCGTCCCAACCAATGAAGCTTGACTCTCTAGGGAAGTCCTTGCAAACACAATAGGTCGACTTGCGCCCGTCGGGTGGGATCAGCATGAAGCTCCTTTCCCTCAACAGAGGAGCTGTTCATGGACACCACCACTCAGACCGCAGGACGTGCAATACCTTGGAACAAGGGCAAGTCGCTCGGCCAGAAGCCACCGCTGAAGCTGAAAGAGATCTGGGCCATCCGGATTCGACTGCAACTGGATCATCGAGCCCGGGAACTCGCGCTGTTCAACCTCGCCATCGACAGCAAGTTGCGCGGGTGCGATCTGGTCGGGCTTCGTGTCCACGACGTGGTCCAGGGCAGTCATGTCGCCGCCCGCGCGATTGTCATGCAGAAGAAGACCCAGCGGCCGGTGCAATTTGAGATCACCGAGCAAACGCGGGAAGCGGTCGCGGCTTGGATCAAGGAGGCGCATCTGAAGCCGGAGCAGTTCCTCTTTCCGAGTCGCGTGTCGGAGTCGCCGCATCTTTCGACCCGGCAGTATTCCCGGATCGTCGGGTCCTGGGTGGGGTCGATTGGGCTTGACCCGGCGGCCTATGGCACCCATTCGCTGCGCCGTACCAAACCGACGCTGATCTACCGGCGGACCAGGAATCTCCGGGCGGTTCAGCTATTGCTCGGGCACACCAAGCTCGAAAGCACCGTCAGATACCTCGGAATCGAGGTCGACGACGCGCTGGAGATCGCCGAGCAAACTGAGGTGTAATCTCGCCGGGCTGGTCGCGACCGCCGAACCAGACGGTCGCTGACCGGCCAAAACCGGTCGGTCGGCGGTACCGCCAGAATCGCCAGGAAGCGGACATTTCGAAAGGCTCTGGACTGGGAGACCGTGCGGAAATGCCGTGCTTCCCGATGTCGGCGTTGGAATGTAGAGTTCATCGTCGGCACGTTTCCATAGTGATGACCACGTGACCATCGGCATGGACGAGCCGAGCATGCGAGCGACGACGGTTTGCAAGGAGCAGGATGCGAGCGCAAGTCCTCTATCAATCCGCCGATGGCCGAACTCCGAGGCAACAGCAGATCATGACAGCCGACTACCAGCCCGCCTACACCGCGGAAGAGGCACTCAGGCGCCTGAAAGAAGGTAATGCGCGTTTCGTGAGCGGCCACGCGCGTTTCCCTACGGCCCAAAAGGAAGTTCTGGCGGACCTCGCCCAGGGCCAGCAACCCTACGCCACCGTTCTCGGGTGCAGCGACAGCCGGGTGCCGCCGGAACTCGTGTTCGACGCCGGATTCGGCGAGTTGTTCGTGGTAAGAGTGGCAGGAAACGTCCTCGGTCCCTCGATCATGGGGACACTGCAGTACGCCGGCGTGCACCTTCACACGCCCCTGTTCGTCATCCTGGGGCACGAGGGTTGCGGGGCGGTGAAGGCTGCGATTGCCTCGAAGTTCCACCGCGCCCGGCAGAAGAGCCGCATCGCAGTGCTGCTGGAGAACATCCTCCCCGCCTTGGACAGTCTCGACCCGACGTTGCCTCCCGAGGCACTACTCAGCGCGGCAGTGGAAGCCAACGTGCGCTGGACCATGCGGAAACTGCTCGAATCGCCGGAAGGGAAGGCCCGCGCGGCGCGGGGCGAGATCGAGCTGGTGGGAGCGTTGTATGACCTCGACACAGGCCGCGTTCGGTTCCTGGAGTAGTGCGCAGCCGACACCCATTGCCGCCTTGGCCGTTGCGGGTATGAACGACGTTTTGCTCGCCGGGATACACCCAGGCAGCGCGGTGGAACCGAATCCCAACTGCGGCATGGGGGCTGATGGCAGCGATCGCCATCTCTTGCAACTTGTTGGTCGGCTATGGTTCGCTAAGCACAAAAGCAGGAGCGAAATTGCTTCTGGAGGCTGGCGTCAGATGAGCATGAAACTGAAGGTATGCCCTGAATCAGGCTCTCTAAGAGTAGATGCCGTGGGTGAGTTTTCGTTAGGCGAGGCTAAAAGGACCTTTCTGGAGATGCGGCACAAGGTGAGGAAGGTGCTCTTCGATGGCCGCGGTCTGGGGGGCCGAACCCAAGATGGCTCGGAATATTGCCAGCCAACAAGCCGGATGCGGGCGACGCAAAATAGCCGCGCCTGATCCGGCACGTTGACTGTCCGCTTTCCTTGAAGATCCTGTGGCTGCGTTGGGTCGTTCTGCGACGCATGGGCGGTCAGGCGGTTCACGGCCACGGAGAGACGTTCGAGTAGGTAAAAATAATTCGAGCGAATGGCAGCTATCGGGACTGTCTGATTTTCTGTGTGTTGAGCCATACACTGCCCGCGAGGGACGGAGGATTGTATGGCGAAGAACGACGCAGAAAGATTTTCCAAGGAGCTGCTGGACCAGCTGCTGGCCGGGCGTGACCCGAAGACGGTGCTTGATTCCGGTGGTCTGATCGGCGATCTGAAGAGGGCGCTGGCCGAACGGATGCTCAACGCCGAGATGGACGTGCATCTGGCGAACGAGGCCGAAGCGGGGCTGCGCAACCATCGCAACGGCACAAGTGGCAAGACGGTGCTGACCCCGGAAGGCTCGCTCGAGCTGTCGATTCCGCGCGACCGGCACGGTCGGTTCGACCCGGCCCTGATTGGCAAGTACCGCCGACGCTTTCCTGGTTTCGACGACAAGATCATCGCGCTCTACGCTCGTGGTGTAAGTACGCGGGACATCCAGGCCTACGTCCGAGAGCTCTACGGCATCGAGATCTCGCCCGATCTGGTCTCGGCGGTGACCGACTCGGTGATCGACGAGGTGAGCGCCTGGCAGGCCCGCCCGCTCGAGGCGAGCTATGCCATCGTGTTCTTCGATGCGCTGCGGGTGAAGATCCGCGACGAAGGCCTGGTGAAGAATAAGGCCGTGTATCTAGCGATCGGCATGCGTGCCTCCGGTCACAAGGAGGTTCTCGGGCTGTGGATCGAGCACAGCGAAGGGGCCAAGTTCTGGCTGCGGGTGATGAACGAGATTCGCGGCCGCGGCACCCAGGACATCCTGATCGCCGTGGTCGACGGTCTCAAGGGCTTCCCGGAGGCGATCAGCGCCGTGTTCCCGGACACCGTCGTACAGACCTGCATCGTGCACCTGATCCGCTATTCGATGCGGTTCGCCTCGTGGAAGGAGCGTAAGGCGATCGCCGCTGCGCTCAAGCCCGTGTACCGCGCCGAGAACGCCGAGGCAGCAGCCGTCGAACTCGATACCTTTGACCAGGGACCGTGGGGGCGCAAGTACGCCGCGATCGCCCAGAGCTGGCGGCGCAACTGGGAAGCGGTCATCCCCTTTTTTGCGTTCCCCACTGAAGTGCGCAAGATTATCTACACGACGAATGCGATCGAGTCGCTGAATGCCTCGGTGCGCAAGGCCGTGCGCAACAAGGGGCATTTTCCGACCGATCAGGCCGCCATCAAGTTAGTCTGGCTCGCCCTGCGCAACGTCGCCGAGAAGTGGAAGAACCCACCGATCTCGTGGCATGCTGCCAAGGCACAATTGGCCATCCAGTTTGAAGAACGATTCGTGTTGAGCGAGTGATTTCATCCACCGGCTCACACACAGAATTCCTGACACCCCCCAGCTATCTGATCTGAAAGCCACCATTGACGGCATCAGCACTCAGTCATTTCAGTTGCATCGCAAGCACCAGCTGCTAGAATAAATTTCCGCTCTTTCCATCTTTCGAAGGAGGTTCCATGTCAACCCTGAGACCGCTACTGATTGCACTCGCCCTGACCCTTGGGCTCTCTGCCACGGCCTTTGCCAAGATTAACTGCAGTGACGTAAAAAACAAAAACCAGGACGAATGTATCCGGGCGAAGGCCAACAACAATAACTCCAACAACATCAATTGCAGCGACGTAAAAAACAAAAACCGGGACGAATGTCTTCGAGTGAAGGCCAACAAGAACGAACGGTGACGTCAATTGCAGCAACGCCAAGGACGCCGACGTTCGTCAGGCTTGCCGCACAAAGCGAAATAGTAGATTGCGCAGCATAGACACTGAAGTAGGCTTCAACTAATAGACACTAAACGTTGAGACAAACCTACAAATCACTGATTACCCGTGTGGTCGCTTAGGCCGAACTCATCTCCAACATAACCGTCGGCGACCGGCAACTTGGTGATCAGAAAGCTGCCGTACCACTTTCGATTGTCATCAGGCGGCTTGGGGTCGAACGCGCCCATTGATCCGCTACTTGCAAGCGCCCACCCAGCGTGCGCTGTATGTCTGCTGCATGGGAACGCTCTGGCCACCCATGCCGACCATCAGGTCGAGGATGCCATCGAACCCGTTGCCGTTTGCCGTCACTTCACCTTTCCCGGATGCTTCGACCTGACCGGTACACTTGAGGCTCCAGCGCGTGAGGCTGCCCTCCCTGTGCAAGTCCGATATCTGGCATCCGTCTGCCGCGCCGGTCAGCTTGGTCATCAGATCCTGGGCGCTCTGCTGGTCGATGCACTGGCGCACGACCAGCGGTGTGCTGGAGATCGGCTGCCCGCCGATCTGACCTTGAATGCTGATCTCCCACAGACCTTCCCGTACGGGATCCTGGGCCGCCGCGGTGGCGGCGCAGAAGAGCAAGGCGACGATCGAACCGGAAAGCGGACGCATGGTGAACTCCTGGAGGCGGGAGGAAGCAACTGGTGCAAGGGGTGTGCCGCACACTACGTACACACATGAAAAGCTGGAAATGGTTTATTGCTGACCGGAGCGCGCTCAACGCATGTGCCGTATCGCGCCTCGACCGATGTGACAGGGAGTCGAATGGTTTTCCGAAAGGCCTGCAAGCGGTCACGACCGGTCGTTCACCGGGCATCCCGAAAGCGGACCGTCGTTTCAAGCGGATCCGCCGATACGGCCCATAAAGTTGGGCTAAAGCTCGTCGGCAAGGCGCATACCGTCGTGTGCGAGGAGGACTTTCTCACCGTGAGCAGGAATTTAGGGTAGGCCAGATGGAGGATGCGCGCGGCGTTCCGACTTCCCGGGTCTCTGCGCTTGTAACGCGCAGCGATTCGTTGTATGTAGGTCGCGAGGAGCCAACGAGGAGGAACAATCATGATGCGTGGCGCGTCTGTCCGGTTCGTCCGCACGCTGAATGTGATCCTGGGTCTCTCATTGTGCACTGCCCTTGCCGCGTTAGCCGCCGAGCGAAACCAGCAGGTCTACGAAGGCGCCGAGCAATGCAAGGACGACGCGCTGAAGCTGCTGGAGCGCCTGGTCAATATCGATTCCGGCACCGGTTACGAGAAAGGCCTGAATCAGGTCAATGAGATCGTGATCGGAGAGCTCAAGAAGGTCGGGGCTCGCGTGGAGACCTTCCCTGCTACCCCTGCCGCCGGCAACAACGTGGTGGCGAGCCTGACCGGGACCGGCAAGGGGCGAATTCTCCTGATCGCCCACATGGACACGGTGTTCGCGGAAGGTACCGCCGCTGCGCGTCCGTTCCGCATCAAAGACAGTCGCGCCTACGGTCCGGGCGTCGCGGACGACAAGTCCGGGATCGTCGCGGCACTCTGTGCCCTGAGAATCGTGCAACGGATGAACTTCAAGGACTTCGGCCAGATCACGCTTATGCTGAATAGCAACGAGGAGACCGGTTCCACCGGCTCACGCGCATTGATCGAGAAACTCGCGAAGGAGCACGATGTCGCGCTCAACCTCGAACCCGGCCGGCCCGGGGACCGTCTGGTGATCTGGCGCAAGGGCAGTGGCACGGCCCAGGTGGAGGTCAAGGGGAAGTCGGCCCATGCGGGGGTCGCACCCGATAGCGGTCGCAACGCGGCGGTGGAGCTTGCTCACCAGGTTCTGCAGCTCGGCAAGGTCGGCGACAAGAAAAAGCAGACCACTGTCAACTTTACGGTGTTGAAAGCAGGCGACCGCAAAAACGTTATCCCGGATCACGCCGTTGCCGAAGCCGACGTGCGCGCTCGGAGTGTCGAGGAATTCGACCGGGTCGAGAAGGACATGGCGAGAATTTCCGCGAACAAGCTGATCCCCGACACCGAGGTCAAGACCAGTGTCACGCGCACCTTCCCGCCGATGCCGAAGAACGCGCGGTCGGATGCCCTAGCGGTCCGCGCCCAGGCGATATATGGCGAACTGGACCGCAACCTTACGCTCGAGGGCAGCGGCGGCGCGGCGGACGCGAGCTTCGCTGCCGGCGTCGGCACCCCGACGTTGGACGGGTTCGCCATCGTCGGCGGCAACATTCATACTCCAGAGGAATACGCCGAGGTGATGGAATTAGGCCCGGGAAACTGACACGCCCGCTGCGAAACAGAACGGAAACAGCGTCAGGCGAACGGCATCTCCCGACTGGTTCCACTGCGAAAGTGCGTGTGTCGAGCATGAGCGGACTCAGAACAGGGATCCTTGAGCTTCGCGACGGTCGCATGGGCGCACCGGCTAACATCGCAGTCGAGCGTCGGACCGGGCGCCCCCCCGTTGCTCGCACCCGGCCGCTCACCGCGGCCGTTGAACGTTTGCTTCCTCGAATTCGTGCGTCGCCTTTTGGCAGCCCTGAACTTCCGCTTTGAGTC